>NZ_BMZA01000001.1:0-48137 GCF_014652555.1 Novosphingobium colocasiae
AACCCGCACACTTGGCTCACCGATACCCTCTCCAGGCTGGCCGCTGGCTATCCAGCAATCGCAGTGGGCGACCTCATGCCATGGATCGCCGTGGTCTGAGCACATCGCTTACGAAGCACTTGTGGGTCTTTGGAGCTTGTTCCCAGATCTGCTTGATTTCGGCATCCAGCAGCCACCGGTCGCGCGGCTTGACAGGAAGCGGCGTTTCCATGCCCTCCATTGGGCTGTGCAGTATGTCACCTCGGCTTACCGCCCATTTGAACAGGTGCCGAAGGACAGCAAACACATTGCGCTTATTCGCGGTCTGCTCCTCCGGCATGCGATCGAAGACAGCTACCACATCGGATCGCGTGATTGTCGGCAACGGCTTATTGCCTAGTACTGGCTTGAGGTGGAGCCGGATGGAGCGGTTGACCAAGGTCTTCCAGCCCTTGCCTTTGCACGCAGCGCTGAACGTATCGGCATATTTCGAGAAGGCGAGATCCACTGCCTCCCGGCGTCGCTTCTTGTCTTCCTCCATCGGGTCGATGCCGCGCGCGACGAGAATGAGAAGGCGGATGGCCTCTTCGCGGGCTGTGGCAGGCGTCCAGGGCGAACCATTGGTGCCGATGGTATAACGGCGTGTCGGCGATTCACGGCCACCCATGCGAAACTGGATAACGTAGGATGCAGCACCGGACGCTGCGACCCTCACCCCGAACCCCTTGAGATCTTCATCCCAAAGGAAGCCGGTCATCCCGCTCGATTGGAACGCATCAAGCGTTCGTTTGCTGATCCTGCCGGTCGCCATTGCAATACCTTGTGTACCGCAAAAGTAAGCACCGTGCAATCACCGTGGCGGAAATCGCCGGATAGCGTGGCGTGCAATATCGTATATAACTATATGAATTTCAAAGATTCACAAAAATAAGCCATTGACCTATTTCCGCCTCCAACGGAAGTGCCAGACCTCATGCCCGTAAACGGTGCGCGCCTTGTTCTCGTAGCGGGTTTCGGGCCAGCCGCCGGGGCGCTTCTGGAAATCGAGCGGCTTTTCGCACTGCCATTCGAACTGATCGGTGTGGCGCTGCATCACCATCAGCGCGTGGCGCAGGTACACCGCGTGATCGGTGCCGAAGCGGAATTCGCCGCCGGGCTTCAGCTTGGCCGCGAACAGGTTGACCGGGCCGTCGTTCATCATCCGCCGCTTGGCGTGGCGCGCCTTGGGCCAGGGATCGGGATGGAGCAGGTAGAGGAAAGAGAGCGCGCCGTCAGGGATGCGCGCCAGCACTTCGAGCGCATCGCCGTGGTGGATGCGCACGTTGCCGAGTGGCTGGCGCGCGCCGTTATCGCCGCTGACATGGACCAGTGCCTGCGCCACGCCGTTGACGAAGGGTTCCGCGCCGATGAAGCCGTGATCGGGCAGCATGTCGGCCCGCGCCGCCATATGCTCGCCGCCGCCGAAGCCGATCTCGAAATGCAGCGTGCAGGGGTGGCCGAACAGCGCCTCGGCGGTCACCTCGCCCTCGGCCGGGACCGCGATCCGCGGCAGCAGGGTGTCGACCAGCGCCTGCTGCCCGGCGCGCAGCGGCTTGCCCTTGGCGCGCCCGTAGAGGCGGTTCAGCGTGGTCGGATCGCCGGATTTGTAGGCTGTCATGGCGGCTTCTCGGTGAAAAAATGGCCAGTGGCAGCGAAGGAGTCGAGAATCAATAACTGTGGCTTCGCGGCGACTACGTAGATTGTCTGAAAATGATTCTACGGAAGGTGCCGGGGAACCCTCGCCCTCAACAGCGCAATGAGCTCGTCGTCCATGAATTCGTAGTCATCCGGGATATCGAGACAGATGACGCGCGCGGTCTTCAGGGCGTTGCGAAAACGCTTCTGCACCTTGTTGCGATGCGTCTTCTCCATGACGAAGACGATATCGGCCCATTCGACCAGCTCTGCGGTAAGCGGATTTTCGGCGTCGGAGTTGGTCCCTGCCGACGCTACTTCAATGGATGGATGTTCTGCGAAGATATGTTCGGCAGTGGGACTTCTTAGTTTGTTTTGAGAGCACACGAAAAGAACATTCTTCATGCGCGACTCATCGCATAACCGCTCGCCTCGGGCAACGCGCCCCACGCAAAAACGGCCCGCCCCGAGGGGCA
The DNA here is from genome assembly GCF_014652555.1 of Novosphingobium colocasiae. GTDB lineage: Bacteria > Pseudomonadota > Alphaproteobacteria > Sphingomonadales > Sphingomonadaceae > Novosphingobium > Novosphingobium colocasiae. The sequence continues at coordinate 2,130 of NZ_BMZA01000001.1, forward strand.
GGCCGCAGAATATCGCTTGAAGGAAGGGGCGATCAGGCCGCCTCGACCGCCTCTTCCGGATCGCGGAGCACATAGCCGCGGCCCCACACGGTCTCGATATAGTTGGCACCGCCGCAGGCATGCGCGAGCTTCTTGCGCAGCTTGCAGATGAACACGTCGATGATCTTGAGTTCCGGCTCGTCCATCCCGCCATAAAGGTGGTTGAGGAACATTTCCTTGGTCAGCGTGGTGCCCTTGCGCAGCGAGAGCAGTTCCAGCATCGCGTATTCCTTGCCGGTCAGGTGGACGCGGGCGCTATCGACTTCGACCGTTTTGGCATCGAGGTTGACGATCAGCTTGCCGGTGCGGATGACCGATTGCGAATGGCCCTTGCTGCGGCGGACCACGGCATGGATGCGCGCGATCAGTTCTTCGCGGTGGAAGGGCTTGGTCACGTAATCGTCGGCACCGAAGCCGAACGAGCGGACCTTGGAGTCCATTTCGGAGATGCCGGAGAGGATCAGGACCGGGGTCTGGACCTTGGCGACGCGCAGCTTCTTGAGCACATCGTACCCGTGCATGTCGGGCAGGTTGAGGTCCAGAAGGATGATATCGTAATCATACAGCTTGCCGAGATCCAGGCCTTCTTCGCCCAGGTCGGTGGAATAGACATTGAAACCTTCAGCAGTCAGCATGAGCTCGATGGCCCGCGCAGTCGTCGGTTCGTCCTCGATCAACAGCACTCGCATTGGGTATCCCCCTTCTGTGCCCCAGCATCCGCGAGGCTAATTGTGCCTAAACGGACATTGCCGTGTATTAACCATATGAGCTATGAAGGTTAAAGGTTAATTTGCCGTAAACGCCTGCCTTTGGGCGATATTTGCGCAGAACTATGGAAAATGCCTAGGGAGCGTTCCCTAGTGAACTTTCCGGTCAGGGAATCGGCGCGGGGACCGGGACTTCGCCGAAACCGCGCAGCCGCGACGGGGCCCCGGCGTCGGCGCGCGGGCGGGCGGTACGGCTGGTTAACGGCTGTTCGATCCGCTTGATATAGCTCCACAAACCGCACTGCAGCCCGATCAGCATCAGCACGAAGGGCTGGAACGCGATGCCGACGAAGCCCGAGCCGATCAGGTAAACCACCTGCCCCAGTTGCAACGACACCGCCATCGGTGCCACCCAGGCCTCATCCGGGCCGGTCCGTTTGCGCCAGCGCCGGCGGATGATTTCCATCTGCAGAAGGCCGGTGAGCTGGAGCAGCAGCCACAATCCCAGCCCCGGGAAGCCCTGTTCGCCCAGCATCTCGAAATAGCTGGAGTGATAGGCGCGGCCCTGTTCCTCCACCTCGCCGGTGGTGACCGTGGTGGTGGAGCCGACCGTCTGGGCCACCACCGTCTCGTATTTCACGACCGCGCTTTGATAGGCGTAGAAGCCGCCGCCCATCGGGTGGTCCTTGGCGTATTGCCAGGTCCATTTCCACATCGCCAGCCGGGTTCCGGCCGATTGGTCGGACTGGTGGTTCTGGATCGTGCCCATGCGATCCATGAAGGCCTTGGGCAGAAACGGCACCGCGACCACCAGGCCCGCCGCCATCACGCCCGCGATCAGGAAGCGGTGCTTGGCGGTGCGCAGATACAGCATGCAAAGGATCGCCAGGCAGACGAGACCGGTGCGCGCCTGGGTGCCGACCGGGATCAGCGCGCAGGCGAAAATCAGGGCTGCGGCAAAGGTCCAGACGCGCCAGTCGCTCGGGAAGATCGTGCCGTAGCGCGCCAGCCAGACCACGATCGGGATGATCGCGATGGCCACCGCCGAGATGATCGATCCTTCGAACAGGCCGCTGTTGCTATCGACGAAGATGCGCAGGCTGCCGTAACCGCCGCCGCCCGCCGCCGTCTTCAGTCCGCCGTCGATGATCAGCGCGCTGGCCGCCAGCACCATGACCAGGGCGACCGCCTCCAGCCGCAACCGGGTGCGCAGCGTCAGCGGCAGGAAGATGGCGAACAGCAGCGCCTTCCACACCCACGACCATTTTTCCGGTGCGTCGAGCGGGTAGGCGGCGGTCAGCGTGGTATAGCCGCAGTAGAGCAGCAGGGCGAGGAGCAGGCCCTGACGCATGGTGAAGCGCGCGTCGCGCTTGTCGTCCATCAGCAGCCATCCCAGGAACGCCGCGCCGAAAGCGATCAGCGAGACCGGGATGTGCGAGAGGATGCCCCAAGAGATGACCTGCGGCTGGACGATATCGACGTAGAGATAGAGCAGAACCCACACGAACGGCCGCTTGAAGCCGGCCGCCAGGAGGAGCAGGAAGAAGGCGGTAAAGCCCAGGTCAATCATCGCCCGATGCCTCCGCATCGCCGGGCCCGCGCATGTCGGGGGCGCGGCCGTGCAGCCGGCGCGGCGGGGGGCCGTCGTCGTAATAGAGGTCGTCGCGCCACATCAGCCGCCAGACCGCCAGGGCAAGCAGCCCGTGGCTGATGGCAAGGGCGAGGATGTCGATCATGGCTTGCGGCGATAGCACCGCCAAGTTGACGCGGCGTTAAGCGTTACCCGCTAGGAACAAGGCCCATGACGCGCGTGCTCCATGTCCTCGACCATTCCCTGCCGATCCACAGCGGCTATACCTTCCGCACCCGCGCGATCCTCAAGGCGCAGGAAGGCATGGGCTATGAAGTGCGCGGGGTCACCGGCCCGCGCTACAACGAGGCGGGCGACGGCGCTGCCGCCGAAGTGCACGACGGTCTGCTGTTCCACCGCACCGCCGGGGCTGTTTCCGGCCCCGCAGGCCTGCGCGAATGGCGCGAGATTGCCCTGTTTGCGCGCGGTATCGAGAAAGTGGTTCAGGATTGGCGGCCCGACGTGCTGCACGCGCATTCGCCGGTGCTGGGCGGGCAGGCCGCGCTGAAGGTGGCGCGCAAGCTCGGCATACCGCTGGTCTATGAAATCCGGGCCTTCTGGGAAGACGCCGCGGTCGGCAACGGCACCGGCAGCGAGGGTTCGCTCAAATACCGGCTGATCCGAGCGCTGGAAACGCATGTCGTGCGCGAAGCCGACGCGGTGGTGACGATCTGCGACGGGCTGCGCGCCGATCTGGTCGGGCGCGGGGTTCCGGCGAGCAAGATCACGATCATGCCGAACGGCGTCGATCTGGCGCTGTTCGGCAAGCCGGCCGCGCGCGAGGCGGGCCTGGCGCGCGAGCTGGGGTTCGAGATTGACGGCCGGCGCTGCCCGGTGATCGGTTTCATCGGCAGCTTCTACGATTACGAGGGACTGGACGACCTGATCGCGGGGATGCCGGCGCTGATCGCCCGCCAGCCCGATGCGCGGCTGCTGATGGTCGGCGGCGGGCCGATGGAGGCGGCGCTGCGGGCGCAGGCCGAGGCTTCGCCAGCGGCAAATGCCATCCGCTTCATCGGCCGGGTCCCGCACCACGAGGTGGACCGCTATTATGCGCTCGCCGATGTGATGGCCTATCCGCGCAAGAAAAGCCGCCTGACCGATCTGGTCACCCCGCTCAAGCCGCTGGAGGCGATGGCGCAGGGCAAGCTCGTCGCCGCCAGCAACGTCGGCGGTCACCGCGAACTGATGACCGATGGCGAGACCGGGGTGCTGTTCGCTCCCGATAACCCCGCCGCCTGCGCCGATGCGCTGGCCCGGTTGCTCGAAGCGCGCGATTCGTGGGATGGTTACCGCCGAAATGGGCGCAATCACGTAGAATCGCGCCATGACTGGGCGCAGAATGGCTGGCGTTATCAAGACGTTTACCAAAGCTTGATACGAACGGGGCATCAAGCCGGGCTTGGCGCGGCGGCCTGACCGTCCGCGCCCCACAGCCCGCAATGAAAAACAGGACGGATATCTTGGGCCACAAGACGCAAAGCCAGTTCACCGGCGGCCAGACGAAAGCGCAGTCCGGTAGCCAGCCGATCAGCCAGCATCCGCTGTTCCCCGCGATCGTCGCGCTGTGGTTCGGCGCTGCCTTCGGCCTTGCCAGCCTTGCCATCCGGCCCTCGCTGATCGAACACGCGGTGGTTGCCGGCGGGATCGACAAGATCATCCCGATGGCCGCGCCGCCGCTGGGCACCACCACCCGCATCCTGATCTCGCTGGCGATGACCGCGCTGGGCGGTGTGATCGGCAGCCTGGCCGCGCGCCGGCTGGCTCGCCCTGCCGATGCGCCCCAGGCACGCCGCCGTGGCCCCGCAGCGGAACCGATCGAGGATCGCGCCGAGCCGGAAGCGCCCGTCGCCCCGCGCACGTTCGGCGCATCGCGCCGCCGCGCGCTGGCGCTGCACGAAGATAACACCAATCATCCGGTGTCCGATCATGCGCCGCTGCCGGGGCAGCAGGCCCGCATCCTGAACCTTGCCGAATTCGATCTGGACGGGTTCGAGGATGCTGCCGCCCAGGCTTCGGACGTGGTGGTCGATGCTCCCGCGCCTGCGCCCGAGCCCGAGGCCTTCGAAGCGCCGGCCTTTACGCCGCCGACATTCACGCCCCCGGCTTTCGTTCCGCCAGCACCTGTCGTGACGGAACCGACCCCGGCCTTCGTCGGTCGCGACCGCGATGACGATGCTTCGGCTGACCAGTTCACCCCGCGCGAAACCGCGCCCGCGCTCAAGGTGCTGGAAAACCGCCTGTTCCAGACCTACGCCCGTGAGATCAAGGCCCGCGCCGATGATGGTGCGCGCGCCCGCAGCGCGCCGCTGTTCGGTGCACCTGTCCCGGTCGTCACGCCCGGCTTCGATCTGCTGCCGCGCATCGGCCTTGGCGAATGGGGCGAGGAAACCGAAGAGACCGCGCCGGTCGCCGACCACGCCGCCGAACCGCAGCCGCTGTTCGCACCGCCTGCGGCGATCAAAGACAGCCCCGTAGCTTTCGCCGATGAAGCCCCGGCGGTCGACCCTGCGCCGCATTTTGACCAGGCTCCGCAGTTTGACCATGCCCCCGCTTACGAACCGGATACGGCTTGGGCTGCGGCTCCCGATCCGATCGAGCCGAACGCGCCTGAAGCCGACGTATTCGCGGCACCCGCATGCGAAGCGGCCGAACAATCCGGCCCTTCTGCGGCCGACCGGATCGCCCACGCCGAGCTGGATGCCCTGTCGCACGTGGAGCTGCTGGAGCGGTTGGCGCTGGCGATGGAACAGCAGCGCCGTCTTGCCGCCGCTGCCCGTGAGGCGGTGGTGGAACCGGCTCCGGTCGAAGCGGCTGCGCCCGAATTCGCGCCACCGGCAGTCGCCCCGTTTGAAGGCGCGCCGTTTGCGGCCGCTCCTTTCGAAGCAGCCCCGTTCGAAGCCGCTGCCCCCCAGTTCGATTCCCCCCAGTTCAACGGCCCGGAGATGGTCGCTGACCCGCTCCCGAACGAAGCGCCGGCCTTCGACGCTGCGCCCGAGCCGGCGTTCGACGAGCCCGCGCCGTTTGTTCGTCCGCAATTGCCCCAGGCGATGCGTCCGCTTGCGTTCGACGAGCCCGAAGACGATGAAGCGCTTCCCGGATACCACCCGCCCCGCCATATCCTGCGCGCGCCCGATGCCTTTGCCGTAGAGCCAGTGACGGCAAACGAACCGGACCAGCCCGATGCGGCCGACGATATCAGCGGGCAGGATGAGGATGTGCTGGAAGCCGGCTATTCTTCGCTGCTCGACCTGTCGCGCCCGGCGGCCGACAAGCCCCGTTTCGTGCGGATCGAGGAGCCCGAGAGCGTCGCCATCGAACCGGTGGTGATCTTCCCCGGCGAAGGCGCGATGTCGCCGCCGCCGTTCGCCAGCCCCTCGCCCGCCTACAGCGATGCACCCTCGCCGATCACGGATGCCCAGCGCTCGTTCGACCGGCCGGGATCGGGCACCGGCCCGGCCACTCCGGCAGACACCGAAAAGGCGCTGCGGGCGGCACTGGCCACGCTGCAGCGGATGAGCGGAGCGGCCTGACCTCCGCACATCCGGCGGCACCGGCCGCCTTCGCACCTGCACCATAACCGCAACCTGCTTCACCCGTCCGGCCCTTGCGCTGGGCGGGTGAAGTGCTTTTTGCACCTGCAACAGCGATAGCATCTGCGGCGGGCCGGGGTGAACACGGGCTGGACTTGTTAAGGATTCGTTCCTTCGCGGTTGCAAACACGGCGCGCAATCGGCAAGGGGAATTTGGGGTCACTTCGTCAATGAGCGCGCGCGCGATTCGCGCGTACCTCCCCTTGCGAAGGGGGCTCCGGCAAATGTCAGGACGGATGTTTATCGATGGGATTTCCTAAGCCCCAGGGCCTTTACGATGCGCGCAACGAACATGATTCCTGCGGTGTGGGCTTTGTCGCCCATATCAAGGGCGAAAAAACCCACGCCATCATTACCCAGGCACTGGAAATCCTGAAAAATATCGACCATCGCGGCGCGGTGGGTGCCGACCCGCTGCTTGGCGATGGTGCCGGCATTCTCACCCAGTTGCCCGATGCGCTGTTCCGCACCTGGGCCGCCGGTGCCGGCGTGAACCTGCCCGCCGCCGGTGACTATGCGGTCGCCATGTGCTTCCTCCCGCAGGACGAGGCGGCGCGCGATTTCGTCGTCGCCAAATTCGAAAAGTTCATCAAGAAGGAAGGCCAGTCCCTGCTCGGCTGGCGCGATGTGCCGGTCACGCTGGATGGCCTGGGCAAGACCGTCATCGGTTCGATGCCGGTGATCCGCCAGTGCTTCGTCGGCCGGGGTGAGAACTGCGCCGATCAGGACGCCTTCGAACGCAAGCTGCTGGCGATCCGCAAGCAGACGCAGAACCCGCTCGATGCGCTGGCCGTGAAGCACGATCTGCCCGGCCTCACCGAGCTGTACATGCCCAGCTTCTCCAGCCGGACCATCGTCTACAAGGGCCTGCTGCTGGCGACCCAGGTCGGCTCGTTCTACGACGATCTGCGCAACCCCGCGTTCGTCTCCGCGCTCGGCCTCGTTCACCAGCGCTTCTCGACCAACACCTTCCCGAGCTGGAAGCTGGCGCACCCGTTCCGTTTCATGGCCCACAACGGTGAGATCAACACCGTTCGCGGCAATGTGAACTGGATGAACGCCCGCCGCCGCACCATGGAAAGCGAGCTGCTGGGTTCCGACCTTGACAAGATGTGGCCGCTGATCCCGCATGGCCAGTCGGACACCGCCTGCCTCGACAATGCGTTCGAACTGCTGCTGGCCGGTGGTTACAGCCTCGCCCATGCGATGATGGTGCTGATCCCCGAAGCCTGGGCCGGCAACCCGCTGATGAGCGCCGAACGCCGCGCGTTCTACGAATACCACGCCGCGCTGATGGAGCCATGGGACGGCCCGGCCGCCGTGGCCTTCACCGACGGCCGCCAGATCGGCGCCACGCTGGACCGCAACGGCCTGCGCCCCGCGCGCTTCCTCGTCACGGACGATGACCTGTGCGTGATGGCATCCGAGAGCGGCGTGCTGCCGATCAAGGAAGACAACATCGTGCGCAAGTGGCGTCTCCAGCCCGGCCGCATGCTGCTGATCGACTTCGAGCAGGGCCGGATCATCGAGGATGAGGAAATCAAGGCCCAGCTCGCCGAAGCCGAACCTTACGAGGAATGGCTGGCCAAGGCGCAGTACAACCTCAAGGACCTCGACGTGATCGAGCCGGAGCTGGCCGAGCTGCCGCAGCCGACCGGCACGCTGCTCGATCGCCAGCAGGCCTTCGGCTATACTCAGGAAGACGTGACCCGCTTCCTCGAACCGATGGCGGTCGAGGCTGACGATCCGATCGGGTCGATGGGTACCGACACGCCGATCCCGGTGCTGTCGAGCAAGTCGCGCCTGCTCTACGACTATTTCAAGCAGAACTTCGCGCAGGTCACCAACCCGCCGATCGACCCAATCCGCGAGGAACTGGTGATGTCGCTGGTGTCGATGATCGGCCCGCGCCCGAACCTGCTCGGCCATGACGCGGGCAGTCACAAGCGCCTTGAAGTCAGCCAGCCGATCCTGACGGATGAGGACGTCGCCAAGATCCGTTCGGTCGAAGCGGCGCTGGACGGGGCTTTCCGTACCGCCACCATCGACATGACCTGGGACGCCGCCGCTGGTGCCGAAGGCCTGGAACTGGCGATCAAGGAGATGTGCTGGGCCGCCACCGAAGCGGTGCTGGCCGACAAGAACATCCTGATCCTGTCCGACCGGGCGCAGGGCCCCGATCGCATCCCGATGCCGGCGCTGCTGGCGACCGCCGCCGTCCATCACCACCTCGTCCGCCAGGGCCTGCGCATGCAGACCGGGCTGGTCGTGGAAACCGGCGAAGCGCGGGAAGTCCAGCACTTCTGCGCGCTGGCCGGCTATGGTGCCGAAGCGATCAACCCTTATGTCGCGTTCGAGACGATCGAAGCCTCGCGCGTCAAGAAGGACCTGCCGGTTTCGGCGGAGCAGGCGCGCAAGAACTATATCTATGCCATCGGCAAGGGCATCCGGAAGGTCATGTCCAAGATGGGCATTTCCACCTATCAGTCCTACTGCGGTGCGCAGATTTTCGATGCGGTGGGCCTGTCCACGGCGTTCGTCGAGGCGTACTTCACCGGCACTGCCACCACCATCGAAGGTGCCGGCCTGGCCGAAATCGCCGAGGAAACCGTGCGCCGCCATGCGGCCGCCTATGGTGACAACCCGATCTACGCCAACATGCTCGATGTCGGCGGCATCTATGGGCAGCGCATCCGGGGCGAGGAACACGCCTGGACCAGCACCAACATCGGCCTGCTCCAGCACGCCGTGCGCGGAAACGTGCCGGAAAAGTACAAGGAATTCGCCCAGACCATCAACGATCAGTCGGCCCGCATGCTGACAATCCGCGGCCTGATGGATTTCGTGCCCGCCGAAACGCCGCTGTCGATCGACGAGGTCGAACCGGCGAGCGAGATCGTCAAGCGCTTCGCCACCGGCGCGATGAGCTACGGCTCGATAAGCTGGGAAGCGCACACCACGCTGGCCGCGGCGATGAACCAGATCGGCGGCAAGTCGAACACCGGCGAAGGCGGCGAAGATCCCGCGCGGTTCCAGCCGACGGCGGATGGCCGCAATCTGCGCTCGGCGATCAAGCAGGTCGCTTCGGGCCGGTTCGGCGTCACCACCGAATACCTCGTCAATGCCGACGATATCCAGATCAAGATGGCGCAGGGCGCGAAGCCCGGCGAGGGCGGCCAGCTTCCCGGCCACAAGGTCGACAAGATCATCGGCAAGACTCGCCACTCCACCCCCGGTGTTGGCCTGATCTCGCCGCCGCCGCACCACGACATCTACTCGATCGAAGACCTCGCGCAGCTCATTCACGATCTCAAGAACGTGAACCCGGTCGCGCGCATCTCGGTCAAGCTGGTGTCCGAAGTGGGCGTGGGCACGGTGGCGGCGGGCGTCTCCAAGGCGCGCGCCGATCACGTCACGATCTCGGGTTACGAAGGCGGCACCGGCGCTTCGCCGCTGACCAGCCTGACACACGCGGGCAGCCCGTGGGAAATCGGCCTTGCCGAAACCCAGCAGACGTTGATCCTCAACAACCTGCGCAGCCGCATCGCGGTGCAGGCGGACGGCGGCATCCGCACCGGACGCGACGTCGCGATCGCCGCGCTGCTCGGCGCGGACGAGTTCGGCTTCGCCACCGCGCCGCTGATCGCCGCCGGCTGCATCATGATGCGCAAGTGCCACCTCAACACCTGCCCGGTCGGCGTCGCCACGCAGGACCCGGTGCTGCGCGCGCGCTTCACCGGCCAGCCGGAACACGTGATCAACTACTTCTTCTTCGTTGCCGAGGAACTGCGCGCGATCATGGCGGAACTGGGCTTCCGCACCATCGCCGAGATGACCGGCCGGGTTGACCGGCTCGACATGAAGAAGGCGATCACCCACTGGAAGGCCAAGGGCGTCGATCTGTCGAAGATCCTCTACCAGGCCCCGCTGGGTGACAGCCCCTCGCTCAACTGGACCCAGACCCAGACCCACGGGCTGGAGAACGCGCTCGACAATGCGCTGATCGATGCCGCCAAGGACGCCATCGCCAAGGGCGAGCCGGTGCGCATCGAAAAGCCGATCATCAACGTCAACCGCACCGTCGGCGCGATGCTGTCGGGCGAGGTGGCCAAGGTTCATGGCCATGCCGGCCTGCCGGACAACACCATCCACGTGACGCTGACCGGGGTTGCCGGGCAGAGCTTCGGTGCCTGGCTGGCCCACGGGGTCACCCTGGACCTGACCGGCGATGCCAACGATTATGTCGGCAAGGGCCTGTCGGGCGGCCGCGTGATCGTGCGCCAGCCGACCCATGTCGATCGCGAGCCGACCGAGAACATCATCGTCGGCAACACCGTCCTCTATGGCGCGATCTCCGGCGAGGCGTTTTTCAACGGCGTCGGTGGCGAGCGGTTCGCCGTGCGCAATTCGGGCGCGATCGCGGTTGTCGAAGGCTGCGGCGATCACGGCTGCGAATACATGACCGGCGGCGTCGTCTGCGTGCTGGGCAAGACCGGGCGCAACTTCGCGGCGGGCATGTCGGGCGGGATCGCCTATGTCTACGACCCCGACGGCACCTTCGATGCCCTGTGCAACAAGGCGATGGTCGATCTGGTCCGCTTCACGGCGGACGCCGACGAGGAAGAGGGCACCGGCCGTCCGCAGCAGCGCACCGCCAGCGTCACTGACCTCGGCATGGGCGACATGCTGCGCCACGATGCCGAACGGCTGCGCATCCTGCTCGAACGGCACAAGCTGCACACCGGATCAAAGCGGGCGGCGGCGCTGCTCGATGACTGGGCCGGCACCGTGGCCAAGTTCGTCAAGGTGATGCCGCGCGACTACGCCAAGGCGCTCAAGCAGATGGAAGCCGAGCGTAACGCCGCCGCCTCCGTCGCCGCTGAATAATTCAAGGATCGCAATCAAGATGGGCAAGGAAACCGGCTTCCTCGAGCACGACCGCCACGACCGCAAGTACGGTCCGGTCGCCGACCGCCTCCAGAACTACAAGGAGTTCGTGATCCCGCTGGCGGCTGACGCCCTCAAGGATCAGGCCTCGCGCTGCATGAACTGCGGCGTGCCGCACTGCCACACCGGCTGTCCGGTCAACAACATGATCCCGGACTGGAACCACCTGGTCTACGAGGATGATTTCCGCAACGCGCTGGAAGTCCTCCACTCGACCAACAACTTCCCCGAGTTCACCGGCCGCATCTGCCCCGCCCCGTGCGAGGCGGCGTGCACGCTCAACATCATCGACCAGCCGGTCACCATCAAGACGGTCGAATGCGCCATCGTCGACAAGGGGTGGCAGGAAGGCTGGATCACCCCGCGCCCCGCCAAGGGCAAGACCGGCAAGTCGGTCGCCGTGGTCGGCTCCGGCCCCGCCGGCATGGCCTGTGCCCAGCAACTGGCGCGCGCCGGCCATTCGGTGACGGTGTTCGAGAAGAACGACCGGGTGGGCGGGCTGCTGCGCTACGGCATTCCCGACTTCAAGATGGAAAAGCACCTCATCAACCGCCGCGCGGCGCAGATGGAAGCCGAAGGCGTGGTGTTCAAGACCAGCGTCGAAGTGGGCGTCCACGTCTCGGTCGATTCGCTGAAAGAGAATTTCGACGCGATCGTGCTGGCCGGCGGTGCAGAGGAAGCGCGCCGGCTCGATATTCCGGGTTCCGAGCTGCCGGGCGTGCGGCTGGCGATGGAATTCCTGATGCAGCAGAACAAGCGCAACGCCGGCGACGATGAACTGCGCGCCGCCCCGCGCGGTTCGTTGACCGCCACCGGGAAGCACGTCATCGTCATCGGCGGCGGCGATACCGGGTCGGACTGCGTCGGCACCTCCAACCGCCAGGGCGCGGCATCGGTCACCCAGCTCGAAATCATGCCCAAGCCGCCGGTCATGGAAGACAAGGCGCTGTCCTGGCCGTTCTGGCCGCTCAAGCTGCGCACCTCGTCCAGCCACGAGGAAGGTGCGACCCGGGACTGGGCCGTGCTGACCAAGCGCGTGGTGGGTGACAACGACGTCAAGGGTCTCGAATGCGCCCGGGTCGAGTGGAAGGACGGCAAGATGGTCGAAGTCGCCGGCAGCGAATTCACGCTGCAGGCGGACCTTATCCTGCTGGCGATGGGCTTCACCGGTCCGCGCAAGGTCGGCCTGCTCGATCAGGCGGCGGTCGATCTCGATCCGCGTGGCAACATCAAGGCCAATACCGAAAAGTACCAGACCAGCGACGAGGCGATCTTCGCCTGTGGCGATATGCGTCGCGGCCAGAGCCTGGTTGTCTGGGCGATCCGCGAGGGTCGCCAGTGCGCCCGTTCCGTGGACGAGGCGCTGATGGGGGTCACCGAACTCCCGCGCTGATCGCGCGACCATCGAACCGGAACGAGAGGGGCGGGCCACAATCCGCCCCTTTTCTTTGCGGGCCGTAAACCGCCCGGTCCGGCAATTCACCTGTCCGCCATTGGGGCGTCCTTACCTAACCGCAGCGTAGTTCACCTCCCTGTCTTGCCGGCTGCCCATCCCGCAGCCGCTCTTGCGAAGGGTGTGATGCGCGCATGATCAAGGACCAGATCCGCAGGGCCAGCGGGCGGCTCGTCGCCCTGATCGTGGTGGCTGTGCTGCTCACGGCGTTGGCGGTGGCGCAAGTGAGGTTCGGCGGGCCGATCCAGCGCAAGCACGCGCTGCAGGATGAGATGCTGGCCGATATCCTGCCGCCGCCTGCCTATGTGGTCGAACCTTATCTGCTGGCGACACTGGCGGCCGAAGATCCTCGGCAAGCTGCGCCTGCGCTGGCGGACATGGCCAGGCTCAAAGCGGAGTTCGAGCAGCGCAAAGCCTATTGGGCCGGTGCCGCCGTGCCGGAAACCGTCCGCCCGCAGCTCGGCCGGGTGATCGCCACCGCCGACGTCTTCTGGAACGCGGTGGACAGCCGGTTCGCCCCAGCGGTCCGCGCCGGCGATGCCGAGCAGGTCCGGCGCATCCACCGCACCGTGCTGGCCCCGATCTACGATCGTCAGCACCAGGACGTCGTCGCCCTTGTTGCCCTGTCGCGGCAGGTGAGCGAGGCGGCGATGGTGCGGGATCGCTGGACGGTTGGCATTCTGCTGGCACTGAGCGCGCTGGCCGGGCTGGGTGTCGTGGGGTCAATCCTGTGGGCGGCGCGCGTGCTCCAGCAGCGAATGATCGCGCCGCTCAGCCAGAATGTGCGGCTGATCGGGAGCCTGGCCGGCGGCAGTTATGACATGGCCATCGATGGCCTCTCGCGAACCGACGAATTCGGATCGATGGCGCGGGCGATGGAGGTGTTCCGCAAGTCCGGCATCGCCAAGCGCGAGGCGGACGCGGCGCAGCAGGCCGTCGTGCGTGCGCTGACCAGCGGCTTGCGCAAGCTGGCGGAGAAGGACCTGGAATACCGCATCGAGGACGAAGATTTCCCCGCAGCTTACGAGCAACTGCGCGAGAATTTCAATTCGGCGCTGGAAGCACTGGCGGGGGTGATGGGCACGGTGCGCGTCGGGGCGGGCAGCGTGATGCGTGCGATCGCCGAGATCCGGGCCGCCTCGGACGATCTTGCCGTGCGCAACCAGCAGCAGGCGGCCAGCCTCGAAGAGACGGCGGCAGCGATGAACCACGTGAACGGCCGGGTGCGTCAGTATGCCGGGACCGCGGCCGATGCCCAGGAAGCGATATCCGGCGCGCATCGCCGGGCCAGCGAGGGCGGCGAGGTGGTGCGTGAGGCGATCGGGGCCATGGCGATGATCGAACAGTCGTCGCAGCAAATCTCCTCGATCATCAACGTCATCGACGGGATCGCATTCCAGACCAACCTCTTGGCCCTCAACGCCGGGGTGGAAGCCGCGCGGGCCGGGGATGCCGGCAAGGGCTTTGCCGTCGTCGCCAACGAGGTGCGCGCGCTGGCGCAGCGGTCGGCAGATGCGGCACAGGACATCAAGGCGCTGATCGATAAAAGCTCGACGCAAGTAGGCCACGGCGTCGAACTGGTCGGCCAGACCGGGACCAAGCTGGAGGAAATCGTGGCGCAAGTGGGCGAGCTGCACGCCCTCATCGGGAGGATGACCGATTCCGCGCGCGATCAGGCGAGCAGTCTCGATCAGGTGAACACCGCCGTCAACGAAATGGACCGGATGACCCAGCAGAACGCGGCGATGGTGGAGGAAACCACGGCCGCCACCCGCAGCCTCGAAAGCGAGGCGCAGAGCCTGACCAGGATGATGTCCACCTTCCGTACCCGCATCAATGAGGACCGGCCGCAAGGGGCGGTGGTCGACCAAGCGATGCGCCGCAGCAGTTCGGTGGGCGTGGCGATCGGGCCGCCGCCGGGTCGATCGCCTTACAGCGCCGCCGCCTGAGCGGGCAGGGCGCTACCAGTCGATCCGGCCGCGCCCGTGCGTTTCGAGAAAGGCATTGGCCTGGCTGAAGTGGCGGCAGCCGAGGAACCCGGAATGGGCCGACAGCGGGCTGGGGTGCGGGGCGGTCAGCACCAGATGGTGGCTTGAGCCAAGGCCGGGTACACGCATCGCCTTCTTTTTCGCGTGACTGCCCCACAGCAGGAATACGCACGGCTCGGTCTTGGCGGCAACCGCTGCGACGGCCGCGTCAGTGATCGCGTCCCAGCCCCGGTTCTGGTGGGATCCGGCCTGCCCGGCCTCTACCGTAAGGGCGTTGTTGAGCAGCAGCACGCCTTGCCGGGCCCAGTGTTCCAGATTGCCGTGGCCGGGTGGTTCGATGCCGCAATCGCTGCGCAGTTCCTTGTAGATGTTCATCAGCGATGGCGGCACCTTCACCCCGTGCGCGACCGAGAAGGCGAGACCGTGCGCCTGTCCCGGGCCGTGGTAAGGGTCTTGCCCCAGGATCACCACCCGCACCGCATCGAGCGGGGTCAGCTCCAGCGCCGCCAGCCGCGACCCGCGCGGTGGATAGATGGTGCGGCCATCGGCCTCCTGCCCGCGCAGCCAGCGGCCAAGCTGGCGCGCTTCGGGGGTGGCGAGCGCCGGGCCCAGTGCCGCGCGCCAGCCTTGCGGCACGGCTTCGGCAGTGCGGTCTGCGGGATCGGACATGGTGCTGAAATCTCCCTGTCGCGGCACCCGTTGCATGCCGCGATTCGACCGGGTGCAGGGCCAGCGCCCATTGCGCAATCCCGGCGCAATCCCTAAGCACCGGAAGGCCATGGCTGTCTATCTCCACGAAGAAGATCTCCCCGAAGGGATACTCGCACCCGGTCCGGTTGCTGTCGATACCGAGACGATGGGGCTCATCACCCCGCGTGACCGGCTCTGCCTGCTGCAGATATCCGACGGGCAGGGCGATGAGCATCTGGTGCGGTTCGCGCCGGGCAGCGATTTCGCCGCGCCCAACCTCAAGGCGGTGCTGGCCGATCCCGCCCGGCTCAAGCTCTATCACTTTGCGCGGTTCGATCTCGCCGCCGTGGAGCATTACCTGGGCGTGACCGCGGCACCGGTGTTCTGCACGAAGATCGCCAGCAAGCTGGTGCGCACCTATACCGATCGCCACGGCCTCAAGGACCTCGTGCGCGAACTGCTTGGCAAGGAAGTATCCAAGCAGCAGCAGTCGAGCGACTGGGGCGCGCCGGAACTGTCCGAGGCGCAGCGCGAATATGCCGCTTCCGATGTGCGCTATCTGCACGCGATGCACACCATCCTTGTCGAACGGCTGGCCCGCGAAGGGCGCACCGCGCTGGCGCAGGCCTGCTTCGATTTCCTGCCGGCGCGCGCGCAACTGGACCTTGCCGGCTGGCCGGAGCACGATATCTTCAGCCACGCAGCGGCCTGAGGCGAGGCGCGCATGTCGGTCGAGTCGATCAGGATCATGAGCCGGCGGCGCCAGTTCGCCCGGCCCGGTGGTTCGCATGATCGCCTCGTCGCCTTCCTCGCCAAGGCGCTGCCCGCCGGCATCGGCGTGATGGTCGCCGTAATGGTGCTGGCTCCCCTGTCTCCGCGCGGCGAAGTCAGCTTCCTTCTCGATCGCAACAAGGTGGCGATCACCCGTGAACGGCTGGCGGTCAACGATGCCCGCTACAGCGGCAAGGACAACCGCAACCGCGCGTTCTTCGTCACCGCCGGCAGCGCCGTGCAGCGCTCGGCGCAGGTGCCGCAGGTCGCCATGGAGAACCTGGTGGCGCAGATCGCGCTGAACGACGGCCCGGCGAATATTCGCGCCGGGCGCGGGGTGTACGATTACCACGCTGAACAGATGAACGTCGATGGCCCGGTCCAGTTCGATGCCGCTGACGGGTACCGGATGACCACCAATAACGTCGCAATCGACATCAAGAACAAGCGGGCGGTTGGCGGCGGCGGCGTGGCGGGCACGCTGCCCAGCGGCACCTTCACCGCCCAGCGGATCACCGCCGATCTCGAAAACCGCACCGTCGTCCTCGAAGGCGGCGCGCACCTGCACATGACACCGGGCAAGATGAGGATACCCAAGTGAACGCTCTCACCGCGAACCGCCCGTTTCTGCGCGCCCTGCTTGCCCTGTCGGTTGCCGGTACCGCCGCCGTTGCGGTGACGACCCGGTCCGATGCGCAGAGCTTCGGGGGGCACAATTCGAACGCACCGGTCGATTATTCGGCGGATCGGATCGAGCTGCAGGACAAGCAGGATCGCGTGATCCTGACCGGCAATGTGGATGTGAAGCAGGCCGATCTGCGGCTGCGCGCGGCGCGCACGATCGTCGATCTGGCGAGCGGTTCCTCGCTCAAGCTGCAACGCATTACGGCCAGCGGCGGCGTGGTCGTCACGCGCGGTGACGAGCTGGCGACCGGCGATGTCGGCATCTATGATTTCAACAAGAAGATCATCACCATGGTCGGCAACGCCTCGCTCAAGCGCGGCAACGGCGACACCTTGCGCGGTGGCCGCTTCGTGATCGATCTCAACACCAACACCTCGTCGGCATCGGGCGGGCGCGTCACCGGTACGTTCAGCGTCCCCAAGCAGAACTGACGCGGCGGCGGGAGCATCGGGGGGTTAATCACCGCCACAAGTTCCGTTCGTGTCGACACGAACGGAGAATGGTGAGATTTGACGCGCTTGGGTCTGGGCGCTGACCACCCACAGGCGGTCCTATCCGGTAGGGAACCGGGCCCTCAGAAGGCCCGGTCGTGGACCAGGACGCGCAGGGTCAGGAACAGGATCTGGATATCGCGGGTGATCGTCCAGCCTTCGAGATATTCGAGATCGGACTGGAGGCGGTTGACCAGATCGGCCTCATGGTCAGTCGCGCCGCGAAAGCCGCGGACCTGGGCCAGCCCGCTGAGGCCGGGCTTGAGCGAGTGGCGCTGCCAGTAGCGTTGGTCGACTTCCCAGAACAGCTTCTCGCCGGCCAGCGAACCGGTGGCATGCGGGCGTGGCCCGACCAGGCTCATGTCACCCAACAGCACATTGAAGAGCTGCGGCAGTTCATCGATGCTGGTCGAGCGGATGAACTTGCCGACGCGGGTAATCCGCTGATCGTCTTTCGACGCCGAGACATTCCCCTGCGCATCGCACAAGGCCTGGGTCATCGACCGGAACTTGTACATGTTGAAGAAGCGGTTGCCCCGGCCCATGCGGCGCTGGGTGAAGAACACCGGCCCGCCGTCCTGCAACTTCACCGCCACCGCCACCGCAATCAGCAGCGGTGACAGCGCGAAGATCGCCGAAGCGGCAAAGGTCACATCGAACAGCCGCTTGAGCGCGCGATCGCGCAGGCCCAGCGGGCCGGCCGAGACCATCAACAGGCCATAACCGTTCGATACCCGCGCGCCTTGCGCGCCCAGCCGCACCACTTCATCGTCCAGCACTTCGCCATCGACGTTGGCACCCTTGAGCATCATCGCCCAGTCGGCCCGGCGTTCGGGCGGGCAACTGACGATCACGCGGTCGATGTTCCGCAGCACGAGGCCAAGCCGGTCGAGGGTCTGCGGGTCCGAAAGGTTGGGGCGGATGCCCATGGCGGCGGCGGAAATGCGGATCGCGCCGGGCAGCTTGACCATCGGCCCGCCGTCATCGACGACCAGTTCGTTCATCACATTGGCACCGCAGCGCCAGCCGACCACGCTGCGCATCTGCAGCCGCAGCCACGCCACCGTCATTAGTGCCAGCGCACAGCCGCTGAGGAAGGCGAAGCGGGAAAAGTCGCTCGACGTCTTGGCCAGGAAGTGAACGAAGACAACGGTGACCATCGCCAGCAGCAGCGCCACTTGCGCCTTGAACAGGCCGCGCCAGTGATAGCGCAGCGTGTCCATCGAATAGGAGCCGTTATAAAGCGCGATGGTGATGAACAGCGGCAGGATGACTTGCGCCTGAATCAGCGATTCCGCCATGCCGGGGCGGCCGAATTCGAGATAGCCGGTCAGCCCGAAGGCGCAGAGGATGGCGACGACATCGCCCACAAGTATCGCCAGGTAGCATTGCAGACGCCGTCGTTCGAGCGAGGGCGCGACGAGCAAGTCATCGACATGACTCCGCTCAGTCACAACGGGGCGCACACTGATCGGTGCGTTCATGAAATCAGCACTCCCCATATCGCCGCTTGCCGCCGATAGCCCCCCTTAGGACTGCCCTGTCATGCAGAAGATCAGCGGAAGAATGCTGCACTGCAATAGGTATAGGACCTAGGTTGGCCCGACGCAAAGGGAAAGTCGATTCCGTTAAGCCGTTTCTTTTGTCGGATGTTTTGTAACGGCACAGGCGGTTCGGCCGATATGGACAAGCCCTTCGGCCAGCAACAGCTCCGAATCCTGGCTCGACGACAGCAGTTTTTGGTGCAGTGCAATAAGATGCAGGACCAGCCGTTCGAGTCGATTCCCGCGCCAGATTCGCAACTGCTCGGCGATCGCCGGCTGGTCCTTCCAGAAAATCCGCCGCGCCGCCGCTTCGCCGCGCAGGAAATTGCCCAGGTCCATGCCCGGCATCAGCCGCGAGGCCAGCGCCGCCAGTTGCGCCGCGCGGCGTTCGAATGCCAGCAGCAGGCCGACCGGATTCATCCCCGATTCGCGCATCCGCCGCAGTTCGGGGCCGATCGCCTGCCGCCGTCCGCCCAGCACTGCATCGACCAGCGCGGCGAAATCATCGTCCTCGGTGGCGGCGGCCACGGCGTCGAGATCGGCGGCGGTCAGCGCTTGGGGCGATTCGGCCGAGGCATCGCGATAGAGCGCCAGCTTGGTCACTTCCGACCGCGCGACCCGCGTATCGAGCCCGGCGGCGCGGGCGATCCGCTCGGCCAGGTCCGATCCCAGCTTGAGCCCGGCCCCGTTCGCCATCGCCCTGACGGCGCTGGTCACCGCCGCCAGATCGGGTGGCCAGAACATCGCCACCAGCGCATCGGGGCGATCGGCCAGCAACTTGGCGGTGCGCGACTTGTCGGTCGCCCCGGTGGCGACGATCAGCACCGGGCAGGGCTCCACCTCGCTGCCGATCAGCGTCTGCACCGCATCGTGCGCTTCGTCGCCCTGCGCGCGCACCCAGATGTGGCGGCTGCCGCCGAACAGCGAGTTCGAGCGCGCCTCGTCGCCCAGCCGCACGGGGTCCTTGCGCAGATCGGCTCCGGCCAATTCCACGCGCTCGCCCGGATCGGCCAGCAGTGCGGCGATCCTGTCGGCGGCATCGGCGGCACCGGCTTCATCGGGGCCGCAGAAGAAGAAGATCCGCGCATCGCGCGCGGCGCGGGCCGCCAGCCCGGCGAAATCCTTGCTGCTGGCCTTCACGAGCGCACGGCGCTTATTTCCCGGTCCCGCGCAAGTGCAGGGAAACCCGCATGACGATCCGCGCGGCGACATCGCGGGCCAGGTTTTCCAGCGCGGTCTGCTCGGCCGCGATCGTCGCATAATCGGCCCCGACCACGTCGATGCCGGCATCCGAACCGTCGCTGGCATCGAGGACAACCGCGCCGGTAGACAGATCGACCAACTGGTACCGCGCCCGCAGCGTCCGCCGCTCGCGGCCCACGGTGTCGTCGGACAGGACTGCAAAGGCTTCGAGCTTGTCGTCCAGCCGCACGTCGAGCCGGTAGCGCGGCGCGCCGTCGGATCGGCCGGCGCCCATCTTGTCGACCAGCTCGTTGCGCACCAGCCAGCCGGCCTGCCCTTCGATGGCCGCGACATCGATCGACGCGAGCCCGCGCGCTACCGTGCCGCTGCCGCCGCCGGCGTACATCGGCGACAGGCCGCAGCCCGCGACCAGCAGGGCCAGCGCGGCGGCCAGGATGCATGCGGGCCGCTTCACGCGACGAGGTTCACGAGACGGTCAGGGACGACGATGATCTTGCGCACGGGAGCTCCATCCAGCGCACGCTGCACCTTCTCGCTCGCCAGGGCAAGCGCCTCCAGATCGTCCTTGGGCGTACCCTTGGCGACGGTGAGTGTATCGCGCAGCTTGCCCTTGACCTGAACGGCGATGGTCACCTCGTCGTCCACCAGCAGGGCCGGATCGACATCGGGCCAAGCCGCTTCGGCCACCAGCCCTTCGCCGAACCCGGCGAAGGCTTCTTCCGCCAGGTGCGGCATCATCGGCCCGATCAGCAGCAGCAGCGCCCGGATCGCGGCGGAGCGGCTGGCCGAAGGCGCGGCCTTTTCGGTCGCGCCGGTCAGCTCGTAAATGCGGGCGACCGCC
The DNA here is from genome assembly GCF_014652555.1 of Novosphingobium colocasiae. Lineage (GTDB taxonomy): Bacteria > Pseudomonadota > Alphaproteobacteria > Sphingomonadales > Sphingomonadaceae > Novosphingobium > Novosphingobium colocasiae. Next base: position 22,712 of record NZ_BMZA01000001.1, read on the forward strand.
TTGTTGAAGCCCAGCGCCTCGATGTCTTGGGCGACCGCGGCGATGGTCTGGTGCGTCTTGCGATCAAGCGCCTTGTCCTCGCCGGTGGCCGAGGCATCATACTGGGCGAACAGCCGCCACAACCGCTGGACGAAGCGGGCACAGCCTTCGATCCCGGCTTCGGACCACGGCAGGTCGCGCTCGGGCGGGCTGTCGGACAGCATGAACCAACGGATTGCGTCGGCCCCATAGGTCGCGACAATTTCGTCCGGATCGACCACGTTCTTCTTCGACTTGGACATCTTGATGACCTTGCCGACCGTTACCGGCTGGCCATCCGCCTTCAGTGTCGCGCCATCGCCGCTGCGCACGATCTCGGAAGGGCCGAAGAACACGTCGCGGCCGCCCTCTTCGCGGCTGTAGACCTCGTGCGTCACCATCCCTTGCGTGAACAGGCTGGCGAACGGTTCCTGCACTTCGATTTTGCCGATGCGCGCCAGTGCGCGGGTCCAGAACCGGGCGTAGAGCAGGTGGAGGATCGCATGCTCGATCCCGCCGATATACTGATCAACCGGAAGCCACTGGGCAATTTTTGCCGGGTCGAACGGCGCATCGGCGGGCTGGCTGGCGAAGCGCAGGAAGTACCATGAGCTATCGACGAACGTGTCGAGCGTGTCGGTCTCGCGGCGGGCAGGGTGGCCGCACTGCGGGCAATCGACGTGCTTCCAGGTCGGGTGCCGGTCGAGCGGGTTGCCGGGGGTCGCGAAGTCGACGTCGTCGGGCAGGGTGACCGGCAGGTGCTTCTTGGGCACCGGGACCACGCCGCAGATCTCGCAATGGATGAACGGGATCGGCGTGCCCCAATAGCGCTGGCGCGAAACACCCCAGTCGCGCAGGCGCCACACGGTCTTCCCCTCGCCCCAGCCGCCCTGTTCCGCCCGCGCGATGACGGCGGCCTTGGCTTCGGCCACGGCCATCCCGTCGAGGAACCCCGAATTGACGCAGATGCCGTCGCCGGCCTCCGCCTCGCCGGCGAACGGACGTGCAGCGTCATCGGCGCTGGCCGCGACTACTCGCAGGATCGGCAGGCCGTACTTGGTAGCGAAATCGAAATCGCGCTGGTCGTGGCCGGGGACCGCCATGATCGCGCCGGTGCCGTATTCCATCAGCACGAAGTTGGCGATGTAGACCGGCAGGTCAGCCCCGGTGAACGGGTGCCGCGCGGTGATGCCGGTATCGAAGCCCAGCTTCTCGGCGGTTTCAAGTTCGGCCGCGGTGGTGCCGCCCTGCTTGCACAGGGCGATGAATTCCGCCGCAGCGGGATCGGCTGCCGCCACCGCCTGCGCCACCGGATGATCGGCGGCAACGGCGCAGAAGCTGGCCCCGAAGATGGTGTCGGGCCGGGTCGTGTAGACCGGAAGGGTATCGCCGTTCGATAGGTCGAAAGCGAACTGCAGACCCTGGCTCTTGCCGATCCAGTTCTCCTGCATGACCCGCACCTTCTCGGGCCACTTGTCGAGCGTGGACAGGCCTTCGAGCAGTTCGTCGGCAAAGTCCGTGATCTTCAGGAACCACTGCGAAAGCTTGCGCTTCTCGACTAGCGCGCCCGAACGCCAGCCGCGCCCGTCGATCACCTGTTCGTTCGCCAGCACGGTCATGTCGACCGGGTCCCAGTTGACCGCGCTTTCCTTGCGGTAGACCAGATCGTGGGCGTACAGGTCAAGGAACAGCGCCTGTTCGTGGCCGTAATATTCCGGCTCGCAGGTCGCGATCTCGCGGCTCCAGTCGAGCGCGAAACCGAGTCGCTTGAGCTGCGCCTTCATGTTGGCGATGTTCTCGCGGGTCCAGCCGCCCGGGTGGACGCCCTTTTCCATCGCCGCATTCTCGGCCGGCATTCCGAAGGCGTCCCAGCCCATCGGGTGGAGCACTTCGTGCCCGCGCATCCGCTTGTAGCGGGCCAGCACGTCACCCATCGTATAGTTGCGGACGTGGCCGATGTGGATGCGCCCGGACGGATAAGGGAACATCTCCAGCACATAGCTGCGGGGCTTGGTCGAGGCGTCGTCGGCGCGGAAACACTGGGCTTGGTCCCACGCCGCCTGCCAGCGCAAGTCGGCCTGCGCCGGATCGAACCGCTCGGTCATAACAGTCTTGTCTCCTGCGCGGGTGGCGGGGCGGACCCGCCCCATCAACCCGCGCGCTTGGTCGGCGTGGCTGGCCTCAGCCACCCATCGAATTGCGGCGCAGATCGCGCGCGCGGGTCAGGATGATGTCTTCCAGCTTCTGGACGGTGGCGGCCTGCACCGGGGCAGGGGTCCAGCCGCCGCCCGCGCTTGCCACTTCGCGCACGCTGGTGACCTTGAGCGCATCGGCGCGCAGGTCCTTGTCGAGGATCATGATCGACACCTTGACCCGTTCGCCCGGGTTCTTCGGGTTGGTGTACCAGTCGGTCACGATCACGCCGCCGGCGCTGTCGGACTGGAGGAGCGGCATGAACGAAATCGAATCGAGACTGGCGCGCCACAGGTAGCTGTTGACGCCGATCGTGTTCACCTGCGTGGGGGCGAGTTCGGCCATCCGGTGGTTCTTGCCGCCGCACCCGGCCAAGGCGACGATCGCGGTGGCGCAGAGCCCCGCGCGCAGCAGCATGCTCGTCCTGGTGCGGCCGGTATCGGTGATGCCTGTCATAGTCGTTTCCGGTTCCTGACTTGTTGCGAAGGCGCCGGCCTTCCGGCATGCCCGCTTAACGCCTCTATAACCGCCCGCAGGCACGCGGCAAGTAGATGCATCGCGCGTGCGATCGCAGCGTGACGGCAAGGCCGGGTTCAGCTAGGATGCGACACGATCGAACGGGTGAGGAAGCGCGGTTGCGGCGCATGAGGAGCGTACAGGTGAATTCGGGAACAACGGCTGAGGCCAAGGGCCAGCAGGGACGCAGCGGCGCTACCGCCGGCGTGATGCTGTTCGCCTGCGTCGGCCTGCTGGCGCTGCCCAGCGCGGTTCTCGCTTTCGGCAACTCGTTCCAGCCGGATGCGCGTCGCAATACCCCGATCGACAATCTCGGGGCCGAAGCGGAAAACCTCGTCGGTCGCGCGGGCAGTCTTGCCAGCCGCACCGGCAACGTGCGCTGGCCGTTCACGCCCGCCGGCACGCCAGACCGCTCGGTCCGCTCGGTCACCGTTGCGGTGCGCGTCGATCCCAGCGTGGCGCGCTCGATCATCGTGCGCGGCAAGGCGATCGGGGGGCTGGCCGAAAGCGAACCGGCGCGGCTGCGCATATCGCAGACGGCATTCAACCTAGGGGTCGCGCGCGGGTACCAGAACTTTGCGCAGGACCCGCCTCCTTCGGCCGCGCGCGGTTCCGGCGATCTGCCCAGTCTCAAGACCTTCAGCCTGGCCCCCGGTGCCACGCCGACCGAATCGCGCTTTTCGCCGCGCATCTCGTTTGACGAGAAGCGCGCCGCCGGCCGCTCCCCGCGCACGTTCTCCGGCGATGGCAGCGAGGTCGATCTGGGCGGCGCATACCGTGTGACCGAGAACCTCGATGTCACCGCCGGCGTGCGCTACTCACAGGATCGCGAGCGGCTGGTTCCCCTCAACGACGGTAAGCAGCAGGACAGTCAAGCCGTTTACGTTGGTACCCAGTTCCGGTTCTGATCGCCGCTTTGCGACACAAGTTTCCGTCGGCGCGATAGTAAAGTACATCATCACTTCCCCCGTCTCATCTTTTTGTATGAGGACGCGCACAATACTTGCCACCAGCGCGCCCATTTCTTAGCATCGTGGGCGGTACGCGGATTTTGGAATGAAGGGGGCGAAATGGCACGGGTTGCAATCGTGACGGGGGGGACAAGGGGGATCGGTGAGGCGATTTCGCTGGCGCTGAAGGACCGTGGGCACACAGTCGTGGCCAATTATGCCGGCAACGACGAAAAGGCTCAGGCCTTTTCCGAACGGACCGGGATCGCCGCCTACAAGTTCGACGTCGGCGATCATGAAGCCACGCTCGAAGGCTGCGCCAGGATCGAACAGGATGTCGGCCCGGTCGATATCGTCATCAACAACGCCGGCATCACCCGAGACGGCGTGCTCCACCGCATGACGTTCGATGACTGGAACGATGTCATGCGAATCAACCTCGGCGGTTGCTTCAACATGGCCAAGGCGTGCTTTCCCGGCATGCGCGAACGCGGCTGGGGCCGGATCGTCAACATCGGCTCGGTCAACGGACAGGCCGGTCAATACGGACAGGTGAACTATGCCGCCGCCAAATCGGGCATCCACGGCTTCACCAAAGCGCTGGCGCAGGAAGGGGCCAAGTACGGGGTTACCGTCAACGCCATCGCGCCGGGCTATATCGATACCGACATGGTCGCTGCCGTGCCCGCGCCGGTGCTGGAAAAGATCGTCGCCAAGATCCCAGTCGGACGGCTGGGCCATGCCCACGAGATCGCCCGCGGCTGCGCCTTCCTATGCTCGGAAAACGGCGAATTCATAACCGGATCGACCCTTTCGATCAACGGTGGCCAGCATATGTATTGATGGATGACGGGCATTGCCTTCGCGGGTGATGCCCCCACCCCATGAGCACACCTTATCATCCGCCCGTCAAGCGCTCGATCGAGATTGCGGGGCACAAGACCTCGATCAGCCTCGAACCGGTGTTCTGGGACCTGCTGAAGGCGATCGCCGCCGAACAGGGGGTGCCAATCAACGCGCTAGTGGCGCGGATCGATGCCGAGCGGCTGGAGGCCCAGACCCCGCCCGGCCTTGCCAGCGCCATCCGCGTATGGCTCGCCACCATGTCCCGCCGCTGATGCGAAAAAGGCGGCCCCCGCGCGGGAGCCGCCTTTCACTGTCCGGTCGGCCGGATCAATAAGTCGACGGCGGATCGCTGGCCGGGAAGCTTTCGTCGATTGCCTGGTCGGTCTTGCTCCAACGGTTAGGCGGGGTCTGCATGGCGTCGGGCCCGGCATCGCGAACCGGGGCACCGCCGGCATAGACTTCCTGCCCGTTTTCGCGGGTAGCATATTTGTAAAGGGCATAGCCGGCCGCACCGGCCACGGCCATCTTGATCAGTCCCATGGAAGTGCTCCTTTCAGGGTGTGTGCCCAGAGGAACGCACCATCGGGCGCGCGGTTGCGCGCTGCCGCTTTATTCGCCGCCGACCCGTTCGATCTGCGCGCCCACCAGCGCCAGCTTTTCTTCCAGCCGCTCGTAACCGCGGTCGAGGTGATAGAGACGGTGGACCTGCGTCTCGCCCTCTGCCGCGAGACCGGCGATGACCAGGCTCATCGAGGCGCGCAGGTCGGTCGCCATCACTTCGGCCCCGGTCAGCTTCTGGACCCCGTGGACGACGGCAGTACGGCCCTTGGTCTCGATCCGTGCGCCCATCCGGTTGAGTTCGGGAACGTGCATGTAGCGGTTTTCGAAAATGGTCTCGGTCAGCACGCTGGAGCCTTCGGCCAGCGCCAGCAGCGCCATGAGCTGCGCCTGCATGTCGGTGGCGAAGCCCGGATAAGGTGCGGTGGACAGGGTGACCGGCTTCAGCTTGCCGTCAGCGGCGACATAAAGGCCATCGGCGCGCGGCTCGACATGGACACCGGCATCGCGCAGCGCCTGGACGGTCGCTTCCATATCCGCGATCCGGGCCCCCTTCAGCAGCACGTCACCGCCGGTGATGGCTGCAGCGCAGGCATAGGAGCCCGCCTCGATGCGATCGGGCATGACCATGTAGGTTGCGCCGTGCAGCCGGTCGACACCCTGGATGGTGATGTCGGAAGTGCCGATCCCCTCGATCTGTGCGCCCATCGCCACCAGCAGGTTGCACAGATCGACGATCTCAGGCTCGCGCGCGGCGTTGTGGAGGGTCGATTTGCCCCGGCACAGTACCGCCGCCATCAGCGCATTCTCGGTTGCGCCGACCGACACGACCGGGAACGAATAGCGCCCGCCCGGCAGGCCGCCGTCGGGGGCGATGGCCTTCACATATCCTGCGGCCAGCTCGATCTTCGCGCCCATCGCTTCCAGTGCTTTCAGGTGCAGGTCGATCGGCCGGTTGCCGATGGCGCAGCCGCCGGGCAGCGATACGGTGGCCTCTCCCATCCGCGCCAGCATCGGGGCCAGCACCAGGATCGAGGCGCGCATCTTGCGCACCAGATCATAAGGCGCGACCGAACTGGTGATGCGGGTGGCCTGCAGCGTCATCACCCGGCCGAAATCCTCGGGCCGCGATCCGGCGATCATCGTCGAGACGCCGAACTGGTTCATCAGGTGCTGGAAGCCGTCGATATCGGCAAGGCGCGGCAGGTTGCGCAGGGTCAGCGGTTCATCGGTCAGCAGCGCGCAGGGCAGCAGCGTCAGCGCTGCGTTCTTGGCCCCCGATACGGGAATGGTGCCGGAAAGGCGCTGTCCGCCCTGGATGATGATCTTGTCCATGGATCGCCTTTAGCGCGAAACGCGGCGCGGGCAATCATCCCGCCCGGCCCGTGTGACAACTCCTGCGAGTTTTTCCCAAGGCGGTTGCATCGCTCCTGCGAAGCCGCTTTAACCGCATTGCAACATTGGAAGGCCAAGTATCCGCGCATGACCGACCCGAAAGTCCGCAAACCCGTCCGCAAGGCGGTGTTCCCCGTCGCCGGCCTCGGCACCCGCTTTCTTCCCGCCACCAAGGCGATCCCCAAAGAACTGCTCCCCGTCGTCGACCGGCCGCTGATCCAGTACGCTGTCGATGAAGCGCGCGAGGCGGGTATCGAGGAATTCGTTTTCGTCACCGGCCGTGGCAAGACCGCGATCGTCGAACATTTCGATACCGCCTACGAACTCGAAGCGACGATGACCGGGCGCGGCAAGAGCCTGGAACCGCTCGATCCCACCCGCATCCAGCCGGGCAACCTCGTCACCGTGCGCCAGCAGGTGCCGTTGGGGCTGGGCCACGCGGTGTGGTGCGCGCGCGCGGTGATCGGCGATGAACCCTTCGCGATCTTCCTGCCCGACGAACTGATGTACGGCTCGCCCGGCTGCATGGCGCAGATGGTCGAAGCCTATAATGAGGTGGGCGGCAACCTCGTCTCGGTGCTCGAAGTGCCGATTGAGGAAGTTTCGAGCTACGGCGTGATCGCGCCGGGCGAATCGAACGGCGCGCTGACCGAGGTCAAGGGTCTGGTCGAAAAGCCCAAGGTGGCCGATGCCCCGTCCAACAAGATCGTGTCCGGCCGCTACATCCTCCAGCCCGAAATCATGGGGCTGCTGGAAACCCAGGGCAAAGGTGCCGGCGGCGAGATCCAGTTGACCGATTCGATGGCCAAGCTGATCGGCGTGCAGCCGTTCCACGCCGTCACCTTCGCCGGCAAGCGGTTCGATTGCGGATCGAAAGTCGGCTTCGTCGAGGCGACGCTGGCGATCGCGCTGGATCGGGAGGATATCGGCAGCGAAGTGCGCGAAATCGCGAAGAAGCTGCTGGGGTGAGGGCAGCGATCCCATGACAAACGAAAAGGCCGGACCCTGATGGGCCGGCCTTTTTTCATTTTGGCCACGCTCGACACCGACCAATCCGTTGTCCGGGGAGACGCAAATGGGCGGAATTGCTGTCCTATCCGGTCAGCACTGCGCCGAAAGGATCAGCCGCCGATCACCGTCTGGGCATCGCGGCCATCTCCCTGCGGGGCGGCGAGGATCTGGCGGGTCACCTGGCCCTTGGCGACGGTGTGGGTGTTTTCATCGCCCACCACCGAACGGATCGCCGGCGAGGATGTACCGGCGAGGCCCAGCGTGGTCTTCTCGATCTCGGACCGGGCCTGGGGGCCGCCGAACAGCGCATCGAGCGTCTGCGACTGCAGCGTGTCGTCGCTGGGGCGCGGTTCCCCCTGATTGGGCGGGGAGAGCGAGAAATCGGGCGGGACCACCAGCGGCGCCTGGCGCTGCACGGCGAATTCATCGGGACGGTCACGGTTGAACAGGCCGGTGCTGCCGCAGCCGGAAAGCAGCAGCGCGCCGGTGGCGACTGCGGCGGCGGTGAGGATGGCACGCTTTTTCATGGGCATCAGATCGGCTCTTTCGAAGAGGTATCGGCTGTCGTTTCGGGCTTGTCGCGCGAAAGCAGGGATCGGGCAAGAATAATCAGGACGCCCACGGTAATCGCGGCATCGGCGAAATTGAAGATCAGGAACGGGCGGAATTCCCCGAAATGCAGATCGGCATAATCGGTGACATGGCCCAGCAGATAGCGGTCCGTGATGTTGCCCAGCGCCCCGCCCAGTACCAGCGCCAGCGCCGCGATATCGGCCGCCGCCCGTTCGCGCAGCATCCACACCAGCACGAACAGTGCGATCACCCCGGTCAGCGCGATCAGCGCGATCCGCCCTTCGATCGAGTCGGCGGTAAACAGGCCGAGCGAGACGCCCTGGTTCGCGGTCCAGCGCAGATCGAAGATCGGCAGCAGATCGATCACGCCCACATCTCGCAGGCGCAGCGGGCCCAGCAGCCACGCCTTGATCCCCTGATCGATCGCATAGACCACCAGCGCCAGGACCAGCCCCATCGCGCGGGCGCGCCAGGGCGAAGCAGCCGCATCGGCCATCAGGCTTCAGCCTCGATCTCGGCGACCACATCCTCGCACCGCCCGCACAGCGCGCCGTCTTCGGCCACATCGGGCAGATGCCGCCAGCAGCGGCCGCATTTGGCATCGGAAGAAGGCGCGACGGACACGCCCTCTCCATCGCCGCGATGCACTGTCCCGCTGATGAACAGTTCGGCCAAATCGCCCTCGGGAGCGGAAGCCGGAACCGTGACCTCGGCGGCCAGGCTCGATCCGATCACCTTTTCACGCCGCAACGGCTCGATCGCCTCGGTGACGGCGGCACGCAGGGTGCGCAGCGCCGACCAGCGCTCGTCATCGGCGTTGATCGCCGGCACTTCCGGCCATTCCAGCAGGTGCACACTGTCGCTGTCGGGGTAACGGCTCTGCCAGACTTCCTCGGCGGTGAACACGATCACCGGCGCGGCATAGCGCACCAGCGCGTGGAACAGCATGTCGAGCACGGTGCGATAGGCGCGGCGTTTGGGATCGGCCGGGCTGTCGCAATAGAGGCAGTCCTTGCGGATATCGAAGAAGAAGGCCGACAGGTCCTCGTTGCAGAAATCCAGCAGCGCGCGGACATAAGTGTTGAAGTCGAAGTCATCGACCGCCTGGCGCAAGGTGGCGTCCAGCTTGCCCAGCAGCGCCAGCACATAGCGCTCCAGCTCGGGCATCTGGTCCACCGGCAGGCGTTCCGCATCGCTCAACCCGTCCAGCGCGCCCAGCAGATAGCGCAGGGTGTTGCGCAGCTTGCGGTACTGGTCGGCCACGCCCTTGAGGATCTCGTCGCCGATGCGGTGGTCTTCGGTGTAATCGACCGAGAGCGCCCACAGGCGGATGATGTCCGCGCCGTTGGTCTCCATCACCTTGATCGGGCTGACCGTGTTGCCAAGCGACTTCGACATCTTGAGGCCCTTGGCGTCCATGGTGAAGCCGTGAGTCAGCACCGCCTTGTACGGCGCATGGCCGCGCGTGGCGCAGGCTTCGAGCAGCGAGGACTGGAACCAGCCGCGATGCTGGTCCGACCCTTCGAGGTACAGGTCGGCGTGCGGTCCTTCATAGCCATCGGGACGCAGCAGTTCGGGCCACTTGCCCGATTCCAGCACGAAGGCATGGGTAGAGCCCGAATCGAACCACACGTCGAGAATGTCGGTCACCCGCTCGAAATCCTCGGCGCGATAGGCATCGCCCAGATATTCCTGCGCGCGTTCGTCCGACCAGGCGTCCACGCCCTCGGCACGGACGGCCGCTACGATGCGGGCATTGACCGCCGGGTCGACCAGGTACTGGCCGTTCTTGCGATCAACGAACAGCGTGATCGGCACGCCCCAGGCGCGCTGGCGCGAAAGCACCCAGTCCGGCCGCCCTTCCACCATCGCGCCGATGCGGTTGCGGCCCTTGTCTGGCACGAAGCGGGTATCGCCGATGGCTGCCAGCGCGGTCTGGCGCAGCGTCCCCCTCCCGCTTGCGGGAGGGGTTAGGGGTGGGCTTGTTTCCGCAGCGCTGGTGTCCGACAGGCCCACCCCCGGCCCCTCCCGCAAGCGGGAGGGGAGAGGCTGGTCCATCGGCACGAACCACTGCGGCGTGCAGCGGAAGATCACCTTGGCCTTCGAACGCCACGAATGCGGGTAGGAATGTTTATAATCCGCGCTCGCCGCCAGCAGCCCGCCGGCTTCGCGAAGCGCGGTGCAGATGGGCCCGTCGGGCGCGTTGAACTTGGGATTGATGACCGAGCCTTCGCCGCCCAGCCACGCCCAGTCGGCGCGGTACTTGCCGTCGCCTTCCACCGCGAACACCGGGTTGATGCCGTGTTCCTTGCACAGCAGGAAGTCATCCTCGCCATGATCGGGGGCCATGTGGACCAGGCCGGTGCCGCTTTCCGTGGTGACGAAATCGCCGGGCAGGAACGGGCGCGGGCGCAGGAAGAATTCGGCAAGCGGAGATTCCGGATTCAGACCCGCAAGCCCCTCCCCTTCAGGGGAGGGGTTGGGGTGGGGGCTCTCGGCGGACGCAGCGCCAGACGGCGCGCGCCCACCCCCGGCCCCTCCCCTGAAGGGGAGGGGAGAAGTGTCGTCCTCAGCCCCGTCGCCCCGGGCTTGATCCGGGGCCCCGCTGCTTTCCCGCGCCGCGCTCGCATTCGAGCGGGACCCCGGGTCAAGCCCGGGGTGACGGAAAAGACTGGCCATGGGGTGGCTGGCGATGGTTCCGGCGAGTTCGGAGCCTTTACCGCGCCAAATCAGCTTAGTTGCACTAGCTTCAGACGCTCCCCAAGCACGAGCGTGCATGGCCGCCTGAAGAGGCCCAGCCGCCAAATAGCGGCGTCCATCATCGCATTCTTCTAAAGTGTACTCAACCTCAGGCCCATACGCCAAAGCCTGGTTGACCGGGATCGTCCACGGCGTCGTCGTCCAGATCACCGCATAGGCGCCAACCAGCTCCGCGATCGGCGACTCAACGATCTCGAACGCCACGTCGATCTGGGTCGAGGTGATGTCCTCGTATTCCACTTCGGCCTCGGCCAGCGCGGTCTTTTCGACCGGGGACCACATCACCGGCTTCGCGCCGCGATAGAGCTGGCCGCTTTCGGCGAACTTGAGCAGCTCGGAAACGATGGTGCCTTCGGCCTCCGGGTCCATCGTCAGGTACGGCTTGTCCCAGTTGCCGTTGACGCCGAGCCGCTTCAACTGCTCGCGCTGGACGTTGACCCAGTTCTGGGCATAGGCGCGGCATTCGGCGCGGAATTCGACCGCCGGGACCTCGTCCTTGTTCTTCTTCTTCTTGCGGTATTCCTCCTCGACCTTCCATTCGATGGGCAGGCCGTGGCAGTCCCAGCCGGGCACATAGGGCGCGTCCTTGCCCAGCAGGGTCTGGGTGCGCACCACCATGTCTTTCAGAATATGGTTCAGCGCATGGCCGATGTGCATGTCGCCGTTGGCATAAGGCGGGCCGTCGTGGAGGATGAACTGTTCGCGCCCGGCGCGCGCGGCGCGGGTGCGGGCGTAAATGTCCTGTTCCAACCAGCGCGCCAGAATGCCCGGCTCCTTCTGGGGGAGCCCGGCCTTCATGGGGAAATCGGTCTTCGGCAGGAAGACGGTGCTTCTATAGTCGCGCTGTTCGGTCATAACCGGCGGGCCTTAGCGGGGCGCGCGGCGTTTCGCAATTTGGGAGTTTGCCTGCCCGGCGGGTGGCGGTCGATTACCCGGCCAACAGCGCCCGTGCCTTTTCGCAATCCGCCGCGATCTGCGCGGTCAGCGCATCGAGCGTTTCGAACTTTGCCTCTGGCCGCAGGAAGTGGCGGAACGCCACCTCGATCTCCTGGCCATAAAGATCGCCGGAAAAATCGAAGAAATGCGGTTCGAGCAGTTCCTTGGGCGGATCGAAATGCGGCCGCACCCCCAGGTTCGCCGCCCCCGCCACGGTGCGTCCATCAGGCATGCGGCCTGTGACGGCGTAGACGCCGTAAGCCGGGCGCAGATAGGTGCCCATATCGATGTTGGCGGTGGGAAACCCGATGGTACGGCCCAGCTTGTCGCCATGCTGGACGGTGCCGCGAATCGCGAAAGGGCGGGTCAGCAGCCGCGCGGCGGTGGCGCAATCGCCGGCGTGGAGCGCCGCCCGGATGCGGCTGGAAGAGACGACGCCGTCGGCATCGCGCACCGCGCCGACGGCACGACCCGACAGGCCGTGCGGCTTGCCCAGTTCGGCCAGAATCTTCGGCGTGCCGGCGCGGCCCTTGCCGAAGGTGAAATCCTCTCCGGTCACCACCCCGCGCGCGCGCAGGTGGCCGACCAGCATGTCTTCCACCCATTCACGGGGTGACAGCGCGGCCATGCCGGCATCGAAGTGCAGCACCAGCATGGCATCGGCACCGAACGCGCCGAACAGGTCCTGTCGCTGGTCCAGCGTGGTCAGCCGGAACGGTGGCGCATCGGGCTGGAACAGCCGCATCGGATGGGGATCGAAGGTGGCGACGATCATCGGCCGCCCTTCGGCCCGCGCCCAGTCCAGCGCCGCGCCGACCACTGCCTGATGTCCCAGATGGAACCCGTCGAAATTGCCCAGCGCCAGGACGGCACCGTGCAGGTCTGCGGGGACGGGGAGGCGGCTGTCGAGGCGAATCATGGTCGGCTGGTGCCTATAGGCCGCGCACGAGCGTCACGAAAGCGTAAGCGGGGCGCGCGCCCTCGGCCGGGTGCGCCTCGCGGCGGCTCTCGTGCCAGTGCGGGCCGAGCGGCGGCATCACCGTATCGCCCTCGTAAGCCCCGGCGATCTCGGTCAGCTCCACCCGCGTGGCGATCGGTTCGAACAGGGCATAGATCTCCGCCCCCCCGATCACCGCAATGTCGCCTTCACCGGCCAGCGCCAGCGCGTCGGCCACGGTGTGCGCCACTTCAGCCCCGGTGGCCTGCCATGTGGTATCGCGGGTCAGGACGATATGACGGCGGCCGGGCAGGGGGGCGGGAAAGCTGTCGAACGTCTTGCGGCCCATGATCATCGGCAGCCCCTTGCCATCGGGGCCCAGCGTCGTCGCCTTGAAGTGCTTCAGATCGGCGGGCAGATGCCAGGGCAGTGCACCATCGCGCCCGATCACGCCGTTTTCGGCCCGCGCATAGACCAGGATGATATCGCGCACGTTTTCGAACCTACCCGTTCGTGTCGAGCGCAGTCGAGACACGCAAGCACCACGCCAGCGTGTCTCGACTGCGCTTGACACGAACGGATGAAGGGGAGCGGGGCGTAACCATCAGAGTGTGAGCCGCGTCACGTGGCCCATCTTGCGGCCCTCGCGCGCTTCGGCCTTGCCGTAAAGGTGCAGGTGGCTGGCCGGATCGGCAAGGATCGCCGCCCAGTCGTTCGCCGCCGCACCGATCAGGTTGCGCATTTCCACGCCCTTGGCGGCAAGCGCGGTATCGCCCAGCGGCAGGCCGCAGATCGCGCGGACATGGTTCTCGAACTGGCTGGTGAGCGCGCCCTCGATCGTCCAGTGCCCGGAATTGTGGACGCGCGGGGCCATTTCGTTGAACACCGGGCCGTCCGTGGTGGCGAAGAATTCGCAGGTCAGCACGCCGACATAATCCAGCGCGTCGGCCACCCGCGCCGCGAGCGCGCGCGCTTCGGGCACTTGCGCCAGCACCTCGGCCGGGGCGGGGGCGGTGCTGGTGGCAAGGATGCCGTTCTCGTGGACGTTGCGTGCGCTGTCCCAGAACCGCACCGCGCCATCGCCGCCGCGACAGGCGATGACCGAGAATTCGGCGAAGAAATCGATGAAGCCTTCGTAGATCAGCGGCTGGCCGGGCAGGTCCAGCCCGTCCGCATTGGCGGGATGCATGATCCGCCACTGCCCCTTGCCGTCATAGCCGTCGCGCCGCGTCTTGAGGATGCCGGGCGTGCCGATCCGCGCCATCGCCGCGGCCAGATCGGCGGCGCTGTCCACCGCCGCGAACGGTGCCGGCTTGCCGCCCAGATCGGTCACGAACGTCTTCTCGTTCATCCGGTCCTGTGCGGTGACCAGAGCCTTGACGCTTGGCCGCACGACATCGAGCGCCAGCCGTTCGAGCACCCCGATCGCCACGTTCTCGAACTCGTATGTGACCACCGCGCAGTCGGCGGCGAAGGCGGCCAGCGCGGCGGTATCGTCGTATTCCCCTTGGGTATAGCGCAGCGCCACCTCGGCGGCGACCGAGGCGCTTTCGGGCTCGGGCGCGTAGATGTGGCAGTGATAGCCCAGTTGCGCGGCGGCCACGGCGATCATCCGCCCAAGCTGCCCCCCGCCGAGGATGCCGATGGTTGCGCCCGGTTCGATCATCGCCGTTTCGCGCTTATTCCGGCTTTTCGGCGATCGCGGCGGTCTGCGCGGCGCGGAAGGCCTTGAGCCTTGCGGTCAGCCCGGCGTCGTTGGATGCCAGGATTGCGGCGGCCAGCAGGCCGGCGTTGGCCGCACCCGCCTCGCCGATTGCCAGCGTGCCGACCGGGATGCCGGCGGGCATCTGCACGATCGACAGCAGGCTGTCCTGCCCCGACAGCGCCTTGGACTGGACCGGCACGCCCAGCACCGGCAGGTGGGTCATCGACGCCACCATGCCCGGCAGATGCGCCGCGCCACCGGCCCCGGCGATCACCACCTTGAACCCTTCGGCCTCCGCGCCCTTGGCGAAGGCGACCAGCCGGTCGGGCGTGCGGTGCGCGGACACGATCCGCGCGTCCCAGGCGACGCCCAGCTTGTCGAGCATGTCGGCAGCCTTCTTCATGGTCGGCCAGTCGGACTGGCTGCCCATGATGATCGCGACGGGCGCGGGCGCGGCGGTCACCGGATCAGCGCTCGGACAGGTAGTAGCGGTCAAGCACCGCCAGATCGTCGGCCAGATCGTAGACGATCGGCTGGCCGGTCGGGATTTCGAGGCTGGTGATCTCCTCGTCGGAAATGCCCGACAAGTGCTTCACCAGCGCGCGCAGCGAATTGCCGTGCGCGGCGACCAGCACCGTGGCCCCGGCCTTGAGGTGCGGCACGATCGTGCTTTCGTAATAGGGCAGGACGCGAGCGATGGTGTCCTTCAGGCTTTCGGTCTGCGGCACGTCGATCCCGGCGTAGCGGACATCGCTCGACAGATCGAATTCGCTGCCGCGCTCCAGCACCGGGGGCGGAATATCGAAGCTGCGACGCCACACCTTGACCTGATCCTCGCCGTGCTTGGCGGCGGTCTCGGCCTTGTCGAGCCCGGTCAGACCGCCATAGTGCCGCTCGTTCAGCCGCCAGTCCTTGCTTTCCGGGATCCACAGGATGCCCGCCGCCTCAAGCGCGAAGTGCAGGGTCTTGATCGCCCGGGTCTGGACCGAGGTGAAGGCGACATCGGGCAGGATGCCCTTGTCCTTGAGCAGCGCGCCGGCGGCGCGCGCCTCGGCCTCGCCTTTCTCGGTCACATCCACGTCCCACCACCCGGTGAAGCGGTTTTCAAGGTTCCACTGGCTCTGGCCGTGACGAAGAAGGATCAGACGAGGCAAAGGACAAGGCTCCCGGACGGGGCGCGGGCCTTGCGGCAGAACCCGGGTCCGGCCGAAACGCGCGCGCGATATCGATCAGGTGCCCCTAGCTTTCGGGGCGGCTTTTGGGAAGCCCGTGCGAATCGGGGTGATCGACCGGCGTGGCGGCATCTTCCATCCGCGCCAGACTGCGCGCCTGCGCCTTGCGCCGGTGCAGGTTCTCGCGCAGCCGCGCGGCAAGGCGCTGCTCGCGGGTAGCCTGCGATGGGGGCGGGTCTGACCGGTCTGCCATGTCCCAGCCATGCCGCCGCGCCCGCCAAAGCGCAAGCAGCGCTTGACAATTCCCCCCTCGCAGACAATAGGCCGCGCCTGCCCGGCACGCCGGGCCCGGAGACGGCCCGCGCGGCCGTTCGATCCGCTGCTGTAGCTCAGTGGTAGAGCGCACCCTTGGTAAGGGTGAGGTCGGGAGTTCAATCCTCCCCAGCAGCACCATTTTCGTTACACAACAGACTGGTGGCCCCCGACGTCCGGCTGGCGGCCGCTCGCGCGCCCTTGTGCGTCGCAACAAAAACTTGCGCCCCTGTCATCGAACCGTCGCGTAACCGGAACGCTGGTGTCACATTAGAACCATATCTGCGCCCCCGCAGACCGGAGCAATCCGGACCATCAGGGGGTCAGATCATCATGAAATCGTCACTTCGCCTTCTTGCCGGGCTGCTTGCCACCTGTTCGGGGGCGACCATCGCCCAGGCCGGGGATATTGTCGGCAACGTCTATGACGCCGGCGGCACGCGCGCGCTGCAATCGGCGACGGTACGGGTCGTCGAACTGGGCCGCGAGGTCGAGACCGGTCGCGATGGCGGTTATGTGATCGCCGATCTGCCGGCCGGGACATATACGCTGGAGGCACGCTATGTCGGGGCCGAGATCACCACGCGCAGCGTGGCGGTACCCGCCAGCGGCCGGGTGGACGGCAACCTGACGCTGTCTGCGATCGGCGGCGGTGATATCCTCGTCACCGGGCTGGCCGCCAACATGACCAGCGCGCTGTCGCGGCAGAAGGCGGCGGACGGGGTCGAATCGGTGCTGACGCGCGATGCCATCGGCCAGTTTCCCGATCAGAACGCGGCGGAATCGCTGCGCCGTCTCCCCGGCATCAACATCCTCAACGATCAGGGCGAGGGGCGCTTCGTTTCGGTGCGCGGGCTTGATCCCAACCTCAACTCCACTTCGGTCAACGGGGTGCGCCTGCCTTCACCCGAAAGCGATGTGCGCCAGGTGGCGCTCGACGTGATCTCTTCGGACATCATCGAATCGATCGAGGTCAAGAAGTCGCTCACTCCCGACATGGACGGCGATACCATCGGCGCATCGGTCGAGATCAACACCACCAGCGCCTTCGATCGCAAGAAGGACTATTACGCGGTCAGCGCCGAAGGGAGCTGGAACGACTATTCCGGCAAGACCACGCCCAAGGGCAGCTTCGACTTTTCCAAGCGGCTGGGCGACGATTTCGGCGTGGCCGGCGGCATCAGCTACTACAAGCGCAAGTTCGAGACCGATAACGTCGAGAGCGATTTCTGGAAGCAGGTGGACGACGGCGCGCCGTACAGCGAATCGCTCGAATATCGCGACTACGACGTCGAACGCACCCGCATCAGCGGCGCGCTGTCGTTCGACTGGCGCGCATCGGACACGACGACCGCCTATGTGCGCGGCAACTGGTCGCAGTTCGACGATCACGAATACCGCCGTCGCACCACGTTCGACCTGTCCGCGTTCGAGGACGATGGCCCGTCGGCCACTGACGGTTCGATGGTCAGCTTCGACAGCGCCGACAACGACATCACCATCGAGCGCGATCTGAAGGACCGCTTCGAGCGTCAGCGCATCCGTTCGGTCGTGCTGGGCAGCAAGACCGATACCGGCACCTGGAAATTCGACTGGTCGGCCAGTTATGCCAAGTCGACCGAGAAGGAGACCTTCTCGCTCGATCCGGTGCGCTTCGCGGCCGACTTTGACGACGAATCGGGCGTGGCGATCGATTTCGACAACGCCGGCAAGTATTACCCGACCTACAGCGTCATCTCGGGCGCGGATGCGGTGAACGACGCCGCCAGTTACACGCTCAACCGCGTGGAACTCACCACGCTGTCCGACAGTCAGGACGAGGAATGGGCGGTCAAGGCCGACCTCGCCCGCACTTTCGCGGCGGACGGCGGCGATTTCACGATCCAGGCGGGCGGCAAGGCGCGCTGGCGCGACAAGTCCTATGACTTCAACATGATCCGCTACAAGAAGTCCAAGGACTTCACCCTGGCCGATGTGCTGGGCAGCCAGACCTATCGCCTGATCGACATGGGGCCGGTGGCGCTCAAGGGGGGAACCGCCGACTGGTTCCGCGCGAATGAAGCCGATCTGTCGATCAACGATTACGCTTCTGCGCTGGATTCGGCGACCAGCGACTATTCGGTTTCGGAAGACATCCTGGCCGGATACCTGCTGGCGCGCTGGGACAGCGACACGATGCGCGTCATCGGCGGCGTCCGCATCGAGCGCACGCGCAACGAAATGGACGGCAATCTGGTGGTGGACGACGAGGACAACCTCGATCTGCCGTCCGTCACGCCGGTGCACTTCGAGCGCAGCTACACCGACTGGCTCCCCAGCCTGACCCTGCGCTATAGCCCCCAGCGCAACCTCGTCGCGCGCGCTGCGGTCTACAAGAGCCTGATGCGCCCGAACCTCAAGGACATCGCGCCCCGCTTCACGGTCAACGAAGATAACGAAGCGGAGGTGGGGAACCCCTATCTCAAGCCTTACCGGGCCTGGAACGCGGATTTCGGCTTCGACTACTACTTCAGCGACAACGCCGGGGTGTCGTTCAACGGCTTCTACAAGTCGATCGACGACTACATCATCAAGACGGTCTACAGCGATTTCACCTTCAATGGCGCGACGTATGACCAGCTTACCATTCCGACCAACGGCGACAAGGCCGAGATCGTCGGCTTCGAGGTCAGCTACAATCAGGCGTTCACGATGCTGCCCGCACCGTTTGACGGTCTGCTGACACAGGTGAACTACACCTACACCGACGCGCGCGGCACGGTGCAGGATGAAGACGGGTTCGCGCGGAAAATCTCGCTTCCGGCTAGCGCCAGGAACACGTTCAACGTGGTGCTGGGCTATACCAAGGGCCCCATCGATCTGCGCGCTGCCGGCTCCTACCGCGATGGGTACGTCGACGAGGTGGGCGACAACCCGGAGGGCGACCGCTACGTCCAGCAGCACTTCCAGCTCGACCTGTCGGCCAAGTACAAGCTGACCGACAACGTGCGCCTGTTCGCCGACTGGGTGAACGTGAACAATGCCAAGTATTTTGCCTATCAGAACTTCGCCGGGGCCCGTCGCCTGCTGCAGTTCGAGGAATACGGCTCCACCGTGAAGTTCGGCGCGCGGGTGACCTTCTGATGCGGGGAGGCTTGATGGGGGCGGGGGCGGTTCTGCCGCTCCTGCTCGCCGCCGCCTGCGCCAGCGTGCCGACGGCACCGCGCCCGTATTACCCGGCGCAGGATGTAGCCGCGAAGGGCGAGACAGCTCCGGTCGGCACCGCCGCCGCCGATGCTGCCGATGATCCGGCGATCTGGCGCAATGCCGCCAACCCGGCCCAGAGCCTGATCGTCGGGACGGACAAGAAGGCCGGGCTCTATGTCTATGGCCTTGATGGCAAGGTGCGCGATTTCGTCGCCGCTGGTGCGCTCAACAACGTGGATCTGCGGGAAGTGACGCTGACCGACGGTACCCGGCGCATCCTGGTGGGTGCCAGCGACCGGACCGACCGGGCCGAGCCGCGCATCGCGCTGTTCTGGCTGGACGGTACCACCGGCAAGCTGGCGGGCACCGGTACGCAAGGGTTCCTGCCCGCAGGCCACGCTCCGGCCGAGGCTTATGGCTTCTGCATGGCGGCGGCGCGGGCCCCGGGCGAACTGGCGCGCGCCTATGTCGTGCTGAAGGACGGCACCGTCGCCGAAAGCCGGCTGGTCGAGGCGCAGGGCCGGATCGTGGCCGAACATCTGCGTGACGTGAAGTTCGCGACGCAATCGGAAGGCTGCGTGGTCGATGATGCCTCCGGCACGCTGTTCGTCGCCGAAGAGGACGCCGGCATCTGGCGGGTGCCGCTCGCTCCCGCCACGCTGACGGCTACGCGCTTCGCCGGCGTCGGCCAGCCCGATGGTCTGGTGGACGATGTCGAAGGGCTGGCGGTCACCCGAGATGGCGCGGGCCGCACGCTGCTTGTCGCCTCCAGCCAGGGCGACAACGCCTATGCCGTATTCGCGGCGGACGATGCGCGCCTGCTTGGCCGCTTCCGCATCGCCCCCGGCCGGTTCGGCGCAACCAGTGACACCGACGGCATCGAAGTGCTGCCCGGCGATTTCGGCCCGGCGTTTCCGAACGGGCTGATGGTGGCGCAGGATGGCGACAACGCCCCGGCGGCGCAGAATTTCAAGCTGGTCTCATGGCAGGACGTGGCGGCGGCGCTGCAACTGCCTTGATCCCGCTTGGCTTCCCGCAACGTGCTTGAGAGTCATGCTGCGCCGCGATATAAGCGGCGCGGGTTTCGATCGGACAGACGGGTGGGACGGCAATCTTGAAGCGGACATGGCAACTTGGCTGCCTGCTTATGGGCATGACCGGCGCGGCGCTGCCGGGAGCGGCGCGGGCCGACGTCATGGAGATCGGCAGCGCCGGCTATAGCTGGACCGCCGGTGGCCCCGCGGCGATGAGCGATCCCACCGCACTGCCGCCCGCTGCGGGCTTGCCGGGCGACACCATGGGGCTTGCCGGGACGGCGGTGTCGATCGATGACGCCACGCCGGGCGAGACCGCGCGGTTTGACGGCATGCTCCATCCGGCCAGCGTCACCGAGGCGCTGGATGCGGCCGGGCCGACCCGCTGGCGCGAAGCGGTCGCCCGCCTTGCCCGCAAGTACGATATCAGCCCGGCCCTGCTCGAAGCGGTGGTCTGGCAGGAAAGCCGCTGGAACGAAGTGGCGCTGTCGCCCGTGGGCGCGCGCGGGCTGGCGCAACTGATGCCGGGCACGGCGGCGCAGATGGGCATCAACCCGTCCGATCCGGCCGCCAACCTTGAAGGCGGGGCGCGTTATCTGCGGATGCAGCTCGATGCGTTCAACGGCAATATCGAAAAGGCGCTGGCCGCTTACAACGCCGGGCCGAACCGGGTGATTGCCGCCGGCGGCATCCCCAACATCCGCGAAACGCGCGCCTATGTCGCCTCGATCATGGCCCGGCTGACCAACCCGGTCAGGCAGTAACACATCCCACGGCCGGCTCAGCCCTCGCCGGTCACGCCATCGCCGTTGCCGTCTTCGTCGGGCAGCTCGACCAGCAGCTTGTCGATCCTGAGGCCGTCCATGTCGATCACCTCGAACCGCCGTCCCTGCTCCACGAAGTGATCGCCCTCGTGCGGCATGCGCTTCATCACCGCCAGCACGAACCCGGCGGCGGTGGCGTATTCGCGGGTTTCGGGAAGGGTCATCCCCAGCCGATCGGCCATGGCATCGGCCGGCATTGCGCCGGAGACCAGCAGCGAACCATCGGTGCGTTCGACCACCATCGGCGAATCGCCCTCGTCCTGGTGGCTGACGAAAGTGCCGGCCAGTGCCGAGAGGATGTCCGAAGGCGTCACCAGCCCCTCAAGGTGGCCATATTCGTCATGCACCATCGCCATCGCCACTTCTGCGGTCTGCAACTTGCGCAGCGCATCCATCGCATCGAGCTGGTCGGGGATGACTTCGGCCTTGCGCATCATCGCCGCGATGGTGAATGGTCGCCCGGCCAGCATCGCCGCCAGCGCATCGCGCACCTTGAGCACGCCCAGCACCATGTCGGGCGTGCCTTCGCTGGCGATCGGCATCAGCGAATGGGGCGAAGCCTCGATACAGGCGCGCAGCGTGGCCTCGTCGGCGTTGATGTCGATCCAGTCGATCTGGTTGCGCGGCGTCATCAGTTCGCGCACAGGCCGTTCGGCCAGCCGCATGACGCCGGCCATCATCGCCCGTTCTTCCTCCTCGATCACCCCGGTGCGGGTGGCTTCGGCGAAGATCATCTGCAGCTCTTCGGCGGTAAGCTGTTCCTGTCCTGCCCCGCGCACCGAAAACAGTCTCAGGATGAGGGTGGAGGAACGGTCGAGCGACCATACGAACGGGGCCATCGCCGTGGACAGCCAGGCCATCGGCCGCGCCATGATCAGCGCCACCGGCTCGGCCATGCGCAGGGCCAGTTGCTTGGGCACCAGTTCGCCGATCACCACGCTGGCAAAGGTAGTGGCGACGATCACCAGCGCAAAGCCCGCTTCGCCGGCCGCGCGCGGCGGCACCCCGGCCAGTTGCAGCCGTTCGCCCACCGGCCCGCCCAGGCTCGCGCCCGAATAGGCACCGGCGACGATGCCGATGAGGGTGATGCCGATCTGCACGGTGCTGAGAAAACGGCCCGGCTGGTCCGCCAGCGCCAGCGCGGCCTTGGCACCGCCGCTGCCCTTGTCCGCCGCGACCTTCAGCCGCGCCGAGCGCGCGGAGACGATCGCCAGTTCCGACATCGAGAACAGGCCATTGAGCAGGATCAGCCCGGCTATGATGAAAAGGTCGGTCCAGGGAAAGGGCGTCACGATGGCCTGGCGCTAGCAGAGTTTGCGGGCAATGCGAAGCGCGCGGGCGCGGGTTTCGGTTCCCGCAGCCGGTCTCGACTGTTCCATGGGAACACTTCGTAGCCCGAACGGTTTACGCCCCAATCATCCATCGGGCATTCATGTCCACTATCGCACGCAAGAAGCAAGGCATCCACGGGATCGCCATAATTAGGAAGGGACACATTCCATGAAGAGATCGCGCCTGTTCACCTCCGCCGCAGCAGCGCTTTCGCTGGTCGCGGTTTCCGCATGCGTCACCGATCCGAACACCGGAGAGAAGAAGGTTTCGCGCACTGCCATCGGCACCGTCGGCGGTGCCGGCCTTGGCTATCTGCTCGGCAGCGTGATCGGCGGCAAGACCGCGCGCATCGCCGGTGCCGGCATCGGCGGCGTTGCCGGCGCAGTGGTCGGCTACCAGATGGACAAGCAGATCAAGGAGCTGAAGGAACAGACCGCCGGTTCGGGCATCGACGTTTCTCAGCAGGGTGACGGCATCCTGGTCAACCTCCCCGACGTCACCTTCGCGGTCAATTCGACCGAGATCAGCCCCGGCTTCCAGGCCTCGCTCGACAAGGTCGCGCAATCGATGGTGCAGTATCCCAACAGCCTCATCGACGTGTACGGCCACACCGATTCGACCGGGTCGGACGCCTACAACATGGACCTGTCCAAGCGCCGCGCCGATGCCGTCGCCCGCTACCTGATCTCGCGCGGCGTCTCTTCCGCCCGCATCCAGACCAAGGGCATGGGTGAAACGACGCCGGTCGCCACGAACGATACGCCCGAAGGCCGCGCGCTCAACCGCCGGGTCGAGATCAAGATCACCCCGGTGACCACCGACGAGGCCGCCGCCGCCAAGTAAGGCCGCAGCGCTCACGAAAACCGACAGGGGGGAGCCGCGGCATCAACCGCAGCTCCCCTTTTTCATGCGCCAAGGTTGGGTGCGATCACGGCCGGCCGACATAGGCCAGCGCGCGGTCGCGCAGGCGGGCCACCGCTTGCGGGTGGATGGCGGGTGATGTCGCCAGCACGCCGAAAGCGCGCGGATCGTGCTTGTTGTAGTTGAGCGGCTGGCCGAAGGCGTCGGTCACCGCCGCGCCGGCTTCGCGGGCGATCAGCGCGGCGGCGGCGATGTCCCATTCGAAGCCCCAGCGCAGCGTTGCCAGCAGGTCCGCCTCGCCCGCCGCCACCATCGCCATGCGCAGCGCGATCGAATTGGGCTGGTCCACCATGACCAGGTCGGCATCGGCGATCGGCAGCCGGACCGCCGGAACCCGCGCGCCCGACAATGCGGTGCGGGCGCTGGCGCGCAGGCGGGTGCCGTTGCGCCAGCTACCCTGGCCCGCCTCGGCATGCCAGAACTCGCCACCCTCGTCCCGCCGTCGCGCCGGCGCATAGAGATATCCGAGCAGCGGCCGGCGGGTGTTCACCAGTGCCACCGATACCGCCCAGCCGGTGCGCCCGGCAATGAAATCGCGGGTCCCGTCGATCGGATCGACCAGCCACGCCAGATCGCCCAGCGTCCGTTCGGGGGCGTCGACCGTTTCCTCGGACAACCACCCGGCCGAGGGCAGCAGCGCCCCCAGTTCTTTCTTGAGATAGGAATCGACCGCGAGGTCGATCGCCGACACCGGGCTGCCCGGGTCCTTTTCCCAGTGATCGAGCGCGTGGCCGTCTCCGGGCCATCCGGCCAGGGCGATCCGTCCGGCTTCGCGGACGATCGATTCGAGTCGCGCGCGATCAATCATGCGGGCAGTCCTTGCGCCAGCCCGGCGGCCAGTGAAATCCTTTTCTTTCGAGCATTCTGTGCCGCCAAGCCGCCGCAGTGCAGCGTCGCGTTCCGAGACGGGCCTTTTCAAGTGCGAAGGGATATGCTTATGCGGCACCGCAATAAGGCTTTCCCCCCGCGCCACCCCCAGGACATCAGCACAAGAAGGCGAGACCGCGATGAACATTCACGAGTATCAGGCCAAGGAACTGCTTGCGAAGTATGGCGTCGGCATTTCTGCCGGCATCCCCGCCCTCACGGTTGAGGAAGCGGTCGCCGCCGCCAAGCAGCTCCCCGGGCCGCTCTATGTGGTGAAGGCCCAGATCCATGCCGGCGGGCGTGGCAAGGGCAAGTTCAAGGAACTCGGCCCCGACGCCAAGGGCGGCGTGCGCCTCGCCAAGTCGGTCGAGGAAGTTGAAGCTTTCGCCAAGGAAATGCTTGGCAACACCCTCGTCACCATCCAGACGGGTGATGCGGGCAAGCAGGTCAACCGCCTCTACGTGACGGACGGCGTTGATATCGACAAGGAATACTATTTCTCGATGCTCGTCGATCGCAAGACCGGCCGCGTCGCCATGATCGTGTCGACCGAAGGCGGCATGGACATCGAGGAGGTTGCCCACAGCACGCCCGAGAAGATCACCACCGTCACCATCGATCCGGCTGAAGGCTTCAAGCCGCACCACGGCCGCGCCGTCGCCTTTGCCCTCAAGCTGACCGGCGATCTCAACAAGCAGGCCCAGAAGCTCTCGAAGCAGATCTACGAAGCGTTCATCGCCATGGATTGCGACATGCTCGAGATCAATCCGCTGGTCGAAAGCAAGGCCAGTGACTCCAAGCCTGCCGAGCTGCTCGTGCTCGACACCAAGATGAGCTTCGATTCGAACGCGCTGTTCCGTCACCCCGACATCTTCGCCCTGCGCGACGAGACCGAGGAAGACCCGGCCGAAATCGAAGCCAGCAAGTACGACCTCGCCTACATCAAGCTCGATGGCGATATCGGCTGCATGGTCAACGGCGCCGGCCTCGCCATGGCGACGATGGACATCATCAAGCTAAACGGCATGTTCCCGGCCAACTTCCTCGACGTGGGCGGCGGTGCCACCACCGAGAAGGTGACTGCGGCGTTCAAGATCATTCTTGCCGATCCGAACGTGAAGGGCATTCTCGTCAACATCTTCGGCGGCATCATGCGCTGCGACGTCATTGCCGAGGGCATCGTGGCCGCGGCCAAGGATGTGAACCTGTCGGTTCCGCTGGTGGTTCGCCTCGAAGGCACCAACGTCGAGAAGGGCAAGGAAATCCTCGGCAACTCGGGCCTTGCCATCGTTCCGGCGAACGATCTGGGCGATGCGGCCAAGAAGATCGTGGCGGAAGTCCAGAAGGTCGCGTGATCTTCGCGCTCACTGGGCAATTGGC
>NZ_BMZA01000001.1:48146-410864 GCF_014652555.1 Novosphingobium colocasiae
ACAGTCCCCCCGCCGCTTTGCGTTCCGGCCGGCCGAATTGCTCCAGCCCCATATGTGTAGATCACTTTGCTACATGATTTTGTGGGGTTGACGGCGCACCGCGTCCCCGTCAAAGGGACCGCGACTTTTTAACCGCGCGATTAAACAGGTGTTGCGCGCCTTCATTGAGAGGACGGATTGGCGATGAAGATCCTCGTGCCCGTGAAGCGGGTGATTGATTATAACGTGAAGCCTCGTGTGAAGGCTGACGGGACGGGTGTTGATCTTTCGAACGTGAAGATGAGCATGAACCCGTTTGACGAGATCGCGGTGGAAGAAGCGCTGCGGATCAAGGAAGCCGGCGCGGCGGAAGAAGTGATCGTGGTGTCGGTTGGTCCGGCGAAGGCGCAGGAAACGCTGCGCACGGCGCTGGCGATGGGCGCGGACCGGGCGGTGCTGGTGGAGAGTGACGCCGAGGTCGAGCCGCTGGCGGTGGCCAAGATCCTCAAGTCGCTGGTCGAGACGGAAGCGCCGGGCCTGGTGATCCTGGGCAAGCAGGCGATCGACGACGATTCGAACCAGACCGGCCAGATGCTGGCGGCGCTGCTGGGCCGGCCGCAGGGTACGTTTGCCAGCAAGGTGGTGGTCGAGGGCGACAAGGTCGTCGTCACCCGCGAGGTCGACGGTGGCCTCGAGACGGTGAGCCTGGCGATGCCGGCGATCGTGACGACGGACCTGCGCCTCAACGAGCCGCGCTATGCCTCGCTTCCCAACATCATGAAGGCGAAGAAGAAGCCGCTCGACGTGAAGACCCCGGCCGATCTGGGCGTGGACATCACCCCGCGCCTCAAGACGCTCAAGGTCGTCGAACCGGCGGTGCGCGTGGCCGGGATCAAGGTTGCCGACGTCGATGCGCTGGTCGCCAAGCTCAAGGACATGGGCGTCGCCTGATTGGCACTGACCGGATCAGATAAAAGGAATTCCAGATGAAAACTCTCGTTTGGGTCGAACATGACAATGCGTCGGTCAAGGACGCGACGCTGGCCGCCGTCACCGCGGCATCGCAACTGGGTGAAGTGCACCTGCTGGTGGCGGGTGCTGGCTGCGCCGGGGTGGCTGAAGCTGCTGCAAAGATCGCCGGGGTCGGCAAGGTGCATCTGGCGGACGATGCCGCCTATGCCAACGCGCTGGCCGAGAATGTCGCGCCGCTGGTGGTCGAGCTGATGGGCCACCACGATGCCTTCGTCGCCCCCGCGACCAGCAACGGCAAGAACATCGCCCCGCGCGTCGCCGCGCTGCTCGACGTGATGCAGGTCTCGGACATCCTCTCGGTCGAAGGCCCCAAGACCTTCACCCGCCCGACTTATGCCGGCAACGCCATCGCCACGGTTGAAAGCTCGGACGCCAAGCTGGTCGTCACCGTGCGCGGCACCGCCTTCGCCAAGGCCGAGGCCAACGGCGGCAGCGGCACGGTGGAAGCGGTCGCCGCCACCGGCGATGCGGGCCTGTCCAGCTTCGTGAGTGCCGAAGTCGCCAAGTCGGAGCGTCCGGAACTGACCAGCGCCAAGATCATCGTCTCGGGCGGTCGCGCGCTCAAGGACGGGCCGACCTTCGAGGCGACGATCATGCCGCTCGCCGACAAGCTGGGCGCAGCCGTCGGCGCGAGCCGCGCCGCGGTCGATGCGGGCTACGTGCCGAACGACTACCAGGTCGGCCAGACCGGCAAGATCGTCGCCCCCGAAGTCTACATCGCGGTCGGCATCTCGGGCGCGATCCAGCACCTTGCAGGCATGAAGGACTCCAAGACCATCATCGCCATCAACAAGGATGAGGACGCCCCCATCTTCCAGGTCGCCGACATCGGCCTCGTCGCAGACCTCTTCGCAGCCGTACCGGAACTTACCGGCAAGCTGTGAACCTGTCGCCAGACACGAAAAGGCCCCGCAAGCGCATCGCTTGCGGGGCCTTTTTTGGTGTCGGCAGGGGCCTCAGGCGGCGCAGTCTGCCAGGCGGCCGTAGACACCTTCGGCGTAGATCAGCGGATCGGTGATGCCGCTGGTCTTGACCGCCATCACGTCACCGATGACGATGTAGTGGGTGCCGTATTCGTGCAGTTCGGTCTGCTTGCATTCGAACGATGCCTGGGCGTCCTGCAGCACCGGAACGCCGGTTGCCCCGGTTTCCCATGCGCCGGTTTCGAACCGTGCCTCGCCCTTCTCGCGACCGCTGCAGACCTGCGAGATTTCGGCGTGCGAGGAATGAAGGATGTTGACGGCGAAGTCTGCCCCGCCGCTCAGGATCGGGGCCATCGATGCGGTCTTGTTGACGCAGATCAGCAGCGACGGCGGGTCCATGCTCAGCTCGCTCACCGCCGTGGCCGCCATCGCGTGGCGCTGGCCGTCCTTGACGCAGGTAATGACCACTACGGCCTTAGCCAGGCGCCGCAGCCCCAGACGCATTTCCTCGGCGATTGTCATCAGCACTCCCTCAAGCATGTGTGGCGCACAATATAGGCGCTGGGGCCACCAATTCACAATAGCAACGGGCTATGCGGCAAAGCCGTCGCGCCGATGGCCTGCGGGGGATGCGCGGCGGGGGAGCCCTGCGGCGTGGCATAAGCGATGGTTATGGTCCCGGTCGCAAAACGCTAGTTGTCGTGCCCGGCGTGATCGCGGATGGATGCCGCTGCACCTGCGGCCGGACAAGGCGCGCGGCGACCGGGAGGCTGACGATGAGCGATACGGGCTTGGATAACGCAGTCCGCGCGAAGACGGATGCGGCTAGGGCCGGGATGGTCGATCCGGTGCTGCACGCGGCGCTGGCCCTGGTGCCCAATTTCGACAGCCTCGACAGCTCGACCCTGACCTCGTTCCGCACGGCGATGACGGCAGAACCGGTGGCGGCGGGGCTGCACGACGGTTGCCGTGTCGATCCCGTCACCGCGGTGGGAGACAACGGGCATGGCGTGCCCGGGCTGCTCTATCGCCCGCCGAATGCGCGTCCTGGCGGCGGCGTGGTGCTGATCGTCCACGGTGGCGGCTATGTGCTGGGTAGCGCGGCGCGCGAACATCCTCATGCGCTGGCGCTGGCGCTGGCGCTGGATTGCGTGGTGCTAAACCTCGATTACCGCCTTGCCCCCGAGCATCCGTTTCCGGCCGCTGCCGATGATTGCCTGGCGGCGCTGGAATGGCTGCACCGCGAGCATGCGACGCTGGATATCGATCCGGCGCGGATCGTGGTGCGCGGGATCAGCGCCGGCGGCGGGCTGGCGGCGGGGCTGGCATTGCGGGCGCGGGCGCGGGGCAACCTGCCGATCGCGCTGCTGCAACTGATCTATCCGATGCTCGACGATCGCTGCGATCCCCCGGCCCATGTCGGCGAGCACGTGTGGACCCGCCGCGCCAATCTCTATGGCTGGGCATCGCTGCTGGGGGACGCGGCTTACACCGCCCCGTCGTTTGCTGTGCCCGCGCGCGAGGCGGACCTTTCGGGACTGCCGCCGACGTTCATGGCCGTTGGCGACCTCGATCTGTTCGTCAGTGAAGACCTTGCCTTCGCGGCGCGGCTTTCGGCCAGCGGGGTCCCGCTGGAACTCCATGTCTATCCGGGGGCCTACCACGGTTTCAACCTGATCCCCGGAGCCGCCCCGGCGCAGGCCTTCGACGCGGCGAGCCATGCCGCGCTTTCGCGTGTGCTGAACCCCGGCGCATAGACGAACGGCGTCCCTCCAGACGAGGAGGGACGCCGCGTTGGTTACCGTTGCAGTCCGGTCAGAGGTCGAGCGTGACGCTCTCGCCCTTGGCGCGACTGACGCACAGGCACATGCAATCGTTCTTGGCCTTGTCTTCGGCGGTGAGGAAGGCGTCGCGGTGGTCCACTTCGCCGCCGGTCACGCCGACGATGCAGGTGCCGCACGTCCCCTGCATGCAGGCATAAGGCACGTCCATGCCGAACCGGCCGAGTGCATCGAGGATCGATTCCTGCGCCGAGACCGGAATGTCCTTGCCCGAACGCTGGAGGTGTACGGTGAACGGCAGCACTTCGCCATCGTTCTCGATCGCGGCACCGAAGCTTTCCGTGCGGATCTGCCTGGCATCCCACCCGCGCGCCAGGGCAGAGGCGCGGACGAAGTCCATGAAGCCCTGCGGCCCGCAGATGTAGAGCATTGTCCCGGCGATCGGCTTGGACAGCCAGGCATCGGCATCAAAGCCGCTGCGACCGTCGGCCAGATCGTGGTGGTACTTCACCTGGCTGGCGAAGGGAGCCTGGTCCATGATCGTGGCGAGCGGGGCAGACTGCGCATCGCGGGCGCAGGCGTGGAGCACGAAAGGCTTGCCGAGGTCGCTGAGGCGGCGCGCCATCGGCAGCAGCGGAGTGATGCCGATACCCCCGGCGATCAGCACGAAGCGCGGCGCGGACTCATAGAGCACGAAGTTGTTGCGCGGCTTGCCGACTAGCAGGACTTCGCCTTCCTGGAGGGCATGCATCGCCCGCGAACCGCCCCGGCCGTTCGAATCAAGGCGCACAGCCACGGTGTAGTGATCGGGGCCGCTATCGACCACCGAGTACTGGCGCACGAGGTTGCCGGGCAGGTGGATGTCGATGTGCGCACCGGCCTCGGCCTCGGCCAGCTTGCGGCCGTCGGTGGTTTCGAAGCGGAAGGCGCGCACGCCGTTGGCATCGTCGCGGACCATGGCGAGCTTCATCGGGATCGGCTTGCGTTCTTCGCCGGTCGGGACCGCGATCTCGCCCGGGCCTTCCCACCAGCCGCGATCGGGGATCCCCTGCTTGCGCAGCGTGCCGTTGGCGAGGTTCCACACGCGCTTGTACTTGAACCAGGGAACGTGCGGCAGCAGGTGGTGGATGATGTGTTCTTCCTGCCCGAACATCAGCCGACGGAAGATCGAATCGCCGCGCACATAAAGCGTGGACTGGAACGGTTCGTTATCCCAGGTCAGGCCTTCGGGGTGCTGGATGTGGGCGAAAGTGTAAGCGATGATACCCAGGCCGACCCGCTGCGGAATGACGTAGAGGAACAGGAACTCCTTCCAGTAGGGCGATGCCAGGAAGGCGACATGGACGGCGACGACCATGAACAGCAGCACGTAGATCGAGATCGCCGATTTGCGTGACCACAGGTGACGGCCGTACTTGAAGAACCACGCGACCCAGTTGAGGTCTGCGAACATCAGGAACGCCAGGCCAGCCCACTTGGGCGGTGCCACCAGCGCGGTATCCGGATCGCGGCCTTCCTGGCCGACAAAGCGATGGTGGTCCATGTGGATGGTGCGAAACGCGGTCATATTGATGCACGGCAGCAGGAGCTGGCCGCACAGCACGCCGATCGTATCGTTGATGAAGCCGTTGCTCGACACCGCGCGGTGCGACGCATCATGCAGCGGCGTGAACGCGATGTAGACGGCCACGAGGTTTAGCAGCATGGCCGCCCACACCGGGATCACGCCCTGAATTGCTCCGATAGTCGCAAGGGCAAATGTGCCCAGCGAGATCACGGCCAGACTGATCTGCGGGAACGAGAAGGTCGGTACCCGCATCACCTCGGCGTACCGTGGATCGAGCACAATCTGGTTCAGCACCTCGCGGGCTGTGGGGTTTCTGGTCATGACCATGAGAATCGCCTCTCCGGAAAATTTTACGTAATTAGTATACGTGAAATAGGGTCGGATGGCGAGGGAATCTTTGACTCAGATCAACTGCAAATACCGATGATAAATCAGATATTTGACCGCAATCTGGAACGCATTTCAGACGATTCCGGGCAGTACAGACAAAGAGCCCGATCGAGCGCATTTTGCGACCGATCAGGCTCTTTGTCCGGCAATGGGTTTGCCTTAAACGGGTCAGACGATCTCGGACAGGCCCTTGGTACCGCCGAGATAGGCCGGGATGGTGCCGCTGCGGGCCAGCGCATGGTCGAGCTGGAGCAGCGCGGTCTCGTCAAGGTCTGCAACCAGCGGGGCGCAGGTGGCCGAGAGGCGGGAGAGCGCGGCCATCTGGTCGGCCTGGCCACGGACCCAGAAATCCGCGCCGACGCGGGTTTGCACCGGTGCCGTTCCGTCGGCCGCTCCACCGACCAGCGCCGTGCGCAGCGCCGGGGTTTCGGCCACGGCCGCGGCCACCGCAGCGGTCACCGCTTCCTGCGCGGCGGTGACCGCTGCGGGGATGGTGCCGTCCTTGGCCGCCTTGTCATAGGCCTGCTTGCCCAGGAACATGGTGCGGATCATGTTGCGCGGTTCGGGCCGGCTGATCAGTGCGGAGAACACCGACATCTCGGCGCGAATGCCGCCGTCGATGGGTTGGATCAGGCCGAATTCCACGCAGTCGATGATCGCAATCGGGGCCGGTTCGTGGCCCAGCATGCGTGCCAGTTCGCGGGTGCGGTGGCGCTCGATCGGCTCGGCGATGGCGGCATGCGACAGTGGCACGTGATCGGCGCGGTCCCACGGCTGGGTGCAGTGGGCGGCATCGGACAGCAGCCAGCGCTCGGCAGCCGCCACTTCCTCGCCTTCTTCCACGATCTCTCCGGCAAGGCCGGCGTCGACCGCTTCCTGACCCTGATAGGTGCGGCCCAGCAGCAGCACCTCAAGTCCCGCTTCCACCCCGACCAGGCGGGTCATGCGCTGGGTGCCGCCGGCACCGGGCAGCAGGCCGACGGCATATTCCGGCAGGCCGAGCATGGCGCGGCGCGAATTGGTCATCACGCGATAGTGCGCGCCCAGCGCCAGTTCGCAGCCGCCGCCCAGCGCCACCCCGGCGATCGCCGCCGCCACCGGCTTGCCGGCGGTTTCGAGCCTGCGGATCGAGTGGCTGAGCGGGAAGAAGTGGTTGAAGGCGATATCGAAGCGGTCTGCCCTGGGGGCGGCGACGATCATTTCGTAAGCGACGCCCAGTTCGGTGAGGTCGGCCCCGGCGCAGAACCCGTTCGCCTTGCCCGATCGCACCACAACGCCCTTCACGTCATCGGCGCGGTGCAGCCATTCGGCGAACGCGGCCAGTTCATGGATCGCCTTGTTGGAGAACACGTTCATCGAGCGCGGCGCATCGAAGATGAAGTGGACAAGGCCGTTGTCCTGGAATTCGACGCGGAACTGGGTGAACTCGGGAAGCGGATTGGTCATGGTGTCTCCTGCGCGGTCTGGCGCGGTTTGCGGATCTTGCCGGCGTCATCGCGTACCGGCGTTGAGGTGAAAGTGAGGCTGCGCGGGTGCTTGGCCCGCGCCAGATATTCATCAAGGAAGCTGTCGAGCGCAGCCCGGTCGAGCCGGCGTTCGTCCGCCTCGATCAAGGCATGGACGCGCGCGCCCAGATCGGCGTCTGGCATGCCCCACACCGCGCAGCTTGCCACCGCCGGATGGCGCAGGATCGCCGCTTCGACTTCGGCCGGCCAGATGTTGATGCCGCCCGAGATGATCAGATCGTCGCGGCGGTCGGCCAGGTAGAGGTAGCCCTGAGCGTCCAGCCAGCCGATATCGCCTACGCTTTCCCAACCATCGGCGGTGGCGCGGCTTGATGCGCCGATATAGCGATAAGTCGATCCCTGGCCGCCGGGCGGCATGGCGAAGACTTCGCCCTGTTCGCCGGGCGGCATGTCCTGCCCGGCCTCGTTGAGGATGCGGATGCGTGCGCCGCCGATCGGACGACCGACCGAACCCGGCCGCGCCATCCATTCCGCGCCGCCGATCCAGCAGCGCACAAGTCCTTCGGTGGCACCGTAGACTTCCCAGATGTGGTCGGGCCCGAACCAGTCGATCCAGTCCTGCTTGAGCCAGGCGGCCATCGGCGAAGCGGTGTGGACCACGCGGTGCCAGTGCGGCATGCGCGCGGGATCGCGCTGCGGGGCGGGCAGGGCCATGATCCGCCCCATCATGGTGGGCACCATCATCGCCCATTCCACCTGTTCGCGGGCGATCAGATCCAGCGCCTCGGCGGCATCGAACCGGGGCATGGTGACGACCGTGCAGCCCAGCCACAACGCAAACACTGCCGCGCTGAAGGTGGCGTTGTGATAGAGCGGGCCGGGGACCATGATCGTGCCGCCGGGCGGAATGTCGATAAAGCCCGTTCCCGCCTCGAAGGCCGCAGGGCGGCGATCGACAATGACCTTGGGGCGGCCGGTGCTGCCACCGCTGGTGCAGGCCTTCCAGCTTGCCGCGACGGGCATCACCTGCGCGGTCGCGGCGGTTTCATCGCCGGGCAGATCGATCGCGGCCACATCGTCCTGGGTAACGTGGCAGCACGGCTGCATGATCGCCAGGATCGCCGCGCGTTCCGGCTCGGGCAGGCGGGGGGACAGCGGGGCAGGGGTGGCACCGCAGCGGTAGATGGCCAGGGTCAGGGCGAGGAAGCCCGGCCCGTTAGGCAGGCTGTAAGCGACCAGACCATCGGCAACCACGCCGCACTGGCGCAGCATGCCGGCCAGCCTTGCGCTGGCGCGGTCCAGTTCGCCGTAAGTCCAGCGTTGCCCGCCCTGCACCACGGCCGTGCGGGCGGGATCGACCCGTTGGCACAGCGTGGCGAGGGCAAGCATCGCCATCGTCAGAACGCGACCTTGTCGCCGCCCTTGAGCTGGAGGATCTCGCGCGCTTCGGCCGGAGTGGCGATTTCGCCGCCCAGGCCTTCGATGATCTGGCGCACCTTGGTGACCTGCTGGGCGTTGGTTTCGGCCAGTTGGCCCTTGCCCAGCCACAGCGAATCCTCAAGACCGACGCGCACGTTGCCGCCCATGCTGGCAGCCATCGCTGCCACCGGCATCTGGTGGGCACCGGCGGCCAGCACGGACCAGCGGTAATTGTCACCAAACAGGCGGTCCGCCGTGCGCTTCATGTGCATGACGTCTTCAGGGTGCGCGCCGATGCCGCCGAGCAGGCCGAAGCAGGTCTGGATGAACAGCGGGCCCTGGACCAGGCCTTCCTTCCAGAAATAGTGCAGATTGTAGAGGTGCGCGGTGTCGTAGCACTCGAACTCATAGCGGGTGCCGGTCGCGTTCAGCGTTTCCAGCGCGTAGCGGATATCCTTGAACGAGTTGCGGAACACCAGGTCATGGCTGCCTTCGAGCATTTCCGGCTCCCAGGCATGCTTCCACTCGCGATCCTTCTTCAGCATCGGGAACAGGCCGAAGTTCATCGAGCCCATGTTGAGGCTGGCGACTTCGGGCTTCCACACTTCGGCGGGCTTCACCCGGTACTCGACCGGCATGTAGGGCGATGCGCCGGTGGTGATGTTGACCACCACGTCGCTCGCCTGCTTGATGACCTTGAGGAACGGCTCGAAATCCTCGGGCGTGTGGACGGGCCGGCCGTCCTGCGGATCGCGCGCGTGGAGGTGGACGATCGCCGCGCCGGCTTCGGCCGCTTCGAGCGCGCTCTGGGCGATCTCCTCGGCCGTTATCGGAAGATAGGGCGACATCGAAGGGGTGTGGATCGAACCGGTGATCGCGCAGGAAATGATCGTCTTTTGTCTGGCCATGGAAAATGTCCTCTCGAAAACTCGTGGTGCGCGCCTGCTTGCCCCGACTGGCCTGACTGGTCAATTGGTCAGGTTTAATCCGTATGGCTGGGCCCGGTCGGGGTTATAGCCCATCCGCGATCCGGCTCCATGCTGCTGCCAGGGCATCGCGGAACGCCGGCGCGGCGATTGCGATCAGTGCTTCGGCGCGGGCGTTGTGGCCCTTACCGCGCAGATCGGCCGCGCCATGTTCGGTGACGACGATGTCGGTATCGAGCCGCCCCAGTGAGACTGGGCCCTTGGCATCGCGGGGGTCGATGATCCGCGTGATCGCGCCCTTGCCGGCATCGGCGGGCAGGCAGATCATGCGGATGCCGCGCGGCGACAGGCGGGCTGCGGTCGTGAAATCGCTCGCCCCGCCGGGGCCGGACATTGCGCCCTTGGGCCCGACTTCGGCGTAAGTCTGGCCGAACAGGTCAACCTCCAACGCGCCGTTGACGGTGATCAGTTGTTCGGCTGCGCCCGAGACGCGCGGATCGTGCGTGACCGAGATCGGCCGGAAATCGAAGTGCGGATCATCCAGCCCGGCATAGAGCGCGGGGCTGCCGATGGCGACGCCGACCAGCGCGCTCTTGCCCGTTGCCATCGCCCCGGACCGCACCAGCCGCAGCGCGCCATCGCCGATCAGCCCGGTATGGATGCGCAGGTTGCGGCGGTCCTGCACCATGTCGAGGATGCAGTCGGGAACTTTGCCGAGCCCGGTCTGGATCGTCGCGCCATCTTCGATGAAGGCGGCGGCGTGGCGGGCGATCGCTTCGGAAACCGGGTCGGCGGCACCATCGGGCATGCCCTTGAGCGGCTGCTCGCCTTCGATGTAGCCGGTCAGTTCGGCGAAGGGGATACCGGGATCACCGGCGGTGCGCGGCATGGCCGGGTTGATGTGCGCCACGCGCACGGCGGCGTTGCGCCAGTTGTCGGGGATCCACGCGGTTTCCGCCCCGAACGAGCACATGCCGTTTTCGTCCGGCGGGCTGACCATCGCCAGTACGGCGCGGGGTTTCAAGGACCGATAGAGCGCCTGTCCGGCGGCATAATGGACGGGGACGAAATCGACCCGGTGCGCTTCGGCGCGCAACTGCGGGGTCTGGAAGAACGACAGAACGCGGGTTTGCGATCCACCGCTGTACGTGGGCTTGTTCAGGCCCGGCACGAAGATGCCGGAAAAGGTCATGTCACCCAGCGCATCGCCGGCTTGCGCCACCATCTCGACCAGCAGGTCGGATTCGGCGGGACTGGCGGACACCAGCGTCAGGCCACCCGGCGGGAGAACCGATGCCAGTTCATCAACCTTGAGGGCGCGTGGCGCCATGATACGCAACCTCTCCAATCGTGCGCTATGCGGCACCGCGCTCCACCGGGGCGGGGCGGGGGGCGCGGTGCCGCTGCGCTTGTCTTACTTGACGTACTTGTGGAAATCGGGGGTGCGGCGTTCATGGAACGCGCGCATGCCTTCCTTGGATTCCTCGGTATCGTAGTAGAGCTTGACCGAGTTCAGCGCGAGCATCGAGATGCCCCGGATATTGTCGCTGTCCGCATTGAAGCTGCGCTTGGCGAGCGCCAGCGCGGTGGGCGAACGCTGGGCGAGAATGTCGGTCCACTCGTTCACCGCATCGTCCAGCTCTGCAGCCGGGACGACCTTGTTGACGAGGCCCATCTCCAGCGCTTCCTGCGCGGAATACTGAAGGTTGAGATACCAGATCTCGCGCGCCTTCTTGTCGCCCACGTGGCGGGCGAGATAGGCGGTGCCCCAGCCGGCATCGACCGAGCCGACCTTGGGGCCGACCTGGCCGAGCTTGGCGGTGTCGGCCATGATCGACAGGTCGCACAGCGTGGCGAACACGTTGCCGCCGCCGATCGCGAAACCGTTGATGCGCGCGATGACCGGCTTGGGAATGTCGCGGATGATCGACTGGAATTCGTCGATCGGCAGGCCGACGATGCCGCGGCCGTCATACTGCCCGTCCTTGGCGCTCTGATCGCCGCCGGTGCAGAAGGCCTTGTCGCCGGCGCCGGTCAGGACGACGCAGGAGACGCCGCGATCGTCGGATGCCAGCTTGAAGGCGGTGATCAGTTCTTCCATCGTCTGGGCGCGGAAGGCGTTGTAAAGCTTGGGGCGGTTGATGATGACCCAGGCGGCGCGGCCGCGCACTTCATAGATGATGTCTTCGAAAACGGGTGCTTCGCTCATGGGAAGTCCTTTCATTCGTAATTGCGATAGATGGCGGAGGATCGGGCAATGATCCGCGTGCCGACGAAAGCCTTGGCTTCGGTGAAGAGCAGGGTCTTGGTTTTCTTGATTAGCGCCACGTCCGCGACGAGCCAGTCGCCGGGCACAGCGCGGGAGAGATAGTCGACGCTGAGCGTCACGGTCGGCGTGTGCAGATCGTCCCCGTCAGGGTCCTGATAGACAAAGGCCTGCCCGTCGAGGAACGTCGCCATGGCACCGCCGTGCATGGTGCCGGTGGCATTGCAGTGACGTTCGCCGACGAGGAGGGCATAGCGCCGGTTCTCGCGATCGACCCAGACATCGCCGACCGTCCACTCCCCGGTGCGGGTGACGATACCCGTCACCCACGTGCCGGGAAGCGGCGGCGGACCTTGTTCGACCGACATGCTCTTAGAGCATCGTCAGGCCGCCGGAGATCGAAATCGCCTGGCCGGTAATGAAGGCGCCGTCGTCCGACGCCAGAAGCGCGACCATGCCGGCATAGTCTTCCGGCTCGCCGATGCGCTTGAGCGGAATGCCGCGAACCATCGCGTCCTTCCACTTTTCGGCTTCCGGCCCTTCGCCGACCACCGAGGCCATCATCGGGGTGTTCGTCGGCCCCGGGCAGACGCAGTTGGCGAGTACGCCCTTGCGGGCCAGTTCGCGCGCGATCGACTTGGTGAAGCTGATGAGGCCGCCCTTGCATGCCGAATAGACAGCCTCGTTGGCGGTGCCCACGCGCGCCGCGTCCGAGGCGATGTTGATGATGCGACCACCGCCGCGCTGCGCCATGCGGCCGGCAACGGCGAAGTGGGTGTTGAGGTTGCCCTTGAGGTTGATCGCGATGACCTTGTCCCAGAACGCGGGGTCGGTCACGATGAAGGGCTGCGGCTTGTCCCAGCCGGCATTGTTGACCAGCGCCCAGACCGGACCGAGGTCATCCTCGACGGCGGCGACAGCGGCCTGCACCGCGTCGTAGTCGCTGACGTCGACCTTCCAGGTCTTGACGACGGCGTCACCGGCGAGCTTGGCGGTTTCTTCGCCGGCTTCGGGGCTGAGGTCGAAAATCGCGACCTTGCAGCCTTCCGCCGCGAGACGCAGGACAAGCGCCCTGCCGATACCCTGTCCGCCGCCGGTAACGATGGCGACTTTGCCTTCCAATCCTTTCACTGGGACCTCCTGCTGAAATGGGAAGCCGGCTAGATTTCTATATCGCCGGCCCCTTCGGCATCGCTGCCGATAAGTTCGATTAGTCTTGTCTTCACCTTGAGCAGCACGATCCCTGCGGCATCGAGCTCCTCTTCGCTGACCACGGTCATGATGTCGGTTTCGACCGCATCGACCGATTCGCGGATCGTCGTGACCAGCTTCTGCCCGGCGCGGGTCAGGAAAATCCTGCGCGCCCGGGCATCCCGCTCGTCCGCGCGCCGTTCCACGAAACCGGCTGCCTCCATCCGGTCCACCAGACCGCCGATAGCGACCTTCGTCAGGTCGAGATCGGCGGCAAGCGCGGTCTGGGTCATCCCGTCACGGCGCGACAGGAAGGCCAGGACCCACCATTGCGAACGGGTGATCCCGAGCGGCTTGAGCGCCCGGTCCACGACGATCCGGCGCATGCGCGACACGTCGTGGATGAGAAAGCCGAAGCGGAGATGGGCATCCAAATTCTTCTGCACGTCAGGTACTCCGGAGGTCGAAACCCCCGAACTATCCAGATACGCGCCGGTATCAAGAGGTAAGCCTGTTTCCATCAGGCTTTGCGCGTCAGCTTGCCCTTGAACATCTCGCGCGCGATGATGGTCTTCATAATCTCGATCGAGCCGCCGGCGATCTTGACGATGCGCGCATCGGCATAGGCGCGGCAGATCGGGTATTCCCACATGTAGCCCCAGCCGCCGAACAACTGGAGGCACTTGTCGACCGCCTCGCAATGCAGTTCCGAAGTGGTCATCTTGGCCATCGCCGCGTCCACCGGGTCGAGCTTGCCCTGCATGAACAGGTCGATGCACTTGTCGGTGAACACGCGCGCCATGACGGCGCGGGCCTTGAGATCGGCGAGCACGAACTGGGTGTTCTGGAAATCGGCGATGGTCTGGCCGAACGCCTTGCGTTCCGAGGTATAGTCCACCGTCCATTCGATCACGGTCTCGGTGACGGTCGCCGAACGGATCGCCTGGGCCAGACGCTCCTGCGACAGCTTCGTCATCATGATCTTGAAGCCTTCGCCCTCACCGCCCAGCATGGCGCTGGCGGGGACGCGCAGGTTGTCGAAGAACAGCTCAGAGGTGTCCTGGGCCTTCATGCCCAGCTTTTCCAGGTTCTGGCCGCGGTTGAAGCCGGGCAGGCTGGTATCGACCAGGAACAGGGTCACGCCCTTGGCACCGGCATCGCTGTCGGTCTTGGTCGCCAGCACCAGCACGTCGCACATCTGGCCGTTGGAGATGAACACCTTTTGGCCGTTGATGATGTAATCGTCTCCGTCGCGCACGGCCTTGGTCTTGATCGCCTTGAGGTCGGACCCGGCGTGCGGCTCGGTCATGCCGAGCGAGCCGATCGCTTCACCGGTGACCATCCTGGGTAGCCACTGGGCCTTCTGTTCATCGGTCCCGAACGCAAGGATGTAGCTGGCGACGAGATCGGTGTGAATCAGGAAGCCGGGGCCCGAAGTGCCCGCGCGCCACAGTTCCTCGAACACGATCACGTCATAAAGATAGTCCGCGCCGATGCCGCCGAATTCCTCGGGGACAGTGCAGCACAGCATCCCGGCCTCACCGGCCTTGAGCCAGATGTCGCGCGGGACGATGCCGTCCTTTTCCCACTGGTCGTGGAACGGGACGATTTCCTTTTCCATGAACTTGCGGACGGTATCCCGCCACATCTCATGCTCAGGCTCGAAGAGAGTCCGTTCGATCATGGTTTAGCTGTTCCCCCGCTGGGATTTTTCCTTGGCGACCGAAGCGGCAATGGCGGCGCGGGCCGCATCCCACTGTTCGGGCGTCAGGTTGGTGAGGTCGGCAAAGCTGCCGGGGCTGGCGAGGTGCTGCGCACCGTCGATGGCGATGGTCTGACCGGTCAGGTAGTTGCATCCGTCCGACATCAGGAAGGTAATCATGTTGCACAATTCGGGCATCTGGCCGAACCGGCGCAACGGCACGGTATCGAACGTGGTGGCCGAGCTTTGCGTATCGGGGATCGGGTTCAGCTTTTCCCACGCGCCTTCGGTGGGGAAGGGGCCGGGAGCAACCGCGTTGAGGCGGATGCCGTAAGGGCCCCATTCAACGGCGAGCGATTTGGTCATCGAATCGATCGCGGTCTTGCCCATGGCCGAGGGAACCACGAAAGCCGAACCGGTCCACACCCAGGTGGTGAGGTTGGACACCACCGAACCGGCAATGCCGTCGCGAATCCAGCGCTTGCCGACCGACAGGGTGGTAAAGAAGGTACCGTCGATCACGGTCGAGGTGACGGCGCGGAAACCGCGTGCGCTCAGATCCTTGGTCGGGGCGATGAAATTGGCGGCGGCGTTGTTGAACAGCCCGGTCAGCGGGCCGATCGCCCAGATCGCCTCGATCATGGCGTCCACCGCGTCGGCATCGCGGATATCGCAGGCATGGGCATAGACCTTGCCGCCCGTCTTGGCCGAGATTTCGGCGGCGGTCTGGTCCAGCAGCGCCTGACGACGACCGCAGATGTGCACCACGGCACCGCGACCGCTAAGGCTGGTGGCGATCTCGCGACCCAGACCGCTGCCCCCGCCCGTCACGAGAATGGACTTGCCCGCCAGGGCATCCTGCTTGAAAATGTCCACGTCCTGCTCCCTTGGCCGAAGCGTTACGGCCTGTTCCCAATTGTGGCCTTGCCAGCAATTGTGAACCTGTTTACAAAATGATTCGGCGCTGTCAAGAAGGGAGCGTCGGTTACCGGGGTCGACGGTTCGTGAAGCGGCCCGGTCATGTTTGTTTTGCGGAGGATAGGGTGCAGATCGGGATAACCGCAGTGGGCGCTTACCTGCCCGCGCTTCGGGTCGACCGCAAGGCGATGGCCCGCGAATTCGGATGGAGCGGTCTGGGCATGCCGCGTGCGGGATCGCGCGCCGTTGCCGGCTGGGACGAAGACACGCTGACCATGGCGGTCGAATCGGCGCGGGCGCTGGCCGCCACCGCGCCGGACGCGCTGCGGATCGCTTCGACCTCGGCGTTCTATACGGACCGTGCGCAAAGCGCGATTGCGATCGATGCGCTGGCGTTGCCGCGCTCGGTGCGCACCACCGATCTTGCGAATTCGCGCCGTGCCGGTGTTACCGCGCTGCTCGATGCCCTGCTGGCGGGACGCGATGAAATCGTGATTGCCGCAGAAAAGCGCCTGACCCAGGCCGGCAGCGCATCGCAGCTCGCCTATGGCGATGGCGCGGCGGCCGTGCGTGTCGGTGCCGCCGGGCCGGCCCGGCTGGCCGGTTATGCCAGCCACACGCACGATCTGGTCGATCGCTACGCCTCGGTCGATCACCCTACCCCTTACGCTTATGAAGAGCGCTTCGTGCGCGACATCGCGGTGGCGGAAATCATCGTGCCGGTGGTGCGCGAAGCCTGCGCTGCGGCCGGGATCGAACCGGCGCAACTGGCGCATGTGGCGGTGGCCGAACCGGTCGGCGGGACCTGGGCGGCGGCTTCGCGCAAGCTCAAGGTGGCTGCGCCCAATCACTGCCAGGCGGTGAGCGAAAAGGCCGGCGATCTGGGCGCGGCAATGCCGCTGTTCGGCCTTGGTCTCGCGCTTGCGGCGGCCAGGCCGGGCGATCACGTGCTGGTGCTGGGCTTTGGCAGCGGTGCCGATGCGCTGGTGTTCGAAGTGACCGGTGCGATCACCGGGACAGACCAGTTCGCATCCGCGCTCGATCAGGGCTTCCGGCTGGCTTCGGCCACGCGCTTCCTCAATCTCGTCGGCGCGCTTTCGCTCGACTGGGGAATGCGCTCGGAGTTTCAGCAGAAGGCGCAGGCAACCGTGATCGAGCGGGTCGGCCGCGACATGATCGGCTTCGTCGGCGGGCGCGACAGCACCGGTAACGTCCAGTTTCCCAAAAGCGACTATCCGGTCAATCCGGCGCTGACCAGGCCCGAAAAGCTGGAGGACGTAAGGCTGGCCGATCTGGAGGCGAGGATCGTCTCGGTGACGGCCGACCGGCTCAACTTCACGCCCGACCCGCCGTTCGATTTCGGCCTCGTCCAGTTCGACAACGGCGCGCGGGTGCTGATGGAACTGACCGACCGCCCGGAAAAGGGTTTTGCGGTGGGTGATGCCGTGCGCATGCGCCTGCGGATCAAATCGCAGCACCGCGAACTGGGAACGCGGACATATTTCTGGAAGGCAGCGCCGCTGGCGCGGCCCGAGCTGGGAGAAGCCTGATGGCAAGCGGATTCAGGGACAAGGTCGCCATCGTCGGCATGGGCTGCACCCGGTTCGGCGAACGCTGGGACCTGGGCGCGGACGGCCTGATGGTCGAGGCTTTCGCCGAAGCGCTGGCCGACGCCGGGATCGAGCGGGACCAGATCGAGGCGGCATGGGTCGGCAATGCGCTCGACGATATCAACGTCGGCAATTCGGCGCTGCCCGCCGCGCATGCGCTGCGGCTGAACCGGGTACCGGTCACCCGGGTCGAGAACATGTGCGCCACCGGCACCGAAGCGCTGCGCGGGGCAGCTTATGCGGTGGCGTCCGGCGCGGTCGATATCGCGCTGGCGATCGGCGTCGAGAAGCTCAAGGACACCGGCTACGGCGGTCTGCCGCTGCGCACCAAGGGCGTGCAGAACGACCTGTGG
Source organism: Novosphingobium colocasiae (assembly GCF_014652555.1). GTDB lineage: Bacteria > Pseudomonadota > Alphaproteobacteria > Sphingomonadales > Sphingomonadaceae > Novosphingobium > Novosphingobium colocasiae. Next base: position 65,670 of record NZ_BMZA01000001.1, read on the forward strand.
ATGCCCTATGGCTCGGCTCCGGGCACGTTCGCCCAGCTTGCCGGCGCTTATGCCGCGCGGCACGGGATCGATGCCGGGGACCTCAAGCGGGCGATGGCGCACGTTTCGTGGAAGAGCCACCAGAACGGCGTGCATTCCCCCAAGGCGCACCTGCAGAAGGCGGTCGATATCGAAACCATCCTCAAGGCACCGCTGATCGCGGACCCGCTGGGACTGTTCGATTGCTGCGGCGTGTCCGATGGCGCGGCCTGCGCGATCGTCACCACGCCTGAAATCGCCAAGGCGCTGGGCAAGGGCAATCCGGTCACCATCAAGGCCATCCAGTTGTGCGCCAGCAACGGCTGGGAACTGCAGTACGGCGAATGGGACGGGGCCAGCGTGCCGAACACCCGCGTCGCCGCCGGCCGCGCCTACGCCGAAGCGGGGATCCATGATCCGCGGCAGAGCATCGATATGACCGAGGTGCATGACTGCTTCTCGATCACCGAACTCGTCATCATGGAAGACCTCGGCCTGTCCGAGGAAGGCCGCGCGCCGGCCGATATCCTCGATGGCCGCTATGATCGCGACGGCGCGATCCCGTGCCAGCTCGATGGCGGGCTCAAGTGCTTCGGCCACCCGGTCGGCGCTTCAGGTCTCAGAATGGCTTATGAAGTCTATAACCAGTTGCAGGGTCGTGCAGGCGAACGCCAGCGTGGTAAGGTCGATGTCGGCCTCACTCACAACCTGGGCGGGGCACCTTTCAACAGCGTCGCTGCGGTCGCGATCTTCGGCCGCCTCGACTGACGCATTCACAATACGGGACAGGATAAATGGCAGGCCTTTGGTTTGACGAACTGGAAGTCGGACAGGTGATCCGGCACGAGATCCGCAAGACCGTGCTGGAGTACGAGAACATGATGTTCTCGTCGCTCACCTACAATCCGGCGCAGATCCACATCGACCACGATTATTGCTCGAAGACCGAATTCGGCCGGCCGCTGATGAACTCCATCTTCACGCTGGGGCTGGTGATCGGCCTGTCGGTGCAGGATACGACGCTTGGCACCACGGTCGCCAACCTCGGGATGACCGATACGGTGTTTCCCAAGCCGGTGTTCTCGGGCGATACCATCCGCTCCGAGACCCACGTGCTCGAAAAGCGCGAGAGCAAGTCGCGGCCGACCCAGGGCATCGTCCTGTTCGAGCACATCGGCTATAACCAGAAAGACGAGATCGTCTGCCGCACCAAGCGCAACGCGCTGATGCTCAAGAGGCCGGCGTGAGGCTGCGCTCGCTTCTTTTCGTCCCGGGCGACAGCGAGAAGAAGTTCGCCAAGGCATCGGGCGGCAACGCCGATGTGCTGATCCTCGACCTGGAGGATTCGGTGGCCCCGGCGGTCAAGCCGCAGGCTCGCCAGACGGTCGCCGGGTGGCTCGACAAGGCGGGCGAAGTCCCGGCCAGCCTTTTCGTGCGGCCCAACCCGCTCGATTCGGGCCTGATCGACGACGATCTTGCTGCCGTGGTGCGTCCCGGTCTTGCCGGTCTGCTCGTGCCCAAGGCCAACGGCGGGGCCGATATCGCCGAGATCGCCGCCAAGCTCGACAAGCTCGAAGCCGCGGCCGGCATGGCGCACGGCACCGTCAAGATCGCGGTGGTCTCCACCGAAACCCCGCTGGCGATGTTCAACCTGGGTTCCTACACCCCGCCGCACCCGCGCCTTGTCGGGCTGACCTGGGGCGCGGAGGATCTGGGGGCCGCCATCGGCGCGACCGACAACAAGGAAGCGGACGGGTCCTGGACCTTCCCTTATCAGGTCGCACGCGCGCAGTGCCTGTTCGCCGCCGCCGCCGCCGGGGTGACGCCGATCGACACGCTCTATGCCAACTTCCGCGATCCTGAAGGTCTCGAAGTGGATTGTCGTCGTGCCCGTCGTGACGGGTTCCTGGGGCGGATCGCCATCCATCCCGATCAGGTCGACACGATCAACCGCTGCTTCAGCCCGTCCGAGGAAGAAGTGGCACAAGCCCGCAAGATCGCGGATGCCTTTGCCGCCAATCCCGAACTGGGCACCATCGGCATCGACGGCAAGATGTACGATATCCCGCACCTCAAGGCCGCACACAAGACGCTCGCCGCCGCCGGGGAAGCGGCATGAGCGCCTTTGCCCGGGGCCTGTGTCTGGCGATCGTGCTGGGGCTGACCGGGTTCCTCTTCTATGCCCTGGCCACCGGTCGCGTTCTGGCTGACCAGCTTCATGTCTGGTCGGTCGTGTGGGGGCTCTACGTCTGGGCGGACGCCTATGCCGGCTTCCTGCTCTTTTCGCTGCTGATCTACGCCTACGAGCGCAAGCTGGGGCTCACGATCGTCCTGTTCATCATCACCTGCTGCACCGGCAACATGGTCAACGCCGCCTGGCTTCTCCTCCGCGGCCCCGACCTGTTCCGACGCATCCGCAGTGTTTCCACGAGGGTTGAATCATGAGTGCACAGCGTCCGCTTCCGACCGAGGAAGATCTCGAAGCCATCCGCGAGGGCGTGCGCGCCGTCTGCAAGCCGTTCGACGACGAATACTGGCTCGATCGCGACAACGACGGCAAGTTCCCGCGCGAATTCCACACCGCGATGGCTGAGGCCGGCTGGCTGGGCATCACCATGCCCGAGGAATTCGGCGGTTCGGGCCTTGGCGTGACCGAGGCGATGACGATGATCCGCGAAGTCGCCTCGTGCGGCGGCGGGTTTGCCGCATCGTCCACCATCCACATCAACCTGTTCGGCCCGCACCCGATCGTGGTCGAGGGCACCGACGAGCAGAAGGCCCGCTGGGTGCCGCGCCTGGTTTCGGGCGAGGATCAGGTCTGCTTCGGTTTCACCGAGCCTGACGCCGGTCTCAACACCACCCGCATCAAGACTTTCGCGGAGAAGGTGCCGGGCGGCTATCGCGTCAATGGTCAGAAGGTCTGGACCTCGACCGCGCAGGTCGCCAACAAGATCATGCTGTTGACCCGCACCACCAAGTTCGAGGACGTGAAGAAGCCGACCGACGGCATCACCATCTTCTACACCGATCTCGATCGCTCGAAGATCGATGTCCACCTGATCCCGAAGATGGGCCGCAAGGCGGTCGATTCGAACGCGATCTTCATCGAAGACCTGTTCATCCCCGATGAGGACCGGATCGGCGAGGAGGGCAAGGGCTTCGGCTATATCCTCCACTCGCTCAACCCGGAACGCATCCTGATCGCCGCCGCCGCGACGGGCATCGGTTCGGACGCGCTGCGCCGTGGGGTAAACTACGCCAAGGAGCGCGTAGTGTTCGATCGCCCGATCGGCATGAACCAGGGCATCCAGCATCCGCTGGCCGAACGCTGGATGTACCTGCAGAGCGCCTGGCTGATGGTCGAGAAGGCCGCGCGCCTTTATGACAGCGGCCTGCCCTGCGGTGCCGAGGCGAACAGCGCCAAGTTCCTGGCGGCCCGCGCCTGCCACGATGCGGCCTGGCAGGCGGTGGCGACCCATGGAGGCTTCGGTTACGCCAAGGAATACCATGTCGAGCGGCTCTACCGCGAATCGGCGTTGACCCGCCTTGCACCGATTACCGAACAACTGATCATGAGCTTCATCGCCGAGAAGGTCCTCGACCTTCCCAAGAGCTACTGAGCCGGAACGGTTTCGCGGCGCGCGCCGGCCTCTCGCCGGGGGGCACCGCTCCCAATCAGACATAACGAAGGAACACATCATGGGCTTGATGGAAGGCAAGGCCGTCCTGGTCACGGGCGCCGGGCGCGGCGTGGGCCGCGGCATTGCGCTGGCGATGGCGCGCGAAGGCGCGGCCGTGGTGGTCAACGACCTGGGCGTGGCGCTGACCGGTGACGGTGAGACCGAAGGCTCTCCTGCCGAGCAGGTGGTGGAGGAAATCCGCGCCATGGGCGGTCGTGCCGTTGCCAACCACGACAGCGTGGCGGAATGGGACGGCGGTCAGGCCATGGTCAAGGCCGTGATCGACAACTTCGGGCGCATCGATGCCGTGGTGAACAACGCCGGTAACCTGCGCGACGTGCTGTTCCACAAGATGTCGCCCGATGATTTCCGCGCCGTGCTGGATGTCCACCTGATGGGCAGCTTCCACACCAGCCGCTCGGCCGCGCCGTTCTTCAAGGAACAGGGTTCGGGCGCGTTCGTGCACATGACCAGCTCCAGCGGCCTTGTCGGCAACCTGGGCCAGGCCAACTACGCCGCCGCCAAGCTCGGCATCGTCGGCATGTCCAAGTCGATCGCGATCGACATGCAGCGCTTCGGCGTGCGCTCCAACGCGGTGGCACCCTGGGCGTGGACGCGGATGGTGTCGTCGATCCCCACCGAAACCCTCGAACAGCAAAAGCGGGTGGAAGGGCTCAAGAAGCTTGACGCCGACAAGATTGGCCCGTTCTGCGCCGCGCTCTGCTCGGATGGCGGCGCGCAGGTCACCGGCCAGGTGTTCGGCGTGCGCAACAACGAGATCTACCTGTTCTCGCAGTCGCGCCCGATCCGCACCGCGCACACCGCCGAGGGCTGGACGCCCACGACGATCTGCGAGCGCGTGTTCCCGCAGTTCCAGAACGACTTCTACCCGCTGCACAAGTCGGGCGATGTCTTCACCTGGGACCCGGTGTAAGGGACGAGCGGCCGTGATCGATACCGCCGCCATCTTCGGCTACGATTTCGGCACGCGCGAGCATGCCTATGTCGAGCGTGACGCCATCCTCTATGCGCTCGGCGTCGGCCTGGGTGCCGATCCGTGCGATCGTGCGGACCTGCGCTTCCTGGACGAACGCGCGCTCGACGTGCTGCCGACGTATGCGGTGACGCTGTGTTCGCCGGGCATGTGGATTCGCGAGCCTGCGCTCGGCGTCGATTTCGGCAAGCTGGTTCATTTCGCGCAGAGCGCGGAATTCTTCGCGCCGCTGCCGCCCAAGGCCACGGTGCTGGGCGAGGCCAAGGTCATTTCGCTGACTGACCGGGGCGAAGGACGCGGCGCGGTGCTGGTGCTCGAACGCACCATCCGCGACGGGGCGAGCGATACGCTCTATTGCCGCCTTCACCAGACGCTGCTGCTGCGTGGCGATGGCGGGTTCGGCGGTGAGCCGGCGGCGCGGGACGAGAAGTTCGACCCGCAGAGCCCGCCCGATGCCACCGGCACCTTCGCGGTCAGTTCCCGCGCGGCGCTGATCTACCGGCTTTCGGGCGACTGGAACCCGCTGCACCTCGATCCCGACTTCGCCGCCAAGGCGGGCTTCACGCAGCCCATCCTGCAGGGGCTGTGCAGCTATGCCATCGCCGGCGTCGCCGTGTCGCGCGCGATGGGGCGTGATCCGGCGGACGTGGCGAAGCTCGCCTGCAAGTTTTCCGGGATCGTCCTGCCGGGCGATACCCTGACTTTCGAAATCTGGAACGATGCCGCCACCGGCGGCAGCCGGTTCCGCGCCCTGATCGGTGACCGCAAGGTTCTCGACGGCGGCGAAATCAGTTGGAAGTGAAAACACGATGACCAGGGAAGAGATCGCCGCACTCAAGGCCAAACTGCGCATTCCGGTCATGGCCGGGCCGATGTTCATTGCCTCCACCGCCGATCTCGTGATCGCGCAGTGCAAGGCGGGCATCATCGGCTCGATGCCGGCGCTGAACCCGCGCACGACGGCGGCGCTCGATGCCGATATCGCCCGCATCAAGGCCGAAGTGGGCGACATGCCCTATGCCATCAACCTCGTCGCCCATGCGTCGAACTCGCGCCTCGAAGCCGATCTTGAGGTCGTGCTGCGCCACAAGGTGCCGATCGTGGTGCTGGCGCTTGCCGCGAACGGCGATCTGGTGCGCCAGTTGCAGGACAACGGCGCGCTGGTGTTCCAGGACGTGATCCGCAATCGCCACGCCAGAAAGGCGGCGCAGATGGGCGTGGACGGCATCATCGCCGTCGGTGCCGGCGCGGGTGGCCATACCGGCAACATTTCGCCCTTCGCGCTGGTCCAGGAGATCCGCGAATGGTGGGACGGGCTGCTGCTGCTGTCGGGCTGCATCGCCAACGGCAAGGCAGTGCTTGCCAGCGAGGCGCTGGGGGCGGATCTGGCCTATATCGGCTCGGCCTTCCTCGCCAGCGATGAAGCCAACACCCAGCCCGGCTTCAAGCAGATGGTGGTCGATCACGGGGCCGAGGATATCCTCGTCAGTGATAGCTTCACCGGCGTCAAAGCCACGTTCCTGCGCCCCTCGATCGTCGAGAACGGGCTCGATCCCGACAACCTTGTGCGCGCGGCGGGCAAGTCGATCAACATCGACGGCGGCGGGGATAACGCCAAGGCGTGGAAGGAAATCTGGAGCGCCGGGCAGGGCATCGGCGCGATCAAGGCATCGGGCCCGGCCGCCGCATGGATCGACTGGCTGGCCGAAGATTACGGTGTCGCCAGAAAGGCGCTCTGCGGCGCGTAAACACAGCCGTCCGCCGCTGCCCTCTCCGGCCGGGAGAGGACAGCGGACAGGCAGATCATGCCTCGATCAGCTCGAAGTCCCGTTTGTCCGATCCGCATTGCGGGCAGACGAAATCGTCCGGCAGGTCTTCCCAGCGCGTGCCCGGCGGCACGTCGAGATCGGGGCAGCCCAGTTCCTCGTCATATATCTCGCCGCAGTTGAGGCACTTGTAGCGGCGCCACGGCGCGTCAGTCATGGCTGCGGCTCATCGTTACCGGGATGTGCTCGTAGCCATTGGTGAAGCACGAGGCGAGCCGCTCGATCTCACCGGCCAGCTTCACGTCCATGTCGCGCTTGGCCATTTCCTCGATCAGCGTGGTCAGTTGCAGCTCGGCCAGCCGCGCGCCGAGGCAGCGGTGGATGCCGTAGCCGAACGAGAGGTGGCGGCGCGAGTTCTCGCGTTCGGGGTCCCAGCGATCGGCATCGGGGAATACCGTCTCGTCGCGGTTGCCCGAATTGTACCACAGCACCACCTTGTCGCCCTTGCGGATGGTCTTGCCGTGCAGTTCGACATCGCGGGTGGCGGTGCGGCGCATGTGGGCGATCGGTGTTTGCAGGCGGATCGTCTCGGTCGCCGCGCCGCCGGCCAGCCGTGCCGGGTCGGCCTTCACTTGCGCCCAGGCCTCCGGGAAAAGGGTGATCCTTTCGATCATGCCCGACATGGAGTTGCGGGTGGTGTCGTTGCCGCCCACCAGCAGCAGCGCGATCGCGCCGATGAAGCGCTGTTCGTCCATCTCGCCGAACGAATCGGCATGCGCCATCATCGACAGCAGATCGGGGCGGACGGGCTGGGCCTTGCGTTCGTCGTAGAGCTCGCGGAAGCGCGCGGCCATTTCGAAGATATGGCCTTCGCGTTCGGCATTGAGCACCGGATCGGGACCGATATCGATCTTGGCGCACCAGTCGGACCAGGGGGCCAGCTTGTGCCGTTCGTCCCAGGGAAAATCGAACAAGGTGGCGATCATCGCGGTCGTCAGCGGGATCGAGACGGTGTGGACCCAATCGAACACCTCGCCTTCAGGCAGGGTGTCGAGCAGGTCGGCGGTCCGCTGGCGGATGGCACCCGCCAGTGCCGCCATTGCGGTGGGGGTCACCGCCGGGGCGATGGCCTTGCGCTTTTCGGCATGCTCGGGATCGTCCATGGCGATGAACATGCGAAGCTGGACGCCGGTGTCCTTCATGTCGAAGATGACGATGCCGCCATGTTCCCACGAGGACGAATAGGTTTGCGCATCGCCTTCCACCGCTACGATATCGTCATAACGGGTAATCGACCAGTAAGGACCGAACGCGCTTTGCGGACAGAAACTCACCGGCTCTTCCGCGCGCAGGCGGGCGAACAACGGACGCCAGGCATTGGCTTCCCACAGGGACCCGCGCGATACGTCAAGGCGATCGAGTTCGGCGGGATCGGGCATCGTAAGACTCGCCATGGCAGCACCTCTCACTTGTTGTTATGGATACGGTTTAACACGATAGCCTGCCCGACCCTTGCACTTTCACGGATGGGAACGATCCTGACCGATTGACAAGGACAAGCGATTGGCTCACTTCATTGCGTAATATTCATACGTATTAACGAATGAGCGCCGCCCCCTCCTTGAGGAGGGGATGGCGGTGCGAACAGGGGAGAATTCGGATGGCCGGTGCCCAGGGCAGGGACGATCATTTTCGCAAATCACTGCGGTTCTGCGGCTGGACGGGGGTCGTTGCGGTCGTCGCCTTCATCATCGGGGGCATGCTGCTGGGCGGGATGATCCCGCCTCTGCTCGCGCCTGATGATCCTGCTGAGGTTTTCGTTGCCAAGATCTCCGAACACCTGCTGGCGATCCGCGTGGGCTCGGTATTCTGCATGATCTCGTTCGCGCTGTTCGGATCGTTCGGTGCCGGGATTGCCGCGCAGACCCGGCGGGCGGAGCTCAATCCCTGCTTCTCCTACGTGCAGTTGCTGTTCACGGCAGCAGGCACCGTGGTGGCGGTGCTGGTGGCGTTCTGCTGGGCGCTGATGGCCTTCCGTCCCGACGAATACGATCCGACGCTGGTGCAGTTCCTGGCGGACTTCGCCTACTTCCTGGCGGTGTTCTCGGTGCCGGTGTTTGGCGGCTGGTGCGTGGTCATCGCGCTGCCGATCCTGATGGCCAAGGACGGCGAACGGCCGTTCCCGCGCTGGGTCGGCTATGCCAACCTCTGGGCGGCAGTGCTGTTCGCGCCGGGGCAGATGGTGCTGTTCTTCAAGCACGGGCCGTTTTCCTGGAACGGCGTGGTTGCCCTGTGGCTGCCCTTCACGGCATTCTTCCTGTGGATCCTGCTGATGAGCTGGGCCATGTTCGATGCCACCAAGGATGAAAACGTCCCCTCGCGCTTCTACTGAGCGCGATGCAGACACCTGATACGATGTCGATAGCGACGGCACAGGCGCACCATAGCGCGCGCGTCCCGGGCGAGGCGGGGATCTGGATCTTCATTGCCGGAGACCTGCTCGCCTTCACCCTGTTCTTCGTCCTCATCGCGCTGGGCAACGGCGATCAGCCGCAGGTCTTCGCGCGTGGCCGGGCCAGCCTCGACATAGGGCTGGGCGTGGCCAACACGCTGCTGCTGCTGACCGGTTCGTGGCTGGTCGCCGCAGGGGTGGAGACCAGCCGCAAGGGGGCGGGCCGGGCGGCAAGCCGCTATTTCCTGGCCGGGGCGGCGTGCGGGCTGGGGTTCATCGCCAACAAGTTCATCGAATGGTCGCACCTCATCCGCCTTGGCGCGAGCCCGCAGACCGATGACTTTTACATGTTCTTCTTCGTGTTCACCGGCATCCACCTGTTCCACGTGCTGCTGGGTACGGTCTACATGCTGGTGCTGAGCAGGGCCTGCTCCAAGCGACCGGCGGGGCCGGAAAGGGACCGTTTCGTCGAGTGCGGGGGCCTGTTCTGGCATCTGGTCGATCTCTTGTGGATCGTCCTGTTCGCGCTGCTCTACCTGATCTGAAGGGCCCCGATGCCGAAACCGTCTTCCCTGCCGTCGCGCTCGCTCACTCTTGTGTGGCTGGCGCTGGTCGTCGCCACGCTGGCGGGCTGGCAATTGGGCGAAAGCGCCCAGCATGCCCATGGCCCCGCCCGCGCCGCCGTGGCCGGGGTGGTGGCGATCGCGTTTCTCAAGGTGCTGGCGGTGGGCCTGCAGTTCATGGAGCTGCGCGAGGCCGTCTGGTTCCTGCGCGCCGGATTTTGCGTATGGGTCTTTGGTGCCATGACCGCGCTGATCGCCATCCTTGTCTTGCGCTGAACCCGGCGGCTCGGCAGTCTGATGCCCACGAGGTGCCGACCTCCCGCTCCTCTTCGTCATTGCGAACCTGCGCAGCGGGTGAAGCAATCCAGGGCGGTTTAAACCGCCCTGGATTGCCGCGCGACATTGGGTCGCTCGCAAAGACGAAGCGGAGAGGATGAGGCACACAGTATGACTCTCAGTTTACCCCACAAGAACCATAACCCCTGGAGACCGATGCATGACCAAGGCCGTAATCACCTTCGAACTTCCCCTCAAACCCGAAGCGGTCGAAGGCTTTCTGGAGATGATCCCCGCGATCCTGACCGAGACCGCAACCAAGGACGGCTTCATTTCGATCGCCGCGCATCGCAAGCCCGATGATCCCAACACCCTGCTGCTGCTGGAAGAGTGGGAAAGCGCCCAGCACTATCAGACCTACCTGCAATGGCGGATGGATACCGGGCTGATGGACGTGCTCGGCCCGATCCTTGGCGGTGAGCCGAAGATTCTGATCTGGGACGAACCGTTCCTGCGCTTCTGACGTGAGCCGAACGGCCCGCGCGTCAGCCGGCGCGCGGGTAGTCGGTGTAACCGCGTTCTTCACCGACATAGGCGAAATCGAAGTTTGCCGCAGCCAGCGGCTGCCCTTCGCGCATGCGGGTGACGAGATCGGGGTTGGCGATGTAGGGCCGCCCGAACGAGATCGCATCGGCCTGGTTGCCGGCTATGAAGGCATCGGCGCTTGCGGCATCGAAGCTGCCGTTCTGGATCACCGCGCCGTGGAACCGTGCCCGCAGGTTGACCATCACCGGGTGTTCCGGCTTGTCGACAAAGCCCGATGCGATCGGCTCGATCAGGTGGACATAGGCCAGCCCGGCCTCACCACAGATCGCGCCGATCCGCTCGGCCAGCGCGCCGGGGTTTTCATCGCCCATGCCCTTGCGTTCGCTGGTGGGGCTGATGCGCAGGCCGATGCGATCGGCCGGCACTTCCTTCGCCACCGCCGCGACGATCTCGCTCAGCAGGCGGGTGCGGTTTTCCAGGCTGCCGCCGTACTTGTCGGTCCTGACGTTGGTTTTCGACTGCAGGAACTGGTCAATGATATAGCCGTTGGCTCCGTGGATCTCGACCCCGTCGAACCCGGCCGCCATCGCCCGCCTGGCACCGGCACCATAGGCGGCGATCACCCGGTCGATATCCGCCTGCGTCATCTCGCGCGGGACTACATAAGGCTTCATCGGCAGGAAGCCGCCTTTGTAGTCGGGACCGGGAGGGGCCATCGTTTCACCCTCACCAGCAATGGCCGAGGGGCCGACAGGCAGTTCGCCGCCCAGATATTCGGGCAGCACCAGCCGGCCCATGTGCCAAAGTTGCAGCACGATCCGTCCGCCGGCTGCGTGCACCGCATCGGTGACCTTGCGCCAGCCGGCGGCCATTTCGTCCGTCCAGATGCCCGGCACGCGGTACCAGCCCATGCCCAGCGGATCGACCGCGCAAGCCTCGCTGACGATCAGGCCGCAATCGGCGCGCTGCGCGTAGTAGCGGGCCATCAGCTCGGTCGGCACGTTATTGGGGGTGGCGCGGGCGCGGGTCAGCGGGGCCATCACCACGCGGTTAGGCAGATCCAGCGCGCCGATGCGCACGGGCGAGAACAGGGCGTCGAGCATCCGGTGATCCTGAAAATTTGCAGCGGCGCAGCGTTAACTTTTGCGCACGGCCTTTGGAACAAACAATTTGTATATGGGGCGTATAAGCCAGTTGGGCAGGAAGCGCGCCCGCTCCTCCAGCGCCACCCGCCCGCGCGGGTGATCCATCAGTGACGGATAGGGCAGCGGGAAGCGATAGCCCCGGCGCGATTTCAGGAATTCGATCCGAACCACGTGCTTGACGTTCTTGTAGCCATAGTGCGCCGGGGCGATCAGCCGCAGCGGTGCGCCGTGTTCCACCCCCAGCGGCGCGCCGTCCAGCGCTGTGGCGAGGAGCACATCGTCGCTCGCCAGCAGGTCATCCAGGTTCATGGCGCAGCGATAGCCGTCAAGGCCGTGGAATACGACGAGCCGCGCCTGCGGATCGGGCTCGGCCATGGGGATCGCTATGGTGTGGTAGAAGTCTGCGAAGCGCACACCGGTCCACCGCACACCGAGCCGTGACCAGGTGGTGACGCAGTGGAAGTCTGAAATCTGCTCGACCTTGGGCAGCGTCGCGATCTGCGGCCCTGCATCGACTTCGGCAGCTACGTCCCCCCGCAGGCGTACCTGCAACGGAGGAGCCGCAGGCAGCTTTCGATTCTTGAACCGGCCCAGCCCGAACCGCACGAAAGCGCGGCCGTGGAACTGACCGGGCGGCAGTGGCCGGGGTGCGGGCTCAGCCAATCTGGCGGCCATGTTCGGCCCAGAACGGCGCGCGCAGATCCTTCTTGGAAACCTTGCCGCTGGGCACCAGCGGGAAGCTGTCCATGAACTTGACCCGCTTGGGCACCTTGTAGCCGGCAAGACCGGTACGCGCATGGGCGATCAGGTCCGCTTCGGTCAGCGTGTTGTCAGCCTTCAGGATGACGCAGGCCATCACCGCTTCGCCCCAGCGCGAATCCGGCACGCCGATCACCGCGACCGAGCCGACGGCGGGGTGCATCGACAGGACGTTCTCCACCTCGGCGCAGTAGATGTTCTCCCCGCCCGAGACGATCATGTCCTTCACCCGATCGACGATGTAGTAGAGCCCTTCCTCATCCTGACGCGCGACGTCACCCGTGTGATACCAGCCGTTCTTCAGGACCTTGGCCGTGGCTTCGGGCTGCTTCCAGTAGCCGGGCGTGATCGCCGGGGCGCGCACCAGCAGTTCGCCCGGCGTGCCCTGCGGCACTTCGTTGCCTTCGCCATCGACGATGCGGAACTCGATCAGCGGCAGCGGCCGGCCGCAGCTTTGCAGCTTGCCCTCATGTTCCAGATCATGCTCGTCCGGGCGCAGGATAGAGAAGGCCCCGCCCGCCTCGGTCGCGCCGTAGAACTGCATGAACTTGCCCGGCATCCGCCCGATCGCTCGCTTGATGAGGCCAAGCGAGATCGGCGAGCCGGCATAGAGCGTCAGCCGGATCGAGGAGAAATCGGTGCTTTCCGCCTTGGGATGATCGAGCAGCATCTGGATCATCGTCGGCGTCAGCGTCAGCAGGGTGGGGCGGTCATGCTGGATGACATCGCAGACGAGGCCGGGATCGAACTGCCGCACGATCGAGATCGCCACACCGTTGTAAAGGCATTGCCAGGCGATGCCGATCGACAGGAGGTGGAAGTTGGGCAGCGGGTTGATGAAGATGTCCCCGTCCCGCCATTCGTAGGCCGGCTCGAAATGCTCGCACAGCCGCATGCGGTTGAAGCCGCCGTGGCTGAGCATCACGCCCTTGGGCAGACCGGTGGTGCCCGAGGTGTAAAGCTGGACCGCGATGTCCTCTTCGCTGATGAACAGGTCCGGCTTCGTCGTGGGATAGCGGGCGTATTGCCGTTCCAGCGTATCGGTCTCGTCGTAGTAGACCGTCACCGGATGCACGTCGCACAGTTCGAGCGCTTGGTGCCACAGGTTCTCCACCACCCGCTCGACGAAGACGATCTTCGCCTCGCTGTCAGCGACAAGCTGCGCCAGTTCGGCGGCGGCGAGCCGCCAGTTGAACACGGTAAACGCTCCGCGCGTCTTGGCGCAGCCGACCAGCGCGAGATAGAAATCCGGGCTGTTGAGGCCGAGAAAGCCGACCCGATCGCCCGCCCCGATCCCTTGCGCGATCAGGCCATTGCCGATGCTGTTGGCGACGGCATCGTATTCGGCGAAGGAAATCGTCCGTTCACCACTGACCAGCGCGCGGCGCTCGGGCGTGTGGCGGCCGTGGTATTCGATGAATTCGCCCAGCGTGCGGACTTCGGGGTACAGCCACATGCGGGGTTATGCTCCGGTGAAGGTGGGTTTGCGCTTTTCGGCAAAGGCGGTGATCGCCTCGCGCGCGTCGGCGGTGCCGGCGCAGCGGGCCAGCGCCTGGGCTTCGAATTCGAGCTGCGTTTCCAGCGGCTGATCCTCGACCGAGAGGAACAGCCGGCGGATTTCGCCGAACGCCCGGGTCGGGCCATCGGCCAGCCTGCGCGCCACCGCTTCGGCGCGGGCCAGATATTCGTCGGCCGGCGCAAGATCGTCGATCATGCCCAGCGACAACGCGGTGGGCGCATCCAGCGTCTCGTTCAGCAACAGGAAGCGCTTGGCGCGGGCGATGCCGATCCGGTGCGACAGGGTGACCGAAGTGCTGGCATCCGCGCAGAAACCGATCCCGGCATAAGCCGCAACGAAGCGCGCGCCTTCGGCGGCGACCACATAGTCGCAGCCTGCAACGACACCGTTCATCCCGCCCGCACAGACACCCTGCACCGCCGCGATGACCGGCGCGTTCATCCGCGACAGCCGGGCGATGCCGGCGTGGATGTCGGCGGTCCAGCGCTTGATCATCAGCGGCAGACGATCGAGTTCACCGGTGAAGCTGGCGATATCGCCACCGAAGCTGAAGTTCTTGCCTTCCGCGACCACCAGAACCGCGCGCACCGAACGGTCTTCGGACAGTTCGTTAGCGACCAGCAGGAAATCCCGGCAGAATTCGCCATTGATCGGATTGCCGCGGCTGCCCTGGGTCAGGACCAGCCGGGCCAGCCCGCCGTCCCGTTCGATGCGCATGGTATCGTAAGTCATGGTTTGCGAAATTGTCCGTCAGTCTAGAACCAGCACCGGCTTGATGCAGGCACCGTGGTGGGAATCGGCGATGGCTTCGTTGATCTTCTCGAACGGATAGCGCGTCACGAACTTGTCAAACGGCAGGCGTCCTTCGGCGTAATAGGCGAGCAGTTCGGGCAGGAAGCCGGTGATGTCGCTGTCACCCTCGACGATGCCGCGCACGGTGCCGCCCAGCGTCAGCCACTGGATCATCGGCAGCGGCAGCGCCGCATCAAGCGCGCCGGGAAGGCCGACAAGGCCGATGCGGCCCATCGGCGCGATCATGCCGGGGGTCTGTTCGAGCGTCGGCATGTGGCCGCTGGTATCGACGATCATGTCGACCCCGATCGGGACAATCGCGCGCACCGCTTCGACGATGTTGCCGGCGGTGGCGGGATCGATGACGTGGGTGGCCCCGATTTCGAGCGCCATCTCGCGGCGCTTGGCCTGCGGTTCGATCAGGATGATCTGCGTGCATCCGGCCAGGGTGCCGCCGATCACCGCCGACAGCCCGACCGCGCCGCCGCCGATCACCAGCAGCGTTTCACCGGCCTTGCCCTTGAGCGAGCGCAGCACCGCGCCCGCGCCGGTCTGGATGCCGCAACCCAGCGGTGCCAGCGTGGTAAGATCGGCATTGTCGGCGACCTTGAGGACATTGCGCTCGTTCGCGACGCAAACGGCCGAGAACGACGACTGGCCAAAGCAGTTGTCGGCGATCGGCTGGCCGTCCTTGGTCATGCGGGTCGAGCCGTCGGCGCGGGCGCAGATCATGTTGAGCGGAAAAAAGGAGTGGCAATAGGCCGGATCGTCATGGTCGCAGCGGACGCAATGGCCGCAACTGTTGAACGACATCAGCACCTTGTCGCCCGGCTTGACCGACGTGACGCCTTCCCCGACTGCATCGACCACGCCGGCACCTTCGTGGCCCAGCACCGTGGGGAAGGGGTTGCCCAGCGCGCCCGAGGCGATCACGAGATCGCTGTGGCAGATGCCTACCGCCTTGACGGCGACGCGCACTTCGCCGGCCTGCGGCTCGGCAACTTCGATGCGTTCGATGGTGAACGGCCCGGCGGGTTCGTGCAGTACAGCAGCAAGTGCATCCATGTCCCAATATCCATATGTTTGTTTATCAGATTGTATCGAATCCGAACGGGGCGAACCACTTGCGGTCCTTTTGCGTTCGGGTGTCCTCGAAATCAAGGATTATGCTGGAAAGACGAGATTTCGAGGCGGCGCAGGTTCCTGCCGAGATGGCCTGGATCACCGCTTCGATGGCGGTGTTGATCGCCCGGCGGCTTTCCCTCACATCGGAAGTAGTAAGCGTGATTGCTTGTTTCAGAGCATCCATCGCGGCCGCACCGTAGCGGTCTGCCGGGAACTCCGCCAGCAGCGCCTGACCAAGCGCGGCGGCATCATCGCGTTCGGCCTGTTCGTAGGCCGGGGCATCGTCGATCTGGCTGCGGATGATCTGGACATGGCCGATGATGAGCCCGGCCTGTTCGCGCGCGAGCGATGCATCCTCGGGAAGGTGCGGCACGATCACTTCGGACAGCGAGCGCACGATGCTGGCCAGGCGTTCGTCAATCGTCGGGATCATGCCGGTTCTCCCTGGCGCAGAAGGCGGACGAGATCATCCGCGAACATCGGGGCCGCGGCGGCGAGGAACGTGAGCAGCACGTCCTGGTGGTTGTGCTGCGAACGTGCCGCCGCGCTACCATTGGCGGCGCAGATGATGTAGCACTTGAAGCTGCTCAAGACGTCGTAGAAGTGCAAGGTCTTGCGATTGACCGTGCGGCCCGAGCGCTGTTCGTAGGCGCGGATGAACTCCTCGCGCTCGAACAGGTCCGAGGCGCGGAACGTGCGGTTTTCATCGAATGTGCCGAACACCTGCATCAGCACCCAGGCCAGGTCCTCGTGGTAATCGCCGATGCGCGCCAGCTCCCAGTCCAGCAGGGCGGTGATCTCGGCGGTGTCCTCGTCGAACAGGTAATTGCCGGTGCGATAATCGCCGTGAGTCAGCACCAGTTCGGCGCAATCGGGCAGGTTGGCCAGCAGCCACTGTTCCGCCAGCGCGAAGATCGGCCGGGTTTCGCCTTCGTCGATCCGCCAGATTTCGCGCCAGTAGTTGAGCGTCCAGCGTGCCGCCTGCTTCGCATCGGCATCGGGCACCTCGAAGCCGGGCAGCGGCCGGCCGCGCCAGTCGAAACCGTGGATGGCGATCAGATGATCGAGGAACTGGTCCTTCAGCCGGTCGCGATAGTCCGGCCCGAGCCAGGTGCCGAGGCCGCTGACCTTCTGGGCCGAGACGCTGGGCTTGGTCACCCCGCGCACGACATGCATTATCGCGGCCGGCTGCGGGAAATAGCGCGCTTCGTTATCGGTCCAGGCCGGGCGCGGGACCGGGACGATCCCCTGCATCAGGTCCAGCAACAGGCTTTCGCGGGCCCGGTCGGTCTCGGTAATCGCTTTGCGCGGGTCCATCCGCAGCAGGTAGCGCTGGGTTTCGCCCTCGTGCGTCAGCGCGAAGAAGAACTGTTCCTTCGATGCCCCGCCGCCGACGCGCTTGACGTCGGCCACAGTGGCACCGGGCAGGGTGGCATCGAAGAAGCCCTGGAGCACGGCCGCGATCTCGTGGCGCAGCGCCGCGCGATAGGGCGGCAGGTCGCGGTTGGCAGCGCGCCGGTCGAGGATGGCGCGCAGCGGCGTTTCCATTTCGGTGAGGCCGGTCGACATCGGTTCAGCCTTGGGCGTAGGCGGGATTGGCGCGGATGTGCGCGAGGTAATCGGTGGGCCATGCACACTCAAGCCAGCCGACGCCGGGCTTGCCGTCGACAGTGATGGTGGCCGCCGCTTCGTTCAGCACCAGGTCCGGGCTGGGGATGAGCGGGGCGTGTGCGTAGAATTCGGCTGCGAGGCTGGTAGTGCGGCCGGCATCGTCGGTGATCGTCGCCGTCAGGCTGCGCTGGAGGAAGCGGTCGTCGAATGCGAGGTCGAAATCGAGGCCGGTGACTTCGGCCATGACACCGTCCTTGAACACGTAACCGATCAGGCGCGTCTGGCCGAGAGCGTTGAGATGCCAGAAGTGAACCGAGACGCCGGGGCCGGCCTGGCCCTGGAACCAGCGATAGTTCTGCATCGCCTTCCAGTCGCGCGTGCCCCAGCTATGATCGCGGTGGCCGGTGGTGTCGAATGCGATGGTGCGCCCCGCCAGCGTCAGCGTGCCCCACACCCGGCCGCTCTGCTCGATGCGGTTGGTGGCGCAATAGCTCGGGCAGCCGCCGGCACTCCCGGCATAGGCGTAAGGCGGGTGCGCGCCCTCGAACGTGAAGTCGAGCGCGACGCGATCGTCGGCGAAGTGGAACCTGGCGGTGCCGAACTGGAGATCATGCTTCATCTCGAAGCCTTCGATCTTCCATTCGGAAAAGTTCATGTCGGCCGGGACCGGGCGATCGGGCAGGCCGATCACGATCGGTTCGGGGCCGACGCCGGGGCCGAACAGGCACACCGCCGCGCCGGCTTCGCTGGCCGCATTCACCCACGTATACGTGAAAAAGGCGATGCCCTCTTCCGGCAGGTGCGCCAGTAGCGGGATCGATTCGCGATCGTTGGCGATGGCGGTGCTCAGCGCATGGCGACCGTCATGCACCGCATCCAGCGTCAGTTCCGGCCGGGTCAGCGTGATTCCTGCGAATTTCGACAAGCTATTCTCCATCGGTCCGACCCGATCCGCTGCTCCCCCCGGAGCGGACGTCATCGGGTCATGAATTCCACGGCAGGGCGAACATGCCGCCTGCCAGAACGGCTCCAACTACGACCAGCCACCCGGTCAGGACCTGGGCGAAAGGACGGTGCTGCCATTCGAGGTGCATGAAGCCGTTGAGGATCGTCGCGATCTTGACCAGCGCGATGGCGAATACCGCCAGCGCCAGGATCAGCGTGTGGCCCTGGCTTTCGAACAGCGCGAAGCTGCTGATCGAAAGCGCGGCGATGATGCCATAGGCCAAGGTGCTGGACAGCTTCATGCCGTGCCCCCGGCCAGATAGAGCATCGGGAACAGCACCATCCACAGCAGATCGACCATGTGCCAGTAGGCGGCTGCGCTTTCGAGCCAGATGCGCGTCTTCTCGCCTTCGGGCGCGGCCAGCTTGGCCTGGGTGATGGCGAGGACGAGGACGCCGATCACGAAATGGAAGAAGTGCAGCCCGGTGAAGGCGTAATAGTACGTGAAAAATTCGTTGGTGTTGAGCGTGATGCCGTGACTGATCTTGGCGTGATATTCGAACGCCTTGGTGACGGCAAAGCCCAGCCCGACCAGCGCGGCGGCGATCACGTTGCGGCGCGCGGCAGACCACCGTTCGCGCCGCGCCGCGTCGACCGCCCGCACCATCAGCCAGCCGCTGGTGGCGAGGATCAGCGTGTTGAGCAGGCCCAGCGTCGGATCGAGCGCCGCGCGCGAAGCGCGGTAGATATCCGGGGCCTGCGCCTGGCCGACCATGAACACGAGGAAGAACAGCGCGAACATCGCCATGTCGGCGGTGATGAAGAAGAAGACGCCCTCGTCTCCGGGAAGCGCGAGGGCCTTCTTTCTGGTCTCAGCCGGCATGGTCGATGGCGCGTACATCGGGATCAGTCGCCGTTTTCGACGCGGATGCGGCCGATGGCCTTGAGGGTGTACCAGGTGATTATCGGCGCATAGGCGAAGAAGATGCTGAATTCGATCCAGAAGTTCAGGATGCCCGACCGGTTGAACGCGCCGCCCTTGAAGAACGGCATGAAGCATTCCGCGATGAACATGAAGCCGACCCAAATCGAATACCAGCAGACCCACTTGGGAAAGAACGGCTCTGCCCGCTTGTCGCGCAGGAACCCGAAGCCGAGGCCGAACATCTGGACCGACGTCACCGCATAGGCGAGGTCGATCAGCAGCCAGGCGGCGTCGTAGATCATCTGCAGGGTGGTATCGTCGAGCGCTTCGGGACGGTACGACCCGAGCAGCCAGAACGAGGACGAGACGAGGATCGGGACCACGGTCAGCCCGGCACCCCAGACCTGGAGGTCGGTGAGGATGTGGCCCCGCCCGATCGCGTAATCCATCACTTTGCCGATTGCGATGCCCCACACCGCATAGGACACGGCGAAAGTCATCGACGTGACCATGCCGAGCCTAACGGCATCGCTGTGATTGCGGAAATAGCCGGCGACTTCGCTGGCAGGGGCATCGCCTGCGAAAGGCGGCAGGTTATGGCCGAGCCATCCCCAGAAATACATGAAAACGGCCATGAAGATCATGCCATTCCAGGCGCAGAATTTCCATGCGCCGTAGCTGTTGTCTTCTGTCATCGGTGCCGATGCCATCGCGTGTCTCCCAAATGAGCGACTTCTGGCGGGTCGGCGTTGCGCCGGACATGATCCGGCGCAACGCCTTCCTTATCAGAAGCGGACGGTGGCCTCGACACCGTAGGTGCGCGGCTGCGCGCGGACGCGGTAGCCGTTACCGAACAGGTTCTCGATGGCGATGCCATAGGGGTAGTAGGTCTTGTTGGTCAGGTTCTTGCCCCACAGCGAAACCGTGTAGTTCGGGGTGTCGAAGCTGATCCGGCCGTTGGCGAGCCAGTACTTGCCGCTGCCGTTGGCGAAGTCACCGGTGGTGACATTGACCAGCGGGCCACGGCTGTAGTCCTTGAAGGAATCGAAGTAGAACTTGCCGGTGTACGACGTGTCGCCGTGGATCTTGATCTTGCCGTCACCCAGCTCGACCGCATCCCAGTCGAACCCGAAGTTGAGCGAGAGCTTGGCCGCGTAAGGGAACGGATTGCCGCCGACGCTGACGTTGCCGCCCGACGACTGCACGCACGAACCCTGCTGCGCGGGGAACTTGCCGGCGAGGCTGAGCGCGGCGCACTTGGTCTGGTCGAAGCCCTTGTACTTGGTGTCGAGGACACCGACTGCGGCGGTCAGCGTCAGGGTGTCGGTCGCGGCGAACTGCATGTCCGCTTCGAAGCCCTTCAGCGTTCCGTCGAGAGCGATCAGGTTGGCGGTGGCGGTGTTGTCCACCACCTGGCCCTGCTGGCCCTGGTAGTCATAGTAGAAGAACGCGCCGTTGATCTGCACGCGGTTGTTCATGAAGCGGGTCTTGAAGCCCACTTCATAGGCATCGACCTGTTCCGGACGGACAAAGTAGACCTGGTTGGCGCTGCCATAGGCGAGGCCGTTGAAGGTGCCCGCGCGATAGCCCTTGCTGTAGCTGGCGTAGAGCATCACGCCGTCCACCGGCTTCCAGTCCACGATGGCGCGGCCGGAGAACTTCTTGGTCTTGCCCCGCCGTTCGAGGCCGCCCGGAAGCGGACCGGTGGACGCGGGAATGACCAGCGTGCCCGTTGGGTCATAGATCGGCGCAAGGAAGTAGGGACCGCCCGCATAATCCGAAACCGTCAGCATCCGGGCGGTTCCAGTGTCATCGTAATAGGTAGTGATGCCGTCCTTGAAGGTGTTCTTGTCGATCGTATAGCGCAGCCCGGCGGTAAATTTCAGGGTTGGCGTCAGCTCGTAGCTGCCTTCCCCGTAGATCGCCTTGCTGTCGCGAACCTGCTTGAAGTGCTGCGTGGCGCGAATGCCTGTCGGCAGCGACCCAGCCGGGAAAGCCGCGCCGAACGCGCCGCCCGGATTGAAATAGGTGGCGGGTAGGCCCAGCGCCGCACGAATGTCACTGGTGAAGTTGAAGAAGTCCGGCTTGTTGTCGCCGGTCACCGTATCCTTGCCATAGAACCCGCCGAGAATCATCTTGAACGGCCCGCCGTCGTATACGAAGCGGAGATCCTGGTTGAACGCGTGGAACTTCGATCCATAACCGATCGAGCACAGACGTAGCGGCGTCGCGTCGCAGTCCGTTTGCGATTGCAGATACCGGCCCGAGTCATATCCGCTGATCGAAACGAGATCGAGCGAATCGGTCAGTTCCGCCTTCACCGTCAGCACCACGCCCTCGGCCCGCGTCAGCGCCTTGCCTACGGTATCAAGCTGCACCTGATTCCTGCTCAGACCGTTTTCGGACTGGCTGTAATGGTCGGGAACCAAGCCGGCGGGTGCCAAGGCTGCAAACAGGCCGCCCAACAGGAAGTTGGGAGAGGTATAGTCGATCTCGTCGCTGCCCTTGGTCTGCCCGGTCGGCAGCGGGGATTCGGTTCCGCCGACAGCCTTCGCGTAGTATCCCTTGAGCATGATATCGAGCGTATCGGTGGGCTTCACACGCAGCGTGCCGCGGATGCCGTAGCTCTTGGTGCCGCCGGGGCTGCGATCGTTGATCATGTTCAGGCCGGACGCACCGCCCGCTGCCGAGGTGTTGAGGCCGGGCGCCAGGACGTTATGGACATAGGGGTCGGAGTTCACGAACGTGCCGGCGACACGCAGGCCGATCTTGTCCTCGACCGGGGTCACTTCGATGGCCGCTTCACCGTTGACGCGGTTGAAGTTGCCATAGCCGATCGTGGCATAGCCGTTGGCACCCGAAAGCTTGGGCTTGCGGGTGATGAAGTTGATTGCGCCGCCGGTGGTGTTGCGGCCGTAAAGCGTGCCCTGTGGACCGCGCACGACTTCGATCTGTTCCAGATCATAGAGCTGCTGACCGTGGCTGGCCCGGAACGCCTGGTAGACTTCGTCGACATAGACGCCGACCGGCGATGCCGCGTTGGCGTTGAATTCGGTGCCGACGCCGACGCCGCGCAGCGAGAAATTGGGCTGCTGCGAACCATAAGGCGAAGACACCTGCAGGTTCGGCATCGAGGCGTTTAGGTCCGAGGTTTCGAACACGCCCTTCTTGGCCAGCGCTTCGGACGAGATCGCCGAGACGGCAACCGGCACGTTCTGCAGATTCTCAGAGCGCTTGGTGGCGGTGACGATGATTTCCTGGAGTCCGCCGGTGCTTTCGCCTTGGCTTTCCTGAGCCCAAGCAGGTGCACTGATGCCCATGGCCAGCGCACACAGGCTTACATAGCGAATTGCTTTCATGCATTACCTCCCTTGCTAATCGGCCATCGCGATTTTGCGTGACCTTGATACGCAAACTAGGTAATGCGGTGATAATGTCAACACATTTACAAGTTGACGCAGTGCAGCATTCCAGACCGTGGCAAATCGGCCACGGCGGGCCGTTTCGGGAGAGTCAGGCAAGCCTATGTTCAGCAAGCTTTTCGGCAAGAAAGCCCCCCCCAAGGTTGTGCTGGAACCATCGGGTACCACGTTCGAAGTCGGCAAGAACAAGACGGTCCTGGAAAGCGCCCTCGAACTGGGAATCGCCTTTCCGCACGATTGCACCGTCGGCACTTGCGGCTCGTGCCGTTCGCGGCTGGTCTCGGGCAAGGTCGATGCCATCACTCCCTTCGGCTACACCCTCAGTCGCGAGGAATTGCAGGGCGGCTACATCCTTGCCTGCCAGGCGGTCCCCGAATCGGACCTGGTGATCGAGGTCGATCTGCCCTCGGCCGATGAAGCCCCGGCGCAGACCACCGGCCGCATCGTCGAATCGATCGATCTGACGCACGATATCCGCAAGATCACCTGGCAGGTCGATGCCCCGCTGCGCTATCGCGCCGGGCAGTACATGAACGTCTCGTGGCCCGGTTCGCCCGGCCACCGGTCCTATTCGTTCAGCGCCAAGCCATCGGCGGACGGCTCCGGCCGGGTGTCGGCGTTCATCCGCAAGGTGCCGGGCGGGGCGTTCACCGAACCGCTGTTCGCCGACAGCTTCGCCGCCACCGAATTCGTCATCGAGGCTCCGCACGGTGGTTTCTGGCTGCGCGACGGCGATGGCCCGATCCTGCTGGTCGGCGGCGGCAGCGGCCTGTCGCCGCTGATGAGCCTGCTCGAAGATGCGGTGGCGCGCGGCGTGGCCCGCGATGCCGTACTTTTGTTCGGGGGGCGCGGTGCCCGCGACCTTTACTGCATCGACGAGATCGCCGCGATCGGCGCGCAGTGGAAGGGGCGGTTCGATTTCTGGCCGGTGCTGTCGGAAGAAGCCGTGGACGGGATGCGCCATGGTATGGTGACGCAGGAAATCCCCGCCGCGATC
Organism: Novosphingobium colocasiae; assembly: GCF_014652555.1. Classification (GTDB taxonomy): domain Bacteria; phylum Pseudomonadota; class Alphaproteobacteria; order Sphingomonadales; family Sphingomonadaceae; genus Novosphingobium; species Novosphingobium colocasiae. The sequence goes on from NZ_BMZA01000001.1 coordinate 89,205, forward strand.
GCGCAACTGGGTGGCTCGCAAGGGTTGCAGGCCTATATGTGTGGCCCGCCGCCGATGATCGACGCTGCCGTCGCCGTGCTGACCGGGGGTGGGGTCGGGCTTAGCGCCATTTACTACGACAAATTCACCGATGCGAGCACGCTTCGCTGACTTCATAACGACGCATTGAACGCAAATCATCGAAGTTTGAGAGGATTGATCTGATGGATATGAACCGGGACGCCTTCTTTATCGGCAACGAATGGGTCGCCCCCCAGAGCGACCGTCGCTTCACGCTGGTGAACGCTTCGACCGGCGAGGATTTCGCCGTCGTGCCCGAAGCGGTTGAAGCCGATGTCGACGCCGCCGTCGCCGCCGCGCGCGCCGCGTTCGACGGTTCGGGCTGGCGCGACGCAAGCCCGACCTGGCGGGCCGAGGTGATGGAGCGGTTCATGGGCGCGGTCGCCGCGCGCGGGGAACAGATCGCGCAGGCGGTCAGCATGCAGAACGGCATGCCGATTGCGCTCAGCAGCCTGCTCGAAGGCCAGTTCGGTGCCGGTGTCATCCAGTATTACGCCCAGCTCGCGCGCGGCATCGGCGCGCCCGATGTGCGCCCCTCGCAGATGGGCAAGGAAACGCTGGTCGAAGGCTCGCCGCTGGGCGTCGTCGCGGCGATCGTGCCGTGGAACTTCCCCGTCACCCTCGCGCTCAACAAGATCGCACCGGCGATGGCGGCGGGCTGCACGCTGGTGATCAAGCCTTCGCCGGGCACCATCCTCGACAGCTACCTTTTGGCCGAAGCGGCGCTGGAAGCGGGCGTTCCCGCCGGCGTGCTGAACTGGGTGGCGGCCGATCGCGATGTCGGTGCCTATCTCGTCAGCCATCCGGGGATCGACAAGGTGGCTTTCACCGGATCGACCGGTGCCGGCCGCGCCATCGCCCGCACCTGCGGCGAGCTGCTGCGTCCGGTGACGCTGGAACTGGGCGGCAAGTCGGCGGCGATCCTGCTGGAGGATGCCGATATCGGGACTTTCCTGCAGGGCGTGCCGATGGCTTCGATGCTCAACAACGGACAGGCCTGCTACAACGGCACCCGCGTTCTTGCGCCGCGCAAGCGCTATGACGAAGTGGTCGGCGCGCTGGCGCAGTTCGCCAATTCGCTGACCGTGGGCGATGCGCTCGATCCCGCCACCCACATCGGGCCGATGGCTTCGTCCGCGCATCGCGACAAGGTTGAAAGCTATATCGCCATCGGCAAGGAAGAGGCCCGCCTCGTGGCCGGTGGCGGTCGCCCGCAGTCGACCAATCGCGGCTGGTTCGTCGAGCCGACGATCTTTGCCGATGTGGACAATTCGGACCGGATCGCGCAGGAGGAAATCTTCGGCCCCGTGCTGGCCGTCATTCCGTATGACGGTGAGGACGAGGCGGTGCGGATCGCCAACGATAGCCAGTTCGGCCTCGGCGGGTCGGTGTGGAGCGCGGACAGTGCGCATGCCACCGATGTCGCCCGCCGGGTTGCAAGCGGCACAGTCGGCGTTAATGGCTACATGCCCTCGCTCGGTGCGCCGTTCGGCGGCATCAAGGCGAGCGGTCTGGGCCGCGAGTTCGGGCCCGAGGCGATCGGTGCCTACCAGAACACCAAATCCATCTATGTCATGGGGTAAGAATTGATGCGCGATACCGTCCGGCCTGAAGGCAGTTTCCAGCTTAGCTCGCCCGGCGCCGCCGCGTACAATCTTCGTGAAGCAGGTGGTTTCGCCACCACGTCAGGCGCCCGGTTGCAAACCGGGCGCCTGTTCCGTTCCGGCCAGTTGGAAACTGCAGGAACCGATCTCGCCGGAGTGCTGGCGGCGCTGCGGATCGGCACCATCATCGACATGCGCACCGATGCCGAACGCAACACCCCGCGCGGCGTGGCGTTCGACGGGTTCGACGGGCGCGTGCTCAGCCCCGATTGCGAAGACAACACCATCCCGCACGCCGTGGATGCCTTTCGCGGCCTGACCTCCAACGATCAGGTAATGGCACACTACTGTTCGATCTATCGCAAGCTGCCCGAAGGCCCGCGCTTCCGCCAGGCAGCGCAGCATTATGTCACGGCGGTTGAGCAGGCATCCGAGACCGAGGACGAGGCGGTGCTGATCCACTGTTTTGCCGGCAAGGACCGCACCGGGCTGGCCGTGGCGCTGCTGCATCTGGCGCTGGGCGTCCACGAAGACGATGTCTACGCCAACTATCTCCAGACCAACGACATGGGCGCGGAACGGGTTGAGGTGGCCATGACTGCGCTGCTCGGGAATAGACAGAGCCGGTTCCCGGACTGGATGATCGCCGAGGTGATGGCGGTGCGGCCCGAATACCTGGCCAACGCGCTGGAGGTCATCGGTCGGAACTACGGCTCGGCCGCGCAATACCTCGCGCACCTCTCCGGCATGGACTTGGCCCGGATCGAGCGGATGGCCGAGCGGCTGACCGCCTGATCAAATAGCGTAACGCCCAAACGAAAACGGCCCCGGTCGCCTGCTGGCGGCCGGGCCGTTTTCGTTCGGGCAGCGGACGTCAGGCGGCGGCCAGGCGTCCGTCCGTGGCGGGGGTGCCATCGAACCAGTCCGGCCAGCCGGCACGGCGGTTCTGTTCGCGGGCAACCTCACGCTCGGCCGGGGTGGCCATTTCATTGTCCCAGCGCTTGAGCGCGGGCATGATGACCTTGTGGTGCCACAGCGGCGGGATCAGCGCCGAGAAGAAGCACACGTAGACCGAAGGCATCGGAATCCAGTCCCGATCGGGCACCAGTTCGTGGAACGCCGCGAAGCTGTTGGTGTGGTGATCGGCGTGGTTGGTGATCTCGAAGCCCATGATGCGCGACAGCGGCTTGAGGTGGTTCCACACGTGCCGCTTGCCGATCGGCGCGCCTTCGATGCGGACCAGACCATAGTGCTGGAAGTAGTTGAAGCTTTCGACCCAGAAGCGGGCACCGATCATGCCGGCGATGGTCACCGCGACAGCCGTCCACCCGCCGATGGCGAAGATGATCGCCTGGAAGATGATCTGTGCCAGGATCGCGCGGTAGATGCGGTGGCCGATGCTCCAGCGGCCCTTGCCCATCTTTTCGAGATTGTCGCTTTCCGAACCCCAGGCTTCGCGGGTGCTGACGATTACCGCGCGCGGCGTGAAGGCATAGAGCGAGGTGCCGCGCGGGGCGGTATCGCCGTCCTTGCTGGTGGCGACATCAATGTGATGGCCGACAACGTGCGCGATCTCGCGCGTCGCGTCGAGATAGCAGATCTGGCAATAGCGACCGACCAGACGGCGCAGCTTGCCGCGCTGGTGATACAGTTCATGCGTGGCCGGCACGACCGGGATGACGCTCATCCAGGCGCACGAGGTAATCACGCCGACGTACTGCCATGCCGGCGCGCCGGGGTTGCGGGCGACCCAGAATGCGGCGGCGATGTAGATCGCCGGGCCCAGCAGCGAGCACAGCCAGACCGGGATATCGGCCAGCGTCTTGTTCGAAATCCGACGCGGTTTCATGTCGTTGGGCAACATGCTGTCGATCAGGCCGAAAGCGGGCAGGCTGGCGATGCCGATGAACACCCACGCCCCGCCAACGAAAAAGCCCGCGATCACCGCAAGCTGCAGCAACGCGCCCAGATAGTAACGAGTATAATCCATTGCGAACTCTCCCGCGCGGACCTTCAACCGGGCCAGCGCAATTTCACGTTAGGAACATACGCAAAAATGCCCCGATGATCAATCGGAAATTTGCCATGCGCCAGATCAAGACTTTCCAGATATTTTTGCGTAGAGCGATGCCATGAAAATGCGTGAACTTGAGGCCCGGACCGGGGTAAACCGCGAAACGATTCGCGTCCTGTTCCGCGAAGGACTGTTGCCCGAGCCGAGCCGGCCGGCCCGTAATGTCGCCGATTATGGCGAGGATCATGTCCGTGCGATCCTGGCCGTGCGCAAACTCCAGCTCGATTCGCGCATGACCCTGCCTCAGATCAAGGCGGCGATGCAGGGGCAGGGCGGCGATACTCAGATCGGGGCCGCTGCCTTCTCGCAACTGGAAGACCTCGTCTCCACGCGGGTAGGGGTCGACAAGGGCTATCTCGCCATCGATGCGCTGCTGGACAAGAATCCGAAGGCGCTGGTCGATGCCAGGGCGCTGGCCAACCTGGGGATCATCGAACTGATCGATGGCGATGGCGGGCCACAGATCAGCCTGACCGATGCCGGGCTGCTGAACATCTGGTGCCGCATGCGCGAAGCCGGGTTCGACGAGGATCACGGCTTCCCGCCCGATATCCTCGCCTATTATGTCGAAGGTTCGGAATACATCGCCGCGAACGAAGCGAAGATATTCCTCGATCAGGTGGAAGGACGGATCGGCCAGACCGAGGCGGCGGCCATGCTCGAACTGGCCTTGCCGTTCATGCTCGATTTCTTCGGCATCCTGCGCCAGAAGGCGTTCCTGCGCATGATCCGGGCCAAGACCCGCGAGGGGGCGACCATCGACGTGCCCCGGCTGGGCGGCAAGCGCCGGCGGCGAACCACGCCGGGGTCGTAAGTTTCAACAGGCCAGACTTTCGCACACCTCGGCGGAGCTCGTCGGGCGGCCTATTGACATGCCTAGTGCCTGATCTAAACTTACCAAGCGGTCAGATTGCAGTTACAGACTCCGGATCAGAAACAGGGATCGACGGGGCCGCCGTATCGCAGGAGGAGAGGCGATGAACGTGAACACGATGGCCAAGCCATTCGCCGGGGTGACGACTTTCACCCAGAGTTGCGGGCTTGGCACCGCACCGGTGCCGCTGGAGCCGTACCGCTCCGCCGCTTTCTTCGAACGGGAACGCACGCAAGTATTCGAACGCGCCTGGCTGGTCGCCGGGCGGGTCGAGGAAATTCCCAACTACGGCGATTACATCACCGTCAACCTGCTGCCCGGCAACGTCCCCGCGATCATCAACCGCGGCAAGGACGGCACGGTGCGGGCATTCTACAACACCTGCTCGCATCGCGGCTCGCAAGTGCTTGATGCCGGGGCCGGCAATGCCAAGCGCATTGTGTGCCCCTATCACGCCTGGACTTATGCGGCCGATGGCGACGTGGTTTCGATTCCCGACGAGCCCAGCTTCTTCAACGTCGACAAGAAGGCCTGCGGCCTGTCGCGCATGTCGGTTGACGTGTGGGAGGGCTGGATCTTCGTCAATCTGCAAAAGCAGCCCGAAGTCGGCCTCCAGGAATTCCTCGGCACTTTCGCCGATCGCCTCGCTGGCGTGCCCTATGTCGCCGCTGACCGGCCGATCGTGTTGCAGGCCGATCTCGATGCCAACTGGAAGGTCGTCCAGGATGCTTTCATCGAAAGCTATCACATCCCGGCGATCCACAAGAAGACCATCGCCGAGACATTTTCCTCGGACGAGAACAAGTTCGCCCGCCTGCTGGACGCCAGGGTGTTCGGGCCGCACCGCACGGTGTCGATGTACGGCAACCCGGCGATGAGCATCGATCCGGCGCACAAGGTGACGATGCTGGCCTATGCCTCGGGCGATACCGGTAGCCTCATTTCCGCCGGCACCAGCGCCCAGATGGATGCGTTCCTGCGCCACGATGCGGTGAACCCGACGGGTTCGGATTGCTGGTCGATGGACGTCAATAACATCTTCCCCAACACCCAGATCGATTTCGGGCCCGGCGGGTTCTGGGTTCACCAGTTCTGGCCGCTGACCGAGAACACCTCGCGCTATGAGGTCAAGTTCTACGTCCCGGAACCGCTCACCGCGCGGCAGCGGTTGCAGCAGGAGATGTATGTGGCGCGGGTGATCGAGGTGGTGCTGGAAGACCTTGCCAATGTGGCCCGCACCCAGCGGGGCATCGATAGCGGCGGCAACGATTTCATGCAGATCCAGGACAGCGAGGTCGGCATCCGCCATTCGATGGACCAGTTGCTCAAGTGGGTCGATGCCCCCAGCGTTACGGAGGCCCTGCGATGAGCGGCGCGCGCTTGCCCGAAGGGTTCGGCGATCTCGAACGCTATTGTGACACCTGGGGCCTGCACACCACGCGCGAGCGCCATGCGGTGCGGTGCGGATCGACCATGGAGGAAATCCGCGACTTCTACGATGCGATGACCGATCGCGCGGCCGAAGCCTGCGACCTGATCGACAGCTATGCGCTCGATTCGCTGCCGCCGCAGGTCAACAACCTGATGGCGCTGGTGCTCGGGCTCGCCCAGGCGCATGTTGCGGTGGAAATCCACGGCCAGCCGCGCGCGCCGGGCACGCCCTGGCCCAATTCGCTCAAGATCGTGCGCGGACTGCCGATGCTCGGCTGATCCGCGCCGGGCCGCGGCAGGCCGGGTCGGACAAACAGCGCGCCCGCCAAGGGCATGCCGAATTTACGGGAGAATTTCACATGCGTTTCAAGGGCAAGGTGGCGATCGTCACCGGCGGGGCTTCGGGCCTGGGCAAGGCGACCGCGCTGCGGCTGGCGTCGGAAGGCGCGGTGGTCGGCGTGGCCGATATCAACGATTCTGCCGCCGCCGCCGCCGTCGAAGAAATCCGCGCTGCGGGCGGCACTGCCGAGGCGCTTCACATCGATATCTGCGTGGAAGAGGACTTCAAGACCGCGATCGCGCGGATGGTCGATGGCTATGGCAAGCTCGATATCCTGCACAACAACGCAGCCTATACCGCGCCAGAGGCGATCAGCCAGGATACCGACATTCTCGAAATTCCCGTCGATATCTGGGACCGCATTTTCGAAGGGACGGTGCGCGGTACGATGCTGGGTTGCCGCCACGCGATCCTGGCGATGCGCCCGAACGGCGGCGGGTCGATCATCAACACCGCGTCGATGTACGGCGTCGATGCGTTCTACAAGATGCCGGCCTATGGCGTGTCGAAAGCGGCGGTCATCCACCTGACCAAGCAGGTCGCCACCGCGTTCGGCCGCGAAGGCATCCGCTGCAACGCCGTTGCCCCTTCGATGATCACCACCCCGTTGCTCGAAGCGTCGATCCCGGCCGCGTTCATCGAAATGAACGCCGAGGCGACGCTTACCGGCTATCTCGGCACGCCCGAAGATGTGGCGCAGGCCGTCGCCTGGCTGGCTTCGGACGAGGCGCGCTATATCACCGGGCATGTCATCAACGTCGATGGCGGATCGACCGCCCACCTTGCGACCTATTCCGACGCACGCCGGTTCTACGATACACCGGCACAGGGCTGACGCGCTGCACCGGTCGCCGAAACAATCTAAAGTGGAAATGTTGATATGAAGATCGCACGGTTTGACGCAGGGCAGGGCCCGCAACTGGGCATCGTCGACGACGGGTCCGTGATCGCGCTCGAAAGCCTGGGCCGGGCCGAGACCGACATGATCGCCCTGATCGAGGCGGGCCCGGAAGCGCTGGCGCAGATCGCGGCGGCGATCGCCGGGGGCAAGGGAACCCGTGTCGCGCTCGATACCGTCAAGTTGCTGGCCCCGCTGCGTCCGCGCAAGTTCCTGGGGCTGGGGATGAACTATCGCCGCCACGTCGAGGAAGCGCGCGCGCTCGGCATTGCCGTTCCGGACAACCAGGTATGGTTCAACAAGCAGACCACCTGCGTCAACGATCCCTTCGGCGATCTGGAGCGCGGGGTCACCGAAAAGCTCGACTACGAGGTCGAGCTGGGCGTGGTGATCGGCCGCGCTGCCAAGTCGGTCAAGGCGGCGGACGCGATGGACCATGTTTTCGGCTATCTCGTCGTCAACGACATCTCGGCGCGAGACTGGCAGTTCCATTCGGCCACCTTCACGATGGGCAAGTCTTTCGACACCCATGGCCCGATCGGCCCGTGGATCGTCACGGCGGACGAGATTCCCGATCCGGCGACGCTCGACATCACCTGCTCGGTCAACGGCGAAGTGCGTCAGTCGAGCAACACCGAGCAGTTCATCCACTCGGTGCCGGCGCAGATCGAATATCTCTCCACCGCCTTCACGCTGGAGCCTGGCGATATCATCTCCACCGGCACGCCCGAAGGCGTCGGCGCGGCGATGCAGCCGCCCCGCTTCCTCCAGCCCGGTGATGTGGTGCGCAGCGAGATCCAGGGCATCGGCATCATCGAGAACAAGGTGGTCGCCTGAACCCGAGGCCGGGGCGGTTAGCCGCCGCTCTGGCTTTCGTTGGAGAATTGATGGTAGTTTGCCCAACAACAACCGTTTGGCGTGGGGCAGATGAATGGCCAGAGATGAGGCTCAATCCGTAATTGATGACTTGGACGCGCCGGCGCGCGCCGGCCGTCGAACAAGCGGAGGGCGCACGGCGGTCCGGCTCGACGGGGCCGAAGCGCACCCGGTGACGGTAGATCAGAAGGCCCCCGCCAAGCGCCGCGTGCGGGTCAGCCGCCGGGGCGATGACGTGCGCGAGCGGGTGCTCAAGGCGGCACTGGAATGTTTCGGCGCTTTCGGTTTCGAGGGGACCTCCACGCGTGCGGTGGCAGAGCATGCCGATGTCACGCACACGCTGGTGCTCTATCACTTCCGGTCCAAGGAACAGCTTTGGATCGCCACGATCGACAATGCGCTGGGCCGCTACAGTGCGGAGATGGAAGAGCACTTGGCCGGGGCCGACGATACTGCCGCCGGTGCGCTGCGGACTTTCATCGAACAGTTCATCCGCCTGTCTGCCCGCCAGCCGCAGATCCACCGTATCCTGACCATGGAAAGCAACCAGGATACGACCCGGCTGAACTGGGTGATCGAGAATTACCTGCGCCGCCACTTCGCCAAAGTCCGCGAGCTGATTCGCGCCGGGCAGGAGCAGGGGCTGGTGCGGCAGTGCGATCCGGCGCGGCTCTACTACATGATTATCGGTGCCGGCGGCACGCCGTTCACCGTATCGACCGAATACCGCGCGCTGACCGGGCGGGATGTGTTTTCGGAGACCGAAATCCTGCGCAACATCGCGTTCCTCTACGAACTGGTCTTCATCGACGCGCCGTGAGGTGAGCGGCGGTGCGGGGGCAGGGGCCCGGCACCGCCGTTTTCAGTCGGCCCGAAGGCTCAGCTCCATTCGGGCTGGCCCATGTTTTCCCAGATCTGGATCATATTGCCGTCCTGATCGTAGAAGATGAACGAGCGGCCGATTTCCGCGCATTGCCACACGTAGTCAGTCTGCATGCGGTACCCGGCGGCCTTGATCTTCTCGAACCACCCGTCGATCCCCTCGACCAGCAGGCCCAGTTCGTGGATGCCGGTGTGGCCGTAACGCAGGTTTTCCTCGGGCGTCTTTTCGATCTTCGGGTTGATGCATTCCTGCAGTTCGATGAACGCGCCGTCCTTCGAACTTAGCAGCGCCATGCGCGACTGCGCGCCTTTGACCTTGAAGATATCGTCCAGCAGTTTGGGATGCATGAAGGTATTGGGGCCGGGTTCCTGCCCGTCGGGGATGACCGTCTGCACGCCCAGTTCGAATCCCATGACATCCCGCCACAGGCGGATCGCCTCTTCCAGGTTGGTCACCATCAGGGCCATGTGATGAAACTTCACGCCTGTTCTCCCGCTGCGCCCGCGCTGGATGCCGAGCTGCTTGCCTTGAGCCGCGTCTTATGCTTTCTTGACCAAAAGATCAATATAACACCGAACGAATGGAGGGTGACATGACCGATGCCGAGAGGATCACGCGCGCGTTCGCAACCGCGATCGAGAAACTGCGGTTCCTGGATGCTTTCTCCCTGCTGGACGATGACGGCAAGTACCACGTCATCGGCACGACCCCGGCCTCCGGGGTCTATCACGGGCCGCAGGACGTGTTCGACCGGCTTGTCCCGGTGCTGGGTGGCTTCAAGGAACCGCCGGCCGTCAAGTTCGAAGAGCCGATCATCCAGGGTGACCGCGCCGTGCTGCTGGGCAGCGGCACGGGGCTGGGCCCTACCGGCCCGTACAATCAGCCGTATTACGCCTTCGTGCTGAAGTTCGCCGATGGCAAGCTGATGGAAATGATCGAGTTCATGGACACCCAGATGCTGGTGTCCGCCGTTTTCGGCGAAGCCGAGCCGGCCTGAGCCGGCGGTTCGCCAGACACCCATCGCCGATCGGTCGCGAGAAAGCGTCGGTCGGGAATCACAAGGACACTGACATGACCGAAACCGCCGGCACCGTTGCCAAGCCGCTCGACACATCGACCATCATCTCGCCCGCCCGGCTGGCGCATTTCGTCCTGCGCACCTCGCGCTTCCAGGAAATGATCGATTGGTACAAGGCGGTGCTGGGCGCCGAACCCGCGTTCCAGAACGAGATCCTGGCGTTCCTGTCCTACGACGAGGAACATCATCGGGTGGCATTCCTGCACATGCCCGATCTCAAGCCCCAGCCCGAAGGGATCGTCGGCGTCCACCATGTGGCGTTCACGTATGACAGCCTGTCGGACCTTTTGGCCACTTACAAGCGCCTGCGTGATCTGGACATCAAGCCGATCTTCCCGATCAACCACGGCCCGACCACGTCGATGTACTATGCAGATCCCGACGGAAACCAGGTCGAACTGCAGGTCGACAACTACGACAATATCGAGGACGCGACCGCGTTCTTCTACTCCGAAGCCTTCGCCGAAAATCCGATCGGCGTGGAATTCGATCCCGAAGACCTGCTGGCACGGGTCGAGGCGGGCGAGGATCAGGAAGCGCTCAAGCGTCGCCCCGACATTGGCAAGCGCGGGCTCGAAGCGGTCAAGCTGCGCTGACGGACGGTTACGGCATGCTTTCCACGCAGGACCAGTTGGACCTTGCCCAACTGGTGTATCGCAGCTTCTGGCTGATCGATAACGGGCAGGCGGCGCAATCGGCGCACCTGTTCGCGGCCGATGCCAGTCTGACCTTCGGGCCCGGTGCGCCGATGGTCGGCACTATCGAAGGTTCGGCGATCGCAGCGGCGATGCAGGCGCGGCAGGATCAGGCCGGGGTTACCTCGCGCCATGTCCTCTCCAATCCGATCGTGTCGGACGAAGGGGAGGGGCGGGCGCAGGTCCGCTCGCTCCTGACCCTGTTCCGCACGCCGGATGCCGACCTTGCGCCGGTGGTGCGCTCGGTCGCCGACATTATCGACGATTGCGTGCTGGTAAATGGCGCGTGGCGTATCGCCGCGCGCCAGATCCTGCCGGTGTTCAGCCCCGGCTGACCGCGCCCGTTCCCGGCGATACGACAAGAACAACGAAAGAGGAGAGAGGCCGGTGAGCCGAGTCAAGATGTTCGGCGCGATTCCGCGCAAGCCGGGGATCACGTCGAAGTGGTTCCACGATCACTATCGCCATCCCCACGGCACCATGGGCCGCCACATCTCGACGATGCGGGCCTATACGCAGAGCCATCAGGTCCACTCCGACCTGCTGGGCGAAAAGCAGACCCATTTCGAAGCCTGCGCCGAAGTGTGGTTCGATTGCGCCGCCGATGCGCTTACCTTTCCGCAGGAACCCAACTACGTGGCGATGCTGATCCCTGACGAGCCCTTGTTCGTCGACATGGAAAAGCTGCGGTTTGTTTTTGCCGAGGAAGAAGTGCTGCAGTCGGGTGCGGACTGGAACGAGGAGGGGGTGGAGACCGGCGACAAGCTGTTCCGGCTCGATCGCCGGCCGATAAGCTGCAAGCTGCTCCAGTTCGTGCTGGCCGAAGGAGATGGCCGCTGGGATGACGAGGGTGACCTCGAACTCGGCCGCCGGATCGGCGCGCTGCGCCACGTCCGCTGCCGGCCCTCGCCGGTGGTCCACCCGGACGGTGCGTTCTGCATCGGTGTGCGCGAACTCTACTGGCCGACGCAGACCGCCATGGAAGAAGGCGTGGCCAGCGATCCCCAGGCTTGGGCGGAGTTGCTGCACCGGCCGGGCGAATCGATCGAATACGTCGCCCACGCCGAACGGTTCATGTAATCAAAAAGGGCGGGTCAGGCCGTAGCCTGTCCCGTCCCCTCGATAGCGAAAACGCCGATCAGCCCGGCAGGGCGGGGGCGAGCTTTTCCTGCGCCCAAGCACGGAAGCCGATCGGGCTGCCGACCAGCGCGGTCAGCGGGCCGGTGTCGTTCTCGGCGGGCTTGGTGGCCAGCCACTTGTAGAGATCGACGCCCTGCGGCCAGTGTTCCTCGATCGCGGCCATCGGCACTTCGACTGCTACGGCCGGTCTGCCGGCGATCTCTCCGATCGTGGCCGCCATCTGCGCGGTGCTGCCGACATCGCCGACGAGATCGATTTCGGCGTTGCGATAAGCATCGGGGTTGGCGAACACCGCGGCCGCGGCGCGGCCGATATCGTCCGAGCAGACCAGCGCCAGCGGCACATCGGTCGGCATGGCCATGGCGACGACCAGCGTGCCGTCGTTCTCGGTCACGGGGAAATATGTCAGGAAGTTGTCCATGAACCACGCCGGGCGCAGGATCGTGGCATCCAGATGCAGTTCGGCGATGCGTTCCTCGATCGCGCGCTTGCCGCCCACCGACAGCACGCCCCTGGAACCGCCGATCTGGGCCGACTGGTAGATGAAGTGCCCGGTGCCGACTTCGCGGACGCTTTCCGCGACCATGATGCCCTGGATGGCCTGGCCGATGTCCCAGCGATCCTGCAGCGAAGGGCCCGAAAAATAGACTGCGTCCGAACCGCTGATGGCGGCGCGCAGCGCGACGCGGTCCTCCATGTCGGCGGCCACCGGCTCGGCACCCAGCGCGGCGACCGCGCGAGCCTTGTCTCCGGTGGTGTCGCGGGTGACCGCGCGGACGTTCCAGCCTGCGTCCAGCATGGCGCGAACCACGCCGCCGCCTGCCGTGCCGGTTCCGCCGAATACCGTTACCGTGCCTGAACCCATGACCATGTTCTCCCGATGTGCCGCCCTGCGGCTTTTGCGGTGCCCTCTATGGACGAGGCGAGATTGCGACGCAACAATACCTGACCGATAGAACAGGAAATTTGCCATGATCCGCCGTCGCGCGGGATCAGGAGCTAGAAATTCACCGCAAAACCGCGATGCAATGTTGACTTATTGGTCAGGGATGCGAACTTCCCCGGTAAATATCGGCCCGATTGTGGAGCTGACCGGAGAGGAGTGGATCATGACCGATAGCCGTCAGATCGCGAAGGCGTTTTTCGACAAGTTGTGCTCGGGTGATTTCATGGGCGGGTTCGCCACGCTCAGCGATGATGCGACCTGGACGATCATCGGGGATACCCCGCTGTCCAAGCATTTCACCAAGGATCGGTTGATTTCGGACATGATCCCGATGCTTTCCACGTTCAAGGAACCCGCGCAGATGGCGGTCCAGGAAATCATCGCGGAAAACGATCGCGCCGTGGTGATTGCCAGCGTGAAGGGCGTCGGCCCCTATGGGCCTTACGTGCAGAATCCCTACTGCTTCATCCTGCGCACCCGCGACGGGCAGATCACCGAAATCGTCGAGTACCTCGATACCGTTGCGGTCGAAACCGCGCTGGTGGGCCGCAAGCTCGTTGACGCGAACGCCTGAGCGCAATCTCCCGATACAAGGATACGATGATGTTTGATCTCACCGGCAAGTCGATTGTCGTGACCGGCGCGGCGTCCGGCATTGGCGCGGGCACCGCGCAGCGCCTGCGGCGCGCCGGGGCGAATGTGCTGATCGGCGATCTCGCCGATGGAGCGGCGCAGGCAGCGGAATGGGGCTGCGCGTTCCAGCGCACCGACGTTTCGGACCCGGCGCAGATGACCGGGCTGCTGGACAAGGCGGTGGAACTGCATGGCGGGCTTGACGTCCTGGTCAACAACGCCGCCGCCGCCGGTGTCCACAATATGGCCGAGGCCGACGAGGCGCGGGCGGAACGCTATTTCCGGATCAACGCGATGAGCGTGCTGGTTGGCATGCGCGAGGCGGTGAAGCGGATGAAGCCCGGCGGCGCGATCGTGAACATCGCCTCGCTTTCGGGTGCGCGCGGTACGCCGGGCTGGGGCGAATACGGGATGAGCAAGGCGGCGATCATTTCCGCCACGCAGACCGCCGCGCTGGAATTCGGCCCGCTCGGCATCCGGGTCAACGCGATCAGCCCCGGCGGGATCGCCACGCCGCTGTCGATCTCGATCAACGGCGATGCACTGACCCGCGCACTGGAAGTGCTGACGCCTGCGGGACGCGAAGGCCAGCCTGACGATATCGCCGCCGCCGTTCACTTCCTGGCAAGCAGCGATGCGAGCTACATCACCGGCCAGAACCTGTTCGTCGATGGCGGCTGGTCGATCGGGACGACCGTGCAGACGATCGGCAAGATACTGAGCTGATCGGCCGCAATACAAAAGGGCCCGGTTGCAGCGATGCAACCGGGCCCTTTTTTACGTCCGTGTCCGGCCGGTCAGCCGATCAGTTCGCCGATCTGGCGGATGATGCCGGGATCGGCTTCAAAGCCCGAACCCAGGAACCATGCGCGCTGGCGTTCGATGGGCAGGGCCATCGCATCGACTACGATCGCGCGCACGGCGGGCCGATCCGCAGCGTCAAGCCCATCGATCAGCGCCGAGATCGCGCCGTGCAGTGCGGCGCGGGCTTCCTCGATGTCCTGATTTTCGATCGCGGGGTCGGCCAGCGCGGCTTCAAGTGCCGCAGTTGGTGCCTTGAGCGTTTCGGTCGCAACGACCGCGTCAAGCCTGGCAGCCAGATCCAGCGCATCACGCGACATGGCCCGAATGAACCGCCGGGTAATCGGCAGGTGCTGGCGCACCATGCCAAGCGTCGCGATTGACAGGTGCAACTGTTCCGCGGCGATCTTTTCGTCCAGCTTGAGGCCCGGGGCCACGGCTTCCTGCAGGGCCTTGATGACCATCTGCAACTGGAGGTCGGAATCGGGAACCATCAGATTACCTCCTTGAGCGTGCGGCGCAGTTGTTCGATGAGCGGGAAGCTGACCATGGCCAGCCAGCCGACAACGATGTCCTGGTGCGTCTTGGCTGCGTGCGCCACGCGATAGCCGGTGCCGAGGCAGATCGCGATCGACATGTAGTTGCACAGCACGCGGTAGTAGGTCAGGCGTTCGCGATCGACCGTCAGCCCGGACAGGCGCTCGTAGGCAGCCAGATATTCCTCGTAAGGCAGCATGCCGCAGATCAGGCGCTCGGTGCCTTCCTCGTTGAAGTGGCCGAACGAATCCATCATCGACCAGGCCAGGTCCTGGTGCCGGTCGCCCAGCAGCGCCAGTTCCCAATCGAGCCAGGCGGTGATCTCGTTCGTGTCCTCGTCGTAAAGGAAATTGCCGGCGCGGCAGTCCCCATGGACAAGGCTTACATGGTCGAGCGGGGGCGCATTGGCGATCAGCCAATCATAGGCGACATCCATCAGCGGCTCGTCCTGACGGCGGTCTTCATCCCAAACGCGACGCCACCAGTTAACGAAACGGATCACGCTTTCGTTCGAACCTACTTCGGCCTTGTCATAGCTCGGCAGCTTGTCGGCCAGTTCGGCACCGATGCGGTGGAAGCGACCGATCTGCTCAAGGAACTGCTCGGCGATCGTCGCGCGCAAGTCCGGCCCGTAGTTGAGGCCGATCCCCGTCACCTGCTGGGAGGTGAGGTTCGAGGGCTTGGTCACGCCCTGGGCGAAGCCGTAGATCAGCGCCGGATGTGGCAGATGTTCGCCTTCGGCATCGACCCAGAAGCACGGCGGCACCGGCACCACGCCATCCAGCGCCTGGAGCAGCTCGAATTCACGCTTGCGGCTGGTTTCCACCACCGATTCGGTGGGCTCCATGCGCAGCACCATCGGCGACTGGCGGCGTTCGCCGTTCTCGGTCCAATCGAGGTCGAAGGCGACCTGGATCTTGGAGGCCCCGCCGGTTAGCCAGCGGGGATTTGCGATGGTGAAATCATCGCCGACGTTGGCGCGGATCAGGCTGGCCGTTGCGGTGACCAGCTCGTCCAGCGTGTGGGCGGCGTAACGCTCACCATTACGGCGCAGGCGCATCTTGCGGGTCAGCGTGCGGTCGATCTCGGTCTCGACCGGGAAACGCGCGCGCATGCGTTCGATGAAGGCATCATCGGGGCAATCGCGAATGTCTGTAGCTTGCATGGGGTGGGGATTTTCCGTCTGGAGTTGAAGATGGTGTCGATCAGCCCAGTTCGATGACAACCTTGCCGAGGTGCGAGGCCTTGCGCAGATATTCGAAAGCGTCACCCGCCTTTTCGAACGGGAAGCTGCGATCGATGACCGGCGCGATGCCGTGCGTTTCGAGCGCGGCGGCCAGGTTTTCGAAATGCTGGCGTGAGCCGACCATGATGCCGCGCACCAAGAGGCCGCTGACGAGGATGGCGAGCGGATCGATGGTGCCTTGCGCGATCACGCCGACCATGGCGATCTCACCGCCACGGCGCAGCGCTGCCATGGTTTGTGCCATGGTGCCGGGGCCGGCGCTGTCGACCACCTTGTCGACCCCGCGCCCGCCGGTCAGCGCGCGCACGCTGGCACCCCAGTCGGCATCCTTGGCGTAGTTGACGACATGGTCCGCGCCCATTGCGCTGGCGCGTTCGCCCTTGGCGTCGCTGGACGTGGTAATGATGACCTTCGCCCCGCCAGCCTTGGCCAGTTGCAGCGCCCAGATAGCGACGCCGCCGGTGCCCAGTGCCAGCACGGTCGATCCCGGCTGGATCGGTTCCTTGCCGTAAAGCGCGTTCCAGGCGGTAACCGCTGCGCAGGGCAGGGTGCTGGCATCGGCATAGCTCATGTGCGCGGGGATGCGCACCAGCCCGGCTTCATCGACGACGATGTATTCGGCCAGCACGCCGTCGATCCCGCCGCCCAGCGCCGATCCGGCGTCGGCGTCTGCCATGTCGCCGCCGATCCAGCTCTGCATGAAGATCGGGCACACCCGATCGCCGACGGCAAGGCGGTTGCAGCCTTCACCGAGTTCCACGATCTCGCCCGCACCGTCAGAAAGCGGCACCACCCGTTCGGGCATGGCGACGGGATAGAGCCCGTCCACCATCAGCAGATCGCGGAAGTTGAGCGAAAAGGCCTTCATGCGCAGCAGCACCTGGCCCCTGCCGGGCGTGGGAACGGGGCGGTCTTCAAGCTGAAGGCCGGCAACGCCCTTGCCGGGCTGGATCGTGTAGGTGCGGTTCTGCGTCATTATGGTATCCTCTCAGGCAGCGGTGTAATCGAAGATCACTTCTTCGTCAGCAAGGAACGCGCTGATCTTGGGCGGGTCGATGAACTGCTCCTCATCCGCCTGAAGCAGCCGGCTCGCCTCCTGTCCTTCCGGGGTTGCAAAGGCGGCCTGCATCGCTTCCTCGCTTTCCCACCACACTTCGGTCAGCCCGTCCGGCGGGCGTTTCCAGCCGCGGCCTTCACCGAACGCCTCGATCTCGGGAGAGACGCGTTTGTGGCTCTGGATATAGCGCACGAAGCCCATCGCCTTGGCATGCTTGCGCACCAGCGCGCCGTGTTCCACCAGCCACCGCTCGCGGAACTGCTCGTCGGTCATTTCCGGCTTCTTCCAGACTTCCACCACCATCTTTATCATTATCGTTCTCCTTAGATCGAGTAGCCGCCATCGACGATCATAGGCGCCCCGGTCATGAACTTGGACATGTCGGAAAGCAGGAACATCGTCGCGTTGGCGATGTCCTCCATTTCGCCGAAGTGGCCGATCACGTGGCGCTGGCGCAGGCCTTCGAGCGCTTGCGAGAACACCGGATCGGCGATCAGTCCGCGTGCCATCGGCGTCATGATGAAGCCGGGGCAGATGGCGTTGACGCGGATCCCCAGCGGCCCGCCGTCGCAGGCAACGGCCTTGGTCAGGCCGACGACGCCGTGCTTGGCGGCGACATAGTCCGAAGCGTTGATCTGGCCGCGCAGGCCCGAGGAAGACGCCGTGTTGACGATGGAACCGCCGCGCGTATCCTTCATCACCCGGAATTCATGCTTGATGCAGTAGAACACGCCGACCAGATCGATCCCGATCACCGCGTTGATATCGTCGGCGGTCAGTTCGTGGATCGGCTTGTTGCGCATCTCGATGCCGGCGTTGTTCATCGCCCCATCCAGCTTGCCGAACAGTTCGACCGCCTTGTCCACCGCGGCGGAAACGCTGGCTTCGTCAGCCACGTCGCAGACCTGGAAGTGCGCCTCGCCGCCGGCATCGCGGATCGCCTGGGCGACCGCTTCGCCAGCGTCCACCGAACGATCGGTGACGAGGACGCGGGCACCGTTGGCGGCGAAGGTTTCGGCGCACTGCTTGCCGATGCCGGATGCGGCACCGGTGATGAGGATGGACTTATCGTTGAGCATTCGGGCGTTTCCTTGAAGGGAGGCAGGGTCAGCCGGCGGTGGCCGCCGACGGTTGCTAATTCAGGTGGCGGGCGCGCTGCCGGTCATCGCGTCAGCCGGGGAACAGGCCGCCATCCACGATCATCTCGCAGCCGGTGACATAGGAGGCGTCGTCCGAGCAGAGGAACAGCGAGGTACGCGCGATCTCCTCGGGATTGCCGATGCGCTTCATCGGGATCGAGGTGCGGATCATCTCGCGTTCTTCGGGCAGCATCGTCGCCAGTTGCGGGGTGTCGATCATGCCGGGATAGATCGAATTCACGCGCACGCCCTTGTCGGCATATTCCTGCGCCGCCGCCTTGCTCATGCCGCGGATGGCCGATTTTGCACCGTGGAACGAGAAGCAGGTGACGGTCGACATCATCGCCAGCACGGACGAGATGTTGACCACCGAACCGTTGCCGCTGGCGCGCAAATGCGGCATCGCCGCGCGCATGCCCAGCCAGGTGCCGGTCTGGTCGATCGAGACGATGTGGTTCCAGCCCTCCATCGTCTCATCCTCGACCCCGCGCATGTGGTTGAGGCCGGCGTTGTTCACCAGTGTGGTCAGCCCGCCAAACGTATCGACCGCCTGCGCCACGGCAGCGGCCCAGGAATCCTCGCTGGCGACGTCATGCTCGATTGCGATGGCGACACCGCCCGCGGCGACGATTTCAGCGACGACCGATTCGGCCGCGCCGAGACGGATGTCGGTCACCGCCACCTTTGCGCCTTCGGCCGCGAAAACGCGGGCATGGGCAGCGCCGATGCCGCTGCCGCCGCCGGAAATCAACGCCACCTTGCCAGCCAAGCGGCCTTTGCCTTCGGTCATTCACCTCTCCATGGGAAGTCTGAATTGGCAGCGTCCGGGCACGCTCCGTGCACCGTCGCCATTCTGCGCCCAAAACAGACCAAAAGGTCAGCATGAGTCAAGCCCAACCTTGCTGACCGGGCAATAGGGGCTGCAAGACGAGGCGTCGGTATATGTGGCGATCTGCGGCCGCCGGGTTGACGCGGCCGCTTCAGTATCGCAAGTTGACCATATGGTAGATGAATGCCAAGGCGAGCTATGCCAAGCATCGCCGTCCGGCGAAATCGAGGCGGGCAAGCCTTAGGTAAGGGGAGAATGAATGGCGCAGATCGATGTCCCGGTGCTTATCGCCGGCGGCGGGCCGGTGGGTATGACGACGGCCCTCAACCTGGCGCGTTACGGAATCCGCTCCCTGCTGGTCGAGCGCAATCCGACGACCACGCGCCATCCCAAGATGGACCTTACCAACGGCCGCAGCATGGAGCTGTTCCATCGTCTCGGGCTGGATGAAAACCTGCGCGATGCCGGCGTGCCGCGCGAAAATGCGTTCGACATCCTGTGGATCACCTCGCTGGTCGGGCACGACCTGCACCGGTTCCACTATCCGTCGGCCGCCGAGAAGACCGATATCATCCGTGCCGAGAATGACGGCAGCCATGGCGCACAAGCGCCGCTCCGCGTCAGCCAGATACAGATCGAGCCGGTCCTCAAGAAGGCCATCGACGAAAATCCGCTGATCGACGTGCGGTTCGGCACCCGCTTCGACAAGCTGGTCGAGAACGGTCCCGATGGCGTCATCGCTGAAATCGTCAACGAGGCGACCGGTGAGAGCGATACTGTCCACTGTCGCTTCCTCGCCGGCTGCGACGGCGGCGGCAGCCGCGTGCGCCGCAACCTGGGCATTCAGCTCGACGGTGAGGAAAACGTCGCCGGGGCGTTCATGGTCCACTTCCGCACCGATGATCGCGCGCTGCTCCAGCGCTGGGGCCCGGTCTATCACCTGCAATCGGGCATGGGCACGATTATCGCCCAGAACGACCATGACGTCTACACGCTCCAGGCCTGGCTGCTGCCGGGGATGGACCCATCGACGATGACCCCCGAAGGCGTGTTGGAAGGCTGGATCGGTACCCATTTCGATTATGAGGTGCTGCAGGCCAACCCGTGGCATGCCCACTTCGTGGTGGCTGAGAAGTACCGTGACCATAGCGTGTTGCTCGCCGGTGACGCCGCGCACCAGTATATCCCGACCGGCGGCTACGGGATGAATTCGGGCATCGCCGATTCGGCCGCCATTTCCTGGGTTCTGGCCGCCAATCTCCTTGGCTGGGGCGGCGACAAGCTGCTCGATGCCTACGATCTTGAGCGTCGGCCCACCGCTTGGTGGCACCTAGAGGCGTCGCGTCGCCACATGGGCGTGCGCCAGCAGATCACCATGCTTTATATGGAGGCTGGCGACGTCGAGGAGGAAGGTCCGGAGGGCGATGCCCGCCGCGCTGACCTCGCCGCCAAGATCGCCGCCCTCGGCAATGCCGAGAACGAAAGCTGGGGCGTCGAATTCGGCTATCGCTACGATCAGTCGCCGGTGGTGGCCAAGGAGGGCGATGCACCTGCGATCGATCCGATCACCTATACCCCATCGACCTGGCCCGGCGCGCGCCTGCCGCACGTCTTCCTTGCCGATGGCGTGGCCCTGCATGACAAGCTGGGCGTGTTCTGGACCCTCGTCGCGCTGGAGGACAGCGATACTGCCGCGATCGAGGCTGCCGCCGCCGAACAGGGCGTACCGCTGCAGATCCTGCGCCTCAACCAGCCGGAACTGCGGCCGATCTACGAACGTAACCTGCTGCTCGTCCGTCCTGACCAGCACGTCGCCTGGCGCGGCGATGCCCTGCCGGACGACAGCGCTGCCCTGCTGGCGCTGGTCTGCGGCCGCTGAACCCATCCAGGCCGGCCCCCGGCGGTTTCGCACCGTCGGGGGCCGGCTTCGTTTTTTGACCGGAGATTGAACCCGTGCAGCCCGAAAAGAGCCCCGAGGAATACTGGAAGGCCAACGACAACGAGCGTTGGAACCAGAGCGTCTATTTCAATTTTTACGATCCTGCCCAGCGCACCGGCTGCTTCATCCGCGTCGGCATCCTGGAAAACCTGCAGGAATCGAACAACTGGTTCTCGTTTTTCCGCGACGGCAAGCCGCTGTTCACCCGCCTCAACATGAACCTGCCCTACACCGACAAGCGTCTGGGCGAGGGTGACGGGCTTCAGATCGCCGGCATGCGCGCGCGTTCGCTCGAGCCGATGAAGAAGGTCCACATCACCTTTGACGAGCGCGATTTCAAGGTGGACCTGATGTGGGAAGCGATCCTGCCGATGCAGGACGCCATCAATCTGAGCGCCGGTGGCGAAGATGATGCCTTTGCCAAGAACATCGCCCACATTCACATGGAAGGCACCTGCCGCGTTACCGGCACGATCACCCTTTCTACCGGCGAGGTGATCCCGATCGACGGCAAGGGCTTCCGCGATATCGCGGTGGGCCCGCGCAACTGGGACGGGCTCAAGCACTACCGCCTCGCCTGGCCGATCTTCGACAACGGCCTTGCCCTCGTCGCCACGCATGGCCAGTCGACCACCGGGCAGGATGCCTACATCAAGATGGCCGGCAAGAACGGTCGCTGGATCGCGGTGTCCAAGGTCGAGGACAAGAACTTCTACGAAGCCGACGAGATGACGCTGGAGCGCATGGAGTGGCGGGTTACCGACGAAGAGGGCGACGTTCACGAATTCACGGCGCGCTCGCTGTTCCGCTGGACTTTCCCTTTCGACACCTATGCGCTGACCGAGCACATGATGGAATTCACGCTGGCCGATGGCACCAAGGGGTATGGACTGGGCGAATGCGGTTTCCGCTTCCCCTGGGGCGGTAACGGAGAAGACTGAAATGGCATTCGATCCCGCCAGCCTGGTGCGTCCGGAAATGGCTATCGATCCCGTGCACGACGGGCGGCACACGCTGCCCGATCTGCCGCTGATGCGCGAATCGATCCCTTACTGCGTGGTCATTCCCGAGCACGAGATCGCATTGTTCACTTACACCTATGTCGACAAGGACGGCGATGCCGGCGCTGCCGTAGGTGTGTGGGGCCGGGGGCTGGATGGCCCGCCGATCTTCGAGCGACTGCCCAACCGCAAGGTGCCGGCGGACATGGGCTTCGACAACTGGCAGATCGATGGCTTCACCATGAAGCAGGACCTGGCCTTCAACCGCGCCGAAATCGCCTGGAAGAACGAGCAGGCGGAAATCGCCTTTACCTATGAGGCCTTCCACCCGCCTTATTCCTATGCGACGCACAAGGACGGCTGCCCGGCCTATGCCGCGAACGATCGCATCGAACAGAGCGGGCGCTGCATCGGCACGCTGAAGATCGGCGATCGGGTGATCGAATTCGATACCCCCGGCCACCGCGATCATAGTTGGGGCCGCCGCGACTGGGACGCGCTGCATTATTACCGCTGGTTGCAGTGCCAGGTGGGGACCAGCCATTCGGTCCACTTCTGGGAATTCTACGCGCTGGGCAAGCGGGCGGTCCGCGGTTACGTCTACAAGGACGGCAAGATGGCCGAGATCACCGAACTCGCGGTCGACTGGCAGGGCGACAACAAGCTCGACCAGACCGCGTTCCAGTGCGACGTGGTCGACGAACTGGGCCGCCGGACGCGCGTCGAAGCCGAGGTTTTCGGCGTGTTCCCGCTGCCGGCTGCGGAAAACTTCGTCCTTAACGAAGGTGCCGCGCATATTCGTATCGATGGCCAGATGGGTAGCGGCTGGATGGAGATGGGCTGGCCGATCTCCTATCTCAAGCACATCGCGCAAACCGGCGCATACTGATCCCGTAAGACAAACAGAAAGGCCGGCACCGAAGCCCTCGGTGCCGGCCTTTCTGTTGTCTGGAGCGCAGCAGATTATTCAGCCGGCAGGAATGCTCCCAAAGCGTTGATGACCACGCCGGTGTCGAAATATTCCTTGTAGTATACCAGCTTGCCGTCGCGATATTCGTGCACACCGACGTACATCTGGTCGTAAATCGCGCCTTGCGGCTCTCCATAACCACGATATTCGACCAGCACGCGGTAAGGATCGGCCAGAGGCGTCACCACCACCGAATTGAATTTGACGTCGAACACTTCCGCAGCGGTGCGGAACATCTCCAGCGCATCTTTCCCGTGCAGTTCGGTAGGCATGCGGACGGTTCCCGCAAACGGCAAATCCATGTGCAGGTCCGGTGAAACCATGGGCCAGAACGAGTCCATGTCCTTGCCGAATGCCGCCATCAGCTTTTCGGCCGCAGCGACCGTGCGGTCGCTGGTCGCCTTTTCGAATTCTGCCATATCGTTATTCTCCCATCAGATTTCAGGCCAGCGCCTCGCGCACGGTTTCGGCGTGCACCCATTTCTCGAGCTGGTGCAGCGAATGGCGGATCATCACTTCGCCGTCCTGCAGGACCATATGCTCCTTGGCACCCGAATTGATTCCTTCCTGCGTGCGTTCGGTGTTGCCGACGTCCTCCAGCAGGATTTCGCCCAGGCGCGCGATATAGTGCTCCTGCTGCAGCCGGCTCCACACGTCGGGTGCGTCGGGGATGTGGAAGCGGGCCTCCCAGCGCGTTTCGTTGACGCTGACCGGCCAGAAGTGGTGCGTCCAGAAGCCGCCGGGCGAAACGTCGAACTGGAAGTGCGGGAACAGCCAGGTCACGTCCACCGCCCAGCTTCCCGACTTGGTCGGGTTGATCGCCGGATGCTTGAGGAACACTTCGGTATCCTCAAGGCTGGCAGCGCTCAGCACGTTGCCGGTGGCGATGTTGCTGTAGAACAGGCGTTCCACCTGCGATCCGATCGGCGGCACGTATTCGGGATTGCCGTAAGTCGACACCGAACGATGCGGGCCCCATGTCTGCGCGCTGATCGGGCGGGCGAACGGGTTCTCGTTGCTGGCGAAGGTGGAACCGATGGTTTCGGGATGGATCGCCGGGATATGGTAGGTTTCGGCGAACGCGTCGGCGATGACCTTCCAGTTGGCCTTGAGGTGCGACACGAACAGGATCGACTTATCCGAGTGCGGATAGGGAATGCCGGTATAGATCTGGCCGAAATCGCCGAGGAACTCGGTGAGCGACACTTCGGGGACCGGCTGGAGGTTGATGAAGATCCACCCCTCCCAGGTCTCGCACGCCACCTTGGTCAGGCCGCAGCGCTTCTTGTCGAAATCGAAGAAGTTCTTCTCGTCCGGCACGCCGATCAGCGCGCCGTCGTTCTTGTAGGTCCAGTTGTGATACCGGCACACGAACCGCGAGGCGTTCCCGCCACGGTCGAGCACGACCTTGTTCGAGCGGTGCGAGCAGACATTGTGGAACGCGCGCACGCCCTCGCGGGTGCGGGTGACCAGGATTTCAGCCTTTGCCACTTCGATCGTCTGAACGAAATAGTCGCCCGGGTTACCGATCCGTTCTTCACGACCGAGGCACAGCCAGGCGCGCTTGAAGACCTGCTCAACTTCCTTCTCGAACCACTCCTGCGAACGATAAGGCTCCAGCGAGACCGGGCCTTTGCCAAGTCCGGCCAGTTCGGTCAGGTTGGTCTTCTCGGCGCGAAAATCAGCGACCTGATCGTTCATGCGTTACTCTCCTTGAAGGCGGTTGGCGCTCTCAGGGCGCATCACCCGCTCGGCCGGTGTTATCCGAAAATGGCGGGGGCTTCGACCAGCCGGACTTCGTGCGGCCAGGGGGTAAAGGGCGCGCGTGGCTGGCGATGCAACTCGGTAGCCATCGATGCATGGGCAAGCGCCAGCAGCAGTTCCATCAGCGTGCGATCGGCACCCTCCAGATCGACAATCTGCCGCCCTTCAAGGTGGGCGATGGCCTGCGGCGCGAGGGCGAGCATGGCATTATAGAACGTCTCGATGTCGTCCATCGAAGCATTCTCGCGCCGCTCGCGCCGTTGCTGCACCCCCGCGACGGCCCAATAGCCGACGAAGGGCTCGAGTGCTTCGAAGCCCGCCGGCAGCACCGCGCCGCTCATGCCGGCACCGTCTGGGTAACCGGCTTGCCAAGCACGGTGGAGAGCACTTGCGCCAGCGTGGCGGCCGGATCGGCCACAGCATCGGCCCCGCGCCAGGCGACATGCTGGTCCGGCCGGACGATAAGCGCGCCGCCGGGCTTGAGGCCCGAAACGGTGGCCCAGCGATCACCGGTGGTCCGGTAATCCTCGCCAACGCTGACGACATCGATCGTAAGGCCACCGGCCTCGGCAGCGGAAGCAGCGGCATCGGCCCATTTGCCGGCGGGTCCGTTCGTGAACACGGTGAAGCGGTCCAGGCGGGTGAGGTCGAGGGTGGAGACTTGCCGGCCGTCCTTTTCCAGCCAGACATGGGCCAGGCGGTGGCCCGGCCGCATGGTCGGCACGTGCGTATCGCCCAAGAGGCCGCGCGGGGGTGGTTCGGTGCCGTCGGGGATGATGGCCCCCTCGTCGTAGCGGAAGCCGATCTCGATGTCGTGGGCCTGGAATTCGGCGCGCTGGGTGCCGACCACTTCCTTTACCATCTGGCGGCGGGCAGCGCCTTCGGGCGTGTCCGAAAACAGCTTGTGGTAGGCGGCCACGTTGAATTCGACCGGCGCACCCGGCATCAGGCCGATCGCGGCATCGATGGTCAGGTGGTTCTGGAAAGTCATCATCGCCCAGGCGATGTTGTTGGCAGCGACCGGGCGGCGTTCCGGCTCGTAGCTGTCGAGCAGGCTCGGGTCGGCCTCGCCCTTAAGCACGGCGGCCAGCTTCCACGTCAGGTTGTGGGCATCGCACACCGCGCTATTGAGTCCGAGGCCGGTGGTCGGCGGGTGGCGATGCGCGGCGTCGCCGGCCAGGAAGACGCGGCCTTCGCGATACTTGCGGGCGAGCACGCCCTGCACCTTCCAGTCGTTCATCCGGATGACCTTGACGTCGAGATCAGGGATGCGCAGCAGCTTGCGGATTTCGGGGATCGCGCTTTCCGGGTTGAGCGGGCCGGCGGCGTCGGGCGGGAACGCGAAGTGCATCAGCCACTCCTCGCTGCCCTTGCCGAAGGTCTTGGGGCCCAGCGCCACCATCACGCCGCTGCCCCACGAGCCGCCCTTCTCGGGGTTGGTGAACCAGCGGATCATTACCGATTCGTCTTCGATATAGTCCGACAGGTCGGCGGCGAACCACACCGTCACCATGTCGATCAGACGCGGTATGCCGTCCATCTCGATGCCGAGCGCGGGGCCGACCATGCGTCCGCCATCGGCGGCGATCATGTACTGCGCGCGCACTTCGTAGATTTCGCCGGTATCGCGGTTTTCGACCTGGGCGGTCACGCCGGTATCGTCCTGCGTGAAGCTCTTCACTTCCTGGTGAAAACGGATCTGCGAGGTGGGGTAGGTCTTCAGGTGTTCCAGCAGCAGCGGCTCGATATACATCTGCGCGAAGTTCGCGGAGCGCACCGGGCTGTCGGCCTGATAGGCGTCCTTCAGCGAATGCCCGCCGAACGCGTCGATGATGCCGATCTGCTTGCGGTCCAGCGGGCCGTCACCGCCCAGGCTGGTGTACCAGCCCACGCGCGACATGTTCTCGGCCGGGGTGCTGTTGGCATAGATATAGTCCGCCAGCCCTTCCTCGCGCAGGATCTCCATCGTGCGCTGGTTAAGGTAGTGGGCCTTGGGGGCGGGCGAGGTTGCCGGGTAGCGTTCCAGAACCAGGCATTCGATACCGAGGCGGCCCAGCAGATTGGCGCTGGTCAGGCCGCAGCCCGCTCCGCCAACGATCAATACCGGGACTTCGATGTGCGCCATGTGAAAACCTCTCCAAAAATTCCGGGCCGCCGGCCGTTGCTTCGACGGCAAGCGCACTCTTGTCCGCACGCTGACTCCGGCGAGGCTGATCGGCGTGCGGCTTCGAGACAAAGACCCATCCTGACCAAACAGTCAAGATGGATGAATCAGGCCCCCTGCGCTTCGACCTGTTGGATATACGCTTCGACCTGATAGGGGTCGAAAAGCTCGCGCACTTCCAGCACCTTGCCGTCACGGTAATGGAACAGCAGGTGGTAGGTGTTCTCGTAGCGGGCAGTCCCGGGACCGGTGCCGGTCGATGCGCCCTTGATCGCCACCCAGTCGCCATCGGCGATCGCCTGCTCGACCCGGAATTCGAACGTGTCGAACGCGCCGAGAAACCCGTCCAGCAGCGCGCGCATGTCGGCCTTGTTGCGCCGGCCGGCAAAGGCGAAACGCTCCGGCAGGTACGGCATCGTCCAGGTGCCTTCATCGTCGAAGGCGGCGAACACCGGATCGAGATTGCGGTCGGAGAGGTGGCGGCACGCCTCGATCGCGCGATCCTTGTTAGTGGTCATGGCAGTCCTTTTCGCTTCAGAGGTTTTGCGGATCAGAACGCCGCGCCGAGGTCGCCGAACGCGCGGCTGACTTCGGTCGTGTCCCAATACTCGCGAAACAGGATGAGCTTGCCGTCGGCAAAGCGCATGATGGTGATGTAGCGCTGGTCGTATGTGCCGTTAGGGGCGGGGCACTGGCCTTCGTATTCCACCACCACTTCGCCCGGCGTGCCGGTGTCGCGCGCGCGGATGTTGGTGAAGTGCAGGCCGGCGAGCCCGGAGACCACCTTTTCAAGGTAGGTTCGCGCCGGGGCCTTGCCCGCCACCCGTTCGGGCATGCCGATCGAGCGCGCGAACGGGAATTCCAGCACGAGATCGTCGTGCGCGGCGTCCCACCAGGGAGCCATGTCGATCCCGAATGTGCCGACCAGCGCGGCCGCCTGTTCCGCGTATGTCGTCATGATCCGCTCACCCTGCCAGCAGGCCGCCGTCGATCGGCAGTTCGATGCCGTTGACGAAGCGGGCTTCGTCAGAGGCGAGGTAGACGCAGCCCCAGGCGATGTCCTCGGGTGCGCCGTTGAAGCCGTTGGGCTGCTGCGCGGAAAATGCCTCGCGGGTGGCGTCGGGATCGCCCGATCGATCGAAGATGCCCTGCAGCATCGGCGTCTCGATCACGCCGGGATGGATAGAGTTGGCGCGCACGCCCTGGCGGGCATGTTCGATCGCGGTCGATTTGGTGAAAGTGCGCACCGCGCCCTTGGACGCGCAGTAAGCGGCGAAGCCCGGCGCGCCGACGCAACCGTAAGCGGACGAGATATTCGTGATCGAACCGCCGCCACCGGCGATCATGGAAGGCAGGACATGCTTGGTCAGCAGCCACACGCCACGCGCGTTGATCGCCATGATGCGATCCCATTCCTCGACCGCAAGATCGATGTCGCTACCCTGCCCCGGAACCCCGGCACAGGCGACAGCGGCGCTGATCGGCGCATCGAACGCCGCCAGCGTGGCCGCGACAGTGGCGGAAACCTGCGCCTCGTTCGAGGCATCGCAACGCGAAAAGCGCACCGATTCCGGCTTTTCCTGAAGCAGGCGGGCCAGTTCGGTATCTAGCGGGTCCTGGATGTCGCAGGCCATCACCCGCGCCCCTTCGGCGACGAACAGGCGGGCGACCGCTGCGCCGATGCCCGATGCCCCACCGGTGATGACGGCAACTTTGTTGTGGAGACGGTTCATTTTACGGGATTTCCTCTTGAATGGCCGTCCTTGCATCCGGGCAGCCGGAAGGCGACCACGGTATCGGACAGCGGCGATTGGAGCATGTTGTGCCCGCCGGCGGTGACAGCGACGTACTGGCATCCGTCGCGCGGGCCGCGATAGGTCATCGGCAAGGTCTGGGCGCTGGCCGGCAGGCGAACCGACCACAATTCATCGCCGGTGCGCGTATCAAAGGCGCGGAAGGCCTTCTCGCGTGCCGCACCGATGAAAGTCAGGCCGCTGGCGGTAGTCAGCGCACCGCCGAAGTTGGGAGCACCCATTGCCAGCGGGAGGCCGAGCGCCATGCCGAATGGCCCGGCATCCCGCGCAGTGCCGAACGGGCGTTCCCACGCCAGCTTGCCGGTATCGAGGTTCATGGCCGCGATCCGGCCGAACGGAGGATTGTTGCAAGGCACGCCGAGCGGCGAGGCGAACGGGGTCAGGCGGACGCCGAAGGGGGTTCCTTCCTGCGGCAGGGGCACGCCGAAGCTGGTGACCGAATGGCTGTCCACCGCAGCACGCAGCTTTTCGGTCTCGGCGCGGGGCACCATTTGCACGATCGTGCCGTAGTAAAGGGCGTTAGTGACCAGCAGACGGCGCATCGGATCGATGGCAACGCCGCCGAAGTTCATGCCGCCGCCGATGCTGGGATAGATCAGCGCTTCGTCGAGGCCCGGCGGGGTCACCTTGCCGTCATAGCGCAACTGCTTGAGCCGCACCCGGCACCACAACTGATCGAACGGGGTAAGCCCCCACATCGCGGCTTCGGTCAGATCGGGCCCTGCCATCGAGTGGACAGCGGAATAGGGTTGCGTGGGGGCAAGCTTTTCAACCGCGCCGCGTTGTGGCGCAGGCTTCTCCGTGATCGGGATCAGCGGCTGCCCGGTCCGCCGATCGAGTACGAAGATTTCAGCCCGCTTGGTGGAAATGGCGATCGCCGGGAACTGCGCGCCGCCCTTGTTGAGCGTGAACAGCGTGGGCTGGGCGGGCACGTCATAGTCCCACAGATCGTGATGCGCCGTCTGGAACGACCAGCGCACAGCGCCGCTGGCAACATCGATCGCGACCACGGAAGACCCGTACTTCTCGCTCGCCGGTGAACGCAGCGCGCCATAGTGGTCCGGGGTCGGGTTGCCGGTGGCGACATAGACGAGGCCGAGCTTTTCGTCGGCGCTCATCACCGCCCAGGCGTTCGGCGTGGACCGCGAATAGGCTTGCCCGGCGGCCGGGCCATGGACGTTGGCGGGATTGCCGGCATCCCATGCCCAGGCCAGTTCGCCGGTCAGCAGATCGAAGCCGCGAATGACGCCTGAAGGTTCATCCGTGCTCTGGTTGTCCGCCACCCAGCCACCGATCACGATCTTGCCGTTGGCGATCGCGGGCGGGGCGCTGGAATAGTAGAAGCCGGGATTGACCACGCCCATGCCGGCATAGAGGTTGACCACGCCGTTCTTGCCGAAGCCGGGGCACGGCTTGCCGTCCGCCGCGTCCAGTTCCATCAGCCGGCCGTCGAAGGTGGCGGAGACGATACGCCCGGCGCAAACGCCGTCTGCGGCGGTGCGGACATAGGATACGCCGCGGCAGGTTCGCACGGCGGATGCGCCCTTGGGTGAAACTTTGGGGTCGACCTTCCAGATCGTCTTGCCGGTTTCAGGATCGAGCGCGAAGACCGAGTTGTCCTGCGCGCACAGGTACAGCTTGCCATCGACCATTAGCGGGGTGGCCGAGAGGTAGCCGCTGGCGGCGTCGGGCGCGATGCCGGTATGGAAGGTCCAGGCGCTTTCCAGCTTGCCGACATTGGCGGGCGTGATCTGGTCGAGGCGGGAGAACCGTGCGCCCGAGCGGGTGCCGCCCCACGCGGTCCATTCATCACCGGCGGCATCTTCGGGAACGGCTGCCAGCGCGCCGGCAGGCACGGTGTTGCGGACATCGTGGCTGTCGCGCAGGGCGAAGCAGCCGATCACCGCGATCACGCCGATCGCGCCGGCGAGGCCAGCCCCGAGCGCACCCTTGCCCAGCTTGCGCGAGACCGGCGGCAGCAGGAACAGCAGGCCCAGCAGGGCGGGCGCGAACAGCCGGGCGGTCAGTGCCCACGGCTCCGCACCGGCTTCGGCAAATCCCCAGGCGAGCGTGACGAGCAGGAACGCGGCGTAGAGATAACCGCCCAGCGCGCGCCCGCGCAGCGCCATCGCGCCGGCAACGAGCAGGAGGATGCCGGTGACGAGATAGTAGGGGGAACCCGACAGTGCGACGAGATACCCGCCGCCCGCCACGAAGGCGATGCCGCAAGCGATCACGACGATACCCAGGATAGCTGCCGCCCATCCGCCGGCCGGTTTGGTTGCCGCTTCGGTCATCCACGTTCCCCGTTGTGATTTTGCGGCAGGCTAAACGCGGCTTACCGATTGGTCAATATTGACAGGAGAATTCTGCTTGCGGGTGGCGCAACGGATGCGGGCAAGAAAAAACCCGGAGAGCCGAGGCTCTCCGGGTCCGGAAAATCCGCAAGGAAGGGTAGGGTATTAGAAGTTGAAGCCGAGGCTGACGCCGTATTCAGCCGGACGACCGGTGTAGCGCACGAAGGTGTCGTATGCCTGGGTCGCGTTGCTCCAGTAGTACTTGTTGAAGATGTTCTTGCCCCAGACGCTGGCGGTCCAGGTGCCGTCGGCCGACTTCACCCCGATGTTGCCGTTGACCAGCGTGTAGGCCTTGATCTTGTAGAGATCCGAGTCGGCACCGAAGGTGGTCGAACCGGGGACGACGAGCGCCGAGACCGACTTGCTCTGGCCATTCGCGCCGACGCCCAGGAAGGCATCGACATACGAGGAGACCGGGAACTGGTAGTCGGCGCGGATCGAGTACTGCCATTCGGGCGAGAAGGGCAGATCGACACCGGCGAACGAGGCGTTGACGGGGACGCGAACGCCCGAGACCAGCACCGAATCCACCGCGCCGACGTACCGCTTGACCTTGGCGTCAAGATAGGTTGCCGAAGCCGAGATCGTCAGCCCTTCGACCGGGCGACCGCTGACTTCGATTTCCGCACCCTTGATCCGCGACTTGGGCACGTTGAGCAGCTTGTCGAGCGCACCGAAGATCGGATCGACGAACTTCGCACGGGTTTGCTTGTTCTTGTAGTCGTAGTAGAACGCGGCACCGTTGATCGAGATCGCGTTACCCATGAGCTGGGCCTTGAAGCCTGCTTCATAAGCGAGGATCGATTCCTGCTTCACCGGAGCGTAAGCATCGAAGATCGCGCCCGAAAGATGCGGAAAGCTGCCCGCCTTATAGCCCTTCGAGACGTTGCTGTAGAGCAGCAGGCCGTCAACCGGCTTGAAGTCCGCGCCCAGCATCCAGGAAGTGCTGTTTTCCTTGATCTTGGTGCGCACGATGTCGGCGGTCAGGAAGGTGTCGGGATTGACCGGATCGTTCGACGCGGGATCGCCCAGCACCAGCCCGCGGGTGTCGAGGATGATGGAACCGCCGGGGGCAATGGTCGGGATGTTGTAGCCGGCACCACCGTAGAGTTCCTGAAGCGAATCGTACACGGCATTGAAGAAGTTCGTCAGCGACACGCCCGGAGTGCCGCCAAAGGTCGTATCGGTGGGGAGGATCGGACCCGAAGCAAGATCGCCGTTGAACGCCGTCGCAAAGCGCTTCGCCTGAGTCCGCCGGATACCTGCCTTGAACGTCAGGTTGTCCATCACATCAAATTCGATGTTACCGAACGCGGCGTAGTTCTTCATACGCTGGTTGGTCTGATAGTTGCTGGTGACGATGCCATTGACATACGTTGAGCTGGTGTCAGCATACGACAGATACGTCGTCTCGTCGACTTTAGTGTTCTCGTAGTTGGCACCCAACACCCAGCGCAACGCGCTCTTCGGGTCGTTGGCGATGCGCAGTTCCTGAGTGAAGCTCTTGATCTTGCCCTGGTCGTTGCGCAGATCGAGATCGACCAGCGCGGTACCGCCGCCTTCCGTGGTGTTCCGGAACTTCATGTCACTGTAGCCGGTCAGCGACGTCAGCGTGATCGAACCGAAGGTATAGTCGAAGCGGCCGAGCGCCTGCTTGAAACGGTTGTCCTGGCTCGGGCTGTACTGCCCGGCGGTCCAGTCCGCCGAACGGGCGTTCATTGGCGAATTCGGATACGTGGCCTGCGGATAGGGCACCGGGCCGCTGCCTGCGGGAGCGCCGGCCGGGGTGCCCGATACGTCGTTCTGCGGCACATAGGCGATCTTCTGCGGAGCCTGCGGCTCGCTCTGGTCGCGCCAGCCGTTGAGGTTGATGCTCGCCTTGAAATCGCTGCTGGGTTCGAATTCGAGGATGAAGCGGCCGGCCATCACGTCGGTCTTGCCGTTGCGATCGTCGCGCGTGTAGCTCTTCTGCCAGGGATCGGCATAGGCCTTCTTGACCGCGAGACGGGCGCGCAGCGTGTCGCTGAGCGGGCCGCTGACGAAGGCATTGAAATCAACCGCGTTGAAGCGACCGTAGCTGAGGTTGGCACCGCCTGACATGTCCTTGGTCGGAGCGTTGGCCACGAAGTTGATCGCGCCGCCGGTGGCGTTGTTGCCGAACAGGGTGCCCTGCGGACCCTTCAGCACTTCGACGCGCTGGAGGTCGAAGCCGGTCTGCGACGACATGACGGGCAGCGCCAGCGGGAACTGGTCGAGATAGACGGCGACGTCGGGATACGAGGCCAGCGAGCTGTCATAGAAGCCGACGCCGCGGATGGTGTAGACCGGCGTGGCGTTCGGGGTGGGCGCGAAGGTCAGGCCCGGGGTGATCTTGGCCAGATCGGCGACAGACGAAATCTGCTGCAGTTTGAGCGCTTCACCCGAGACGGCCGAAACCGACGAGCCGACTTCGCTCAGGTTCTGTTCGCGCTTGTTGGCGGTCACGACGATCTCGTTGCCGGCGTCAGCAGCGCCCTCGGCGGTCTGCGCGGCTGCGCTGGTTGCGGCAGCGCCCAGCGCCATGGCCGAGCAACCGGCGAACAGAATGGTTCTGTGAATCAACTTCATGAATGCCTCCTCCCAAAACGGTTGGCCAGGACTAGCCAGCCGTGCTGACTATTCCTACCTGGCTACCGTATCTTGACCATTTGGTATTTAACCGGGGCGGTGCGGCGGTCAAGCGCAATTGCGCGCGTCACGCATCACGCCCGGGGAGTGTGGCATTCGTGCAGCACTCTCAACGAAGGTGTGAAATAAGTGTATGATTTATGGTGAATTTATGAACTTCGGCTTTGTAGCGGGCCATGGCATGCGGCGCATCAATAGGCCGTTCTGTGGAATTGAGATGTGGCCGACTTCGACGTGAATGGTCAATTCTTGTCACCGTGAAGGGCGGCTTTGCCTTACGTCGGCGATCCGGACGCATCGCCACCAGCGGCTGGCCGGTCGATATGCACTGACCTATTGCTCAACATCCAACCTTGTGTGGTGCGTCGAAATGCGGTCGGCGTCGCTTCGGTCGCGCGATGTTCAAAGGGAGGCGGGTACCCGTGTCACCCTACACCGGCAAGGCCGTGCGATAGACCACCGGGCGCAGCGCGAAGCTGGTCGTCACTTCCGCCACTGCCGGGATGCGGGTCAGCTTGAAGCGCAGGAAATCCTCGAATGCGGCAAGCGAGGGGACCAGCACGCGCAACTGGTAATCCGCCTCTCCCGACATCAGATAGCACTCCATGACCTCGGGAAAGCCCGCCACTGCTTCCTCGAACGCGGCCAGGTGGCGATCGTCCTGCCGGTCCAGCCGGATTCGCACGAACGCGGTGACGGACAGGCCCACCGCCACCGGATCGACCAGCGCGACATAGCCGGTGATGACCTCTTCGCTTTCCAATTGGCGCAACCGGCGCAGGCATGGAGAGGGGGACAGGCCGACCAGTTCGGACAGGCGCTGGTTCGTGATGCGGCCGTCCTGCTGCAGTTCCTGCAACATCTTGCGGTCTAACACATCAAGTGCAGAAATTGGCAAGATCGGTCTCCAGAATCTGGAATAAAGGCAGTATCTGCCAAATCTATGCGGTGAGTTGGCGGAAAACGCAAGGACACGGTGGCCCTCGCGCGGCTAAAGAGGCCAGACTGAGCATAAGGACAAGATGATGGTCACGACGATCGCACAGGACCGCCAGGAGACGGTTGCCACAATCGAAGCGCTGGAGAAGCGGCTGCTGTGGCTTTCAGCCTGGACCATCCACAACGCCAACAACATCCGCAAGAAGCGCGATGGCCTCAAAGTCGGTGGTCACCAGGCGAGCTGTGCGTCGATGACGGCGATCATGGCCGCGCTCTATTTCCACGCGCTGCGCCCTCAGGACAAGGTGGCGGTGAAGCCGCATGGTGGCCCGCTGCTGCACGCGATCCATTACCTGCTCGGCAACCAGACGCTGGACAAGTTGCAGCGCTTCCGGGGCCTGGGCGGGGTGCAGAGCTATCCCAGCCGCACCAAGGACACCATCCCGGTCGATTTCTCGACCGGCTCGGTCGGCCTTGGCGTGGCCGTCACCGCGTTCACCAGCCTGGTTCAGGACTATCTCATCGCTCACGGCCAGGTGCGCGAGGAAGATGCCGGCCGCATGATCGCGCTGATGGGCGATGCCGAGCTGGACGAGGGCAATATCTATGAGTGCCTGATCGAAGGCTACAAGCACGATCTGCGCAACTGCTGGTGGATCGTCGATTACAACCGCCAGTCGCTCGACGCGACCACGGCTGACCGGATGTTCCGCCGCTTCGACGATATCTTCGAGACCTGCGGCTGGCGTGTCGTCACGCTGAAGTACGGCAAGCTGCAGCGCGCCGCGTTCGCGCGGCCGGGCGGCAAGGCGATCGAGGACTGGATCGAAAATTGCCCCAACGCCGAATTCGCGGCGCTGACCTACCAGGGTGGTCCGGCCTGGCGCGAGCGGCTGCTGGCCGATCTGGGCAAGAACGCGGCGGCGAAGAAGCTGATCGGCAGTTTCGACGACGAGCAGCTTGCCGAACTGATGACCAATCTGGGCGGTCACTGCGTCGAAACGCTGATGGACGCCTTCGACGCATGCGACGATGATCGGCCCACGCTGTTCATCGCCTATACCGTCAAGGGTCACGGGCTGCCGCTGGCGGGCCACAAGGACAACCATTCGGGGATGATGAACAACCCTCAGATGGAACAGTTCCGGGCATCGATGGGCATTGCCGAAGGGCAGGAATGGGAGCCGTATGGCGGCCTTGGCGATAACGTCGCCGCGCGCCTTGATGCGTTCGTCCATCAAAGCGCGCTGGCGCTCAAGGCGGCCGAGCCGGTGGCACCGGCGGTGCCGGTCCCGGCGCGATTCCCGGTGCCTGAAGGTGCCGAGCAATCGACGCAGGCCGCGTTCGGGCGGGTTTTGCTGGATATCGCCAAGTCAGGCGAGGAACTGGCGGATCGAATCGTCACCACCGCGCCCGACGTGACCCAGACCACCAACCTCGGCGCGTTCGTCAACCAGCGCGGGCTGTTCCGCCGGCAGGAACTGGCGGACGTGTTTCACAAGGCCAAGATCCCTTCGGCGCAGAAGTGGGCGGCGCATGCGGCCGGCCAGCACATCGAGCTGGGCATCGCCGAGAACAACTTCTTCATCGCCCTGACCTCGCTCGGCCTGGCCGCGCCGCATTTCGGCACCCGGCTGCTGCCGGTCGGCACGGTCTACGATCCGTTCGTGTCGCGCGGGCTCGATGCGCTGAACTACGGTTGCTATCAGGATGCGCGCTTCCTGCTGGTCGGCACCCCGGCGGGTCTGACGCTGGCGGCCGAAGGCGGGGCGCACCAGTCGATCAACACGCCGCTGATCGGGATGGGGCAGCCCAACCTTGCCTATTACGAACCTGCGTATGCCGATGAAGTGGCGCTGTTCATGCGCTGGGCCTTCGATCACATGCAGCAGCCCGATGGCAGCTCGGTTTACCTGCGGTTGTCCACCCGCTCGATCCCGCAGATCGCGCGGGCAGACGATGGTTGGGAAGCCGATGCGCTGAAGGGCGGCTACTGGCTGCGCGCGCCAGGGCCGGATGCTACGGCAGCGATCGCCTTCACCGGCGTGGTCGCCCCCGAAGCGCTGGCGGCGTGGGAGCAACTGGCCGACGATATTCCGGGCCTCGGCCTGCTGGCGGTGACTTCGCCCGACGTGCTGCATCGCGGCTGGTCGGCGCGGCGCGCGGCGCGCTGGGAAGGCAAGGCCAGCGAGCCCAGCCATGTCGAAACGCTGCTTTCAGCTCTGGCACCGGGGGCCGGTCTCGTCACCGTGCTCGATGGTTCGCCGGGGGCGCTGTCGTGGCTGGGCGGTGTCAAGGGGATGCGCGTCAGCCCGCTGGGCACCGACCGCTTCGGCCAGACCGGCGATCTGCCCGATCTGTACCGCACGTACCGGCTGGATACCGACGCGATCGTCGATGCTGCCGCCGAACTGTTTCTTGAGGACTGAGCCATGACCACCGAAATCAGGATGCCCGCGCTGTCACCGACGATGGAGAAGGGCACGCTCGCCAAGTGGCTGGTCGCGCCGGGGGATAGCGTGAAGGCCGGGGACATGCTGGCCGAGATCGAGACCGACAAGGCGACGATGGAAATGGAAGCCGATGCCGATGGCCGCATCGCCGCGATCCTGATCCCCGAAGGCAGCCCCGATGTCAGCGTCGGCACCGTAATCGCGACGCTGGCTGAGGGTGATGAAGCGATCGCTCCGGCGGCGGCCGCCACGCCTGAAGCGGCGATCCCGGAGCGCGAGCTGGAAGACGCCGTGGCAGGGCCGATCACGGCCGCTCCGATCGCGCCTGCGCCCGCGCCCGCGCCGGTGCCGGCCCCTGACGCTCCCGCAATCATAGCTCCGGCGCAGGATCAGGGCGCGAACGCGACGCCGCTG
The DNA here is from genome assembly GCF_014652555.1 of Novosphingobium colocasiae. GTDB lineage: Bacteria > Pseudomonadota > Alphaproteobacteria > Sphingomonadales > Sphingomonadaceae > Novosphingobium > Novosphingobium colocasiae. The sequence continues at coordinate 126,828 of NZ_BMZA01000001.1, forward strand.
GCCCGGCGCATCGCTGCGTTCAAGGGGATCGATCTGGCGGGTATTGCCGGCACCGGTCCGCGCGGCAAGATCGTCAAGGCGGACCTCGGTCTTGAGCCCGCCGTTGCCGCGCCCGCAGCAACGGTTCCGGCGGCTTACGCTCTTGCAACGGCCGCAATCCTGCCGCCGCCTGCCGGGGTTCCGGTGCGGTCCGAAAAGCTGTCGACCATGCGCAAGACCATCGCGCGGCGGCTGACCGAGAGCAAGCAGACCGTCCCCCACTTCTATCTGACCGCGCGCTGCCAGCTCGATGCGCTGCTGGCGCTGCGGGCCGAAATCAATGGCGCGCTCGGCGCGACCGGGGTCAAGGTTTCGGTCAACGACATGCTGATCAAGGCGATGGCGCGTGCGCTGGAAGAAGTGCCCGATGCCAACGTCCAGTTCGGCGGTGATGAACTGCACCGGTTCGACCGCGTCGATATCGCGATGGCGGTGGCGATCGATGGCGGGCTGGTCACTCCGGTGATCCGCGACGCCGGTGGCCGCTCGCTCGCCGCCATTGCCAGGGACAGCAAGGCGCTGTCAGCCAAGGCGCGCGACGGCAAGTTGACGCCGGAAGACTACACTGGCGGCACCGCCACCATCTCCAACCTGGGGATGTTCGGCATCGACGAGATGTTCCCGGTAATCAATCTGCCGCAGGCGATGATCCTGGGCATCGGTGCCGGCATCGAACAGCCGTGGAAGGTCGATGATGCCATCGGTCTGGCGACGATCATGGCCGCAACCGCCAGCTTCGATCACCGCGCGATAGATGGTGCGGTGGCGGCCCAGTTCATGGCGGCGTTGCGTGAATTCGTCGAAACGCCGCTGCTGAGCCTGTCGTAAACCCTCGTTGGCGCGGCGCTGCGATCAGCGGCGCGCCAGCCAGTCGTTGACCCACTGGTCGGTCACGGCGGCTTCCAACTCATCCGAAGGGGCCCAGAAGCGGCGGATCGCCGATCCCGAGACCATGGCCGCCGCCGAGCGCACCATGATCCGCGACTGCTCTTCGGTCCACCCGGCTACAACCAGCCGTTGCTGCCAGCCTTCGTAGAACGGCGTGCGCAAGCCGCTGACGCGGCGGCGCACGTCGGGGTAGAATTCCTGGTCGCGCGAGGCTTCGAGGGTGATGCCGATCGCTACCCAGAACCGGTCGCTGAAGAAGAACCCGTGCAGATCATCGATCAGCGCGCGCAGGACCGTTTCGGGCGAAGCGTCAGGCGCTAGAGCGGACGCATCGCTATCGTGGCGGGCCAGTTCCAGGGCCTGTTCCACGGCGGCAAGGACCAGCATGTTCTTGTCGGGGAAGTGGTGCATCAGCGCACCTTGCGAAACCCCGGCCGCATTGGCGACGTTGCGCATGCGCAGCGCATTGAAGCCGCCTTGGGAGATGGTTTCGAACGCCGCCGCCGCAAGGCGGGCGCGCATGGCTTCGCTGCGCTCTGCCTGGGTGCGACGTTGGGGCTTGGCGGACGATGACAATGCGGCTTCCCGATAGCTTGGCGTGATTCGATTAGCCAAGCTATCGGGTCGATTGTCAATCTTGGCCATGGGCCGTGGTTGCCGCCATCCCCGACGAAGGCCCGATCACGCGCCGTGCAGGAACGGCGTGACCAGCGCGATGAACCGGTCGCGCTTTTCGATCTGGGTCCAGTGGCCGCAGTTGCCGAAGATGTGCAGTTCGCAGTTGGGGATCAATTGGCTGAAGCGCAGCGAAACCTCGAACGGCACGATCACATCCTCGCGCCCGTGGATCGCTATGATCTCGTGCGGCAACGCCTTCAGGTCGGCCTCGCTGCTGGCGAGCGCATCGAGCCAGCGCTGGCGTGGTTCGGGGAACAGGCTGGAATAGGCTTCGTGTGCGCCGGGGCGCACGCTGGCCTCGAAGCGCGAGCGGACGATCTCTTCCTTCACCAGAGAACTGTCGAAGGCGAACGTGTTCATCAGATCGCGCATCGCATCGACCGAGGGTTCGTAGCCCCAGACCTTCTTGAGCCCTTCGGTGACATCGAACGGCACGCCGGCCGCGCCCATCAGCACCGCGCGGCGGACCCGTTCGGGATGGCGCGCAGCCAGTGCCAGCGTCAGCGCGCCGCCATAGCTGTTGCCGATGAAGTGCGCGCTTTCGATCCCCAGCGCGTCCATGAAGCCGGTGAGGTGAGCGATCCAGCGGTCCATGTCGAAGCCCTGGATATCGGCAGGAAAGTCGGTGTAGCCGAAGCCCAGCGTATCGGGCGCATAGCAGCGGAAGCTTTTCGCCAGATCGGGGATCACGCCGCGCCAGTTGGCATAGGCGGTGACGCCGGGGCCGGAGCCGTGGATCAGAATCAGCGGTTCGCCTTCGCCGGCGACGATGTAGTTGGTGCCGATGCCGTTGACATCGATACGTTCGCCGATTTCGGGATTGGCGGTGTCGGTTGCGGTAGTAGTCATGTCAGGGGTTCTCCCGGTGGGGGTATGTTCTGGGATGAAAGGCGCTCGCCGCTTACAGCATCGTGGTGCCGCCGTTGACGCTGACGACTTGGCCGGTCACGAACGCCGCTTCGGGCAAGGCCAGATAGGCGACCATCGAGGCGACTTCATCGACCGTGCCGGCGCGGCCCATCGGGATCACCTCCACGACTTTGCGGATCAGCTCGGGATTGACCGCCTCGATCTCGTCGTACTGTTCGGTGCGCACGGCGCAGGGAGCAACGGTGTTGACGGTGATACCATCGCGGGCGAATTCGCGCGCAAGGCCGGTGGTCAGCCCGTGGACGCCGCCCTTGGCCGCATTGTAGGCGGCATGATCGACCAGGCCATTGCGCACCGAATCCGCGCCGATGTTGATGATCCGGCCATGCCCCGCCGCTTTCATGTGCGGCAGCGCCAGCCAGCACAGCCACAATGCCGACCACAAGTTGCGATCGATCGTCGCGCGCAGGGTGTCGGGAGTGTGGCTGAGGAACGGCCTGATGACACCGCCCCCGGCGTTGTTGACCAGGATATCGATCCGGCCGAACTTCTCCAGCGCCGCGGTAACCAGTGCGCGGGCAACGCTTTCGTCCGCCAGGTCCCCGCCGCAGCCGATCCCGTCCAGGTCGTGGGCCAGGCGATTGGCCACGTCCGGATCGAGATCGGCCACGACGAGCTTGGCACCGTCGCGGTGCAACCGCTCGGCTATGGCCTTGCCGATGCCGCGGCCGGCACCGGTGACGATCGCGACCTGTCCGGCCAGCGGACCGGCTGCCGCCGCCGCCTCAGGCATTGCCCACCGGCACCTGCCGGGTAATGACCGCGCTGCCCTTGCCGAAGCGCGGGTCGGGTCGACCGCCCCAGGTGTCCATGACTTCGGCCTTGTGTTCGAGTTCGCGAGGTGGCCGCGCGCCTTCTTCCTCGAACAGCTCCATGCCGAAGCTGAATTCGGCGGTGTTGCCGTCGGGATCGAGGAAATAGAGGAAGATGCTGGTCGAAGGCAGGTGGCGGCCGGGGCCGAACACGATCGGCACTTCGGCATTCTTCATCCGGTTCATCGCCCCGCCGACATCGTCGATATCCGTGACCATGAAGTTGATGTGATGGAGCGTGTTGGTCCGGGTCGGGCTTTGCAGTAGCGCCAGGCTGTGGTGCAACGGGTTCGGCCAGCAACGCAGCCATTCGGCCAGACCTTCGACCCGGTCGGAAACCGCAAAGCCGAACTTCTCGACCCAGAAATCGTGCGCGGCACCCAGATCCTCGACATTGAGGACGACATGGCCCATCCGCACGATCTTCGTCAGCATCCCGTCAAGCGGGGCCGTCTCGATCTGCTGGCTGGCATAGAAATCGAGTTCCATGCCGGTCACCGGATCGGTGAACAGCAGCGAACGGGCAACCTTCATCGCCGCACAGCCTTCAGCGTCGCGCCAGACCGGGTCGAGCCCGAGGTCTTCCGCGATGGCGTAGGCGCTGTCGAGTTCCTGGTCGGACGCCAGTTCGAAGCCGATCATCGAGATGCCCGGCGCATCGCCGGAATCGAGGACGATGTCATAGGGCTTGTCGCTGCAGCGCAGCCACGCAGTCTTCTCGTCGCGGCCGGCCAGCGTCATGCCGACGAGGCCGCGATAGAAAGCGATGCTGGCTTCGAGATCGGGACAGCTCAGGCGGCAATAGCCAAGCCTGGCGAAACGGAGCGGATGTGCCATGTCTTTTCTTCTCCCCTGCCGGTTTACAGGATGATGCTGATGCGGCCGTGCGGACGCAATGCTTCCATGTCGAGGACGGCCTTCTTGCCCGCGATCATCATCTTGCCGTCGCGTTCGACGATCTCGTGGATGTAATGACCGATGAAGGCGTCGCTGGTGATGTCTTTGCTGCGGTAGACCACGAAGGACGAGCGCGCGCGGATGACGTCGCCATCGCGCTCCACGCGGACGTTCGATACGAGGTGGCGGACCTTGGAACGCGGATGTTCGGAGTGCGCGCCGATCTTCATCAGGCGGTTGACCCGCTCACGCAGGCGCATGCTGTCATCAACGATATAGAACAGTGACTTGTCGGGATCGGCGGTATCGCCGTCCACGTCGCTGGGGGGGACGTGATACCAGGCATCCTCGGTGAACAGCGCCAGCCATTCCTTCAGCATCCAGCGATCAAGCAGATCGGCTTCGAGGAACAGCAGATCCTCGACCTTCAGCCGCAGCGTCAGAATATCGTCCATGTCAGGCCTCCACCGCCGAGATCCGGCGATCCCATTCGCGCCAGAACGCGCGCATCTGTTCTTCATCGTCGAAGGAGGGGGTGTCCGAGCGGTTCATGCCCTTGGAGATGTCGTTGTAGACGGCTTCGCCGCCCACCGCGTATCCCTGCTGGCACTTTTCGATCGCTTCGACGTCATCGGGGGTGGCGAAGCCGCCGGGGCCGAGGAATTCGGTGAAGTTGTACAGGCGATACTTGCGCAGCCATTCGCTCTCCTCGACCGGGGCCAAAGCCCAGGCGTTGATCTCCATGTAATCGGGAGCGGTCGGGAAGAAGGTGCGCACGGTCACCGCCATGATGTCGTTCACCACCAGGTTGGGGAAGATCACCATGTTGCGGCTCTTGCGCGCCAGTCGGTCGGCCCGTTCGGCACCCAGACGGGTGACGAGTTCGGCATAGACCTTGTCGATCTCCACCTTGCCTTCTTCGCCCCAGGCCGGAATCCAGTTGGCGATCGGCCGGCCCCACGGGGCGGTATATTCGACCACGGCATGGCCGTTGCCCAGCGTATGTTCGACGCCGACCAGCGGATCGACACCCAGCGCGCCCTTGGTGCTCTTGAGGTATTCCAGATAGGTCGAGTGGTTGCAGGCGGCGTGATAGCCGTCGAAGCTGTTTTCGGAGAGCAGCTTCCAGTTGCCGCGGATCGAATATTCCTGCGTTCCGCCCACCACCTGCATGCCGCTGGGCGAATGCTCGGCGACCAGCTTGAGGTAATCGCCGGCACCGGCAAGATACGTCGCCAGATCTTCGCCATCGCGCGAGAAATTGATGAAGAAGAAGTCGCCGAAGCGCTCCATCCGGGGCACGTGGACCATCTGCTTTTGCGGATCGGTCTTGAACCCCTCGGGATAGCCGGAACTGCCCGGCAGGGTCATCAGGTGGCCGTCGGAACCGAAGGTCCAGCCGTGGTACATGCACATGAACGCGCGGCTCTTGCCCTTGCGTTCGCGGCAGACCAGCGCGCCGCGATGCGGGCAGGCGTTGAGCAAGGCGCGGAATTCGCCCTCCTTGTCGCGCGTGAACAGCACCGGGCGGCGGGCGACCGTGCGGGTGACGAACGAGCCGGGTTCGGGCAGTTCCGAGGCATGGCCCAGGTAAAGCCAGCAGCGGTCGAAGATCGCGGCATATTCGCGCTCGAATACGGCACGGTCCGTAAAATTGCGGCGCGGCACCAGAAAGCGGTTTGCAACCGGATCATCGATGATCCCGGACACTGTCCTCTCCATATCGTGTTGACTCCCAAAACAGCCCGATTAAAATCCGATAAAGAAACCGAGCGCTTGGTTTGTAAATTCCGCAGACGAACTTGTCAACGGGTTTACCGGCACGGCCGCATCGCCAGAAGCATACAGCAATCCAGGAGAGGTGTGTATTCCCGACATCGACGAAACGGTCCGCATGGCGGCGCGGGCACTGGGGCGCAACGGCCTTGCCCATGCTTACGGTCATTGTTCCATGCGGATCGATGCCGACAGCTTCATGGTCTGCGCCGCGCTGCCGATGGGGGTGATCGAGGATCAGCCCGGCACGGTGGTGCCCATACGCGGGGCGCTGCCGCAAGGCGTGCTGGGCGAAGTGCGGGTCCATCAGCAGATCTATGCGCTGCGCCCGGACGTGAACGGCATCTGCCGTTCGATGCCGCCGGCGCTCATGGCACTATCGACTTACGGGATTGTCCCGGTGGCCCGCCACGGCATCGGTGCGTATTTTGCCGAGGGTCCGGCGCTGTGGAACGATCCGCGCCTGTTGCGCGATGACGAATCGGCCCGCAACGTCGCGCAGGAACTGGGTGCCGGCCATGCCATCGTGCTGCGCGGCAACGGCGTGGTAGTCGTCGGCGAATCGCTGGAGCAGGCGGTAACGCTGACCTGGTTTCTCGAAGACGCGGCCCGGATCGAACGCGACGTGCGGATGATGGGGCTCGATCCGCAGGCTGGCCGGCTTGACACGCAGGAAACCCAGGCGCGGCAGGTTTGGGCAGGCGATGTCATCAGCAGGATGTGGACCTGGCTGAACCGCCACGACCGACCGTGACCATTTTGCCACGCCTCGGGAAGAACCCTGCCGACGGGGTTTTCCAGAAACAATAAACATCTTGACTAAATCACTCGACATCGCAAAAAACGGTCCAACCAAAGTTGGTCCAACCATTGTGCGGTTGCAGCGACGGTCGTGAGGACCGGAGCAAAAAAGCAAGGTAAGGGAGAGAACTATGCGTAAGTACTGGAAGGCAGCGCTGTTGGCTGCCTGCGCGATGCCGCAGGTCGTCCAGGCGCAGGAGAACGCCGCCGAGACGGCAGAGGCCGGCGGCGATATCATTGTCACCGCGCAGCGCCGCTCGGAACGCCTGCAGGATATCCCGGCTTCGATTTCCGCGCTCGACAGCGCGATGCTCACGCAGAGCGGCGTCGCCGACATCAGCAACGTCGCCCCGCGCGTCCCCGGCTTCTACGCCGGCGGCTTCGGCTCGGCCCGCCCGCAGCTTTACATTCGCGGCATCGGCACCCGCCAGTTCGATCCGGGTTCGGAGTCCTCCGTCGGCGTGTTCGTCGATGAAAGCTATCTCGGCCGCACCGGTGGCGTGCTGGGTTCGCTCAAGGATATCGAACGTGTCGAAGTGCTCAAGGGGCCGCAGGGCACGCTCTATGGCCGGAACACCATCGCCGGCGCGGTCAACGTCATCACCAAGGGGCCGACCGATACCTTCTCGGCCGAAGCCGAAGCCGGTTACGGCAACTACGATGCGTGGAACGTGTTCGGTGCCGTCTCGGGTCCGATTGCGGGCGACGTGGTCAAGGGCCGGATCGCCGGCTGGCGCACGAAGGCGCGCGGTTATGTAACCAACCTGACCACCGGCAACCATCCGCAGGGCACGGACAACTGGGGTGGCCGCGCCCGTCTGGCGATCGAGCCCAGTTCGGAGCTCAAGATCGACCTGATCGCTGAAATCGCGCGCGACACCGGCCGCTCGTTCCAGGGTGAATCGATCGGCAGCACGCTTAATCCGAACGGCATCCTGCTCGGCAAGGCCGGCCTCGTCCCTGAAAAGTCGGACGATCCGTACAAGCAGTACTACACCACCGATCCCGAATATAACCGCCACATCGATGCCTTCACCGGTAAGCTCAACTACAGCACGGACCTCGGCGATTTCGTTTCGGTCACGTCGTATCGCAAGCTGAAGTACACCGATGATCGCGATTTCGATAACACCAACCTCGACGTGATCCAGCAGATCAGCGCCGAGAGGTCAAAGCAGTTCTCGCAGGAGTTCCGCTTCGTGTCGGCCAATGACGGCGCGCTGTCGTTCAACGGCGCGGTCGACTGGATCCTCGGCGTCTACTACTACAAGGACACCAGCTACCATCAGGACAACTTCCTGTTCGGCGCGGACAGCGTGGCTGCCGGCGGCGATGACCTGACGTTCGGTCACTATAAGACCAAGAGCGTCGCTGTGTTCGGCCAGTCGACCTTCCACTTCACCGACCAACTGACCTTCACCCTCGGCGCGCGCTATACCGAGGACAGGAAGAAGGCGACGCTGGGCGGGCGCACCAACGATGCGCTGCCGCTGGTCAGGGCGAACTTCGACGTCACCAACCCGACCAAGAAGTTTACCTCGTTCGATCCCAAGTTCGTGCTGTCCTACCAGCCGACCCGCGATCTCAACCTCTACGTAAGCTGGAGCAAGGGCTTCAAGTCGGGCGGGTACCAGTACACGCCGTTGACGGCCGCGCAGGCTGGGCTGGTATTCAACCCGGAAACCATCCGCGCATGGGAAGCGGGCGTGAAGAGCACCTGGCTTGACGGCACGCTGCGCGCCAATGCAGCGGTCTTCCAGTACGACTACAAGAACCTTCAGGTCTCGCGCGTCGTCCTGCTGCCCGATGGCTCCACGCCGTCGCTGATCGACAACGCCGGCAAGAGCAAGATCAAGGGTGCGGAGCTTGATCTGACCATCCAGCCGGTGCGCGGCTTCGATGTCACGGTGGCTTACGCCTATACCGATGCGAAGTACGATGAGTACCTGACCGGGCCGAAGGGTGCAGCGTCCACGCTGGACTTTTCGGATACCCGCATGGTCCGCGCGCCCAAGCACTCGGTCAATGTCGGTGCGACCTACACGGTCGAGACCGGCAGCAACAGCGACCTGACCTTCCACGCCGATGCATCGATGCTGAGCGATTTCTTCCACGAACCGGGCCAGGGCGACATCAAGTACGGCAGCACGATTCCGCTCACCTCGGAAGACGGCTATGTGCTTAGCAATGCCCGCATCACGTACCGGATGGGCGATTTCAAGATTGCCGGCTGGATCCAGAACGCCTTCGACGTGACCTATCGTCGTACCGTGCTGGCGCTGCCCGGCCAGGTCATCAGCATCTACGGCCAGCCGCGCACCTATGGCGCGACCATCGGCTGGTCGATGTAAGAGTGAACAGGCCCGCGCCGGGATCGGTGGGGAAGGATGGGACCGGGCCAGACCCCATCCGTCACCCTTCCGGTCCCGGCGGGGTCGAATGCCGCGATTTTTCGGATTTTCCGGGGCGCAGCGGTTGTCATGTCATGGTTGAAAGCCCGTCAACGATCTGCGAGGTGCAGAATTCCTCCAGAATGGCGGCCGATGACGTGAACGAGACAAGCACCAAGCCGGTACGTGCCAAGCGCGCCTTCGAGCGGGTCAGCGAAGCAATCCTTCAGGATATCCGCGAAGAGAAGCTGCGCCCCGGTGACAAGCTGCCCAGCGAGCGAGCGCTGGCCGACGCCTTTTCGGTAAATCGCCACGCCGTGCGCGAAGCGTTGCGGACGCTGGAGATGTCCGGGGTGCTGCGGTTCGCCAAGGGGGCCAGCGGCGGAGCCTTCATCCGCGAGAACAGCGCTGACGGAGTGGGCCAGTCGATCAAGAACATGATCATCCTGGGGCGCATGCCCTTGGTCGATCTGATGGTCGTGCGGGTCAACCTGCTGGTCCAGGCAGCCGAACTGGCCGCCATGCGCGCCAACGAAGCCGATTTTGCAGCGCTGGATCGCAACATCGAGGATCTGCGTGAGGCGATCGAGGAAGGTGATGCCGTCAAGACGGTGGGCCCGGTGGTCGGCTTCAACCGCGTATTGGGCAGCGCTTCGCACAATCTGGTGCTGGAGATGCTGATCGATTCGGTGGCGGACATCGTCACCGATATCCTCAAGGTTTACAAGCTGCCGACCGAGATGGAACTGGTCCAGCCGCGCCGCGACATCGTTGCCGCGCTGCGGGCGGGCGATGGCCCGCGGGCCTGCGAGCTGCTGCGGGTGCATTATGAGGCGACGACCAACTACGTCCTCGCGCGCATCGGCAACTGGCATAACGACGGCGGTTAGCCGCGTTCAACGATCGAACACCCTGGAGGCATCGTGTCCCGTTTTTCCCCCACCGACCATCTCCGCCACGCCCCCGATGCCAGCGGACGGATGCGCGATTCGCTGTTCTGGCAATCGGTCATGCCGGATCGCAAGCTGGGCTTTCAGGCCTATCTTTACCTGACCAACGAGGGCAAGGCGGGCTTCAATATCGTGGTCTGGGGCGAGGAAAAGCGCCCGATCGTGCTGGAACTGGTCAACGGCGAGATCCCGGCCGACATGAATCTCGATGCCCTGAGCTTCAAGGGTCTCGAACTGCGCAAGACCGGGTTCGGCGAAGCGGCCAAGGTCAGCTACCGTAGCGACAAGGTGGAGATGGATTTCACCTTCACTCCCGCCCATCCGCCGCACAGCTATCTCGACAATCCCGACGGCCTGCCATCGTGGTTCGCGATGAACCGCTATGAGCAGACCGGGCGTATCGACGGCGAAATCCGCGCCGGCGACCTGACCATCCCCCTGAACGGCATGGCCCACCGCGATCATAGCTGGGGCAACCGCAACTGGGGCGTGCCGCAGCACTGGAAGTGGTTCTGCGCCTATACCCCCGACGGCAGCCGGATGATCAACGGCTGGATCTGGATCGCGCGCGGCGAATGGGGTTGCGCCGGCTATGTCGTGCGCGACGGCGTGCTGACGCCCATCGCCACGATCGCCCAGAAGGGCACTTATCGCGACGACATGAGCCAGGACACCCTGCGTGCCGAGATCGTCGATACAGATGGAGGCACCTGCCTCCTCGAAATGCAGCGCTTCGGCCTCGTCAAGCTGCCGACCAAGGACAAGTTCGGCACGCTGATCCAGGAAGCTGCCTGCACCGCGACGATCGACGGGCTCACCGCCGCCGGGCAGTACGAAACGCACTGGCAGCAGTCCTATCTCGATCACCTCGTTGAAAGCGGGGCAACCCGTTGACCACCTGGACGTTCGACGAGCCGACCCGCGAGGCCCTGTGCGCCTTCCTGGAGGCGCGCGGAATTGCGCCCGGCGCTATGGTGATCGCTCCGATCGGCGACGGCCACAGCAACCTGACGTTCCGCATCGACATCGAAGGCCGCGCCGTGGTCCTCCGCAGGCCGCCGCCGCCGCCACTGCCACCGGGCAGCAACGACGTGCTACGTGAGGCGGGCTTCCTCGCGGCCGTCGGCGGGGCCGGTCTGCCGGTGCCCGAAGTGCTGGCGACGGGCGAGACCGGCGCGGTGTTCGACGTGCCGTTCTATGTCATGGGCATGATCGACGGTGTGGTGCTCACCGAAACGCGCAAGGCTCCGCTCGATGAGGCCGCTGCCGCCCCGGCGATGGCCGAGGCGCTGGTGGCGGCGATGGCGCAGTTGCACGCGATCGACTGGACACGGACCACGCTCGCCGCCAAGGCCCGGCCCGAGGCGTTCAACCTCCGCCATTTCAGGATATTCCGCCGCATGGTCGATGACGGCGCTGGGGGCGTACTGCCGCCTTATGCCCGCATCGCGGCCTGGCTGGAGGCGAACGTGCCCGAACCTTCGGGTGCGACGATCATCCACAACGACCTCAGGCTCGGCAACGTGATGTGGGCCCCGCAGGCCCCGGCGCGGATCGCCGCGATCCTCGACTGGGAACTGGCGACGGTGGGCGATCCGCTGCTGGACCTAGCCTACCTCGTCTGCTCCGCCCCGCGCGAGGGGGCCACGCACACTCCGGTGCAGGACCTCTCCGCCGCGCTGATCGCCCCCGGCACCCCCGAGCCCGCCGCGCTGGTGGCGCGCTACTTCGCCTTGTCGGGCCGCGCGCCGGCGGACATTGCGTGGTACCAGGTCATGGTCCTGTTCAAGCTCGCCACCCTCTACCGCTACTCGCGCCTCGCCGGCCACGATCCCTACTTCGTCGAGGAACACGAAGACCGCTTCCTCGCTGAAGCGGCCTTCTACTGTCGGGATTGAGCGCGCGATGCCCGCCCCGCTGCAGAACAGCAGGGCGCGGCGATATCAGAGCGAGCGGCCGACCAGTTCGCGCATGATCTCGCTGGAACCGCCATAGATGCGGCGGACGCGGGCGTCGCGCCAGACGCGGGCGATCGGGTATTCGTTCATGTAGCCCGAACCGCCGTGCAACTGGAGTGCCGCGTCGCAGGCGAGCCAGGCCATTTCGGTGTGCCAGTATTTGGATGCCGCCGCCTCTTCCGGCGACAGTTCGCCACGCACGTGGCGGGCGGTGGCCCAGTCGAGATGGGCCCAGCCGACCTGGAGCTTTGCCTTGATGTCGGCCAAGGTGAAGCGGGTGTTCTGGAAATCGATCACCGGCTTGCCGAACGCCTTGCGATCACGGGTGAACTTGACCGCTTCGTCATAAGCGCGCTGCGCGGCCGTCTGCGCCGAGATCGAGATCGACAGGCGTTCCTGCGCCAGTTCGCTGACGAGATAGATGAAGCCGCGATTTTCCTGGCCGATGAGATTGCCGACCGGCACCCGCACGTCGTTGAAGAACAACTCGGACGTGTCGCTCATCCACTGGCCGATCTTGTCGAGGTTGCGGCCGCGTTCGAAGCCGGCGCGATCCGCCTCGACCAGGATCAGCGAAGTACCCTTTGCGCCCAGATCGGGCTCGGTCTTGCACACGGTAATGATGATGTCGGCATTCTGGCCGTTGGTGATGAAGGTCTTGGAGCCGTTGATGACATACTCGTCGCCTTCGCGCCGGGCGGTGGTGCGCACGCCCTGGAGGTCGGACCCGGCACCCGGTTCGGTCATCGCGATCGCCGAAACAGCCTCTCCGCTCAGCAGCCGGGGCAGCCACTTCTCGTTGATCTCGTCGCTCGCGTAATGAAGCAGATAGGGCATGGTGATGTCCGATTGCAGCGTCACGCTGTCGGTCATCATCGCGTATGTCAGTTCCTCGTTGAGGATCGCGTTGTAGCGGAAATCGAGGCCGAGCCCGCCGAAGCGTTCCGGCACGCCCGGGCAGAGAAAGCCGTTGTCGCCCATCTTCGCCCAGAAATCGCGCGCCACTTTGCCGGCGTCATCGAACTCGGTGATGCGCGGCGTGAATTCGCGATCGATGAAACGCCGCACCGTCTCGCGGAACATGCGATGATCGTCATTGAACAGCAGGCTATCGTCGCGGTGCAGCATCGTGGTCTCTCCCTCGATACGCCGGACCTGATCGATCCCGGCGCGCTCAAGGGCAATCCGTAACCTAGGTCAGGATTATTGTAAACCGGTTATCTTTCTTGCGGCCTGCAAGCAATTTCCGGCGCGATCACTCCGTGCGGGACAAGTCCAGGGCGATATCGACGATCATGTCTTCCTGGCCGCCGACCATCTTGCGCCGCCCCACTTCGGCGAGGATCGCGCGGGTATCGACGCCATAATCGGCGCTGGCCTTTTCGGCATGGCGCAGGAAGCTGGAATAAACCCCGGCATAGCCGAGCGTCAGCGTTTCGCGATCGACGCGGACGGGGCGGTCCTGCAGCGGGCGAACCAGTTCCTCGGCGGCGTCCATCAGTGCGTAGAGATCGCAGCCGTGGTTCCATCCCATCCGATCGGCAGCGGCGATGAACACTTCGAGCGGCGCGTTGCCGGCACCGGCGCCCATCCCCGCCAGCGAGGCATCGACGCGCACCGCGCCGTTCTGCACCGCGACGATGGAGTTGGCGACGCCAAGCGACAGGTTGTGGTGGGCATGAACACCGCGCTGCGTTTCGGGCTTGAGCACGCGGTCGTAAGCCTGCAGCCGTGCCGCATACTCGTCCATGTTCATGGCCCCGCCGCTGTCAGTCACATAGACGCATTGCGCGCCATAGCCTTCCATCAGCAGTGCCTGCTGCGCCAGCGCTTCCGGGCTGGTCATGTGGCTCATCATCAGGAAGCCGGAGACATCCATGCCCAAGTTTCGGGCGGCCTCGATATGCTGCTTCGAAACATCCGCCTCGGTGCAGTGGGTGGCGACACGGACCGACTTCACGCCCATCTCGCAGGCGTGCTTGAGGTCGTGGACGGTGCCGATGCCGGGCAGCAGCAGCGTGGTCAGCACCGCATGTTCGAGCACTTCGGCAACCGCGCCGATCCAGTCCCAGTCTGTCTGGGCTCCGAAGCCGTAGTTGAAGCTGGAGCCTTGCAGGCCGTCGCCGTGGGCAACCTCAATGGCATCGACCTTGGCCAGATCGAGCGCGCGGGCGATCGCCTTGACATGCTCGATGCCGTACTGGTGGCGGATCGCGTGCATTCCGTCGCGCAGCGTCACGTCCTGGATGTAGAGCTTCTGGGCGGTAGGGTCAGAAAAGTGGCTGTTGAGGGTCATGCCGGGGCTCCCTGGCGGTGCATGCGCGCGGCGATCTTCTCGGCCGTTTTCAGCGCCGCCGAGGTCATGATGTCGAGGTTGCCGGCATAGGCGGGCAGGTAGTGCGCTGCGCCTTCGACTTCGAGAAACACCGAAACCTTGAGTCCGGTGAACGAAGTTTGGCCGAAACTGGCCATTTCGGGAATACGCAGCGGCTGGTTCGATCCGATATGCTCGAACTGCACCGCCTGCTTGAGGCGATAACCCGGGACGTAGCTCTGCACTTCGGCCACCATCGCCTCGATGCTTTGCCGGATCGCATCGCGATCGCCGTCCTCGCACAGGCAATAGACGGTATCGCGCATGATCAGCGGCGGCTCGGCCGGGTTGAGAATGATGATCGCCTTGCCGCGCGTTGCTCCGCCGACATCGACGATGGCCTGGCTGGTGGTCTCGGTGAATTCGTCGATGTTGGCGCGGGTGCCGGGCCCGGCGCTCTTGGATGATATCGAGGCGACGATTTCGCCATAGTGGACCTTGGCGACGCGATTGACGGCGGCGACGATCGGGATCGTTGCCTGGCCGCCGCAGGTCACCATGTTGACGTTGCGCGCATCGAGGTTGGCATCGCCGTTGACCGGGGGCACTGTATAGGGGCCGATCGCCGCCGGGGTCAGATCGACCATGCGCTTGCCGGCGGCCAGCACCATTTCGCTGTTGCGCTGGTGTGCGCCGGCGCTGGTGGCGTCGAACACGATCTCCACTTCGGCGAACTCGGCCATGGCGATCAGGCCGTCGATCCCGTCGGCAGTGGTGGCGACCCCCATCCGCTGCGCGCGCGCCAGGCCGTCCGATGATGGGTCGATACCGACCATCACGCCCATTTCGAGGCTATCGGAAAGACGCATGATCTTGATCATCAGGTCGGTGCCGATGTTGCCGGAGCCGATGATGGCTACCTTGGTCTTGGCCATGTCAGGCGTCTCCATAGGTGAAGCTGCATTCGCCGATGCCACCGACCACGGCGCGCACGCGGTCACCCGGGGTGAGCGCCACCATCGGGCCCAGCGCGCCGGCCAGCAGCACATCGCCGGCCTTCAGCGGATCGCCCCGCGCCGCGAGCGTCCGCGCCAGCCAGGCGGCGGCGTTGAGCGGGTGGCCCAGCGCCGCAGCGGCGACACCGAGCGAGGCGACTTCGCCGTTGATCTCCATCACCATGCCGGCGGTGTAGAGATCGAGCCCGGGCAGCGGCTTGCCTTCGTCGGCGAGCACGAAGAACGCTGACGATCCGTTATCGGCCACGGTATCGGCGAAAGTGATCTTCCAGTCGGCGATGCGCGAATCGACGATCTCGATCGCGGCGTGGACGGTGGCGACGGCCTCGGCCACCTGTTCCGGAGTAGTGTCAACAGAGGGCAGGTCGCTGCCGAGCACGAAGGCGATTTCGGCTTCGGCCTTTGGCTGGATGCACCGGGCGGGCGAAAGCGTCGCGCCGTCGGCCACCTGCATGTCATCGAACAGGACGCCGAAATCGGGCTGGTCCACGCCCAGTTGCGTCTGCACCGCCTTGGCGGTCAGCCCGGCCTTGCGGCCGACGATCCGGCGGCCCTGGCCCTGCCAGTAACGGGTGTTGATTTCCTGTACGGCATAAGCGCCGGCGGCATCGACCGGATCGAGCCCGTCACGCAATGGCGGCACGGTGCCACCGGTGTAGGCATTGCGCAGGCGCAGCGCCAGATCGTCCAGCGTCACTTCGCTTTTCACGTCCTGCATGAACCGTACTCCCTCTCCGTCGAGCCCGAGAGATACGGCCGACCGAGACCTTGCGCTAGGCGGGGGTTATGCATATTTCTCGAAATGTGAGAACCGGAACGCCAACTCTTTCCAGCTTCGGGCGCGTGATGGCGCTGCTCGATGCGATCCTGGCGGATGGCGGCCGGTCCGGCATTTCCGAGCTGGCGCGCGGTCATGCGGTGCCGGTGGCGACGGCGCACCGCCATGTCGTCAGCCTGGTTGAAGAGGGCCTGCTGACCCCGGTAGGCGGTGGGCGGCACGTGGCCGGGCCTCGCCTGATCCGGCTGGGTGCGGCGGTGGATCTGGCGCAAGTGCTGGCGCGGATTGCCGCGCCGCTGCTGCCGGGGCTGGCGCGCGATCTGGGCGCGGTGGTGCAGCTTGGCACGCTGGAGAACGATATGGTGACTTACCGGGTCAAGGCCGGCAACGCGGCTTCGGGGCTGTTCACCCAGGTCGGCGGCCAGCTTGAGGCCTATTGTTCCGGCATCGGCAAGGTGCTGCTGGCGGGCCTGCCGGAGGCGGATCGGGAGCGCTATCTGGCCAACGGCCCGTTCATCGCCCTGACCGGACAAACGATCACCGCTCCCGAAGCACTGGCTGCCGAACTGGCCGTAGTGGCGCGCGATGGCTATGCCTTCGACCGCGAGGAGATCGCCGAGGGCCTTGCCTGCGCGGCGGTGCCGGTGTGCGATCGGGCGGGGGCGGTGGTGGCCGCGCTGTCCGCCTCGGGCCCGGTCCACCCCGGCCGGTACGAGGCATTGCGCGATCGGATCGGCCCGTTAAAGGCAATGGCGACGCGGATCGAAGCTGCCGCTTTCGGTGCGGCGGATCGATGATGACGGCCATGACGGGGGCGGGACGATGACCAGCGCGGGGGACAGCAAGCTGACGGTGGGCGATACCCATCGGTTCGGCAGCCACCATGTCACGCGCGATGAGATCATCGCCTTCGCCACGCTTTACGATCCGCAGCCCTTCCACCTCAGCGAGGAAGCCGCCGCCGCATCGCCGTTCGGGCGGCTCGCCGCCAGCGGCTGGCACACCTGTGCGATGATGATGGGGATGCTGGTGCGCGAAGGGCCGCCGGTGGTGGACGTGGAGCGCGGCGGCATCGGCCTTGGCGCTGACGGGCTGCGCTGGATGAAGCCGGTCTATGCCGATGACGTTCTGTCGTGCGAGACCACCGTGGTCAGCAAGGAGCCGTTCGCGAAGCTGCCGGGCATGAGCAAGGTCGCCTTTCAGATCAGGGTGTTCAACCAGCACGGCGAGCAGGTGATGGAAACGCGGTTGCTGGGCCTTTCGCCCGATTGAAATCGCAATCGAGCAGGAACGATCGATGAACGCAAATATCTTCAGCGCCTTTGCCGCAGCGGCGGCGCAGGCGGGCGACAAGACTTTCGTGGAAGAAGCCGGCGCGACGCATAGCTATGCGCAGCTTCTCGACATGTCGGCGCGGGCGGCTGCCGTCCTGTCGGAACATCTCGCCGGGGGCGAACGGCGGGTGCTGGTGCAGGTCGAGAAATCGGTGCCCGCGCTTTGGCTCTATCTCGGCGCGCTGCGGGCGGGGATTGTCTATATCCCGCTCAACACCGCTTATACCGCCGCCGAACTCGATTACTTCCTCTCCGACGCCCAGCCCGGCCTGTTCGTGGCTTCGTCAGAGACGATCGCCCGGCTGGAGCAGGCCGGCTCGATCCCGGCAGGCACCCGCACCCTGGCCCTGGAAGCCGATGGAGACGGGCCGTTCGCCGATGCGCTCGGCGCGGCACCGCCTGCGCCGGACGTGGCGCAGTGCGCAGCAGATGATATCGCCGCGATCCTCTATACCTCCGGCACGACCGGGCGCTCTAAGGGCGCGATGCTGACGCATGGCAACCTGCTGTCGAACCTGCGCACCTTGCAGGAGGCCTGGCGCTGGCAGGCCGACGACGTGTTGGTCCACGCCCTGCCGATCTTTCATGTCCACGGCCTGTTCGTGGCCCTCCATCTGGCGATCGCCGGCGGTTCGACCATTCTGTTCCACCGCACGTTCAACGCCGATGCCGTACTGGCGGACCTGCCGCGCGCCAGTGTGCTGATGGGGTTGCCGACGTTCTATGTGCGGTTGCTCAAGGACGAGCGGTTCACCCGCGATCTGGCCGCCGGGGTGCGTCTGTTCATCTCGGGCTCCGCGCCGCTGACCGAGCCGGTGTTCAAGGCCTTCGCGGAACGGACCGGGCAGGCCATCCTGGAACGGTACGGCATGACCGAAGCGCTGATGATAACCTCCAACCCCTATGACGGCCCGCGCGTGGCCGGGACCGTCGGCTATCCGCTCGACGGGGTCTCGGCGCGGCTGGCGGCGGACACCGGGGCGGGCGAGCCGGGCGTGCTGGAGATCACCGGCCCGAACGTCTTCACCGGCTACTGGCTCAACCCCGAAAAGACCGCCGAGGCGTTCACCGCCGATGGCTGGTTCCGCACCGGCGATATCGCCACGATCGCCGATGACGGCCGGGTCGCGCTGGTCGGGCGCGGCAGCGATCTTATCATCAGCGGTGGCTACAACGTCTACCCCAAGGAGATCGAACTGATCGTCGACGAGCTGGACGGGGTAGAGGAAGCCGCGGTGGTCGGCGTGCCGCACCCCGACTTCGGCGAAGCGGTGATCGCCGTGGTGGTCGCGCGCACCGGGCAAACGGTGGATGGCGACGCGATCGTCGCGGCGCTGCGCGAAAAGATCGCCGCGTTCAAGACGCCCAAGCGGGTGATCGTGGTCGATCAGTTGCCGCGCAACGCCATGGGCAAGGTCGAAAAGGCGGCGCTGCGCCGCCGGTACGCGGCCCTGTTCGACTGAGGCTCAATCGCCGGTGAAGCTGGGCGGCCGCCGGTCGAGGAAGGCGGCGGTCGCTTCCTTGTGATCGGCGGTGGCGTGATTGACCGCCTGCATCGCCGCCGCCATTTCGAGGACATTGGGCAGGCTGGCCGATTGCGCTTCCCACAAAAGGCGCTTGGTCATGCGCACAGCGAACGGCGGATTGGCGGCGATCCGCGCCGCAAGCTCCTGCGCCGCGCCGGGCAGCGCCGCGTCTTCCACCACACGCGAAACCAGGCCCCATTCGAGCGCAGTCTGCGCGTCGATCGCATCGCCGGTCAGCGCCATTTCGCAAGCGCGCGAAAAGCCGATCACGCGGGGCAGCAGCCAGGCGCCGCCATCGCCGGCGATGAGGCCGAGCTTCACGAAGCTTTCGGCGAAGCGCGCGGAGGTGGCCGCCACGCGCAAGTCGCACATGCAGGCGAGATCGCAGCCCGCCCCGATCGCCGCGCCGTTGACCGCCGCGATCACCGGCACTTCAAGCGCGGCGAACGCCAGCGGCAGCCGCTGGATGCCGCGCTTGTAATTGCGGCGGGTGCGCGCGGGCAGGGGATCGTTGAGCCCTCCTGCCTCGCCCATCGCCTTGACGTTGCCGCCGGACGAGAACACCGGGCCGGCACCGGTCAGGATCGCCACCCGCGCGGTATCGTCAGCCTCCAGCCGGGCCAGCGCGGCCAGGATCGCCTCGACCATCGGCATGCCCGAAATCGCGTTGCGGGTGGCGGGATCATCCAGCGTCAGGGTGACGATGCCATCGCGGTTGTCGTAGCGTACCAGCTCGCTCACATGGATCTCCATTGCAGGCCCCGGTGGCTGCGGGGGTTTGAATCGCCTGTCAAGGCATGGCAAGGCTGCGCCATGACCCCAGGCGTGGTGCGAATTGGCGTGACCGGCATCCGGGCGGTTTCCGGCTGCCCAGAGGCCGCGCCCCCGGCGCTGACGGCGTCGCTGCGCGCGGTGCTGGACACGGCCGTGGCGCGGCTGGCGGTGGCGGGCCGTCCGGCTATGCTGCGCTGCCTGTCGCCATTGGCGGAAGGGGCGGACCAGTTGTTCGCGCGGGTGGCGCTGGACCGGCGCGAAGCGGCGCGGGATCAGGGTGTGGCGATTTCGCTGGAGATACCGATCCCGTTTTCCCAACCGGAATACCTCGCCAACTTCGAAACGGGCCGTGCTGATGATCCGGTCGCGTCATTTCATGCCCTGACGGAGGCGGCGGGGAACGGCGTCATGGAACTCGATGGCGGCACCGGCGACGGTGAAACGCTGGTGTCCAGCTACGAAGCGATCGGCCGCATGGTAGTGCGCAACGTCGATCTGCTGATCGCCGTGTGGGACCCGCAATTGCCGCCACGGGGACGCGGCGGTACGCGCGACACGGTGGCGTTCGCGCTGGCCTGCGGCACGCCGGTGTGGTGCATCGACCCGGCGGGCCGACTGGCGGACCGCTTTCTGGAGCCGGGTGGCGCGGAACACGAAGTGCCGGCAGCACGGCTGGCCCGATATCTGGAAGGGCTGCCGAACCACTCCGTTTCTGACCCAAGCATGCCGGACGAGGGGCTGGCCCGAGCCGCCGTCCTGCTGGCAGCGATGGGCTGGACCCTTGCGCTGCCCGGAGGCGATGAGCCGTTGCCCGCAGCCCGCAGCATGCCTCTGGTTCCCGGCTCGATCGCAGTGCGGCTGGGCGAACTTCACGCCGAAATGCTGGCGCTGCTGGCGGAATGGGGCGATGCCGCTGCCGAGCCGGTCAGACGGATCGACCCCCACCGTGCGCTGGCGTCGGTCGCGCTGGGCGAATATTTTCGGGCCGCCGCGCTGCGTCGTGCAGGCCGTTCCTGAGCCAGACCACGCTCCGCCGAAGCGCACCTTCGACGTTTTCAACAAAATGTATCATGATACAAAAAATTTGCTGGGCCGGGCCCGCAGGAAGATGCATCTTGACCCTGTGAGGCGACTCTGCCAAAAACAAATGATTGTTTAATTCCACGATCTGGGAGGTGGAAAAGCGCCATGAGCGATGATGCAACCGTTGTGCCCGTTGATCCGGAAACCACGCCGGACGCGCTGATCGAGCGTTTCGGCCGCGATCTGGTCAACGATTTCGACCTTGACGACCCCGCCTTCAACGAAAAGTTCGACGAGACGCTGAACTTCATGGTGCGCAAGTGCCCCGTGGTCCACTCCAAGGTCGGTCGGGGCTATTACCTGATCAACACGCAGGACGACGTGCGGGCCGCTGCCCAGAACTGGCAGACGTTCAGCAGCGCCAAGGGCTACATGCCGAATCGCCCCGAAGGTCTGCCTTATCTGATGCCCGAGGAATCCGATCCGCCGATCCATACGCGCTGGCGGGCCAAGCTCAATCCGCATCTCAGCCCGAAGACGGTCGCCACCTATGAACAGGCCGTGCGCGACGATGTGAACGAGCTGATCGACCGGTTCATCGATCGGGGGAGTTGCGAATTCATCTCCGAATTCGGCGCACTGCTGCCGGGCTGGGCGTTTTTCAAGAACGTGCTGGGCTTGCCGATCGACGACCTGGCGATGCTGGTCAACGGCGTCGAGGAAGGCACTTTCCACCCCGATCTCAGCGAGCGCGCACGGCATTTCGCGGAAGTTTTCGGCTATCTCGAAAATCACCTGAAGTGGCGCGCCACCCAGCCTTCGCGCGGCGATCTGATCGATACGATCCTTGCCGGGGTGACGTATGACGATGGTACCGAAAGCCCGTGGGAGCACAAGGTCAGCATCCTCGTGGATCTTACCTTCGGCGGTATCGCCACCACCACGTTCGTCATGGGCTCGGCGATCCACCATCTCGCCACGCACTCCGATCAGCGCGAACTGCTCATCGGCGATCCCTCGCTGATCGAGAATGCGATCGAGGAATATGCCCGCTTCTTCCCGCCGGTTGTCGGCCTTGGCCGCACCACCACCCGCGATGTCGAAGTATCGGGCACGACCATCAAGGAAGGCGAATTCGTCATCCTGACTTATGCCTGCGCATCGCGCGATCCGCGCCACATGGAAGAGCCGGAGAAGATCGACGTGCGCCGCGAGGGTATTCCCCACTCCACCTTCGGCGTCGGCCCGCACCGTTGCATCGGATCGAACCTCGCGCGGGTGGAACTGACCGCGACGCTGGAGGAATGGCTGAAGCGCATTCCCGAATTCCGCGTCAAGGCCGGCACCGAGCCGACCTATGTCACCGGCTACCTGCGTTCGATGCGCACGCTGCAGCTCGAATGGTAAGCGCATGAGCCGGCTTGCCCCACGACTGACCGACTATCGCGACCGCTATCGCAACATCGCGCTCGACCGGGACGAACGCGGGGTGCTGCTGATGCGGTTGCACACAAACGGCGGCCCGTTCGTGTGGAGCGAGGAAAGCCACGAGGAACTGGGCTATTGCTTCGCCGACATCGGCGGCGATCGGGAAAACCGGGTCATCGTGATGACCGGAACCGGCGCGGTGTGGTGCGACGAGATCGATTTCGCGAGCTTCCACCTGAACAACCCGGCTGAGTGGGACCACACGTTCTACGATGGCCGCAAGTTGCTCAACAATCTGCTCGACATCGAAGTGCCGATCATCGCGGCGATCAACGGCCCGGCCCGGTTCCATCCGGAAATCCCGGTGCTGTCCGATATAGTCATCGCTGCCGATACCGCCGTGTTCCAGGATGCGCCCCATTTCATGGGCGGGATTGTCCCCGGCGATGGCGCGCATGTCTGCTGGACGCATGTCCTGGGGCCGAACCGGGGCCGCTATTTCCTGCTCATGGGGCAGGAACTGAATGCGGCACAGGCGCTGGATTATGGTGTTGTCCAGGAACTGCTGCCGCAGGAACGGGTGGTGGAAAGGGCACTTGAAATTGCCGGCATCTTCGCCGGCAAGACCGATCTGGCGCTGCGCTACGCCCGGGTCGCGCTGACCCAGCGGCTGAAGCGGCTGATGGATGAAGGGCTGAGCCTGGGGCTCGGCCTCGAAGCGCTGGCGGCGATCGATCTGCTTTCCGGTGCCAAGGGCAAGTAAGCCCGGCATCCAACCAACGACACGGAGGGGAACGATGAAAGTCCACATCGACGAGATCAAATGCAGCGGCCACGGACGCTGTGCCAAGTACGCGCCGGAGGTTTTCCGGCTGAGCGACGACGACGGCTACAACGCCGATCGTGGCCAGACGATCGACGTGCCGGCCGCGGAAGAGAAGAACGCCGCCATCGGCATCCGCAGTTGCCCGGAACGCGCGATCACAGTCGTTGCCGAATAAGCTCCCGTGCGGACAAGGTGAAGCTGCCGAGGTGGATATGACTGCTGCCATCAACGACTGGCCCGATCGTGGCAGCACGCCCGTGCCTGCGCCATTGGGGCGGCGGGTCGAAGACTATCCGACGACGATCACGGAGAAGATCCGGTTGAGCGACACCGATCGCCAGGGCCACGTCAATAACGTCAACTTCGCCTTCTTCCTCGAAGCCGGGCGCTCGGACCTGCTGCACGAACGGTTCGAACTGCGCGACGAGGGGTGCCAGTACATGATCGCCACCGCGACGATCGACTTCCTCGGCGAACTGCACTGGCCGGGCGAAGTGGTGATCGGCACCGGGATCGAGCGTGTGGGCAAAAGCTCGCTGTCGTTCCGACAGGGGCTTTTCCAGCATGGCCGCTGCGTCGCGTCATCGACGAGCACGGTGGTCCAAGTGAACATCGCCAGCATGCGCGCGCAGCCGTTTTCCGAAGGCACGCGGGCACTGATGCGTCAGGCCATGATCGACGCAGGGGACGCTTAGGCGGGGCGCAGGCTGCGCCGCATGAATGGCGGCATGGCACCAAGAAACGGGATCGGGGCGAGTCGCGCCATCGTGAACACATCAGTGATTTAAGGGAGACGTTGCAATGGGAAGGCTTTCAGGAAAGGTTGCGATCATCACCGGTGCCTCGCAAGGCATGGGCGAGGCGCATGCCCGCAATTTCGTGGCGGAAGGTGCCAAGGTGATCCTCACCGACATCCAGACCGAACTGGGTGAAAAGCTGGCCGCCGAACTGGGCGAGAATGCCCTGTTCATCCAGCACAATGTCGCCAGCGAAGAAGCATGGCAGGCGGTTCTGGCTGAGGGCGAGGCGCGCTTCGGAACGGTCAACGTGCTGATCAACAACGCCGGCGTCATCGGCAAGATCGCCTCGACCGTCGAAATGTCCGACGCCGATTACCGGTTCGTCATGGACATCAACGAGATGGGCGTATTCTATGGCATGAAATCGGTGCTGCCCGGCATGATCAAGGCGGGCGGTGGCTCGATCGTCAACATTTCGTCGATCGCCGGCATGTTCGCCGTCTATGGTGCCCCCAACCTTGCCTACGTGGCCAGCAAGTTTGCGGTGCGCGGCATGACCAAGCAGATCGCCATCGAATACGGCAAGGATAACATCCGCTGCAACACCATCCATCCCGGCTTCATCCGCACGCCGATGATGGCGGCCGCGACCGACGAGGACGGCGGTGAGGCGGTGGCGATGATCCCGCTGGGCCGGCTGGCCGATCCCAAAGAAGTATCGAACCTCGCCATCTTCCTCGCCTCGGACGAAAGCTCGTTCATTACCGGCGTCGAACATATCATCGATGGCGGCATGACCGCCTCCTGAGCGATTTCCTTTCACTACGAAAGTATTGACAGAATCGCTGCTGCGATAAATATATCATGATATAAACAAATGTTTGGTTGGTGAGGGGCCTCTGCGGCGAACATGGCCGACGCCCGGCCTCCCACGAACCGATTAACCGGAAGGGGATGAGAAGATGGAGGAGGGTACAAAACGCGCAGTCGAACGCGCGATAGCCTGGACCGGGCCGCTGTTCGTGGTCACGTACATCTATTTCTTCGGCATACTGGGGCACAATCTGCCGCCGCCGAACATGATGGCGATGTCGCCCGAGCAACTGGTCTCAGAATTCTACGGCAAGTTCCCCGAACTGAAGGTGGCCTATATAGGCTGCGCGGCATTCGGGCTGTTCTATACCGTGTGGTCCTGCCTCCTGGCCTCGCTCATCAAGGACGAGAACGGCAATTACACCGTGCTCACGTTCCTGGAACTGGCCGGCGGGATACTGACGGGCTGGCTCCTGTCCACCATCCCGGTGCTGTGGGCGACCTGCTCGTTCCTCGTCGATCAACTCGATCCCGGCACAATCAAGGCACTGCACGTCGTCGGCTGGATCGCTTATGACTGCACCTACATGATCACCACCATGCAGATGGTGGGTCTCGGCCTGTGGACCGTGCTCAACAAGCGCCAGACGATGTTCCCGGCCTGGGCCGGCTGGACCTCGATCGCTATCGGCACCAGCTTCCTCGCGCTCGTCCTCATGCCCTTCGTCACCGAAGGCCCGTTTGCGGTGGGCGGCATCTGGAACTACTGGATCATTTTCGGTACGTGGCTTCTCGCCTTCTTCTTCGTCTACAACGTCTACGTGCTCAAGCACGTCTACAAGTCGACCGAAGAGCGCGAGCGGGCATCGGGAATCCTGCTCCCCGCCTGATGACGCCACCCATGATGTTTCAGACCTGAGCCGATCGCCGGAACATTTCGGCGGTCGGCTCGACCGTTTCAGGTGTCACGATCATGCATTCCAGTCTGGACGCCCACCAGCGCGCCCTCGATCGCCAGCCGGGGACCAACGGCCCCTGGACCTTCGTTTTCATCGACATGATCGTCTTTTCGATGATCTTCATGGTGTTTCTGAGCGAACGGGCGCGGTTGCCGGATGTCTTTGCCGCAGCGCAGGCCGGGTTGCCGTTCGGGTTCGGAATGGCCAATACGCTGGTGCTGCTGACCAGTTCGCTGTTCATGGTCGAAGCGGTGCACGCTGCCGCCAAGGCACCCGCCGCGGTGGACGTGGCCCGCATCCGGCGCAACCTTGCGCTCTGCGTCGCCTGTTCGGTCGCATTCGGGATCAACAAGATCATCGAATACAGCCACAAGATCGCCGAAGGGCACGGCCCCGCCACCAACTCGTTCTACAGCTTCTATTTCTTCATGACCGGCGTGCATTTCCTGCACGTGCTGGGCGGGACGGGGTTCATCCTCCACTGCTTCGCCCGCGCCCGCGAACAGGCGGGGAGCGAGGCCTATCGCCGCAAGATCGAAAACGTCGGCCTGTTCTGGCACTTCGTCGATCTGCTGTGGCTGTTCATTTTCCCGCTGATCTACCTGACCGGAGGACACGCCCATGGTTGAACCGCTTCGCCCGGTGCTGTGCTGGGCCATTCTCATCGCGATGACTCTGGGGTCGGTGGCGGCCGCCGAACTGCTGAACAGCCGCCAGATGATCTTCGCCATGATCTTCGGGGTCGCCGTGCTCAAGGGCCAGCTCGTCGCTGTCAACTTCATGGAAGTGGGCCGCGCGCTACCGGTGTGGAACACGCTCTATCGCGCCTGGATCGTCGTGATCGGCGGCGTGCTGCTGCTGGCCCACCTGTTCTGGTGATACGAAAAAGCGGCCCTGCGCCGGGAGGTGCGGGGCCGCTTTTTTGTGCGGTATCGTCCCCGATCAGGCGGGGCAGGTCGTATCGGCAGTGGTGAAGTTCAGCTCGGCAAAGCCCGACGCGACCGACTTGTCCAGTTCATCGAAATAGCCGGCGGCACCGCCGAAATAGTGCAGCGGCGCATGCGCCTTGCCTTCGATGTTGGCACCCATGAACCACGAACCCAGCTCGGTGGCACGGCCCAGCAGCGTCGCGTCGAGCAGGTCGAACATCAGCTTGCTCCACGCCGCCACTGCTTCGGGCTTCGCCTCGATCCGGTCCGCGCCCGCTGCATCGGCCTTGCCGATAACCTGTGCGATCCAGTCCACCGCCGCGTCGACCACCGGCGGGACGTTCGAGAACGGCGTTTGCGGGCCGGTGATGATGAACATGTTGGGAAAGTTGTCCATCACGATACCCAGGTGGGTCTGTGGGCCCTGCTGCCACTTGTCGCGGATCAGCGTCCCGTCGCTGCCGCGCATATCCATATGTGCGAGCGGGCCGGTAACCGCATCGAAGCCGATGGCGAAGATGACGATATCGAAATCGTACTCGGCGACATCGGTCTTCAGCCCGGTCGCGGTCGCGCCGACAAGCGGGTGCTTGCTGACATCGACGAGCGTCACGTTGTCGCGGTTGAAGCTTTCGTAATAGAAATTACCCAGCGGCGGGCGTTTGAGCGCGATCGGGTATTGCGGGCACATCAGCTCGGCCGTGGCCGGGTCCTTGACGATGGCGCGGATTTTGGCGCGCACGAAATCCGCTGCCGCCGCATTGGTGCGCTCGTCGGTCAGGATGTCGGCGAAGGTTTCGAACAGGAAGCGGAAGCCGCCCTGTTCCCAGCCATATTCGAAGATGCGCTGGCGCTGTTCATCGCTGACATCGTCGTAAGTGAGTGCCGAGGTGTCCATCGGGAAGGCAAACACTTGCTTGCGCACCTGCTCCCAGATGGCGTCGTAATTGTCCTTGATCGCGGCCCGATCGTTATCGTCGAGCGGGTGATTGCGGCCGGGCAGGACGTAGTTGGGCGTGCGCTGGAACAGCGTGACATGCTCCGCGCGCTTGGCGATGATCGGCAGGATCTGCACCGCGGTCGATCCGCTGCCGACGATGCCCACGCGCTTGCCGGTAAAATCGACCTCGTCCTTGGGCCACTTGGACGAGAGATACCATTCGCCCTTGAACGCACTCATGTCGAACGGCGGCTTCACCGCCACTGCGAACCAGCCCACTGCCGTGATGAGATAGCGGCAGCGCACGGTTTCGCCCTTGTCGGTCGTGACCACCCACTGATTGTTCGCCTCGTCGCGCACGCAGGACCGTACCATGGTATTGAACGCAATATCCTCGCGCAGGCCGAAGCGGTCGGCGACATGGCCGATATAGGCCTGCACCTGATCCCAGGTCGGCATCCGCTCGTTCCAGTCCCATTCGCGCTGGAGTTCTTCGGAGAACGAAAAGCAATAGGCCCAGGCCTCGCTGTCGGTCCGCGCGCCGGGGTAGCGGTTCCAGTACCAGGTCCCGCCCACGTCCGAACCGCCTTCGAACAGCCGCACCGATTTGCCCATCCGGCGCATTTCGTGAAGCGCACGCACGCCCCCGAACCCGGCACCGATGATGACCACGTCCGGATCGGTTCCGGTCGTCGCTGCTCCCGTCTTGTCTTCCCGCATGAAACCCCTCGCACATCGGCGCGTCAGATCGTCGCGCTTTTATTTAGCGAATGAACACTCGCATAATTTTAACGACGTGGCAAGCGGGCCTGACAATATCGCAGTTCGGCGGATAATGCTGAATTATACGGCCAAAGATGCCACAGGTTGGCGCTTGACGAGTCGCGAATCTTCGCTCAAGAATGAGGCAATGAGAGAATGAACGCTCGCTTTAATGGGGCGAGTGGTTCAATCGGGAGGGCATGCGAATGACAATGTTGCGCCGCGGCCGGCGGGGGCTGCCGGGATGACCTATCCGCAATACGAAAGTCTGAGGCTCGACTGGCCGTCGGCGGGGGTGCTCAGGGTCACCATTTCGCGCGGCAAGATGAATGCGATGGATTTCCAGTTGCACCACGATCTGGCGCACATCTGGGGCCTGATCGATCGCGATCCCGATGTGGGCTGTGTGGTGATTACCGGCGAAGGCCGCGCGTTCAGCGCCGGCGGCGAATTCGACATGATCGAGAATATCATCGCCGACCACGATTTCCGCTGCAAGATGTGGAAGGACGCGCGCACGATGATCGATTCGATGCTCGGCTGCAGCAAGCCGATCGTTTCGGCGATCAACGGTGCCGCGGCGGGCGGCGGCCTGGCGGTCGCCCTGCTGGCCGACGTGACGGTGGCGGCGCAATCGGCCAAGCTGGTCGATGGCCATACCGTGCTCGGCGTGGCCGCTGACGATCACGCGGTGGCGATCTGGCCCCTGCTGACCAGCATGGCCAAGGCCAAGTACTACCTGATGACCAGCGAACCGATCAGCGGCCCCGAGGCAGAGCGGATCGGCCTCGTCAGCTTCTGCGTGCCCGACGATGAATGCGTGCCCCGCGCGCTGGACATCGCTGCGCGGCTTGCGAGCGGCCCGCCGGCGGCGGTGCGCTGGACCAAGCTGTCGCTCAACAACTGGATGAAGAACGCCTGGCCCGCCTTCGAGGCATCGCTGGCGTTTGGCATCCTCGGCTTCACCAGCCCCGAAGCGCGCGAAGGGCTGGATGCGCTGAAGGAAAAGCGCGCGCCCCGTTTCAACCCCGTCTCCTACGTCTGAGGAACCGATGTCCGAATTGCAGCAGGGTGAACAGCCCAGAACCTATATCGTCACCGGTGCCGCCGGCGGCATCGGCGGGGCCACCGTCAAGCGCTTGCTGGCGACCGGCGCCAATGTGCTGGGGGTCGATATCAGCCAGCGCCGGCTCGATACCTTTGCGGCGAGCTGTTCGAACATGCCGGGCCGGCTGGCCACCTATCGCGCCGATCTCTCGATCGAGGATGAGGTGCGCGCGGTGATCGCCTGTTGCCTCGATACCTTCGGGGACCTCACCGGCATCGCCAATGTGGCCGGCGGGATGATCGGGATCGAAGCGGCATCGATGGACCGGCCGCTGGCGGACATCGGGCTCGACTATTTCCGCCGCACCTTCCAGGTCAACGTCGATAGCGCGTTCCTGATGTGCAAGCATGCCGAGCCGCACTTCGTGGCCAAAGGCTATGGCAAGATCTGCAATGTCGCGTCGCTGGCGGCGTTCGCCAATCGGCCGGACCTGGGCGATACGGCGTACAACCCGGCCAAGGCGGCGGTGGTGGCGTTGACCCAGACACTCAGCCTCCTGCTCGGCCGCCAGGGCATTCGCGTCAATGCGGTGGCACCGGGGCTGGTGTTCAGCCCGAAGGTCACCGAGACGTTCGGCGGCGCCTATGTGGACCGGCATCTGGGCTATACCGCGCTCGGCCACTTCGCCACCGTGGAGGACGAGGCGGAAGGGATCGCCTTTTTCCTCGAACCGCAGTCCGATGCGGTGACCGGCGAAGTGCTGAGGGTTGCGGCCGGTACGCGATGAACGCTGCCACTGCCTCTGAAGACGCCGCGCTCGGCGCGCGGATCGCCGTACTGATGTCCGGGGCGACGATCACCGGGCTCACCCGCGTGTTCGGCGGCAATGCCCGGCGGGCGTTCGCTTTCACGGCCGCACTGCCCGATGGTCGCGCCTGCGATTGCATCATGCTGTGCCAGGCGGGCGGCAGCCATGTCGAAAGCGATACCGCCGACGAATTCGCCGTGCTGCACGCGCTGAACGGTTCCGGCGTGCGCGCGCCCGAGGCGTTGGCGCTTGACGCCGGGGGCACCGTTGCCGGTGGGCCGGGCATCGTCCTCGCGCGCATCGGCGGCGAGGCAAACGCCGTGCGGTTCCTCAAGCTGGACGCCGGCACCGGGCGGGCGCTGACGCTGGACCTGGCCGATGCCACCGCCGATCTCCACCGGTTCGACTGGCAGGCGGGCGCGCTGGCCCGGCATCCCCGCTGGTCTGTGGCCGATCCCGTTGCTGCCCAGATTGAGGCGTGGCGGGCGCGGTATATCGAACATCGCGCGGAACCCTTGCCGCTGATGGCCTGGCTATTCGACTGGCTGCGCGCCAACGCGCCCCGGCCGGTACGCACAGTAATGGTTCACGGCGACTTGCGGCCGGGCAACTTTCTCTACGACGGGGCAGCGGTTACCGCGATCCTCGATTGGGAAATGGCCCACCCCGGCGACCCGGCCGAGGACATCGCCTGGATATACCGTGCGATGTGGAGCCCGGAGCGGTTCGTTCCGCTGGCGGAATTCTGCGAACGACATGCCGCGCGCGCCGGGTTCCGGGTGCCGCCGCGCAGTGTCGCATTCTATCGTATCTTCACCGAAGTGAAGTTCGCGACGATCTCGCTCGCGGCGTCGCACGCCTTTGCCGCCGGGAAGACCGCCAATCTGCGCCACGCCGATCGCGCCGCCAAAGTGCCCGGCTGCGTCGCGCAAGCGCTGGACTGGATCGGTCAGTGGGAACGGGAGATCGTCGATGCAGCGGCCTAGCACCGGTGAACTGCTGGCCGGCCTTGGCCGCGCGCTCGAAACCGAAGTGCTGGCTGCGCTTCCCGATGGCACGGCGCGTCGCCAGCTCAAGGCGGCGGTGCACCTGATTTCCCGGCTGGAGCGGATTTGGGATCTCACCCCCGCACATCTCGCGGCGGACAATGCCGATATCGAGGCAACGCTGGCTGCACTTGGGTACCAAGACCCGGTGGCCGCAACCGCTGCGCCGCGCGGATATAACGATCCGGCGCTACGCGCGCTGGCCGCCCGCAATCTCGCATTGCAGGAAGCGCTGCTGGATTTGCCCGATGGTGCCGAACTGCAGGCGCTGCGCCGCCGCATGGCCGCGCGCGATTGCGCGTTCGTCGGCGATAGGGTGCCGGAGCACAGCGCATGACCGGGACAACTCCGTTTCGCATCCGTGTGGTGGACGTCGCCGCCGAAGCCGAAGGGGTCAAATCCTTCGGTGTGGTCCGCTGCGATGGGGAGGCTTTTCCCTATTGGTCGCCCGGCGCGCACCTCGATCTTGCCCTGCCCGAAGGGCTTGGCCGGCAGTATTCGCTGTGCGGCGGCAGCGCGGACGGGATGACCCTGCGCTTTGCCGTGCTGCGCGAACCGGCGGGCCGGGGCGGCTCGCGCTTCCTGCACGAAGCCGTGGCTGTGGGCGATACGCTGGAAGTGGCGGCTCTCCGGAACAATTTCCCGCTGGTTGAGGCTGATCGCTACCTGCTGGTGGCGGGCGGGATCGGCATCACCCCGCTGCTCGCCATGGCGCGGCAACTGGAAAGCCAGGGGCGTGACTGGACCCTGCTCTATGGCGGTCGCAACCGCGCCAGCATGGCATTTCTGGAGCCGCTGGCCGAATTCGGCGACCGGGTGATCGTGCGCCCGGCGGACGAATGCGGATTGCTCGATATCGCCGGTTTCCTCGGGGCCGATGCGCCGGGCAAGGTTGCCTACTGCTGTGGCCCGGAACCGCTGATCGCCGCCGTAGAGGCGCACTGTGCCGATTGGCCGGAGGAGGCTCTGCAACTGGAACGGTTCCACCCGCGCATGCAGGCCGCGCCACCCGCTGCAGCAGGCAGCTTCCTTGTCGAACTGCGCCAATCGGGCATCACGATCGAGGTCCCGGCGGATCGCACGATCGCTGACGTGGCCGAGGATGCCGGGGTCTATATCCCGCGTTCGTGCAACGAAGGCACTTGCGGCACCTGCATCACCAAGGTGATCGAGGGGCTGCCCGATCACCGCGATTCTTTCCTGCGCCCCAAACAGCGGGCGGAGAACAAGCGGATCATGCCGTGTTGCTCGCGCTCGCTGAGCGCCAGGCTGGTGCTCGATGTCTGAGGCTAAGCACACCAGGAGCCGCACCGGCGGCGATACCGGTGCACCGCAACTGGCTCCCGGCTGGAAGCTGGAAGCGCTGCTGCCCCCCGCTGCGCTGATCGGCGCGAACGGTATGCGGATGGGGCCGGACGGGCTGCTCTATGTTGCCCAGGCGTTCGGGTCGCAGATCAGCTCGGTCGATCCCGCAACGGGCGCGGCGCGGGTGGTATCGGCTGCCGATGGTGCCATCATCGCGCCTGACGATCTGGCGTTCGACAGCCATGGCAACCTCTACGCGACC
The DNA here is from genome assembly GCF_014652555.1 of Novosphingobium colocasiae. GTDB lineage: Bacteria > Pseudomonadota > Alphaproteobacteria > Sphingomonadales > Sphingomonadaceae > Novosphingobium > Novosphingobium colocasiae. Next base: position 159,578 of record NZ_BMZA01000001.1, read on the forward strand.
GAGGTGATGAGCGCGCGGGTGAGCGTGATCCGGCCGAACGGCGCGATCGACGTGATAGCCGGCGATGTACCGGTCGCCAACGGTATCACCGTCCACGCCGACCGCATCTTCATGAGCGAGTTCCGGCCGGAAGGGCGAATCTGGGAACTCTATGCCGATGGTGCCGCGCCCCGCCTGATCGCGTCAGGGCTGATGATGCCGAACGCGCTGTGCCTGGGGCCGGACGGCTGGCTGTATTTCCCGCTGGTTCCGTTGGGTGAAGTGTGGCGGGTACCGGTGGAAGGTGGCGCAGCGCAGCGGGTGGTCGGCGGGCTGGATATACCGACGGCGGTGAAATTCGATCCCGCCGGAAGGCTGGTGGTGGTCGAATCGGGCAGCGGCGCGGTAACCCGCGTCGATATCGGGACCGGCAGCGCCAGCCTCTTCGCGCAAGTCGCCTACGGGATCGACAATCTTGCCTTCGCGCCGGACGGACGGCTGTTCGTTTCGCACTTCACGGACGGCGAGGTGATCGAGATCGCGCCGGACGGCACCCGGCGTGTGGCCGTGGCCGGCGGCCTGTCCGGGCCCTATGGCCTGTGCGCCGGTGCAGACGGCACGGTGCGCGTGGCGGACGGCATGAGTATTGCGGCCGTGGCCACCGATGGCACCGTCGATCGCCCGGCCATGCTGCTGCAGCATGGCTTTCCCGGTTATGTCCGGGGGGTGGCCGAAGGTGCCGAGGGGGCGTGGATCGTCACGAACAGTGCCGGCCAGTGCTGCCGCTACCGGCCCGGCGGCGAGGCGGAAGTGCTGGCCGATTCGCTCGATGAAGCGATGGGTGTGCTGCGCCACGGCGATGACATCTATCTGTGCGAAGCGGGCGCGGGCCGGGTCCTCGGCATCGATTCCGCCGGGGCGGTCCGGGTCGTCGCCGGCGGGCTAGAGCGACCCACAGGCATCGCTGTCGCTAACGACGGCGGATTGCTCGTCACCGAAGCTGCTGGGGGGCGTCTGCTGCACTTGTCTGCCTGTGGCGAGGCGGCAACAGTCATGAACGGCATGAGCGAGCCGCATGGCGTCGCTTGCACGCGCGGCAGCATCTTCGTGATCGATCGCGCCACCGCCTCGCTGCACTGTGTCGATCCGCACGGGGTCGCATCGGTGATCGCTGAAGACCTGCCGACAGGGCCGGGAAAAGGCATTCATCCCAATGTGTTGCCGGGGATAGCCGACCTGATGCCCGGCCCGCTGCTGCCGTTCGCCGATCTGTGCGCGATGCCGTGCGGATCGCTGATTGCCGGTGCCGACACCAATGGTTCGTTGCTGTCGATCAGTCCTGCGTAAAGCCTCTTGATCTTTTATCTGTATTGCGATCTAAACAAATGATTGTTTGTCAGTGGTGGTCAGTGAAGCCGCCCGTGAACATGAGGGGAGAGAATAGCATGAAGACCCGTACTCACCTGTTTCGCTGCGCCTTGGCGGCCAGCGCCGCGTGCGGCGCGATCGGCTTTGCCGACGTAGCCCTGGCGGAAGCCGCCACCGACAGCGGTGACATCATCGTGACCGCGCGGCGCGCCGAGGAACGCCTTCAGGACGTTCCCGTGGCCGTCACCGCGATCAGTGCCAAGGCGCTGAGTGAACAGCACATCACCAGCGAAACCTCGCTGCAGCAGGCAACGCCGGGCCTGACCGTGCGCGCCACCAGCTCGTCGAACCAGCTCAACTATTCGATCCGCGGCCAGTCGATCGATTCGTTCTCCTATTCGGCACCGGCGGTGCTGCCCTATTTCAACGAAGTTCCGACTAACGGCACCTCGGCCACCTCGTTCTTCGACCTCGAATCGGTGCAGGTCCTCAAGGGGCCGCAGGGCACTCTGTTCGGCCGCAATGCCACCGGCGGCGCGGTGCTTTATCAGTCGGCCGCGCCCAAGCTCGATGCGGTCAGCGGTTTCATGAAGGCCGGGTTCGGTCGCTTCAACGATCGCAGCTTCGAAGGCGCGGTCAACCTGCCGGTCAACGACATGGCGGCGCTGCGTGTGGCCGGCAAGTATCAGGTCCGCGATGGTTTCCAGCACAACCTGTATAACGACAAGTATCTGGGCGAGCTGGACAACAGCGTGATCCGCGCCAGCCTGCTGATCGCCCCCCCGGGATCGGGCTTCAGCAACAACCTTGTGTTCCAGTACGGCAAGTATCGCGGATCGTCGATCGGCCTGAAGATGCAGAACGCCAACGGCGTGAACGGTGCGCCAAGCACTTATGTCTCGCCGATCGATGGTCTGACGCATCCGCTCAACACCAGCTTCGCGGTCTATGATGCGCTGCCCTCGCTTGATCCACGCATCGCCGAACTCGGCTTCACCGGGATCAGCGATTTCCTGACCAAGCAGAAGAAGATCGGTTTCTGGGACGTCTACAACGACCGCGAGGATACCCACCGCGCCACGCAGAAGTTCCTGTCCAACAAGACCGTCTACGAGTTCGGCGATGGTCTCGCGATCAAGAACATCCTGGGTTACAACAAGGTGTTCTCGTTCGATCCGACCGACGTTGACGGCAGCCCGTTCCAGTGGCTGACGATCGGCCACGATCAGCCGTTCACCGATAATTCGGCGATCGCGCAGAAGGATCGCGGCTACAACTACGGCACCAAGCAGTTCTCGGACGAGTTCCAGATCACGGGCGATCTGGGTGCCCTGAACTTCATCGCCGGCGTCTTTTACTCCAAAGAAAAGACCTACAACAACATTCCGCTCGCGGTGCTGCCCGATACGGTTGCAGGCTTTCTGGCTGGGCGTTACGAATTCACCATCACGGACAAGTCGAAGGCCATCTTCGCGCAGGCAACCTATCACATCACCGATGCGCTGAACTTCACGGCCGGTGGTCGCTATACATGGGAAAACATCTCGCTGCAGCACACCATGTCCAGCAACAACCCCGGCGGTTACGGCAAGCGCAAGGACAGCAAGCCGAGCTGGCTGTTCAGCCTTGACTACAAGGTGACGCCGGACCTGATGATCTATGCCGCCCAACGGGGAAGCTGGCGCACCGGCGGGTTCAACGGAACCTCGAACGACTTCGTCGATCCGACCAAGCCTTCGACGTTCGAACCCGAAACCACTTATGATTTCGAAATCGGTGCCAAGTATGCCGGCATGATCGGCGGGCGTCGCGCCCGGATGAACATCGCCGTCTACGATCAGTACATCAAGGACGTGCAGCGCGCGCCGTATATCGGCATCGCGGCCGTGGGCGGCAACGTGAAGAAGGCGCGCGTGCGCGGCGTCGAGGTGGACGCTATGATCGAAGCTGCCGACTTCCTCGAACTGGGCGGTGCCTTCACCTACACCAAGGCGAGGTATACCAACCCGCTTGCCACGGTTCCGACCTCGCCGCCGCAGGTGTTCTACTTCGGGCCCTATGCCGATACGCCCAAGACTTCGGGATCGGCGTATTTCCGTCTGCATGACGAACTCCCCGGCGATGCCGGCGAACTGGCCCTGCGCGGCGACATGTATTCGCAGGCCAGCTTCTATTACAGCAATGCCAACGACACGATTTCCCCCGGCACGAAGCTGCCCGGCTATACCGTGTTCAACGGTCGCGCCGAATGGAACGACATGCTGGGCACCGACCTGTCGGTCGCGGCCTTCGTGCAGAACCTGACGAACGAGAAGTACTACTCGGGCGGCATCGCGCTCAGCGCCGTGTTCGGTGCCAATGCGGCACTCGTCGCGCCGCCGCGCACCTGGGGTGTCGAGGTCGGCTACAAGTTCTGATCCCAACCTTGCGCCGGCCCTGCCGGGGCGGCGCAAGGCTCTGCCCACGTCGTGGGGGCGACAAGGGCGGGGCAGTGTTTCGGATACAGGGCAACAGGGCGTCACCGCAGCGGTGGCGCCCTGTTTCGCGACAAGAGCACGATGGTTGCGCCGGAACGCTGGGCGTCCCTCCGCTTCGGTGTAGACCGAGGAATGGGCCCTGAAACAAGTTCAGGTTGACCAGGCAGTGATCTTGCAGGTGGTGACAGGCCTACCTCACCCCGTCATGTTTACCTCGTTTCAGCATCCATCCCGCCGCATACGCCGGAGCAAGTCCGGAGCGCTACGGTACCTGCAGCGGCCGCTCGCCGCAAACGGTGCGGCCAGCCCCGGTATCAGGCGGGATTGGGTGCGTTTTCGGCCAGTTCGTCGCGCAGGCGGTCCTTGCGGATCTTGCCATACGTGGCACGCGGGAAATCGGTGCGCAGGTGGATCGCGCTCAGCCGTTGATAGCGGGCGAGGCGCGTGTTGACCCATTCCAGCAAGGCGTCGGCATCGGTCAGCGCCCCGGCTCTCAGCACTACCGCGCCCACCGGCGTCTCCATCCAGCGCGGATGCGGCACGCCGACCACCGCCGCCTCGCGCACATCGGGATGGCGTGCCAGTACTTCCTCGATGTCGATCGCATAGATGTTGATGCCGCCGGACTTGATCATTTCCTTCTTGCGGCCCGAGACATAGAGGAACCCGTCCTCGTCGAGGTGGCCGAGGTCGCCGCTGCGCAGGAAGGTCCGATCGCCGGGTCCGATCCACAGGTTCTCCGCCGTCAGCTCCGGCTTGCCGAAGTACCCGGTCATCATCCCCGCTCCATAGGCGACGATTTCTCCGGTCTCTCCGGCCGGCAGTTCGCGGCCTTCATCGTCGATGATCCGGATGTCCTCCAGAAACCCCGGCTGCCCCACGGTGTTGCGCTTTCCACCCGCGAAATCGCCGGGCAGGGCCAGCGTGAAGAACCCTTCGGTCATCCCATAGACTTCGTACACGCCCGAGCCGGGAATGCGCGCCGCCAGGGTTTCGCGCAGCGCCAGCGGCATTGACTGGCCGGCGCTGATCAGCACCTGCAGGCTGGACAGATCCGCCGCATCGTCGTCATGCTGCACCACGCTGACGTACATGGCGGGCACCATGAAGGCGTGCGTCCCCCCTTCGCGCGTGACCGCTTCGAAGAACGCGGGTGCGCTGAACTTTTCGACCAGCACCACCTTGCCGCCATAGTACAGCGTCGGCAGCATGGTGATGAGCGTGCCTGATGCGTAGATCGGCGTAGTGCAGACCGCCACGGTATAGCGGTTAACCCCAAGCCCCGCGCCGAAGCCGTAGCAATAGTTGAGCCGCCCGAAATGGGTATGGGCGATGCCCTTGGGCTCCCCGGTGGTGCCCGATGAATAGAAGATCGTCATCGGATCGCCCGGCGAGAGCGGGACGTCCGGCGCATGCGCCGCGCCGCTTTCGGCGAAGGCAGCAGCATCGGCCCAGCCGGGTGTGTCGGCACCGAACAGGAAATAGCCATCGGCACCGATGTGGGCCAGCCGGTTGCGGATGCGATCGACCTGTGCGGCGGTGGTATCGCCGGCGAAGATCAGCCGCGCCCCCGAGTCCCCGGCCAGTCGGGCCAGCGCTTCATCATCCAGCATCGGGTTGAGCGGGACGATGACCCCGCCGGCGCGGATCGCAGCCCAGAACAGCACGAAAGACGGGATGCCGTTGGGCAGGATCATGCAGACCCGATCGCCCTTCGCGCAGCCCCGGCCGATCAGCGCATGGGCCAGGCGATTGATACGCTGGTCGAACTCGGCCCACGACAGCCGTTCGTCGCCGCAAGTCACGGCGATGCGCTGCGGGTTCAGCCGGGCGTGGCGGGCGATGGCATCGGGCACGAGGTGATCGTGGCGGTAGACCGGCGTGCCGGTTCCGGCCCGGTCGCTGCCTGGTGTTTCGGACATGGTGCCACTCCCCCTTTCGACCGGCCGGACATCCGGCTTCTATTATGCGATCAAACGCTCACTTTTATCCGGATAATGGGTTCGATAGGCAACGTCAATATCGCGATCTAAGCTGAAAAAAAGTGGCAAATTCGCACTGGTTTTTCGCTGGGATCGCAAAGCGAGTTGACGCTCGCCTTTTGCTTTGACATATCGGCCCTGATGGCAGCGCTCGCTGCATGATGACCTTGATCGAAAGCGGGAACAAGATGGCGGCGCGACTCAGCGTGGTGGATGGTGCAAAAGGGCCGGGCCGCAACCGCGATGCCAAGCAGGAACGATCGCGACGGCGGCGGCAGGTGCTGTCCGAAGTGGTGATGCAACTGGTGCGCGAAAAGGGCTTCGCCGGCATCTCGATCAACGAGGTTGCGGAGCGCGCGTCGATCAGCGTCGGCGGTCTCTATCGCCACATCGCTACCAAAAGCGATCTGCTCGAACTCGTTTGCGATGAAATCAACCTTGGCCTGCTGGAAGAGATGAAGGAAGCGGCCGCCGCTCAGGCCGGCGTCTCCGCCAAGCTCGAAGCGGCGGTGCGCACGTACTGGATGCGCCACTGGGAATGCTCAGCCGCAATCCTGGTCGCGTACCGCGAATATCCGTCGTTCAGCGAAGAAGCCCAGCAGCGCTATCGCGAGGAAGAGCGCCGGCTGGCTGAATACCTCGGCGATCTGATCCGGGCCGGGACGATCCTGGGCGAATTCCGCGAAGTCGATGATCGCGTGCTCGCTTACGAGATCATCCTGCTTTCGCACATGCGCGCGCTCAAGGGCTATGCCTTCAAGGATCGCGAACGCGACGATGTCTTTGCCGAGCAGCTTGATCTGATCCTGTCGCGCCTGCTGCCGGCGGCCGAATAGCCTGTCGCCGGCGGGCGCACGAAAACAACAATGGGGGTGAGAGATGACACTGGATGAACTGGTATACGATCCCGGCGATCCCGCGATCCTGCGCAATCCGCACCAGGTCTTTGCCCGGCTGCGCGAAGAGGATCCGGTGCACTGGAGCGAGCCGATGTCCGGCTGGATCGTCTCCACTTATGACGACATCACCGAAGGGCTGACCGATGGCCGGACCTTCTCGGCCGAGCGGCTGACCAACGTGCGCAAGCATCTGCCTGCACCGGCGATGGCTTCGGCCGAGGAAGTGCTGCGCTATCTCAGCAGTTGGATGGTGTTTCGCGACGCGCCGGATCATACCCGGCTGCGGCGTCACATGGCCGCCGTGCTCAACCTCCCGGTCTTCGAATCACTGCACGGCACCATCGAAAGCCTCAGCGCGGAATTGCTGGACACCCTCCCGGCCGACGAGCCTTTCGATATGCTGCGCCGCTTCTCGATCCTGCTGCCGGGCATGGTGGTGATGGAGCTGATGGGCGTCGATCGCAGCCGCCTGCTCGAGGTCAAGGGCTGGTCGGACGACATGATGCTGTTCATCGGCAGCGCCCGCGGCGTGCCTGACAAGTACGAGCGCGCCCGGCGCGGGGCGACCGAGATGGCGGCGCTGTTCCGCGAGCTGATCGCCCGCCGCCGTGCCGATCCGCAGGGCGACATGCTTTCGCAGCTCATCGTCTCGGAAGTGCAGGGGCACCGGCTGGGCGACGATGAACTGATCGGCTGCCTGATGATGGTGCTGAACGGCGGGCACGAAACCACCGCCAACCTCATCAACAACTCGCTGACCGCGCTGGCCGGCCATCCCGAGGTGGCCGACTGGCTGCGCGCCCGGCCCGAGGCGATGCCGACGGCGGTCGAGGAATTCCTGCGCTACGACAGTCCGATCCTGTCGGTCGGCCGGATCGTCAAGGAAGAGACCGAACTGGGCGGCAAGCAGCTTTCGGTGGGCGAGCGGGTGTTCTTCATGCTGCTTTCGGCCAACCGCGATGCCGAGGTGTTCGACGATCCCTTCACTCTCGATGTCACCCGCGATCCCAATCCGCACATGGCGTTCGGCAAGGGGCCGCACTTCTGCCTCGGCACGCCGCTGGCCCGGATCGAAGGGCAGATCGTGCTGCGCCAGGTGCTCGAACGGTTCAGCCGCATCGAACTGGCCGAGCCGATCGAGAACGTGCCTTGGATCAACTCGCTGGTCACGCGCGGCCCCTCGCGGCTGCCGCTGCGCCTGTCGCGATGACCGCCGGGCCGGGCGCGGGGAGCGACTGGGCCTTCGAAGCGGACGACCATTTCGCCGAGCAGTTCCCGCTTTCCCCGCTCGATGATCACCTGATCCACCAGACCCCCGATCCGATGCGGATCGTGGCATCCACCGATCCGCGCTTCTTCGAACGGCACTGGAACGTCTTCCATGACCAGACCGGCGACCTGCTGGTGGTCACCGGCGGCAGCTTCTACCCCAACCTCGATACGGCCGAGGCGTTCGCGATCGTCACGCACAAGGGCGTGCAGCGCTCTGTCCGCGCGTTCCGCCCGATCGGGGCGAACCGGGGCAACATCCAGGTCGGACCGATCCGCCCGACGGTGCTGGAAGGGATGCGGCGCTGGCGGCACGAACTGGCCGCGAACGCGTTCGGCATCGCCTATGACCTGGACTGGCGTGACAGCCACCGCCAGGTCTATCGCGCCGCTTACGGATCGCTGGAAACCGGCAGCCCATCCGGCGGCCAACGCCATGTCACCGCCGGGTTCGAGGGGTTCGGCACCGTTTCCGGCTGGGTGGAGATCGCCGGGGAACGCCACCAGTTGACCGGGCGCGGCACCCGCGATCGGCACTGGGGCATCGGCCGCGGCGTCGGCGGGCCGCGCTTCCAGCCGGGGGGGCGGGCACCCAAGGCCGGCTGGATCGGCGGCGTCTGGATCGCCTTTCCCAGCTTCGCCATCTGGGGGCCGATCGTCCTCTATCCGTTCGGCGATGTCCGCCGCCGTCATGGCAAGGTGCGCAAGGTTGCGCGCCGGCTGGCCTTCGAGGAAGGCACGCAGGTTTTCTCTCACGGCGAAGCCGACTTCACGCTTGATGATGGCAGCGTCAAGCGGGTCCGTTTCGAGAAGATCGGCCAGCAGAGTGCGTACATGAAATGCGGCCTTTACGGCGGCTCGCCCGACGGCACGATCTGGCAAGGCGACTCCGTGGGCGAGCGGGTGGAAGGCGATTGCTTCGACCTCAACGATCCCGCCACCCGCCTCGCGCTGCGCGGCCTCAACGAACACCATTGCCGCATCACCTGCGACGGCGAGGACACCACCGGAATTTTGCAACCGCTGGAGCCGGACGCTTACGAGGCCTGCCGCCGGGGCGAGCCGGGCTGGAGGTTTCTGTAGGGGTACCCCGGCCGATGGCCACCGGGTCTTCATAACCCTCCCATCGCGCGCTCGTCGATCCGAACCCATGCGCGGAGAATTGGGTCGGAAGCAGCAGGCGTGGGTATGAGGCGCGGCCGCGTCCAGCGGCTTCATTTCGCCGTCCGAAGTTTACAAAGGTTACACCGTGTAACTTTTGAAAATGGCCATATTTCTGTTCAATGTCATGATGTCAGGCGCACTTTGCGAAAGTTACAGTCTTGCGCCCGATTTACGTCCGGGGTGCGGGAAAAGGGGTACGACGATAGGAAAGAGCAGCGCGCCGATTGTAGCGGGAATGGGGCGTGTAGGAAACTGATGGGCCCTGAATCGGGTTCACCTGCCAGCCCCGTGCGCGAGGCATCCGCATCCGGTCGGCCTGAAGACGAAAGAGTGGTTCACGCGGAGGCGCGAAGGCGCAGAGGTATCGTGCAGCGCCGCAGGCTTTCTCCCGGTTTCAACGGCATGGCAAACGCACCACCGAAAGGATAGCGACGCTGCGGCCAGCATGGCATCTCTGCGCCTTCGCGCCTCTGCGTGAACCCGTTTTTCCTTCTTGCGATTCCCGGCTCACGTCCGCGAGAGCGGCGAGGGGTGGGCGTCGCTCATGCCCACCCCGTCCGGCTAAGGCGGCAAGCCGCCAAGCCTGCCGGCCCTCCCGCAAGCGGGCGGGCAAATCCGGATTTCCTCTCCCGTTCACGGGAGGGGAGCGAGACTTGCTGAGCCGCAGGCGAAGATAGTCGCAGCGGGGTGGGCCCAGCGCGGTGCCAGCGGCTTCGGCGTTTCCGGCCGCTCCACCCTAAAGGCCCATCCCCCACCGCTCGAGCAGCGCCGCAACCGCATCGCTATCGCCACACACCGCATCCCCCGCGGCCCCGGGCGTTCGTGAGAAGCGCGGGGCGGGTTGGGCTTCCACGCGGCCGTCCCGTTCGCGGTAGACGCCGCGGGCCATCATGTGCGGGTGCGATGGCGCTTCGTCCAGAGTCAGGACCGGCGCGAAGCAGGCGTCGGTACCTTCCAGCAAGGCGCACCATGCGGCGCGCGATCGGCGGACGAAGGCCTGTTCCAGCAGTGCCCGGGCTTCGGGCCAGCGGGCTCTTTCATACTGCGGCGGGAAGTTGGCCGGGTCGATCTCCAGCAGGCGCAGCAGCCTGGCGTGGAAGTGCGGCTCGATCGGGCCAATCGCGATGAACAGCCCGTCAGCGCAGGCGTAGCAGCCATAAAACGGCGCTTGCCCGGCCAGCAACGAATCCTTGCGATCCATCGTGGTGATGCCCTGCGGAACTACGCCCATGAAGAAGTTCATCAGCGATGCAGTACCATCGACGATGGCGGCATCGATCACCTGCCCTTGTCCCGAGCGGCTGCGCTCGAACAGCGCGGAGACCACGCCGAGCGCCAGATAGAGCGCGCCGCCGCCGAAATCACCGACGAGGTTGAGCGGCGGCAAAGGCGGCCCATCGGCTCCACCGATCGCGGCGAGCGCGCCGGTCAGCGCGATATAGTTGATGTCATGCCCGGCCGCCTGTGCCAGCGGGCCGTCCTGCCCCCATCCGGTCACCCGCCCGTAAACGAGGCGGGGATTGCCGGCGAGCAGGGTATCGGGCCCCAGCCCGAGCCGCTCCATCACCCCGGGGCGGAAGCCTTCGATCAGCACGTCGGCGCTGTCCGCCAGCGCCTTGCAGGTGGCGATGGCGGCCGGGTCCTTGAGGTCCAGCGCCAGCGACAGGCGGCCGCGCAGGCCGACGTCGCGCGGGTCGGGCGGCAGGTCGGGCCGGTCGATGCGCAGGACTTCGGCCCCCATGTCGGCCAGCAGCATGGCCGCAAACGGCGCGGGGCCGAGCCCGGCGAATTCGACCACGCGGATGCCGGACAGCGGGCCGCTCACAGCGTCCTCGCGATCAGCAATTTCATGATTTCGGTCGTCCCGCCATATATCCGGGTGACGCGGGCATCCTTGTAAGCCTGGGCGATGGGGTATTCGGCCATGTAGCCATAGCCGCCGAACAGTTGCAGGCAGCGATCGACGATCCGGCCCTGCATCTCGGTCACGGCGGCCTTGGCCATCGATGCGGTGGCGCTGTCCAGATCACCCTGCAGATGCAGCGCCACGCAGCGTTCGACGAAGGCGCGCGCCATCACCGCATCGGTCTTGCATTCGGCCAGCACGAACTGGGTATTCTGGAACTCGATCAGCGCCTTGCCGAAGGCCTTGCGCTCCTTGGCGTAAGCGATGGTGAGGGTCAGCGCATATTCGATCCCCGCCAGCGCCTGCATCGCGATCACCAGCCGTTCGCGCGGCAGCTTTTCCATCAGCGCGGAAAAGCCGTTGCCTTCGCCGCCGATCAGGTTGGCGACCGGCACGCGCACGTCATTGAAGAACAGTTCCGAGGTATCGGCACACTCGCGGCCGATCTTGTCGAGATTGGTGCCGCGTTCGAAGCCCGGCGCATCGGCGGTTTCCACCGCGATCAACGACAGCCCCTTGGCTCCCGGCTGGTCGCCGGTGCGGGCGACGACGATGACGAGATCGGCGGTCTGGCCGTTGGTGATGAACGTCTTCGCGCCGTTGAGCACGAAGTGTTCGCCATCGCGCACCGCTCGGGTGCGGATGCCCTGAAGGTCGGACCCGGTGCCCGGCTCGGTCATGGCGATGGCCAGCACGATCTCGCCCAAAGCGATGCCGGGCAGCCAGCGCTGCTTCTGTTCCTCGGTGCCGTAGTGGACGATATACGGCGCGATCACCGCGTTGCTGAGGGTGATGTCCCAGCCTTCGACACCGGCATGGCCCAGTGCCTCGATCAGCACTGCTTCATGGCGGAAATCGCCGCCCGCCCCGCCATATTCCTCGGGCAGCGAGATCGCGGTCAGCCCGGCAGCCCCGGCGCGCGTCCATACCGCGCGATCGACGATGCCGGCGGTGCGATAGGCGGCCAGGCGTTCGGGCGGAAATTCGTCCGCGACAAACCGCGCCACCGAATCGGCGAAGATCGCCAGTTCTTCGTCCGCCATATAGGCGGGTTGTCCCAGGCCTCCCGTCGCCATCCGTGCTCTCCCGAAAAATGCTTCAACGCCTGCAACATGGATTTGCAGAGAATCGTCGTGAATTGGTTGGTTATGAAGCGACCATGCTGAAGTTTGGCTTGTTTTGACAAGTCAAAAATGTAACGAGTGCAATTATGAGCAGGCCCGCACCCGATGTCCCGTCTTCGGCAGACGATGCCGCGATCGCTTCGCTGGGGGCGATGCAGCGGGCCAGCCCGGCGATGTACGCCAGGCGGCGGCGCATCCTGGGCGAAACGCGGCGGCTGATGAGCGAAGTAGGGGCGGATGGCTTCGGCATGCGCGAACTGGCGGACCGCTCGGGCGTCTCGCTGCGCACGCTCTACAATGCGTTCGGGAGCAAGGAAGTGCTGATCCTGGCGGCGATCCGCCAGTATTACGACAAGTTCCTGGTGGCGGTGACGGAACAGCGCAATCCCTATGATTTCGAAACCGTGATCGATACGGCGGTGGCGCTCAATCTGCGCAACCTGCAGATCCGGCCCTATCTCGCCGCGGTCGTATCGCTCTATTTCTCCAGCCAGTCAGGGCCGGAGGTGCGGGTGGAACTGCGCCGGGTCGGGGCGGGGTTCTTCCGGCCCTGGCTCGATGTGGCGCGGGCGCGGCGGCAGTTGCGGGACGGGGTCGACACCCATCGCGTGATCGCCAACCTTGCGGCGTTGCAGTTCGCGGTGAACCAGGAATGGCTGGCCGACGATATCGACGGCGCGGCGCTGCTGCCGGTGCTGCTCGAAGCGGTCTATACCTATCTGGCCGGGGTCACGCAGGGCGAAGCCGGGCAGCGGGTCGAAGAACTGCTCGCCGACGTGCGCGGTCCCCGCCGCCTGCTGGATGAGCGGATCGGCCGGATAGAAAACTGGCTGGCCCGGCTGCTCGGCGATGATGTCGACGCGATGGCGCGGCCGGGCTAGATTTGGAAAAAAGCGGGAAGAGGACAGGACCATGAACGAGGTTTTCGTTTACGACCATGTGCGCACGCCGCGCGGCAAGGGGCGGCCCGATGGCGCGCTCCACGAAATCCCGGCGGTGCAGCTTGTCACGCAGCAATTGCAGGCGTTGCAGCGCCGCAACGCGCTCGACACCGCGCTGCTCGATGATGTCGCCCTGGGCGTGGCGCAAGCAGTGGCCGAGCAGGGCGGCGTGCTGCCGCGCGCGGCGGTGCTGGCGGCGGGATATGCGCAGTCGGTCGCGGCGATCCAGCTCAACCGGTTCTGCGCTTCGGGGCTCGATGCGGTGAACTTCATCGCCGCCAACGTGCGTGCCGGGATGGCGGGAGCGGGGATCGGCGCGGGCGTGGAATCGATGAGCCGGGTGCCGTTCGGCAGCGATGCCGGGGCCTGGACCAGCGATCCGCGCATCGCCTTTCACAACCATTTCGCGCCGCAAGGCATCGGTGCCGATATCATCGCCACGATCGACGGCATCACCCGCCGCGACGTCGATGAGTACGCCGCCGAAAGCCAGCGCCGCGCCGGGCAGGCGTGGGCTGAAGGGCGGTTCGCCCGCTCGATCGTCGCGGTGACCGACCTCATCGGCGAAGTCGTGCTGGACCGCGACGAGGCGATGCGCCCCGGCACCAGCGCCGATGATCTGGCCGCGCTGAAGCCCGCGTTCGCCCCGCTGGCCAAGGCCGGGTACGAGCGGATCGCTCAGGAAATCTACCCGCAGATCGAGGCCTTGCAGAACGTCCACACCGGCGGCAATTCCAGCGGCATCGTCGATGGGGCCGCCGCGATGTTGCTGGGCGATGCCGCGTTCGGCGAAAAGGCGGGTCTGAAGCCGCGCGCGCGGATCGTATCGTGGGCCACGGTCGGTTCCGAGCCGACGATCATGCTCACCGCGCCCGAGACGGTGGCCATGAAGGCGTTGGCCAAGGCCGGCATGGCGGTCGCGGATATCGACCTGTTCGAGCTGAACGAGGCGTTCGCCAGCATGGTGCTGCGCTTCATGAACCGGCTGGGCATTGCGCATGACCGGATCAACGTGAACGGCGGGTCGATCGCGATGGGGCATCCCCTGGGCGCGACCGGGGTGATGATCCTGGGGACCGCGCTCGACGAACTGGAGCGCAGTGGAAAATCGACCGCGATGGCGCTGCTGTGCGCAGCCAATGGCCTGGGTTCGGCCACCATCATCGAACGGGTTTGAGGAGGGGGACATGACCATGCAGCACATGCGGCTCGACATCGGCCAGGACGGCATCGCCATTCTGACGCTGGACCAGCAGGGCGCGGCGGCCAACGTCATCTCCGATGCGTGGATGGCCGAGTTTGCCACTGTCCTCGATCAGCTCGGCGCAGCCGAAGGCTGTCGCGGTGTGGTGATCGTTTCCGCCAAGTCGACGTTCCTGGCCGGGGCCGACCTGGCGATGCTCGACGCCGCCTTCCCGACGATGACGCTGGCTTCGGGCTTTGCGCTCAGCCAGCAGATCAGCAAGCTGTTGCGCAGGCTCGAACTGCTCGGCAAGCCTGCCGCCGCCGTGATCGAAGGCGCGGCGCTGGGCGGGGGCTATGAACTCACGCTGGCGTGCCATCGCCGGTTCCTGCTTGATGATGCCAAGGCTGTCGTCGGCCTGCCCGAAGTGCAACTCGGCCTGCTGCCCGGTGCCGGCGGCACCCAGCGGCTGGGCCGGATGCTCGGTTCGCGCAAGGCCGGCGAGCTGCTGCTGAGCGGGCGCAGCGTGCGGCCCGCAGAGGCGCTGGAGCTTGGGCTGGTGGACGAACTGTTCGCCGCCGGACAGGGCGTTGAGGCAGCCAAGGCGTGGATTGCCAGCGGCCCGGACGCCACCAAGCCGTGGGATCGCAAGGGCTTTGCGATGCCGGAAAGCCGGGGGCTGGCGATACCCGAAGTCGCGGTCGGCTTTTCGATGGCAACGGCCGCCGTGGCCGGGAAGGCGGGGTTCAACATGCCAGCGCCGGTCGCCATCCTGTCGTGCCTGTTCGAAGGCCTGCAACTGCCGTTCGATCGCGCCCTTGCGATCGAAAGCAAGTATTTCGCGCGATTGCTGGTCGATCCGGTGGCGCGCAACCTGATCCGCACCACCTTCCTCGGTCGCAACGCCGCGCTCAAGGGCGCACGCCGTCCGGCCGATGTGCCGCGCCGCGACGTAAAGACGCTGGGTGTCGTCGGGGCCGGGCTGATGGGCTGCGGCATCGCTTCGGCGGCGGCGCAGGCGGGGATCGCGGTGGTGCTGGTCGATCGCGACCAGGCGACGGCCGAGGCCGGCAAGGCCCGCGTCGGCACCGGGCTTGAAAAGCTGGTGACCAAGGGGCGGCTCAAGGCTGAACAGGCGGAAACCATCCTTTCGCGGGTATCGCCGACCGCCGATTTCACCGCGCTCGCCCCGTGCGAGCTGGTGATCGAGGCGGTGTTCGAGGATGCCGCGATCAAGGCGGAAACGCTGCACAAGGTGGAAGCGGTGATCGCCGCCGATGCGATCTATGCCACCAATACCTCAACCCTGCCGATCACCGGCATTGCCGGCCAATCCGCGCGGCCCGATCAGGTCATCGGCCTGCACTTCTTCTCGCCTGTCGAACTGATGGAACTGGTCGAAGTGGTGATGGGCCGGCAGACCTCGCCGGTCACGCTCGCGGCGGGGCTCGATTTCCTGCGGCAGATCCGCAAGCTGCCGATCGTGGTGAACGATGGGCGCGGATTCTACACCAGCCGGGTAGTGCAGCGCTACATCATCGAAGGCGCGGCAATGCTGGCCGAAGGGGTGGAACCGGCGCGGATCGAGAATGCCGGGCGTTCGGCCGGCTATCCGGTTGGCCCGCTGGCGCTGCTGGACGAAGTGGCGATCGATCTGGCGATCCGCATCGTCGATCAGGCCATCGCGCAGGAGGGCGATGCTTACGAGGTGCCGCCCGGCGTCGAAATCCTGCGCCGGATGAAGGAGCTGGGCCGTTTGGGCCGCAAGACCTCGGCCGGCTTCTACGAATACGACGCGCCGGGCGGCAAGCGGCTGTGGCCGGGGCTGGCGGCGGAGTTCCCGGCGGCGGCCGAACAGCCCGACAGCGCGACGCTCAAGGAACGCTATCTCTATGCCCAGGCGCTCGAATCCGCGCGCTGTGTGGAAGACGGGATCATCGAACACGCGATCGATGCCGATCTCGGCTCGATCTTCGGGATCGGCTATCCCGCCTGGACCGGCGGCGCGCTGGGGTACATCGATACTGTCGGCGTCAAGGCGTTCGTTGCCCGGGCGGACGATTTTGCCGCGCGGTTCGGCCCCCGCTTCACGCCGCCCGCCTCGCTGCGCGAGAAGGCGGCGGCCTGAAGCGGATCAGGCGTTCGCTTCGGCCAGGTGCAGCAGGCGTTCGCTGTCCTCGGGGCTGACGATGGCGCGGGCGAGCAGGCTGGTGCCGATCACTGTCTGCCGCTCGAACTGTTCGTCGCTGATGTCGCGGTGGACCCATAGTTCAAGCACGCCGACGAAGTGCGCCATCATCGAGCGCGCGACGGCATCGACCAGCGCATCGTCGATGGTCCGCGCCGGATCGCTGGCGGCGCGCGCGGCGGTGTGCCAGAACCGCAGCGCCCGCGCCATGAACCTAGGCCGATGGTCCGGGTGCGACACGCTGAGCAGCACCAGATAGAGCGGACGCAGCAGTTCGGGATCGGCGAGGAAAGAGGCGACCGCGCTGCGGGTCGTCTCGATCACCCGGTCGGCCGGGCGCGGCTCGGTGAAGGCGAGGCCGGCTGCCGTGATCTGATCGAGCGAGCGTGCCAGCAGCGAATAGAGCAGGCCCTCTTTCGAGCCGAACAGGTTGAACGGGGTGGCAAAGGCCACGTCGGCCTGAGCGGCGAGGGTGCGGATCGGAAAGTCCGTCCCGCCGGTCTCGCGGATCAGCCGTTCGGCCACGTCGAGGATGGTTCCGCGCCGTAAATTCTTCTGCTGTTCGCGCTTGCTGATCTGGGTCACGATTATGACCTAGCCCTGTCAGTTGCGTTGAAGCAAGCAGCAGCCTGCCGGAATCGCGCCGCCGGTGGTGACGACGGCGGTGCGCGCGCCGCGAACCTGCCGTGCTCCCGCGTCTCCGCGCAGTTGCTGGACCGCTTCGATCAGGTGACCCCAGCCGTTCGAACGGCCGGCCGAAAGGTGGCCGCCATCGGTGTTGACCGGCAACGTGCCGCCGGGGCCGATGCGGCTGCCATCGCCGATGAACGCGGCAGCTTCGCCCGGCGCGCAAAAGCCCAGCGCCTCCAGCCACGAGACGAGGTTGAACGAAAAGCCGTCGTACAGCATTGCCACGTCGATATCGTCGGGCGTCAGATCGGTGCGCGACCACATGTGCGCAGCGGCACCGAAGACTTGCGGCTGATGCGTGAGGGTGCCCTGGTCCCACGATTGCGGTTCGGCCATGCGCGACCCCAGCGCCAGGACGCGGACCGCGGGGCCGCGCAAGTCCGGCGCGGTCTGGCGGGCAGAGACCACCACCGCCTTGGCCCCGTCGCACGGCATGTCGCAATCGGCCAGCCGCAGCGGCGTCGAGATTATCCGCGATGCGCGATAGCCGTCCAGCGTCAACGGTTCGCGCTGGAGCGCCAGCGGATTGCGCGCCGCCTGCGCCCGCGATGCGCTGACGATGGTGCCGAGGAATTCGGGATCGACCTGATAGCGGTGGCAATAGGCTCCGGCGTACAACGCCAGCCAGTTGGCTGGAGAGAAGCAGCCGAACGGCGCGGCAAAGGCGGGCTCGCCGGCCACGCGGCCATCCGGGTCGGCCAGCGCGCGCGGCGGATTGCGCGCCGCGAAGCTGGTTACGCACAAGACATGGCGGCACAAGCCTGCGGCGACGGCCAGCATGGCGGCCATGACCGCGCCGA
Organism: Novosphingobium colocasiae; assembly: GCF_014652555.1. Classification (GTDB taxonomy): domain Bacteria; phylum Pseudomonadota; class Alphaproteobacteria; order Sphingomonadales; family Sphingomonadaceae; genus Novosphingobium; species Novosphingobium colocasiae. The sequence continues at coordinate 177,548 of NZ_BMZA01000001.1, forward strand.
TCTGTCCCGGCACTTCGTTAGCGCCGCTATGCCAGACCGGGTTGATCCCCAGCGCCTGCTCCAGCCCGCGAACCCCGCCGCGTGACAGGCCGGGCATCCCGTCCGATCCGGGATAGCAGCAGATGCCGTCGATATCGGTGCGCTCCAGCCCCGCATCCGCCAGCGCGGCCAGCGCCGCATCCACGGCGAGCGCGGTCTGGGGGCGGCCAAGGCTGCGTCCCATCGCCGAGGCACCGACCCCGGAAATCACCACCCGGTCTTCCGGGCGCGGCTGGATGATCGCGGGCATCGGTGGCAGTACCGGCGGATCGAGCGTCACTGACGGCGGCGCAGAACCGGTGTCCGCGTCGGCTTCGAACAGCGGCAGCCACACCGATCCGTGCTGCTCGAAACGAATGCGAACCGGTGAGCCCGGGCCCAGCGCCGCTGCGCCTTCGCCGACGAGATTTGTGGTCAGGCGGACGGCGGGATCTTCGGCCAGGGCGACGATAGCGATGATGTAAGGCGGGCGCAGGGCGGGATGCCAAGGCTGGTCGTTGCGGGTGACGGTCAGCACCGTCGCCCGCCCGGAGACCGGGCGGTGGTCCGGTTCGCCAAGGCAGTGAGGACACAGCGTCTGCGCCGGGTGCAGCCAGCGCGCACAAGGCTCGCAGAAGCCGATCAGCAGCCGGCCTCCGGCCCTGGCGGTCCAGAACCAGCCGGTCTCTTCATCCAGCGTCGGTAACGGGCGCGGTGGGGGCGCGGGTGCGTTCATGGCGAGACGCGCAATGGCAGCGCCTTGACCCCGCGCGCCAGCAGTTGCGGGTGCCACTCGATCGGCCCGGCCAGCTCGATCTGCCCCCACCTACCAAGGATGCCGGGCACCGCGATCGCGGTTTCCAGCCGCGCCAGTTGCAGGCCCATGCAGCTATGCAGGCCATAGCCGAAGCCGAGATGCTGGCGCTCGCTCATGCGGTCGAGGATCAGCGCGTCGGGATCGTCGAACACCAGCGGATCGTGATTGCCGGCGGCGACGATCAGGAACACTCGCTGCCCCGCTTTCATCGGCACCCCCAGCGCATCGGTACCCTCGCGCACCACGCGGGTGATCGCCTTGCCCGAGCCGTTGTAGCGCAGGAATTCCTCAACCGCCGGCCCGGCAGCGACCTCGCCGTTGCGCAGCCTTGCCATTTCACCCGGGTGCTCGATCAGGGCGATGATCGCGTTGCAGATCAGGTTGGCAGTGGTTTCCGATCCGGCGAACAGCACCAGCGTGCAGGTGGCGAGGATTTCCTCCTCGCTCAGCGCCTCTTCCGCGTCGCGCGCGCGGATCAGTTCGCTCAGCAGGTTGTCGCCCGGCGTTTCGCGATAGCGCGCCAGCAGCGTGCGCACATAGATCAGCAGTTCCTCCACCCCCTGCGCCAGCAGGTCGTAGCGGCTGGCATCGTCCAGGCTGGCACCGATGATCGGTCCGAACAGGCGGTGCCAGTCGGCGAATCGGTACCGGTCTTCCGGCGGCACCCCCAGCATTTCGGAAATGACGGAGGCCGAGAACGGCACGGCCACGTCCTGAAGCAGATCGATCTCGCCGGAACCGGGCGCAGCGGCGATCACGGTTTCGAAAAGTTCGGCAAAGCGCCCGGCGAGCCGCTCCATCGCCTTGCTCATGAAGGCCTGGTTGATCAGCTTGCGCAGCCGCAGGTGCTTGGGCTTGTCGTTGAACACCAGCCAGTTCGCCAGCACGTCGAATGCGGCGCGTACCTTGGGGTCGGTGTCCGGGCCGCTCAGCTTGCGGTCGATGAACGGCCGGATGCGATCCGAGGAAAATGCGCGGTCATCGCGCAGGGCACGGGCGATCTGCGGATAGCCGGTCACGATCCACGATCGCGAGCGGCGGTCCCATACCACCGGATTCGCATCGCGCAGCGCCCCGAAATAGCCCGCAGGATCGCGCACCGCGTCTGGGCCGACGATATCGAGATCATACTCCGGCACCGCTATCTCGCTGATTTCAGGCATCTTCTTTCCCCTCGCCGCTGGTGTCGATCACCGCCTTTGCCGGTTTTCAATTCCTTCGAAAAAACCCGTTGCACTTTTTATATCATGATATACCAAAATAAGAGAACAGTGCGGACGAAGTCAATCGTGATCCGCAATCACGGGAGAGAGTTGGACCGATGAACGTGCGCGATCTCATGCGACAGGCCGTGACCACGAACCGCCGGCGCACGGCCGTTGTCCATGATGCGCGGCGCATCACCTTCGGTGAAGCGTGGGACCGGGCGACGCGGTTCGCCAACGGCCTGCTGGCGCTGGGGTTGCAGCCGGGCGATCGGGTCGGCGTGCTGGAGGACAACAGCTTCGAATCGGTCGATATCATCGCCGGTTGCGCGATCGCCAATCTGGTCCGCGTGCCGCTCTACGCCCGCAACGCGGTCGATATCCATGCGCACATGCTGGCCAATACCCAGTGTCGCGCACTGGTGGCGAGCGACCGCTATGCAGCCGAAGCGGCGGCGCTGGGCGATGTGGTCGAGCATGTGCTGGTCCGTGATGCCGGCTACGAAGGGTGGCTGGCGGCGCAGAGCGCGATTGAGCCTGACATCCGCATCGAGCCGCAGGACTGGTACATCATCCGCCATACCGGCGGCACCACCGGCCGCCCCAAGGCGGTCGCCTATTCGCACCGGAGCTGGCTCTCAGCCTGCCGCGACTGGTTCTACATCTTCCCGCAAGTCGTCGCCGGCGATTCCTGCCTGCACTGCGGGCCGATCTCGCACGCATCGGGCTATCAGTTCCTGCCGGTGTGGTTCGCCGGTGGCTGCAACGTGCTGATCGACCATTTCGAGCCCGAACTGGTGCTGGACCTGATCGAGCACGAACGGATCGGCTATTTCCAGGCGGTGGCGGCGATGCTGCGGGCGATGATCGATTTCCCCGGTTCCGCCGCCCGCGACTTCTCCTCGCTCAAATGCGTTCTGGTCGGTGCAGCGCCGGTCAGTGATCGGACCGCGCTGGAGGCTCGCGCCCTGCTCGGCGATGTACTGTACCAGGGGTACGGCGAAACCGAAGTGCTGCCGATCGCCTTCATGGGGCCGCAGCAGTGGTTCGCCGAAGTCGAAGGGTCAGCGCCGCTGCGCGCCTGCGGCATGGTCATGCCGTTTTCGCGGGTGGAAATCTGGGACGAGGAGAACCGGCCGCTGCCGCTGGGCGAGATAGGCGAGATCGTTGCCCAGTCCGACGGGATGATGAGCCAGTTCTGGAACGATCCCGAGGCCAGCGCCGAGCGCATGGTGGATGGCTGGATCAAGACCGGTGACATCGGCCGGATCGACATTAACGGCTATGTCTACCTGATCGATCGGGCCGCCGACACGATCATCTCGGGCGGATACAACATCTATCCCGGCGAGATCGAGCGGGTGATCGCGAACGATCCGCGGGTCACTGAAGTTGCCGTGTTCGGGGTTCCGCACGCTCGCTGGGGCGAAAGCCCGATGGCGCTGTGCGTGCTCGCGGCAGGGGCCGAGATGGCCGAGCGTGACGTGATCGATCTCGTGGCCCGCGAACTGGGAGGATACCAGAAGCCGTCCCGCGTGGAGTTCAGCCGTGCGCCGCTGCCACGCAGCGCCGTGGGCAAGATCAACCGCAAGCAGTTGCGCGAACCCTATTGGCAGGGAGCCGGCCGCCGCGTTGCGGGAAGCTGAGATTTTGGGAGGAATTCCCCTTCGCGCATGAGGGACATCGCGGAGGGGCAACGCACAAGAGGAGGGATGCCCGATGGAAGTAGGCTACATGATGTTCCTGTCCAACCTGCATGACAACATGCCGGACGACGCCATGATCCGCGAGGAACTGCGTATCGCGGAAATGGCCGAAGGGCTGGGCTACAACACGATCTATTGTCCCGAACACCACTTCGAGGACTACTCGATGGCGGTCGACAGCCACCAGATCCTGTCCTGGCTCGCCGCGCGCACCGAAAAGATCAAGCTGGGCAGCGCCTGCATCGTCCTGCCCTGGTGGACCCAGCCTGCGCGCGTGCTGGGCCGCATCACGACGATGGATGCGATGACGAACGGGCGCTACGTGATCGGCTTCGCGCGCGGCCTGGCCCGCAAGGAGTTCGAAGTTTTCGGTGTGCCGATGGACGAATCGCGCACCCGCTTCGATGAAATGGCGGCGATGCTGGTGAAGGGCCTGGAAACCGGCGTGATCCAGGGTGATGGCCCGCATTTCCCGACCCCGGCGACGGAAATCCGGCCGCTGCCTTCGGTGTCGCTCAAGGACCGGCTCTACTGCGTGGCGATGTCGCCGGATTCGGCGAAGCAGATCGCGATGCACGATTGCCGGATGATGACCTTCGTTCAGTTCGCCATGGAAAAGCACCTGGGCAACATCGACATCTTCCGCAACGAGTTCCGCAGGAACCACGGCAAGGAGCCGGGCCCGACGCTGCTGGTAGACTTCACCTACTGCCACGAAGATGCCGGTCACGCCGAAAAGATGATGCAGAAGCACATGGCGGCGAACTACGTCTCGCTGCTCAAGCACTATGAATTCATGGCCGATTACCACAAGGAACTGAAGGGCTACGAAGCCTATGGCGAATCCGCCAAGTTCCTGAATTCGCTTGGTCTTGAAGATGCCGTGCAGGATTACATCCAGCACCAGTGCTGGGGCACGCCACAGCAGATCCTCGACAAGCTGGATGCACGCCGCGCGATCATCGGCGATTTCGAATGGAACTCGATCACCAGCTACGCCGGCCTGCCTTACGCTGAGGTCGAGAACTCGATGCGCATGCTGGGCAAGCACGTCATCCCCGAACTCAAGACCTGGTGAACGGGCCCACACGGAGAGTATGAGCATGATCGGTCCGGCCGACGATTTCCTGATCCACCAGACGCATGAGCCGGTTCGCTATGCGGCAACCAGCGATCGTCGTTTTTACGATCGCTACTTCTTCACCGGCCACCGTTGCGCCGACGATCTGTTCTTCATGATCGGGATCGGGGCTTATCCGAACCTGGGGGTCATCGATGCCTTCGGCTCGGTTGCCCTGGGATCGCGGCAGTACACAACCCGCGCCTCGCGCGAGCTGGGCTCGGACCGGATGAACACGCGCGCCATCGGCCCGTTCCATGTCGAAGTGCACGAGGGGCTCAAGCGCCTGTCGGTGCGCTGCGACCCGGCAGAGGGGCAGGCGGTGCATTTCGCGCTGGAATGGAACGCGGCGGTTCCCGCCTTCGAGGAGCCGCCGATCCTCCAGCGCGTGATGGGCCGGGTGATGGAACAGGCCACCCGCCTGATCCAGACCGGCACCTGGAGCGGCTACATCGCCTGCGAGGGGCAGGTGATAGAGCTCGATCCGGACACCGCCTGGGGCGCGCGCGATCGCAGTTGGGGCGTTCGCTCGATCGGCCTTGAACGCGAACCCAAGGGCATCCAGCAGGCCAAGGGCGCGAACAAGGCCCGCACGACGCTGTGGATCTGGTCGCCGATGCAATTCGGCGACGAGACGGTACATTTCTCGCTCTCCGAGTATCCCGATGGTCGCCGCGATATCGAGACGGTGCGGCGCATGCCCGGCTTCGGCGCGGATGGTGCGGCCGCGGTCGAGGAAATGCTGGGCGGTGCCGAGCATGACCTGCGGTTCGATCTCGAAACCCGCGAACTGCTGGAAGGGTCTTCGATCAGCTATCTCGAGGCGGATGGCACGCGCCGTCACGTCAGGCTGACGCCGCTGCGCCGGGCCTATCTGCGCGCAGGCACCGGCTATGGCGGCCCCGATCCGTGGCGGCACGGAATGTATATGGGCGAAGACTGGTGCCACTCGGTCACTTATGACCTCTCCGATCCGGCGGTGACCGCCAAGATCGGCCCGACCCATGTGCTGTGCCGGATGGAGCGCGACGATGGCGCGGTGGGTTACGGCACGTTCGAAACCCAAGTGTTCGGGGCCTATCCGCGTTACGGGTTCCACGAGTGACCGGGGCAACGCCGCAGGACATGGCGCGGGCGCTGACGCACGTGCTGGGCACGCAATGGGGCAGGGACGTTGCGATCAGTGCTCTCAGGCGACTGACCGGCGGCACGTCGCACGATAGCTGGGCATTCGATGCCGATGATGGCGCGGTGGTGCATCCGCTGATCCTGCGCCGCGAATTCGCGGGGGCGGCGCTCGATGTGTCGCTGGCGGCGGAATGCGATCTGCTGCACGCGCTCCATGCGCAAGGGTTGCCGGTGCCGCGCACGATCGCGCAGGGAGCCGCCGGGTCGCCGGTCGGTACCGCCTACGCAATTTGCGAAAGGCTGTCGGGCGGCGATCTGCGCAAGCGGTTGGCGGGCCCCGAGCCGGACCGGCCGGCGCTGGGGCTGGCGCTGGTGGCAGCCCAGGCGCGCCTCCACGATTGCGAGGTGGCGCGGCTGCCGGCGCGGTTCCTGTCTGAGCACGGATATCGCAGCCCGGCGCAGCAGGTCGATACCTGGTCCGCCATCGCGCTGGACGGTATCGGCGCGGGCGACGCGCTGCTGGTCGCCGCCATCGACCGGCTGCGCCGCGCATGCCCCGCGCCGGGCGAACCACGGCTCGTCCACGGCGATTTCAAGACCAACAACGTGGTCTGCGATGATGATGGCCGGCTGGCGGTGATCGATTGGGAACTGGCGCATCTCGGCGATCCGCTGGAGGACCTGGCTTGGACGATGCTGTGGACCACGCCGTTCGATCTGGTCGGCGGCATCTATCCGGCCGACGCTTATCTGGCCGCTTACGAAGCGGTGGCCGGTAGGTCGGTCGATCGCGGACGGCTGGCGTTCTGGAACCTGTTCGCGCTAGTCAAGCTCGCGGCGATCTTCGTGCGTTCCGCCAGCCTGGCAGGCGAGGGCGGGGCTGCCCGGTTGCGCCCGACCCATGCGATGCTGTTGCGCGCAATGCCGTGGATCGATGCGCAACTGGCGCGGCAGATCGCGGCGCTGGCACCGGTCGCAGCGGAGGCGGTGCGATGATCTCACCCTTTGAAACGCTGGACGCGGTGCGTGCCTTCCTCGCTGATACGCTGCTGGCCGAAACCCCGGCGCACTTGCGCAGCGAACTGCGCGCCGCGATCAAGCTGCTCGCCGAAACCGGGGCCCAGCTCGACGCCCTGCCCGCGCTGTTGCCTGCGGAAAGCGGCGCGCTGCTCGATCTGATCGACGAAGCCGGGGCGACGCAAACCGAAGACCTCCGCTGCCGCCTTGCGGCCGGGCCGGCTGCGCTGACGGACCAACTGGCGTTGCAGGACGCGATCGGCATCCGGGTCGGGGAAGTGCTGTGCGCGCTGCACGGGCGCAGCGATCCCGCCGCCGCCGATCTTGCCGCGCGCATCGTCGCCACGCTCGCCGGCCAGGCGCAGGCCCGGCTCGGCTGGCAATCGGTATTCGCAACTGGAGAGGAACCCGGATGACCACCCCATTGGCGGATGCCGCCACCCGCGCGCTGGAACTGCTGCGGCCCGATACCCTGCTGGACGGACTGGGCGGGGCGGCGCAAGGCACGCATGCCGTCGTCGATCCTGCCCGCGATGCGGTGGTGTTCGAAGCGCCGCTGGCCGGGGGCACGCTGATCGATGCCGCCGTCGGGCGCGCGGCAGCCGCGCGGCAGGGCTGGGCGGCCGATCCGGCAGTGCGGGCTGCTGCGCTTACGGCGATGGCCGATGCGGTGGCCGGGGCCAGGTCCGCGCTGGCGCATCTCCTCGCGCTCGAAACCGGGCTCCCGCTGGCGGTGGCGACGGACGAGATTTCGGTGGGCGAGTTTTTCCTGCGCCGCCGCGCGGCTTATGTCGCGCCGGTCGACACGCTGGTTGATGATGGTCGCCAGCGCATCGAAGTGGCGCGCCATCCGGCCGGGGTCGTTGCCGCGATCCTGCCGTGGAATGCGCCGATCATGATCGCTTGCGAAAAGATCGGCAGCGCCTTCGCCGCCGGCAACACGGTGGTCGTCAAGACTTCGCCGCTGGCCCCGCTGGCGGTGCTTTACCTTGCCCAACTGGTGCAGCCGTTAGTGCCCGACGGGGTGTTGCAGGTGCTGAACGGCGATGATGCTGCCGGGCGGGCGCTGGTGGAACATCCCGGTGTTGGCATGGTGTCGTTCACCGGCAGCATCCGCGCCGGGCGCGCGATCATGGCTGCCGCCGCGCCAACGCTGAAGCGGTTGTCGCTGGAACTGGGCGGCAACGACGCCGCGATCGTGCTGGCCGATGCCGATCTGCGCAAGACTGCCGCCAAGCTGTTCTTCGGAGCTTTCTACCGCACCGGGCAGGTCTGCGCCGCGATCAAGCGGCTCTACGTGCCCCGCGCGCAGTACGATGGCTGGGTTGATGCGCTCGGCACGCTGGCGCGCCAGGCGGTGCCGGGCGGGCAGTTCGATCCAGAGACCACGCTGGGTCCGATCTCCAACCGGGCGCAGTTCGATCGCGTGCAGGCGCTGGTGGCGGCTTCAGTGGCAGCGGGCGGGGTGATCGCCAGCGGCGGCAAAGCGCTTGATCGCGCCGGGTTCTTCTTCGAACCGACGATCGTGCGCGATGCTGCGGCGGACAACCCGCTGGTGGCCGACGAGCAGTTCGGCCCGGCGCTGCCGGTCATCGCTTATGACGATGAGGAGGAGGCGATCGCGGCGGCCAACGGCACCCAGTTCGGCCTCGGCGGCTCGATCTGGACCGAGGACGTGGAACGCGGGCTCGCGCTGGCGCGGCGGCTGGAGGCCGGCTCGGCCTGGGTCAACCGCCACGGGCTGGTGCAGCCCGAGGTGCCGTTCGGCGGCATGAAGCAAAGCGGGATCGGCCGGGCCAACGGCCAGGCCGGGATGGATGCCTATGCCGAGCTGCAGACGCTGAGCGTCGCCCTGCCGCGCAAGGCGGGATAGCCCGACAGCAAAGGGAGAGCGGGAGATGGAGGCAGGAATGGCGATCACGCACACGATGACGCCGCTGGGCGGCAAGGGCCACTTCTTCGAAGGGGCCCGCTGGCGCGACGGTGCCTGGTGGGTGTCCGATCTTTATGCCCACGAGGTGCTGCGCATCGCGCCGGACGGCGCGACGCGGGTCATCGCGCGGGTGGATGGCCAGCCTTCGGGCTTGGGGTGGCTGGCGGATGGCACCTTGCTGGTGGTGTCCATGAAGGATCGCCGGGTGATCGCGGTGGCGGCGGACGGGACCACGCGGGTGCACGCCGATATCCGCGCGCTAACCGCCTGCTATGCCAACGATATGGTCACCGATGCGCGCGGCAACGCCTGGGTCGGCAATCTCGGCTTCGACCTGTTCGTAGGCGAGAAGCCGCGCCCCGCCGACCTCGTCCACGTAGCGCCCGACGGCACGGCGCGGATCGTCGCGGCCGATCTGCTGTTCCCCAACGGCATGGTCGTCACCCCGGATGGCCAGACGCTGATCGTGGCGGAAACCTTCGGGGCCCGGCTGTCCGCATTCGCGATTCGGCCGGACGGATCGCTGGGCGATCGGCGGGTCTGGGCCGAAGTCGGCCGGATGCCACCATGGGACGAGCTGCATTCGCTGCTCCAGACCGACATCATGCCTGATGGCTGCGCGATCGAGGCGCAAGGGTGCGTGTGGATGGCCGATGCGATGGGCGCGCGGGTGGTCCGGGTGGCGGAAGGCCGTGGCATCATTGCTGAAATCGCCGCGCCGCCCGGGATGGGGCTCTATTCCTGCGCACTGGGCGGGGCCGACGGCAACCAGTTGCTGGTCTGCTGCGCCCCCGATTACGACGACCTGAAACGGGCCGCCGTGCGCGAGGCCCAGCTTTTCATCATCGACCTGCCGGCTTTCATGGTATCCAAAGCATGAAAGTGCCTGTGCAAGCCAGCGCCCATCCGGCATCGACCCACTTGACAATCTGCCGGTGTCCGCGCATTTCAGTAAAAACAAACAGTTGTTTTAGGTGAGAGAATGATGAGCAAGGAACCGGATTTTGACGCTGTTGTGATCGGTGCCGGCATTACCGGAATGTACCAGACCTATCGCCTCCGCGAGCAGGGGTTCCGCGTGAAAGGCATCGAAGGCGCGCCCGATGTCGGTGGTGCGTGGTTCTGGAACCGCTATCCCGGTTGCCGGGTGGATTCCGAGAGCCACACCTACAGCTATTACTGGTCCGAGGAACTGCTGCAGGGGTTCAACTGGACGGAGCGGTTCGCCGGCCAGCCCGAAGTGCTGAGCTATCTCCAGACCGCCGCAGACCTGATGGACATCCGCAAGGACTATATCTTCAACCAGCGCGTGCGCTGGGCACGCTGGGACAACGAGAACAGCTACTGGATCATCCAGCTTGAAGAAGGCGGCTCGATCCCGATGACCGCGCGCTTTCTGTTTTCCGCGATGGGCCCGCTCTCGGCCCCGCAGATGCCCAACGTGCCGGGCATCTACACGTTCGAGGGCCAGTGGTGGCACACCGGCCGCTGGCCGCGCGATCCCGACAGCAACTTTGGGGCCAAGATCGATTTCACCGGCAAGCGCGTGGCGGTTGTCGGCACCGGCGCTTCGGGCGTGCAGGTGATCCAGGAAATGGCCAAGGTCGCCAAGGATCTTTACGTCTTCCAGCGCTCGCCCAACTGGTGCTGCCCGCTCGGCAACGCGCCGCTCAGCCAGGCAGAGATGGACGAGATCAAGGCGAATTACGAAGAGCTCAACAACTTCTGCAACACCACGCTGTCGGGCTTTCCGCACAAGTGGATCGACAAGAACGCGGTCGATGTCTCGCCCGAGGAGCGTGAGGCGACCTGGGAGGATCTCTATCAGGGGCCGGGGTTCCGGCTGTGGCTGGGCAATTACAAGGATTACCTGGAGAACCCGGAATCCAACGCGCTCGTCACCGAATTCGTCAAGAAGAAGATCCGCCAGCGGGTGAAGGATCCGGCGATCGCCGAGAAGCTGATCCCGACCGATCACGGTTATGGCACCCGCCGCATCCCGCAGGAAACCAAGTATTTCGAATGCTACAACCAGGATAACGTCCACCTGATCGACCTGCGGGAAACGCCGATGGAGCAGGTGGAGGCCAATGGCATCCGCACTTCGGACGGCAAGCTCTACGAAGTCGATGTCATCGTCTACGCCACCGGTTTCTACGCTATCCGGGGTTCGCTCAGCCGGATCGAGGTCTATGGCAAGGACGGCAAGTCGCTGAACGAGCTGTGGCGGGAAGACGGCGTCAAGACCTACCTGGGCCTGATGATCGACAACTACCCGAACTTCTTCACGCTGGTCGGCCCGCAGAACGGCACCGTTTTCTGCAACATCCCGCGCTGCTCGGCGACCGCGATCGACTGGAACGAAGGGCTGATGAACTTCGTCAAGGAGCACCACGTCAAGGTGCTGGAAGCGGCACCCGAGGCGCAGGAGGAATGGAACGAGCTGTGCCACGAACTGCTCAGCCATGGCCTGATCGGCAAGGTGAATTCGTGGTTCACCGGCGTGAACAAGAACGTGGCCGGGGCGCAGAAGCGCGAGGTGCTGTTCTATGCCGGCGGCAACCAGGCGTTCAAGGACCTGTGTAAGGACATCGAGGGCGATAACTGGCGCGGCTTCCTGTTCGATGGCGCGCCTGCCGAAAAGCTTGGCGAGCCTGCGTGAACGTAGCCGGGTTCCTTGAAGCGCGCCTTTCGCTTGCGGGCAAGGTTGCGCTGGTCACCGGTGCGGCCAGCGGCATCGGCCGCGCCACTGCGGCTCTGCTGGCCCAGCTTGGTGCGACGACGGTCTTTCTCGACCGCGACCGGGCCATGCTGGACGAGGCGGTGGCGGAATGCCGGGCGCGGGGTGGTGCCGCGCATGGTGTGCTGATCGACCTGTCCGATGCAGCCGCGATAGAGCAGGCGTTCGCCGGCATCGCCGGGGAACACGGCGGGATCGACGTGCTGGTCAATTCGGCGGCGATGAACGTATCGGGGGCCAGCGTCGATTACGAACTCGACACCTGGCACAAGGTGCTGGACGTCAACCTGACCGGGCTGTTCGTAGCCAGCCGCTGTGCCGCGCGGTCGATGATCGATCGCGGGGTGGGCGGGGCGATCGTCAACGTCGCATCCGTTGGCGGGTTGAGCGCCGGGATCACGGGCCGGGCGAATGCCAACCCTTCCTATCGCGCCAGCAAGGGCGGGGTAGTCAACCTGACCCGCGCGCTGGCGGTGGAGTGGGCGGGCAAGGGGATCCGGGTCAACGCCGTCGCGCCCGGTTATGTCCGCACGCCAATGATCAAGCGCCTGACCGACGATCCTGCCCGCGAGGCGGCGACCGCCGAGAAAGTCCCGCTCGGCCGGCTTGCCGAACCGGAGGAGATCGGCTGGGTGATAGCCTTCCTCGCCGGCGAGGGCGCATCGATGGTCACCGGCCAGATCATTCCCGTGGACGGCGGCCTGCTGTCCTGATCGCAAAGAGCTGCAGTCATGTCCAAGCACAAGAAGCCTCATGTCCATCCGGTGGACGAAGCCTGGCTGGCGCGCGGCGCGGAAGTGCCGGTGGGTCCGGTGATCGAAATCGTCGATTCCCACATTCACCTGTGGGATTTCAGCGATCCTGCCTACTTCGTGGAAACCTATACGCGCGATGCCGTATCGGCCGGAATCACGGCCTCGGTCTATGTCGATTGCACGATGGCCTATCGCGAGGATGGCCCGGTTGAACTCGAGCCGGTCGGCGAGGTGGCCTTCGCCCGCGCCCAGGCCGAGGCGGCGCCTGGCCCCGTAGACGTCGCGGCGGCCATCGTCGGCTGGGCTGACCTCACTTTGGGTGATGCGGTGGCTCCGGTGCTGGCGGCGCTGGAACAGGCCGGTGGCGGGCGGTTTCGCGGCGTTCGCGCGCGCGCTACGTATGATCCGGACCCCAGGGCCGGCTATGGCGCGGACGGCATCGGTCCGGGGCTGATGCTGCGCGACGACTTCCGCAGGGGCGTTGCGCAGGTGCAGGCAGCGGGCCAGGTTCTCGATCTCTATGCCTTCCATACCCAGCTTGGCGAGGTGGCAGACCTGGCCCGGGCTTTCCCGGACCTGCCGATCGTGCTCAACCACATCGGCGGGCCGCTGGGCATCAGCCACTATGCCGACGAACGCGAACAGGTCTTCGCGCGCTGGGCGGAAGGCATGGCCGGGCTGGCCCCGCTCGCCAATGTCTCTGTCAAGATCGGCGGATTCGCCATTTCGCGGCTGGCCATCGTGAGCGCCGATGGCCGCGAGGCTCCGCCATCATCGCACGAAGTGGCTGATCTGTGCCAGCCTTGGGTCGATCATTGCCTGGCCGGCTTCGGGGCGGGGCGCTGCATGTTCGGGAGCAACTTCCCGGTCGACAAGGCGGCTATGCCGCTGCTGACGCTGGTCAACGCCATGAAGCATCTGACCGCGCCCCTCGGCAGCGACGGGCAGCAGGCGTTCTTCGCCGGTAACGCGCGCGCCGTCTATCGCATCTGACGGGGCGGCTGCCCCTTCGCATCATCAAAAGGTTGCTGTCCCGCCATGGTTTCGCATGCCCTCCAAGGTTTGAAGGTTCTGGACCTGTCGCGCGTCCTTGCCGCCCCGTTCGCGGGACAGATGCTGAGCGATCTGGGGGCGGAGGTCATCAAGGTCGAGGCGATGGGCGGGGACGATACCCGTACTTGGGGCACGCATTATTTCCGCGCCATCAATCGCGGCAAGAAGAGCATCGCTGTCAATCTCAAGGATCCGCGCGGGCAGCAACTGGTGCGCACGCTGGCGCTGCGTTCCGACATCATGCTCGAAAATTTCAAGGTGGGCGATCTCGCCCGCTACAGGCTGGACTATGAAAGCCTGAGCGAGGCCAACCCCGGCCTCATCTACCTCTCGGTCACCGGCTTCGGCCAGACCGGACCACGCAGCGCGCAGCCCGGGTACGATACGATCATCCAGGGGATGACCGGGATCATGACGCTGTGCGGGGAGCCCGATCGCCCGCCCGCCCGCGCGGGCCTGCCGATGGTCGATATCATGTCCGGCATGGTCGGCTCGGTCGGCGTCCTTGCCGCGCTGAACGAACGTGCGCGGAGCGGCAAGGGGCAGCGGATCGACGTTTCGCTGTTCGATGTCGGCATCATGATGCTGGTCGATGCCGGGCAGGACTATCTCGACCATGACCACGTGCAGAGCCGGCTGGGCGGGATCAACCGCAATTTCTCTCCCGGGCAGCCGTTCCAGACCAGCGACGGCTGGGTCACCCTGGCTGTGGCGAACGACGACCAGTTCCGGCGCATGTGCAAGGCGATGGACCTTGCCGAATTGCCGGACGATGCCCGCTTCATGACTAACACCGATCGCGTGCGCAACCGTGCCGAACTCTCCGCCCTGCTGGCGCCGCGCTTCATAACTGCCCCGACCGCCGAGTGGGAAGCTGCATTCCGGGCAGCAATGGTGCCGCTCAGCCCGATCTTCGACATCGCCGAGGCGATGGCCGACGCGCAGAGCGGTGCGCGAAACCTGATCTGGCCGGTTGGTCCGGATGGCATGCGGCTGATCGCGAACCCGCTCCAGCACATGAGCCGGACGCCCGCGCGGCCCGCCGCGCCGCCGCCCGAACTGGGGCAGGATACCGCAGCGGTCTTGCTTAATGAGCTCGGCTTCAGCATGGAGGAGATCGAAGGCTTGGCGCGTGACGGTGTGATCCGCTGTGCGCCCGGCTCGACAGTCGCCGCAGACTGATAGTGAACTGGCCGCCTCAGCCAGCAAAAAGCACCGGAAATCCGGGCATACGGACGGGAGATCAGGTGCGATGACAGGACCAGAGGCGCAGTCGCCACAAGTCGATATTCAGGATGAGCCCTCGGGCGGTCTGCGGGCCTGGTGTATGTTAGGCGTACTCATTATGGCCTACACATTCTCCTATCTCGATCGCCAGTCGCTGACGTTGCTGGTCGGGCCGATCAAGGCATCGCTGGACATTTCCGATACCCACCTCAGCCTGCTTCACGGCTTTGCCTTTGCCATCTTCTATTCGATCCTGGGCCTGCCGATCGGCCGTCTGGTGGATAGCCGCAAGCGGACCCGGATCGTGGCGATCGGCATCGTCGTGTGGAGCGTGATGACCGCCGCCTGCGGCCTGGCCCGCAATTTCACGCACCTGTTTCTCGCCCGGGTCGGCGTGGGCGCGGGCGAGGCGGCGCTGTCTCCGGCGGCCTATTCGCTGATCAGCGACAGCTTTCCGGCGCGGCGGCTGCCGCTGGCGCTCAGCATATACAACTGCGCCATCTATCTGGGCGCGGGGCTGGCGACGATCATCGGCGGTGCGATCATTTCCGCCATGCCGGCGACGACGGTGCCGGTGATCGGCCATCTGGAGCCATGGCAGGCGGTGTTCATCGTGATCGGCCTGCCCGGCGTTCTCGTCGCCGCGCTGGTGCTGACGCTGCGCGAACCCCGGCGCACCCGGGTCAAGGCGGGAGCGGTAAACGGGTTTGCCGATACCCGCCGCTATTTCTTCGCGCATCTGCGCACTTACGGCCTGCTGATGCTGGCGGCTTCGATGCTGACGCTGGTGTGGAACGCGCCGCTGGCGTGGTACCCGACATATCTCATGCGCGTGTTCGGGTGGACTACCGCCGAGGTCGGTTCGCGGTTCGGAACGGTGATCCTGATTTCCGGGGTGTGCGGCGTGCTTTCGGGGGGTGTGCTGGCGGGGTGGTTGCGCGGCAAAGGCGTTGCCGATGCCTATATCCTCCTTGGCCTGATCGCCTGCGCCTTGGCAGTTCCCGCCGGGCTGGTGAGCGGGCTGGTAGGGTCGGCCTGGGTGGTACTGGCACTGGTCTTCGTGTTTCAGTTCGGCTGTGCCATCCCGTTCGGCGGCCTTGCGGCGGCGTTGCAGGAGATCACCCCGAACCAGATGCGCGGCCAGATGACGGCACTCTATCTGCTACTCGCCAATCTGTTCGGGATCGGCCTTGGTCCCACGGTCGTGGCAGCCTTCACCGATCATGTGTTCGGCAACGAAATGGCGATCGGCCATTCGATCACCGCCACCGTGGCTCTGGCCGGGCCTTTCGCGGCCCTGCTGTTCTGGCTGTGCCGCCGCCCTTACCGCCATACGCTGGCGAACCTGGAGTTTTAGGCGGACATCATAGCCCCAACCGCTCCCTTGCCAGCGCCGCGAGGAGGAACTTCTGGGGGCGTCCGGTGGGGGTGAGCGGAACTTCCGCGGCTGAGATGAACAGCACGTGGCGGGGTACCTTGAAGCGCGCCAGACGGGCGGCGCAGTGGCTGAGGATCGTATCGGCCAGTGCGGCCTCGCCGTCACCCGCCGCCACGATGCACAGGCAGCCCGTCTCGCCCATGCGCGGGTCCGGCACGCCCACCGCCAGCGCCTGTTGCACCCCGGGGAGGCCGGACACCAGGTCCTCGATCTCGCGCGGCATCACCATTTCGCCGCCGCAGCGGTAGCTTTCCTTGATCCGCCCGGTCAGCCGCAAGTGCCCGCCGGGCAGCAGCCGGCCGATATCGCCGGTGCGCAGCCAGTCATCGGGGGTGAATGCCTCGCGCGTTTCGTCGTCCTTGCCGAAGTATCCGCAGGTCACCACCGGCCCGCGCACCTGCAGTTCCCCGTCCGCGCCTTCGGGCAGGACAGTGCCGCTGACCGGATCGGCGACGCGGTAACGGGCGACCAACCCGTCCAGCGCCGGATCGCCGGCAATCCCGGCCAGCTTTTCCCGGCCGTTGGTGTCCAGCAGCGGCCCGTCGCCGTCCTCGGCCCGGGTGCAGACCGCAGACGCGGTGGTTTCGGTCATGCCATAGGCGGTGTGGATTTCGCGGGGGCCGAGGATGGTGCGGATCTGGTCCCACACGCCGGGCACGTTCGCTCCGCCGCTGTTGAAATAGGCGAGAAGATGCGCAGGGCGGGCCCCGCGTGCCTGCGCCGCTTCCAGGAGCTGGTGCGTCATTACCGGTACGCACACCATGTCGGTCGCGGCATGGCGATCGGCGAGATCGAGCATTGCGGCGGGATCGAACACCGTCTGCGGGATGATCGCGCCGCCGGCGAACAGCGCCGCCACGAAACATTCGACATAGCCGAACACATGATACATCGGCAGCGCGAACAGCACTCGGCGGCCGTCCTCGAAAGCACGCGTCAGGGCCGAGGAATAGCCCGCGCGCAGGATCATGTCGTGCGTGAGCATGACGCCCTTGGGGCGGCCGGTGGTGCCGGAGGTGTAAACGATGTCGCTCAGCGTATCGGCGCGCCCGGGGCCTTCGTGCGCTGCCAGCGCGGCATCGTCATCCGCGCTCGCCATCGCGGCGAGCGCGTCAAAGTTGAGGAATCCGGTCTGGCCCACAGCACCCTGGAGGATCACCTGTTCGAGGCCCTCCACCCGGCGCAGCACGGCGGCGAGATCGGGGCGATAATCGCGATCGCGCAAGGCATCCATGGCGAAGACGAATCGGGAGCCCGATTGCTCCAGCACGTAAGCCAGCTCGTCCTCGCGCAGCAGGTAATTGATCGCTACCGCCACCGCGCCCGCCCGCGCGATGGCCAGCTTGGCGATCACGAATTCGGGGTGGTTGGCCATGATCAGCGCCACCCGGTCACCCGGCTGCACCCCGAGCGCGACCAGCCCGGCGGCAACGGCGCGCGAAGCGCGGGCGGCTTCGGCGTAAGTCCAGCAGTGCGTGTCGGTCAGGATCAGCGGGCGATCGGGAAACTGAGTGGCGATCCGTTCGAACAGCACGTGAAGCCGGCAATCCGGCCACTGCGGATAACGCGATTCCAGCATTTTGCGCCGTTCCTGCGGCGTGTTCACAAGCCTGCTCTCCCTCGTTGACTCCGTCCGGACATTCTCATAACAAATGTTTGTTCAATGACAAGTTGGCGCTTCCCCCAGCGCCGTCGGGATAGGATCGATGGATTTCAGCTTCACTGAAGAGCAGCGCATGTGGCGCGATGTGGTCAACAGTTTCATGGATCGCCAATTCGGCCGCGACCTGACGCTCCAGCATGACCTCTCGCGCGAATTTCCGGAAGAGCTTTATCGCAAGATGGCCGCCGAAGGCTGGCTGGGCCTGCTGATCCCTGAAGAGCAGGGTGGCCTTGGCATGGACCGCGATCCGGTGATGTTCGCGATCTTCTGCGAAGCGATCGGCAAGTACAGCCTTGATACCGCCGCCTGCATCATGACCTCGATGTTCACCGCCGGCAACGTCGCCCGGCACGGCACTGCAGAGCAGCGCGCCCGCTATCTCGATCCGTTCCTGGCCGGTGAGGCGAAGTTCGCGATCTCGATCAGCGAACCGCAATCGGGTTCGGACGCCGCCGGTGCCCGCTCGACGGCGCGGCTCGACGGCGATGAATGGGTGGTCAAGGGTTCCAAGGTGTGGTGTTCGGGCGCCCACCATCCCGATACCTGCATCCAGATGATGCTGCGCACCGGCGAAGGGCGCTACGATTTCAGCGTGCTGCTGATCCCCAACGACACGCCGGGCCTCGAAATCCAGAAGATGGACACGCTGGTCCGCAAGAGCCTCGGCACCACGTCGCTGTTCATGGACGATCTGCGGCTGCCGCAGGATGCGCTGCTGGGTGAAGTGGGCAGGGGCTGGCAGTATATCGGCGAGCATCTCAACTTCGAGCGGCTGTCGATCGCCGCTTCGCATCTGGGCAGCGCCCGCACCGCGCTCGACGATACCGTCAAATACCTGAGCGAACGGATGGCGTTCGGGCGCAAGCTTTCGGATTTCCAGGTGCTCAAGCACCGCATGGCCGAAGACCAGGCGCGGCTCTCTGCTGCCTATTATCTGGTCTATGCCGCCGCCTCGGCGCTGGCGCGCGGCGAGGACGCCACTGCATTGGTCGCGCAGGCCAAGCTCATCACCTCGCAGACGCTTTTCGATATAACGACCAACGGGATGCAGGCGCTGGGTGGCTATGCCCAGTTGCCAGAATACCATATGGAACGCTATTTCAGGGAAGCCAAGCACGGCATGGTTGGCGGCGGAACGAACGAAATCCTGCGCAGCATCATCGCCAAGTCGATGGGAATCTGAGGCGCGGGTCGCCGCGTGAAGGAGAGCGTTGACGTAATGGCTATTGCCCCGAATGCGGATCAGGAAGGCGGGCCGAGGGGCGCGATCATGAATGTGGCGATGCACCTGTTCGGCAAGCAGGGCTTCACCGGTACGTCCATGCGCGATATCGCCAATGCAGTCGGCCTGCTGCCCGGCAGCCTTTACGCCCATATCCAGAGCAAGGAAGCGCTGCTGCTGTCGATCGTCTCGGACGGTATCGGCCGGTTCCTCGCGGCGGTCGGGCCGCTCGCCGCCGGCAGCGGCACCCCGGCCGAACGCCTGCGCAAGATGATCGTCGCGCACGTCGAAGTGGTGGCGGACAATCCCGAACGCTCGCAAGTGGTGTTCCACCAGTGGCGCTTCCTTGGCGAAGGCAATCTCCCGGTCGCGGTCGATCGGCGGCGGCAGTACGAATCGCTGTTCATCACCGTCGTCGAACAGGGCGTGAGCAGTGGTGAGATGCGCAGCGATATCGACCTGCGCATCGAAGTGCGCACGATCCTGGGCGCGCTCAACTGGACGCCTGAATGGTTTTCACCCAACGGCAAACTCGGCGCAGGGGAGGTGGGTGAGCATATGGCCAACACCCTGCTGCGCGGAATTCTGGCCTGACAGCCAGCGCATCCGCTTGACTCGGCACTTTTCCGGGTCTAGTCAAAAACAAATGATTGTTTTAGGTGGGGAATGGCACGTAATTTCGTAGATCCGGAGCCGAAGTGGTTCGAGGATTTCGAGCTCGGCGATGTGATGACCACGCGCGGGCGGACGGTCGATATCGGCGATATCACAACCTTCGCGGGGCTGACCGGCGATCACTATCAGTTGCACACCGATGCTGCCTTCATGGCCGGCAACCGCTTTGGCCAGCGCATCGCGCACGGGCCGTTGACCTTCACGCTGGCGGTCGGCCTGATCGGGCTCAGCGGGTTCTATGGCGATGCCATCGCCGCGCTGATCGAGATTACCGCGCTCAAGGCGATGAAGCCGGTGTTCGCCGGCGATACCGTCCACGTGGTCGCCACCGTCGTCACGCATGACGCCAGCGGGCCGAAATACGGGACGCTCGGCGTCAATTATTCCGTGCGCAACCAGAACGACGAGGAGGTGATGAGCTTCCTCCAGACAATGCTGGCGAAACGTCGCCAGGGGGAGAACTGAGAAATGGCAGAGCAGTGGACGCTGCACGTGGGGCCCGGTGCGCCGAATGATCCGGTTTTCGTCGGCGTCGGCGAACTGCCGACAGGCAAGTTCCCGGATCGCGGCTTTATCGAGGCGCTGACCAAGGTCGCCCTGCTGGCGCTCAAGGATGCCGGAATGGCACCCAAGGATGTCGATACCATCCTGCTGATCCCCAACCTGCATGGTGCGGCGGACCAGGCTGACCTTGTGTTTTCGCGGATGGTCGAGGAACTGGGCATCCACGGTTCATGCAAGTCGAGCTACATGGTCCATTCGGGCGGCTCCACTAGCGACAATGCGGTGCGCTCGGCCCATGGTCTTATTACCGCCGGACACGCGCAGACGGTGCTGGTCCTGCAGGCGGAGCGCTGGGGTTCGGCGGACCTCAACGAGATGATCACGATGCTGTCCAAGAACGGCATCCCCGGGGAATGGGAACTGCCCACCGGCACTCAGTTCAACGCGATCGGGGCGATGATCACCCGACGCTACATGCACGCTTCGGGGTCCACCCCGGAAGAGATGGCTTCGATCTGCGTCACCTTGCGCAACTGGGCCAACCTCAACGAAAACGCGATGTTCTACCGCAAGCCGCTGACGGTCGAGCAGATCCTCGCCTCGCGCATGGTGGCCGATCCGCTGCACAGCTACGAATGCCCGCCGATGGCCGACGGCGCTTGCGCATTCGTCATGACCACCAGCGAAAACGCCAGGAAGCGCGGCATCACCAATGCGGTGCGCGTGGCGGGTTCGGGCGGCTGCGTCAGCCATTACTGCCTCAGCCAGGAACGCGACCAGGCCGTGCTGGGCTGGCCGTTGGCAGCGGAACGGGCGTGGAACCAGTCCGGCTGGGGGCCGCAGGATGCCGACATCGCCCAGATCTATGACAGCTACGCCGCCGTCACCGCCATCGCGATCGAGGGTATCGGCATCTGCGAAAAGGGTGAAGGCGCGCGCTGGTTCGCCGCCGGCCATGGCAATCCCGGCGGCAAGCTGCCGATGAACACGAACGGCGGTCTGCTGTCTGCCGGCCACACCGGCGTCGGTGGCGGCACCGCGCTGCTGGTCGAAGGCATCCGCCAGCTTCTCCACCGGGCCCCGGCCAAGCGCCAGGTCGAAGATTGCCAGCGGGCCATCATCGGCGGTTCCGGCGGCAGCTACATGGACGCCCAGATCCTCCTTCTCGAACGCACCAAGCTGGGGGCCTGATCGATGAATACGCCCAAGATCGTCGCCGATTTCCGCGCCGGCCTCGCCTCCGGCAAGCTGCTGATCCAGAACTGCTCGGATTGCGGCAAGCCCAACATGTGGCCGCGTTATGCCTGCCCGCATTGCCAGTCCGACAACCTGGGCTGGGTGGAATCCGCCGGGCAGGGCACGCTGCACACGTTCTGCGTGCTGCGTCAGGGCGCGCCCGAAGGGTTCGAGGAAGATCTGCCTTATGCCATCGGCGTGGTGAAGCTGGACGAAGGCGTGCAGTTGCTGGTCCGGCTGGAGCCGGATGCCCCGGACGACTGGTCAAGCTACCGGTGCGACGACCGGGTGTCGTTCGTCGCCGTCGATGCGGAGCAGATCGAACGCCGGCCCTGCGCCCGCTTCCGCCGCCTGGCCGCCTGAGGGAAGACCCGTGAACACCTTCGCATTCCTCGAGAAGGCTGCCCGCCAGCGGCCTGACGCGCCGGCGCTCGTCCAGGGGGACGAGGTTGTCAGTTACCGCGAGTTTCACGATCGCGCGCTCGCGGTCGGCGGCAACCTGCTGGCGCTGGGGCTGGGCGCGGGGGATCGCGTCGCTTTCTGTCTCGCCAATTCGCCGCGCATCATGGAAGTGATCTACGGGTGCTTCGCCGCCGGGTTGATCGTGGTGCCCGTGAACGCAAGGCTGCACGCCCGCGAGATCGCCTATATCGTCGGCAACAGCGGCGCGCGGGTACTGATCCATGGTGCCGAATACCAGGACGGCATCATCGAGAACGAGACGCTGTTCGAAGGCGTCACCCGCTTTTGTACCGAGCCGGCAGCAGGGGCGAACCCGCTGGACGACCTGTATGACCCGGCCAGGGCCCTGACGGCCGGTGTTGAGGCGAAGCCGGAAGATCTGTGCTGGCTGTTCTACACCTCGGGCACGACCGGCAAGCCGAAGGGTGCCATGTGGAACCACCGCATGGTCCGCTGCGTGATCATGAATTACCTGGCCGATCTGCACAATATCCAGCCCGGCGAGATGGTGTTGCACTGTGCGCCGATGTCGCACGGCAGCGGCATCATCGCGCTGCCTACGGTGGCGCGCGGGGCGGTCAACGCGATCATGGATTCCGCCAGCTTCGACGTGGATGCCCTGTTGGCGACGGTGGAGCGGCTGAAAGTTTCGCATATCGCGTTCATGGCCCCGACCCAGATCGTCAAAATGCTGGAAGAATACGTACCGGGCCGCCACGATATCTCCTCGCTCAAGGCGATCTGCTATGGCGGCGCGCCGATCTATGTCGATCAGTTGCGCAAGGCGGTCGAAACCTTCGGCTCGATCTTCGTCCAGCTTTACGGGCAGGGCGAAAGCCCGATCACCATCACCGGGATGAGCGCGCGCCTGCATCAGGAACTGCTGGATGCGGGCGATGCGCGGATCGGTTCCGCCGGGCAGATCCGCACCGATGTCGAAGCGCACTGCGTCGATGCCGATGACAACCCGCTCCCCCCCGGCGAAGTGGGCGAAGTGGTGGCGCGCGGCGATGTCGTGATGCCCGGGTACTGGGCCAACCCGGAAGCCACCGCCGAAGCGCTGCGCGGCGGCTGGCTGCATACCGGCGATGTCGGCTACTTCGATGAACGCGGGTTCCTGTTCCTGCTTGACCGGGCCAAGGACATGGTCATTTCCGGCGGCAACAACGTCTATCCGCGCGAAGTGGAGGAGGTCATCATCCTCCACCCGCGCGTCGCCAACTGCGTCGTCTTCGGCATTCCGGACGAATATTGGGGCGAGGCGGTCCACGCCGTCGTCGTTCCCAAGCCGGGCGAGACGCTGACCGCGCGCGAGATCATCGATTTCTGCGGCGAATACATGGCCGGCTACAAGAAGCCCAAGGCCGTCGATTTCGTCGCTGAACTGCCGGTCAGCGGATACGGCAAGATCCTGCGCCGCGAAGTGCGCGATCGCTATTGGGAGGGGCACGCCAGCCGGATCGGCGGCGGAGCCGGGGCAAAGGTAGTGCAGGGATGAAGAAGGTAGCGATCGCCGGGGCGGGGATGTCGGCGTTCGGTCGGCGAACCGGTGCGGGCCTCAGGGCGCTGTCGATGGAGGCGCTGGACGCGACCTTCCGCTCGGCGCGCGGGCTGGGGTTTGCCGATGTCGAACGGATCTATGTCGGCAATGCCATCGCCGGGACCGTCGTCCAGCAGACCATGATCAAAGGGCAGGTGATCTTTCGCAACCACCCGCTCGGCGAAGTTCCGCTCATCAACGTCGAGAACGCCTGCGCTTCGTCAGGTTCGGCGTTCCTGCTGGCGGTCGAGGCGGTGGCCAGCGGCTGTGTCGAAGTGGCGCTGGCGCTGGGCGTCGAGCAGATGTCGCACACCGATCGCACCCGGCCGTTCCACGCCCTACGCGGATCGACCGATATCGACGATATCGGCGAGGAGACGCCGGGCACCGAGGCAACGAATTCCATCCTGATGGAGTATTACGCTGGCGTCGCCCGCAGCTATCTGGCGGATTACGGTGCCAGCCCGGAGGATTTCGCGCGCGTGGCGGTCAAGAACCGCAACCACGCGATGCACAATCCGCTGGCGTTCATGCGCAACCCCCAGACGATCGAGGACGTGCTGGCCGCGCGGATGATCGCCGATCCGCTGACCCTGCCGATGTGCTCGCCGATTACTGACGGCGCGGCGGCGGTGCTGGTCTGCTCCGAAGAGCGGGCACGGACGCTGGACGTGCCGATGGTCGTCATCCGCGCCTGCCAGAACGCCTCGGGCGCGCGCAACCGCCCGGTGTTCGATTCGGCCAATCGCGCGTTCGAATGGGCCGGGTTGGGCGCGAAGGACTGCGATCTGTTCGAACTCCACGATGCGGCGGCTCCGGCCGAACTGACGCAATATGCCGATATCGGGCTGTGCGAAGCGGGGCAGGGCCACCTGCTGCTGCGCGACGGGGTGACTGCGGCCGGGGGACGCTACCCGGTCAATCTTTCCGGCGGCCTGCTGAGCCGTGGCCATCCGCTCGGCGCGACCGGCTGCGCCCAGTTGCACGAGATCGTCACCCAGCTCCGCGGCGAGGCGGGCGAGCGGCAGGTGGACAATGCGCGCATCGCCATGGCGGTGAACGGCGGCGGCTGGCTCGACAACAGCTACGCGCTTACCATCACGACCATCCTCGAACGCCTCTGAGACGAGTCGCAGATACAGCCATGACTTACCAAACGATCCTGCTCGACCGTCCGGCCCCCGGCGTTGCCCTCATCACGCTGAACCGGCCCGAACGCGGGAACGGCGTGGTGCCGGAGATGGCCGCCGATCTGGTCCACGCCCTGGCCGCGCTGGAGGCGGACTTTTCGGTGCGTGTGCTGGTCCTCACCGGTGCCGGCAAGCAATTCTGCGCCGGGGCCGATCTGGTCGAGTTCAAGCGCTACCTGGAGACCGACCACGCCCGCACGCAGGAGCCTTACAACGCCCGCGTGCTGTTCCCGGTCACCCAGCGCCTCGCTTCGTGCCGGCTGCCGGTGATCGCGGCGATCAATGGCGGGGCCACCGCCGGCGGGCTCGACCTGGCGCTGGCGTGCGACATGCGCATCGCATCGACAGCGGCGAAGATGGGCGAAACCTATATCAAGCTGGGGCTGAACCCGGGCAATGGCGGCACCTATTTCATGCCCCGCCTGATCGGCAGCGGCATGGCGGCGGAACTGGCGCTGACCGGGGACATCATCGACGCCGACCGGGCGCTGGAGATCGGCCTCGTCAACCGGGTGGTCGCCCCCGAAGACCTGATCGACAGCGCGGTCGCACTGGCAGCGCGGATTGCCGAGCGTCCGCGCCTGGCGATCGAGGCGACCAAGAACCAGTTGCGCCAGTCCTGGCACATGGACCTCATTGGCTCGATGAACATGAGCTTCTGGGGTGTCGCGGCGATGACCCACACGGCGGACTTGCGCGAAGGGGTCAACGCGGCGCTGGAAAAGCGCGCGCCCCGCTACAACCAGACCGACGGCTGACGTCGGCCGTGGCGGCGCTGCGCCTGACGCATGAGGCCGGGCGCGGTTTCGTGGTGGCCGATCTGCCGCTGCGCATGCCGCAGGCATCCGGTGTTGTCGATCCCGAACCGTTCCGCGTGGCTGCCGTGGGTGGCCCGCCCTTGCGCGAATCGATGGCTGCGGTCGGCGGCCTGCGCACGCTCGATGCCGGGGCGGAAGCGGGGACTGTGGCGCTGTTCGACCTGCCCGGCCCGCTGCTCACCTTTGTCGTCAGCGGGGAAGTCGTGCTGGCGCTTGCCGACGGCACTGAATTGCGGCTCGGGGCTGGCGCGCTATTCCTCGCCGATGCGGCGGCGGATCGGCCACCGGCGACACGGGTGGGCGGGCATTGCCGGCTGGTCCAGATACGCGTCGATGCCGACTGGCCGGGCCCCAGGGCGCGGCCGGTGCCTGCTGCAGGCGAAACCTCCGCCTCTGCAGCCGGGCGCGAGCCGCTGTTGCGCCGGATGACCACGGCACCGGACGGCTTGTCCTATTACCACGATTTCGCCGATCTGTTCGGGGCACCCGGCGGCTGGAGCGCGGTGCGCCCCGCGCTCGGTCTGAAGTTCATCGCCATGGCGGCTGACACCTTCGTCGACTGGCACCCCGAAGTGACGAACAACCTGGTTCTGGTGATGTCCGGCGGGCTCGAACTGGAAGTGAGCGGCAGCGGCGAGGTGCAGGTGTTCCGCGCCGGCGACGTATGCCTGGCCGAGGACCGGATCGGCATCGGGCATATCGACCGGGTGGAAAGCGCGGTGCAGGTGGCGGTGCTGGTGATCGCGGATGAACACTGCTGGCCGCGCTGAACGCCGCTGGTGGGGGGGGCTGGTGCCGGGTGAGGGGATCGAACCCCCGACCTTCGGTTTACAAAACCGCTGCACTACCGCTGTGCTAACCCGGCCCGCCTGCTGACAGTCCGGGGCCCTTAGCTTGCGGCATGGGCCCCGGTCCAGTGGTTTTGTACGCGCGCGCCGCGATCAGAATACCGCGCGGGGTGTATCCTCGCCCATCATCGCCTGGCGCACCAGCGGGATCGGCGGCCCGCCATAGCTCAGGAATTCATCGTGGAACTGCTTCCACGCGGCCCGGCCGCCGCGCGTCGCGGTCCAGTCCTCGCGCAGCTTGCGGATCATCAGCTTGCCCAGCGTATAGTTGAGGTAGGCCGGATCGTATGTGCCGCGCGCGGCCTGCTGCTCGGCGTTGCCTTCGTCGATGAAGCACTGGTCGATGAACATCTGCTTCGATTGCGCCTGCGTCATCGTGCCCGAATGCAGGCCGATCGCGGACAGGAAGCGGCAGTTGCGCAGCAGCGCGTTCGTGAGCTGGCCGATGTGGACTTCGGGCGCGCCATCGCCCAGCCCGGCCTCCCACATTATCTCTTCGGTGTAATGCGCCCAGCCTTCGGCAAAGGCATAGCCGACGAACAGTTGCCCTACCGGCGATGCCGCCGCGTTGGAATGGAGGAACTGCAAGTAATGCCCCGGCATCACCTCGTGCACGGTGGTGAACAGCAGGTCCGACTTGCCGGGGATATAATCGTCCTGCATCGCCTTCGACCACGTCGGGTCGGGCGGCGAGATATAGTAGATCGACGATCCGTTGGCTTCGAGCGGCCCCGGCGGGTCCATGTAGGCGGAATTGGCGCGGTTGTAGGGCGGGCTTTCCTCGACCTGCGCCATCTTGTCGCCGGGGATGGTCAGCACGTCCCTGGCCTTCACAAAGGCGACCAGTTCGGGGATCTGGCGGCGCGCTTCGGCTACCGGGCCGTCCTTGGGTTTGTCGCTATTCATCCGGGCGACGCATTGCGGGATGGTCTTGCCGGGGGCGTAGCGTGCGCAGGCTTCGCGGATCGCGGCGGTATTACGGGCGAGGTCCGCCTGCCCCACGCGCACCAGTTCGGCCAGCGGCACATCGACCCCTTCGGTCGCCAGCAACATGCGCGAGAAGCGCTCAGGCCCCATCGCGAAATCCTGGGTGGCTCCGGCCTTTTGGGCCTCCATCCACTTCGCCAGCCCCGCCATCGCATCTGATGCTGCTTGCGAGGTGGTCCTGAATTCCGCCTGCAACGCCGGGTCGGCGACATCGGCGAACGCGGCGCGGGCGTCACCCTTGTAGTAATCGGCATAGCCCGCGAAGGCTTCAGCACCGAGCTTGACATAGCTTGCCGGCATCGGTGCGCGAAGGTTGGCGCGCACCGCCTGGGCGGCGGCGGGCACCGCCTTGAAGAACGCGATCATCGCCTTCATCCGGGTCGGCTTGTCGGTATAAGCGCGGCTGACGTAGACGTTGGGATCGAGCCCGCCGTTGATATAGTATTCCGGGTTGTGGTGCGGCTGGTCGGCATCTTCCAGCCAGAACAACTGCCCCTTGGCGACCATGATAAGATAATCGCGCTCGAACGCCTGCGTCTTGGTCAGCCCGGTATATGTCCCCGCATCGGCGATCACCGCGCGCAGGAAATCACCCTTGGCCTTGAGCCCGGCCTCGCTCCAGTCAGGCAGCTTGCCGTCATAGGCGTGCGCGCCTTCGTAGACAGCGAAGGCGGGATCGATGGCGAACCACTTGTCGATGGTCGACTTGACGAAGCCGTTCCAGTCGCCGGCAGCGGCGGTGGGGGCGCTCGGTGCGGCGGCATCGGCGGGGGCGGGCGGCGTTGCCGGAACGGTGGTGCAACCGGCCAGCGCAAGCGCGCACAGGCCGGGGAAGAGGAGGGTTTTGCGGGTCACGGGTAGCCTCTCACCATGGGGACGATCTTGCCGGGGGCGGCAGAACATGAATTGCTTTTCAACTATCGCGCGCCGAACGTCCACCCCTCGGTCAAGGCTATTTCGCGCGTCATTTCCTGCGGGCACCACAGCTCGTCGCAAAAGGCGGCGCGGCGCAGCCACGCGGCCGTGACCAGTGCATCACAGGCGTGATCGTCAAGCTGACCCATGGCGGTGACCGGTGGCGAGCCGAGCGCGGCGAGCGCGGCGTTCAGTGCGTCAGCGCTGGTCATCTTCGCCGCCCCGGCGCGGCGACCGGCGGCGATGGCGGCCAGCGCGGTGTAGATTTCCAACACCACCGGCCCCGATCCGGCGAGCGGGTCGAAAGGCCAGACCGGAATTCGCCCCGCCAGCCGATGCAGCAGGCGCATGCCGGTCAGGCTCGATTTGCCCACTTGCGCCGCGCCGACGAGGTTGAAGTTCGATGTCGGCCGACAACCCGCACGAGCTTGGGCGATCTCGGTAAGGCGCATCCGGCCCTGGCGGTGGGCCGCGCCGGGCAGGTGGAACAGCGCGCCCTCGCGGCCGCCGTGACGGCGGAAGTAGGGCGCGAAGTCAGGATGATCGACGAAGCTGGCGGCACCCAAGTGCGGGTCGTCGGCGCAGACGGCATCGATCAATGCCCACAGAGCCCGCGCGTCGGCCGGGCTGGAGGGCAATCCGGGGAAGAACGCACCCGCGTCGGCAAAGGGGAGGGCGGTGCCGAGGTCCATTCCGACCAGCGCATCGCTGGGCAGGCCGTGGAGCAGCAGGTCCAGCACCTCCATGCGCGACCAGTGGCGATGCCCCGGCGGTTCCAGCAGGCGCGGGGCAGCGCCGTCCAGCGAGCACAGCGCGACCGCGATGCCTTTTTGCCGGGGACCGGCCGCGCCGGACCAGTCGATCCCGATGAAGTGCCGGAACCGGGCCACCTAAGCTTCGCGCCGTTCCTTGCGCCGTTTGTCCCACCATTCCAGCCGCTTTACCACCTCGCGCTCGAACCCGCGTTCGACCGGGCGGTAATAGTCCTGCGGGGGCATTCCCTCGGGCCAGTAGTTATCGCCGGAAAAGCCGTCCGGCGCTTCGTGGTCATAGGCATAGTCCTTGCCGTAGCCGATATCCTTCATCAGCTTGGTCGGTGCGTTGAGGATGTTGGCCGGGGGGGACAGCGATCCGGTTTCCTTC
Organism: Novosphingobium colocasiae; assembly: GCF_014652555.1. GTDB lineage: Bacteria > Pseudomonadota > Alphaproteobacteria > Sphingomonadales > Sphingomonadaceae > Novosphingobium > Novosphingobium colocasiae. The sequence goes on from NZ_BMZA01000001.1 coordinate 206,908, forward strand.
GCGCTTTTCCACGCGGCTTTCTGCGCGGCATAGGCGGCGTTGGATTTGGGGGCGGTCGCCAGATAGAGGCAGGCCTGCACGATCGCCAGTTCTCCTTCGGGCGATCCCAGGAAGTCGTAGGCGTCCTTGGCGGCCAGGCATTGCACCAGCGCCTGCGGATCGGCGAGGCCGATGTCCTCGCTGGCAAAACGAACCAGCCGGCGCAGGACGTAAAGCGGCTCCTCCCCGGCCGTCAGCATGCGGGCGAGGTAATAGAGCGCGGCTTGCGGGTCCGACCCGCGCAGCGACTTGTGCAGGGCGGAAATGAGGTTGTAGTGCCCGTCGCGATCCTTGTCGTACACCGCCACCCGGCGCTGCAGGAACGCGCCCAGTCCGGCGGGGTCGAGCTGCCCGTCGATCCGCGCCGCATAAAGGGTTTCGGCCTGATTGAGCAGGAACCGGCCATCGCCGTCTGCCGATGCGACCAGCGCCGCGCGGGCATCGCCATCCAGCGGCAGCGGCCCCTCCAGCGCTTCGGCCTTGTCGAGCAGGCGGTTCAGCGCCACCGCGTCCAGACGGTGCAGGATCAGCACTTGCGCCCGGCTCAGCAGCGCCGCGTTCAGGGCGAAGCTGGGGTTTTCGGTGGTCGCGCCGACCAGCGTCACCACCCCGCTTTCGACGAACGGCAGGAAGCCGTCCTGCTGGGCGCGGTTGAAGCGGTGGATCTCGTCCACGAACAGCAGCGTGCGCCGCCCCGCCTGCGCCGCGACGCCGGCCTCGGCGAACGCCTTCTTGAGATCGGCGACGCCGGAAAACACCGCCGAAATCGCCGCGAACCGCATGCCCACCGCATCCGCCAGCAGCCGCGCGATGCTGGTCTTGCCGGTGCCCGGTGGGCCCCACAGGATCATAGAGGTCAGCCGCCCCGCACTCACCATCCGCCCGATCGCGCCTTCGGGGCCGGTCAGGTGATCCTGCCCGACGATCTCTTCGAGCGCGCGCGGGCGCAGCCGATCCGCCAGCGGGGCATCGGCGCGTGGGTCATCGCGGTCGGGCGCTGCGGGCGTTTGCGGCAGGTCATCGGCGAAAAGGTCGGCCATCGCCCTTATCTAGCGACGCCGGGCCGCGATTGCACTCACTCTTGACCGCGACGAGAGCCCGCGCGCTTCTGGCGGATCAGCCGCAGATAGGTATCCGCCACCGTCTGGTTGATGCGGTCCCAACTGAATTCGCCGGATCGCGCCTCTCCGGCCGCGCCGTGCGCCAGGCGTAGCTGCGGCTGCTCGATATAGGCGCGCAGCGCCTCGGCAAACTGGTGGACCGCGCCGGGCGGGATCAGCCGGCCGGAAACGCCGTCATCGACAAGGCTCTGGCTGCCGGTAGCGGCGGCGGCGACCACCGGCAGGCGGCAGGCCATCGTTTCCAGGGTGACGTTGCCGAATGTTTCGGTGACCGAGGGGTTGAACAGCACGTCCATCGACGCGACTGCCCGGCCGAGGTCGGCCCCGGTCTGGAACCCGGCGAACGCGGCATCCGGCAACCGCGCTTCCAGCCAGCCGCGCGCGGGCCCGTCACCGATCACCAGCACCTTGTGGCGTACATTCCGCCGCGTCAGTTCGTCGATCGTGTCGGAAAACACGTCGAGCCCCTTTTCCATGACCAGCCGGCCGAGGAAGCCGATCGTCACCACATCGTCGGCGATGCCGAGCGCCTGCCGCCAGGCGTTGTCGCGGCGGCCGGGGTGAAAGGTCTCGCGATCGACGCCGCGCGACCAGATCGAGATGTCGTAGTTCATCCGCTGCTCGCGCAGCACTTGCGCCATGCTTTCGGACGGCGCGACCAGCGCATCGCAGCGGCGATAGAAGCGGCGCAGGATTGCCTCGATGATCGGCTCGCCCCAGGCCATGTTGTAGTAGCGCGGGTAGGTCTCGAACCGCGTATGGACGCTGGCCAGGATCGGCAACTGGCGCTTGCGGGCCCACGAGACGGCGTGATGCGCGGAAACGTCGGGCGATGCGACATGCACCACGTTGGGCGCGAAGGCGGCGCAATCGGCCCGGACGGAGCGCTGGATCCGCAACGGAAAGCGGTATTCGGAGCGGCCGGGGAACGGGATAGAGCGGATGCTGACGAGATCGCCGGTGGGCGGGAAGGCGGGCTCGGCAACCGTCGGGGCATAGACCCGGACGCTGGCACCTTGGCTGAGCAGATAACCGACAAGCCGGTTCAGCGCCTGATTGGCCCCGTCCCGGACGTAGTTGTAGTTGCCGGTAAACAGGGCAATGCGAAGGTCGGCCGTCTGCATGTCGGGGTCGGCATAGCGGCCTCATCGCCGCTTGGCGAGGGGAGTAAGTTTCGGCGCAGAACGCCCAGCCCACCCACTCCGCCTGACGCCTCAATCCCATTCCACCCGCCCCTCGGGCGGCGGGAGCTGCGTTTTGATGTGGTGCGCCACTTTCTGTGCAAAGGGCATGAATTCGTAGATGCCGTCGGCATTGCATCCCGTATCCGCCTCGAACGCCGCGCGCAGGGCGGCCAGCAGTTCGCCTTCCATGCGGAAGCAATAGGCCGCGTCCAGGGCGCGGCCCGGTTCGCCTTCCTCCAACGATGCCTTGAATTCGCGCGCCATCTTCCACATCGTCGTGGATATCCGCAGCGCCAGTTCCAGCGCGTCTTCGGCGGTATCGAAACCGATGCCTGCCAGCGCCCCGGTTGGCCCCGCCAGAGGCCTGCCGGCCTCGAAGGCCTGCATTTCCTCGGCCGTTGCCAGTTCGCTCAAGAAATCGTGCATCCGGCCTCGCCTGCCGGACCCGGGCGGCCGACGCTCTGCCGGGTGAAGGCAAGCACAGCGCTTGTCGAGTCCTCGTTTTCGCTTCGGCCGGCGCGGCTCGACTTATCCACCTGTTTCCCGGCCACTCCTTTCCCCCTTCGGGTGGACGCCCTGCGCGCGCTTTGGCATTCCCGATCGACCATGTGGCATATCTACCAGTTTCCGCTCTGCCCGTTCAGCCGCAAGGTGCGCCTGCTCATGGCCGAAAAGGGCATCGCTTACGAACTCCAGTCCGCCCGCCCCTGGGAGGGAGAGGACCGGTTCTTCGCGATGAACCCGGCGGGCTGCACCCCGGTGATCAAGGACCCGGATCGCAATATCGTCCTGTCCGACAGCCGGGCGATCTGCGAATATTTCGAGGAAACCGTCGATCGCAACCCGCAGATCAGCGGCACCGCGCAGCAGCGCGCCGAAATCCGCCGGCTGGTCGCCATGTTCGACGAGAATTTCTTCCGCGACGTCTCGGGCCCGCTGCTGCACGAACGGATGAAGAAGCGGCTGGTGCTGCGCCAGTCTCCCGACGCCAAGGCGCTGCGCGAGGCGATGAAGCTGGCGCATGACTATCTGGACTATGTGGACTGGCTGATCGACAACCGTCCGTGGCTGGCGGGATCGACGATGTCGCTCGCCGACCTGACCGCCGCCGCGCAGATCAGCGTCGCCGATTATCTGGGCGGGATCGACTGGACCACGCACGAACAGGCGCGCGCCTGGTATCTGGTCATGAAATCGCGGCCCAGCTTTCAGCCGCTTTTATCCGAGCGGATGGAAGTGATCCAGCCACCCAGCCATTACGCCGAAGTGGACGCCTGACCGGCGCTTGAAACCTTGCGGTGTTGGTCTGGAGGCGGAAAACACCTGAGCGGCATGGGCAAAACGGTTTCGGTCAGGTCGTTACGCCGTATTTGTCGAGCCGAAGTTCAAACTCCTCCTGCAACTCTGGCCAAGCGTCAAACGCTGGCTGGATAATGTGCTGCCCCACCTCGGCGATTGCGCTCGCTATGCCTTGCCGAAGATCGATATCTTCCGGCAGATGATGCTTCACAATGTCATGCAGCCGCATCAGATCACGAGAAGCCGTGGTTCCGCCGTTCGCCAAAATTCGGGCCATGTCCTTGTCCATTTGGTCTCCTCATCCTTTTGCGGTCGGGTGGAGCCACCGGCTGACAGCGCTGCGTCATGCAGAACATACTCTGCTTTCGCCGTGCCGCTTTAGGCCGCCGTGCCCGGCACCGGCCCAGGGCCTTCGCTAACCTCCGAAAGCTCGTCGCGCGCGGCCGGGCCGGTCTCGTCGATCAGGCCTTCGGGATCGGGATGGATCAGGATCTCGATATCGGGAAATTCGCGGTGCAGCCGCGCCTCGATATCGTCCATCACCTTGTGGGCGTCGCGCACCGTCATGTCGGGATCGACCCAGACGTGGAACTGCACGAAATCGCGGTGGCCGGACGAACGGGTGCGCAGATCGTGCACGCCGATGATGTCGGGGTTGCGGGCCAGCACCTCCAGGAAGCGGCGCTTCTTCTCGACCGGCCATTCGTGGTCCATCAGTTCCTCGAACGCCCGGCTTGAAGCCTTCCACGCCCCCCAGCCGAGCCACAGCGCGATGCCGAGGCCGAACAGCGGATCGGCCATGGACAGCCCGGCGAAATGATCGAGCAGCAGGGCGGCGATGACCGAGAGGTTGAGCAGCAGGTCCGACTGGTAATGCACGCTGTCGGTGGTGATCGCGAGGCTGGCGGTGCGCCGGATCACGTAGCGCTGCCAGCCGATCAGCGCGAAGGTGACGGCGATCGCCACCAGCGAGACGACGATCCCCGATTCGGCTTCCTGCACCCGGCTGCCGCGCAAGAGTTGTTCGATCGAGCGCGCGGCGATGCCGATCGCCGAGATAGAGATCAGGACGATCTGGAACAGCGCGGCGATCGCCTCGGCCTTGCCGTGGCCGAAGCGGTGCCGGTCATCCGCCGGCTGGGCCGCGATCCATACGCCCAGCAGCGTCGCCATGCTGGCGACCAGATCGAGCGCGGTATCGGCCAGGCTGCCGAGCATCGCGGTCGATCCGGTGGACCAGGCCGCCCACGCCTTCAGCGCCAGCAGCGTCACCGCCGCCGCGATGCTCGCCATCGCCGCCGCCCGGTTGAGCGCGCCCTTTTCCGCTGCGGGTGCCGCCATCGTGGTCATGGATACAGCAGCGTGCTGGTCCAGCCCGCATCGCCGCTGCGGGTGAAGCGCCGGCGCTCGTGGAGCCGGAATTCCCGGTCGTGCCAGAACTCCATCGCCTCGGGCTCGACGCGGTAGCCGGTCCAGTGCGGCGGCCGGTCGACCTCGCGGCCCTCGAACCGTTCGCGCACCTGTTCGTAGCGGGCGAGGAAGGTCTCGCGGCTGTCGAGCGGGGCGGACTGGTCCGAGGCCACCGCGCCAAGCTGCGAATCGCGGGCGCGCGAATGGAAGTATGCCTCGGCTTCGGCCTCGGTCACCGGGGTCAACGAGCCTTCGACCCGCACTTGTCGGCGCAGGCTCTTCCAGTGGAACAGCAGCGCCACGTGCGGATTAGCGGCGATCTCTCCGCCCTTGCGGCTGTGGCCGTTGGTGTAGAACACGAAACCGCCGCGCGGGCCGAGCTGCGGCCCGTGGCCCTTGAGCAGGACCATGCGCACTGACGGGTGGCCGTCCGGGGTGGCGGTGGCCAGCGCCATGGCGTTCGAATCGTTCGGCTCGCTCGCCCGCGCCTCGTCGTACCAGGTCTGGAACAGGCTGAAGGGATCGGTATGGGGGATGACCTCGCGGGCCTGATCGGCGTCCATGGGAATTCCTGATGAGCAAACTGGCAAACGGCGGGGGCACGCAGGGCAGCTTGTCAGCGATAGCCGGCGAATGCCTTGATCGCAGACAAATCGCCGTGCATCCGGCGTGAGGTCGATCGTTTAGGACGGAAAGTGCGGTCAGGAAAGCGCACGATTTACGAAAATGTGGGCCAATTCCATGGCAATTTGCGCAAGGCAGCGCTTGCCGCGCCGCCGCCCGGCCCCTAGCTATGGCGCATCATGGCATCAGACCCCTATACCGTCCTGGGCGTGGCGCGCGGCGCGAGCGAGAAGGATATCAAATCCGCCTATCGCAAGCTTGCCAAGGAACTGCACCCGGATACCAACAAGGACAATCCCCGCGCGGCCGAGCGTTTCAGCGACGTGACCCGCGCTTACGACCTGCTGTCCGACAAGGCCAAGCGCGCCCAGTTCGACCGGGGCGAGATTGACGCGGACGGTAATCCGTCGATGCCGTTCGGCGCGGGCGGCGGCGGCTTTGGTGGCGGGTTCGGCGGTGGCCAGCGCGGCTTTGGCGGCGGCTTCGAAAGCGGCGGCGTCGATTTCGAGGATATCCTGGGGGGTATCTTCGGCGGCGGTGGCCAGCGGGGCGGCGGGTTCGGCGGCATGGGTGGCGGTATGGGCGGCGGCCCGCGCGGTGGCCGCGCGCCCAAGGGGGCCAACGTCTCCTATCGCCTGTCCGTCTCGCTGACCGACGCGGCAGAACGCCGCGACCAGCGGATCACCCTGTCGGACGGCAAGACGATCGATCTCAAGCTGCCTGCCGGGGTGGAAGACGGCACCCAGATGCGCCTTTCCGGCAAGGGTGAGCAGGGCCCCGGTGGCGCGGGCGATGCGATTGTGACCATCCAGATCCAGCCGCACCCGTTCTTCCGCCGCGATGGTGATGATTTGCGGATCGATTTGCCGATCACGCTGGATGAAGCGCTGGCCGGGGCCAAGATCAAGGCTCCCACCGCATCCGGCGCGGTCATGCTGACGGTTCCGGCGGGTGCCAGTTCCGGCAAGGTCCTGCGGCTCAAGGGCAAGGGCATGAGCCGCAAGGACGGATCGCGCGGCGACCAGTTGTTCGCGCTACAGATCGTCCTGCCCGATGCGGATGCCGATCTGGCCCGCCGCCTTGAAGGCTGGCGGGACACCCGCGACATTCGCGGCCGGCTGGGCGTCTGACCGGGACCGGCCACGAGCAGTACCCCGCCGCCGCGAAGGAGCTGCGGGCACCCGACGCTTGCGAGCCGCCGGTGGCTGATGACAGCGCGTTTGCCGATCCGGCTGATGGCAACCCAGCCGATCTGGGCGAGCGGGATACCCCCGAAGCGCGGCGACGCCATGCCCGGCGCGCCCGCGAAGGCGATGGCCCGTCCATCCCCGGCCGCCGGGGGCGCATCCGCCGGGCGGTGGTGATCTTCGAGCGGGTGCTGACCGGGGCGTGGAAGGACGGATTCGTCCATGCCGGCAACCTTGCCTACATGACGCTGATCTCGCTGTTTCCGTTCTTCATCGTCCTGGCGGCGATCTTCTCGCTGCTGGGGGCGCAGGGCAAGCTGGACGATTCGATCGCCGCGTTCCTCGCCGCCGTGCCGCCGCGCGTGTCCGATGTGATCGTGCCGGTGGCGCGCGATGTCGCCGGCGCGCGCCACGGTCATCTGCTGTGGATCGGCGGGGTGTTCGGGCTGTGGTCGGCCTCCAGCCTGATCGAGACCCTGCGCGATATCCTGCGGCGGGCATATGGCACCCGCCGGACTTACGGCTTCTGGCGCGAACGCGCGATGTCGAGCGCGGTGATCTTCGGTTCGGTCCTGCTGCTGCTGGTCGCGCTTTCGCTCCAGGTCACGGTGTCGGCGGTGGAGGAGATCGTGCTGGCGCTGTTCCCGCGGCTGGGCTGGGTGATCGACGGGATTGTGCTGACGCGGATGATCGGGGCGGGGGTGCTGTTTGTCTCGATCTATGTGGTGTTCCTGCTGCTGACCCCGCGCGCCTACCGCTCGCGGCTCTATCCCAAGTGGCCCGGCGCGGCATTGGTCACCGGGTGGTGGCTGCTGGTCGCCAACGCCATGCCGCGCGTCCTGCACACGTTTTTCGCCACCGATCTGACCTATGGCAGCCTTGCCGGAGTGATGATCGCGCTTTTCTTTTTCTGGCTGGTGGGCTTAGGGATGGTCGTCGGCGCCGAGCTTAACGCGGCTCTTGCGGAAACCCCGGAAGAACGCGACATGCACGAAAGCGCCGCCCCGGCCGCGGGGCCACAGGCGAAAACTACACGGGAAAGACAAGAATGACCGGTTTGATGCAGGGAAAGCGCGGGCTCATCATGGGCCTGGCCAATGACAAGTCGCTGGCCTGGGGCGTAGCCAAGAAGCTGCACGAGCAGGGTGCCGAACTGGCGTTCTCCTATCAGGGCGAGGCGCTGGCCAAGCGGGTGCGGCCGCTGGCCGAAAGCCTGGGCAGCGATTTCCTGATCGAATGCGATGTCTCGCAGATGGATTCGATCGATGCCGCGTTCGCCGCCCTGGCCGAGCGGTGGGACAGCCTCGATTTCGTCGTCCACGCGATCGGCTTTTCCGACAAGAACGAGCTGCGCGGGCTCTATGTTGATACCAGCCTCGAAAACTTCCTGATGACGATGAACATCTCGGCCTACAGCCTGGTCGCGGTGACAAAGCGGGCGATCGCAATGATGCGCGATGGCGGCTCGATCGTGACGATGACCTATTACGGGGCCGAAAAGGTGGTGCCGCACTACAACGTCATGGGCGTGGCCAAGGCGGCGCTGGAAACCTCGGTACAGTACCTTGCCAACGATCTTGGCCCCCGCAACATCCGGGTCAACGCGATCTCGGCCGGGCCGATCAAGACGCTGGCCGCCAGCGGGATCGGCGATTTCCGCTACATCCTCAAGTGGAACGAGCTGAACGCGCCGTTGCGCCGCAATGTCACCATCGAGGATGTCGGCGGGTCCGCGCTCTATCTGCTGTCGGACCTGGCTTCGGGCGTCACCGGCGAAGTCCACCACGTGGACTGCGGCTACCACGTCGTCGGGATGAAGCAGGAAGACGCCCCGGATATCGCACTGAGCTGAGCCCGCCTGCTGGACAGACCGGAAAAGTAAAGGGGGAGCGGCTTCGTGCCGTTCCCCCTTTTCGTGCCGGCTACCCGATCAATGCGGCTGCGCGGCGACGCTGGCCGGGGCGGCCGCCACTTCCACCTTGTCGGCCTTGTCCTCGGCACGCGCCTTGAGGAAGAGCTGCCAAGACGAAACCGCCAGCACGCAGGCCAGCAGCGGCTGCAGCACGCGGTCCGGGGCCCGGCTCGACAGATAGCTGCCGACGATCACGCCGGGGATCGAGCCGATCAGAAGGTTGCCCAGCAGCACCAGGTTCACATCGCCCAGGAACCAGTGGCCAAAGCCGGCGATCAGCGCCAGCGGCACGGCATGGGCGATATCCGAGCCGACCAGGCGGACCATCGGGCTGCGGGGATAGAGCATCAGCAGCGCGGTGACGCCGATCGCGCCGGCGCCCACTGAGGAGATCGAGACTGCCGTGCCGATGCACGCGCCCAGCACCACGGTCCACACCACGATCCGGCCCGCAGGCTGCATCGGGCCGTGATCGACCGCCGCCTTGAACAAGCGCTTGCGCAGGAGCACCGCCACAGCGGTCAGCGCCAGCAGCGCGGCGAGCGAGACGAGGATCACATGTTCGGTGTTCTTGCCGACCTTGCCGAACCACGCCAGCGCGCCCAGCGTCAGCAGCGCGGCAGGGATCGAGCCGGTGGCGAGGCGGCGGACGATCTGCCAGTCCACCGTATCGCGCTTGCCGTGGACGGCTGAACCCGCGATCTTGGTGATGGCGGCAAACAGCAGGTCGGTCCCGACGGCCGTGCCGGGGGCAACGCCGAACATCAGCACGAGCAGCGGCGTCATCAGCGACCCGCCGCCGACGCCGGTCAGGCCGACCAGCACGCCGACCAGCAGCCCTGCAACAGCATGCATGCTGTCGAAAACCTGCACTGCATTCATTCGGGCGACCCCTTGATCGCGGCAGCACGACTGATCGGAAGCTGCCTGCGCCACGCACGCGAACGGGCCGCTCGTCGGCTACCGTCCCGGAGCCCGAGGCCCGGCCTTGTCCTTCCGGTCAACCTTGGGGTCCACCGCAGTGGCGCGAATATCTACCGGTAAAGTAGAGTTGCGCAAGCGCGTTTTTCTTGGCCCCGGTAAAGCACCGATGCCTCATGGCTGAGGGGTGGCGGGGGCCGAACCTTCGGCGGCATCCTGCGCCGCCTGCTGCTTTTTCTGCTGTTCGAGGTAGACCTTTTCCGCCTCTTCGACCCGCTTCTGGTGATCGGCGGCATCGGTATCGATCGTCGACAGCCGCTTCTCGCGCTCGGCCGCGATCAGTTCGCCGAACTTCACGTTCGACCCGTTCTTGCGCTCGGCATAAGCCTGATCGATCAGCTTCTGGGTGCAGCCCAGCGAACCGCCCGCGCCCACCGGCGAACAGGACAGGGTGCCGAATGCGCCGACCGTTTCGTAAGCGGTGACCTTGTTGGTCCACGAATCGCTCTTGGGCGAATCGACGCCGCGCAGCGGTTCGGGGATGCGGTACTGATCGCCCACGCGCGCGCAGACGGTGATCACCGCCGGGTCCGCAGACGCTTCGCACGGCTGGTCGCCATAGACGATGACCATGTTGTACTTCTCACCATCGGCGGTGGTCTGTTCCTGCGCCTGTGCGGCGGGCGCGGCACCAAGCGCGCCGGCGAGAAGAAGGGCGGCAGTCAGGGGGCGGATCATCGCGAGGCTCTCCATGGGTACGCGCTCCGGTACCGTCGACTTGTATAAGGTGCGCAGCGATTGAATGGTTGCTGAAGCGCGGGCGGTCAATGGCCCAGATCAAACCAAGCCCACGAACGGGGGAGGGGCAAAATCAGTGCTTCATATCCGTTCGGACAGCCTGATCGCCAGACGGCAGCCCAGCCGGATCGCGCCGGACAGCAGCGGATAGGCCGGAGCCTTCTCCGCGCCCGAGGCGAGGGCGGTATCGCGGTGCTCGCGCTCGTCCTCGCGGAATTCGTGGATCACGCCGGAAAGCTCGGGATCGTCGTCGCCCAGTTCCTGGAGCTGCTGGCTGTAATGCTCGTCGATCTCGGTTTCGATGGCGGCGGTGCAGGCCATCGCCGCTTCGGGGCCGAGCAGCGCGGTTGCCGCGCCGAGCGCGAAGCCGGCGACAGACCATACCGGCTGGAGCAATGTCGGCCGGACCCCGCGCTCGGCCATCATCGCGTCGAAGCGGGCGCGGTGATCTTCCTCCTGTGCCGCCATGCGGGCCACTTCGGTGGCCAGCGGGGCGCGGGTGCCCATCACCGCCATCTGCCCGGCATAGATGCGGATCGCGCCATATTCGCCGGCCTGATCGACGCGCAGCATGCGGTCGCGGCGGCGGGTGTCTTGCGGCATGGTCATGATCCTGCTCCTGCACCTTCGGGCCCCGCGCCGCGACGCGAAAGCAGCGCCAGGATAGCGATCGCACCGAGTCCGGACAGGATGAAATTGAAGCCGGCCAGCGATATGCCCATGAGCGTCCACTGCGCGGTATCGCAGCGGATCAGCGGCGAATCGAGGATTGCCGCCAGCGGATCGCCGCCGCCGGTGGTCCGTTCGGCGGTGCAGGCGGTGAAACCCTGCCACCAGTGATATTCCACCCCGGCGTGAAACGCGCCGATCAGGCCGGAAATGCCGATCGCCACCGCCGCCACCGCCACCAGCGGGCGCACCGGCCGCCAGAAGAACGACAGCAGCGCCAGCACGATCGCGGCCATATGCGGATAGCGCTGCCACCAGCACATCTCGCAAGGATAGAGCCCGAAGCCGTACTGGCTGACATAGGCCCCGCCGAGCAGCGCGGCAGGCACCAGCAGCGCCAGCCAGCGCGCGGCGCGGACATCCTGCGGAACGGTTGCAACGGTCATCCCGAATTACTCGCCGGTCAGTTCTTCTGCGCCTGGGCCTTGGCTTGCGCTGCGGCCAGCATCGCCTTGGCATCGGTCCGGCGCAGGGTACGCAGCGCATAGTCGAGCTGGAAGTCGGTCACGCCTTCCTTCTTGAGCTGCTCGGCGGTCACCTTGAAGCGCGGATCATCGGTCTTGTCTGACTCCAGATCCTTGTCGGCAATCGCCGCCTCGTTGATGAGGTGGCCACGCAGATCGGATTCGCGGATCTCGTTCTGCGCGCGCACCCGCGCATCGGGGTCGGACAGTTGCGGAACGCGGATATCGGGAAGGATGCCGCCTTCCTGCACCGAATGGCCCGAAGGCGTGAAATAGCGCGCCGTGGTGAGCTTGACCGCGCTCTTGGCGTCAAGCTGGAGCAGCGACTGCACGCTGCCCTTGCCGAACGTGCGCTCACCCATGATGACCGCGCGCCGCTGGTCCTGCAGCGCGCCGGCGACGATTTCGGAGGCGGAGGCCGATCCGGCATCGACCAGCACGATCACCGGCAGGCCTTTGGCGGCATCGCCCTTGATCATCGATTCGGCGCGGTAAACCTGGTTCTCGCTGGAGATGCGGCCGCGCTGCGAGACGATATCGCCCTTGTCGAGGAACAGGTCGGACAGCGCCACCGCCTCGTCCAGCGATCCACCGGGGTTCTGCCGCAAGTCCAGTACGACCCCGCTGAGATGGCCGACCGGGCCCTTGGCCGCCTGCTTGCGCAAGTCCACCAGCGCCGCCTGGACATCGGCCCCGACATCGCGCGAGAATTCGTTGACGCTGATATAGCCGATCGAATTGTCCTTGAGCGCGCTGGTGACAGGCTCAAGATCGATCACCCCGCGCGTCACCGTCACGTCGAACGGCGCATCACGGCCGGGGCGGAAGATCGTCAGCCGGATCGAGGTGCCGGCCGGGCCGCGCATCTTTTCGACCGCTTCATCAAGATCGCGTTCGTAATAGAGCACGCCGTCCAGGTGCGTGATGTAGTCACCCGCCTTGATGCCGGCCTTCTCCGCCGGGCTGCCCTTGAACGGAGCGATCACCTTTACCGCGCCGTCATCCTCCTGCACCGACAGGCCGAGGCCCGAGTAATTCCCGTCGATCATCGTTTCGAGCCGGTCGAACGAATTGCCGTCGAGATAGTTGGAATGCGGATCGAGGCTGGCCAGCATGCCGTCGATCGCGCCCTTGAGCAGCTTGTCGTCGTTCACCGGATCGACGTAGTACTGCTTTACCAGCCGGTAGACCTCGAACAGCTTGTTGAACTCTTCGGCGGACCTGGCATCGACGGCGGCAAGGCCGGCGGTGGCGGTGGGCAGCAGGGCGACCGCAGACACCAGCATGCCGGCACGGATCAGGGCTGCAAGCTTCATCGGGCGTATCAGCTTTCGTTCGCGGGCCGGATACCGTTCCGGCGCACAGGGGATGGGGGCACTCTACCGGCGCGCTATCGGCATTACCAGTGGGCGCAGGGGGCGTCCGGGGCGCATCATAGCGCCTGCAAATATTGCAGGGGATTAACGGGCTGGCCGTTGCGGCGCAATTCGACGCCGATCCGCGGCGCGCCCGGCCCGGCCATGCCCAGCGGCGATCCGGCGACGATGGTGTCCCCCACCCGCACGTCAAGCCGGGCGAGGCCGGTGACCAGCGAGGTCCAGCCGCCATCGTGCTCGATGATGACGATCCGGCCATAGCCGCCATAAGGTCCGGCGAATGCGACGCGGCCGGGCGCGGGGGCAACGGCCTGGGCCAGCGGCCGGGTTACCAGCGTCAGCCCTGCCGATCGCGCCTGCCCGGCGGCGGTTTCCCCGAAGCCGGACAGCACCCGGCCCACCACCGGCAGCATGTATCCGGGCAGCCCTTCGGGCGGCGGGGCGAAGTCCTCTGCCTCGATCACTTGCGCGCGCGCCGGATCGGGCGGGCGCATGACCGGGCCGGGAAGTCCGGCCAGCGCATCGCGCAGCGCGCCCTGGCGGCCGATATCGTCCAGCAGCCCGCCCAGATCGCGCGCCTTTTCGGCCAGCGCCAGCGCATGCTCGGCTTCGCGCGCGGCCAGGCCCGAAGCCTCGCGCCCGGCCAGCCGCTGGCGCGATTCGATCACCGCCAGTTGCTGGCGGCGCGCGGTCAGCTCGCCCTGCACCTTGCGCAAGTCCGCCTCGGCCGCCTGCGCCTTGCGTTCGAGCGCGCGGCCTTTCTCGATCTCGCTGCGCAGGGCGGCGGTGCGCGCCTCCACCTGCGGCAGCATCGTATCGAGCAATGCGCGCAGATAGACCACATCGCTTACCGATCCGGGCCGCAGCAGCGCCAGCAGCGGGGGGCGGCGCGACAGCCGCTGGAGCGAGCCGGTCAGCCGCGCCAGCGGGGCCTGCCGCGCCGCCATCCGCGCACGCAAGCCCGCCCGCTCGGCGGCGATGCCGCGCGTGCGGGCTTGCTGGGCGGCGATGGCGGCCTGCGTTTCCTGAATGCGCGCGGCCACGGCAGCGGCTTCGCGTGCGGTCTTCTCGGCCTGGGCAGTGACGGCGCGGGCATTGGCCTCCAGCCGCTCGGCCCGTTTCCGGGCGATGCCCCCTTCGGCCTGGGCTGCGCGCAGATCGGCCCCGGCCTGACGGGCATCGAGCGCGGCGTTGGTCGCCAGCAGCGCCGGATCGACCCCTTGTGCCCGAGGCCAGCCGCCCGACAGCATCATTCCGATCGCAAGCCCCGGCACGCCAAGCAGCAACGCGGCGCGGCGGCGCGGGGCGGCAGGAAGGAGTGCGCGCAAAACGGTCACGCGACCCGCTTAAAGCAGATCGCGTGCCAGGGAAATCAGGTTAAGAATCAGCCGTGGACGGCGAGCCGGTCAGGCGGCTTCCTTTTCGATCCACTCAGGATAGAAGCTGGGCTCGCGATCGGACCAGCCGGGCGCGGTGGCGGCGGCTTCGCTGATCGAATGGAGCAGCACCTTGCGGCGGTCCGGGCGGATCTGCGGCAGCGCGGCGGCCCCGCAGAACGCCCCGGGCAGCCACGGCCGCGACCATGCGCCAAGCAGGCGTTCATAGAGAAAGCGGAATGCGGAAAAGCTGGTCAGCTTGCCCTGCGCCAGATCGAACGCGGCCATGCGCATCAGCTTGCCCATGAAATCGTCCAGCCCTTCGAAGCCGGCATCGTTAGGGCGGCAGGTGCGCAGCGTCTTGAGGTCCTGATAGGCGACATACTGGCGGCGGATCGAGGCCATCTCGTCGGCATCGCGCGCCCAGAGCTTGAACGCGTCCTGCCGGCCCAGTCCGACATCGAGGCTGCGCCGGATATAGCGCTGCTCGCAAGGGCTGAAGCTGGCGAACTCGCGCAGTTCGCTGATCGTCAGAGTTGCCGTACCCGCATAAGCCATGGTCGTGATCCCTATCTGGCGGGGCAAGACTCCGTTTCCCGCCGATGACATGATCACCACAGATAGGTTTCCAAGCGATTAACTATGCAAAGGTTTGTCTACGGCCCGCAGCGTAAGCCGCCCGCAAGGGTTTCGTTAAGCTTCAGATCAGCCCGGCCAGCGGGCTCGACGGATCGGCGTATTTGCGGGTCGCCATGCGCCCGGAAAGGTAGGCATGCCGCCCGCCTTCGACCGCCAGCTTCATCGCCAGCGCCATGCGCACCGGGTCCTTGGCCTCGGCGATGGCGGTGTTCATCAGCACCCCGTCGCAGCCCAGCTCCATCGCCACCGCCGCGTCCGACGCGGTGCCGACGCCGGCATCGACCAGCACCGGCACGTTCGCCCCTTCGACGATCAGCCGCACGGTCACCCGGTTCTGGATGCCCAGGCCCGATCCGATCGGCGCGCCCAGCGGCATGATCGCCACCGCGCCCGCCTCTTCCAGTTGCTTGGCCGCGATCGGATCATCGACGCAGTAGACCATCGGCGCGAACCCTTCGCGGGCCAGCACTTCGCAGGCTTTGAGCGTTTCGCGCATGTCGGGATAAAGCGTGCGCGCCTCGCCCAGCACTTCCAGCTTGACCAGATCCCAGCCGCCCGCCTCGCGCGCCAGCCGCAGCGTGCGGATCGCCTCGTCCGCCGTAAAGCACCCGGCGGTGTTCGGCAGATAGGTGATGACCTTGGGGTCGATGAAATCGCTCAGCATCGGTGCCTTGGGGTCGGAGATGTTGACCCGGCGCACCGCCACGGTGACGATCTCGGCCCCCGATGCGGCGACGGCGGCGGCGTTCTGCCGGAAATCCTTGTACTTGCCGGTTCCCACGATCAGCCGCGAGGTGAACGTGCGGCCGGCGACGGTCCAGGTATCGGCAGGGGTGGCGGTCAAGACAGGGGTTCCTTCAAAAAGATTGCGGGACGAGGCTGCGGCCTCACCCGCCGCCGACGAAGTGGACGATCTCCAGCACGTCGCCGTCGGCCAGCATCACTGCGGCCAGCGTGGAGCGCGGGGCGATCTCGCCGTTATGCTCGACCGCGACTTTCTTCGGATCGAGTTCCAGCGAGACGACGAGATCGGCAATGCTCGCCCCGGCGGCGATGCGGCGCGATTCGCCGTTGACGGTAAGGGCAAGTTGGTCGGCCATGGCCCGTTGCAGATAGCGCCCGGGAGGCCAAGCGCAAGGGCGCGCACACCGGTTAGCACCGTCTCGCACGAAACCGGGATTTGCGGCATCACCTTCGTCGTCCCGGACGCGATCCGGGACCCCGCTTTTTCTTCGGGTGCAGCGCATCGGAAGCGGGACCCGGGGGCAAGCCCGGGGAGACGAAAAAGGCAGGAATCGTGCGCGCGCCGCTGACCGGCCGACGCTCAGCGGGCGGGTGCGCAGTGGCCCTGGAGATTGCGCAGATGGGCAATGGCAACCAGCGTGACGCCGCAGATCGTCAGCACCGCTTCGGGCCAGCCGTGGCTGACGAGGATGCCCGCCGCCATCAGCAGCAGCCCGCAGCCGCCGATCACCAGCGGCGCGATGCGGCCGTGGCGCAACACGCCGAAGCCGAGCGAAACCGCCCCGATCCCGACCGCCACGCCCAGTCCGACGCGATGGATCGCCGGCGACAGCAGCACCCCGCCGCCCAGCCCCAGGAACCCGACGAGCACGATGCCGAGCACGCAATGCACGGCACAGAGCCCGGACAGGACGATCCCTGCCCGGTCGAGACGCTTTCGAATCAAGGCGATGGCCGTCCGCATGCACTCCACATATGTAATGTTGTATCATCAATCAAGCACTGACCGGCGCGGCGGCGGTGCGCTCCGGCGCAAGCGCGACGGCGGGCCGTGCCCGGCGGGCGTTCGCCGCTCTTGCCAAGGGCGGTGCAAGGTATCAGGGAGTTGCGCCATGCGATCCGCCCACGCCAAGCCGATCATCGGCACCACCGACGATATCCTGCCCATGGCCCGCTGGTTGCTGGTCGTGGCGGCGATGGTCGTCCTGATCGTCGCTATCGGCGGTATCACCCGGCTGACCGAATCGGGCCTGTCGATCACGCAGTGGAAGCCGGTCACCGGCGCGCTGCCCCCGCTGACCGATGCCCAGTGGCAGGCCGAGTTCGCCGGCTATCGGCGCATCCCCCAGTATATCGACGTCAACGGACCCGCCGGGATGACGCTGGCGCAGTACAAGTTCATCTATTTCTGGGAATGGGCGCACCGCCTGCTGGGGCGGCTGATCGGCCTGGCCATGATCGGCGGCACCGCGTGGTTCTGGTTCAAGCGGACGATCCCGCTCGGCTACAAGGCGCGGCTGCTGGCGCTGATCGCGCTGGTCGGGCTGCAGGGGACGATCGGCTGGCTGATGGTGTCTTCCGGCCTCTCGCCCGATGCGCTGGACCGGGTTAGCCACTACTGGCTGGCCGCCCACCTCGTCACCGCGCTGTTCACCCTGGGCGGCCTCGTCTGGACCGCGCTCGATCTATACCAGTTGAGCCGGGGCCAGCCGCGCGCCGGGCTCAGCCGCTTCACCCTGGTCGCGCTGGCGATGCTGGGCTTCCAGCTTTTCATGGGCGCGCTCGTCGCCGGGCAGCGGGCCGGGCAGGTCGCCGGGGCCGGCTGGTTCCGGCTGGACGCCTGGCCGTTGATGCAGGGCAGCTTTGTCCCCGGGGGGATAGAGTGGGACAAGGGCTTGGCCCACGCCATGTTCGGCGATCCCTATCTGTCACACTTCATCCACCGCTGGTGGGCC
This sequence comes from Novosphingobium colocasiae, assembly GCF_014652555.1. Classification (GTDB taxonomy): domain Bacteria; phylum Pseudomonadota; class Alphaproteobacteria; order Sphingomonadales; family Sphingomonadaceae; genus Novosphingobium; species Novosphingobium colocasiae. Next base: position 224,686 of record NZ_BMZA01000001.1, read on the forward strand.
TGGGCGGTGGTCGCGGTGCTGGTGGTGATGGGGCGGCGCTTGAAAGCAATCCATCGCCGCGACGTTTCGGTCGCCGTCCACATCGCTTTCGGCACGCAGGTGCTGCTGGGCATCGCGACGATCTGGTCGGGCGTATCGTTGTGGCTGGCGGTGGCGCACCAGTTGTGCGGCGCGCTGCTGGTGGTGGCGACGGTGTGGGGCGCACACACGCTGAGCCGGCGTGGCTGAGGCGCAGCTTCCGGCACCGGCGCTGATCTGGTGCCCGTTCCCGGACGAGGCGGCGGCGCGCGCGGTGGCCGGCGCGCTGCTGGATGAAGGGCTGGCCGCCTGCGCCAACCTGGTGCCGGGCCTCACCTCGCTGTTCGTGTGGAACGGCGCGCGCGATGAAGCGCGCGAGATCGGCATGCTGGTCAAGACCAACGCCGCCCTGCTGGATGCGGCCGTCGCCCGGCTGGGCATGCTGCATCCTTACGAGGAGCCCGCGATCACGGGCTGGATCTGCGACGCCGCCAGCGCCGGCACCCGCGTCTGGCTGGGCGGGATTAGCCCCGCCGCAATCTGACGGTATCATTTTACCTCTCTGCAAACCCGCCCGTGGCTTGACTTTGCGCGGCCGATCGACGAGTTGGCCCCTTCCCGCGAAGGGAGGGATTCGCTTCCCCTCGCGCCAGAAATAGTAGGGATTGACCAGCCATGAAGGCGCTCACGAAGGTCACCCGGTCGATCAAGCCGGCCGAGGTGGAGAAGAAGTGGCATCTTATCGATGCCGAAGGTCTGGTGGTTGGCCGCCTGGCCGTCATCGTCGCCGATCTGCTGCGCGGCAAGCACAAGCCGAGCTTCACCCCCCACGTCGATTGCGGTGACCATGTCGTCGTGATCAACGCCGAGAAGGTGAAGTTCACCGGCAACAAGCTCAAGCAGCAGACCTATTACAAGCACACCGGCTATGCCGGCGGCATCAAGGAAGTGACGGCGGACAAGGTCCTGGCCGGTCGTTTCCCCGAGCGCGTGCTTGAAAAGGCGGTTGAGCGCATGGTTCCGCGCGGCCCCCTCGGCCGCGCCCAGATGCGCGCCCTGCACATCTACGCCGGTGCCGAGCATCCGCACGGTGGCACCCAGCCCGAAGCGCTCGACGTCGCTTCCATGAACCGCAAGAACAAGGTGGGTGCGTAATGTCTGACACCGATACCCTCTCCAGCCTGTCCGATCTCGCCGGCATCGCCGGTGACGTGGCCCCGGAAACCCCGGTCTTCACCTCCAACGCCCCTCTTCGCGAACAGCAGATCGACAAGCAGGGCCGCGCTTATGCCACCGGCCGCCGCAAGGACGCCGTGGCCCGCGTGTGGATCAAGCCCGGCTCGGGCAAGGTCATCGTCAACGGCCGTGACCAGGAAGTCTACTTCGCCCGTCCGACCCTGCGTCTGGTCATCAACCAGCCGTTCGTCGTCGGTGGCCGCGAAGGCCAGTACGACGTGATTGCCACCGTCAAGGGTGGCGGGCTTTCGGGCCAGGCCGGTGCCGTCAAGCACGGCATCGCCCAGGCGCTGACCCGCTACGAGCCCGCTCTGCGCGCAGCCGTGAAGGCCGCCGGCTTCCTCACCCGCGACAGCCGCGTGGTGGAACGCAAGAAGTACGGCCGTGCCAAGGCCCGCCGTTCGTTCCAGTTCTCCAAGCGTTAAGCTGGAAACCGGGCTTCACGGCCCGCAAGGAAACAGGAAAAAGGGGTCGGCAACGGCCCCTTTTTTCGTTTCGGGGTCGCAAGTGCGCCCCGTCAGAACCACTTCAGCTTGCGGGCGATCAGCAGTTCCGCCCCGAAGATTCCGCCGCAAATCGCGACGATGATCCAGAACCCGTGACTGCCCGCTTCCGCCAGCGGAATGTCGCCGACGTTGATCCCCAGCAGACCGGTGATGAACGTCAGCGGCAGGAAGATGCCCGCAACGATGGTGAGCAGGTATTGCGTCTGCTGGGTCTGCGCGGCGGCGCGGGCGCGCATGTCGTCCTGCAGCACCAGCGCCGATTCCTTGCTGATGTCGATATCGTCGAGGAAGCGGCGCAGCCGGTCGATCGTCTCGACGATCTGGCGGCGATCATGCCGTTCGAACCACGCCGGCGCGTCGCGGGCGATGTTTTCCAGCGCCTCGTGCTGCGGCGACATGTGGCGCTTGAGGGCAAGGCAACTGCGGCGGATACCGGCGATCGCGGAGATCACCTCGGACGCCGGCAGTTCGCACTCCTCATCGTCGAGCCGGTCGATCTCGGCGTTCAGTTCGATGATCGTTTCGCTCATCCGGTCGATCAGGTGTTCGGTGATCGTGGTGACCAGCCCGCCAGCGTCGACCGGGCCACGCCCGTTGTCCAGCGCATCGCGCACCAGCTTGGGCGTCTGCAATTGCCGACGGCGCAAGGTGAGGACGACGTGGCCGTTTGCCCAGAGCTGCATCGACACCATGTCTTCCGGCTCGGCGCCGGGGTTGAAGTTGATCCCGCGCAGGGTGGCGACCAGCGCGTGGCCTTCGTGGAAGGCGCGCGGGCGGGTGGCTTCGCTGGTCAGCAGCTCGATCGTCGGCGCGGGAATGTCGAAGCGGTCGGCCAGCCACTCGCGGACGCCGGGCGCGGTGCGATCGAGATGGAGCCACAGCACCGGCTCGTGATCGTGCGGCCGCCAGTGCTGCACTTCCTCCCAGCCGGCCGGGCGCGCCCCGCCCTTGCCGTCCAGCACGCGGGCGAACAGCAGCGGGGGTGTGGTGGCGAAATCTGCGATTGGTTCGGCATCGTCCATACCCCGGTTCATGCCGCATTACGGCGTTTTCGCAAAGTCGCGTGAGGGCCCTTCAAACTGCAACGCAGCCGCCCTATAAGGCCGGCCATGTCATCCATCCGTCCCTGGCGCGATATCGAGCGCCGCAAGAGCCGCCAGATCATGGTCGGCGCGGTCCCCGTCGGCGGCGATGCGCCGATCACGGTGCAGACCATGACCAACACACCCACCTCGGACGCCGCCGCGACGATCGACCAGATCCGCCGCTGCGAGGATGCCGGGGCCGATCTTGTCCGCGTGTCCTGCCCGGACGTGGAAAGCACCACCGCGCTGCGCGAGATCGTTCGCGCCGCCAAGGTGCCGCTGATCGCCGACATCCACTTCCACTACAAGCGCGCGCTCGAAGCGGCGGATGCGGGCGCGGCGTGCCTGCGGATCAATCCGGGCAACATCGGCAGCAGCGAACGGGTGGCCGAAGTGGTCCGCGCCGCCAAGGCCAACGGCTGCGCCATCCGCATCGGCGTCAACGCCGGCAGCCTCGAGCGCGACCTGCTCGAAAAGTACGGTGAGCCGTGCCCCGAGGCGCTGGTCGAAAGCGCGCTCGATCATATCAAGCTGCTGCAGGACCACGATTTCCACGAATACAAGGTGGCGGTGAAGGCCTCCGACGTGTTCCTTGCCGTCGCCGCTTATCAGGGGCTGGCCGATGCGGTCGATTGCCCGCTGCACCTGGGTATCACCGAAGCGGGCGGGCTGATCGGCGGGACCGTCAAGTCGGCGCTGGGCATCGGCAACCTGCTGTGGGCCGGGATCGGCGATACCTTGCGCGTCTCGCTCTCGGCCGAGCCGGAAGAGGAAGTGCGGGTGGGGTTCGAAATCCTCAAGTCGCTGGGCCTGCGCACGCGCGGGGTGCGCGTCGTCTCGTGCCCCAGTTGCGCAAGGCAGGGTTTCGATGTCATCCGTACCGTCGAGGCGCTGGAGAAGCGGCTGTCGCATATCAAGACCCCGCTGTCGTTGTCGGTCCTGGGCTGCGTGGTCAACGGGCCCGGCGAAGCGCGCGAGACCGACATCGGCGTCACTGGCGGCGGCAACGGCAAGCACATGGTCTATCTCTCCGGCGTGACCGACCATCATGTGCAGAGCGAGGATATGCTGGACCACATCGTCGCGCTGGTCGAAGCCAAGGCCGCCGAGATGGAAGCGGCCGCTTCGCTTGAGGCGCAGGCCGCCGAATAGCGCGCGCTTTACGCCGGCTTAAGGCAAGGCCGCTATGCCGGGGGCATGGTTCGCGGCCTTGTCATCCTTCTTTTCGCGGTCGCGCTGGCGATCGGCTGGACTTCGGCCGGGCCGTCTGCGGGGCCGGCCGGGATCGCCGCGCCGATGACAGCGGGCACCGCGTCGCCCGCCCCGGCAGCGGCAGAGGGCGGCTGGCTGACCGATCCGACAGTGATGGAGCGGCAATCCGACGGACATTTCTATGTCCGCGCCAGCGTCAACCACACCACCACCCGGTTTCTTGTCGATACCGGGGCCAGCATCGTCGCGCTGACCGCAGACGATGCCCGCGCGGCGGGCCTTTCGTGGTCGAACGACGATCTCGTCCCCATCGGCAAGGGAGCCAGCGGCACCGTCTACGGCGTGCCGGTCGCGCTCGACAGTGTCGAACTGGGCGGCACCATGGCACGCAGCATCAGCGGCGCGATCATCCCGCAGGGTCTGCCCGTCTCGCTGCTTGGCCAGTCGTTCCTGTCGCACGTCCACAGCGTGCGCATAGAGGGCGACCGCATGACGCTGGAAGGCCAGAACTGAGCTGCTCCTGCCGCAATGCACCATCGCATTGCTTTTCGGGCCCGGTGCGGTAAGTCGCAGGCGAAATCCCAGGGGCCCGAAAACCGCGATGACCGAAATTTGTACGCTCGCCTTGCAGTGTGACGATCGCAAGGGCCTTGTCGCCGATGTCGCGACGACGATTGCGGGGGTTGGCGGCAATATCATCGATGCCCAGCAGTTCAACGATCGCGCGAACGATCGTTTCTTCATGCGCGTGGTGTTCGAATGCGGGTCAGTGGCGGACATGGAGCGGCTGGAAGGCCACCTGGCCGCCAAGCTGGATGCCCCCAACGTCGAAATCCGCCTGCGCAGCAACGGTATCCGCCAGAAGGTGCTGCTGCTGGTCAGCAAGTTCGACCACTGCCTGGCCGACCTCCTCTATCGCAACCGCATCGGCGAACTTGACATGGAGGTAGTCGGCATCGTCTCGAACCACCCGCGCGAGGCGCTCGCCACCACCATCGGCGACATCCCCTATCACCACTTGCCGATCACCAAGGACACCAAGCCGCAGCAGGAAGCGCGGATCAAGGCGATCGTCGAGGAGGCCGGGGCGGAACTGATCGTGCTCGCCCGCTACATGCAGATCCTGTCGGACGATCTGGCGGCGTTCCTGTCAGGGCGTTGCATCAATATCCACCACTCGTTCCTGCCCGGCTTCAAGGGGGCCAAGCCCTATCATCAGGCACACGAACGCGGGGTCAAGATGATCGGCGCGACCGCGCACTACGTGACCGCAGACCTCGATGAGGGGCCGATCATCCATCAGGACGTGGAAGCGATCAGCCATGCCGATACGCCTGACGATCTGGTGCGCAAGGGCCGCGATATCGAACGCCGGGTGCTGGCGACGGCGGTGGCCCATCACCTCGATTCGCGCGTATTCCTCAACGGGTCGCGCACCGTGGTGTTCAAGGCCTGACCGCGGCGGCGGTCATCTTACCCGGCGGCGGGAAACGACCGGACCGGATCGGTGCCATCGAAGCCGATCGATTGCGCCCGGACGAAATCGTAGAAATCGCGCAGCGGCGCGCAGTCTTGATAGAGTTCGATCATGTGGCCGTTTTCGGCGATGGTATCGATCAGCATCGCCTCGATGCCGTTGTCCATCCGGGCGTTCAGCGCGATGTCATGGCCATCGCGCACCATTTCGTCCGCGGCCGCGCGAAGGTCCGGGACGGTGATCGCAAGGTGATGCAGCCCGTAACGGCCGGACCCGGCGGGAAAGACATCGTAGAGAAAAGAGGGCAGGGCATCGTTCTGCTGCATGAATTCGACCTGGATATCGCCCCACTGACCGAACGCCGAACTGATGCTCCAGCGTGCCGGCTCCCCGCGATACTCGCAGAACGGCAGTGAGACTTCGTCCAGCACGTAATAGGGGCCTGACCCGAACATCTGGTGATGCCGCAGCGCCGCCGCGTGCACATCCGGAACGAAATAGGCGATCTGGCAGGTTCCGGTGGTGATCATTGCATCGCACTCCCATGCGGCTTTCGGGCCCGGCCTGTGCCGGTGACTATCCTGACCATACAGTCAGGTGCCTCGCTCGCAATGGGCAATGTCGCGCGTCAGTATTCGGCCCGCAGCGGACTTGCCGTCGCGGGCCGGTTGGCACCTCGTGATGGACCTCAGACCCCGCGTACCAGATCGATCAGATCCGCGCAGCTTTCCACCGGCTGGCCGATCCGCCAGCTCCCTTGCCCGGCCCCTGCGGGAAGGCTGTCGCCGCGCCAGGCGACGTGGTGGTCGGGACGGACCAGCACCAGCGGCTTTTCATAGACCCGGCGCGCCACCGCATCGTTGAGGTGGAGCACATCCAGCGGCAGCCCGGCGGCCTCGGCGGCCGCTGCCAGCGGGGCGGCATCGCTCCCGTCCAACACCAGCAGGGTGAACCACTTGCCCAGCCGATCGAACACGGCGGTGCCGTCTTCCAGATAGACATGCGGCAGGATGCGGCCCGGCCAGGTCGAAGGCTTGACCGTAAGCATGTCGAACGCCGGCGGATAGCCGGGCTCGTCCGGGATCACGGGCGAACTTTCGTAGCGATAGCCCTGCTCGGTGCCCCAGGCTTCATTCTCGATATTGCCCAGAAGGCCGATGCGGTGGCCCATGCGGCTGCGCGCCGCCTCGGCCTCCGGGCCGGTCCCCGCCAGATCGCCCGCTTCCGCATAGAGCCGGTAGATCGCGGCGCGGATGCCCAGATGCCTTTCGGAGGTGGCCCTGGATATGTGCGCGATCGGCTGGCGCTCGTCATGATAGGATTGCAGTAGCGCATCGCCGCCCCAACCGTGCACCGCCGCCGCGATCTTCCAGCCGAGATTCGCGGCCTCGGGGATGCCGGTGTTCATGCCGTAGCCGCCGGTTGGCACGAACTGGTGCGCGGCATCGCCGACGAGGAACGCGCGGCCGACGCGATATTGGTGCGCGACCTGATAGTTCAGCGTTACCGGGTTGGCGACCAGCACCTCGAAATCGAAGTCCTTGCCCATCAGGTCGATCACCAGACGGCGCGGATCGATCGCTTCGAATCCGGCATCGGGCGGCACCAGGCAGTGCAGCGTCCATTGCTCCACATCGTCCTGCGCGACGATCTGACCCCAGCCGGTCTGGTAGTGCCAGGCCTGCCCGAACTGGTGCAGTAGCTCGTAATCGCGCGAGCGGAAGTGCACGAGGTACATGTGCGCCGCGCCCAGCATGCCGTCGCTATCGACGCCCAGTTGCTTGCGCACGGTGCTGTTGCCGCCATCGCAAGCGGCCAGATAGCCGGCGCGAACGATCAGCGTCTCGCCGGTCTGCTCGTTGATCACGGTGGCGACGATGCCGTCCGGGCCGTCCACGAAGCTTTCGAGGCGATGGCCGAAGCGGACATCGACGTCGGCGCAGGCCTCGGCCATATCGCGCAGCACCGGCTCGATCAGGATCTGGCTGACCCGCAGCGGCGCTTCGAGCGAGAGCGTGCCGTCGTTGCAGTTGCGCCGCCGCCAGTATTCGGCGCGGTTGCCGGGATAGCAGAAGCGGTGCAGTTCGTGCGAACCGGGCTTGAGATCGGTGGTCCAGACAATGTCATAGCTGTTGTCCTGATCGACACCGGCGGCGCGGATGCGATCGGCCACGCCGGTGCGGCGGAACAGGTCCATGCAGCGGCCGTTGGTCAGGTCCATCTTGGGGTGGCGCGTGGTCGACGCGTTGCGTTCGATCACCAGCGAGCCGACGCCGTAGTGGGACAATTCGATCGCCATGGTCAGGCCGACCGGGCCGCCGCCGACGACCAGCACGGGAACTTCGATAACTTCAGGCATGTCTGCTCTCCGATGATAGGATGAAGGTGTCGTCCGGTCAGCCGACCGCGTGGGTGCCGTAAGTGCCGCCCCAGAGGTATGCGGACTCCCACCGCGTCTCGACCCAGGTGTTGACGTCGGGGATCAGCCGCGAATGGCAGCCGTATTCGAACAGGAAGCCCGAGGGCGATCCGGTGTAGAACGAGATCGCCGGGTCGTTCGCGTGCTGGCCGATCGAGCGCGCCACCGGAGCGGCCCCGCCGGAAACCTTGTCCCAGGCCTGGCCGACATGGACGAGGTCTTCCACCTCCACGTAGATGTGGTCGAAGCCGGTGAGGCCGGGAATCTCCGCTACCGCCACGATGTGGTGACGCAGGCCGCCGTTGAGGAAGTGGCCGTCACAGCCCGGCGCGACTTCGATCGAATCCGAGCGCCTGAGGCCGATGACCTGCGTGAAATAGTGCAGCGCCTCCGCCGCATCGGGAACGATCAGCAGCACATGGCCCAGCCCCGCCTCGCCGGTGACGAAGCGCGCGCCGGTCGGCGATGCGAAGGGGCGCGAGACGATCAGCCCGCCGATGAAGAATTCCAGCGGCGTGCCATCGGGGGCGGTGGTGGTAACCAGCCGCTGCACATCGCGCCGACGGGCTAGCGCCGGGTCCTCGTGCGCGGCAAAGCCATGGGCGTGCAGGCGGGCCATGATGCCGTCGAGGTCCTCGTGGCTGGCCACCTCGAAGCCGAGATAGTCGAGCCCTGGATCGCGGGTTTCGCGCACCGCCAGCCGCCAGGCCCGCTCGTCAGCGCGCAATCGCAGTTCGTTGTTATCCTGGGCCGGGACTGCCTGCAGTCCGAAGATGTCACAAGCGAAGCGCTGCCATTCGGCCCGGTCGCCCCGGAATCCTGCATACCCCAAACGCACTACCGGCTTTTCCATGAGCCTCTCCTTTGCTGACCATTTGGCCAATAAAGGGCGCGCAGGATTTGACGGGGATCAACTGGAGGAAATTAGCATGCAATGGAGTGGGCTATGGATCAGCCCGCCTTGGCGATGAGATTGCGCAAGTCGCGGCGGCGGCCGGCGTCCCAGACCGGACGGCTGGCATCGCGCGGAGCGCGCAAGGCCCGCTGGAAATGGCTGCGCGCGCCGGGCTTGTCGCCCTGGGCAAGCAGGTAATCGCCGTAGAAATAGTTGGCATCAAGGCCATCGGGGTCAAGCGCCAGCGCCTGGCGGAGCAGCTTTCCGGCGCGCTCGTCATCGCCCCAGGCGAAGGGCGAGCCGGGGACCTTGTAGTAGAGCACGCCCAGCGTAAGCGCGACGCCGCCGCCCGCCGCCTGCGGATCGATGGTATAGGCCCTGGCGATCAGGTCCCGCGCCTTGGTCGCATAGCTGAGCTTGCGGAAGATGCTGGCGCGGTTGGCGCGCTCGCTGGCGACGATCCCGACCCACAGCAGCGGCTCGGCCCTGCCGGGATAACGCGCAAGCATCGCATCGGCCTGCCGGGCAAGCTGATCGAGCGCTTTGGCCTGAGGAGCCCCGCCTTTGACTTCATAGGTCATGTGCGCCCAGCCGTCCTGCAGGGCCTTCACGTCGGAGGCCATGTCGGCCCATGCGGCAGTCGGCGCGAGCAACGCCAGCAGCGGTGCCAGCACCGCGAGGGCGCAGCGGCGAAGGGGACGTGCCACAGCGATCACCCCAGCATCCGCGCGTAGAGAAACTCGTCGTCGCGCTGGCTGCCGACCATGAAGAAGATGTCGGCAATCTTGGTGAAGCCATGGCGATGGTAGAAGCGCTGCGCGCCTTCGTTCGCGGAATAGACGGAAAGCTGCACTTCATCGGCCCCGAACGCGGCCGCTTCGGCCAGCGCCCATTCGGTCAGCGCCGCGCCGATGCCCCGGCCGGTCGCATCAGGCTCGGTATAGAGCTGCTTGAGCTGGACCACCCGGCTGCCGCGCGCGTGGTCCGGCCAGCCGCAGGTCATGTCCATCTTGCAGAAGCCGAGCAGAGCATCGCCTTCCATCGCCAGCATGATGCGATAGGCGGGATTGGCGATCTCATGGGCCACTGTGTCGGCATGATGGGCATCACGCAGGAAGCCGGCGAGATCCTCGGGGCTGTAAAGGTCCCCGAACTTGGCGATGAAGCTGCGCGCGCCCAGATCGGCGAGCGCGGCGGCATCGGTGGGGCGGGCGGGTCTGAGGTCCATCAAGCTTCTCCGGAGTACTTGTCGCTCTTGCGCCGCCCCATGCGCATGCCTGCTTCAAGCCGGGCGCGCAACTGGGCATAATAGGCCTCCAGGAATGCGCGTTCATCGCCCCAGCCATCGTTGCGACCGATCTTGCCGGCGATCGTCTGGTAGACCTGATCGAGCGAGATGTTCTTGCGATCGCGCAGCACCCGCTCCAGCGCCTGCAGCTCGAACTCGCCATAGACGGCCAACTCGGCCTCGCTGAAGGCATACGACGGGGCAGGGGGCGTATCGGCCTGCCGGCTGGTCAGCGCGGCCAGAAGCTTGTGGCGCGGCCGTTCCAGTACCCAGGTCCCGGCAATGATGTCTCCGGCGCGCAGTGCATCGCGGTTGAAATAGGGAAACAGCAGGAAGATCGCGAACCACGCGGCGGCAGTGAGCCAGGCCAGGCCGCTGTCCGCCCCGGCGGAAGCGATGAAGGCGATCGGCATCAGGATTTCGATATCGCGCAGGAGATTGCGCGCCAGCACCATCTCTGCGGTCAGCCGCCCGCCATCGCGCGCGGCGATGCGGATGCCGGCGATGCGCTTGCCCGGCGTCGCGCCGCGCGGGCCAAGTTCGAAATAGAGGAAGTAGGCATTGCGCAGCAGGAACATGGCGATGATCCAGACGATCGCCAGGAACTGGAAGACATGGCCGGCCACGCCCTTGTCCGCCGCGCGCAGGCCCATCGCCCCGCCCGCCGTATAGAACAGCGCCATCGAGCCGCCGATCATAATCAGGACGATGAACATGAGGTCCAGCGCCAGCGCCCCCGCCCGCGCGCCGCGGCTGGCCACCGCCACCGGCACGGCGATGCCTTCAGGCGTGATCAGCGTGCGATCGCGCTTGGAGCGGCGCAGGCTGGTGGGGACGCTGGTCATGCGAAGTGGCCGCCTGCGGTCTGCCGGCGGCCGCGATAGGCGAAGAAATAGGCGAGCCAGAACGCCAGCATGAACCCGCCGACGATGAAGCGGCCGGCCGTCTGGTCGATCAACTGGCGCGCGAAGCCTTCGAGCAACCCGGCGATCACCAGCATCAGCACCACCCCGGCCATCACCGTGGCGGCGTGCCGCCCGGCCAGCGCCGCCGATTCGAGCACCGGCCGATCGCCCGGAAAGGCGATGCCGCGCCCGATATGCAGGCCGGCGGCCCCGGCCAGCAGAATCGCGAACAGTTCGGTGGTGCCGTGGACGCTCAGCCAGCCGCACAGGTCGATCAGCAGGCCCTTGTCGGCAAACAGCCACAGCAGCGCGCCCAGCGTGGCGGTGTTCTGGACCAGCAGCATCAGTGATGGCAGCCCGAAGGCGAAGCCGAGCGCGAAGGCGAGGATGGCGATCTGCGCGTTGTGGCTGAACAGATAGGCGGCGAATACGGACATCCCCTGTTCTTCGGTATGGCCGAACAGCGTTTCGCGCAGCACCGCGGCACTGGCACCGGGGACCCGCGTTTCGCCCAGCCCGCCGGGCACCAGCGCTTGGTACCATTCGACATCGTGCGCCACCAGCAGCCAGCCGACCACGGTGCCCGCCACCATCACCGCCAGCGCCACCAGCAGGTCTATCCAGATCGCCCGGACCGCCGCGCTCCAGCCGCCGCCGATGAACCCCGCCAGCCATTCGCCCAGCGACGAACGCGGACCGTAGACCTGGAACCAGGCCCGCTGGACCAGCGCTTCGAGATAGGCGAGCGTCGCCGCATCGAGCGAGGTTTCGCGCGCGATCGACAGGCTTGAGGCAACCGCACGGTACAGGCCCGGCAGCGCCAGCAGATCTTCATCGGGCAGGCCCTTGGCGCGGCCCTTCTCGATCCGGGTGACGATCGCGTCCAGCCGCTTCCAGTCGCCCTCCCGCTCCAGCCGGAACCGGTCCGAACGCAGCGCCGCCTGTTCGATCGCGCCCATCCCGGGTGAAAGTACCGCGCTCATCCGATCGCTCCGCTGCGCTTGATCCGAAGGTAGGCGTCGATCAGGCGATTGGACACGGTATCGTAGCGCGCCTCGATCACATCGACGCCGATCTGCCGCAGCCGCTGCGTCACCAGCGCGCGCTGGCGCAGCAACTGATCGGCCCCGACCGCCATCGACAGCACTTCCAGATCATCGGGCCGGGCGGTGCTGAGCGTTTCCAGTTCCTCGTCCGCCAGGGTCACGAACAGCACGACATGGCGCGACACCAGCCGGCCGATGCTTTCGATCATCAGTTCGGCCCCGATCGGATCGGCGAATTCGCTGAACAGCACGATCAGCGAGCGGCGCTGCAGCCGGGCGGCGAGCGTCGCCAGCGCCAGCGTGAAGTTGGGCTCTTCCGCCCGATACTCCAGCCCGGCGGCGGCTTGCTGGAGCAGGTGAAACGCGCGCGAATCGCCGACAAACGGGGTCGCCACCTCCGGCCTTGCGGCAAACCCGAACAGCGACACGCGGTCACCGCCCCGCAAGCCGACATAAGCCGTGGCCAGTGCCGCCGAAACCGCGCGATCAAGCCGGGGCAGCCCGGCCACCGGCTCGCACATGGCGTTGCCGCAATCGAAGGCGAAGACGATCTGGTTGTTGCGCTCGGTCTCGTATTCCTTGGCATAGAGATGGACGTGGCGGGCGGATGCCTTCCAGTCGATCCGGCGGCGGTCCATCCCCGGCTGGTATTCGCTCAAGGCCTCGAATTGCGTCCCCTCGCCGCGCATGCGCCGGGCGATCAGGCCGAACTGGGCATCGCGCAGGAACGTCTGCAACGCGGGCGAGCGGACATAGGACAAATTGGGCCGCACCCGCACCGCCCGGTCGAGCGGGCCCTGCGCGGTGCGTGCGCCCAGCCCCAGCGGGCCGGTCCAGCGCAGCCACACCCGATCGACCGCGCAGGTGCCGCGCCTGGCCGGTTCCAGCACCGTTTCGCCCCGCCACGCCCGCCCGTCATCCGGCAGCGGGGCCAGCGCGATCCCGGCCCGGCCACCTGGAGCAAGCCGGGGATCGCAGGAGAACGCGCAATCCATCCCCCGCGCCAGTCGCGAGCGGACCCGCGCCTGCGCCACCAGTTCCAAGGGATCGCCCACCTCGGCATCAGCCGGGACCAGCAGATCCCAGCTCTCCAGCCCGCCGGCCAGCAACCCATCGACTACCACCAGCAGCACCAGCGCCAGCCCGAGCAGCGGCGCGATGACCCAGGCACCGGGCGACACGGCGGCGATCACCAGCGCCAGCGGCGCGGCCAGCGCCAGCAGGGCGGCAGCGCGCGCGGTGGGGACGATCGGGGCGGAGAAGCGGGACAAGGGGGGCGGGCGGTCAGCGCGGCGCTTGGGTCTGTTCGACGAGCGTCGCCACCAGCGCTTCCACCTGCTTGCCCTCGATCTCGGCGGCGGGACTGAGCAGCAGGCGGTGGCGCAGGACGCCGGTGGCGAGCGCCTTCACGTCATCAGGCAGGACATAATCGCGCCCGTCGAGCGCGGCGCGGGCGCGCGCGGCGCCGGCCAGCAGCACGGCGGCGCGCGGGGATGCCCCGCAGGCCAGGTCCGGACTTTCGCGAGTGGCGCGCACCAGCCGCACGACATAGTCGGTCACGCTGTCGGCCAGGGTGATGCCGGCCACCGTCTCCGCCGCCGCCGCGAGCAACGCCGCGGACGCGACCGGGGCGATGCCCAGCTCGGCCGGGCTGGGCGCGCCGCGGTTCTCGCCATAGCGGCTGACGATGCGGCGCTCCTCCTCCATGCTGGGATAGGCGATCAGCAGCTTGAACAGGAACCGGTCAAGCTGGGCTTCGGGCAGCGGATAGACGCCCTGGTTCTCGATCGGGTTCTGCGTCGCCACCACCATGAAGTGCGGGGGCAGGATGTGCGCCGTCCCGTCCAGCGTGACGCGGCGTTCCTGCATCGCTTCCAGCAGCGCCGCCTGGGTCTTGGGCGGGGTGCGGTTGATTTCGTCGGCCAGCACCAGATCGCGGAAGATCGGCCCGCGCGTCAGCGTGAACTGGCTGGTCTGGAAGTTGAACAGATTGGAGCCCAGAATATCGCCGGGCATCAGATCGGGGGTGAACTGGATGCGCCCGAAATCGAGGCCGAGACTGGCGGCAAAGCATTGCGCGAGAAACGTCTTGGCGGTGCCCGGCGGCCCTTCGAGCAGGACATGACCGCGCGCCATCAGCGCGATCAGCAGATGATCGACAGTCTCGGTCTGGCCGACCACGGCCTTGCCGATCTCGGCGCGGATCGCTTCGGCCAGCGCGGCAAGGTCGGTCAGGCTGAGCGGGGCATGCTCGGTCATCGGGTCAGCTTCCTTTCGAGCGCGGCGAGTTCGCGCGCGGCATGGACAAGATCGTGGGAATTGCGCGCCGCGCGCAGACGGGCGGCGACGGCGGAGAACGGTTCGGCGGCGCGGTCGCGGGCATGGAGCGCGCTGTCGATCGCGGCATCGGCCTGTTCGGGGGCAAGATGACGCGGCAGCGCCAATGCACGCACCAGCCGCTCGCGCGCGGCATCGGCGTAAGGCCGGGACATCAGGTGCAGGCGACCCGATCGGCGCACCAGACCGGCCGCATTGGCGATCAGCGCCCGCTTGCCGAACGCGATCACCCGCCCGCCCCGCAGCGGCGGGCCGAAGCGCAGCAGCGCCCGCCAGCCGAGCACCAGTGCGGCCAGCAGGAAGCACAGCGTTGCCGCCAGGAAAGGCGGGCGGAAGGCCAGGGTCAGCAGGTTGTCGCTCTGCCCCAGGCCGTTGAACGTCAGGTCGAACAGCACCTGGTCGCCCGGCTTCACCCCGCTGGCGCGCACCAGCGCCTCGGCCAGCCGGGCATTCTCGAACCGCGCGAGGCCATAGTTGTCGATCAGATCGGGTTCGAACACCACGATCACGGGGTAGCGCCAGTCTTCCTCGCCGGAATGCAGCACCCGGTCCAGCGCCATGGCTTCCAGCTCGGGATATTCTCCGCCATCGTCCATGAACCCCGCCAGCGTGTGCCGCCCGCCGGTGCCGGAGACCAGCCGCACCAGCCCGGTCCCCGCGCCCGACATCAGCGCCCGGCCGTCCGGCAGCTTGCCAGAAAGCCCCTGCGCGTGCCAACGCGGCAAGCCCCGTTCGCTCTTGTCCTGCTGATCGACCGAGACCGACAGCTCATCCAGAAAACCGCGCCATTGCGGGGCGACCGTGCCGACGATCCGCACCCAGCCGGCGCGCGCGCTCTGGCCCGGCAAGGCCGGCTGCTCCAACCACTTGGGGGTGACAACCATGGTCGGGCCGATCCCGCGCCGGGCATCGACGATCTTGGCCAGCTTCTTGCCATCGACATAGGCCCCGGGCGTCAGCACCAGCAGCCCCGGCGCGCGCAAGGCCCCTTCGTTGCGCACCAGCCGCACCGCGAAGCCGCGCCCGCGCAGATAATCGGCCATCGCCGCATAGCCGGTCAGCCCGCGCGATCCCGCGTGGCCGCCGCCATCGTTGGCCGAACCCTGCCCGGTCCCGCTGCCGATCATGTAGAGAAGCGCCACGAACAGCGCGCTGCCCAGCACCACCAGCGCCAGCACCGCGCGGCGCGAGAAGGGATCGGCCCCGACGGTGACGGGCTGGCCCGGCCGCTCGCTCATCCCGGCAATCCCACCTGGGCAAAGCGGGCATAGGCAGCACGCGCCGCGCCCCAATCTTCGGCATCGAGCGCGCGCAGTGCGAACAGGCTGCGCTCGACCCGCACGGCAATGGTGGTGAAGGCCTCGCGCCCGATCGCGGGCAGAAAGCTCAGCCGCGCGATCTCGCGGGCGGTGCTGGCCGGGTGGAGGGCATCGGGCCGCGCATCGCCGATCTGGCGCACGCTGCGCACCAGCAGCAGATGCGTCGCCTCGTCGAACCGCCCTTCGGCGGCCAGGCGATCGGCATCGGACAGCAGCGCTTCCGCCTCGGCGCGGACCGGGGCCCAGCCGGCTTCCTGTTCACCACCGCTGTCCGCCCGGCGCGCCAGCAGCGGCTGGATCGCGCGCCAGACGATGAACAGCACCAGCAGCGCGGCACCACCGATCAGGACATACTGGAACACCGGCCAGGACATCCCCAGCAGCCGGCCGATCGGCTTGAACAGCGCTTCCAGCGCCTTGAGCAAGGCTTCAAGCCAGCCCGGCGGCGGGGTCGGCGGGCGCTCCGGCATGGGTGCCAGCGGCGAAAACTGGATATCGCCGCCCCGACGCACGGCATGCCACGCAGCCTCGGCGCTCCCGCCCGGTTCGATCTGGCCTTGCCCCGCACTCACGCCGCCATGATTGGCATGGCCTGCGGGTGGGCGCAAGTTACGGTCCGGCAAGTTGTGGTTGGGGGGAGGGGAAGCAACGAGCTGGTTGGTTTATTCAAATGATCAAGCGTGCTGAGCAACCGCGATTTCGCCCACGCCGGTGAGCGTGAACGCACCGGTTCCGGGCAGTTCGACGCGCAGTTCCAGCGTGCCGCCCGCCGCCTCGACGAACCGGCGCAGCGTCGAGAGGTAGAGATCGGCCTGTCGCTCCATCTTGACCACAGCCGGCTGTTTCACGCCCAGGCTCTGGGCGATCTGCTCCTGGCTGCGCTGGGCAAGCTTGCGGAGCGCCTTCAGCCCTTCCACCTCTGCCTGCAATTGCGCGGTATGCCCGGCGATGCGTGCCCGGCTATCGGGCGGCATGGCCGCGATCACTTCGTCGAGCGTGCGGCCAAGAACGCTGGCCTTCTGGCTGGCTGCCATGTTCTTTATCCTTTCAACGTATCAAGATGCTCGGAAAACCGGGCATCGGCCTGGGCGATTAGCCCCTTGTAGAACCGCGTCTGCGCCGCCCCGGCCTTGTCTCCGGCAACGAGGATGATCGCACGGCGCTCGGGATCAAAGGCGAACGCCACCCGCCACACCCCATCATCCGCGCGGAACCGCAGTTCCTTCATGTTGGCATGCTTGGACCCCGCCAGGGTATCGGCATGAGGACGGCCCAGGAGCGGCCCCTGAAGCTGCAACAGCCCCGCGCTTGCGGCGAGAGCTTCGCGTACTTCCAGAGGCAACCCCGTAAACTCGTCCTCGAAAGCCCGATGGAAGAAGACGGTCCATGCCATGAGGCTATATAACCTCAAGGTTATCATTTGTCGAGAGGGAGCGGGACTGCTCCTGAGCGCTCACCCCCGCTTGCGCGCCTGCTTGTACGTCCCCAGCGGGCGCACGTATTTGCAGTGGAAGGCCAGTTCCTGCAGCGCGCGGTCGATGCGCGGGTCGCCCGGCGCGCCTTCGATGTCGGCGAAGAAGGTGGTGGCGGCGAAGCTGGCGCCCTGCTGGTAGCTTTCCAGCTTGGTCATGTTGACGCCGTTCGTCGCGAAGCCGCCCAGCGCCTTGTAGAGCGCGGCGGGGATGTTGAGCACTTCGAAGACGAAGGTGGTCATCGCCTGCTCGCCCTGCAGCACGAAGGGATCGAGCGGCTCCTGCGACAGCACCACGAAGCGGGTGGTGTTGTCGGGCGAATCCTCGACATTGTCCTCCACCACATCCAGCCCGTAAAGCTCGGCCGCCAGACGCGGCGCGATGGCGGCAGCCGAGACATCGCCCTGTTCCGCCACGAAGGCGGCGGCACCGGCGGTGTCGGCATAGGACAGCGGCACGATGCCGCGCTGGCGCAGGAAGTGGCGCGACTGTCCCAACGCCTGCGGGTGGCTGTAGGCGGCGGCGATAGATCCAACCGCCCCGTCGGGGCCCGCCAGCCCCATCAGCGCATGGTGGATGCCCATGAAATGCTCGCCGATGATCGACAGGCCGCTTTCGGGCAGCAGGAAGTGGATATCCGCCACGCGGCCGTGCTGCGAATTCTCGATCGGGATGATCGCCCGCGCGGCGCGCCCTTCCTTCACCGCATCCAGCGCATCCTCGAACGCGAAGCACGGCAGCGGCAGGCATGCGGGATCGAATTCGAGCGCGGCGCGGTGCGAATTGCAGCCGGGCGCGCCCTGGAAGGCCACGGCGCGGGCCGGTTCGGCCTCGGCGGCTTCGACCATCCGGGCGACGAGGGCCATGGCGGGTGCGGGATAGGAGTGCATGATGGCCGCGCGATTACGGCAGCTTTCGCAAGAGAGCAATTGCCTATGCACGTGCGCTCTTGCGCTTGGCGATTGCGGGCACTAGAGCGCAGCGCAATCGCCACAGGCAACATCATCTGCGGGGCAACACGCGAATGGACGACCGTTTCAACACCATCGCCGGCTGGACTTTGTTTGCCGGTATTGTCGGCCTGGGCCTGAGCATCGGCAGCGGCATGTATTTCAAGGCCGACAAGCACAACCGCCCGGCCACGATGGGCTATGCCATCGAAGGCGTCGAGGAAGAGGGCGGCGGCGCCAAGGAAGAGCCGCTCGCCAACCTCCTCGCCAAGGCCGACGTGGCCAAGGGCGAGGCGACGTTCGCCAAGTGCACCTCGTGCCACACGATCAACGCGGGCGGTGCCAACGGCCTCGGCCCGAACCTGCATGGCGTTGTCGGCGAAGGCATCGGCCAGGGTGCCGGCGGCTTCGCCTTCTCCGATGCGCTCAAGAGCAAGGGCGGCACCTGGAACTTCGACCTGCTGAACGAATGGCTCAAGAGCCCCAAGGCCTTCGCGCCGGGCACCAAGATGACCTTCGCCGGCCTGTCCAAGGCGGAAGACCGCGCCAACGTGATCGCTTACCTCAACTCGCAAGGCTCGAACGTGCCGCTGCCCGCACCGGTCGCGGAAGGCGCAGCCCCGGCCGCTGACGCCGCCGCCGCTCCGGCCGCCGACGCGAGCGCTGCTGCCGAGTAAGTCTCGCCTCTGCGAAAACGGGTAGAAAGGGTCCGGGACGAGGAGTTCCGGGCCCTTTTCGTTTGGGTCGAGGCCGTCGAGCAGAACAAAAAAAATGAGGTTCACGCAAAGGCGCGAAGGCGCAGAGGTGTCGGCCTGCGCCGCAGGCCCCTCCTTCTCATCGACATTGCGTCAAACGCCCCGTTGAAGAGCGAAGGCGGCTTTGCCGCAAGCGCGACACCTTTGCGCCTCTGCGCCTTTGCGCGATTCCTTTTTCCGCTCCTCGGAAGAGCGGCTGTCCGCGCCGCCTATTCCCGCCCCTTGAAGCCCTTCGCGATCACGTACCATTCGGACGAATCCTTGCGGCTGGCCGGGGGCTTGGCGTGCTTCACGCTCGCGAAGTTCTTTTTCAGCAGGGTCAGCAGGCCGGTATCGGTGCCGCCGGCGAAGACCTTGGCGACGAAGGTGCCGCCCGGCGCGAGCGACTGGATCGCGAAGTCCACCGCCGTTTCCACCAGCCCCATCGTGCGCAAGTGATCGGTCTGCTTGTGGCCCACGGTGTTTGCGGCCATGTCCGACAGCACCAGGTCAGGCGGGCCATCCAGCGCGCCTTCCAGCGCGGCGGGCGCTTCGTCGGCCATGAAGTCCATCTCGAAGATGGTCACCCCCTCGATCGGGTCGGTCGGCAGCAGGTCGATGCCCACCACTTTGGCCTTGGGGCACTTGAGCCGCAGCACCTGGCTCCACCCGCCCGGCGCGATGCCGAGATCGACGGCGCGGGTGACGCCCTTGAGGATGTCGAACTTCTCGTCCAGCTCGATCAGCTTGAACGCGGCACGGCTGCGATACCCCTCGGCCTTGGCCTGGCGGACATAGGGATCGTTGAGCTGGCGGGTCAGCCAGCGCGCCGAGCTGGAGGTGCGTTTCTTTGCCGAGCGCAGCCGCTCGCCCGGATCGCGGCCGGATCTGCTCATGACGGGTCTCCCGCTGCGGCGAATGCGCCGCCGGCTGTTCGTGGCGGCTGATCGCCCGCACCGCCGTGCGCGGCGATGAGCCCGCGCAGGATGCCCTCGCGGATGCCGCGATCGGCGACGCCCAGCCGGTCCGCCGGCCACAGGTCGAGAATGGTTTCGAGAATGGCGCAGCCAGCCACCACCAGGTCGGCGCGCTCGCGGCCGATGCAGGCGATGTCGCGTCGCCCGGCCAGATCGAGCGAGGACAGCCGGGTGCTGATCGCCCGCATCGACGCGGCGGGCACCACCAGCCCGTCAACCAGCCGGCGATCGTATTGCGGCAGTTCAAGGTGCAGGCTCGCCAGCGTCGTCACCGTGCCGCTGGTGCCCAGCAGTCGCAGCGGCCCGGCTTCGGCCGCGCCGTCGCGCGATGGCTCGATCCGCCGGGCGAAGGCGGCGAAGCTTTCCGCGACCAGCTCGCGCATGTGGCGATAACGGGCCAGCCGCTCGGCCTCGGTCGCGCCTTCCTGGCCGCAGCTTTCCGACAGCGAGACGACGCCCCAGGGCACCGATTGCCAGTCGAGGATACGCGGCACCGTGCCGGTGCTCTCGATCAGCACCAGCTCGGTCGATCCGCCGCCGATATCGAAGATCATTGCCGGGCCCAGCCCGTCTTCCAGCAGGACATGGCAGCCCAGCACCGCCAGCCGCGCCTCTTCGCGCGCGCTGATGACGTTGAGCGCGATGCCGGTTTCGCGGCGCACCCGCTCGATGAATTCATCCCCGTTGCTGGCCCGCCGGCACGCCTCGGTCGCGACCGAGCGGGCGAGAAAGACGTTGCGGCGCATCAGCTTGTCGGCACAGACCTTGAGCGCCGAGAGCGTGCGCTCCATCGCCGCATCCGAAAGGCGGCCGGTCTGCGCCACGCCTTCGCCCAGCCGTACCACGCGGCTGAAGGCATCGATGACGGTGAAGTTGTCGCCCGAAGGCCGGGCGATCAGCAGGCGGCAGTTGTTGGTGCCGAGATCGATCGCGGCATAGGCCTGGCGCGGCCCCGGCCCGGATGGCCGGCCCGGCAGCCCGTTGGCCGAAGCCACCGGCCCGCGGTCCTCGAACGCGGCGGCGCGCACCGGTGCGGCGGTCCGCTCGGGCGGCGCTTGTGGCGGCGAAAGGGCCGCCTGCTGGGGTTCGCGCGGCGAT
Source organism: Novosphingobium colocasiae (assembly GCF_014652555.1). GTDB lineage: Bacteria > Pseudomonadota > Alphaproteobacteria > Sphingomonadales > Sphingomonadaceae > Novosphingobium > Novosphingobium colocasiae. The sequence continues at coordinate 245,660 of NZ_BMZA01000001.1, forward strand.
GCTGCGGTCTCGCCCGGAGCGCCGCCGGTGGGGCGGACTTCGGGCTTTGGCGCGCCGGAAGCGGACTTGCGGGCCTTGCCCCGCGCGGCCTTGCGCCGCTTGTCCCTGCTCCGCCGGGCCTTGCGGCCCGCTGCGCTGACTTTCGCTGCCGGCGGATCGTGCTCCGCCATGGGGTTCGTGTCTCTTCAATCATCATCCCGGCCATGTCGGCCGGGCACCTGCCCCCGATGCTATAGCGCCGCCGCCCCTGCCGCAAGGGGCGCGCAAGGAGAGCGCCTATTCGTATAGACCCGGCTTGACCCGAATCGCACACGACCCTAGAGGGGCCCCCTCGCTGCCCCGTCGTCTAAAGGTAAGACTACGGATTCTGATTCCGTCTATCGAGGTTCGAATCCTCGCGGGGCATCCACTCTCCTTTTTCATCCGGCCTCATTCGAGCGCATTGCTTGCGCTGCAGCGTTGAGGCGCGGCTGCGCCCGATGGACCGGGTCTCACAAAGTCGACCTACGAAAACGGCTCCGAAACCCAGGGTTTCGGAGCCGGAACGGAACCCCGCTTGCTATCGCGAGGGGTATGCCAAACGATCTTGCAGTTAAGCGGGACGCCGCCAGGTGGCGTAGATCTTCGTCACGTCCACCGGGCTGTTCCAGGTGGTGTTGGCACCGTGTTCGATGATGAAGGTATCGCCTTTCGTGAAGGTCGCGGCGTTGCCGTCATCGTCGATGAAGCTGGCTTCGCCGTCGAGCAGGTGCATCAGTTCGCAGTGATGGAAGAACAGCGCCTTGCGGCTGTAGGGCGTCGAATCCCAGACGCCGCACTTGAAGGCTTCGTCGTCGGAAATGAACATCGAGTTGGCGCGGCAGGAGGGGGCGGGGCTGGTCAGCAGGTCTGCTGCGGGGGAGCCGGACGGGGACAGTTGCGCGGCGTTATCGATGAAGGTGATCCCGCGCGTGCCGGGCCCGGCACCGAGGTAGCGCATGAACACCAGCGACGCCGGGGCCTGCGCACTCCACGAAAAGGCGGTGCCGTTGTTGATGACGCAGCTCTGGCCGGCGGCCAGTTCGGTGCTGCCGGCCGCGTCGGTAAGGACCACTGCGCCGCTGGTGGCGATCACGAATGCGTCGCCCCGGGTTTCGGTGGCGGTGCCGGTGCCGGCGGGCACGTTGAACAATCCGACTTCGCATTCGCCGGCGCGGATCGGCAGGATCTGCATGTCACGGCCGAACGGTTCGGCGTCGGCAGCCGGGGCAGCCGCGCCGGCCGCCAGGGCGCGCAGGTCGATGAAAGAGGGGCAGCGGGTTTCGGCAATCACGGGGCAGTTCTCCGGCGGGGTTGGGAAAGGGATCGCGCGGGGAGGCACGGATCAGAGGTATTTGAGGATGGCGATGTGGCGGTTGCGCTGCTTGAACTTCGAGAACCACACGGTCGGCACGTAGAACACCGGGATCAGGAACAGGTACCAGGCCCAGACCCATTCGATGCGGTTCACGCCGAACACGCTGCCGTGGTTGGGGCCGTAGATCGCGTAGGCGATGTGGTACAGCACCTGCAGCGCGGTGATGTGCATCAGGTAGAAGAACATCGGCGCCGCCCCGAAGACCGAGAGCAGGCCGATCCAGCGCGCCGATCCGGCCTTTTCGAACAGCCCCAGCAGGACGAAACCGGCCCCGATGGTGGACAGCAGGAACAGCAGTGAGGGCGGATATTTGGTCAGCGCCAGGAACGCCATCACGGTGTGGATGCCGTCGATGCCGGGAACCCAAGGCTTGTCGCCATAGACGTTGAGCAGGCGGATCGCGACGAATGCGGCGATCAGCGCGGTGCCGAACAGGATCAGCTTGCGCGGGCGGGCTTCGACATCCGCGTTCCTGCCGAACCACGGGCCGACCGCGAAGCCAAGGCAGATGACGCCGATCCATGCCAGCACCGGGTATGAGGTCTTGGCGGCCATGCCGAAGGGCAGGGCGATCAGATCGCGCTGGTGCAGCATCGCCCAGGGCACGTAGAACGCGTCGCCGGGGACAAGGCGGATCGGATCGAGCAGGTTGTGTCCGCAAACGATGACCAGCCCGATCGCCGCCACCGCCTTGCGCGGCAGGTGGATGAGCCCGGCGAGGACGATCATCGACAGCCCGATCGCCCAGATCACCTGCAGCCAGAAGGTCATCGGCAGCTTCTGCGTCCACACCGGCGACATGTAGAGTATTTCCACCGCCAGCAGGAACAGCCCGCGCTTGAGCAGGAAGCGCGAGGTTTCCGCCTTGCCGTGGTTCTGGCAGAACAGCCAGGCCCCGAGCCCGGTCAGGAACACGAAGTTGGGCGCACAGATATTGCTGGCGAAGCGGGTGAAGAACAGCGACGGCGCGATGGCGCTCGCATCCATGGGGTCGGGCGTGGCCATGTAGAGGAACCACGTCTCGCGCACATGGTCGAGCAGCATGACCACCATGATGAAGCCACGCAGTGCATCGATGCTCTGCAACCGGCGGCTGACCGCCTTGGGCACGGCGGCAGGGGTCGGGCCCGCAGTCGGGGCATGCGCGGGGTCCGGGGCGATGACGGTGGCGTTGGCCATGGCTGTTCTCGTCTTTTGCGCAGCGATCCCGCGCGCGTTGTGCGGCCGGGCGGCATTGCGTAGGGTGTCGTTATGGTGCTGGCAACCGGACGGCATTTCCTGTGGAAGTTGCGCGGATGACAGGGCACCGCCGCCTTGCGCCGCCGGAGGTGTCGGCACGATCTACCGGACCCGGTACCAGGGTTTGAGGAGCGGGTCCCGCCGCATGCGCCGGGTTTGCCGCGCGGCATGTGGCGGCCATGCGCTTGTGCCGTATGCACGCGCGATTTCGGTGCAATCTTCCGGGGCGGCGGTGCGAGTCTTGCCGCCGGGGCACGGGCCCCGCCGTTCCTTTTCCCTGCGCAGTCGAGGTTCCAGTCGATGATCCCAGCCGTCCTGCCCGTCCACAGCGACGAGACCCTGCCTGATGCCGTTGACGTGGTCGTCATCGGTGGCGGCATCGTCGGCACGGCCTCGGCGTATTATCTGGCGAAGCGCGGGCTGAAGGTGGCATTGATCGAAAAGGGATCGGTGGCCTGCGAGCAGTCGAGCCGGACCTGGGGCTGGTGCCGCCAGCAGAACCGCGACCGGCGCGAAATGCCGCTGTCGCTGCTGTCGATGCGGCTTTGGGACGGGCTGGCCGGCGAAATCGGGCGCGATCTCGGGTTCCGGCGCACCGGCCTCGTCTATGCGACGGACGACGCCAAGATGCTGGCGGGCTGGGAAAGCTGGCGGCCGATCGCCGAGGAGTTCGGCGTCAACACCCGCATGCTGGGTGCAGCCGAAGCTGCCTCGCTGATCCCGCAAACCCGCCGCAAGTGGCTGGGCGGCCTCCATTCGGTCGAAGACGGCAAGGCCGAGCCGGCGCTGGCTTCTTCGGCGCTGGCCGAGGGCGCGCGGGCGCTGGGCGCGACGATCCACCAGAACTGCGCCGCGCGCGGGCTGGACGTGACGAACGGCCGCGTCACCGGCGTGGTGACGGAAAAGGGCCTGATCCGGGCCGATGCGGTGGTCTGCGCCGCCGGTGCCTGGGCCTCGCGGTTCCTGCGTCCGCACGAGGTGACTTTCCCGCAGGCGGCGGTGCGCCAGACCGCGCTGCGGACCCGGCCGACCGCCAACGTCGGCGAAGTGCTCTATTCCCCCGATTTCGCGATGACCCGGAGGCTTGACGGCAGCTACACCTGCGCCATCAGCGGCCGCGCCGTGCTGGAACTGACGCCGCAGGGCATCCGCTTCGGCCGCCAGTTCATGCCGCAGTTCATCCAGCGCCTGAAGGCGGTGCAGATGAGCATCGGCAAATCGTTCGTCACCGGCCCGGAATCGCTGGGCGCGACGCTGACGAACGACAACACGGTGTTCGAGAAGACCCGCGTCCTCGATCCCGAGCCGCTGGCCCGGCAGGTGCAGCAGATCGTCGCCAACGTGCGGGGCACGTTTCCGGAACTTGCCGATGTCCAGATCGAACAGGCCTGGGGTGCCTACGTCGATTGCACCCCGGATTCGGTGCCGGTGATCTCGGCGCTCGATCGCCTCGGCGGGGTGTTCCTCGCCGCCGGCTGCTCGGGCCACGGCTTCGGCGTCGGCCCCGGCATCGGCCATCTCATCACCGAAATGGTGGCCGGCGACACACCGAGCATCGATCCGACCCCGTTCCGCCTGTCGCGGCTGCTGGATGGATCGAAGGTGGAAGTCGGGCCGATCTGACGGGAAACGCGAAGTGCTGCCTGCTCTCGCATCTCGCTGATGCGACACCCCGTGCCCCGGTCGCGTCGGCCCCGCGCGGGCGCTTTGACACCACCGGTTTACGGTTTAGGCGGCGTGGACACATTCCGCATCGCCACGGTTTCCCTGCAAAGCGCCCCGGCGAGGCGCGAGGCCGCAGGAAGAGTGGGCCTCTTTCAAGGCCGAGCAACGCTGCCGGGGCGCTTTGCAGGGAAACCCCGAAGGGGCTGGACCAAAAACCGCCACTTCCGCGTCGGCTCGGCTGGAAATATGGACATATTCCTGCGCCTCGCCTCCTTGAATTGACGGTTTTTGCCTCCAGCCGTGGCGTTGCGGAATGTGTCCACGCCGCCTAGGTTAGCGGCTATGGATATTGCCAGCAGACCTTCAGAGCCCGTCGCCGACACCCAGTTGGCCGATGCCCCGCCGCCCCCCGCCGCGCCGCAAGTGATCCGGCGCGAGGATTATCAGGCACCGGCGTGGCTGGTGCCTGAAATCGCCCTCGATTTCCGGCTGGGGCTTTCTGCCACCCATGTCATTGCCCGGCTTTCGGTCACGCGCAATCCGGCGGGGAACGGCACGCCGACGCTGCGCCTCAACGGCGATCAGATCGCCGCGCTGGCGGTGCGGGTCGATGGCGAGGCGGTGAATGACTGGCGGATGGACGGGCCCGACCTGCTGATCGATCTGACGGGCGATGCCCACGCGATCGAGGTGGAGACCGCGCTCAACCCCGCCGCCAACAGCCAGCTCATGGGGCTCTATGCCTCCAACGGGATGCTGTGCACCCAGTGCGAGGCCGAAGGGTTCCGCCGCATCACTTTCTTTCCTGACCGGCCCGATGTCCTATCGACCTATTCGGTGCGGATGAGCGGGGACAAGGCGCTGTTCCCGGTGCTGCTGTCCAACGGCAACTGCACCGAGACCGGCGAGGGACCGGACGGCAGCCACTGGGCGCAATGGCACGATCCCTGGCCCAAGCCCTGCTACCTGTTCGCGCTCGTTGCTGGCGATCTGGTGGCGAACCATGCCCAATTCACGACGATGAACGGCCGCGCCGTCGATCTCAACATCTGGACGCGGGCGGAGGACAAGGACCGCACCGGTCACGCGATGGCGTCGCTCATCAACTCGATGAAGTGGGACGAGGAAGCGTTCGGCCGCGAGTACGATCTTGATCTGTTCAACGTGGTCGCGGTGTCGGATTTCAACATGGGGGCGATGGAGAACAAGGGGCTCAACGTCTTCAACACGCGCTATGTGCTGGCCGACCCCGAGACTGCCACCGATGGCGATTATGACGCGGTCGAGGGGGTGATCGGGCACGAATACTTCCACAACTGGTCGGGCAACCGGATCACTTGTCGCGACTGGTTCCAGCTTTCGCTCAAGGAAGGCTTCACGGTGCTGCGCGATCAGTTGTTCAGCGCCGCCATGGGCTCCGAAGCGGTCAAGCGGATCGAGGATGTGCGGGTCTTGCGCGGGGCGCAGTTCCCCGAGGATTCGGGCCCGCTCGCCCATCCGATCCGGCCCGATTCCTATCAGGAGATCAGCAACTTCTACACCGCCACGGTCTATAACAAGGGGGCCGAGGTGATCCGCATGATGCGGACGATGGCCGGTGCCGAAACCTTCCGCAAAGGGACCGACCTCTATTTCGATCGCCACGATGGCGAAGCGGCGACCTGCGAGGATTTCGTCCGCGCGATCGAGGATGGCACCGGGCTTGACCTTGGCCAGTTCCGCTTGTGGTACGGTCAGGCGGGCACCCCGCAAGTGACCGTCGAACTGCGGCACGAGGATGGTGCGGCGGTGCTGGAGCTGGCGCAGCAGGTTCCGGCCACGCCGGGCCAGCCCGACAAGCAGCCGATGCCGATCCCGCTGCGGCTGGCGCTGTTCGACCGCGCCACCGCCACGCACCGGGTCGAGGAACTGGTGGTGCTGGACCAGGCCAGGCAGACCGTGCGCTTCGACGGCTGGGCAGAACCGCCGGTGCTGTCGATCAACCGCGGCTTTTCCGCCCCGGTCCAGATCGAGGCGCAGCGCGATCCTGCCGATCTGGTGTTCCTGGCCGCGCACGATGATGATCCGTTCGCGCGCTATGAAGCGATGCAGAGCCTGGTCGTCGGCCATCTGGTCGGCATCGTCGGCGGCAGGCTCGATGCCGCCGCGCAGGACCGGGGCCGTGCCGCCATCGGTGAGGCGTTCGGCGCGATCCTGGCCGATGATGCGCTTGATGATCTGATGCGCGGCGAACTGATGATCCTGCCTTCGGAGACCTATCTGGCAGAACAGTTGCTGGTTGCCGATCCGCTGGCGATCCATGCGCAGCGCGAAGCGCTCAAGGCGTGGCTCGGCCGTGAGCATGGCGCGGCACTTGAAGCGTTGCATGATCGGGTCAGGGCGGTCCCCTACGGGCGCGATGCCGCCGCACGCGGCGCACGCAAGCTCAAGACGCAGGCGCTGATCTATCTCGCCTCGGCAGATGCCGTTGGCACCGCGCCGCGCGCCAGGGCGCAGTATGACGCGGCTGACAACATGACCGACCGGCAGGGCGCGCTGATGGTGCTGTGCGGGCTCGACGTGCCGGAGCGCGCCGCCGCCCTCGACGATTTCCATACGCGCTATGCCGGCAATGCGCTGGTGATCGACAAGTGGTTCTCGCTCCAGGCAGGATCGCTCCACAAGGACGTGCTGGAACACGTCAAGGCGCTAGCCAACCATCCCGATTTCACCATGAGCAATCCCAACCGGGTGCGGGCACTTTACATGGCGATGGCGGTCAATCCCAAGGCGTTCCACGCCGCCGGGGGCGAAGGCTATCGCATCATCGGCGAGGTGATCCGCAAGCTCGATCCGATCAACCCGCAGACGGCGGCGCGGTTCGTGCCCTCGCTGGGGCGCTGGCGGCGGGTCGATGCGGCGCGCGGGGCGCTGATGGTGGAGGAACTCAAGGCGATCGCTGCCGAGCCTACGCTGTCGCGCGACGTGCGCGAACAGGTGACCAAGAGCCTTGGTTGAGGTCGAGCCGGGGCCGGGGCCGACGATCGACCACTTCCGCGCCGGGGTGCTGGATGGCGTGGTGCACGGCTTTCTGGGCCGTGGCGGCGGCGTCAGCACCGGCGCGGTGGCCGGGCTGAACGTGGGCATCGGATCAGGCGATGATCCGCAACGGGTGGCGGAGAACCGCCGCCGCGCCGCCGAGGCAGTGCGGCCCGGCGGGCGGCTGGTCACGGTCTACCAGATCCATTCGGCGCTGTGCGCTACCGTTGGCCCGCAGCCCTGGCCGGAGACCGACCGGCCCGAGGCCGATGCGCTGGTGACCGATCAGCCGGGACTGGTGCTGGGCGTGCTGACCGCCGATTGCGCGCCGGTGCTGCTGGCCGACCGCGCGGCAGGGGTGATCGGCGCGGCCCATGCCGGCTGGAAAGGGGCGATCGGCGGGGTGACCGACAGCACGATCGCCGCGATGGAAGCGCTGGGGGCACAGCGCGAGCGGATCGCGGCGGCGGTGGGCCCGTGCATTGCCCAGGCTTCCTACGAGGTCGACGATGCGTTCCGCGCGCGCTTCGTCGCGGATGACCCGGCCAATGCTGCCCGGTTCCTGGCCGGGCGGGCAGGGCACCATCAGTTCGATCTGGCCGGATATGTCGCCGGCCGCCTGCGCGCTGCCGGAATCGGCCCGGTCGAAAGCCTGGGCCTTGATACCTATGCCGCGCCGGGGCGATTCTATTCGTTCCGCCGCGCCACGCACCGGGGAGAGCCGGCTTACGGTCGGCAGATTTCGGTGATTTCCCTCGGCTGAACCCCGCTCGAAAGCCGCGCCTGACTCTCCGATTAATCATCCCAAAAAGGCGGTTGGCAGCGCGGGCATTCGCGTTTATCAGGCCCCCCAAGTCGCCGTGCGCCCGGAGTGTGTCCGTGCGCCAGCGATAATGGGGGTTCCAGTCATGCTATCGGTCGTTCCGGCCGACCTTGCAGGGGCCTCCTCCAGTGGTTGGCGTAAGCAAGGCAAGGGCTAACATGACAGAAGCAGAAGGCGTTCGGCGGCGCGATTTCATCAATATCGCCGCAGTCAGCGCGGCCGGCGTGGCCGGCGTCGGGATCGTGGTTCCGCTGGTCAGCCAGATGTCGGCATCGGCCGACGTTCTCGCGGCCTCTTCCACCGAGATCGACATTTCGGCGATCAAGCCCGGCCAGGCGATCAAGGCCGAATTCCGCAAGCAGCCGGTCTTCGTGCGCAACCTCACTCCCAAGGAGATCGAGGAAGCCAATGCCGTGGACGTGTCCTCGCTGCGCGATCCGCAGACGCTGGAAGAACGCACCAAGGAAGGCAAGACCAACTGGCTCATCACCATGGGCGTCTGCACCCACCTGGGCTGCGTGCCGCTCGGCGCCGGCGAGGGTGAGGCCAAGGGTGAATTCGGCGGCTACTTCTGCCCCTGCCACGGTTCCGCCTACGATACCGCAGCCCGTATCCGTAAGGGCCCCGCGCCCAAGAACCTTGAGGTTCCGGAATACGAATTCGCCTCCGATACCGTCGTCAAGATCGGCTGAGCCAAGCGAGAGGATCACCAGACATGAGCTTTCCCTGGGCCAAGCAATACACGCCGAGCCATCCCTTCATGAAGTGGATGGACGAGAGGCTGCCCCTGCCGCGTCTCGTCTTCAATGCCGTCGGCAGCGGTTATGAGGTTCCGCGCAACCTCAACTATTTCTGGAACTTCGGTTTCCTCGCGGGGCTGTGCCTCGTCCTCCAGATCGTCACCGGCATCGTCATGGCGATGCACTATGCCTCGAACACCGCCGTCGCGTTCGACAGCGTCGAGATGACCGTGCGTGACGTCAACTGGGGCTGGTTGATGCGCTATGCGCACGCCAACGGGGCCTCGGCATTCTTCGTCGTCATCTACATCCACATCTTCCGCGGCTTCTACTTCGGGTCGTACAAGGCCCCGCGCGAAATGGTGTGGCTGCTGGGTGTCGTGATCTTCCTGCTGATGATGGCCACCGCCTTCATGGGCTATGTGCTGCCTTGGGGCCAGATGAGCTTCTGGGGTGCCAAGGTCATCACCGGCCTGTTCGGCGCGATTCCGCTGGTCGGCGAACCGCTCCAGCAGTGGCTGCTCGGCGGCTTTGCCCCCGATAACGCCGCGCTGAACCGCTTCTTCTCGCTGCACTACCTGCTGCCGTTCGTGATCCTGGGTGTCGTCATCCTGCACATCTGGGCGCTGCACATCCCCGGCTCGTCCAACCCGACCGGCGTCGAAGTGAAGAGCGAGAGCGATACCGTTCCGTTCTATCCCTATTACGTCGCCAAGGACGGCTGGGCGATCGGCGTGTTCGCGATCCTGTACTGCGCGATGGTGTTCTTCTTCCCCAACGCGCTGGGCCACCCGGACAACTACATCCCCGCCAACCCGATGAGCACTCCGGCGCACATCGTTCCCGAATGGTACTTCTGGCCGTTCTACGCGATCCTTCGCGCCTTCACGCAGGACTTCTTCTTCATCCCGGCCAAGCTGATGGGCGTGCTCGCCATGTTCGGCGCGATCCTGGTGTGGTTCTTCCTGCCCTGGCTCGACAAGTCGCCCGTGCGGTCCGGCACCTATCGCCCGCTGTACAAGAAGTTCTTCTTCTTCGGCCTGCTGCCGGCGATGGCGGTGCTGTTCTACTGCGGCGGTGCGCCGGCGGCCGAACCCTTCGTGATGCTGAGCCAGCTTGCGGCGCTCTACTACTTCGCGCACTTCCTGATCATCATCCCGATCGTCTCCGCGATCGAGAAGCCCAAGCCGCTGCCCTTCTCCATCACCGAATCCGTGCTGGGTTCGGACGAGGGTGCCGCGCTCGCTCCGGCGGCTCACTGATCGACAGCTAGAACGAAAGACGAAAGACATGGCACGCATTCTCTCGATCCTCGTCGGGCTGTTCTTCACGGTCGCCCTGGCGTGGTCCTTCGGCAAGGGTGCTTACACCCAGATCACCGAGCCGCCCGCAGCCACTGCCGAGCACGAATTCCACCTCCACCCCAAGGAAGTGAGCCATTCGTTCGACGGTCCCTTTGGCCGCTATGACAACCAGCAGTTGCAGCGCGGCTTCCAGATATACAAGGAAGTGTGCTCGGCCTGCCACTCGCTCAGCCACGTCGCCTTCCGCGACCTGAAGGCGATCGGCTATAGCGACGCCGAAGTGAAGGCGATTGCCAAGGGCTTCCAGGTCCCCGGCATCGACCCCGCAACGGGTGAGGCGAATACCCGTCCGGGCCTGCCGACCGACTACTTCCCCAAGCCCTTTGCGAACGACATCGCCGCGCGCGCCGCGAACAACAACGCGGTTCCGCCGGACCTGTCGCTGATGACCAAGGCCCGCCACGAAGGCACCGCCTATGTCTATTCGCTGATCACCGGCTATCAGGAGCAGCCCGCCGAACTCCTGAAGGAGTTCCCGGATGCCAAGACGCCGAACGGGCTGCACTACAACCCGTACTTCGCCAACCTCAATCTGGCGATGGCACCGCCGCTGACCGCAGAAGGTCAGGTGACCTATGCCGACGGCACCAAGGCGACCGTGGACCAGATGGCGCAGGACGTTTCGGCCTTCCTGACCTGGACCGCCGAACCCAAGCTGGACAAGCGCAAGCAGACCGGCTGGGCCGTGCTGGGCTTCCTGCTCTTCGCCACGATCCTGGGCTACATGTCCTATCGCAACATCTGGGCCGGCAAGAAGCACTAAGCTTCCCGTCCGATCCAAACGGCAACGCCCCTGCATCCTCGCGATGTCAGGGGCGTTTCCTTGTTCGGGCGTGATGAAATCGTGAAATGAGGCGCGGAAGATGACGCAGGATGAACTGAAGGCACTGGTCCGTACCGTTCCTGATTTCCCGCACGCCGGCATCCTGTTCCGCGATGTCACCACGCTGATCGGCCATGGCGAAGGCTTCGCTGTGGCGGTGACGCTGCTGGCACAGCAGGCTGCCGCAATCGGGGCCGAAGCGGTGGCCGGGATCGAGGCGCGCGGCTTCATCTTCGGCGCGGCAGTCGCGGCGCGGCTGGGTCTGCCGTTCGTGCCGGTGCGCAAGCCCGGCAAGCTGCCGGTGCCGGTGCTGGCACTGGACTATGCGCTTGAATACGGCACGGGCACGCTGGAAGTCGATCCGGGGGCGGTCCACGCCGGGCAACAGGTGGTGGTGATCGACGATCTCGTCGCCACCGGCGGCACCGCGCTGGCGGCGGTGGAACTGCTGCGCAAGGCCACTGCCCGCGCCGATCATGCGCTGTTCCTGATCGACCTGCCGGACCTGGGCGGCGCGGACCGGCTGCGTGGTGCCGGGGTTGCGGTGCAGTCGCTGATGGACTTTCCGGGGCACTGACCCTGATCCTGCCGTAGCAGGATTTTTGGATTCACGCGGAGACGCGGCGACGCAGAGATTGTCGGGCTTAAAGCCGAGCGCATCAAATCTGAATCATTCTCCGTTCGTATCGAGCGAAGTCGAGATACGCTGGCGCTGTGCTTTCCGTATCTCGACTTCGCTCGATACGAACGGAACTTGGGGTGCTCATTAAGCACACGATGCCCTACATCCCTCTGCGTCTCCGCGTCTCTGCGCGCCCATCAATCGCTGTTCAGGCGACCTCCGCTGTCTTCGGTTCATCACCCTTGCGCTTGCCCTTGGCCGGTTTGGCGTCTTGCGTCTCTTCGAGCAGTGCGCGCACCGCTTTCGAGGTGGCCACGGTGCCGGTCTCGGTCAGCGCGAAGTAGTTGGCTTCGATGTCGTCCAGGTCATAGAGGTAATTTACCATCACCCCGTGCGCCTGCTTGCGCCCGTTGGCCGAAAGATCGGCCCCGGCGTGCACCGCCTCAAGCCGCGCCCCGTTGCCGAGATGGAACCGCGCCACGGGATCGACCGGCTGGTTCCCCGCCCCCTTGGCCTCGACCAGATAGCGCGCCGCGATGGAGCGCAGTTCGTCGCCGTCCGGCACCGCGGCACCCGGACGGTCCTTGGCCAGCCACTTGGCAAAGCCCGGCACCGGCGACAGCGTGGCGAACGTCTTGAGCTGCGGCAGCTCGTCGCTGAGCAGGCCGACCACCCGCTTGATGAGGTAATTGCCGAAGGGAATGCCTTTCAGCCCGACCTGGCAATTGCTGATCGAATAGAAGATCGCATGGCTCGCCTGCCGTGGGTCGATCGGCTCGCGTTCCGCCGCGATGACATCGTGGATGGCGCCGGGCAGGTGATCGGTCAGCGCCACTTCGACGAAGATCAGCGGATCGTCCTGCATCTGTGGATGGAAGAACCCGTAGCAGCGCCGGTCTACCGGTTCGAGCCGGCGGCGCAGATCGTCCCAGCCCTTGATTTCGTGCACCGCCTCGTAAGCGATGATCCGTTCCAGCAGCCGGGCCGAGGTATCCCAGCCGATCCGCCGCAGTTCCAGGAAGCCGGCGTTGAACCAGTTGGCAAAGGCGCTTTCCAGCTCGCGATCGAACGCCTTGAGCCCGGGGCTGCGATCGGGCGCGGCCAGCAGATCCTCGCGCATGCCGATCAGCCGCTGGGTGCCCTGAGGGGCAAGGTTGAGCAGGCGGATCAGCCGGCGCGAGGGCGATTCGGTGGCGGCGTTGAGCGCGCGGGCGGCCTCTTCATCGCCATCGCGCTGCCACCGCGCGATCGCGGCGGCGATCGCCTGCGCGTCAGCCGGATGGAGATCGTGGACTTTGGCCAGAAATGCCTGGCGCGCGTCCATCGGGCTCTGCTCGTAGAGCGTGAAAAACGCCGATGCCAGTGCCGGACCCGAAGCGCGCCCGCGCGGCGACAGCAGCGCATCGGCGAGGTCGAACAACCCGGCATGCTGGTCGCGCTTGGTAGAAACCCCGAAGCCGCGCAGCAACTTGCCCAGCCCCGCTCCGAAAATCCGGTCGAACGCTCCTCCTTTGCGCGAAGGGGCGGCAGCTTCGGCGGGCAGGCTGGTGCGGGCGGCGGTCATCGCAGGGTCCTTAGGTCTGGCATCTGCCCCTAACATTGCTGCATGTGCGAGAATATCAAGACCTTCCCGCCGCCGCCCGCCGAGCAGTGCGGGATTTATGCCAGGGCGACGGGGGAGGTGAGGGCGGGCCATCCGGATCAAGTCAGCCGTTGACGAACCCGTCAATCTCGGGCAATCGCCGGCACACCGGAACGGGCGGGTATAGCTTAGTGGTAAAGCCCTAGCCTTCCAAGCTAGTTATGCGGGTTCGATTCCCGCTACCCGCTCCAACTTCCCCACCCCCTCGCCTGATCGTTGCGGAATTGGCCGCTGCCGCCTAAGCCCGTGTCTCACACAGGGGACGGCGATGCGGCTTGGCTGGGACGAGATACGGCGACGCGCCAAGGCATTCAGCGAGGACTGGAAGGACGCCCGTTACGAAAAGGGCGAAACGCAAAGCTTCTACAACGACTTTTTCGAGATTTTCGGCATCCGGCGGCGGCAGGTTGCCGTCTACGAGAAGCAGGTGCAGGCGATCGACAGCAATCGTCGCGGCTTCATCGATCTGTTCTGGCCCGGCACGCTGATCGTCGAGCAGAAAAGCGCGGGCCGCGATCTGCTGGCCGCGCAGATGCAGGCAAGCGAATATTTCAACTGGCTGCCGCAGCGCGATCAGCCGCGCTATATCCTGACCTGCGATTTCCAGCGCTGGCGGCTGATCGATCTGGACGATAACGGCCGCGAACTGTCTTTCGCGCTGAAAGACCTGCACAAGCACGTTACCGCGTTCGATTTCATGCTGGGCCGCAAGGTCACGTTCGCCACGCAGGCGGGCGTCACCATCAAGGCGGCGGAGCTGATGGGCAAGCTGCACGATGCGCTGGAGGAATCCGGCTATGTCGGGCACGATCTGGAGCAGTTGCTGGTCCGGCTGCTGTTCTGCCTGTTCGCGGACGATACCGGCATCTTCCAGCCCAAGGACATTTTCCTTCAACTCATAGAAAACGATACCCGGCCCGACGGCAGCGATGTGGGCCGCATGCTGAACGATCTGTTCGATGTGCTCGATACCCCGGAAACCGCGCGGCAGAGCACGCTGGCAGCGGAACTGAACGCATTTCCCTATGTCAACGGACGGCTGTTTGCCGGACGGCTGCGGACGGCCCACTTCACCGCCGCCATGCGCGGCCATCTGCTCGATGCCGCCAGGCACGACTGGTCGGGCGTTTCGCCGGCGATCTTCGGTTCGCTGTTCCAGTCGGTCATGGACGCAAAGGAACGCCGGGCCAAGGGCGCGCACTATACGACCGAAGCCAATATCCTGAAGGTGATCGGGCCGCTGTTCCTCGACGACCTGAAGGCCGAACTGGCGGTGATCGTCGGGCGCAAGACCGGGCGCGACAAGGAACTGGACAAGTTCCTTACCCGGCTGACGCGATTGACGTTCTTCGATCCCGCCTGCGGCTGCGGCAATTTCCTGGTCATCGCCTATCGCGAGCTGCGCCGGCTGGAGCTTGAGGCGCTGGAGGCGCGCTGGCCCAAGGCGATGTCCGATACCGGAGAGATCAGCCGCCAGGGCTTTCTCGATCCCGCGCTGCTCTCGCGCGTCACCGTCGACCAGTTCTTCGGCATCGAATACGAGGAATTTCCTGCCCGCATCGCCGAAGTGGCGATGTGGATGATGGACCATATCGCCAACAACGCCCTGAACGAGAGCTTTTCGGCCAACTATGCCCGCATCCCGCTCAAGGACAGCGCGCATATCCTGCACGGGGATGCGCTGGAGGAACCATGGGAGAACCTGCTGCCGCCCGAACGGTGCAGCTATGTCATGGGCAATCCGCCGTTCGTGGGGGCCAAGTACCAGAACGAGTTGCAGCGGGCACAGGTGCGCCGGATCGCCGGGCTGGGCGGCAGCGGCGGCACGCTGGACTATGTCGCGGCGTGGTTCATCAAGGCGGGGCAGTTCGTGCAGGACAACCGCCGCATCCGCATCGCTTTCGTTTCGACCAATTCGATCTGCCAGGGCGAACAGGTGGCGCAGCTATGGCCGATCCTGTTCGACCGGTGCGGGCTGGAAATCGCCTTCGCCCACCGCACCTTTTCCTGGGGCAGCGAGGCGCGCGGCAAGGCGCATGTGCATGTCATCATCGTCGGACTGGCCCACCGCGATCACGAGCCTGCCGAAAAACGGCTGTTCAGCTATCCGGACATCAAGGGCGATCCGGTGGAGAGCCGCCACGCGGCGCTGACGGCGTACCTGTTCGATGCGAAGGGCGTCGCGAATCGGCATCTTGTGGTGAAGGAGGAGGGCAGGCCGATCAATGGGGCCGGGAAGATTGTGATCGGCTCGAAGCCCATCGATGGTGGCCACTACATTTTCGACGCAGATGAGCGCGCGCGCTTCATAGCTGAAGAGCCGGGCGCAACGGTGTTTATGCGCCCCTATCTTGGAAGCCAAGAGTTCATCAACGGAGGCGTCAGGTTCATTCTGCACCTGTCAGAAGCTCCACCACATGAAATCAGGCGACTGCCCAAAGTTTTGGAGCGAATTGCGAATGTCCGGGCTATGCGAGCAGCTAGCAAAAGCAAAGCGACACAGATGCTAGCGTCGGACCCAACACGTTATCACGTCACCGTTGTTCCCAAAGATGCATATCTTGTAATCCCCAAGGTCAGTTCAGAGCGCAGGGAATACGTGCCAATGGGGTGGCTGCAACCGCCCACGATCGCCAGCGATCTTCTGTTCGTTCAGCCCAAAACAACTTTGTTCGACTTCGCCATCCTGACCAGCCGCGCGCACATGGCGTGGCTGGCTCACATTGGTGGGCGGTTAGAAAGTCGATTTCGCTACTCCATCGGCCTCGTTTACAACACCTTCCCCTGGCCTGACGCCACGCCGGCCCAGCGCGCGAAAGTCGAGGTGCTGGCGCAGGCTGTGCTCGATGCGCGCGCCGCGCATCCCACCTCCAGCCTGGCCGATCTCTATGATCCCGACACGATGCCCGCCAACTTGCGCAAGGCCCATGCCGCGCTCGATGCGGCCGTGGACCGGCTCTATCGCCCTGCGCCGTTCGCTTCCGATCGCGAGCGGGTGGAGCACTTGTTCGGCCGCTACGAGGCGATGGTGAACCCGCTGGAGCGGCTGGGAGCGGCAAAGAACCGCCGGGTCAGCCGCAAGGCGCAGCAGCAGGAGCCGCCGACCGGCTGATACCAAATCCCGATAACTCTGACTCATGCCGCTCTCTCCCCTTCAGGGGAGAGATACACAGGCTTGGCGGCTTGTCCGCCTAGCCGGAGTAGAGAGGGGGGGAAGCGGCGCCATCCCCCTCTCCCAACCCTCTCCCCTGAAGGGGAGAGGGCTATGCGTTTGGATCAACGAGCCTTGGTATGACTTCGCGCGCCAATGCCGTGCCGGAACAGGGCGCTGCGCCGGCCGTTTGAAAACGCCGGAGGGGATGCTTACTTCGTCTCCCAGCAGCACCCGAACGCGAACGCCCAGGTCCGGGGTTCCGCAACGAGGGGCGGGCACGAAAGGGATAGCATGGCCGATACCGACACCCAGGTCGAAACGCGCACCGTCAAGGTGCAGGTCGCCGCCGCACGGCAGGAAGAAAGCGGGCACGGCATCGCCCGCCTCTCGCGCGAGGCGCTCGGCGCACTCGGCGCGATGGAGGGCGACGTGCTGGAAATCACCGGCAAGGCGGTGACCGTGGCGCGCGCGATGCTGGCCTATCCGGAGGATGAAGGGCTGGAGGTGATCCGGCTGGATGGCCTGCAGCGCGGCAACGCCGAAGTCGGCTCGGGCGATCACGTGACCGTGCGCAAGGCCGAATCTAGGCCGGCGCAGCGCGTGGTGTTTGCCCCGGCGCAGAAGGACATGCGGCTGCAGGGGCCGGCGCTGGCGCTCAAGCGCAACTTCGCCGGGCGGCCGATGGTGCAGGGCGATCTCGTCGCCACCACCGGGCAGCAGCAGGTGGCGGATATCCCGCCGCAACTGCGCCGGATGTTCAACGCGCCCGCCTATGCGCTGACCCAGATCCGCCTCAACGTCGTCTCCACCACCCCGCGCGGCATCGTCCACATCGACGAGAACACCGAGGTGGAACTGCGCGAGACCTTCGAGGAAGCGCACGATGCGCGCGGCGACGTCAACTATGACGATGTCGGCGGCATGGGCGATACCATCCGCGCGCTGCGCGAGATGGTGGAGCTGCCGCTGCGCTATCCCGAACTGTTCACCCGGCTCGGCGTGGCCCCGCCCAAGGGCGTGCTGCTGCACGGCCCGCCGGGAACCGGCAAGACCCGGCTGGCGCAGGCGGTGGCGAACGAGAGCGAGGCGCAGTTCTTCTCGATCAACGGCCCCGAAATCGTCGGCTCCGGTTATGGCGAGAGCGAGAAGGCGTTGCGCACCGTGTTCGAGGAAGCGGCCAAGGCCGCGCCGGCGATCATCTTCATCGACGAGATCGATTCGATCGCCCCCAAGCGCGATCAGGTGCATGGCGAGACCGAGAAGCGGCTGGTCGCCCAGTTGCTGACGCTGATGGACGGGCTGAACAGCCGTGCCCATGTCGTCGTCATCGCCGCCACCAACCGCCCCGAGGCGATCGACGAGGCGCTGCGCCGCCCCGGCCGCTTCGACCGCGAGATCGTGATCGGGGTGCCGGACGAGAACGGCCGTCGCGAAATACTCGGCATCCACACCCGCGGCATGCCGCTGGGCGCGGGGATCGACCTCAACGAGCTGGCGCGCACCACGCACGGCTTCGTGGGTGCCGATCTTGCCGCGCTCACCCGTGAGGCGGCGATCGAGACGGTGCGCCGGATCATGCCCAAGCTGGACCTGGAGGCGCGCACCATCCCCGCCGAAGTGCTCGAAACGCTGTCGGTCGAGCGCGAGGATTTCCTCGCCGCGCTCAAGCGCGTCCAGCCTTCCGCGATGCGCGAGGTGATGGTGCAGGTGCCGAACATCGGCTGGGCCGATATCGGCGGCCTCGACGATGCGCAGCTCAAGCTGAAGGAGGGGATCGAGCTGCCGCTCAAGAACCCCGAGGCGTTCCACAAGCTGGGCATCCGCCCGGCCAAGGGCTTCCTCCTCTATGGCCCCCCCGGCACCGGCAAGACCCTGCTGGCCAAGGCCGTCGCCAAGGAGGCCGAGGCGAACTTCATCTCGATCAAGTCGTCCGACCTGCTGTCGAAGTGGTATGGCGAGAGCGAGCAGCAGATTGCCAAGCTGTTCGCCCGCGCCCGGCAGGTGGCACCTTGCGTGATCTTCATCGACGAAATCGACAGTCTGGTGCCCGCCCGGGGCATGGGCGGCGGCATGGGCGAGCCGCAAGTGACGGCGCGGGTGGTCAACACCATCCTGGCCGAAATGGACGGCATGGAGGAACTGCAATCGGTGGTGCTGATCGGCGCGACCAACCGCCCGGCGCTGGTCGATCCGGCGCTGCTGCGCCCCGGCCGGTTCGATGAACTGGTCTACGTCGGCACCCCCGACGCGGCCGGGCGCGAGCATATCCTGGGCATCCACACTGGCCGCATGCCGCTCGCCGATGATGTCGATCTGGCGCAGATCGCGCGCGAGACCGAGCGGTTTACCGGTGCCGATCTGGAAGACGTGGTCCGCCGCGCCGGCCTGATCGCCATCCGCAAGCGTGGCGCGAAGGTCGATGCGGTAACCGGCGAAGACTTCGCCGAGGCCCTTGCCGACAGCCGCGCCACGGTGACCGAGGAAATGGAGACCGAGTACGCCCGGATGAAGGGCGAGCTGAAGAAGCGGGCGATGGAAGTCACCCCCATCGGCTTCATCGCGCCCGGCATGCTCGAAAGCCGCCGCGAACGAAAGCACGGCGACTGACCGGAGGGCGAACGCTGACGCGGGCTGGTTATACCAGGTCCCGATACTTTGGCTCATGTCGCTCTCTCCCCTTCAGGGGAGAGATACGCAGGCTTGGCGGCTTGTCCGCCTAGCCGGAGTAGAGAGGGGGGGCGAAGCGGCACCACCCCCTCTCCCAACCCTCTCCCCTGAAGGGGAGAGGGCTATGCGTTCGGATCAACGAGCCTTTGTGCTCGAGCGTCGAGCGTTTCATCAGCACCACAAGTTCCGTTCGTGTCGAGCGAAGTCGAGACACGCTGGCGCTGTGCTCAGGTGTCTCGACTTCACTCGACACGAACGGCAAGTGATTCAGTTTTCATGCGCAATGCGGCGGGTGCCGGGCCGCCGGTTGCCCAGTCCAGCAGTTCGACGGTGTGGACGACAGGCGTGCCGGAAAACCGGCCTATCTGGGTCGCGCAACCGATGTTGCCCGTGGCGATGACGTCAGCTTTCAGAGCGTCGATCGCATCGGCCTTGCGCCGGCCAAGCTGGCCTGCGATCTCGGCTTGCAGGATATTGTAGGTTCCGGCCGACCCGCAACACAGGTGCGCCTCTGCCGGGGTGCGCACGTCGTAGCCGGCCTGCGCGAGCAACCGCTTGGGCTGCTCGGTCACTTTCTGGCCGTGCTGCAGCGAGCACGCCGGGTGGTAGGCCACCACCAGTCCGCGACCGTCGCCCGGCGGCAGATCGATCCGCGCGAGATACTCGCTGACATCCATCGCCAGCCCGCTTATCCGCGCCGCCTTTTGGGCATAGGCGGGGTCCTCGCGCAGCATGAAGCCGTAATCCTTGATCGTCGTACCGCAGCCTGACGCGGTGATGAGGATCGCGTCGAGCCCTTCTCCCTCCAATTCACGGGTCCACGCATCGACGTTGCGCCGTGCCGCGTCGAGCGCGTCGGCTTCCCTGCCCATGTGGTGGACGAGCGCGCCGCAGCAGCCTTCGCCCGGCGCGAAGATCACGGCGTGACCGCAGCGCTCGAGCAGGCGGACAGCGGCGGCCTGGAATTCCGGCCGGAGTACCGGCTCGGCGCAACCCTGCAACAGGGCGACGCGGCCCTTGGCATTGGGCAGGCGGCTGTTATCCAGCGGCGCGGCGTCGGGCAGGCTGAGCGGTGCAAGATCGATCATTGCGGCGAGCGGGCGCAACGCCGGGATCGTTTTCAGAAGTGGCCGGAACGGCTTGCCCAGCGGCGCGAACAGGAGCGCCAGCCGGAACCGTCCGGGATGCGGCAGAACGGTGGCCAGCAGCCGCCGGAAGAACCGCTGGCTCAAAGGCCGGGTATAGCGCTCCTCGATATAGGCCCGCGCGTGGTCGACGAGGTGCATGTAGTTCACGCCCGACGGGCAGGTGGTCATGCACGACAGGCATGAAAGGCAGCGATCGACGTGCTTGACGATCTCCGCCGTCGGCTCGCTCCCGTTCTCGAGCATATCCTTCATCAGGTAGATGCGGCCGCGCGGACTATCGAGCTCGTCACCGAGCAGGACGTAGGTCGGGCAGGTTGCCGTGCAGAACCCGCAGTGCACGCACTTGCGGATCACCTCTTCCGAGGCGCGCATCGCCGGATCGGCGAGACGTTCAGGCGGGAAGCAGGTCTGCATGGGCATCCTCGGCAAAACGGGTGGTGGCGAAGACGCCCTTGGGGTCGAACGCCAGCCGGACCCGCTGTTCAAGCGCGGCGAGGCCCGGCGCACGGGGCTGAAACGGCGGGACTGCCGCGCGCATCGCGGCATCGGCGCGCACCAGCGTGGCCTCGCCGCCGAGGTCCGCGGCGGCTTGGCGCACAGCGAGCGAGCTTCCGGCATGGGCGATCCACACCCGGCTGCCGCCCCAGTCCATCGCCCAGTCGATCCCGAGCGGCTCAAGGCGCGCGACCAGAGAGGGCGCATGACGCGGGGGCAGATGCACGCGCCAACAGGTTTCTCCCGCGAGCCCCGATCCGGTCATCGCCTCGTCCCACAACCCGGCAGCCTCGTCGTCAGCGACACGCCGGACAGTGCAGTGCGCGGAAACGATGCCGGGAAGGCTGGCACAGCGCGCTTCCACCGATGGGGCAAAGCCCGCAACGCGCAGCAAGGTCAACCCGCGTGCGAGGTGGGCCGCTGCCGATACGTCGGCGTTGCTGCCAAGCGCGCAGGCCATCAGCGCATGGGCCGCAGCCGGGCCCAGACCTTCAGCGACCATGGTCGTGGTCATGCGCGGGGCGGGCAGGGCCTTGAGGGTCAGCTCGGTCATCGCGCCGATGCGGCCCCACGATCCGGCCATAAGCTTCGGCAGGTCATATCCGGTGACGTTTTTGACCACCTTGGCACCCGCGACAAAGCTTTCGCCCCGGCCGGAAACCGCCTGGAAACCGAGCAAGTGATCGCGCGCGCTGCCTGCCGTAATGCGGCGGGAGCCGGCGACGCCTGCTGCAATGACGCCGCCGATCGTCGCGCCGGGTGCGCCCCAGGGCTCGAACGCCAGCATCTGGCCCTCCGCCGCGAGGAGGGCTTCGACCTCGGCAAGCGGAGTGCCGGGGCGCAGGGTCAGCACAAGTTCGGCCGGGTCATAGTCTATGACGCCCGACAGCGCGGCCACGGAAACTACCGTCGCCGCGCGCGGGGCACCGAAGTCGGCCTTGGTACCGCCGCCGCGCAGTTCCAGCTTTTCTCCGGCGCTTGCAGCGCTGCGCACGATTTCGGTCAGGTCGTCCGCGTCTCTTGGTTGCAGGAAGGCCATCAGAACCTCGGAAGATCGGCAAAGGGAAGCTGCCCGTGATGGACGTGCATCCGGCCCAGCTCGGCGCAGCGGTGGAGCGTCGGGAAGACCTTGCCGGGATTGAGCAGCAGTTCGGGATCGAATGCGCATTTCACGCGCTGTTGCTGCGCCAGATCGTCCGGCGCGAACATTTCGGGCATCAGGTCGCGTTTCTCGATGCCGACACCGTGTTCGCCGGTCAGCACGCCACCAACCTCGACGCACAGACGCAGGATATCGTTGCCGAACTCCTCGGCGCGATCAAGCTCGCCGGGAATGTTGGCATCATAGAGGATCAGCGGGTGAAGGTTGCCGTCACCGGCATGGAACACGTTGGCGACACCCAGACCGTACTTCTGCGACAGCGCCTCCATGCGTCGCAGAACTTCGGGCAGGCGTCGGCGTGGAATCGTGCCGTCCATGCAGTAGTAGTCGGGCGAGATGCGCCCCACCGCGGGGAAAGCCGCCTTGCGGCCGGCCCAGAACGCGACGCGCTGGGCCTCGTCCTGCGAGATGAGGGAACTGGTAGCGCCGTTGGCATCGGCGATGCGGGCGATTTCATCGATCAGGTGATCGCACTCCGCCGCCGGGCCATCGACCTCGACGATCAGCAGCGCGCCGACATCGAGCGGGTAGCCGACCTTGACGAAAGCCTCGGCGGCATGGATTGCCGGTCGGTCCATCATTTCCATGCCGGCCGGGATGATTCCCTCGGCAATGACGTGAGCGACGCAGGCACCGGCGCTTTCCGCGTCCGGGAACCCGAGCAGAACCGCCCGCGCGGTTTGCGGCTTGGGCAGGATGCGCACGGTGACTTCGGTCACCACGCCCAGCAGCCCTTCCGAGCCGACGATCACACCGAGCAGGTCGAGCCCGCCGGCGTCGGGATAGTCCGCGCCCAGCCTCACGATCTCACCGTCCATCGTCACCAGTTCCACGCCGAGCACGTTATTGGTGGTAAGCCCGTATTTGAGACAATGGACCCCGCCGGAATTTTCCGCGACATTGCCGCCGATCGAACAGGCGATCTGGCTTGATGGATCGGGCGCGTAGTAGAAACCGCGTCCTTCCACAGCCTGGGTGATCGCAAGGTTGGTGACGCCCGGCTGCACCACGGCGATGCGGTCCTCGTAGTCGATCCGCAAGATCTTCTTGAACTTGCCCATGCCCAGCAACACAGCGTCGGCCAGCGGCAGCGCACCCCCCGACAAGGAAGTGCCGGAACCGCGGGGAACCACCTTTACCCCCTCGGCGTGGCACCAGCGCAGCACGGCGGCCACCTGCTCCACCGTCTCCGGCAGGACGACCAGCATCGGCGGCTGGCGATAGGCGGTGAGGCCATCCGATTCCCACGGGCGGAGCGCATCGGGATCATCGATCACGCCTTCGCCCGGCACGATGCTGCGCATCGCCGCGACGATCCGGGCGCGTTTGGCGAGGGTCGCTTGGTCGGGGACGGGCATTTTTATGGACATGGGATGCCTCGGCGAGAAGAACGGTGCGGGAGACTTCAGGCTGCTTTTGCCGGCGTGTTCGGACAACTTGTCGCCGCCAGCTCTGTGCAGGGCATACCGAACGATTGCGCAACCGCTCCCTGCAGTCCGGCCCTGACAACCTTTGCGGACATGACTCCCGCTCCTTGTTTTAGGTCTCTTGTGCGCTAGGCGGAAAGCGCGGCTTGCACTAGAATGAAAAAAACGAAATGACCTTTGAGCCTGGGTTAAAGATGTTCGATCCCGATTATGACCTGTTTGTGCACATCATCCAGGCGGGATCGATTTCTGCGGCTGCACGTGCAAGAGGGGCTTCGGTTGCCGGCCTGTCCAAGCGCCTGAGCCGGCTGGAAGAGCGGCTGGGCGTGGGTTTGATCCATCGCACGACCAGGCGTCTTGCCCTTACTGTTCCAGGCAAGGAGCTCTACGATGCGCTCCTGCTGCTGGGCGCTTCGCTCGAAGGCGTAGAGGACAGGATTTCCGGGCGGCACGCCGACGCGAGCGGGCCGTTGCGGCTTACCGCACCGACATCGTTCGGCCGCATGCATGTGGTTCCGCACCTTCCCGCTTTCCTGGAACGATATCCGCAGATCGATCTGCAGATCGACCTGTCCGATGAATTCGTCGACTTGCGCGAAGGCGGCCACGACGTTGCGATACGGATCGCGGCGACGATCGATCTCCAGTTGGTCAGCTACAGACTCGGCACCAGCAGAAGGGTACTGTGCGCAGCGCCGGGTTACCTTGCCCGTTTCGGCGTGCCGCAGACGCTGGCCGATCTGAAACACCACCGGTTGCTCGCCACCGAGAGCCAGCTTCCCTGGCATCTGGAGGGGAGTGACGGCCAGGTCGTCCAGGACGGCTGCAGCCATGTGCGCACCAATTCAAGCGAGGTCGTGCGAGAACTTGCGCTGGAGGGCTGTGGAATTGCCCTGCGGTCGCTGTGGGACGTGTCTGCGGCACTCGCCGGCGGGAAACTGGTCCAGGTACTCCCGGACTACCAGGGATCGCAGGAAGTCGGCATTTTCGCGGTGCATCTGCCCGGGCCCGTGGTACCGGCGAGGTTCCGGCTATTCATCGAGCATCTCAAGGAAAACTCCGGCGGATTCACGTTTTAGAGCTAGCTGCGCGGAGTGGGCCGTCTCCGCCTTCACATGCCGATGCCGATCGCCCTGCCGATGAAGATCAGCACGATCGCACCGATCACCGATGCCAGGCATCCGGCGCGCTCGAAATCCCGGCGGCCGCGGGTGGTGACGAGTCCGGCGACCAGCGACCCGGCCACGCCCAGCAGGATCGTTGCCAGCCAGCTCATCGGCACCGGGCCGGGGTAGAAAAAGCGCGCCAGAATGCCGATGACCAGGCCGCTGACGATGGCACCGATGATGTTGAGCATGGAACGGTTCCCTCCTTGGTGTTCCCTGCGCGCCATAATGCGCGACGCCGGGCAAAGTTGCGTGGGCGGCCGGGTTCGCTGGCAGACGGGCCTTGCAACTGTGGATAAAAAGGTTTTCCCGGCGGCACAATTTCCCCTTGCGTCGCCCGGCGGCGGAGGAAATCCGGCGCGTCGCGGCTTCGGGGCCGGCCCGGCGGTGGCCCGGCGGCAGCGGGCGAGGTCTTGAACGGAATTTCAGAACAGGCACTATGGGTAGTGGCGGCGTGGCTGCCGGGGCTCAACACCTAGATCGGACTGCAGGCAGGTGGGGAAATCGCCTGGCGGTCCTGACTCCGGGTGGAGCGGGCTCCGGCTGCGGCGATTTCCGGGCAGGGGAGGGGATTTCGTTCCCTTTATGTGCCGATTGATGGTAAGGCTGGCCGCAATGGTCCGCCCTGTCGTCCGGTCGGCCCCGCGCGCGGCGCTATCGTTCGTCTGCCTTCGGGCGGGCGCGGGCATTGTGGCCGCTGCGGCCACGGACGGACACGGCGGGGCGAACATGGATTTCAGGAACACGGGCAGTGCCGACTTGGGAGCCGATCTCGCAAACGGCGCGGAGCATGACGACATGAGCCAGGGTGATCTGCTTTCGAACTTTGCCGCGCCGGCAGCTCCGGCAGCGGCCCAACCAACCAGGGAGACGGGCGAGCGCCCGGCAATCGCGATGGACAAGACCGACAAGGGAACCGCCGATCTGGTCGCCAGCGCGACCGCGGCCGCCATGGCCGGCGCACTCACCGCCGCCGCATCCGCGCCCAAGGGCGATTCAAAGTCGATCCACGCGCGCCGCTTTGCGGTGACCGTCGATCATGAGCGCGATGCGCTGCTGACCGAATTCGGCAAGGATACGCTGGACGATCGCTATCTGCTGCCCGGCGAAAAGTATCAGGACCTGTTCGCGCGCGTGGCCGATGCCTATGCCGACGATCAGGACCATGCGCAGCGGCTGTACGATTATATCTCCAGGCTGTGGTTCATGCCGGCAACGCCGGTGCTGTCGAACGGCGGCACCGGGCGCGGCCTGCCGATCTCCTGCTACCTGAATTCGGTGGACGACAGCCTGGAAGGCATCGTCAACACCTGGAACGAGAATGTCTGGCTCGCCTCGCGCGGGGGCGGCATCGGCACTTACTGGGGCAACGTGCGCGGCATCGGCGAGCCGGTGGGCCTGAACGGCAAGACCAGCGGCATCATTCCGTTCGTGCGGGTGATGGATTCGCTGACGCTGGCGATCAGCCAGGGCTCGCTGCGCCGGGGTTCGGCCGCCTGCTACATCGACGTCTCGCACCCCGAGATCGAGGAGTTCCTCGAAATCCGCAAACCCTCGGGCGATTTCAACCGCAAGGCGCTCAACCTGCACCACGGCGTGCTGCTGACCGACGAATTCATGGAAGCGGTGCGCGACGGGGCCGAGTTCGACCTGCGCAGCCCCAAGACCGGCGAAGTGCGCAGCACCGTCAACGCCCGCGCGCTGTTCCAGAAGCTGGTCGAAACCCGGCTGCAGACCGGCGAGCCCTACATCGTGTTCTCGGACACGGTGAACCGGATGATGCCGGCGCATCACCGCGAACTGGGGCTCAAGGTTTCCACCTCCAACCTGTGCTCGGAAATCACCCTGCCGACGGGGCGCGATCATCTCGGCAAGGATCGCACGGCGGTGTGCTGCCTGTCCTCGCTCAACCTCGAAACCTGGGAAGAGTGGAAGGGCGACAAGGTGTTCATCGAGGACGTGCTGCGCTTCCTCGACAACGTGCTGCAGGACTATATCGACCGCGCGCCGGACGAGATGGCCCGCGCGAAGTATTCGGCCGCGCGCGAACGCTCGGTCGGCATGGGCGTGATGGGCTTCCACTCCTATCTGCAAAAGCGCGGCATCGCCTTCGAAAGCGCGATGGCCAAGGCGCTCAACATGCAGATGTTCCAGTACATCAACATGAAGGCCAACGAGGCCTCGATGCTGCTCGCGAACGAGCGCGGGCCGTGCCCCGACGCGGCGGACGTGGGCGTGATGGAGCGCTTCTCTTGCAAGATGGCGATCGCGCCCACTGCGTCGATCTCGATCATCTGCGGCGGCACCTCGGCCTGCATCGAGCCGATCCCGGCCAACATCTATACCCACAAGACGCTTTCGGGCAGCTTCGTGGTCAAGAACCCCTATCTGCAGAAGCTGCTGGCGGCCAAGTCGAAGGATTCGGCCAATGTCTGGAACTCGATCCTTGAACACGGCGGTTCGGTCCAGCACCTCGATTTCCTCAGCACCGAGGAAAAGGCGGTCTACAAGACCAGCTTCGAGATCGACCAGCGCTGGCTGCTCGAATTCGCCGCCGACCGCACGCCCTATATCGACCAGGCCCAGTCGCTGAACCTCTACATCCCCGCCGATGTCGACAAGTGGGACCTGATGATGCTGCACTTCCAGGCTTGGGAGAAGGGCATCAAGTCGCTCTATTACCTGCGCTCGAAGTCGGTCCAGCGCGCCGGTTTCGCGGGCGGGGTAGAGGCTGACAACACCAGCGAAGCGCCCAAGTTCGAGATCGGCGAGACGACCGACTATGACGAGTGCCTCGCCTGCCAGTGAGGTAGGGCATTCGCTTAGACTGTGGAAAAGTGCGCATATAGTGCGTTGGTTGACTCGCTCATATATGGGCGAGCAACTAAATAAGGTTACTTGATTCTTTTTTGATAAAAAAGAATCAAGTGGGGGCCGGTCTTTCGACCGACCCCCTAGCAAGCTGAACGCGGTGCATTCGAGTCTGCTGTTTGCAACCTCTGAATCGCATGTGCCGACGTTCTGGTCAACCTGAAGTCTCCGGATTCAGGCGGGATGGGCATGTGCATATCCTGTGGAAAAGGCAGTTCGCTGTCATCATCCGCAGCACACCAACTCACCGACTTTGCTTGCTTCATTGAAACGCGCTTCCTGCCCCGGAGGGCGGGTACGCATTAATGAAGGAATAAAGTTATGAACTACTACGCCTCCAAGAAGCCGATTGGCACTACCTCGCACACTGGCGAAACCTGCCCTGAGTCCGGGGTCTGGCAGTCGATGGATGTTCCGTCGACGACTGCACCGATTGCTAAGGGTAATCGCATGCCGCCCCACAACGGGCGCGCAGTGACTTGGAAGCTTATCCGTTACGCTTAATATCATCAGCATACATGCTGAAACGAAAAACCCCGACCTTCCTATAGGAAGGCCGGGGCACCCCCGCATAACGGCGTCCGGGGTCGAGGGACCGGACAGCCGTCCTGCTTATGGGGTAGCGCTTTGGATTAGTCCACGCCGGCGGGGATCTGGGTGCCGGCTTTCAGGTAGACCCGGTTGTCGTCGATCTTGTCGACCGCGTCGAAGGCGATGAAATGGTGCGCGCCATCAGCGCTGTCAGTGCGGGTGAGCTTGATCTGATCGTCCTTCACTTCGTCCACCGTGCCGACGTGCTGGCCACCGGCGGTGGTGACTTCCATATGTTCGCGGATGCGCAGTTTCTCGAACATGGGTATTCTCCTCAAGGGTATTCGGGGGTTGTGAAGGGGTAACGGCGCGCGAAAGCGGTTCGTTCCGGCACTGGCCGCAGCGCCCACACGCTTCGTGGAAAGCGCGGAAAACCGCCCCGGATATCCCCCGCTACCCTTTGCGACAATTTGCGGCTTGAGTCGGTGCGTATTGCGAGCCATACGCAACAAGGATTAAGCACTCCGCCGGGACTTTATCTCTCATGCACACATGGCACCGCTGGCTATCGGTTATCTTCGGCATCTTCATGCTGCGGATCGCGGTGACCGGCACGGGCTCGTTCGCCGGCGTGTTTCATCCTCTCCATTCGGGCGAAAGCCTTGGCCCCCTCGGCACCGCCATCTCGGTGCTCTCGGGCCTGGCGCTCGTCTTCTTTTCGGCCTCCGGGATCTGGCTCTACATGCAGATGTGGCGCAACCGGGCCGCGCGGATCGTGACCCCGCGCTGGTTCTGGAAATGATTTCCGAAGACCGGGAGGCTGCGGGGCGCGCATAGCGCCGACCCCGAGGCCCCCGCGCCGCTGGTGCCGCGATCGGCGGCAAGCCTGCGCCGGAGCGCACCCCGGGCACTGTGTGTCCCGCCCGTGGTGCGTTTCGGCAGGGTTTGCCACCGGTCCCGCTCCGGCGGCGCGGGAAATCTCTTGGCGAAGCGGCTTATCCCGCGGCGATCCCGAAACTGTCATCGCCGCGTCGCTCCAGCAGCACCGCGTCATCGCTGACACCATCGACTTGCGAGACCAGCACGAAGGCGTGGCTGCCGCCCGTCAGTTGCAACTCATTTCCGGCCACCGCCGCGACCCGGCCGATGCTGGTGCCGTCCGGGGCCAGGACCTTCATGCCCTTGCGGATCGTGCCGGCGGCGGTCTGCCAACTGGTTTCAGCTTCGCGGGTGCTGGGCATGGCTGGTCTCTCCTGGTCTGCTCCGGTGGAATGAGCGGCGGGGCCGGTCGGTTCCCGCTTCCCGGAGGCCGCGCCTTGTCACTAGACCTTGCGTTCCCATATCCTCACAAGCGCAAGATATTGTCGCACTGGCCTGTGAATATGTGGTCTGCCCATCTCCCCAGGCTGATGAATTTGGGTATCGTGACCGTCCGCGCATCCGGGGACACCCATGTCCCGGCTGCGCAACGGAAATTCCGCCCGGTTCCGCCGGGTCTGCACCACGAATCGCCATAACCCGGAGTCGTCCCATGCCGCTGCTCGAAGCCCGCAAGACCTACAAGCCTTTCGAGTACCCCTGGGCCTACGATTTCTGGAAGCGCCAGCAGCAGGTCCACTGGCTGCCCGAGGAAGTGCCGCTGGGCGAGGATTGCCGCGACTGGGCGCAGAAGATTTCCGAGAGCGAGCGCAATCTGCTGACGCAGATCTTCCGCTTCTTCACCCAGGCCGACGTGGAAGTGCAGGATTGCTACCACGAAAAGTACGCCCGCGTGTTCAAGCCGACCGAGATCAAGATGATGCTCACCGCCTTCTCCAACATGGAGACGGTGCACATCGCCGCCTATTCGCACCTGCTCGACACCATCGGCATGCCCGAGAGCGAATATGGCGCGTTCCTCGAATATGCCGAGCTGAAGGACAAGCATGATTACATGCACACCTTCGGGGTGGATAACGACGAGGATATCGCCCGCACCCTCGCCATGTTCGGCGGCTTCACCGAAGGGCTGCAACTGTTCGCCAGCTTCGCGATGCTGATGAATTTCCCGCGTTTCAACAAGATGAAGGGCATGGGCCAGATCGTCTCGTGGTCGGTGCGCGATGAAAGCCTGCACTGCGAAGGCATCACCAAGCTGTTCCACACCTTCGTCAAGGAACGCGGCTGCCTGACCAAGGCCGTGCGCGAGGATATCATCGATTGCTGCCAGAAGACCGTGCGGCTCGAAGACGCCTTCATCGACCTCGCCTTCGAAATGGGCCCGGTGCCGGGGATGAGCGCCAAGGACATCAAGAAGTACATCCGCTTCATCGCCGACTGGCGGCTGGGCCAGCTTGGCCTCGATCCGGTCTACATGATCGACGAACACCCGCTGCCCTGGCTGACCCCGCTGCTCAACGGCGTGGAACACGCCAACTTCTTCGAAACCCGCGCCACCGAATACTCCAAGGGCGCGACCCGGGGTGACTGGAACACCGTCTGGACCAGCTTCGACAAGCGCCAGAAAGCCAAGGCCGCAAACGAAGAGGTTGAGGACGACGGCAGCGAGCCGGGCCTGTTCGGCGAGGGCGTGGCGGCGGAGTGAGGTAAAGCTCCGCGCCCGGCCGGTCGGTTACCGGATAACCGACACCGTCACGCCGGCCGCCTGCGCCACATCGCGCCATTTCCTGTCTGCGGTAAGCGCCGGCAGGCGGTCGCGCCGGGCCAGGGCTAGGCAGAAGCGGTCGCCCAGCGACAGGCCTGCGGATGCAGTCACGGCCCGCAACCCTCCGGCCATCATCGCCAGCGCACGATCCGCGGCGATGATGGCGATCGGGAGTGGCCGAAGCATCGCCTCGACCTGATCTTCCGGCATGCCATTGTGAATGAAATGGCTGACCACTTCGGCGTAGTTCACGCTTGCCATCCGGGCGTCGGTCAACACCTGTGCGACGTTGTCAGCCCCGGGCTCGTCATGCAGCAGCGCCAGAAGCGCCGAGGCATCCAGCACGACCGCGCTCATTCGCCCCAATCTTGCCGGCGGCGATCGAGAAATCCGTCAACCGAAGCGTCCGCCTTGCCGGCGCTATATTGCTTCGCCAGCGTTTGCGCATGGGCGATGGATTGCGCCAATGTCCGCAGGACGACGCCATCTTCGGTTTCTTCGACCAGCAGTGCCCCACCCCCGGAGAGGCCCAGCCGTTTGCGGATATCGGCGGGCAGGCTCATCCGGCCGCTAGCGGTGATCGTCACTTGCACGGTCATCGGTTTCTCCATGGCGCAAGTTGCCGGGTGTGGCCTAGCTTGATGTTTGTGTCATGAAATCGAAATTGTGTCACGCTCGGATATGTCATCCAAGTCCGATGCGATCTCCAGCCATATAATTTGCTTCCTGCCCGCGAACCTATGGAACCCCGCAGCAATCCGGCGTATTGTGCAGTGCACCACACTTGTGCAACGGGAGTTCCCGTATGACTGCCAGGACTCACCTTTTCGCCCTTGCCCTTGCGGCGGTTCCGCTGTTCCCGCTCCATGCGGCCGAACCGGAGGCGGGGGGTGATTATGGTCTGGTCTCGGCGCTGCCGCCAGAGGGAACACCCGACCCGGCGGCCGAGCAGCCTGCGCCGCCGGAACCCGCCGCCGAAGCACCCGCCGCCGAACCGGCCGAACCTCTGCCGCCACCACCCGCTGCACCTGAGGCCGGCGCGTCTGAGCCCGAGGCGGCTGCCGATCCGGCCGTGGCGGTGGCTGCGGAAGCGCCGCAGCCCGTCTATGTCCCGCAACCCGAAGTCGTCCCCAATCCGGCGATCACTGCCACCGATCCGGAAACCGAAGCGAAGCTCGCCAATGTCCGCGTCGTCACCGTGCGCAATATCGACTGGCGCGAGCTTTCGCCGGGCATGCCGATCTATGCGCAGGGCGGCGTGCTGATCGGCAAGGTCATCAACGTCATGGGGACCGATGTGATCGTCGATAGCGGGCAAGGGCAGTTGCGCGTGCCGCTGGTCGCGCTCTACAGCTACAACGTCGGCGGCGCGGACTATATCGCCAGCCGCCTGACCCGCGCCGATCTGCAGAAGGGCGGGTAACCTCCGCCCGGATCAGCGCCGGTACAGCACCGAATCGCCTGATCGGGCCACCACCCGCCAGCCGCGCACCGGCAGTTCGGGCACGTCCCAGATGATCCACATCGTGCGCGTGGCACGCGGCACTTTCGCCACGCTGTCGAGCACCGGGATGGCACCATAGCATTCCTCGCCGATCTCCAGCGTCGAGGGATCGACCCGGAACGGCTCGGCGGCGGGGTTGTGGATGGTGATGAGCTGGCCGCCCGGCATCTCGAACTGGTCGTTGGCGAAAGCGTGGCGGCGAACCAGCGCGAAGCTGGCAAGGTGGGTGCGCCGTTCGCGCCCCTGCAACACGAAGGTGCGGCAAGGCATGGCGGTGAAGGTCACCGCCTGCGTGCCGTAGGGGATGCGGTCCAGCACGCCGAGGTCGGCCCGGAACTGCGCATCCCACAGCCCCATGCTGACCCCGATCAGCGCCAGCCGCGCGGCCAGGAAGGCGATCACGGCGGCGGCGGGGACGGCAAGGCCGCGCTTCACCGCATCGAGGCGAGGCCCCGCCGCCAGCACCGCCAGCGCCAGCATCGTCGGCGCCATGCGCATATCGGTATAGAACGACCCGTAGACCCGGCGCGGCAGCAGCAGGAAGGCGGTGAACAGCACCAGCGCGGCCAGTGCCAGCCCCTTGTGCAGCTTGTAGCGCGGGCTGACCCACAGGGTCAGGATCGCGCCGATCAGCACGGCGGCAAAGGCGATGTCGAGCTGCTGCCAGCGGTCGGCCAGGACGTTGAGGAGAAGGAACAGCTTCTCGTCGAAATGGAACAGCCCCTCGGTCGGCAAGTGGCCGGGATCGCCTTCGGGGAAGACCATTCGCAGCACTTGCGGCACCAGCAGGCACGAACAGGCAAGGCCGGCGCGGATGAGGGCGGGGATGGGCCGGCCGGTGCGGTCGAGCCGGGCCATCCATTCGACCGAACCGGTCATCAGGCACAGCACCGCCCAGCCCGCCAGATGGCTGACCCAGATGGCGCAGCCCACCGGCACGAAGATCGCCCAGCGCAAGCGCGGGCGTGCGGCCAGGCGCGGGTCCATCCAGAACGCCAGCGCGTGAAAGGCGAGGCCGACGGTGAAAGTGAAGTTGAGGAAGCCGTACTGGAACGGGTTGCCATAGGCGAGCGGCAGCGCCAGCAGCGCGGTGATCGGCACCGCGCCACCGGGCAGGCCATGCGCCGCTTTCGCCACCCGCAGGTATCCCGAAACCTGCAGGATGACGATCAGCAGCGCGATCGCCTTCATCGTCGGTTCCAGGCCGATCAGCGGCACCAGCGCCTGCGCCAGCAGATCGGTGCCAAGGTTCGGAATCAGGTTCCAGTGGAACGAATACCAGCGGGCAATATCGGGCGAACGGCCGGCGTCGAGCTGGACCATGAAGCGGGCCATGTGCGCGGGCAGGTCGGTCAGCGGCGGGGTGTGCGGATAGAGCAGCGGCACCGCGCACAGCAGCACCAGCGCCAGGCACCAGCGCCACGAGACGGTGGTGGCGCTCACTGTCGCGCCTCCGAAGTCGGGGTGCGGAACACGAAGCGGCGCGACAGGATATAGAAGCACACCGAATAGGCCACCATCGCCGCGCCCTGGCCGATCACGCTTTCGCGAAAGCCGTGGTCGCGCATGATCGACAGCACGGTCAGGTTGACCAGATAGGACAGGCCGACCACCGCGCCGAAGCGGACGATCTCGGACAGGCGCACCGCGCCGCGCACGCCGAAGGTCCAGCCCCGGTTGAGGGCGAACGACAGGCACAGCCCCACCGCATAGCCCAGCGCATTGGCCGCATAGTCGCCCGAGCCCAGCCGGATCGCCGCGAAGATCACGCAGGCGCTGGTGGCCGTGTTGGCGAGGCCGACCAGGCCGAAGCGGACAAGTTGCAGCATCGCGCCGGCTATCCGGTGCTCAGTCCCGCGCTGCCGCGGCGGCGGGCGGGGGCGGAGGCGTGCCCCCGCAGACTTCGCGCACGATGAACAGCGGGCGGCGCTTGTTCTCCAGATAGAGGCGGCCGATGTAATCGCCGAACACGCCCAGGATCAGCAGTTGCACGCTGCCCATGATCAGCACCACCGCCACCGTGCTGGTCCAGCCGGCCACGGTGCCATGCGCGAAATAGACGCTGATCGCCCAGATCAGCAGGACCATGCCGAACACCCCCATCACCATGCCCAGGAGCGATGCCAGCCGCAGCGGCAGCGTGGAAAAGCTGGTGATCGCATCCAGGCCAAGGCGGATCATCTTGTGCAGCGGATAGCCGGTTTCCCCGGCAAACCGGGCATCGCGCTCGTAAGGGACGGCCACTTGCGCAAAGCCGATCCAGCTCACCATGCCGCGGATGAAGCGGAAGCGTTCGGGCATCGCGTTAAGCTGGTCGACAACGCGGCGGGTCATCAGCCGGAAGTCGCCGGTATCAAGCGGGATCTCGTGATCGGCCAGCTTGCCCAGCAGCTTGTAGAACAGGCTGGCGGTGCCGCGCTTGAACACGCTTTCGCCCTTGCGGGCGATGCGCTGGCCATAGGCGACGTCATAGCCTTCCTCGATCCGGTCGACCATCGCGCCCAGCACTTCGGGCGGGTCCTGCAAGTCGGCATCGATAATCAGCACCAGCTCGCCGCGCGCCATCTGCAGCCCGGCGGTGACGGCGAGCTGGTGGCCGTGATTGCGCGACAGATCGACGCCGACGATACGCGGATTGGCGGCGGCGAGGCGGCGGATGCCCTCCCACGTCGCATCCTTCGATCCGTCGTTGACCATGACGATCTCGTAATCGCCGCCGAAGCGGGCGGCGCAGGCGGCGTTCAGCCGCCGGTCGAGCGCATCGAGCCCCAGCGCTTCGTTATAGCAGGGGACGACCACCGAGAGCTTCGGCGGCGCGTCTGCAGGCGGTGTGGCGTCAGTCCCCATGGCACGGACGCTCTACCGCAGCCGGACGCGCCGCTCCAGTCCCCCAGCGCCGCGATCCGCGATTTCCCACTGCGGTATTTACCCTGATATGGGGCGCGACCGGCGATCGCCCGATCGAACGCGATGGGCGCAAAGTTTCCATATCGGGCGCGTTTCACGCACCTGTCACACGCGCCCCGCATAGCTGCCCTTGCCATGATCGTGCGATTTGCCCGCCCTGCCGATAGACCCGTGCCGCCGCTGCGGGCGCGCGGGTGGTGAGCGGGGAGCAGGACGCGGTGGCCGGGCTGCGGCTCGTCATCCTTGCCGGCAACGGCGGCAAGGCGCAGGGGCGGCTGGCCCAGCGGTTCGCGGTCAGCCATGCCTGCCTGGCCCCGCTGGCCGGTCGTTCGCTGATCGGGCATGTCCTGCACGTCGCGGCATCGCACCCGCGCGTCGTCAGCCTTGCGGTATCGATCGAGCGCGCGGCGTTCGAGGCGATCTATGACGAACTGACCCACCTGCCGGGGCGTGGCACCGTGCAACTGGTCGAAGCGCGCGATAACCTTGCCGATAGCGTGCGCGATGCGGTGCGCGGCTGGAACGGGCCGGTGATCGTCACCACCGCCGATACGCCGCTGCTGACCGCCGCGTCGATCGATGCGGTGGCACAGGCGCTGACCACCGCCGATGCGGTGGCCGCGCTGGTCCGGCGCAAGGCGGTGGACGCGGTGCACCCGCGCGCATCCGGGCCCGGTCACATCCTGGCCGATGGGGCGTTCGTTCCGTGCAATCTCTATGGCCTGACGGGACCGGCGGGGCTGCGTGCTGTAGACCTGTTCCGGCGCGGCCCGCTCGGCCGCAGCGCGCTTGCCCGGGTGCGGGCGCTGGGCCTGCTCAACCTCGTCCTGGCGCGCGCCGGGCTGCTCGATGTGCAGGCGCTGACCGACCGGCTGGCCGCGCGATTGGGCGCGCGGCTGCGCGCGGTGATCCTGGACGACGGGACACAGGCCATCGATGTCCATGACGATCGTTCTTATGCCATCGCCGGAGACTGCCTGGCGGCCCGCAGTGCAGCGCCGGTGATCGCTATCTCAGTCGCGGTCCCTCTGCGTAGGGCCGTCGGCTAAACGCGGCCCCGACGGCGCGCTTCAGCTCCCGCGCAGTTCCGTCAGCCGCCGTTCCCACGCCAGTGCGTGGCTGACGATGGTGGGCAGATCGGCGTGCTTGGGCACCCACGGCAGGGTGGTTTTGATCCGCTGGTTGTCCGAGATCAGCGAATCCGGATCGCCGGCGCGACGCCCTTCCAGGCGGCGGTCGATGGTCTGGTTCGTCACCCGGTCCACCGCGTCGAGCACTTCGAGCACCGAAAACCCGCGCCCGTAGCCGCAGTTCATCGTCAGCGAGCGGGCGGGATCGGCGATCAGCGCTTCGAGCGCCAGAACATGGGCATCGGCCAGATCGGAGACGTGGATGTAATCACGCACGCCGGTGCCGTCGGGCGTGTCGAAATCGGTGCCGAACACCGCAACGTGATCGCGCTTGCCCAGCGCTGCCTCGACCGCGACCTTGATGAGGTGGGTGGCCCCGGCCGTCGACTGGCCGGTGCGCGCCTGCGGATCGGCCCCGGCCACGTTGAAGTAGCGCAGCGCGCAGAAGTTGAGCGGGTGCGCGGCGCTGACATCGCGCAGCATGATCTCGGTCATCAGCTTGGACATGCCGTAGGGGTTGATCGGCCGTTGCGGGCAGTCCTCTGCCACCGGCGAAACCTCGGGCACGCCATAAGTCGCGGCGGTGGAACTGAAGATGAAGTGGCGCACCCCGGCCTTGACCGCCGCGTCGATCAGCGCGCGGCTCTTGGCGGTGTTGTTGTGATAGTACTTCAGCGGGTTCTCGACCGATTCCGGCACGATGATCGACCCGGCGAAATGCATGACCGCGCCGGTGCCCTGTTCGGCGAAAATCCGGGCGAGCAGCGCGCCATCCTCGATATCGCCTTCGTAAAGCGGCACGTCGTCCGGCACGGCAAAGCGGAAGCCGGTCGTCAGGTTGTCGATCACCGCCACCGGCCAGCCGGCGTCCCTAAGCGCCAGCACCGCATGGCTGCCGATATAGCCGGCACCGCCGGTGACGAGGACAGAGGGCTTCGAGGTCATGTGCGCGCGTCTCATTTCGTTGGATTGCGAGGCGTGGGGCCGGGATATGGCCCTTGCTGCATTGCGTCAATCGCGCAACCGTGCAATCGGCCTTGCTGCTGGTAACCGGCCGGCGGACTGAAGGGGTGGCGATGATCATAGCTGTCGATGGGCCTACTGCCTCGGGCAAGGGCACGATCGCACGGGGGTTGGCTGCGCGCTATGGAGTGCCGCACCTCGATACCGGGCTGCTCTATCGCGCGGTCGGGTTCGCCTGCGCCGCGCGCGGGCTCGATCCGGACGATCCGGCGCAAGCGGTGCAGGCCTGCGACTTCGCCGACAGCCTGCTGGCCGATCCCGAACTGCGCTCTGAAGCCAGCGGCGGGCTGGCCAGCCGGGTTTCGATCCATCCCGGCGTGCGGCGTGCGCTGTTCGATCGCCAGCGCGCCTTTGCCGGCCAGCCCGGCGGTGCGGTGCTGGACGGGCGCGATATCGGCACGGTGATCGCGCCGGAGGCCGATGTGAAGCTGTTCGTGATCGCCTCGGTCGATGCCCGCGCGGCGCGGCGGCACCGCGAGATGCTGGGGCAGGGGCGGCAAGCGGCGCTGGCGGATATCGCCGCCGATCTCGCCGCGCGCGATGCCCGCGATACCGGGCGCAAGGACGCGCCGCTGGTGGCGGCGGCCGATGCGGTGGTGCTCGATACCTCGGCGCTGGGCCCGGACGAGGCGATTGCCGCTGCCGTCGCCATCGTCGAGGCGAAGCGGGCGGGTTGATCGGTCAGGTCTGCGGCCCTTTCGCCAGCCCCCGGGAGGGCGGGCAGGGGCCGGTGAGCGACCGCGCCTGCATGTTGGCGATGCGGGCCTTCCATCCCCGGTGCTCGGGGACCGCCAGAAAGCCGAACACGTCGGTCTTGCGGAACCGCCGCCAGATATCGAGCCCGCGCTCGACATCATAGCCGGCGCAGCGGGCCAGCGCGGCCCCCAGCACATCGGCCCGGTCTTCCATGGCGCGCCGCCGGTTCAGCCCGCCGGCGTCGCCATCGGCGTTGAC
The DNA here is from genome assembly GCF_014652555.1 of Novosphingobium colocasiae. Lineage (GTDB taxonomy): Bacteria > Pseudomonadota > Alphaproteobacteria > Sphingomonadales > Sphingomonadaceae > Novosphingobium > Novosphingobium colocasiae. The sequence continues at coordinate 283,775 of NZ_BMZA01000001.1, forward strand.
CACGTGGGCCAGTTCGTGCCCGGCAACCACCGCGATCTCGTCATCGCTGCGGGCAAAGTCGATCAGGCGGCTGCCGAGGGCGACGTTGATGCCGTCGCTGAACCCGTTCATCCCCGCCTCCGGCTTGACGAGGAACCGCGCCGCGCAGGACTGCACCGGATCGATCGTGACCGGTACCTGCGCCCCATCGCGCTCCAGCACCAGCGCGATCCGGCGGCCTTGCGGCGTCGCCGCCAGCCGGTCCTCGATCTGGTCGGCCAGCAGGGCGGGCTGGGGCGAGGCTGCGGCCATGGCCGCGCTGGTGACGCCGTCTATCGCCAGGATCGCATCGCCCGCGCGCACGCCGGCCGCCTGTGCCGGGCTGCCGGGGGCGACTGCCGCCACTTGCGGCGCGCCGCCCATCGCCAGCTCGGCGGCAACGAGGGCGCGGCTCGCTTGCGGATAGGCCTCGATGTAGTCGACCGTGATGCCCGTGGCCGACGCCTGGCGCGGGCACAGCGGGCTTGCCGCAGCGTTGAGCCGATAGCCGACTTCGGTCAGCCGGACGATCTGCCCGCGCAGGGCCTTGGGCCAGGATAGCGGTGGTGCCTCACCGGAACTGGCGGGGGCGGGAATGAGGGAGATCGCAACGGCAGCGGCAAGCAGGGTGCCGGTGCGCGTCAGGGTGCGGACAGCTTTAGCCGCAGCCGAAATGATACAGGATCTCGCTGCTGAGCGGTTCCTTGAAGCGGAGCGAGACATGCTCGCGATCGCGGCGGACGGCGGTCGCCTCGATCGGGCCGACGGCTCCGATCCACAGGGCCACATCGCCTTCGATCGGGCTGGATGCCGCGACGGTGCGGAGTTCGCAACCGGCACCGGCAAGCTCGGAAATCCGAACCTGGGCCGAATCGCGATCCGCGACACAATCACCATAAAGAACCTTGGCCATGCCGTAACGTATGCCCGGTTTCCCGAGCCCTTTCTCTATTTTGTTAGGGCACTTGACCAAAATCGGCCAGCACCTCTGGTCATCCAGTCCCTTAGCCTTCTTAAAGGTCACTACGGCGGCACACCAGCGACACTTAGGTGACTTTTATCACCTAAGCCATTAATAATCGATTGCGGAGCTTTCCAGATGGCCCGTCAGGCGGCCCTTACAGAGGCGGAAGCGGCCTGTTCTTCGGCATTGCGCCCGCCATTATTGCCCTTGCCCTCCAACGCCGAGACGAAGGCGTTGCGCCAGTGGATGACGTCGAAATCGCGGACCGAGGCGAGTAGTTTGGCATGCCGGCGCTGTCGTTCGGCCAGCGGCATGTCGAGCGCGCGGCGGATCGCCTCGCTGACGTGTTCGACGGAGTGGGGATTGACCAGCAACGCATCGGTAAGCTGGAGAGCAGCACCCGCGAACTGCGACAGGATCAGCACGCCGGGGTCCTCGGGGTCCTGCGCCGCGACGAATTCCTTGGCGACAAGGTTCATGCCGTCGCGCAGCGGCGTCACCAGACCGATGTTGGCAGCGCGGTAGAAGCCCGCGAGTTGCGCGCGCGGATAGCCGCGGTTGACGTAGCGGATCGGCACGAAGGCCACATCGGCATGCGCGCCGTTGATATGGCCGGTCTTGCGTTCAAGGTCCTCGCGGATTTGCTGATAGCTGGCCACATCGCCCCGGCTCGGGGGGGCGATCTGGAGCAACACGACCGCCCCGGCTTCGGCCGGGTGATCGGTCAGGAAACGGCCGAAGCTCTGGAAGCGTTCGCCCAGCCCCTTGGAATAGTCCAGCCGATCGACCCCGATCAGCAGCTTGCGCCCGCGCACGCTCGACTTGAGGCGATCATGCGCCTCCTGGGCTTCCTCGCTGGCGGCGGCTTCGGTGAATTCGGCATGGTCGATCCCGATCGGGAACGCGCGGGCAACGACGCGGCGACCCTGATAGCTGATCGAATTGTCGAGGTTGACCTTCAGCCCCAGCTCCTTCTGTACATAGTGCAGGAAGCTTTCGAGCCATTCGGTGGTCTGGAAGCCGATCACGTCGTATTCGAGCATCGAGGTGACGAGCTTCTCGTGGAACGGCAGCGATACCAGCAGTCGGGTGGGCGGCCACGGTGTGTGCAGGAACAGGCCCATGCGGTTGTTCACGCCCTTCGCGCGCAGCATCGAACCCAGCGGCAGCAGGTGGTAATCGTGGACCCAGACCAGATCGTCCGGCTCTATCAGGGGATGGACACTATCGGCAAAGCGGCGGTTGACCCGTTCATACCCCTCGCCGAAATCGCGGTTGTATTCGGTCAGGTCGATGCGGAAATGGAACAGCGGCCACAGCGTGCGGTTGGCGTAGCCGTTATAGTATTCGTCAATGTCCTGCGGTTCCAGGTCGATCGTTGCGGTGGTCACGTCGTCGTTGCGCTGCATGTCGAGGTGGCCGGTGAACTCCTGCGTTTCCTGCCCCGACCAGCCGAACCAGATGCCGCGATGTTCCCGCAGCGCCGAATTGAGCGCGACCGCGAGCCCGCCCTGTGCCCCAGCCGCGCCCGCTGCCTTCGGCACGGAGACGCGGTTGGAAATCACGATCAGTCGGCTCATGCGATAATCCCCCGGGCAACTGCCGGCCAGCGCGCGGGAGGCCGCGCTCAGCGCCAGTCCCGCCACGACCGGGACAGTTGCCCGGCGCAGTTGATGATACCAACAAGCGAATAGGTCTGCGGAAAGTTCCCCCACAGCTCGCCGGTCTCGAAGTCCATGTCCTCGGAAAGCAGGCCGGAAGCGGTGCGATGTGTCAGCATCGCGGTGAACAGCGCCCGCGCCTCGTCGTCCTTGCCGCTGCGGTGCAGTGCCTCGATCAGCCAGAAAGTGCAGATGTTGAACGCGGTCTCGGGCAGGCCGAAATCGTCCTCGCTGTCATACCGCAGCATGTGTTCGCCGCGCCGCAAGCCCTTTTGGACCGCGTGCAGCGTGGCCTGGAAGCGGGGATCGTCAGGGGCCACGAACCGCAGTTCCACCATCTGCAGCAGGCTGGCGTCGAGCAGGCTGGTGTTGAAGGCGGCGGCAAAATGGCCCTTGGCACCGAAATCCTCGAACGCCGGTTCTTCAACCGCGTGCCACGCCTGCGTCTCGATCTCGGCCCGGATGGCCTGCGCGCGTTCGGCCCAGACCTGCCGGCGCTCTTCAAGCCCCAGGTGTTCGGCGGCATTGGCCAGCCGGTCGCACGCGGCCCAGCTCATCACCGCCGAATAGGTGTGCACCGCGGTGCGGGTGCGCAGTTCCCACAGGCCGGCATCGGGATCGGCATGGGTCTTCCATGCCATTTCGCCGACCTGCTCCAGGCTGGCGAAATCGTCCTTGTTCGCCATGCGCAGCAGCCGCTGGTCGCTGAACGCCTGGATCGAGGGGAGGACGATCTGGCCGTAGCAGTCGTTCTGGATCTGGTAATAGGCGGCATTGCCGATGCGCACCGGCCCCATCCCGCGATAACCGGGCAGGTTCGCCGCCTCCCACTCGATGATCTCGCGCGCGCCGCTGACCGCGTAAAGCGGCTGGATCGCCCCGCCTTCGGCATCGTCGACGATGTTGCGCAGGTAGCCCAGGTACTTTTCCAGCACGTCCAGCGCCCCCAGATGGTTGAGCGCCTGGACGGTGTAATAGGCATCGCGGATCCAGCAGTAGCGATAATCCCAGTTGCGCTGCGAATTGGGGGCTTCGGGGATCGAGGTGGTGAGCGCGGCGACGATCGCGCCGGTCTCCTCATGCTGGCACAGCTTGAGCGTGATCGCGGCGCGGATCACCGCGTCCTGCCATTCGAGCGGGGTGGCAAGGCCCCGCACCCAGTGCGCCCAGTAGCTGCGCGTCTGCTGGTGCATCCGGCCCAGTTCATGCTCGACATTGCCGTCGAACGCCTCATCCGGGCCGAGGAAGAAGTGCAGCGGCCGCTCAAGCCGGAACCAGCGCTCGTCCAGCACATAGCCCACCGGTGCGTCGGTCGTCAGCCGCAGGGTGTTGCGTTCGACCAGATAGCGGATGTGGTTGGAGCCGCGGGTAAACGGAGCCAGTTCCGCGCCGAACCCGCTCATCGGCGTCAGCACGCAGCGGATGCGCGGCGATCCCGACACCGGCCGCACGATCCGCGCGAAGGCCACCGGGCGGTACATGCGCCCGGCGCGTTCGAAGCGCGGGCAGAAATCGATAACGTCCACCGCGCCGCCGTCGCGGTCGGTCAGCCGGGTGACCAGCACCGGGGTGTTGCGGATATAGCCTTGGCTGACCGATACCTGATGCTCCAGCTCGAAGCGCCAGGTCCCGGCGTCCTGCCCGTCCGCTCCGCGCAGCAGAGCGCAGAACGTCGGATCGCCGTCCACGCGCGGGACGCAGCCCCAGACGAGCGCGCCGCTGGTGTCGATGAGGCCCGATACCTGGCAATTACCGATCGGCCACAGTTCCAGCGTGGTTTCCTGCCGCGCGGCGGGGGTTGAACCGGTCAAGTCAGCGCCTCCTTGAGCCAATGGTGGACGGCCGCCACGCCATAGAGCCGCCACTGCGCCGCCGTCTCGCGCGAGGGGCCGACCAGGACGCCGCCGCCGCCCAGCGTGCGCGCGGCGGCAAAGGCATGTTCGTCAGTCGTATCGTCGCCCAGGAACAGCGGGGTCGCGCCGGCAAACGGCGGCAGGTCCATGAATCGGGTCAGCGCGCTGCCCTTGTCGGCTCCCGGCGTGGTCAGTTCGATCACCATCTTGCCGTGCGTCAACCCCAGTCCTTCGTCATCGGCGATGCGGCGTGCCTCAGCCAGCAGGGCATCGCGCGCGGCGGGGTGGTGGCGGTAATGGATCGCGGCGCTGAACGGTTTGGCCTCCACCAGCAAGCCGCCATGGTCCTGCGCGATGCGGTTCAGGCGGGTGAGCACCCCGGCCGGCAAAAGCGGTGCCAGCGGTTGCGCCTCTGCCGCCCCGGCCGGGCGGAATTCACCGCCGTGCGATCCTGCCACGGCGATCGCCAGCGGCCCCAGCAGGCGTTCGAGCGATTCCAGCGATCGCCCGGTGACGATCGCCAGCCGGCCGTCCAGCCGCCGCGCCAGCCGTTCGACCAGCCCGATCAGGCCCGGCGCTACGCGGACGCCATCGGGATGATCGGCGATCTCCACCAGGGTGCCGTCGAAATCGAGGAACAGCGCAGTCTCCGAAGCGATGCACGAGAGTAGTGGCGGCTGTGGCAGCGCAGTGGCTGCCGTCGAAACACGATCGGTCGGGTCAGTCATCGTGTCCATTCTTCCACCTTCACCGCAACGGGGCCACCCTTCGCGGCCGGGAAGGCGCGTCGTCGCGCCGGGAAATGCCGCATTGCCGGGCCTAACCCGCCGGGCGGGGAAGGGTTCCGCGCCTTGTTCGCGCCCGCCACGCACTGGTGGACAGGTGGAGCGATATGGCGGATAGAGCGGGGCCGGGGCCCCGTGCCGGCCCGTTGGAGCTTTCCGACCGCGATGCCCGCACTCTATTTCACGTTCATTGCGGTCCTGCTGGCGGGGCTCGGCTCGCGCGATCAGATGACGATGGCGGCGCTTTCCGCACGGCGCGGGCGCGATCCGGGGCTGCTGCTGGTGGCCGTGCTGGCCGCCGTCCTCACCGCCGGATTCGCCGCTTATGCCGCGCAGGTGATACTGACCGAACTGCCTGCCCCGGCGCGGGCGATCTTCGCCGGGATCGCGCTGGGCATGGCGGGGCTCGAATCGCTGGTGCTTGTCCCCCGCCGCGATCTTGAAGAGCCGACGCATTCGCTGTTCGCGACCTTTCTGGTGCTGCTGATCCACCAGGTCACCGATGCCGCGCGGTTCATGATTTTCGGGGTGGCGGTGGGCACGAACGCGGTGGTGCCGGCGGGGATCGGCGGGGTGATCGGCGGGGTGGTGCTGGCCGCCGTCGCCTGGGGCTGGCCGCACCTGTTCGCCAGACCGGCACTGCGCGTGGCACGGCGGCTGGTGGGTGCGGTGCTGCTGATGGTGGCGATCGGCCTCGCGCTTTCGGAATTCGGCATTCTCTGATCGGAAAAACCGATAGAACCGAAGCTTAAACTTCGGGTTTTGTCGCGTATATTGATCTTCACGTCAGACGAGGGAACCGACCGATGACTTCCAAGGATAACGCCCAGGGCGCTTTGATCGACAGCCTGAACGGCCTGCTCGCCGATACGTTCGCGCTCTACATCAAGACCAAGAACTTCCACTGGCACGTCAAGGGCCCGCAGTTCCGCGATCTTCACCTGCTGTTCGACGAGCACGCGACCGAGATTTTCGCGCTGACCGATCTGGTGGCCGAACGGGTGCGCAAGCAGGGCGGCACCACGCTGACCAGCCCCGATGCGATCAGCGCCAAGACCCGCATCAAGCCCCAGGACGCGACCGGGCTCGATGCCATGGCGATGGTCAAGGAACTGCATGCCGACAATCTCGCCTATATCGAACGCCTGCGCGAAGTGAAGGAAGCGGCGGGCGAAGCGGGCGACAACGCCACGGACGGCATCGTCGATGACTGGACCGATCAGGCCGAACAGCGCGCGTGGTTCCTGCGCGAGATCATGGCCTGAAGCCGGAGCGCAGTTCGCCGCGTGCCCCCGGTCGACTTCATTGAACATGCCTCAGAGGCCGATATCGCCGCGTGGATTGCCGGGCGGTTGACGGCGGCGCTGGCGATCGCGCCCGACATCGCGATCACGGTGCCGGGCGGCTCCACCCCGTTTCCGATATTCGATCGGCTGGCGGCGATGGAACTGCCATGGTCGCGGGTGGAAGTGTGGCCGGGCGATGATCGGGTAGTGCCGGAAGACCACCCGGCCAGCAACGTCGGCAAGATCCGCGCCCGGCTGGAACCTGCGGGCGCGCGGGTGGTCGCGTTGACGCCGGACGCTCGCCCGCCGCACTTTGCATTGGCGTGGCTGGGCATGGGGCTGGACGGCCACATCGCCTCGCTGTTCCCCAACACCGATCCACGCGCTGACGATCCGCGCCCCGTCCGCCGGCTGACGCCTGATCCGCTGCCGCCCGAAGCGCCGTTCGATCGGCTGAGCATGACGATCCCGGCGCTGACTGATTGTGACGAGGCGCTGTTCGTCATGCGCGGGGCGGACAAGCGGGCGCTGTTCGCGGCCGCTGCTGCCGGGCAGAACGATCTGCCGGTGGCGCGGCTGCTGCGGGCGCTGCATCACAAGGTCACCTGCTTCTGCTGAAGTTCCTGCCCGCGCCCTTGCACCGGCTGCTTTACCGCGTCGCCGATTGGGCACGGCGACAAGTGTGGAAGGTCCGCCGGCCCAGCGTGGAGGGCGTGCGCGTGCTGGCATGTGACGATCAGGGGCGGGTGCTGCTCGTCCGCCATTCCTATCGTTCGGGCTTATGGCTGCCGCCGGGCGGCGGTCTCGGATCGGGCGAAGATCCGCTGGACGCGGCCCGCCGCGAACTGGCGGAAGAGACCGGCATCGTCCTGGCGCAGGCCCGGCTTGTGGCCGTTTCCACCGAAGACCTTCACGGGGCCAGCAACCGCGTCCACATCGTCGTCGGCGCAGCGCGCGGCATCCTGCGGGTGGACGGCCGCGAGATCGTGGAGGGTGCCTTTTTCGCGCTCGACGGGTTGCCGGAAGCTCTCCCCGCAGGCCTGGCCGCGGCGCTGCCCGCTTGGCTGGAAAGCGCCGCGCCATAGCGCTCCGGGCACTGCGTATCAAGCGCGCGGGCTTCGACCGCAAAGCACTGGACCGATCGCGGCGTTTGCGCTGAAAGGGCGGGCGATGCTTTCCGGTCAGCTTCCCCTCGCCGTCGTCAGCGGCGACGATCCGCGCGCGGTCCAGGGCTGTCTCGCGGCATTCGTCGCCGCGCAAGGTACCCGGTCGCGGATCGCCGGGGTGATCGAGATTTTCGATGATGCGGCGGCGGAGCCGCACAAGGCAGTGTCGCTGCGCTCGCTGACGCGGGGGGAGGATTTCACCCTGTTCGAGGCGCGCGGTTGCGCCGCATCCGGCTGCAACCTGCTCCCCGCCGCCGTTGTGCAGGCCGGGCTTACGGTGTGCGACGATATCGCCCAGGGCTGCGATCTGGTGGTGCTGAGCAAGTTCGGCAAGCTGGAGGCAGAGAGCGGCTCCGGGCTGGTGCCTGCGTTCGCCGCCGCGCTCGATGCCGGGTTGCCGGTGCTGACCTCGGTCTCGTCCCGCTACTGGCCGCAGTGGGAACGGTTCGCCGCGCCGCTGTTCATGAAAGTAGCGTGCGACGACGCGGCGATCGGGGGCTGGTGGGATAGCTGGGCGGCGGCCCGCGCCACCGGCTGAGCGTTCAGCCGGCGGTCGCCGATACCTGCCACAGCGCGATGACTGCGGCCGCCACCGCCCCGGTCCAGACATAGAGATAGCGGCGGATAGCCACAGGCGCGGTTGATACGTCCATGAAGCGGACGAGGATCACCGCGATCTTCACCGCCGCGATGATCATGATCGCCGCGATCGCCACCGTGCGCTGGCCCACCAGTTCGGCCGCCAGGAAGCTGACGGCGGAGATCACCAGCAGCAGCACCCAGGCATTGCGCGCGGCCAGCAGCTTTCCGGTCATCGCGCACCTATCAGATAGAGGATCGAGAAGATGAAGATCCACAGCAGATCGACCATGTGCCAGTACAGGCTGCCGCCTTCCAGCCACCGCAGGTAATGCGGCCTCGCCTCGGCATCGGGCAGGAACGGGCTGGGCCCTTGCGCAAGGATGCCCAGGATCACCATCCCGCCCAGATAGTGGACGAGGTGGATGCCGGTGAGGGCGTAATAGAACAGGAAGAACGCGTTGGTCTTGACCGTGATCCCGGCCGATACCTTCACGTAATATTCGAAGACCTTCACCACCGCGAAGATCGCGGCGATCGCCATCCCGATCCACAACTGCCGCCGTGCCGCGTCGAACTGCCCTTCGCGCCCGAACACGTTGGCCCGCGCCACGAACCAGCTTGAGGTGATCAGCACGCAGGCGTTGAAGAAGCCGAGCCCGGCGTTGAGATGATGGCTGGACTGATCGAACAGCGCCACCTGGCGCATGCGCTCGATCATGAACACCAGGAACAGCAGGCCGAAGCTGCTGCAGTCCATCAGGATGAAAATCCAGATCGCGGGGGCGCGTTGGTGCCGCGCCCCCGCGGTCGTTACCGGCCCGCCGTCATGTGCGTGCATGATTGGCCAGGTGTTCCAGTTGCAGGCGGGTGAGGGCCTTCAGGGTATAGACCGCGATGACGATCCACATCACGAAGAACAGCCCGAATTCGACGTAGTAGTTGACCAGACCGCTGCGCGAGAACGGCCCGTCATAGACCAGCGGCATGAAGGTTTCGAGCGCGAAGCTGACCACCACGAACATCGAGAACCACACGGCCCAGCCGGGATAGAGCGGCGTCTCGCGCTTGTCCTGCAGCACGCACACGCCCCAGGCGATGATCTGCAAGGTGGTGAGCGCATACGAGCAGTCGAACATCATCCAGCCGAAATCGAACATCATCTGGAGCGTCCTGGGGTCCATCACGTCGGGGCGATAGGCGACGGCCAGCCAGGCGGAGCAGGGGACGATGAACACCAGCGTGGTGAAGCCGGCACCCCAGATCTGGAGCGTCGACAGGATGTCGTTATCGCCGTTTTCCTTTTCGATCGCGCGCATGACCATGGCGATGGCGATGCCCCAGGTCAGCCACATGCCCGATATCGCGAGCTGGCCGATCATGCCGAGCCTGATCTGGCCCTGGTGCGCCCTGATCTGCGCGGCGAATTGATCCGCGCTGAGCGCAGGGGAATAGGGGGGGATGTTCTGGCCGAGAATGGCCCAGAACACGATCGTTCCGACCAGCATGATAATGCCGGTCCAGCCCAGAAACCTGCCGTAGCGATAAGGGTTCATGCCATGTCCTCTCCGTGGGGGCGCATCCCGTTCATTGTTGTGACGCCGTGAAATTGCCCGGTGTGCGGCTGGGGTTGCGGGTGGCCGAAGGGGTCCAACACAAACCGAGCGCTCGCACTGTTTGATGCCCCGGCTTGCGCGCGATGGCAACAGCCAGTTGCTTGCGGGCTGCAAGGGTTGGCAGCCGAGTATTGCGAATGACCGCCCGGGGAGAGGGTCCGGGCTTATCCCAAGTCTCGATATATTTTTGACTCTGGCCGCTCTCTCCCCTTCAGGGGAGAGATACGCAGGCTTGGCGGCTTGTCCGCCTAGCCGAAGTAGAGTGGGGGCGAAGCGGCGCGGCCCCCCTCTCCCAACCCTCTCCCCTGAAGGGGAGAGGGCTATGCGTTCGGATCACGAGCCTTGGTATCACAGCGGGCAGTTCGGCGGCAGGTTGAGGGTCACGCGGCCAAGGTTTTCGGCGGCGGTTTCCGTGTCCAGGAAGCCGTGGACGCGCAGCACGTTCATATCGCGCGAGAAGCGCTGGAGCGGGCTGGTGTTGCGGTATGCGCCGCCGCCCGCGCCCAGCATCAGATCGTCGATGCCGGTCTTCACGTAATCGCTGACCATGCCGATCCGGGCGCGGATTTCGGCGCGCCGGGCGATCGGGCGCAGGTCCTGCGGGTCGGCAGTGTCGAGCAGGTTCATGTAATCGCGCAGCAGCACTTCGGCCACCGATGCCCCGGCCAGGCCCTTGCCGATGCGGATCTGCGCGGTCTGCTTGTCCTGCACCTTGGACGAGGTGAAGGTGGTATAGCGTTCTTCGGTCAGCCGCTGGAACGCTTCGGCCGCGCCGCGATAGGCGCCGACCATCACCGGCATGGTTTCCCCGAACACGAACGGCAGCACCGGCAGGCCATAGATGCGGTTGGCGTGGAGCTGCGCGCCCGGCGTGGTCCCTTCCAGCAGATCGGAGACATCGACCACGCGGTGCATCGGCACGAACACGTCGGTCAGCCGGGCATCGCCGCTGGATGTGCCGCGCATCCCGGCCATGTCCCAGTTGTCGATCACCTCGACATCGGCGACCGGGACCATGAACGCCTTGGCCCCCTGCGGCTTGCCGTCCACCATGACGAGGCCGCTGTTGAGGAACCAGTCTGCCCGCGCGCTGCCCGAATTCCACTGGCTCAGGCCATTGGCGATGAACCCGCCGTCGACCGGGGTCAGCCGGAAGTTGGGGGCGATGGTGCCGGGCGTGAACGAGCAGGGGCCCTTGGCGAACGCCTCGTCCTGGAAGCCCTTGGGCCACAGCGCGTGCAGATAGTTGTGGCCGATGTAGAACGAGACGACCCAGGCGGTGGATACGCAGTGGCGGGCGAATTCGTACACCACCGATGCCATCGTCGAATAGTTCAGTTCATGGCCACCGTAGACCTTGGGGACGAGGATCTCGAACAACTGGGCATCCAGGCAGGCGTCGATCACGTCGCTGCTGACGTAGCGGTTGCGGTCGGTGTCGTAAGCGGCACTGGCGACCATCGGCGCGATATCGCGCGCGCGCCCGATCAGCGTTTCCGAAAGGTTCATGATCTCGTTCTCCCATCCCGCGCTGTCAGGCAGCGATGGACCCGGGTGTAGCGGCTTGAGTGCCATCATTGAATTCGATAAATAGTATGCAATGTATCATGAATGTTGATGAATTGACGACATGAGCGGACGGGACGGCGCGCGATCGTTGAGGGCGGTCAATCTCAACCTGCTGCCGATCCTGCGCGAGCTGATCCGGCACCGCAGCGTCACGCTGGCGGCCGAGCATCTCAACCTCACCCAGTCCGGGGTCAGCGAAGCCTTGCGCCGCCTGCGCGCGCAGTTCGATGACGAACTGCTGGTCAAGGCCGGGCGCAAGATGGTGCCGACCGCCGTCGCGCTGGCGCTGGCGCCCCGGCTGGAGGATATCCTCGGCGCGACCGAGGATCTGCTCAAACCCGCCCGCTTCGATCCCGCCGACAACGAGCGCGAGATCGTCATCGCCACCGGCGATACGGTGTCGCTGGCGCTGGCGCAGGGCCTGATCGACCGGCTGGCGCGCCACGCCCCGCGCACCACCGTCCACTTCGTGACGGTGGACGCGGTGACCCGATCAGACCTGGATGAGGGAAAGATCGATTTCCTCATCATCCCCCGGCGGATCGTGCCGAACACCGTGTTCGATGAAGAGGGCCTCGATCGCTTCACGGTCTACTGGGAGGACTGGGTCTGCATCGCCCGCAAGGACCACCCCCGGATCGACGGCGTGCTCACCCTCGAACTGCTCGACGAACTGCCGTCGATCGCCTGCCGGCTGGACAACCAGAGCTACCTGCACGGCGCGCTGCCGGGGCGGCGGGGGCCCGATCAGATCCAGGTCTCCCAGTTCACCCTGCTGCCGATGATGGTGGCCGGCTCGGACGCGGTGGCGATGGTGCAGCGCCACGTCGCCAACTGGTTCGCGGCCTTCCTGCCGATCGCGCTGCACGAACTGCCGATCCCGTTCCCCCAACTGGAGGTCTGCGCGTTCTGGTCCTCGTTCCACCGCAACGATCCCATCCACGCCTGGCTGCGGGCCGAACTGCAGGACATCGTGGCGCAAGGGCGCAGCGAATGGCTGCCGGGTGAGGGTGGTTTTATGCCGGACGGTTCGGGTGGGGGGTGAGGGTGGTGAGGGTACTGGGGCTTTGCGCTGCGGGCGGGTGGGTAATTTGAACGGACGTCTGCGCCCAACTCTTGCCGCTCAAAGCAAACAATTTCAACGCCCACTTATGCCGAAACCTGTCAATGAATGTGCTCAACCATTTGGCCCACTCACGCTGACTAAGCAGTCATTCCAATCACCAAGCTAAAAGGCTTGGAACTTGCCGTTCGTTCAGTCAAATCCCCTCGATCGCTTTTGCTCCACTTGCGCACCAGCATCGTCGATGGATATGCGCAAACTCGTACAATGATGCTGACTAGATGCAAACGCGCTGGTATCTGAAATCATGGTATCAACCAAACATAGCGGTGTGGCGGGGGACCGGCCGCTGGGGACAGGTGGCGAGGATGAGCTTGGCTTTCGTGATGTAGCGCGTCGGATAGCCCAATCGCTTGTAGATCATGCCTCCGACAAGGGATTGGTGATTGGGATTGAAGGGGCATGGGGCTCCGGAAAATCAAGCCTGCTCTTCCTGATCGAAGACGAATTGGCCAAACTGCCGCAAGCGCAACGTCCGTCAGTTATCAATTTCCGTCCCTGGCTTGTTGGCAATCGCGATGCGTTGCTGGCCAATATTTTTGCATCCCTGTCCAAAGAGATAAACCTTGTCGCACTCCGGGCGGGTGATGCCAGCGGCATATCCAAAGAAAAGGCGAAAGCGGCAGGTGAAGCGCTGCGAAAGTTCGTGTCGGGCCTTGGCAATGCAGGGTCGGCTGTTGAATTAGCCGGAGACGCAATAGCGTTCGCGCCACTGAAATGGATCGGACAAGGTCTGCGTGTGGCCGGTAGCTGGGCGAAAGGTAAATCAGCCGATCCGTCTCTGGACGTTCTCAAGGACCGGTTGGTCCAATCGCTCCGAGACCTGGGGCATCGGTTCATCATCACCATCGATGACGTCGATCGGCTCGAACCGGCTGAAGTTATCGAAGTTCTGCGGCTGGCCCGCTCCGTCGCTGACCTCCCCAATGTCATCTATCTACTTTGCTACGACTGTGACATCCTCGCACACAGCGTCGAACAGGCTTCGCGCGTGCAAGATGGGCGGGCGTACCTTGAAAAGATCGTCCAGCTTACCGTGATGGTGCCCCAGCCGGAGCCGTTTCGCCTCAGACAATGGTTTGGCGACGAATTGCGCCAGTTTTCATCCACGCGATCCGAAGACGAGTTGTCACGGCTGCGTTCCGTCGTGGATGTCGAGGGTGGGCGCCAGCTCAGAACGCCTCGGTCGGTTGTTCGGGCGCTCGATTCGCTGCGCTTCTTCTGGCCGCCGATCCGTGACGCCGGGGGCGATCTCGCAGATCTAGTTTGGGTTCAATTAATTAAAGACAGCAACCCAGCACTCTATCGGTGGATAGAGGATTATTGCGCTACCGCCGCCGTGTTAACCCTCGGAACGGTGCGCGTTGATGACGCTGAGCGTGCGCAGCAGCTTAAAGCCTTGCATGCAGCCGTCGCGCCAGAGCATTTCGCCGACCATAATTACCGCTATTATTTTGCTGATCCTCTCCCCGCCGCCAGTGTGGATTTTGCCCAGGACGGCAATGGTTTCACGCTCTTCCAACGCGTGAGCGATGTGGAACGAGATGCTGCCATCACCGCTGGGCGCTTAGCGAGCCCCGATCACTACCGCCTATATTTTGCACTGTCGGGGCCGTCACATGCGCTGACCCATTGCGATTATGACGCATTTTGGGCCGCAGCCGATAAGTCGCCCGACCGTGTCGCTGCAGTCCTGTTGCAGTTGTACGCCATCGAACTTACCGGCTCGCTCAGCAAGGCCGACTTGCTTTTGGAGCGACTGGGGGGCGTGGGTGACGAAATGCTGACGCCAAACCGATGTTGGAATATCCTAGCTGGTTTCGCTGACGTAATGGACGATGCCTATCGCGCGCGGCCATTTGATCAGGGGTGGATCGTTTCGTTGTGGAGTCGCGCAACGGCCTTGATCGCCCGGATGGTTGCCCGATTGGAACCCGATCCGCGGGCAGTGCTGATCCGGCATATCTTCGGCGAAGGGCGGGCACTGGGCTGGTTGACCACGCTCATGCGCAAAGAGACTTTTGCGCATGGTCGATACGGGAATCGAGCGAAGCCCGATTCCGAGTGGCTCTTTACGAATGAGGAGCTGGACGAAATTTTCGAGCTCATGTTGGAAAGGATTCGGCGACTGACCATCGACGAACTGCTTACAACGGTACGCCCGCTAGACATCCTGTTCGCATGGAAGCAGGCTGGCGATGAGGATGGTCCACGGGAAATGTTGAGAAGGGGCATCGAGACTGACGCAGGCCTCATCGGCGTTTTGGAGAAAATGACAACCATTCACACCAGCAGTGATCGCGGCTCCTATTCTGTCCTCAGCAGAGGCAACCTCGATGCGTTCCTGGATTTCGACGATGCCCGTCAGCGGATTGAAGCTTTGCGCATTGGGAATAATGCGCTGGAGGTTCGCGCTAAGGCATTGGCGCGCGCATTTAGAGATGACGACGGCTTTTAAAGCGTTCCCATTCCCACGCTGAACCGCAGAAATGTCCCAACCTTTTACATCCCCCAACCATCCCCTCGCCCCCACCCCCTAACCCGCCGTCAGCCGCATATCGAGGTTCTTCAGCCCGTTGATAAAGTTCGACCGGAAGCGGCGCGGGGGGGCGAGGAGGGTGAATTGGCTCACACGCTCCGCGAGGATGCCGAAGGCCACCCGCAACTGCATTTCCGCCAGCCGCGAGCCGACGCAGACGTGCTGGCCGGTGCCGAAGCCCAGGTGCTGGATATTGCCGCGCCGGATATCGAAGCGGTGCGGATCGGGGAACACGCTCTCGTCGCGGTTGGCGGCGATGTACCACATCACCACCTTGTCGCCCTTTCGGATCGGCCGGCCGCCCACCACGGTATCGGCCATCGCGGTGCGCCGCATGTGCATCACCGGGCTGGCATGGCGCACCATCTCGCGCACGCCGTTGCGCAGCAGTTCCGGCTCGGCCCGCACCGCGTCCCACTGCTCGGGATGCGCGGCGAACGCGGTCATGGTGTGGCTGAGCGAATTGCGCGTGGTCTCGTTGGCCCCCACCAGCGCGAGGATCATGTTGCCGAGGAACTCGCGGAACGCCACCGGCTCGCCGTTCACTTCCATCGTCGCGAGCAGGGTGGCGAGATCCTCGCCGGGGTTGGCGCGGCGGGTGTCGAACAGCTCGCGCGCGAAGGTCATGAACTCGCCCAGGGTCGCCATCATCGCTTCGGGGGACTGGCGGAAATCGGGGTCGTCCTCGCCCACGAAGGCGTTGGTCCAGTGGTAGAGGTCGGTCCACATGGCGGTCGGCAGGTCGAACAGTTCGCACAGCGTCAGCAGCGGCAGCGGCGCGGACAGCAGCGGCACCATGTCCACCGCCTCGCCCAGCGGGATCTTGTCGATCAGCGCCAGGCAGCGCTCGCGGATGCGGCCTTCGATCCCGGCCAGCCGCCCCGGCGAGACCGCCGGCATGATGAACTTGCGATACTGGGTATGGACCGGCGGATCGACCGAGATGAACGGAATGCCGATCGCCGCCTCGCCCGCCCCGGTCAGGCCCACCTCGTTCTCGTTGAAGATGCGGTGACCGCCGTTTTCATAGGCCGAGGAGAACAGCGCCGGGTTGCGCGAAACCTCGACGATGTCCTCGTAGCGGGTGAGCGCCCAGAAGCCGGGACCGTCGCTTTCCGGGTTCCAGTGCACCGGATCGTCGCGGCGCAACTGGTCGAACACCGCATGCGGCACCGCGTCGACGTAGAGGTCCGGGTTCTTGAGATCGATGGAAAGGGTGTTCGTGGTCATGGGCGCACCTTGTTGGGCGAGTTAGAGCATCGTGCGTTTATACCAAGTCTCAATGCTTTGACTCATGTTGCTCTCTCCCCTTCAGGGGAGAGATACGCAGGCTTGGCGGCTTGTCCGCCTAGCCGGAGTAGAGAGGGGGCGCAGCGGCACTACCCCCCTCTCCCAACCCTCTCCCCTGAAGGGGAGAGGGCTATGAGTTCGGATCAACGAGCCTTGGTATTAGTCGGCACTACAAGTTCCGTTCGTGTCGAGCGAAGTCGAGACATGCTTGGCGCTGCACTACCCGTATCTCGACTTCGCTCGATACGAACGGATAATCATATATATTTCAATAATTTGTTTGTAGGTCAGGGGATCAGCACCGCCTTCACGCAATCGCCGCGCGCCTGCGCCGCGATCGCCTCGTTGATCCGGTCCAGCGGATAGCGGGTGATCAGCCGGTCGAACGGGAACCGTCCGGCGCGGTAGAGGTCGATCAGTTCGGGGATGAAGGTATCGAGGTCGCTGTCGCCCTCGATGATGCCGTGGATGCGGTGGCCATAGGTAATCAGCGCGGCGATGTTGACCGACAGGGCGCTGTCGGGCCGGGGCGGCACGCCGACAAGGCCGAGCAGGCCGTGGCTGGTCAGGCTGGCCAGCGCGGTCTCGATCACCGTCTCGCGGCCGCTGCTCTCCAGCGCGAATTCCACGCCCTGGGGCAGGATCGCCCGGATCTGCGCGGCCAGGTCTCCGGCCGCGGGGTCGATCGCATGCGTCGCGCCAAGGTCCAGCGCCAGGGCGCGGCGGGCGGCGATCGGTTCGACCAGGATGATCGTGGCGCACTGGCGGATCGCCGCGGCCATGATCGCCGCCAGCCCCACCGGCCCGCCGCCGAACACCGCGATCGTCGATCCGGGCGGGCAGTCGAGCGAGCGCAGCACGCTGCCCGCGCCGGTCTGGAAGCCGCAGCCCAGCGGGCCGAGGATATCCAGCGGCACGTCTTCGTGCGTCACCCTGACGAGATTGCGCTCGCTCACCAGCGCCAGCCCGGCGAACGAGGACTGGCCGAAGAAATGGCCCGAAACCCGCTCTCCGGCCGCGTCCAGCCCGGAACTGCCGTCGACGCGGCAGCCGGCGTAGTTGAGCGCCGGGAACGACTGGCAATAGGACGGCAGGTCCTCGGCACAGCGCGGGCAACTGCCGCAGCTTGAAAAGCCGATCACCACCCGGTCACCCGGGGCGACCTTGCCGACGCCGTCGCCGACCGCCTCGACAATGCCGGCCCCTTCATGGCCCAGCACCGCCGGCAGCGGGATCGGGATGAACTGGTCGCGCGCGATCAGGTCGGTGTGGCACAGGCCGACGCCGGCGATCCGCACCAGCACCTCGCCGGTGCGCGGTGCCTCGATGGACACGGGCTCGATGCTGAACGGGGCGTGCGCAGCACGGGCAACGGCGGCGGTTGTGGTGGTCATAGCCGGCGCTCCGTCAGGCTTCGATATTGGAACGGGGGAAGCGCTGCTGCGCCAGCGCGGGCATCCACTGCGCGGCACTGTCGCAATAGGCTTCGAGCACCGGCGGCCATTGGTCGGGCCGATCCAGCGTTCCCATCTTGACGATCGTCAGCCCCGGCAGCGCCGCCGCCATCGACCGGATCGGCGAGCCGCACTGCGGGCAGAAATGACGATCCACCGCCGCGCCGCTTTCGCCATGATCGACGAACACGCGGGTTTCGCCGCTCTCGGCGTAATCGGCATCGGCCACCGCGCCCACCAGCGAGAACGGCGCGCCGGACTGTTTCTGGCAGTTGCGGCAGTGGCACACCGCCACCAGCAGCGGATCGCCGGCGAAGCTGTAGCGCACTTGCCCGCACAGGCAGCCGCCTTCATGGATCGGCCTGGTACTCATTGGACGGTCTCCTGACGGCGCTTGCGGAAATCGCTGGGGGTTTCGCCGGCGAACTGGCGGAAGGCGCGGGTGAAGTGGCTCTGGCTGGTGAACCCCAGCGCATCGGCGATCCGCGCCATCGGCGTATCGGATTGTTCCAGCATGAGCCGGGCCCGGTCGAGCCTGGCGCGCATCACGTATTGGTGGGGCGAGACGCCGGTCGCCCGCTTGAACACGCGGCAGAAATGGGTGGGCGTCAGCCCCGCCCGCTCGGCCAGCGCCTCCAGGTTGTGGCTGTCTTCGGGGCGGTCGAGAATGGCGTTCATGATCGTGTGGATGCGGTGCGAGGAGAACGCGGCGGTCGGAATGTCGGCGGCGGTGGCGCTGGCCGGCCCGCGCAGCATATGCGCCTTGAGCGCATCGACCAGCGCGCCGACATAGACGTCGCGCGCCGGGGTCTGCGGGGTGTAGAGTTCGCCCAGCACTTGCCGCGTCAGGGCCACGCCGAGCGGATCGGAAAAAGCGAAGCGCATCCGCTTGAACTGATCGTGGATCGGCGCGCGCTGCAGTTCCTCGGACGCGACGCTCAGCGTCACGACGTCCAGTTCGCCATCGACCAGCCACCCGGTCGGCTGGCCCGCCGGCACGATCGTCGCGCAGCCCGGCAGCGATGCGGTCTCGCTCCACCCGTCGCGCATCCAGGTGCGCACGTTCGGCTTGCCGGCGATGTGGACCACGAACATCGGATCGGGCAGGGCCGGCAAGGTATAACTGCCTACGAACTGACGCCACCGGCACAGCCGCCAGCGACCATGCTCGGCCCCCATCTCGATATCGGGGGCGCGGCCGAGCGCATCGGAAATGATATCCTCGTCGTTCGGCGCGCGAACTCGTGCCATGCCTGCTCTCCCGTGGCGGCGCTGCCGCTCTTGACGGGGCAGACGGACGCCTGAACGCACGCCCTCCGTCTAGCGGCGATCGCGCACGAAAGCATTATACAGCGTTGCGCGCGAATTTGACATTTCTTGCGCGGAACGCGCACTGCGAGGACATCCTCTCGGCATAGACACTTACCGATCGGACGATTTGTTTCTTGCGAATTCCGGCCGAACTGCCAGAAAGTCCGCATGGCCCCAGTCGTATCGAAGAAGTTCCGGCCCAGCACCACGGACACCCGCGTCGCGATCATCGAGGCGATTTCGATGCGCACCCCCTCGGATGCGGCAGGCCAGTCGCTATTCGAAACCCTGCTGGAAATGGTCGCCGTGGCGATCCCCGTGCCGCCATGGGATTTTTCGAAGATTTAGAGGCGTTGCCAGGGGCAATAACAGACCGGCCCAGTGACCGCGTCAGCCTGAAGATTGGGAGAAAGTCTTGAACGTGCGAACTGACGATGCTCCGCTGGACCTGCAGCCCGCGACCGCTTTCCGGGCCGATAACCGCGATGATCTGGACCCTGCGGTCAGACAGACGCTGGAACGGCGCGCGGCGCGCAAGCGGTTGGGCGCTTACCAGCCGATCTCGGTCGAAGCGGTGGAACAACGCATCGTCGCGTTCCTTGAACGGGAATGTCCGGGCGCGAAGGTGATGAATGTCGGCCGGCTCGGTGGCGGCGCTTCCAAGGAACAGTTCGGGTTCGAGATCACCGCCGGCCATCCGATGGCAGGCCGCTATGTCCTGCGCATGGAACCGCGCCAGTCGATCTCGGAATCGAGCCGCCGGCTTGAATTCGAGGTCATCGCCGCGCTGCGTGCTGCGGTTCCGGCACCGGAGCCGGTCTGGCTTGATGAGGAGGGGGCCGGCTTCGGCCAGCCGGCGGCGATTTTCCGCTTCATCGGCGGGGTGACCAAGCCCAGCGGCAGCCAGGGCGGCGTCACCGGTCTGGGGACGGTGATCGGTGAGCGTCTGCGGCCGATCATCAAGCCGCAGTTCCTCGAACATCTGGCCGCGATCCATGGCTATGACTGGCGGGCGGGCCCTATCGCATCGCTCGATGCCCCCGATGCCGATCCTCGCCAGGCGGCGTTGCGGCAGGTCAACTGGTGGTCACGGGTCTGGCGCGAGGATTGCACGCAGTCGCTGCCGATCGTGGCTTTGGCCGAACGCTGGATGCGCGCGAACCTGCCCGCGGCCCGCGAAATCGTGCTGGTCCATGGCGATTATCGCACCGGAAACTATCTGTTCGATGATGAGACCGGGCGGATCACCGCCATCCTCGATTGGGAACTGGGCCATCTCGGCGATTATCACGAGGACCTTGCGTGGACGCTGCAGCGCCTGTTCGGCACCGTCGAGGACGGGCGGCAGCTTGCCGGCGGCCTGTTCGAGCGGGAAGAACTGATCGCCGATTATACCGCCCGGACCGGCCGGGTCGTGGACCGTGCCGCGCTGCATTTCTATGAGGTCTTTTCCGCCTACAAATGCATCGTCATCACGCTCGCCACCGGGATCAAGGCCGTGCGCGACCACCATAACCATCAGGAAGTGGTGCTGAGCTGGCTTGCCCCGATCGCCCATATCTTTGCCGCCGAACTCGGTGATCTGCTGTCGAGGAACCCCGCGCCATGATCCCATCGCTTGCCGACCGGATTTCGAGCATGCAGCGCGCGCTGCACAACGTGATCATCCCGGCGATCGCGCCGGACAACGGCCTGGCCATGGAGCAGGCGCACCTGATGCTGGCCCACCTTGGCCTGATCGCGGAACAGGCGGATTACACAGAGCTTTATGAAGCGGCCGAACTGGTCGCGCTGGAACGGCTGGCGACCGCGCTGGCGCAGGCGGCCGGGGGCGGCGCGCAGACGATCGCCGCGGCCGCAACGCTGCGGGCCGAACTGGAGAACCGCGGCACCGCCGATGCCGGGGCGCGGCGAACCCGCACGGTCGCGCTTTCTGGGCTGGTGGAACGTCTCGTCGATGCCAGCGGAACCGACGGCGATGCGGATTTTCTGGCCGTCTCGCATGACCTGATCATCGCCGACAACCGCCTCTCCTCCAAGCGCGATCGCGCCTGGTTCCGCAGCACCGGCTTCGAAACCGGCGATGTCGCGCTGCCGTCGCTCGCCACCATGTTCACGCCCGCACAGTTCTGAAAGGAGCCCCCAATGACCTCCGCCACCCTTGCCCCCGCCTTCGCCATGCGTTCGGACCTGCCGCCGGTGCCTGCGGCTGACGATAACCGCCACAAGCTGCGCGATGTCCCGCATTGCCGCGAGGCGAACGCCCTGATGTTCCAGTTGCCCGAACGCGGACTGGCCGGCTTCGTCTATTTCTGGGTCGACAAGGACGGCATGGCCGGCGCGGCGGCTTACGCCTTCGGCCCCGGCATCGCGGTGCCGGTGATCGAGCGGTACGATTCGGTCAAAGTCCCGGACGACATGGATTTCACCGACTGGGACGTGCAGGGGCTGACCGCGCGGCTAGGCGATGTGCACCAGGCCATGGACTTCACCTTCGCCGGTGATCGGGTCCAGATCGACGCCCGTTACGAAGCGTTCCATCCGCCCTACGCGTTCAGCTCGCACAAGGACGGCTGCCCGCCGTACTATGCCGACGATCGCACCGAGCAGCATGGCCGGGTTACCGGCACGATGGTGCTCGACGGAGAGGAGATCGCGCTGGATCACTTCATGCAGCGCGATCATAGCTGGGGCCCGCGCGTGTGGGGGCTCAACCAGCACTACAAGTGGTTCCATGCGACCACTGCCAATGCCTACGTCCACTTTTTCGAGATGCAGTCGTTCGGGCGGGCGCTCGTGCGCGGGTTCGTGGCCCGCGATGGCCTGATGTCAGAAATCCGGCGCATCGATTACGATTACGCCTTCGACGATACGATGCACCAGAAGCGCTTCGACGTGGTCGTTACCGACGCAGCGGGCCGGGAAACCCGGATCGAGACGAAGATCTATGCCACCACCGAGTTCCAGGCCGATCCGATGATCTACCTGAAGGAAGGCGCGGTGACCGTGGCGATGGTCGGCGAGGAAGGGACCGGCTGGTGCGAGTTCTGCTGGAACCGCAACTACTTCGACTTCGCGCAGCAGTACGTGGGCGAATACTTCTGAATTAGGGTTTGATTACCGCACCTTGCATCTCCCCTCCCCGGCGGGGAGGGGCTGGGGGAGGGGGAGCAAGCGGTGCAATCAAACGCCGTCACGCTCTATAGCAAGCGCGTGAAATCTGAATTATCTCCGTTCGTGTCGAGCGCAGTCGAGACACGCTGGCACTGTGCTTTCCGTGTCTCGACTGCGCTCGACACGAACGGAACTTGCGATGCTGATTAAAGGCTCGCTGCTCTAGCAAAGGCGGCAGAGCGCCCTGTTTGCGCGCCGCCGTCCGGTTCAGCCGATGGTGGCCGCGCCGGCCTGCAGGGCGGCCAGCACCTCGCGGTTGGTGCGTTCGAATTGCAGCGGCGTGACGCTGACCTTCCCGGCGCGGATCGCGGCGGTTTCCGATCCCGCTTCGGCATCGCGCGAACTGCGGCGCAGTTGCAGCCAGTGCGCCGAAATGTCGCGCGGATCCTGCATGGTGACGACCCCGACATCGTCGATCGATCCCGCCCCTTGCCGGGTCAGTTCCACGCCGACCGCCTGGTCCGCCGCGACATCAGGAAAGTTGATGTTGAGGCAGCATTCCCGCGCCCACCCGGTATCGACGAACCGGCGGATCACATCGGGGGCGAGGGTGGCGGCGGTATCCCACTTGATCGGGTTGCCCTTGGTGAACGCCTGGCTCAGCGCCATCGCCGGCATGCCCAGCAGCAGCGCCGTCATCGCCGCGCCGACGGTGCCGGAAAACACCGTCTCGCGGCCCAGGTTCGCGCCCCGGTTGACGCCCGACAGGACAAGATCGGGGCTGGCATCGCCCATCAGATGGCGCGCGCCCATCGCCACGCAATCGCCGGGCGTGCCCGATATGGCGAATATCCGCTCCGCGCGCTGGTGGACCCGCAGCGGGGCATGGAGCGATATCGCGTGCGACACCCCGCTCTGGTCCTGCGCCGGGGCTACCACCCACACCGTTTCGGCAACCTGCGCCGCCACTTCGGCCATGACCGCCAGCCCGGGGGCATCGATGCCGTCATCGTTGGTAACCAGAACGTGCCGGAACGGTTTGTGCGTCATCAGGTGCTCCTGGCCGGATCGGGAAAGATCGGGCGATGGAGCCGCTCGTACCAGAAACCGCCGGTGCCGAAACCGTTTTGGTCGATAATTTATGTGCCGACCACTTGCTCGATCGCGCCGAACAGCGATGCGCCGTCCGGTCCGTCCATGGTGATGCGCACCCGATCGCCGGGCTGCAGGAAGGGGGTGGACGGCGCGCCGTCGCGGATCGTCTCCACCATGCGCAGTTCGGCGATGCAGCTATAGCCGAGCCCGCCCTGCGCCACCGGGCGGCCCGGCCCGCCATCGGCATCGCGGTTGGAGACGGTGCCCGATCCGACGATCGTTCCCGCACCCAGCGAGCGGGTCTTGGCGAGATGGGCGATGAGGGTGCCGAAATCGAAGGTCATGTCGGTCCCGGCGTCGGCGCGGCCGAAGGGCCGGCCGTTGAGGTCCACCGCCAGCGTGCCGTGCAGCTTGCCGTCGCGCCACCGTTCGCCCAGCGCGTCGGGCGTCACCAGCAAGGGTGACAGCGCGCTGGCCGGCTTGGACTGGTAGAAGCCGAAGCCCTTGGCCAGTTCCGCCGGGATCAGGTTGCGCAACGATACGTCGTTGACGAGGCCGACCAGCCGGATGCTTGCCAGCGCCTCGGCGCGGGTGGCCCCCTGCGGCACGTCGCCGGTCACCACCACCACTTCGGCCTCCATGTCGCAGCCCCATGCCGGATCGGCCAGCGGGATCGGATCGCGCGGGGCCAGGAAGCGGTCGGACCCGCCCTGATAGACCAGCGGATCGTGCCAGAAACTGTCCGGCAGCTCGGCCCCGCGCGCGCGGCGCACCAGTTCGACGTGGTTCACATAGGCCGATCCGTCCGCCCACTGATAGGCGCGGGGAAGCGGCGCGGCGAGCGCGGCGTGGTCCAGCGGTCGGGCGGCGATCATGCCGCTATCCAGATCAGCCGCCAGCGCTTCCAGGCGGGGCGCGGCCTCGTCCCACTCGTCGAGCGCGGCCTGCATCGTCGGGGCGACGGCACTGGCGGGCGCATAGCGGGAGAGATCGTCGGAGACGATCACCAGCCGCCCGTCGCGGCCGTGGCGAAGGCTGGCAAGCTTCATGCGTCCGGGTCCCGGTGCAGCCATTCGGCATGGCGTGGAGCCCGCTTGGTCCGGCTCCATTCGTCCAGCATCAGCGGCGCGACCCGGCGCAGTTCGGCGTACTGATCGTCGGTGCCGATGTTGCAGGCCAGTTCGATGCGGTGGCCGTTGGGATCGAAGAAGTAGATGGACCGGAACACGCCGTGGAACGTCGGCCCCAGCACATCGATACCCTGCGTCTCGATATGTGCTTTCGCTGCCAGCAACGCCGCTTCGTCGGGAACTTCGAAGGCCAGGTGCTGGACCCAGGCCGGGGTGTTGGGATCACGGCCCATCGGCGGCTGGCCGGGCAGTTCGAAGAACGCCAGCACATTGCCGCCGCCGCAATCGAGGAACACGTGCATGTAGGGATCGTCCTCCCCGGTGGAGGGGACGGTGTCCTCGGCAAAGGCGGTGGTGAAGGTCATGCCCAGCACGCGGGCGTACCATTCGACCGTTTCCGCCGCATCGTTGCAGCGATAGGCGACGTGGTGGATGCGCGTGAGCGACGGAGCGCTGGTGGCGGCCGCGGCGGTCATGCCGGCTCCCCCGCCTTCAGCGCGCCGCGCCGCATCTGATCGCGCTCGATGCTTTCGAACAGGGCGGTGAAGTTGCCTTCGCCGAAGCCTTCGTCGCGCTTGCGCTGGATGAACTCGAAGAACACCGGGCCCACCATCGTCTCGGAGAAGATCTGCAGCAGCAGGCGCGGATCGCCGCCCTTCGTCGATCCGTCGAGCAGGATGCCGCGCTTTTGCAGCTCCGCCGTCGGCTCGCCGTGCCCGGGCAGCCGCTCGTCCAGGATTTCGTAATAGGTGGCGGGCGGGGCGGTCATGAACGGGGTGCCCATGGCCTTGAGCCGGTCCCATGCCGCGACAAGATCGTCGCAGATGAAGGCGATATGCTGGATGCCCTCGCCGTTGTAGGCGCGCAGGTACTCCTCGATCTGGCCGCCGCCGGCCTTTCCTTCCTCGTTCAGCGGGATGCGGATCTTGCCGTCCGGCGCGGTCATCGCCTTGCTGGTCAGGCCGGTATATTCGCCCTTGATGTCGAAATAGTGGATTTCGCGAAAGCCCGCGATCCGTTCGTAGAAGGCCGCCCAGTGCGCCATGCGTCCGCCATAGACGTTGTGGGTCAGGTGATCGATCGTCTGGAACCCGGCTCCCGCCGGGTGGCGATCAACGCCGGGCCGGTAGACGAAATCGATGTCGTAGATCGTCAGATCGCCGGGTGTGCGCTCGTAGCGGTCGATGAGGTAGATGATCGAACCGCCGATGCCCCGGATCGCCGGCAGGCGCAGTTCCATCGGCCCGGTGCGCACTTCCACCGGCTCGGCCCCGCGTTCGATCGCCATGGCATAGGCGCGGGCGGCATCCTGGACCCGCCACGCCATGCCGCAGGCCGAAGCACCGTGTTCGGCGGCGAAGTAGGCGGCCGGACTGCGCGGTTCGTAATTGGCGATGAGGTTGATCCCGCCCTGCCGCCACAGCGTCACGTCCTTCGACCGGTGGCGGGCGATGCGGGTGAACCCCATGGCCGTGAAAGCCGCTTCCAGCACGCCCTTTTCCGGCGCGCAGAATTCCACGAACTCGAACCCGTCAAGACCCAGCGGGTTGTCGAACGGCGGCGGCGTGGCGGGCTGGGTCGTGGTACTGGTCATGGGCATCTCTCCGGCAAAGGGGGCTGGCCGGCCGCTCTGAAGCGGGCATAGGCCTGGGTGCCGCGATGGATCACGCGGTCGGTCGGGATCAGTTCGCCCACCGCGATCGGCGGGCAATCGCGCAACTGTTCGTAAAGCGGCGCGAAATCGACATCGCGGGTCTGGCGCAGCAGGTCCTCGAAACTGTCGATGACGAAATAGCTCTGCTGGTAATCGTCGATGCGATAGCGGCTGCGCATCACCCGCTTGAGGTCGAAGGCGATCCGGTGGGGTGAAGGGTCGTCGAGCGCAAACAGGCTTTCGCCGCGGGACGAGACGATCCCCGCGCCATAGAGCTTCAGGGCGTCGCCATCGCGGACCAGCCCGAATTCCACCGTATACCAGTAGAGCCGCGCCAGCGCCTCGATCATCCCGAGCTTCGCCGCCCGCAGCCCGCCCTCGCCGTAGGCCTGCATGTAATCCGCAAAGGCCGGATGGGCGAGCAGCGGGACATGGCCGAAGACGTCGTGGAACACGTCGGGCTCTTCCAGATATTCGCTCTGGTCGGCCCGGCGGATGAAGCGCCCGGCAACGAACCGGCGCCGGGCAAGGTGGGAAAAGAACACCTCGTCCGGCACCAGTCCGGGCACTGCCACCACCTGCCAGCCGGTCGCCTTCATCAGCCGAGGGTTCAACTCGTCGAAATCGGGGATACCGGGGCGGGTCATGCGCAGTATGTCGAGCCCGTCGATGAACGCCGGAATGACCCGCGCCGGCAGCATGCGCGTCTGCCGGGCGAACAGCCGGTCCCACACCGCATGCTCGGCCGCGGTATAGGACCGCCAGTCCTGCGGGATCGTCCAGTCCGGCGCGGCCTCGGGCGGCGGGGCGTGATGAATGGCCATGATGCAGGATAACGCACCGGTGCGAAATTCCGTTTCACATATACCGATGCTGCGCAGCATTATGATGGAATCATTTCACATCGGTGCGGAAATTCGTTAAACTGTATCATTTCTTGTCGGGAAAGGATCGCTGCCGATGTCTCTTGTCCTTCATGGCTACTGGCGCTCGTCCGCTGCCTATCGCGTGCGCATCGCTCTCGCTCTCAAGGGGCTGGAATATCAGCCGGTCAGCCACGATCTGCGCGGCGGCGCGCAGCACGCGCCCGCTTATCGCGCGCTGGCCCCGCAGGCGCTGGTGCCGGCGCTGGAAGCCGATGGGCAGGTGTTGACGCAAAGCCTCGCCATCCTCGAATGGCTGGAGGAAACGCATCCCGCTCCCGCCCTGCTCCCGGCCGGGGCGGGGGAGCGGGCAATCGTGCGGGCGATGGCGCTGTGCGTCGCCTGCGATATCCATCCGCTTAACAACTTGCGCGTGCTGCAGGTGCTCAAGCACGATCTGGGGCTGGATGAAGCGGCGCGTGACCGCTGGGTGGCGCGCTGGATCGGCGAAGGGTTCGCGGCGCTGGAAACCATGGTGGCGCGCCATGGCGGGCAGTATTGCTTCGGCGATGAACCCGGGCTCGCCGATTGCTGCCTGGTCCCGCAGATCTACAACGCCCGCCGCTTCGGGGTTGATCTCGAACCCTATCCGCGCCTCGTCGCTATCGATGGCGCCTGCCAGGCGCTCGCGGCGTTTGCCGCCGCCGCGCCGGAAAACCAGCCCGATGCGCCGGGACCGGACGCTTGACGCAGGGACGCACCCTCGATGCGATCGATCGCCGCCTGCTCCACGAACTCCAGCGCGACGCTTCGCTGAGCCACGCCGAACTGGCCGAACGGGTCGGCGCGTCCAGCGCCTCGTGCTGGCGGCGTATCCGCGCGCTGGAGGCGGACGGCGTGCTGGGGCCGCCGGTGCGGCTGGTCGATGCGCGGCGCGTCGGGCGGGGGGTGAACGTGCTGTGCCACATCAAGATCCGCAACCACTCCGCCGAGACGACCGAGGCGTTCGAGAACTTTGTCGCCGCGCGGGACGAGATCATCGAGTGCTATTCGATGTCAGGTGACTGGGACTATCTGCTGCGCGTGCTGGTCGCCGATGTGGAGGACTACAACCGCTTCCTGATGCGCACCGTGCTGCGCCATCCTTCGGTTGCCACCGGATCTACGCATTTCGCGCTGTCTCAGGTGAAATACACGACCGCCGTGCCGGTGTAAGCTTGCGTCCGGAGCCGGGCAACGCCACGACAGGGCGGTGCTTAAGGGGAGGGATCAAGCATGACCGAGCGTGTGACCGTCAACATCGTGGACGGCGTGGCCGAAGTCCGGCTGTCGCGACCCGACAAGCTCAACGCTCTCGACATGGCGATGTTCGAGGCGATCGTGGCGGCGGGCGATCAGGTGCGGGCCGATCCCACCGTGCGGGCAGTGGTGTTCAGCGGCGATGGCCGGTCGTTCTGCGTCGGCATCGATCTGGCATCGCTGGGCGGCGATGCGGCGGTGGGTAACGGTCCGCTGGCCCATCTGGAAACCCGCACCCACGGTGCATGCAACCTGTTCCAGCAGGCGGCGATGCAGTGGCGCACGCTGCCGGTGCCGGTGATCGCTGCCGTTCACGGCCATGCGCTGGGCGGGGGGCTGCAACTCATGCTGGGCGCGGACGTGCGGATCGTTGCGCCTGATACCGCGCTCAGCGTCAAGGAGGTGGTCTGGGGGTTGATCCCCGACATGGCCGGACTGGTGCTGTTGCGCTCTTTGGTGCGGGCCGATGTGCTGCGCGATCTGCTGTTCAGCGGGCGCACCTTCAACGGCGATGAAGCGGTGGCGCTGGGCGTGGCGAGCCGGGTCGATCCCGATCCGCTGGCCGCCGCCCGCGCCATGGCGCGCGCCATCGCCGGGTTC
The DNA here is from genome assembly GCF_014652555.1 of Novosphingobium colocasiae. Taxonomy (GTDB): domain Bacteria; phylum Pseudomonadota; class Alphaproteobacteria; order Sphingomonadales; family Sphingomonadaceae; genus Novosphingobium; species Novosphingobium colocasiae. The sequence continues at coordinate 312,744 of NZ_BMZA01000001.1, forward strand.
AGCCCCGATGCCGTGCGCGCGGCCAAGCGCCTGTGCAATGCCGCCGATGCCGGCCTGCCCGATGCCGAACTGCTGCTGTGCGAAGCGCGAGAGCAGCAGGCGCTGCTGACGGGTGCCGCTCACCGCGAAGCGGTGGCGGCGGGGCTGGCGAGGCGGCCTGCAGTTTTCGCCGATCCTTCCGGTTGATATCAAGCCTCACATGCAGCTCTCTCCCCTTCAGGCTACCGCATGCACACATCGTGTTTTGGCTCATTTTAGGATGCTGGATGGAATCCGGAGACGGCCAAATGGATTCGATTTAGAATCCCAGCCGCCACTTTCGCGCAATTTTCGAAAGCGAAGTTGGCTCGAACCGCGATGTGTGCATGCGGTAGCCTGAAGGGGAAAGGGCTATGCGTTCGGATCAACGAGCCTTGGTATGCGGCCGCAGGATCAGTCTGCGGTGTTGCGCATCCAGTCAGCCAGGGGTGCCAGCGGGGCGCGGACAGCCGCGCGCAGCGCCGGATCGGGAACCGCCTGTTCCAGCGCCGCGTCCATGCACGCCATCCAGGCATCGCGCGCGTTGTCACCGATCGGGAAGCCGAGATGCCGCTGGCGCAGGCGCGGGTGGCCGCGCTGGGCGGAATAGAGCGCGGGGCCGCCCAGCCACTGGGTGAAATAGTCCTTGAGCACCGCTTTCACCGGGCCCAGATCATCGGCATGCATCGCGCGGATCGTGCGCGCCTGCGGCAGCGCGTCCATGGCGGCGTAGAACGCCTCGACCAGCCGGTCCACCGCCGGGGCACCGCCGATCCGGTCGTAAAGGCTGGCCTGTTCCTCGCTCATTCGTGCGCTCCTTTGCATGCCGCCTAGCATCGCCTGCTGCGCTTGCACAATCCGGCGGCGCGGCTAACAATCGCGCGATGCCTTCCTGCCGGGCAGGATACGAGGAGCACCCGCCGTTCCAGCCATGACGCAGTCCGCCTATTCCGCCATCCGGCAAGAGCTCGCCGCCGATCCCCAGGCCGCGCTGCGCGGTTGCACCGCGTTGCTGGCCCGCAATCCGGACGATGCCGAGGCGCATCGGCTGGCGGGCCGCGCCTGGCGGGCGGTGGGCGATGACGAACGCGCCGTCGCCGCTGAACTGGCCGCCATCGATGCCTCTGTGCTCGATCCGGTGCTGGTCGCGGCGGGCCGGGCGATGGTGGAAAAGCGCATCGAGGTGGCGGAACCGATCCTGCGCCAGCGCCTGCGCGAAAATCCGTTCGATGTGGCGGCGATCCGCATGCTGGCCGAAGTGGCCGGGCGGCTGGGCCGGCTAGGCGACGCCGAAACACTGCTGCGCCGCGCCCTCGAACTGGCACCCGGTTTCGTCGCCGCGCGCACCAACCTCGCGCTCGTCCTGCATCGCCAGGCACGCACGCTGGAGGCGCTGGCGGAGCTGGACCGGCTCAGTTCCGATGCCCCCGCCAATGCCGTCCTGCGCGCAGCGGCGCTGGGCCGCCTCGGCGAATTTACCGAGGCGATCGCGCTGTACGAACAGGTGCTGGCGCAGGCCGGCGGCGATCGCCAGCCGCGCGTGTGGACCAGCTATGGCCATGCGCTCAAGACCGTGGGGCGGCAAGCCGATGCGATTGCCGCCTATCGCCGCGCCATCGCCATCCAGCCCTCGCTCGGCGATGCCTGGTGGTCGATCGCCAACCTCAAGACGGTCCGGCTGGATGCCGGGGACATCGCCGCGATGACCGCCGCGCTGGCCGATCCGGACGCGTCCGAAGATGATGTGATGCATCTCAACTTCGCGCTGGCCAAGGCGCTGGAGGATGCCGGCTCCCCGCGCGAGGCGTTCGATCGCTATGCCACCGCCAATGCCCTGCGCCTGCGCCAGCAGCCGTACCGGGCCGAGACGACCACCCGCGCGGTCGACCGGGCGATCGCCCTGTATACCCCGGCGTTTCTGGCGAGCCGCGCGGGGCAGGGCTGCCCGGCCGCCGATCCGGTCTTCGTGCTAGGCATGCCGCGCGCCGGATCGACGCTGATCGAGCAGATCCTGTCGAGCCATTCGCAAGTCGAAGGCACCATGGAACTGCCCGATGTGATCGCGCTGGTCGGCGAGCTTTCGGATGAGGGCAACTATCCTGCGGTGGTCCGCACATTGCCGCCGGAACGTCTGCGGGCGCTGGGCGAAGCCTATCTCGATCGCACCCGCGTGCAGCGGCGCGAAGGCAAGCCGCTGTTTATCGACAAGACGCCGAACAACTGGCTCCACGCCGGCCTTATCCACCTGATGCTGCCTAACGCGCGCATCATCGACGCGCGCCGCCACCCGCTCGATTGCTGCTATTCCAATTTCCGGCAGCACTATGCCCAGGGCCAGACCTTCGCTTACGATCTGACCGATGTGGGGCGCTACTATGCCGATTACGTCCGGTTGATGCGCCACTTCGATGCCGTCCTGCCGGGGCGGATCGTGCGGGTGATCCACGAAGACCTGCTCGATGATCCGGAAGGCGGCACCCGCGCCCTGCTCGCCGCGCTTGATCTGCCGTTCGAGGAAGCGTGCCTGCGCTTTCACGAAAACGCCCGCGCCGTCCGCACCGCCAGCTCCGAACAGGTCCGCCGCCCGATCAACCGCGACGGGGCGGGCGTATGGCGCGCGGTGGACGATCGGCTGGAACCTTTGCGCACCGCGCTCGGCCCGGTGCTGGAGGATTACGCGCGGTAGGCAGGGTTCCGTACCGGCTCAAGAATCCGAACGGACGGGGCGGGGGCGTGCCTCGGCCTCCGCCTCCGCACTGTGTCCTTGTGGCCACTGTGGCCAAAAAATGAAACCTCGTTCATGTCGCACCGCAAAAAAAGCTTTGCGCGCAGGCAAATGTAACAAATGATGGCGCTTCCTGCAGGGTCTCAGGGGGTTCACACATGATAAAGGCAATCCGCACGGCACCGCTCGCCTGTGCGCTGCTCTCCACCACGTCGCTGGTCATACCGGTCGTTGCACGCGCGCAGGCCGAACCTGCGGCGGCGTCAGAGGCTGACAGCGGCGGCGATATCATCGTCACCGCACAGCGCCGATCGGAAAGCCTCCAGAAGGTGCCGCTTTCGATCAACGTGCTGGGTGAGCAGAAGCTCAAGGAGCAGAACGTCGCCTCATTCGACGATTATGCCAAGATTCTGCCCAGCGTCAGCTTCCAGTCGTTCGGCCCCAGCCAGTCGCAGATATTCTTCCGGGGCGTTTCCTCGGGCGGCGATGGCCTGCATATCGGCCCGCTGCCCACCAGTTCGATGTACATCGATGATATCCCCGTCACCACCATCGGCGGCACGGTGGACTTCCACGTCTACGATATCGCCCGCATCGAAGCTTTGGCCGGCCCGCAGGGCACCCTGTTCGGCGCGTCCTCGCTCTCGGGCGTGCTGCGGCTCATCACGAACAAGCCCGATCCCACCGCGTTCAGCGCCTCGGTCGATGCGGAAGCGAACAAGTTCAGTAAGGGCGACTTTGGCGGCAGCCTGGAAGGTTACGTCAATATCCCGCTGAGCGAGACGATGGCCCTGCGCGTAAGCGGCTTCTACAAGAAGGACGGCGGGTATATCGACAATATCCCCGGCACCCGCACCTTCACGCTCGACGATGGCCCGCCGGTTCCCGACACCCCCGAGAACGCAAACGATCCCGGCAATACCGCGACCAACAAGACGGTCACGAACGCCGCGCTGGTCAAGGATGACTATAACGATGTCGAGACTTACGGCGGCCGCGCCGCGCTGGGTATCGATCTCGATGGCAACTGGTCGGTCACGCCGTCCATCATTTACCAGCACCAGAAGGCCAACGGCGGCTTCCTGTATGATCCCAAGAAGGGCTACCTCAAGGTTACCGATTACCTGCCCAGCTCCAACAAGGATGAATGGTATCAGGCGGCGCTGACCATTACCGGCAAGCTGTCGGACTGGGACGTGACCTATGCGGGCGGCTATTTCGGGCGCAAGGTCGATAACCGGCCGGATTATTCCTATTACTCGGTCGCTTACGATACCTATACTTACACCAGCAGCGGATCGCGCTACCACGGCTACGCCACCTATTTCCCGGACCCGAACAACCCCGGCGAATTCCTTGATCCCACCCAGAACGCGATCCTCAAGGACAAGTACACCAAGTTCACGCAGGAACTGCGCATCGCCTCGCCGTCCGACAAGCCGTTCCGGCTGACGGCGGGTGCCTTCATGCAGATCCAGACCGACAAGATCTTTGCGGACTACAACGTCAAGGGTTTCGGCAGCGTCGTCAGCCCCATCTGGCTGCCGCAGTTCGCCGATGGGTCGGATACGATGTTCCGCACCCGCATCAAGCGCAAGGATCAGGACTACGCCGTGTTCGCGCAGGCGGAATACGACATCGTCCCCGATGTGACCCTGATTGCCGGCATGCGCGGGTTCATGTCGCACAACACGATCTCAGGCTTTTCCGGCACGGCCACGGCCAGGAACTGCCTGATCTCCACGCCGTCCACCGATCCCGCCGTGCCATGCCACAACGTCGACAAGGCGAGCGACGAATCGGGCATGATCTACAAGGCCGGCGTCAAATACCAGATGACGCCCGACGTCATGGTCTACGCCACCGTGTCACGCGGCTACCGCCCTGGCGGCAACAACCGCCGCCCCGGCGTCAATCCGTTCAAGTCGGACACATTGGACAACTATGAAGTGGGCTGGAAGACTCGCTTCGGGCCGGTCACCCTCAATGGCGCGGCGTTCTACGAGAAGTGGAAGAAGCTCCAGTTCGGTCTGGTCCCGCTCGGCCAGAACGGGGTGACCAACACCTACAATGCGGGTGACGCCCGGATCTACGGCATCGAAGGCGATATCGCCGCGCGGTTCGGCGGGCTGATTCTGTCGGCGGCGGGCACCTACGTCGACGCCAAGCTGACGACTGACTTCTGCCAGGTCGATCCGGTCACCAAGAACATCGTCTGCAACCCCGGCGATCCGCCCGCCGCGCCCAAGAGGACCCGCCTGCCGATCATGCCCAGGTTCAAGGGCGACGCCACCGCCCGGTATGAAGTGCCGGTCGGATCGGGGAAAGCTTTCGCGCAAGGAACCGTTTCGCATCAGGGCGGCACCCGTTCGTTCCTCACCGATGCGGACTTCGCGGCGGTGGGGCCGACCAAGGCCTTCACCACCGTCGATTTCTCGATCGGCATCAACTGGGACCACTATCGCGTCTCCGCGTTCCTCGACAATGCGTTCAGCAGCCACGGCGTTCTGTCGCTCAATTCGGTCTGTGCGACGCAGATCTGCGGGCAATATTCGCGCGCCTATCCCACCACACCGCAGATGTTCGGCATCAAGCTGGGCTACGACTACTGATACCAAGGCTCATTGATCCGAACGCAGAGCCCTCTCCCCTTCAGGGGAGAGGGTTGGGAGAGGGGGACTGCGCCGCTTTGCCCCCTCTCTACTCCGGCTAGGCGGCAAGCCGCCAAGCCTGCGTATCTCTCCCCTGAAGGGGAGAGAGCGACATTGGTATGATCCGTCGCGGGCGGGGGCCTTTTGCCGGCCTCCGCCCGCCACCCCTTTACGCGCCGCTCCACTCTCTCTATCATCCGCCCACCACCGGGGAGCCAGCTAGTGGCTGAGAGGTGCGGGTTAAGCTCCGCACGACCCGTCGAACCTGAACCCGTTAGCACGGGCGGAGGGAGTTGGACGGCCTGCATTCCGGCAATCCGCTCGTTTTCCGTCCCGATGGAGAAGAAGCGCATGGCCGACATCAATTCCAAGCTGGAAATCGGCGTCACCACCGGACCGATCCGGGGATCGAACAAGGTCCATGTCGGCCCGCTCAAGGTCGCCATGCGCGAAATTCACCTGGAGCCGTCCAGCGGTGAGCCGCCGGTGCGTGTCTATGACACCTCGGGCCCGTACACCGATCCTGCCGTCACCATCGATATCTCCGCCGGGCTGGCGCAGCTTCGCCGCGAATGGCAGTTGTCGCGCGGCGACGTCGAAGCTTACGATGCGCGGGCGGTGAAGCCGGAAGACAACGGCCTCAAGGGGCCTGACCGTTCGGCCGGGGTTCCCGCGTTCCCCAACGTCGTCAAGCGCCCGCTGCGGGCCAAGGCCGGGGCCAACCTGTCGCAGATGCACTATGCCCGGCGCGGCATCATCACGCCCGAGATGGAATACGTTGCGGTGCGCGAGAACCTCGGCCGCGAAATGCTCAAGGAATACGTCCGTGACGGGCAGGACTGGGGCGCGGCGATCCCGGACTATGTCACCCCCGAATTCGTGCGCGAGGAAGTGGCGCGCGGCCGGGCGATCATCCCCAGCAACGTCAACCACCCCGAATGCGAACCGATGGCGATCGGCCGCAATTTCCTGGTCAAGATCAACGCCAACATTGGCAACTCCGCCGTCGCCAGCGATGTGGCGAGCGAAGTGGACAAGATGGTCTGGTCGATCCGCTGGGGCGCGGACACCGTGATGGACCTGTCCACCGGCCGCAATATCCATGACACGCGCGAATGGATCATCCGCAACAGCCCGGTGCCGATCGGCACCGTGCCGATCTATCAGGCGCTCGAAAAGGTCGGCGGCGTCGCCGAGGATCTGACCTGGGAGATCTTCCGCGATACGCTGATCGAACAGGCCGAACAGGGCGTGGACTATTTCACCATCCACGCCGGCGTGCGCCTGCCCTACATCCCGCTGACCGCCAGGCGTGTCACCGGGATCGTCAGCCGTGGCGGCTCGATCATGGCCAAGTGGTGCCTTGCGCACCACAAGGAGAGCTTCCTCTACGAGCACTTCGACGAGATCACCGAGATCATGAAGGCCTATGACATCGCCTATTCGCTGGGCGATGGCCTGCGCCCCGGCTCGATCGCGGACGCCAACGACGAAGCGCAGTTCGCCGAACTCTATACGCTGGGCGAACTGACCAAGCGCGCCTGGCAACAGGACGTGCAGGTGATGATCGAAGGTCCGGGCCATGTGCCGATGCACAAGGTCAAGGAGAACATGGACAAGCAGCTCGAAGCCTGCGGCGAGGCTCCGTTCTACACTCTCGGGCCGCTCGTCACCGATATCGCGCCGGGCTACGATCACATCACCAGCGGCATCGGCGCGGCGATGATCGGCTGGTACGGCACGGCGATGCTCTGCTACGTGACGCCCAAGGAACACCTTGGCCTGCCGGACCGCGATGACGTCAAGGTCGGCGTGGTCACGTACAAGCTCGCCGCCCACGCGGCCGATCTTGCCAAGGGCCACCCCGCCGCCAAGCTGCGCGACGATGCGCTCAGCCGCGCCCGCTTCGAATTCCGCTGGCGCGATCAGTTCAACCTCAGCCTCGATCCCGATACGGCCGAGCAGTACCACGACCAGACCCTCCCCGCCGAAGGCGCCAAGAGCGCGCACTTCTGCTCGATGTGCGGCCCCAAGTTCTGCTCGATGAAGATCACCCAGGAAGTCCGCGAATTCGCGGCAAAGCAGAACCAGCCGGTCGATGCGTTCGTCGCCGCCAATCCTCCCCGTGCCGGGGAGGGGGACCATGCGCAGCATGGTGGAGAGGCACAGGCACTCACCGCCGACGCCGCCGAAAAGGGCATGGCGGAGATGAGCGAGAAGTACGAGGAAATCGGCCGCCAGCTCTACATCGGCGCAGGGGACCGGGAGCGGGATTGAGGGTTTGAGTGGGGTGAAGACGAAGGTCAAGAAGGCGAACTTTCCGGAATAGATTGCTTAAATTCCTTGATTTACTTCCCGATTTCCGTCTTTGTACGGGGAAAGGGGAATAGCTTGATACCACCGTTTAACTTGAACGGCGTTTTGCCGCCATTCGTTGGCGGAACACCCGGCGCTCAGATGGCATGGTCTTCCCCTTATAATTGCACTGCTATTGAGCTTGTGCAGCGTTTTTCCACATCCAGCCACCGGCGTAGATTACTACAAGGATTGTTCCAGTTTCGTTCTCAACTGCGTGAAAAGGGTATCGTATCAGGTTTCCAGTGGTTGGACGGTAGCTTCACTGAAGATGTCGAGGCAGACGGAAGGCAACCAAATGATATCGACGTGGTGACGCTGGCATATCGTCCCGAAAGCTTGGCCCTGAATTTGCAGGGTTGGAGGGATTTCGTGCATGAGCAGGGAAATGGCGGGATTTTTGATCGAACTCGAAATCGCGAAGAATTTACTTGCGATACTTTTTTTGTCGACTTGAACTCGGTTCCGTATCTGGTCGCTCGGCAGGCTGCGTATTGGAGCGGGCTGTTCTCGCACCGACGCGAAACATTTCAATGGAAGGGTATGTTAGCTTTACCGCTACATGAAGACGACACTGAGGCAATAGTCGCATTGGGTGGAGTTACCGAAAATGAGTAAGCTCCATCGTGCCGCATTGGAGAGCGAACTTGCGAGCCTCCAATCGCTGATTGCAGAGGCCGGCGATGCTGACCCGCTAGGGGTACTTTCATTACGTCAGCGGGTTAAAAAGATAGAGGAAAAACTCGCCGAGCTTGGCGAACAGAAGCATCACGCCGATGTGACCCTGCTTTTCTATGGCAAACCCGTCGATGGCTCCAGGGGTATTGACGCAGAGTTTGCTGGCAAAGCCCTCCAATCATACCAATCTGCACTGTCGAAGCACATGAATTCTTTGACGGGTAGAGCGCTTGGAAGGAGGGGGCCGGTACCAGAGCGTAGCTTGTCCCGTATGAATATTGTCGACGTTGTGCATGGTTCGTTTGGCTTTCGGCTTGAGGAAGACAGCGAGGAAGCTCAAATGTTCGACACTTCGCTGCGTGATGCCGTGACTGCTATATCCCAAATCATCCACGATTTTTCGGATCCTTCAGACGCAATATTTGAGAAAGCCATAGACGATATTGATAGTCGGACCTTTCTCTCAGTGAAATATTTTATCGAATTATTGAGGAATGAAGGTGCAAAGTTCAAACTTGTTGAGGATAATAATGAAATAGAACTTGATGAAGCCAAGGTCGAGCGCGCTTATCAGCGCGTTGAGCGGACTGAAGTAACTGAAAGTGAAGACCAAATTGCAGGCACGCTGGTTGGGGTCATGCCGGTAGCGCGTAGGTTCGAGTTTAACTTGGGAGGGACAGAAGAGATCATCTCTGGCCCAATAGATGCACGTCTTAGTGCCGATTTTCTTGAGCGCATCGAAAATGACGAGCAATTCATCGGAAGGGCGTGGCGCGCCTCTGTAAGGGTCAGGAATGTTCGTCGTCCTGACGGTCGCGAGAAGATTGAATACATACTAACAGGCCTCATCCATCCAGAATAATGCGTTGGGTGGTCCTTGAAGGTTGGGATGTGCCTCATTCTCGTTATTTTCCCCTAACTTGCGTTTGTTATAATTCTCGTACGACCACCACCCTCAAGATCGGCAAATTCCGCCGGGTTTGTCCTGTTCAAGGGCTTTTTGGCGCGTTTGCGTGTGGGTCCCGGTGATGTGCTGCATCTGTCCGAGGATGAACTGGCCGACTGGTTCCGGCAACGCATTGTCGAGGGTTAACTGAGGCAGGCAGCATTCGTCTGATCGGCCACGCTGCACAGATCTCCTTCCTCGTCATCCCGGACACCTACGGCACTTGTTTCCGGGGCCCTCCGGCGGCTGCGCACATCGCCTCGGCCCACCCCGTCCGGCTAGGCGGTACACCGCCAAGCCTTCCGGCCCTCCCGCAAGCGGGCGGGCGAACGCGCGTGTCCCCGCCCGCTGCGGGAGGGGAGCGAGACTTGCTGAGCCGCAGGCGAAGCTAGTCGCAGCGGGGTGGGCCAGGCACCATTATCGACGCCTTCATTCACTGAACAGGTCCGATGGCTCACACCGCCCATCCCACTTCCCACTTTCCTACTCCCCGAAAATCTGTCCTAAACTGGCCGATGACCACATCGCGAAAAGGCCAGCAGGGGGCCGTTTCCCTGCCCGCCGTCCGCCGCGACGGCTGGACGCTCGAACGCCAGGCCGGGTTCCTGCGCGCCCTTGCCGCCACGCATAGCGTCGATCAGGCGGCGCGCAGCGTCGGCATGACGCGGCAGTCGGCCTATCGGTTGCGCGCGCGCCTGCGCGGCGAGCCGTTCGATCTGGCGTGGGATGCCGCCTTTCAGTCCGCTTTCGACCGGCTTGCCGAAGCGGCCATGGAGCGGGCGCTCAATGGCGTAGAGGTGCCGCATTTCCACAAGGGCGAACTGGTCGGTACTTCGCGGCGGTTCGACGAGCGGCTGACCGTGGCGCTGCTCGCCATGCGCCACGCGCTCCTGCGCCCGCCGGCACCGCACTGGCATGAAGCGGCCGGCTATGAGGTCGACGATTTCCGCGCGCTTCTGTCGCGCGTCGCGCAAGGGCCCGAAATCTGGCGCAACAGCGCGTCGGACGATGGCGATGACTGGGACGAGGATGGCGGCAGGGCGGGCGATACCGGCTCGGCGTGAGCGGCTGGCGAGTGATTTTGCCCGTTCATCTGTAACTTTCGCAAATCGCCATAAAAAATATATAATTCAATATGATATGGCCGATCTGGAAAGTTACAAGGTGTAACCTTTGTAAACTTCGCAAGGCGTCGCGGCCTACCCCTCTTCGAACGCCGCGTCCGGCAGGGCCGTCACCATCGCGCGGGTTTCCGCAAACAGCGCCTGCACCGCCGCTTCCGCGGCTTCCACGTTGCCGGCGACGACGGCCTGGGCGATCCGGCGGTAGCCGGCGGTGTGGATCTGCTGCTGTTCCCAGCTCTGGTAGGGGCGCATCTGGGCGCGGAACAGATCGGCGCGGCGCAGCGGGGTGACGCGCGGCAGTTCGCGGTTCGCGGCCACTTCGAACAGGCAATCGTAGAACGCCTGGCGGATCGCGATGTAGGAGCGGTGGTCGCCGTCCTCGTCATGGCGGCGCGCGGCGTCGAGCGCGGCGTCCATCAGCGCGCGCTTTTCGTGGGTCGAAGCCGCCGCCAGCCGCGCGGCGAGGCGCACCAGTTGTTCGAGCACCGCCAGCAGATCGCGGGTGTCGCGCCGGCTCAGGCGGCAGATATGCGCGCCGCGATAGCGGTGGATGGCAACGATGCCATCGCCGTTGAGGTGGCGCAGCGCCTCGCGCAGCGAGGATCGGCTGATCTGCAGGCGCAGCGTCAGCTCGGCCTCGACCAGATGCTGGCCGGGCACGAACTGACCGGTGCGGATGCCGTTGCGGATGGCATCGGCCACTTTCTCGGTCGTGCCGGTGGTGGCATCGCGCGGGGCCGGGGTGGCGGTCATGCCGGCTGGACGATCCCGGCCCGTTCGAACCGCGCGCGCATCGCGTCGAGCTGGTCGTAAGCGGTCATGTCGAGCTGCATCGGCGTGATCGAAACGGCCTTGTCGCGCGCGGCGGCAAGGTCGTTGCCTTCGGCCGCGCCGCCATCGGGGAAGGCGATCTTGATCCAGTAATAGGGCACATGCCGTTCATCCACCCGGCGCATGGGACGGAACGATCCGGGCGGCCGCATGCCCTGCGTGGTCACGCGCACCCCGGTCACCTCGTCGAGCGGGCAGTGAGGGAAGTTGACGTTGACGAAGCTGCCTTGCGTCCATGCCATGTCGATCAGGCCGGGCAGGATCTGCGCGGTATAATGGCGCGCGGTCTCCCAGTGGACCGGCGTGTTGTAGGACCAGATCTGGCTGAGCGCGATGGACGGGATGCCCAGCATCGCCCCTTCGATGGCAGCCGAAGCGGTGCCCGAATAGGTGATGTCCTCGGCCAGATTGGGGCCGCGGTTGATGCCCGAAAGGAGGAGGTCCGGCTTGCGATCGCCGAGCAGTTCGTAAACGCCCAGCAGCGCGTAATCGGTCGGCGTGCCCTTGACCGCAAAATGGCGTTCGTCGCGTTGGCGGATGCGGATCGGATAGGAGAGTGACAGGGAATGCCCCGCGCCCGAGCGCTCCTCGTCCGGGGCGACGACCCAGATGTCATCCGTGAACTGGCGCACGATCTCTTCGAGCAGGACGATGCCGGGCGCATCGATCCCGTCGTCGTTGACGATCAGCACCCGGGGGTTGGGCTTGGACAGCACGGCCTTGGCGTTCACGCATTCGCTCCACGATATTTCTTTGCGGGCAGGCTAATCGGATTCGTCTTTTCCGTCAATATCGTCGGACGATTTCATCCGTCATACGCTTGACAGCCCGGTGCCGACGCGGCACATCCGCGATGACGGGCAACGGACTCGGACAAGACAAGGAGAGAGGCATGGAGGCGGGTTTGCCGATGGATGCCAGGATCGGCGACAAGCCGCCGGCATCGCCGCTGGTCGAGGCGACACTGAGCCTGATGCATGAAACCCTGCGCGGTCGGCTGGCCGCTTCGGGCCAGGACTGGGACACGTTCCGGGGCAGCGCCGAAGCTTTCACCGCCGCTGATGCGGCCGAGATCGAGCGGCGCGTCCTCTCGACCGGCTACCGGTTCGACTGGTCGGCGGGTATCTCGGTGGCGGAAGCGCCCGAAATCTACCGCCCGCGCGGCGATGGCGACCGGATCGACGAGAGTTTCGCGCATCCCGACGCGCCGCAGGGCGAGCCCGATGGCGAAGGACGGGCGCTGGCCGGAGTGGGCGATAACGTGGTCCGCCACGAAGCCGACCGGCGCGGCGTCGCCCGGTTCATCCGCACGAACGAACGGGTGCTGGATTACCTGACCAACGGGGTGCCCCCGGGCACCGTCGCGGTGATCGACGATTCGGGCGGCACGCTGACCGCGCCGATCATCGAACAGTTTGCCGGGGTCATCTGCGCCGGCGGAACCGTCCGCTCGCACCTCGGCATCCTGACGCGCGAATACAACATTCCCTGCCTGATGAACGCCAAAATCGCCGGGATCGCCGACGGCGACACGGTGATTATCGAGGCGAGCGCGCAGGCCAAGACCACCGAAGATTACCAGCAGGGTGTGGAACGGGTGGGCCGGGTGTGGCGGATCGTTCCAGAGGAAGCGGTGGCATGAGCGGGGCTGTGATCGACGAGCGCGATCTCGTGTTCCACGGCGTCGCGATCAAGCGCCACGCGGGTCCGGCCGCCATCGCCGAACTGGTCGGCCTGCCCGAACCGCGCGTGTCCGCGTTGCTGGACCAGGCCGTGGCAACCGGGCGGGTGGTGGATGCGGGCGGAGCCTATATCCTGGCACCGCTGACCCGGGTGGCGCTGGAAGGGCGCTACAGCCGCCACTTCGGCCACTTGCGCGCCGACAAGGCGTTTGAAACCGCCTATCTCGCGTTCGAACGGGTCAACAAGACGCTCAAGCAGGTCATCACCGACTGGCAGACCGTCACGATCGGCGGCAACAAGGTGGCCAACGACCACAGCGATCGCGCGCACGACGAAGACGTGATCGACCGGCTGGGTGAAATTCACGAACAGGTCGAGCCGATCCTGGCGGCGCTCTCGGCCCGATGGCCGCGCCTTGCCATCTACGCGCAGAAGCTGCTGGCCGCGCTCGAGGCCGCCGAGGATGGCGAGCACGAATGGGTCAGCGATATCCGTCGCGACAGCTACCACACCGTATGGTTCGAATTGCATGAGGACCTGCTCCGCGTCATGGGGCGGGTCCGGGAGGAATAAGCCCTGATGACTGCCGAGAACTGGACCGTCCGCCTGGACGGATCGACGCTGCCTGACCGCCGCCTTATCGGCGGCAAGGCCTGGTCCATCGCCCTTATGCGGGCAATGGACCTGCCGGTGCCGCCGGCCTTCGTGATCACCACGCAGGCCTGCCTCGCCTATCTGGAGCAGGGCGCGTTTCCCGCCGGCCTCGAAGCGGAAATCGATGCCGGGCTGGCCTGGCTCGATGCCGCGACCGGCCGCCAGTTCGGCGGGGCGGAGCGGCCGCTGCTGCTCTCGGTCCGGTCGGGCGCGGCGATTTCGATGCCCGGGATGATGGACACCGTGCTGAACCTGGGCATCGACGATGCCGCCGAAGCGGCACTGGCGGCGGAATCGGGCCTGCCCGATTTTGCCCGCGATACACACCGCCGGTTCCTGGAACTCTACGCCTCGATCGTGCTCAAGCTGCCGGTCGAACTCGACCATGGCGCCGCGCCGCAAAGCTGGCGCGAGCAGGTCGCTGCCCCGGCCACCCCGCGCGAGGCGCTGCTGGGCGCGGTGCGAGCGGTGTTCGAAAGCTGGAACACCCGCCGGGCCAAGCGCTACCGCGATCACAACAACATTCCCCACGATATGGGCACTGCGGTTACCATCCAGGCGATGGTGTTCGGCAACCTTGACGAGCACAGCGGCACCGGGGTTCTGTTCAGCCGCAATCCGCTGACCGGCGAACCGCTGCCCTACGGCGAATACCTGCCGCGTGCGCAAGGCGAGGACGTGGTCTCCGGCAAGTTCACGCCGCTCGGCCTCGATGCGATGGCGGCGATGGAGCCGGAGGCGCATGCCGCGCTGCTGGCTGCCTGCGCCCGGCTGGAGGCCGAGCACCGGGATATTCAGGATATCGAGTTCACGGTGCAGAGCGGCGTCCTTTATCTCCTGCAGGCCCGCTCGGCCAAGCGCGCGCCCGACGCGGCGGTGCGTGCGGCGGTGGACATGGTGGGCGAGGGCCTGATCGATGTCGGCCAGGCGCTGGCCCGGGTCAGCCCCGAACAGGTGCAGGCGCTGCTGCTGCCACGGCTGGGTTCCGGCGCGCTCGACGCGGCTGCGGTTGCCGCGCAGGGCGAGGGGGCCTGTCCCGGCGTTGCCTGCGGCGTGGTGGTGACCGACCCCGACGAGGCTGAAAGGCGCGCGCGCACCGGCGAAGCGGTGGTGCTGGTACGCTCGACCACCAGCCCAGACGATATCCACGGGATGATCGCGGCAGTTGCCGTGGTCACCGAACAGGGCGGCTCCACTTCGCACGCCGCCGTCGTCAGCCGGGCCCTCGGGCGGCCGTGCGTGGTCGGCGTCGGCAAGGGTCCGCAACCCGGCGCGATCGTGACCGTCGATGGTGAAAGCGGGCGGGTCTATGCCGGGCAGTTGCCGGTAGAGATGCCCGATGAGGCGGCGGACGCGCGGCTTGCCCGGTTGATCGACTGGGCCCGCGCCCGCAGCACGGTTCAGGTGCTGCGTCCGGCCGATGCCGGGGGTGTCGAAGGCTGCGTCGATGTCGATGCGCAGTTGTCGGATGGCGAGGCGGATGGGCTCAAGAGCCTGCTGCATGGCGCGGTCGCGGCGAAAGGCGCGGCGCTCGCCAATCCCGATACGGCGCGGCTGGCGCGGGCACAGGGCGTGCGCACCATCGTGACAGAGCCGGTCCTGCCGGCGCTGCTGGCGATGATCGAGGAGGTGGCCTGAGATGAGCGAGCTTGTCAGCGATACCCGCACGTTCCTGCGGCTGTTCCGCCATTCCGGGTACAAGGACATGCACATCCGGCTGGGCGATTACGAGGCGTTCTTCTCCTCGCCAGACGGCGCAGCGAATCCCTTGCTGGCGGGCGAAGTGACGGCAGGCGCAGACGCAGCGCCTGCGGGCGATCCCGGCGCAGACCTGATCGTGGTGGCCCCGCACATCGCCTCGTTCCTGTCCGCTCTGCCGGTCGGCAGCACCGTTGCGGCGGGCGAGGCCGTAGCCCGGATCGAGCTGCTCGGCGAAGAGATTGCCGTGCCGGCTGACCGCGCCGGCACCGTTAGCCAAGTGCTGGCCGAAGCTGGCGCGCTGGTCGAATATTCCGCGCCGCTGGTCCGCTTGCTGGCGGCCTGAGCGCGCAGAAAAGGCGGCGGGACGATGTTTCGGCCTGCTCCGGCGGCTGTCCGCTGTCCGCGATCAGGACATGCCGGGAAAGGCGCTGTCCGGCAGATCAAGCATCGTCCTGCGGGTGCCGTCGAAGTGCTTTTTGACGGCGAGATCGGCCTTTTTCGCGTCTCCGGCGATGATCGCCCGCGCGATCGGACCATATCCCGAAGCGTGGCGCTTGCGGTGGACTTCGGTCTGCACCGTCTCGATCTGCGCCCGCATCAGGTCGGTGCGCGAAAGCGGGATGACCCGGGCCAGTTCGCGGTTGCCGCCGATGTCGATCATCGCGTCGTAAAAGCGTCGGCGCGCTTCGAGATAGGTGGCGCGGTTGCCGCTGCGGGCGGCGGCCTCCAGATCGGCGTCGGCCCGTTCCATCTGGCTGCGCGTGGCGGGCGTGGTGCAGTTTTCCGCCGCCAGCCGGGCGGCCAGGCGTGCCAGCGGCTCCAGCGTATCGAGCAATTGCGCGACGGCGGTGCGATCCAGCAGGCCGATATAGGCCCCGCGATAACGGCTGAGGGTGACGATCCCGGCCGCCGCCAGGTGCTTGAGCGATTCACGCAGCGATCCCCGGCTGATGCCGAGCCGGCGCGTCAGATCGGGTTCGAGCAGGTGCTGGCCAGGCACGAACACGCCCGAACGGATGCCCTGGGTGATGGCGTCGGCGACCTTGTCGGTTGCGCTTTCCGGTTCCGCAGCAGCGCTGCGCGCAGATCCATTTGTCGCGGCGTTCGTCATCGTTGGTTCGGAGCCCTCCATGGGCGGGCATTACCGTTGCCGGGCCCTCGCGTCCATATCCCGGCACAAAGTCGCTGGATAGCCGGCTGCCCAAAGGAGACCCATTACATCGTCGAATGATATTGGCGAACGAACTGCACCCGCCACGCCGCGGTCGGGCGGGAGCGGGTGATCGCCTATTCCCAGTATCTTGCGCGGACGATGCGTTTCAGCAGCTTGCCGTTGGGATGGCGCGGCAACTCGCGATCGAAATCGATTTGCCGCGGCATCTTGATCCGGCCGATCTTGCCATCAAGCCAGCTCATCAACTCCCGCGCCAGGTCTTCCCCGGCATCGGCCCAATCGAGCGGCTGGACGACGGCGACCACCCGTTCGCCCATCTCCGCGTCCGGAGCGCCGATCACCGCGACATCCGCCACGCGCGGATGCGTGACCAGCGCGTCCTCGATCTCCTGCGGGTAGATGTTGACCCCGCCCGAGATGATCATGAAACTCTGCCGGTCGGTCAGGTAGAGATAGCCTTCGGCATCCACCCGGCCGACATCGCCGAGCGTGGTCCAGCCATGGCGGTTGCGGCTTTGGCGGGTCTTCTCCGGGTCGCCGTGGTATTCGAAAGGTGCGCCATCGGCGAAATAGATCGCGCCCACTTCGCCGGTCGGCAGTTCTTCGCCGTCTTCCCCGCAGATGCGCACCTTGCCCCAGATCGCGCGACCGACAGAGCCCGGATGGGCCAGCCAGTCCTGCGGACCGATCGCGGTAAGGCCGTTGGCTTCGGTGCCGGCATAGAATTCGTGGAGGATCGGCCCCCACCAGTCCATCATCGCGTGCTTGACCTCCACCGGACAGGGCGAGGCGGCGTGGTAGACCACCTGCAGCGATGAGTGATCGTAGCGCGCACGCACCTCTGCCGGCAGCTTGAGCATGCGGATGAAGTGGGTGGGCACGAACTGCGCATGGGTTACGCGATAGCGTTCGATCAGCGCCAGCACCGCCTCGGCATCGAACTTCTCCATCACGATCACAGTGCCGCCCAGCTTCTGGATCGTCATGCACCAGCGCAGCGGCGCGGCGTGATAGAGCGGGGCGGGGGACAGGAACACGCTGTCCTCGCGCATCGCCAGGCTGGTGCGGCCGAACTCGGTCAGCGCGTTGGTCTGGTCCAGCGGCCCTTCCGGCAAGGGCGGCCGGATGCCCTTGGGCCGCCCGGTGGTGCCCGACGAATAGAGCATGTCGTTACCGGGCGACGGGTCGGCGATCGGCGTTTCCGGAAACGGCGCGCGCTCTGCCAAGAAATCGCGCGCGCCGGGGGCGAACACGGTGATGCCGTCAGTCGGCAGGTCATCGGGCACCGGCATCGAGGCGACCAGCACGCGTGATCCCGAATCCGCCAGGATGAAGGCGATTTCGGGCACCGCAAGGCGGGTGGAGAGGCACGAGTAATACAGCCCGGCCCGCTGCGCCGCCCACACGATCTCGAAGAAGCGCGGCGTGTTCTCCAGCATCAGGGCAATGCCGTCGCCGCGTTTCAGACCGAGCGAACGCAGCAGGTGCGCGCCCTGGTTCGCGCGCGCCTCCAGCTCGGCATAGGTGATGGTCTCGCCGCTGCCGGCCATGATGACCGCCGCCTTGCCGGGGGTGCGGGTCGCGTGGATCGAAGGGTGCATCCTCTTTCGCGCCTCTTGTCATGTGATGCGGGCTTGTTGCGTGTCTGTATGTCCGTGGGCCTTCAGGCGATGAACCCGGCCAGCCGCGAGGAGATGATCTCCTCGGCTTCGCGAGCGATCCGCGACACCAGCTCCGCGCAAGTCGGCACGTCGTGGATCAGCCCCTGGATCTGCCCGGCCCACACCAGCCCGGCGTCGAGATCTCCGGTCTCCAGCGCTTCGCGGCCCTTGGCCCCCGAAACCAGCGGGCGGATATCCTCGAACACCGCGTCGGGCCGGTTGCCGATCTCCACCACCTGGTCGGATACGCCGCTTTTCGCGACGCGGCCGGTATTCTTGAACTTGCGGAAGATCAGGTTGGTCGCGCGTTCGTCGTTGGCGACGATGAACTGCTTGATGTTGTCATGGATCGGCGCTTCCACCGTGGCGCAAAAGCGCGTGCCCATGTTGATCCCTTCCGCGCCCAGCGCCAGCGCGGCGGCAAGCCCGCGGCCGTCACCGAAACCGCCCGAGGCCAGCATCGGTATTTTCACCTTGTCGGCTGCCGCCGGGATCAGCACCAGACCGGGAATATCGTCCTCGCCCGGATGGCCGGCACATTCGAAGCCGTCGATGGAGATGACATCCACCCCCATCCGCTCGGCCGAGAGGGCGTGCCTCACAGCGGTGCACTTGTGCAGCACGAGGATGCCGTGCGACTTGAAATCATCGACATGCTCCTGCGGCTTGTAGCCGGCAGTCTCGACGATCTTTACGCCGCTCTCGATGATCGCCTTGCGGTATTCCGCATAAGGCGGCGGGCTGACCGAGGGGAGGATCGTCAGGTTTACGCCGAACGGTTTGTCCGTCATCGACCGGCACCGGTCGATCTCGCGCCGTAGGTCGTCCGGCGTCGGCTGGGTCAGCGCGGTCAGGATGCCGAGCCCGCCGGCGTTGGAGACGGCCGAGGCCAGCTCGGCGCGGCCGACCCACATCATCCCGCCCTGGACGATGGGATGTTCGATGCCGAGCAGGTCGGTGATACGGGTACGCAGGGTCATGCCAGGGCCTCCACAATAGTAACATTGGCGATACCGCCGCCTTCGCACACCGTCTGCAGGCCATAGCGGCCACCGCGCGCGCGCAGTTCGTGCACCAGCGTCGCCATCAGCTTGGTGCCGGTCGCCCCCAGCGGATGGCCGAGCGCGATCGCGCCGCCGTTGACGTTGAGCTTCGCTGGATCGGCATGGAGCGCCTGGAGCCAGGCAAGCGGGACCGGGGCGAACGCCTCGTTCACCTCGTAAAGATCGATGTCGGCGATCGACATCCCGGCGCGGGCCAGCGCCTTTTTGGTCGCGGGGATCGGCTCTTCCAGCATGATGACCGGATCGCCGGCGGTCACTGTCATGTTGACGATGCGGGCAAGCGGGGTGAGGTTGTGTTCCTTCAGCGCCCGTTCGTTGACGATCAGCACCGCTGATGCGCCGTCGCAGATCTGGCTGGCGCTGGCGGCGGAGACCACGCCGCCCTCCTTCAGCAGCTTGACCGAGCCGATGCCTTCCAGCGTCGCGTCATAGCGGATGCCTTCGTCCTTGGTGTGCAGCCCGCCATCGACTGTGGCGAGCGGGACGATCTGGCTGTCGAAACGGCCGGCATCGGTGGCGGCGGCGGCGCGACGATGGCTTTCCAGCGCGAAGCGGTCCAGCGTCTCGCGGTCGAAGCCGTACTTGGCGGCGATCATCTCCGCGCCTTCGAACTGGCTGAAAGTCTCGACGCCGAAGCGCTGCCTGATCCGCTCGCTGAACGGGCCTTCGCCCAACCCTTCGCGGGCGTGGAGCGCGATGTTCGAGAACATCGGCACCCGGCTCATGCTCTCGCCGCCGGCGGCGATGACGATGTCCTGTGTGCCTGAAAGTACTGCCTGCGCCGCGAACTGGATCGCCTGTTGCGAGGAACCGCACTGGCGATCGATGGTGACGGCGGGAACGCTGACCGGGAGGCGCGATGCCAGCACGGCGTTGCGCCCGAAGGCGAAGCCCTGTTCGCCGGCCTGGGTAACGCAGCCCAAGATCACGTCCTCGATCGCGGCAGGATCGATACCGGTGCGATCGAGCAGGGCGTTCAGCACTTCGCCCGCCATGTCGGCCGGGTGCCAGTGGGCCAGCGCCCCGTTGCGACGACCGCCGGCGGTGCGCACGGCTTCAACGATGAAAGCTTCGTTCATCTCATGCTACTCCAGAAAAATCGGGCTTGCGCCGTTCTAGGAAGGCGCTGACGCCCTCGCGGCATTCGGCCGAGCCGCCGGCCACGGCGATGCGGCGCGTTTCGTTTTCGAGCTGGGTTTCCAGCGCGCTGTTCGTGCTTTCCAGCAGCAGCGCGCGCGCGCCGGCAGCGGCCCCGGTGGCGGAACGGGCAAGCTGGCGGGCCAATTTTGCGCCTTCTTCGGCCAACAGGTCGTCATCGACGGTACGGGTCACCATACCGATGTCGGCGGCGTCTTCGGCGCTAATGCGGCGGTTGGTCAGGATGATCTCCTGCGCCCGCCGCATGCCGACAAGGCGCGGCAGCAGCCACGACATGCCGCCGTCCGGGGTCAGACCGACAGCGCCATAGGCCGCCGTGAAATGCGCAGACCGGGCAGCGATGACGATATCGCCCGAAATGGCGAGGCTGAGCCCGGCCCCCGCTGCCGGGCCGTTTACCAGCACCAGCAGCGGCTTGGGCATGCGCAGGAACCGCGTCACCGCCATGTGCACGGTCCCGGCGAGGCGGCTGAGGAACGCCGGCACGCCATCCCCGGCAGCGGCGAAGGCGCTGATGTCACCGCCGCCGCAGAACAGCTTGCCGTTCCCGGTCAGCACCACGCAGCGGATCGCCGGGTCGCTGTCGCAGCGGATCGCGGCGTCGAGCAGGGCATCGGCCAGCGGCTGGCTGATGGTGTTGCCCGCCTGCGGGCGGTTGAGGGTGACGGTCGCCACTGCGCCATCGATGGTCAGCAGGACAGGGTTATCGCTCATCGGCATTTCTCCATGGATCGGCGGGCCAGTGCCGAAAGGCGGGGCAGCGCCCGCGCGCGCTCCTGCGCATGGGCCGAAGCGGCGGTGCCGCGAATGACCCGGCCTTTGATGCCGTGGAAGATCGCCGCCAGCCGGAAATAATTGAAGGCGACGTAGAAATCCCAGTTGGCGATCCCGTCGCGCCCGGTGCGGGCACAGTAGGCCGCGACATATTCCTGCTCGGACGGAATGTTCAGCGCAGCAAGATCCGCCCCGCCTAGCCCGGCGACGATATCGGGCGGCATCTGGTACATCATCGCGTGATAGGCGAAATCGGCGAGCGGATGGCCGAGCGTCGAAAGCTCCCAGTCCAGCACCGCGATCACGCGCGGTTCGGTGGGGTGGAAGATCATGTTGTCGCAGCGGAAATCGCCGTGGACCACGCTGCTTTCCTCGCCCGCCGGGATGTTGGCGGGCAGCCATTCGACCAGCGCGTCCATATCGGCATCGCGGCCGGCATCGGCGTCTTCGTGGTACTGCCGGGTCCAGCGCGCGATCTGGCGGGCGAAGTAGTTGCCGGGGCGGCCGTAATCGCCAAGGCCCAGCGCTTCGTAATCGATCGCGTGCAGCCGGGCGATGGTGGCGTTCATCGCATCGAAATAGGCCGGGCGCTCTTCGCGGCTGACGCCGGGGAAAGTCGCGTCCCAGAAGATCCGCCCTTCGACCATCGCCATGACATAGAACCAGGTGCCGATGACGCTTTCGTCCGTGCACAGGCCATAGACCCGCGCCACCGGAAAGCCGACGCTGCCCAGCGCGGTCAGGATGCGCGCTTCGCGGTCCACCGCGTGCGCGCCCTGCAGCGTCGCGCCCGGCGGCTTGCGCCGCAGCACATAGCTGCGGCCGTGCGTGACCAGCTTGTAGGTTGGGTTGGATTGTCCGCCCTTGAACTGCTCCACCGTGAGCGGCCCGGCATAGTCCGCCACATGGGCTTCCATCCACCGGGCCAGCGCCGCCTCGTCGAAACGGTACGCCTCGCGAACCGGGGTGGTGCCGGCATTGGCGTCCTGTCCGG
Organism: Novosphingobium colocasiae; assembly: GCF_014652555.1. Classification (GTDB taxonomy): domain Bacteria; phylum Pseudomonadota; class Alphaproteobacteria; order Sphingomonadales; family Sphingomonadaceae; genus Novosphingobium; species Novosphingobium colocasiae. The sequence continues at coordinate 334,935 of NZ_BMZA01000001.1, forward strand.
TCGCCTCGGTCACCGGTGCGCTCCCGCCTGCGCGGCTTTCCAGTCCCGCTTGATCTTTTTGGCAAGGCTCCACTTGTGGACTTCGGTGGGGCCGTCATAGATGCGGAAGGAGCGGATTTCGCGAAACACCTGTTCGACCACGGTGTGATCGGTCACGCCGCTGCCCCCCATCACCTGCACGCAGCGATCGGCCACGCGCATCAGCGCTTCGGACACCGCGACTTTCGCCATCGAGCTTTCGACCGTCCCCAGCGCTCCGGTATCGAGCACGTCGGCGCACCAGTCGATCATCAGTTCGGCCTGCTTCAGGTCGATCATGTTTTCGGCCAGCATGAAGCCGACGCCTTCGTGATCGATCAGCGTCTTGCCGAAGGCGATGCGGCGGTTGGCATAATCCGTCGCGATTTCGTGAGCGCGCCAGCATGCCCCGAGCCAGCGCATGCAGTGCGACAGCCGCGCCGGCGACAGCCGCACTTGCGCATAAGTGAATCCTTCGCCGGCATTGCCCAGCATCTGGTCGGCCGGGATACGCAGGTTGTCGATGGTCACTTCGCAGTGGCCGCCGGGCATCGAGTTGTCGATGGTGTTGGGGACGTGGGTAACGATGATCGCCGGATCAGGCAGGTCGACGAGGAACATGCAGGCCCCGCCCTTGCTGTCATCCTCCTCGGAGCGGGCCATGACGATGCCGACCTTGGCACCCTGCGCTCCGGTGCTGAACGCCTTCTTGCCGTTCACCACCCAGTGGTTGCCGTCGCGACGGCAGGTGGTGATCATCATCGACGGGTCAGACCCCGCGCCCTGCAGGCTGGCGGGTTCGGTCATGAAGAAGCACGACCGCCCGCTGCCGGATACCAGCGGATCGAGGAACCGCCGCTTGATCTCGGCACTGCCGACCTTGCCCAGGAGGTACATGTTGCCTTCGTCAGGCGCGGCGGTGTTGCACGCCAGCGGCCCCAGCGGCGACAGTCCGGTCCTGATCAGCACCTGCGCGGTTTCGCGCTGGTTGAGGTGGCTGCCGTCCGCGAGGATATGCGGGGTCAGGACGCCGGCCTCGCGGGCCAGCGCCTTGAGTTCCTCGACCAGTTCCTCGGTCGGGCAGTTGTGATGGTCGCGGCGCGGGTCCTTCTCGTAAGGGATCACGACATCGCGGACGAAGGCTTCGACCTTCGCCGCGATCGCGGCCGTTCGCTCCGCGCCGATCCCGCTCACTTGGGAGCCATCCGGATCGCGCCGTCGAGGCGGATGACTTCGCCGTTGAGCATCGGGTTCGTGACGATCTGCTCGACCATCAGCGCATATTCGTCCGGCTTGCCGAGACGGGTGGGGAAGGGGACCTGCTTGCCTAGCGAATCCTGCGCCTCCTGCGGCAGCGAGGCGAGCAGCGGGGTCAGGAAGATGCCCGGCGCAATGGTCATCACCCGGATGCCATAGCGCGAGAATTCGCGCGCGATAGGCAGGGTCATGCCGACCACGCCGCCCTTCGACGCGGCATAGGCGGCCTGGCCGATCTGCCCGTCGAACGCGGCGACGCTGGCGGTATTGACGATAACCCCGCGCTCTTCCGGCCCTACCGTCTCGCTATCGTGGATGCGCGCGGCGAATTTCGACAGCACGTTGAACGAGCCGATCAGGTTGATGGTGATGATCTTGGAGAAATCGGCCAGCGGAATGGCCTTGCCATCGCGGCCGATGACCTTGGCCGGCGGGCCGATGCCGGCGCAGTTGACGAGGATGCGCGCCTTGCCGTTCAGCGCTTCGGCTTCCGCGATCGCAGCGTCCACCGCCGCCTCGTCGGTCACGTTGAGCTTGATGAAGTGGCCCCCGATGTCTTTCGCGTGAGCCATGCCGAGTTCTTCGTTGAGATCGAAGATCGTCACTTTGGCCCCCGCCCGCGCCAGCCGCGCCGCAGTCGCGCCGCCCAGCCCCGATGCGCCGCCGGTGACGATGGCTGCCTGTCCGTTGATTTCCATGCTCTTGTCCTCTTTTCCCTGAATAGTCCGGCCCGACGACGGGCTTGCGGGGCTTTCACATCACATTGCGCGCGCGATGGCCATGCGTAGTTATCGCGGGCCTGATCGGCGGCATCGACCGGCAAAAACTCACCCGTTCGATCATTATGCACTCATGAGTGTAATGTGCCTTACACGGTTTTCTGTCAAGCAGGATCGCACCTGCGCTGACAACGCGGACCGGGACGTAGGTCTAAGGCTGCATGGACAAATTCAGGAGTGGGGAAATGACCGAGACTGGTGGAGAGCGGCGTTGCCAGCACCCCGCAAAGCGTTATCCTCAGATGCCATGAAAGCCATCGAATTGCCCTCCACCGTGCTTGACGCAATCACGCGCTTTTGTGCTGACGGCGACTTGCTTGCAGCGTCTGGCAAGTACGAGGAAGCAATTGCCGAGTATAATCGGGCATGGGAGATTGTGCCGGAGCCAAAGAACCAATGGAAAGCAGCCACATGGATTTTGGCTGCCATCGCGGATGCGGCATTTCTCGCGGGCTATAAGACTTCTGCGCGTGAGGCACTTGAATTCGCGATGGTTTGTCCGGATGCCATTGGAAACCCGTTTCTCCATCTTCGCTTAGGTCAGGTCTTACTCGATACTGGGGAACACGACCGGGCCGCCGACGAACTTATGCGTGCCTATATGGGGGCAGGCGCGGATGTGTTCGCCATAGAAGATGAGCGTTACTTGTCTTTCCTCCGTAGCCGGGCGGCGCTGGGCTGAATGTTCGCAACGGGACGCAAACAGTCGTTTAAATTTTCCAAGCCGCCCAGGAGTGCAGGAAGGCCTGCCGCCCGCGGCGCGCGCCTGAGGTTTTCAGGTCAGGTGCGCTTCGCAACCCCGTGGCGGGCGCGGCCGCGGTCGCTCATCGTTTCGATGCTGCCCGGCCAGAACGGGGCGTCGAATCCGGCGGTAAGCCGGGCGATCCGCCAGGTCTCACCTTCCTTGCGGTAGTGGACGCGATAGAACCCGGTGGTTTCCAGCTTCACCGCCGTGCCGTCAGCCCCCATCAGCAACAGGTAGCTGAGCGTGGTGGCGGTATCCGCGTCCTGCGCCTCAACCAGCGTGTTGAGGATCATGTGGCGGCGCTGGTCGTGCTGGTGCGGCCAGAAGCCGGCAAGCCACTGGCGGACCTTCTCCCGGCCTTCGAACGGGCCGATCGGGATCTTGCCCAGCACGTTGCCCTCCCAGATGCCGTCCTCGGTGAAGCAATCGGCCAGCAGGTCCTCCTGCCGTTCGTCATAGGCCCAGCAATAGCGGGCGATGCGTTCGCAGATCAGGTGGCGGTCGAGCGCGCCCGCATCGCCCTTGGCGGGCAGGGCCGGGCCCAGGGCCAGAAGCCCTGTGCGATGGGCCCAGGCGGGGACGGGATCGCTCGGCGTCGTGTCAGTCATCAGCCTCTCCCGCCATCTGGTTCTGGTATCGGGGTGAAGCTTATCCGGGGCTGATCAGGACCTCAACACAAATCCGACAAAATATCAGAAAACTAAATACTTTCGGCGTGCAAGCGTTTCGCAAAAACTGGAAAAAGGGACTGTTGTCTCCGAAGAAAAGCGATAGAACGCAGGATATGGGCGCGGTCTTGTTGAGAGAGGAAAGCGCGCCAGGCAGCGACAAGAAGGTTTGGGACATGGATACGATAACGCAGGAATTCGCGCGGTTTCCGGCAGAGCATGCCATGCGCCACAAGTTGCGTGCCGATGGCCGCGAATCGCTTGCGCATATGCTGTTGTTTCCCGAGCAGGGGATAGCGGGGTTCATCTACCCCTCGGTCCGCGCCACCGGCCCGGCCAAGGCCCGCACGCATCTGTTCGGCCCCGGCCTGCCCGAACCGGTGGCGGAGGAAGTGGAACTGCCGGTCAGCGCCCAGATGGACTTCGACGACTGGAGGATGGGCCCGCTGACGATGGCGGTGCGCGAACCGTACAAGCTGGTCGATCTGGAATGGCAGGGCGAACGCATCCAGTTCAAGGGTCGCTACGAAGCGCTGCACCCGCCTTATGCCTTCAGTTCGCACCCGGACGGCAATCCGCCCTACTACGGCGATGACCGGACCGAACAGCACGGCCGGCTCAACGCCGATGTCACGATCGACGGCAAGAGCTTCCACCACGAAGGCTTCCTTATCCGCGACCATTCGTGGGGCCCGCGCATCTGGGGGCTCAATCAGCACTACAAGTGGTTCCACGTCACCACCGCGCACTGTTCGATCCACTTCTTCGAAATGCATTCGTTTGGGGCCACCCACTTGCGCGGGTTTCTCTACAAGGACGGCGTGATGCGCCAGCTTGCCGGGGTGACGTACAAGACGCAGTACGATGAAAACATGATCCATCAGCAGGTGAACGCGACCGTTACCGACAGCGATGGCCGCTCGGTCGATGTGGCGTGCCGCACCTTCACCTCGCTCCAGCTCGATACCTACGATCCGGAAATCTACCTCAACGAGGCTGCCGTGACGGTGGAGATCGAGGGGCAGCAGGGCGTGGGCTGGATCGAGTATTGCTGGAACCGGAATTACTTCGATTTCGCCCGACGATATGTGACGCAATACGCTTGACCGACGGGTAGAATCGGCCAGCCTTTGCCGAGGCCGACCGGGCGAAAACCCGGCGGTCGCGGCACCGGGCCGGGGTCGTCCGCAGGCGCAGTTTGCTGGGAGTTTGGGATGCTTGCCACTGCCGGAACACGCGACGCGTCCGCGCCGATGCGCGAAAGGGTCAGCGCCGAAGAATGGGCGGCTCGGGTCGAACTCGCCGCGCTCTATCGCATGGTCCATCACTTCGGCATGACCGATCTGATCGCCAACCACATCACCATGCGCGTCCCGGGCGAACCGGACCATATCCTCATCAACGCCTATGGCCTGATGTATGACGAGGTCACCGCTTCCAACCTTTACAAGATCACGCTCGATGGTGATGTGGTGCTCCGGCCGGACGTGGACCTCGGGCTCAACATCACCGGCTATGTCATTCACGGTGCGATCCATCAGGCGCGGCCCGATCTGCATGTCGTGATCCACACCCACAGCGCGGCGGGGACCGGGGTTTCGGGGATGAAATGCGGGCTGCTGCCGGTGTCGCAGCACGCCGCCTTGATTGATGGGCGGATCGGCTATCACGATTATGAAGGCGCGGCCTTCAACCTCGACGAGCGCGAACGCTTCGTTGCCAGTCTGGGCAGCGGCAACCTGATGATCCTGCGCAATCACGGCCTGATCGCCTGCGGGCAGAGCTGCGCCGAAGCGTTCATCGGTATCTACCGGCTGGAGATGGCCTGCAAGATGCAGGTGGCGGCGCTGGCCGGCGGGATCGACAATGCGCTGATGATGCCGCCCGAAGCGCTGGAGAATACACGCCGCATCCTGATCGATCACCCGGAGATCGGGGCAGGCACCCTGCAATGGCGCGCGCTGCTGCGGCGGATGGAGCGGATCGATCCGTCATGGAAGGAATAGCGATGGCCACGATGCAAGCCACCCGGATCGCCGCGCTCGACGATGTGGTCGATTGCCACAAGCTGGGCGAAGGCCGGCCGCCGCTGTTCATCGTCGCGCGCGAAGGGGCATTCGCCGGAATCGCCGAGGCGACCGGCTGGATCACCCGCCACCGTCCGGCACTCGACGCGCTGATCCGCACGCACGGCGGCGTTGTGCTGCGCGGATTTCCGCTGGCGACATCCGAGGATTTCAGCGCGGCGATGGGCTGTTTCGAGGAATTTTCCGGCGGCTATCAGGGCGGCGCGGCGGCGCGCCGGTCTGTCGCCAAGGGGGTCTACGAAGCGACGCAGCGGACCGGCGACCAGTCGATCCCGATCCACCAGGAAATGTTCTATATCCGCGACTACCCGCCGCGCCTTGCCTTCTTCGCACGCAAGGTGGCCGAAAAGGGTGGCGAGACCAAGATTGCCGACATGCGCGCGATTACCGCCGCGCTGCCGCCAGCGGTGCGGGATCGGCTGGAGGCGCTGGGGATTCGCAACGTGCGCAATTTTGCGGCCAAGACCGGCAGCGCCCAGCAGGACCGGCTGATGGACAAGCGCGGCTGGGACTTCGCGTTCTACACCGATTCCGAGGTCGAAGTGGATGCGATCTGCGCACGGCGGCACATGGAGCCGCTGTGGCACGAAGACGGCAGCCTGACCGTGTTCAACCAGGAAGATGCCTTCGTGGTCCACCCGCAAACCGGTGAACGCATCTATCGCAGCGGCCTGCATCTGGAGCACTTCTACGGCGGGTCCTACGACAACACCGGTGCCGCCGCCCAGTTGCGCGCCTCGCAGAAGTACCCCTCGGGCGCGTTCCTGGGCGATGGCAGCGCGCTTTCCGCCGAGGACGATGCGGCGCTCTGCGCGGTGGTGGATCGCTACACCTACCAGTGGCCTTGGCAGGACGGCGATCTGATGCTGCTAGACAACCTCCTGACCGGCCACGGCCGCCGGCCTTTCGAGGGGACCCGGGCGACCGAGGTGGCGCTGCTGGACTGAGTGCGGGGACCCCGCGCGTGCCCGGGCTTCATCCAAGTTCCGTTCGTGTCGAGCGAAGTCGAGACACTCTGGCGCTGATGTGTCTCGACTTCGCTCGACACGAACGGTTTAAGGCCCGTCAATTCGAAGCTCGCGCCTCACACCAGCGTGCGCAGCGCCGAGTTGTCGAACGGCTTCAGTTCCCCGATTGCCCCGCGCCGTACCTTTTCCGCCCAGGCGGGGTCTGACAAGAGGGCGCGGCCGATCGCCACCATGTCGAATTCGCCCCGGGCCATGCGATCGAACAGCGCGTCGATCCCGGTAATGGCGGTCGGGCGGTTCTCGTAAAGGCTGACAGTCATGTCGAGGTCGAGGCTGACCGAACCGACGGTGATCGTGGGCTTGCCGGTCAGATGCTTCGTCCAGCCTGCCAGATTGAGATCGGAGCCATCGAATTCGGGCGTCCAGAAGCGGCGCTGCGAGCAGTGGAACATGTCCACCCCGGCATCGGCCAGCGGTGCCAGGAAGGCTTCGAGTTGCGCCGGGGTGTGCCACGCCTTCGCGCCGTAATCCTGGATCTTCCATTGCGAGAACCGCAACTGGATCGGAAAGTCGGGCGCGGTCGCGGCGCGAATGGCGCGGATGATGTCGGCGGCGAAGCGGCTGCGATTGGCGGCGCTGCCGCCGTATCCGTCCTCTCGCAGGTTCGTTTCTTCCCAGAAGAACTGGTCGATCAGATAGCCGTGCGCGCCGTGAAGTTCCACGCCGTCGCAGCCGATGGCGAAGGCCGAAACCGCAGCGCGCACGAAAGCCTCGCTCACATCGTCGATATCGCGCTGGGTCATCGCCCGGCCGACCGGCGTGCCCGGTGCGCCAAGCCCGGACGGGCCGATCGGCTGGCCGATGCCGTCGGGCCGGTCGCCATAGATTTCGGCGACGTCGCTCTTGGGTGCGGCACCGATGTGCCACAGTTGCGGGATGATCGCGGCCCCGGCAGCGTGGACCTGACGGACGACCTCGGCCCAACCTGCTAGCGCCGCCTCGCCATGAAAGTCGGGTACACCGGGATCGTTGGACGCGTTGGCCTGCGGGATCCAAGTGCCCTCCGTGATGATCAGCCCCACCCCGCCTTCCGCACGCCTGCGGTAATAGGCGGCAACATCCGGGCCGGGCACCCCTCCGGGTGACATCCCGCGCGTCATCGGGGCCATGGCGATCCGGTTGGGGATCGTCGTGCGGCCGATGGTCAGCGGACGGAACAGCAGTTCCGGCGATGCGTGCCCGGTCATGGAACCTCTCCCATCTCGTGTCGCTCTTGCAGTTCAAGCCCGGCGAAATCGCCTGCTGCGCGCCATTCGGCCAGCATGCGGAAGAATGCGGTAGAGGGGAAGAACATCCCCGATCCGATCGCGCTGCGCCGGTCCTGCGGCTTGCCCTCGGCGTTGAAATAGCCGGGGGTGCAGCTTTCCTGGAACGGCCGGCGCGCCTCGTTCACCGCCGCGATCGTTGTCTGCCATGCCGCTTCGGCCTCGGCGCTCGCCTCCACGCTGGCCCTGTCGCGCGGCAGCAGACGTTCGATGATCCAGGTCAGGTGATCGACCTGTTCCTGCAGCATGTGCGGCACGCTGACAGTCGCTCCGGTCTGGGTCAGGCCCATGAAGAACATGTTAGGAAAGCCCCGGCTGAACAGGCCGTGATAGGTGCTGATCCCGTTCGCCCACTTGTCCGACAGCCGCTGCCCGCCGCGCCCGATCACGTCATACCCGGCCTGATGGGCCCAGGTGGTGCCCAGTTCGAAGCCGGTGCAGAAGATCAGGCAGTCGAGCGGGTACTCCACCCCATCGACAACCATGCCCGCCGGCGTGATCCGTTCGATCCCGCCGCTGACATCGACGATCCGCACATTGTCGCGGTCGCAGGCGGGCAGATAGTCATCGCTGAAGCCGGGGCGCTTGCACATCGTGCGGTAATAGGCCTTGAGCATCGCTGCCTTTTCGGGATCGCGCACATGCTGGTCCACCCGTGCGCGGACCACTTCGTTGTGTTCGAAGTCCGCCGCCTCCTGCGCTGCGCCGATAGCGGCCAGGGTGCGATCCGGTTCGGGGACCGACTGCGCGGCCGACATCATCAGGCGGAAGAACCGCGCCCAGCCATCGTCCACCGGGCAGTCGGCCTCTTCGCCGTTGCCGATCTGGTTGAAGCTTTCGATCCGCTGCCGCTGCCAGCCGGGGGGCAGGGCGCCGAACCAGTCGGGATCGGTCGGCCCGTTGTCGCGCACGCCGACCGCCGTCGGGGTGCGCTGGAAGATGGTCAGCGATCCGGCGTCCTTCGCCAGTTCGGGCACCACTTGCAGGGCGGTGGTGCCGGTGCCGACCACGCCGACGCGCTTGCCGGCAAGGCCGGTGAGCCCGCCATCGGTGCTGCCGCCGGTATAGGCATAGTCCCAGCGCGCCGAATGGAAGGCGTGCCCGGCGAAGTCCTCGATCCCCGGAATGCCGGGCAGTTGTGGACGGCTGAAAATGCCGCTCTGCGTGGTGACGAAGCGCGCGCGCAGGGCGTCTCCGCGTGAGGTCGAGACGATCCAGCGCGCCGCATCCTCGTCCCACACCATCCCGGTCACCTTGGTCTGGAACAGCGCCCGGTCATACAGGTCGAAATGCCGGCCAAGCTGCCGGCAGTAGGCCAGGATTTCGCGCCCGCGCACGTACCGCTCGGTCGGGACGTAGCCGGTTTCTTCCAGATAGGGCAGGTAGATATAGGATTCGACGTCGCAGCGCAGGCCCGGATAGCGGTTCCAGTACCAGGTGCCGCCGAAATCCCCGGCGGCATCAAGGATGCGGAAGTTGCCGATCCCCTTGCGCCGCAGCGTCGCCCCGGCCTCGATCCCGCCAAACCCCGCGCCGATCACCAGCACGTCGAGTTCTTCGTCCAGCGCCGCGCGGGCGGGAGGCGGGCCGGCATAGGGATCGTCGGCAAAGTGGGCGTGGCGGCCTTCGGCGAACACGTATTGATCGGTGCCGGCCGGGCGCAGGCGCCGCGCCCGCTCGGCTTCGTACTTGTCGCGGATGGCCGCGATCCTCTGGGCTTCCTTGTCGCTCATGACGTTCCTGCTGTTGTTCGTTTGGGCGGAGCGGGATGGTTCAGCGGATGGTCCAGCCGCCGTCGATCACCATCGCGGCACCATGGATGAAACCGGAGGAGTCGCTGGCGAGATAGGTGGCCAGTTCGGCGATCTCTTCCGGCCGGCCCATGCGGCCGGCGGGAACGCTATCGACGATGGCCTGCACTTCGGGCGCATCCTTGAGGAAATCGCGGCTCATCGCGGTGTCGATCGAACCGGGGCAGATGGCGTTGGCGCGGATGCCGCGCTGGCCGTAGTCGGCCGAAATCTGCCGGGTCAGGCCGATGACGCCATGCTTGGAAACGGTATAGGCGGTGCCGCCTGCCTGCGCGATCAGCCCCGCCATGGAAGCGAGGTTGACGAACGTGCCGCCGCCGTTCTCCAGCATCGAAGGGATGAAAGCCCGGCTGATGAGGAACGGCGCGGTCAGGTTGATCGCCAGCACCCGGTCCCACAGCGCATCGTCGGTATCGGCGGCGGGGCGGAAATCGTCGAGCACGCCGGCGTTGTTGCAGACGATATCGACCTGGCCCTGCTCGGCCAGCGCCTGAGCCGCCATGGCCGGAATCGCGGCGCGATCCGCCACATCGATGGCGATAGCGGCCGCGCTGCCCCCTTCAGCAAGAATTTGCTCGGCACAGGCCCAGGCGGCGCTTTCATCCACGTCGCAGCAGAACACGTGTGCGCCTTCGCGGGCGAACTGGCCGGCGATGGCATGGCCCAGCCCGCGCCCCGCGCCGGTCACCAGCGCCACTTTGTACTTCAACCGCATCGCGCCTGATCCATGCATGGCTTGCCTACTCTCCCGTACCTACCGCTGCGCCCGTTGGTCGGGTTCGCCCGGGGCTGGTCAGCAAGCGGCGTGCCAGCCGCGGCATTGCGCCGGGGGATGACGTGAAAACGAGCACGCGAGGTGCAGGCTGATCCGTCGCATCACCGCCGCGTCGCAAATTGAGACGCGGCGGTGATGGTTCCGGACCGCGAAATCCGCCGCCAACCGCGCCGGGCGGCGGCTGGCACGGTTTTGGCTAGGACAGGGAGGAAATATGCCCCGGTGCGGGGGCAGCGATGTTCGGGAGAAGGCGATGAAGTTGTGGGCCGTGGTGGAAAATGACAAGCCGCTCGTCTGCCTGGAGCGGCCCGATCCGGTGCCGGTCGGACGCGAGGTGCTGGTGCGGGTCAGCCATTGCGGAGTGTGCCATTCGGACCTCCATTTCGTCCATGGCGTGTTCGATCTGGGTGGCGGCAAGACCCTCAGGATCACCGATCGCGGGGTCAAGCTGCCCTGCGCGCCGGGCCACGAAATTGTCGGCACGGTGGTGGCGCTGGGCCCGGAGGCGAGCGGCGTGGCGATCGGCGACCAGCGCATCGTCTATCCGTGGATCGGCTGTGGCGAATGCGAGCTGTGCAACAGCGACAATGAGAACCTGTGCTATACGCCGCGCGGGCTCGGCGTGATTCAGGACGGCGGCTTCGGCTCGCATATCGTGGTCCCGAACGAGACCTATCTGTTTGCCTTTGATGGTATCGACCCTGCCGTTGCCGCGACGTTCCCGTGCTCGGGGCTGACGGTCTATTCGGCCATCCAGAAGGCGATGCCGCTTGATCCCGCCAAGGCGGTGCTGGTGGTCGGTGCCGGCGGTCTCGGGCTGGTCGCGGTGCGGATGCTGCGCGCGCTCGGCTTCGCGCACGTGATCGTCGCCGATTTGTCGGCCGAAAAGCGCACGGCGGCGCTGGAGGCCGGGGCTTCCGCCGCGATCGACAACAGCGCCGGGGACGCTCAGGAGCAGGTTGCCGCTGCAGGCGGCGGGCTGCTGCAGGCGGCGTTCGATTTCGTCAACGTCGCCCCCACCGTGGCGCTGGCACTGGAAGCGCTGGGCAAGCAGGGCAAGCTGGTGCTGGTCGGCGTGGGCGGCGGCGAACTGCCGCTGTCGCTTGCCGGCCTGATCTTCCGGCCGCGCACGATCATGGGCACCATCACCGGCAACCGCCGCCATCTCGCCGAAGTGATCGCGCTGGCCCAATCGGGCAGGTTCGTGCCCTTCGCCGTCACCCGTATGCCGAAGGACAGCGCTAACGAGGCGCTGGCGCTGCTCGACGCGGGCAAGGTGGTCGGGCGGATCGTGCTTGAAGACTGCTGACCATGGCCTACACTCGCCCCCGGCCGGCGGCGCAGCATCGCGATAGCACGATGCGCGCCGATCCGCGCCTGGCCCCGCGCTTCGCGGGCGAGTGGAGAGCGATGATGCAACAGCCGCAAGGTCATGCCGCGCCGATCGCGCCTACGCGCGATTATCTCGCGCAGGTTGAGCGCAACTGGGAGCGGTTCATTGCCAATCAGCCGGTGGAGGATGCGGCGATCCGCCCGGTCGTCCTGCAATCCTGGCGGCGTTCGCGCGCGCTGGGGGTCGATCCGTTTCGCGCCGGGGCGCTGCCGGTCGCCACGCCAGACCACATGCGCCACCTCAGGGTACGCAACGAGCTGTTCCTGGAGGCGTTGCTGGGCCGCATTCCGCAGCTCTGGCACGAACTGGACCGCCGCCGCTGCGCCATTGCTGCCGCCGATGCCGACGGGGTGCTGCTGACGATCGACGGTAACCGCGATTACGTGGCGCACCTGTCACAGGATTTCAGCGCCCCCGGCTTCGGCTGGGATGAACGCAACAGCGGCACCAACGCGATCGGCACCGCGCTGGCGCTAGGGCGGGGGGTGCAGATCCACGCGCACGAGCACTTCTGCCAGGCTGACAAGCGGCTCACCTGCATGGCCCAGATCGTGCGCGATCCGCATGACCGGCGGGTGCTGGGCGTGATCGACCTGACGTCGGACGATGCCGGCTCGGTGGATGCGATGCGCGATCTGCTGTGCCGGATCATCGGCGAGGTAGGGGACGACATTTCCGCCAGCGTCACCGCCGAATTGGCGCGTGTGCGCGATGCCTATGCTGCCGCCCAACGCGGCGGCGAAGGACTGGTAGCGTTCGATCGCTATGGCCGGGTTGTCGCTTTCCAGGGCATGCGGCACGGCGGGCCGGAACTAGCAGCCGGGCAATCGCTCACCGGGTTTGACGCCGAATGCGTGCGCGGCCGGTTTCTGCCGGAATTCGGTGGCGGCGAGGCCGATCAGTGGCTGCGCGGCGCGGATATCGAATGGTTTCGGGATGGCAGCGGCGGTCTGATCCATTTCGCGCGTCCGCCGGCGATCCGCCCGGTCCGCGCGCCGGTGACGCTCGCCCCGTCGCTGGCGGTGGTGGCCGCGGCCAGCCCGTCGCTCACGCCGCTGTTGCAACGCGCCCAGCTTTACGCCCGCCGTAGCATGCCGATCCTGCTCTTGGGCGAAACCGGTAACGGCAAGGACGTGACCGCCCGCGCCATCCATGCTGCCACCGCCGGCAAGGACGCGCCGTTCATCGCGGTCAACTGCGCCGCATTGCCGCGCGATCTCGCCGCCAGCGAACTGTTCGGCCACGCGGAAGGCGCGTTCACCGGGGCCCGGCGCGGCGGCGCGCGTGGCAAGTTCGAGGAAGCAGATGGCGGCACCATCTTCCTCGATGAGATCGGCGACATGCCGCTGGAGCTGCAGCCCTACCTGCTGCGGGTCCTGGAGGACCGGATCGTCTGCCGGCTGGGCGAATCGCGCGAGCGGCCGGTGACTGTGCAAGTGATCGCCGCCACCAACCGCTCGCTCGCGGCTGATCGCGATGCCGGGCGGTTCCGCGCCGATCTGTGGTTCCGGCTGGCAGGCGGCACGATCGAACTGCCGTCGCTGCGCCACCGGCTTGCCGATCTGGCCCCGCTGATCGACGCGCTGCTGGACCAGATACTGCTGCCCGGAGAGGCGCGGCCCGCGCTGGAGCCTGGCCTGATCGCGGTGCTGGCCGCGCATGACTGGCCGGGCAACCTGCGCGAACTGCGCAATGTTCTGGAAGGGCTGGTGGCGATGTCGCCCGACGGGGTGCTGGCGTTAGCCGATTTGCCCGATGGCCTCGTTCCACGTGGCACGGCGGGCGGCGGGCAACTCGGCCGGATCGAGCGCGATGCCATCATCGCCGCGCTGGAGCGCAGCAACGGCGATGTCCCGCAGGCCGCGCGTGAACTCGGCATCTCGCGTGCCACGATCTATCGCCGATTGCGAAAATACCGGCAGTAAGCCGCAAGGCCCGCAGGAGCCCGTTGATGAACGACCATTCCCCCGATCCGCTGCAAGAACTGTACGCCGGCTGGGTCGCGCGCACCACGGCCAGGCCCGACATGCCGCTGGAGGATGTGCGGGCGCTGTTCGAACACTGGGGCGATGTGACCGCCGAGCCACGCGGCATCGATTATGTCGAGGACGCGATCGGCGGGCTGCCCGCACTATGGGTGTTGCCCAAAGGGGCGGACGATACGCGGGTGCTGCTGTGCTTCCATGGCGGCGGCTATGTGCTGGGTTCGATGTATTCCCACCGCAAGCTCTATGGTCACTTCGCCAGAGCGGCGGGGTGCCGTGCGCTGATCGTCGATTACCGGCGCGCGCCGGAAAACCTGCATCCGGGACCGGTGAACGATTGCGCGGCGGCTTATCACGGTCTGCTCGAAACCGGCATCGCGCCGTCGCGGGTAGCGTTCGTGGGCGATTCTGCGGGCGGCGCATTGGCGATCACCACGCTTCTGCGCGCCCGCGAACTGGGCTTGCCGTTGCCCGGCCGGGTGCTGGCCATGGCCCCCTATCTTGACCTGGAGGCGACCGGCGAGACCTATGACACCAACGCTGCCGTCGATGCCTTGGGCGCGCGAGAGGCCACGGTGGCGTTCGTCGATGTGTTCTTGGGGCCTGGCGGCAATCGTCACGATCCGCTTGCCAGCCCGCTCTATGCTGATCTGTCAGGATTGCCGCCGATCCTGATCCAGACCGGTGGCGATGACGTGCTGCTGGACGATAGTCGCCGCTTTCACGCGCTGGCCCGGGCCGCCGGGGTGGATGCGACGCTGGAGGTCAGCCCCGGCCAGCAGCACGTCTTCCACTTCCTGGCCGGCGTGTCTCCGGTTGCCGACGCGGCCATTGCCCGCGCGGGGGAATGGCTGAAGCGGTAAAAGGGCTGGGGGACCCGCCGCGCTATGCCGTCGTCAGGGAGGCGACCGGATCGGTCTGCAGCAGCGGCACGGCACGCGCGGCGGCTGCGGGCTGGCGGTGGTAGATGCTCCACAAGCCGTTGTCATAGAGGCAGGCGGAAAACGCATAGCGCCCTTCGCACTCCACATCGGCTTCGCTGCAGTTCATCCGCTCGATGATGTTGAGGACCATCGATGCATCAAGCGTCGCGATGCTCGTCGACGGAAGATCGGGATTTCGTGGGTAAATATGAAACTGAGGCATGTCATGGCTCCGGAGGTTCAGCGGGAGCACGCAACGATCGGTTGTCTCTCAGCCGCCAGCATGCGGGAGAACGCTGGCAGTGATGACGGCTTACACCTATTATTCACAATAGGCGAATCATTTCTGATTTCGATAAAGATTATTTTGAATATAAGGCGTCATAGTTAAAGTGTTCAAAAGTGATCTTTCAACTTACGGTCACTCGTCTTCGGCGATGAGGGCAGCCGTGCGATGGATCTGCGGGTGGCCACGACTGCGGGGAACCACGGCCCCATCCTGACGGTTGCACCGGACGGACAGGAGGTACGGCTATGGCGGCGCGCGCATACTGGCAGGGGCAGCTCAAGCTAGCCCTCGTCTCGATCCCGATCGAAGTCTATCCGGCAACCCGTTCGGGCGCGGCGCTGGCGTTCCACCAGATTCACGAACCCAGCGGCAAGCGCGTGCGCTACGAGAAGGTCGCGCCCGGGGTCGGGCCGGTCGATCGGGACGAGATCGTCAAAGGCTACGAAGTGTCCAAGGGCAATTACGTGCTGCTGGATGATGCCGAGATCGAGGCGGTCAAGATCGAGAGCCGCAAGACGCTGGACCTCGTCCAGTTCGTCGATGCGCGCGAGATCGACGTGCTCTATTACGAAAAGCCCTATTTCGTGGTGCCGGCCGATGACCTGGCCGAAGAGGCCTATGTCGTCCTGCGCGAGGCGCTGCGGCAGACCGGCAAAGTCGGCGTGGGCCAACTGGCCGTGCGCGGGCGCGAGCAACTGGTTTCGATCAAGCCGTGCGGACGCGGGCTGGTGATGGAAGTGCTGCGCTACGCCGACGAGGTGCACAAGGCGCAAGGCTATTTCCGCGATATCGCCGATAGCGAGCCGGACGCCGACCTGCTCGAACTGGCCACCACCCTCATCGACAATAAGACCGCGCCGTTCAGGGCGGCCGAGTTCCACAACCGCTACGTCGATGCGCTGCATCGCCTGATCGACAAGAAGGCCCGTTCGAAAACCGGCAAGCGCATTCTCGAAGACGTGGCCGAGCCGGCGGCCGGCAGCGGCAAGGGCAACGTGATCGATCTGATGGCGGCGCTCAAGAAATCGGTGGGCGAGGGGGGCGGTGCGTCCGCAAGCAAAAGCTCGGGCAGGTCCAAGGCCGCGAAGTCTTCGGCACCCGCCAAGCCGGCGGCCCGATCGCGCAAGCGGGCGTAAGCGGCGATGAGCGCCCGCCGTCCCGATCCGCTGGCCGAATACAACCGCAAGCGCGATTTCGCCAGGACCAGCGAGCCGGCGGGACAGCGCGCGAAGCAGGCGCAGGGCAATCGTTTCATCGTCCAGAAACATGCCGCCACGCGGCTGCACTGGGATTTCCGGCTGGAGATGGACGGCGTGCTGAAATCCTGGGCGGTCACCAAGGGGCCGAGCAGCGATCCCGATGACAAACGGCTGGCGGTGCGGACCGAGGATCACCCGCTGGCTTATGCAGAGTTCGAAGGCCGCATTCCCAAGGGTGAGTACGGCGGCGGCACGGTCATGCTGTGGGACCAGGGCACCTGGGCACCGATCCCGGGCAAGAGCGCCGATGATCTCGAGCACGGCCACCTGCATTTCACGCTCCATGGCGAGCGGATGAAGGGCGAATGGCTGCTGGTGCGGATGAAGGGCCGGCCGGGTGAGAAGCGGGAGAACTGGCTGCTGCGCAAGATCGATGACGATGACGCCGGGCAGGGCGATCTGCTGATCGAGCAAAACCTGACCAGCATGCTGACCGGCCGCTCGATGGCCGAAATCGAGGCGGACAAGGCGGGTACCCAGGCGCTGGCGGGCAAGCGCGGCAAGGCGTTCGACGAGGCGATGGCGAAGGCGGCGCGGCACAACGCGCATGCTGCTGCCCCCCGCCGCAAACCGGCGCGCAAGGGCGCGCCACCGCCGAAATTCCGCGCCCTGCAATTGGCCACGCTCGTCGATGCGGTGCCGTCGGGCAACCAGTGGATTCACGAAATCAAGTTCGACGGCTATCGCGCGCTGATCGCAGCGAGCGGGGACAAGGTGCGCGTCTATACCCGCAGCGGGCAGGACTGGACCGACAAGTTCGGTCCGCTGGCGGCGGCGGTCGCCGCGCTCGATCTGCCGCCCTGCCTGATCGACGGCGAGATCATTGCGCGCGGGAGCGAGGGCAACCCCGATTTTTCCAGCCTGCAGGCGGTTCTGAAGCGCGGTCATGGATCGCAAGGGTCGGACGATGCCCTGGAATTCCACGCCTTTGACCTTCTCGAAATCGATGGCGAGGATTGCACCGCGCAGGGCCAGATCGCCCGCAAGGAGCGGCTGGAGGCGCTTCTGCGCGATGCCGCGCCGCCGATTTTCGTTGCCGATCATGTGATCGGGGCGGGCGAGCGGCTCTACGCGGCGATGTGCGCGGCGGGGCAGGAGGGGATCATCGCCAAGCGCGTCGATGCCGCCTATTCCGGCCGCCGCAGCACTAACTGGGTCAAGGTGAAGTGTACGCGGCGGCAGGAATTCGTCATCGTCGGCTGGACCCGGTCGCGTGCGAAAGGGCGGCCCTTTTCATCGCTGCTATTGGGCCAGTACGAGGGCAAGACGCTGGTCTATCGCGGCAAGGTCGGCACCGGTTTTGACGGTGATACGCTGGCCGATCTGGCCGCGCGCCTCAACAAGCTGGAGCGCAAGACGCCGCCTGTCACCGTCGATCGCGCCGATGCGCGCGGCGTGACCTGGGTGAGCCCCCGGCTCGTCGCCGAGATCGCCTTTGCCGAACTGACGGCCGAAGGACGGGTGCGACACGGCAGCTTTCTGGGCTTGCGCGGCGACAAGAAAGCCAGCGCCGTCAGCGAGGAGAAAGCCGCGCCGGTGCCCGATGCCGCCGTGAACGTCGCGATCAGCAACCGTGATCGCGTCATCTTTCCAGAGAGCGGCGGGACCAAGGGCGATCTGGCCGATTATTACGCGCAGATCGCCCCGCTGATGCTGCCCTTCGCGGCCGCTCGCCCGGTCAGCCTGGTGCGCTGCCCGCAGGGGCGCGCCAAGCAATGCTTCTTCCAGAAGCACGATAGCGGCTCGTTCGGCAAGCATGTGCGGCACGTTGCCATCGCCGAGAAGGACGGGGGAGCCGAGGATTACCTCTATCTCACCGATGCCGCCGGGTTGCTCGATTGCGTGCAGATGGGCACGATCGAGTTCCACGGCTGGGGTTCGCGCGCGGACGATGTGGAACTGCCGGACCGGATGATTTTCGATCTCGACCCCGACGAAGGTCTCGATTTCGCGCAAGTGCGCAAGGCGGCCGGCGACATCCGCCAGCGCCTGGCCGATATCGGGCTGGTCAGCTTCGCCATGCTCTCGGGCGGCAAGGGCGTCCACATTGTCGTCCCGCTCAGGCGCGGCCACGATTGGAATACGCACAAGGATTTCGCCCGCCGCTTCGCCGAGGCGATGAGCCTGGCCGAGCCCGATCGCTTCGTGGCGACGATGAGCAAGGCCAAGCGCAAGGGGCGCATCTTCATCGACTGGCTGCGCAACCAGCGCGGAGCGACGGCGGTGCTGCCCTATTCGGCGCGGGCGCGGGCCGGGGCCCCGGTGGCGGTGCCGATCGGCTGGGACGAGCTCGACACGATGGCTGGTGCCCACCCCTATTCGATCGCGGATGGCAAGGAACTGATCCGCCGCGCCGAGGCGTTGCGCGGTTGGGGCTTTGCCGAACAGGAATTGCCGGCGATTTGAGCCGCGCCAGTCGTCAGCCCTTGTAGAGCCCGTCGAGCCGTTCGCCGTAGCGGGCGCGGATCTTGTGGCGGCGAATCTTGAGGCTGGGCGTCATTTCCTCGTTCTCGATAGAGAACGGTTCGGCCGCGAAGGCGAACTGGCGCACCTTTTCGATAACCGACAGGTCGGCGTTCACCCGGTCCACCGCTTCGCGCACCGCCGAGCGGAAGGCGGGCAGGTCCTGCAACCGGGCCAGATCGAACGGCTCGCCATTGTCGCGGCTCCATTGCAGCGCCCATTCGGCATCGGGCACGATCAGCCCGACGACATAAGGGCGCTGGTCGCCGGCCACCATCGCTTGGGCGATTTCGGGTTGCAGCGTCAGCATCGCCTCGATCCGCTGGGGCGAGACATTGTCACCCTTGTCGTTGACGATCATGTCCTTCTTGCGATCGGTGATCATGATCCGGCCACGCTGATCGAAATGGCCGATGTCACCGGTGTGCAGCCAGATGCCGGGGCCCAGCAGCGGATCGTGGCGCAGCACGTCGGCGCTGGCGGCGGCGTTCTGCCAGTATCCGTGCATGACCAGTTCGCCTTGCACGCAAATCTCGCCGTCGGCGGCGATGCGCACCGTTGCCGCGCGCAGCGGCGGGCCCACCGTGTCCATCTTGACCCCGGCGGCGAGGCGGTTGCAGCTTACCACCGGGCCCGCCTCGGTCTGGCCATAGCCTTGCAACAGCACCAGCCCCAGCGCATCGAAGAACACCCCGATCTCGGGGTTGAGCGGCGCGCCGCCCGATACCAGCGCCTTGATCCGGCCGCCGAACCGCGCCTGCACCTTGGGCCGCAGCGTCCGGTCCAGCACCAGATCGAGCAGTGGATCGGTCAGCCGCCGCCGGCCGTTTTCCTTGCGCACGGCAGCGGCGAGCGCCCAGTCGAGCAGTCGTCGCGCGGTCTCACCCTGTTTCTCGATCTGCTTGAGGATGCGCGCGCGCAGCACTTCGAACAGGCGGGGGACCACGACCATGATCGTCGGGCGCACTTCCTCGATGTTGCCGGCCAGCTTGTCGAGCCCTTCGGCGTACCAGATCTGCGCCCCCAGCCCGATCGGCAGGAACTGTCCGCCGGTATGTTCATAGGCGTGGCTGAGCGGCAGGAACGACAGGAAGCGATCCTCGGCCGCGTCCCAGGTGAAATCCTCGGCGATGATGCGGGCCGCGCCGTCGATGTTGGCGAGGATCATGCCGTGGTGCTGGCGCACCCCGCGCGGCAGGCCGCCGGTGCCGCTGGTGTAGATGATGCAGGCCAGATCCTCGCGGCCGATCCCCGCGACGCGCGTATCCACTTCGGCGCGGGCGGCGGCGCTATCGCCCTCCAGCAACGAGGCCCAGTCGGCCAGATGGGCAATGGCGGAATAGTGGGCGGGCAAAGGCTCCATGCCGATCAGGTGGCGGCACAGGTCGGTCTGGTCGATCGCGGTGGCGAGGTTCTTCGCCAGCTTGGGCGTGGAGACGATCGCCG
Source organism: Novosphingobium colocasiae (assembly GCF_014652555.1). Classification (GTDB taxonomy): domain Bacteria; phylum Pseudomonadota; class Alphaproteobacteria; order Sphingomonadales; family Sphingomonadaceae; genus Novosphingobium; species Novosphingobium colocasiae. The sequence continues at coordinate 355,126 of NZ_BMZA01000001.1, forward strand.
CCCGCGCGCCCGAATTCTCCAGGATATGGATGTGATCGCGCACGGTGTTGGTTGTGTATGCGGGAACGCTGATACAGCCCGCCGCCATGATCGCCAGATCGGCGAGGCACCATTCGGGGCGGTTTTCGGAAACGATCACCACCCGGTCGCCCGGCTCAAGCCCGATGCGCCGCAGGCCTTGCGCGATCAGGCAGACCTGTCGGGCGGCATCGCTCCAGCTTGTCGGCTGCCAGACGCCATCGCGTTTGACGTGGAGCATCGGCGCACCGCCCAGTTCGTCCGCCCGCGACAGGAACAGCGCGACGAGGTTTGCAGCCTTGTCGAAATCGGCCAGTTCCATTCGCCCAAACATCCCTTTCGCGAACTCTACGCCGCCTGTGTTGCTCTAGGCGTTCCGGTCAAGGGCGGCAAGCAAGCTGCCCGACTCGCCATCGCCGCCCGATATTCCGCCGCTCCCCCATGTGTGAGGCGAATGCTGCGGGAGCAGTTTAACCCGCAATTTTCTGTGCTGCAGTCCCACAAAATTCGATTGCAATGTTGCTCCGGGAAGCCTCGCTGTCGCTTTTCTACAATAAATTCCCCCGGTCGGAGCATATAAATTCCGTGCGACCCGAAGGGCTCGTAGCGATTGCGCGCGAGTTCTTTCCTAACTTAAAGGCGGTTCACGCTTCAGGGCGGAACCGCCTTTTTTTATCGCTCGACGGGTCGAACGGTTCCGAAGCAACGGAAAAGTTTGCGGTTTTTCGCGTTTTGCGGGCCGCGATTCGGGGCATTGAATCCGGTCGCGTGAACGACTAGGTGAAATCGGAAAGATTTGATCCACTTTAACCGCCGCCCGGAAACCCACGCTTATGCGCCTGTCCAGCATGGCCGATTATGCCGTTGTCGTAATGTCCGCCGCCGCGCGGCACTGCGGCACGTGCGCATTGATCGAACAGGTGGGCCAGCAGCGTGCCAGCGTTTCCGCCGCCCGGCTGGCCGTGGAAACCGGCGTGCCGGTGCCGACCGTCCAGAAGCTGGTCAGCAAATTGACCGCCGCCGGTCTGCTGCGCTCGTCGCGCGGGGTGGGCGGCGGGCTGCGGCTGGCCCGACCACCGGCGGCGATCACGCTGGCGGATATCGTCGAGGCGGTCGAAGGACCGATCGCGCTGGCCGCCTGCGTGGATGAGGCGAAGAACGACTGCACGCTGGAACAGAGCTGCAATCTGCGCGGGCACTGGCCCCGAGTGAACGCCGCGCTGCGCGGGGCGCTGGCCCAGGTGCCGCTGACCCAGCTTGCCGAGGAATGCCGATGACTGACGACCTGACCCCCGCCCCCGTCGCCGAAGCGGCTGACACCGAAGTCCGCGACGTCGCCGCGCGCGAAGCCGCTGCCCGCGTGGCCGAGTATGAGCACGGCTGGTCGTCGGACATCGAGCAGGAGTACGGGCCCAAGGGCCTGTCCGAGGATACCGTTCGCTACATTTCGGCCAAGAAGAACGAGCCGGAATGGATGCTCGAATGGCGGCTCAAGGCTTATGCCCGCTGGCTGGAAATGCCGATGCCGGACTGGGCCAAGCTCAAGGTCCCGCCGATCGATTATCAGGAAGCCTATTACTGGGCGGCTCCCAAGAAGAAGCCCTCGCTCTCCAGCCTCGACGAGGTCGATCCCGAGATCCTGCGGGTCTACGAAAAGCTCGGCATTCCGCTGGAGGAGCAGAAAGTGCTCGCCGGGGTGGAGGGCGCGCGCAAGGTTGCGGTCGATGCGGTGTTCGACAGCGTTTCGGTGGCCACCACCTTCCGCAAGGAGCTGGAACAGGCGGGCGTGATCTTCCGCTCGATCTCCGAAGCGATCCGCGAATATCCCGAACTGGTGAAGAAGTGGCTGGGCAAGGTCGTGCCGGTCCAGGACAACTACTTCGCGGCGCTCAACTGCGCGGTCTTTTCCGACGGCACCTTTGTCTACGTGCCCGAAGGTGTGCGCTGCCCCATGGAACTGTCCACCTATTTCCGCATCAACGCGGAAAACACCGGACAGTTCGAACGGACCCTGATCGTGGCCGACAAGGGGGCCTATGTCTCCTATCTGGAAGGCTGCACCGCGCCGCAGCGGGATGAGAACCAGCTTCACGCCGCCGTGGTGGAACTGGTCGCGCTCGACGATGCCGAAATCAAGTATTCGACCGTTCAGAACTGGTACCCCGGCAATGCCGAGGGGAAGGGCGGCATCTACAATTTCGTGACCAAGCGCGCGCTATGCCAGGGTGCGCGGTCGAAGGTGTCGTGGACCCAGGTGGAAACCGGCAGCGCGATCACCTGGAAGTACCCGTCCTGCGTCCTCAACGGCGAGGATTCGGTGGGCGAGTTCTACTCGGTCGCGGTGACGAACAATTACCAGCAGGCCGACACCGGCACCAAGATGATCCACAACGGCAAGCGCAGCCGTTCGACCATCATCTCCAAGGGCATATCGGCCGGCAAGAGCAACAACACCTATCGCGGTCTGGTGCGGGTGGCGGCGAACGCCGAGGGCGTGCGCAACTTCACCCAGTGCGACAGCCTGTTGCTGGGCAAGGACTGCGGCGCGCACACCGTCCCCTATATCGAGGTCAAGAACCCCTCCGCCCAGATCGAGCACGAGGCGACCACCAGCAAGATCAGCGACGATCAGATGTTCTACGCCCAGCAGCGCGGGCTCGACACCGAAAGCGCGGTGGCGCTGATCGTCAACGGCTTCGCCAAGGAAGTGCTGCAGCAACTGCCGATGGAATTCGCCGTCGAAGCGCAGAAGCTGCTCGGCATCAGCCTTGAGGGGAGCGTGGGGTGATGTTGTCGGCGCGGGACATGGACCGGCGTACGAATTCCCCTCCCCTTCAGGGGAGGGGCAAGGGGTGGGGGCTCTCCGCCGCACGCAACGCTGACATCGCAGGCTTCGCTCGCGGTATGCGCCGCGAGCCGACGGAGCCGGAAAAGCGTCTATGGCGTGCGCTGTCGCGCTCGCAGGTTGGGGGCTACAAGTTTCGCCGGCAGGCTGTGATCGGGCCGTTCATTGCCGACTTTCTCTGTCCCCAAAAGGCCTTGGTGGTGGAGGTCGATGGAGAGACCCATGATGTGGACACCGATCGCGGCCGTGATGCAGCGCTGCGCCGCATGGGTTTCATCGTGTTGCACGTTACGAACGCGGATGTGATGCGCAATCTTCAAGGCGTCGTCACCTCAGTGCTGAGTGCCCTGCACGAGGCCCCGGATCGGTGGGCACGCCCCCACCCCAACCCCTCCCCTGAAGGGGAAGGGCTACAGGGACCCATCGGGGGGCAACGCGCATGAAGTTGCCAGCAAGGGTCAGCGCTGTTTGCGCAGTTTTCTCAGGCCGTCGTCGCGAACGTCAGCAGCAGCGTCGCGCCCGCCAGCAGGCCCAGCTTCATCATGGACGGGGTTTCGCCATAGGCGAAGATGCCGATCACGATCGCGCCGCCGATGACCATCAGCGTGATGATCGGCACCATCACGCCCAGGTCGATGCCCGAAGCGATCAGCTTGCCCATGCACCAGATGCCGACGGCATAGCACACGAAGGTGACCACGATCGGGACGGGCTTGGTCATGCCCTGCGTCAGCGGCAGCACCGAAACGCCGACCGCCTGAAATATTGCCGCGCCCAGAAACAGCACGATCGTCCCCGCCGAAAGGTTGAACATCATCCTCAATCCCGAATATTTTTTGGTTTTGATGATGTGACACGGGCGCGGATGGGCGGCAAGGCAAACTTTTCAAACCGAAAATCCGGGATGGTGCCCGCCTTTGGGGGGCATCCCGCAGCATGCACGATAGGCCTTCCTTCATGACGACTGACAGCGAGACTTCCGCCCGCAAGACTCTCGGCATCGCCGCCGGTGGTGGTCCGAAGGCGGATGCGCGTGCCGGCTTCGCGCTGACCGGTGCGCGGCTGGAAAAGCTCAAGGAGCGCGCCCGCGACCAGCGCCGTGACCCGACCGAGGCGCAGGCGGCGCTGTGGAGCGAGCTGTCGGGCTCGCGTCTGGGTGGGGTCCGCTTCACACGGCAGGCGGTGGTCGGCTCGACCATCGTCGATTTCGCCTGCCCCTCGCGCTGGATCGTCTTGTCGCTGTCGCCCGAAGGGGCCAACCCCGAGGTTGAGGCGCTGCAGGACAAGAAGCTTGCCGACGTGGGCCTGCGCGTCCTGCGCTTCGCCGAAAGCGCGGTGCTGGCAGATATTGCCGGGGTGACCAAAGCGATCACCGCCGAAGTGAACAAGCCCTTCGACAAGCGCGCCGCCCGCAAGGGCGCGACGCTCAGGTTCGAGGCGAACGATGATTAACAATATTCAATATGCGATTATCGCAAGCTCACTCGCGCTTCTGAGCGCGCCTGGCACATCATTTGCTGAAGATAAGGTTGATCCTAACGGTCCATATCTTGCGATGGATACGGTTGGGCCGCGCGAACTAGAAGACGCCATCAAGCCATATCACCGCTGTTTGTGGCGGTGGGTTAAAAACAAAAGCGTCAGCTACAGAGAGCTGCGCACAGAAATGAATTTTGAATTAGGTCCGCCCGCATGCGCTTCTGAAAGAGATCAGTATATCGCGCAAGCCATGAAGGATATGGAAAAAATTGTTCCAGATCCCGTTGCGTCAAGACGGCGAGTTAATCTTCAGCTTGTCGGTGAAAATATAGAGATGTTCGGGGCTATTGTCTGGATGTCTCAAGGTGAGAATGACGGAAAGTAATTATGCTCGAAATCAACAATCTGTTCGCCTCCGTTGCCGACAAGCCGATCCTGAAGGGGCTGTCGCTCGCCATCAATCCGGGTGAAATCCATGCCATCATGGGTCCGAACGGTGCCGGCAAGTCCACCACCGGCTACGTGCTGGGTGGCCGGCCCGGCTATGAGGTGACCGGCGGCTCGGTGTCGTTCGACGGGCAGGACCTGCTGGCGCTCGATCCGCACGAGCGGGCGGCGGCGGGGCTGTTCCTCGGCTTCCAGTATCCGGTCGAGATTCCCGGCGTCTCGTTCGTCCAGTTCCTGCGTGAAGCGGCCAACGCGCAGCGCAAGATGCGCGGTGAGGAGCCACTGTCGGGCGGCGCGTTCCTCAAGCTGGCCAAGGAACAGGCGGCTCTGTTGCGGATGGACATGGACATGCTCAAGCGGCCCGTGAACGTGGGCTTTTCGGGCGGCGAGAAAAAGCGCGCCGAGATGGTGCAGATGGGCATCCTTGATCCCAGGCTGGCCATCCTCGATGAAACCGACAGCGGCCTGGATATCGATGCGCTGCGCATCTGCGGCGAAGGCATCAACGCGATCATGCGCCGGCCCGACAAGGCGGTTCTGCTGATTACCCACTATCAGCGCCTGCTGGATTACGTGAAACCGGACTTCGTCCACGTCCTCGCCAATGGCCGGATCGTGCGCACCGGCGGCCCTGAACTGGCGCATCAGCTTGAAGAGCAGGGCTACGAGGCGGTTGTGCAAGAGGGTGCGGCGTGATGACCAACCGCTCCGTCATTCTCGCGAACGCGGGAACCCAATTCTCGATAGTCCGGTCGGCGCAGGCCCTCGCAATGGGTCCCCGCCTTCGCGGGGATGACGAGGTTGTGCGCTTAGATCATGAGGTGCTGCGGTGAACGCGGTTCTCGAACTCCCCACCCGTCGGGACGAGGACTTCCGCTATGCGGACCTCGCGGCGCTCGCTCCGCTGTGGCCGGTCGCGGTGGAACAGCATACGGTGGCCGCCGGTGACAGCCTGGCGCTGGAAGTGATCGAGACTGGCAGCGCTGCCGTTGCGCGCCATCTTGCGATCACGCTGGCTGCCGACGCATCGGCTGATCTGCGCATCCTGATCGCGGGGCCGGGCTATGGCCGCGTTGCGGTGGACGTGACGCTGGGCGAAGGCGCGGTTTTCACCCTCGGGGCGGCGCAACTCGCCGGCGGCGCTGAAACCGTGGAGATCGTCACGCACGTCAGCCACGAAGGGCTCAACGCCACCTCCAGCCAGATCGTGCGCACGGTGGTAGCGGGGCATGCGACCGGAACCTACCTCGGCCGCATAGCGGTGGCGCGCGGCGCTGACGGCACCGATGCCGAACAGTCGGTCCGCGCGATGCTGCTGGACCGAACGGCAACCGCCAACGCCCGTCCCGAACTGGAAATCTATGCCGATGACGTGAAGGCCGCGCACGGCTGCGCGGTGGGCGAGCTGGATGCCAATGGGCTGTTCTATCTGATGTCGCGCGGGCTGCCGCCTGCCGATGCCAAGCGGCTGATGCTGCAGGCGTTCATCGCCGAAGCCTTCGCCGGCGCGGCGGGCGAAGCGGCGTTGAGCGAAACGGCGCTGGCGCGTCTGCAGGCGCTGCTGGAGCATCTGGGGTGAGCACCGATACCCTCATCCTCAAGGACCAGTTCCCCGGCCTTGCCGGTGGCTGGCACTACCTTGATACCGCCGCCACCGCGCAGAAGCCGCAGGCGGTGATCGATGCCACCACGGCAGCGCTGGGCCGCGATTATGCGACCGTGCACCGCGGCGTCTATGCCCGCTCGGCCGAGATGACACTGGCGTTCGAGGCGGCGCGGCGCAAGGTTGCCGGGTTCCTTGGCGGTGCCGAGGACGAGATCGTCTTCACGCGCGGTGCGACCGAGGCGATCAATCTGGTGGCGCAGACCTGGGGTGTGACCAATCTCCGACGTGGTGACCGGGTGCTGCTGTCCACGCTGGAACACCATTCCAACATCGTGCCCTGGCAGTTGCTGCGCGACCGGATCGGCATCGAGATCGACGTATGCCCGCTGACCGCCGATGGCCGGATCGATCTGGACGCCGCCGCCGCCATGCTGACCGAGGCGCACAAACTGGTGGCGCTGGCGCATGTCTCCAACGTGCTGGGCTCCGTGCTCGATGTGCGCCGCGCGGCCGATCTGGCGCATGGCGTAGGTGCGTTGCTGCTGGTCGATGGCTGCCAGGCGGCCCCGCGCCTCGCGCTCGACATGGCGGCGCTGCAATGCGATTTCTACGTGTTCTCGGCGCACAAGCTCTATGGGCCCACCGCTATCGGCGCGCTGTGGGCGCGCAAGGCGATCCTGGATGCGATGCCGCCGTGGCATGGCGGCGGCTCGATGATCGACCGGGTTACTTTCGCGAAGACGACGTATGCGCCGGCTCCCCAGCGTTTTGAGGCCGGCACGCCGGCGATCGTCGAGGCGATCGCGCTCGGTGCCGCGATCGACTGGCTGCAGGACGTGGGCCTCGCCCGCGCCGAAGCGCACGAGCGTGATCTGGCCGCCGTGCTGCGCGCAGAATTGCGTGCCCGCAACGATGTGACGGTGTTCGGGCCGGACGATGCACTGGGCATCGTCAGTTTTGCGCTGGACGGGGTGCATCCGCACGATCTCGGCACCATATTGGACGAAGAAGGCGTGGCGATCCGGGCCGGCCATCATTGCGCGCAGCCGCTGATGGACCATCTGGGCGTGCCCGCCACCGCCCGCGCCAGCTTCGGCCTGTACAGCGATGAAAGCGATATTGCCGCGCTCCTCAAGGGAATTGAGCGCACCAGGAGAATTTTCGGATGAGTGACGAGACCCCCAAGTTCGTGGTCGAGGAAGTGTCGTCGGCCCCCCCGCCGCCCCGCGCGCGCGTGGACGATGCCGAGGCCGCGAGCCCCGAAACGTTGGTCGAGAAGCTGGAGCGCAAGCGCGACTATCTGGAGGGTTTTCTGGCCGAAGAGCCGGCGGGCGATGAACCCGGCGGCCCCGGCGGCGCGGTCTACGAAGGTGTGATTGCCGCGCTGAAGGAAATCTTCGATCCGGAAATCCCGGTGAACATCTACGATCTCGGCTTGATCTACGGGGTCGAAGTGTCACCCGAAAGCTCCGTCAGTGTGATCATGACGCTGACCACCCCGCATTGTCCGGTGGCTGAATCGATGCCCGGCGAAGTCGAGATGCGGGTGGCATCGGTCCCCGGCGTGCGCGATTGCGAGGTCAGCCTGGTGTGGGACCCGCCGTGGGACATGGCCAAGATGTCCGACGAGGCGAAGCTGGAACTGGGAATGCTGTGAGCGAGGCGCGCGCCTCGACCCTGCCCGCGGGTGCGCTGACCGTGCGGCTGGCCGATTATGGTGATGCCGCCGATGCGGCAGCCGTGATCGACCTGCTCGATGCCTATGCCCGCGATCCGATGGGCGGCGGTGCACCGCTGGCGGACCGGGTGTGCACCAGTTTGGTACCGATGCTGGCGGCACATCCCGGCGCGTTCACGCTCCTCGCCTTCCTTGACGGTCGGCCGGCGGGACTGGCCAACTGCTTTACCGGACTTTCCACTTTCGCGGCGCGGCCGCTGGTGAACATCCATGACATCGCCGTGGCACCCGGCCAGCGTGGCACCGGTATCGGCAAGGCGCTGATGCTGGCGATCGAAGCCGAGGCGCGGGTGCGCGGTGCCTGCAAGATCACGCTCGAAGTGTTGAGCGGCAATGTCCGGGCCAAGGCGCTCTATGCGGCGCTCGGCTATGGCGATTATGCGCTCGATCCCCAGGCGGGAACGGCGCAGTTCTGGGAAAAGAAGCTATGACCACGACCCCTGCCACCCGTCCGCGTCCGGCGGCCGTTATCCTGACGCCCAGCGCCGAGGCCCGTATCGAAGCGCTCATGGCTTCGGCCCCCGATGATGCGGTCGGCGTGAAGCTGTCCACCCCGCGCCGGGGCTGCTCGGGCCTCGCCTACTCGGTCGATTACGTGACCGCCGAAAACCCGATGGATGAAAAGATCCAGACCCCCGGCGGCACCTTCTACATCGACAGCGCCTCGGTGCTGTACCTCATCGGCAGCACGATGGACTGGCAGGAGGACGATTTCACCGCCGGGTTCGTGTTCCAGAACCCCAACGCCAAGGGAAGCTGCGGCTGCGGCGAGAGCTTTACCGTCTGATGTGAGCCGCTGACGCGCTCGTCGCGGGCGATGGCATTCTCCGGTATCGACGCCCGTCGGCTTAAAACATCGTGCGTTGAATCAGCACCAAAAGTTCCGTTCGTATCGAGCGAAGTCGAGATACAGAAAGCACCGCGCCAGCGTATCTCGACTTCGCTCGATACGAACGGAGAGTGATCCAGATTTCATATACTGGGCTTTAACCTTCGGCGAGGAATTCGAGCAAGGCTTCGTCGTATTCGTCGACCACGCCGTTCGCGTCGATGTGGCGATCCAGCCAGGCCTGCTCGTCACCGGTCACCTGCCGCGCCTGATCGACCAGATGATCGAGCGAGGGGGTGGACGCTTTGCGGCCGAACACTTTGCCCATGCGATTGGGCGCACCGACGGAGCGGACCACCCGGCCCATGAAGGCACCGACCGAGGAACTGGTGTCGTTCATGAACGCTTCGAGTTGCGCGGTGCGATCACGGCTGAGCGCGCTGTCGCTGGCGAAGCCCTGGAGGTAGTTGCCCACGCCCTGCACGAACAGCCGCTTCCATTCCGGATCGTTGTTCGCGCCCAGCGTTTCGTCCTTGAGGCGGAACAGCAGCTCGGCCTCGCGGCGGCTGATGGCGGCGGGGCGATCCGATCCGCTGGCGAACAGGATACGCCGCAGCAGCCGCGCTTCGGCCAGGGTGACGTTGCCCTTGTCCAGCCGGCCACCGCAGCGAGTGGGACCGTCGCCGGTCAGCACGGCACGCTCGATTTGTTCGAGCGCGAAGGTGCGCAGGCCTTCGGGCACGTCCAGCGCCTTTTCGAACACGCGGACCAGCAGTTCCAGTTCGGTCAGCGAATGGAGCTTGTCATCCTGCTCGATCCGGGAGATCAGCCAGCGCGCCTGCTCATCGGTGACATAGCCGCGCGGTTCGAGCTGGTTGACGACATATTCGCCCATCGCCTCAAGGAAGAAATCAACCCATTCGGCCGCAGGCTGATCGAGCCGGTGGTTGATCGCGAAGATCGCCTCGGCCTCTTCCGGCGCGATCTGGCCGTCTGCCCAACCGGCGCGGCGCAGGGCGAGCACATCCTCGGCACTGATCGCACCATCGGCCATCGCCTGCCGCGCCACGTCGCTGAAATGCATGCTCATCGCTACAAGGTCCCCCGAATTTCGGGACCGTGTCTACAGCGCCAAGCCTAATTGTCGGTTAAGCGCGCCGCCTGTCGCTGTTTGCCTATCGCTGTTTGAGCGCGGCGACGCAGGCGGCGCGATCCACTTCCTGGCCGTCCGAACCGCGCCGGGCATCGACCCAGGTCGCCAGCGGCTCACGGCTGCGCGAGGTGGGGTAGAGGTAGATGTCCAGCAGGCAGGCGGTGCCGGTGAACTGCAGCTTGCGGGCATCGCCTTCCCACACATCGAGCCGGGGGGTGCCGAACAGGCGGGTGAGCTGGCCCTGGCTGGCACCGATCACGTCCTCCAGCCCGGGAATGCTCTGGAACGCCGGATCGCGCGGGGTGGTGCGGTTTGGAGGGCGCACCGGGGCGAGGCCGCCGCCGCCCGCCGCCGGGCGCGGGGTCGATGCCACCGGGACAACGGTGCTGTTGCAGCCGGCCAGCGCGAGGGCCGCGGTCAGCGCGGCGGCAAGCGGGAGCCGGGAGCGGGCGGGCAAACGCCGGGCGTTCAGGGTATTTGCGGGGATCTGTCTGGTCATTGTGTTCTCGGGCGCGGCATCGCCCGCGTACCCCCGCCTGTCAAGCGCGGCTGCTTGCACCACGCCGGAGCGCGCGCTAGGCGCGTCGGACCGCACACTGACCGGATGCACTGCCCATCATGACCCAGCCCCTTCTCGACGTCGTCGCCATCGGCAATGCCATCGTCGATATCATGGCTCCGTGCGAAGATTCGCTGATCGCCGAACTGGGCATGACGCGGGGCGGGATGACCCTGATCGATACGGCGCAGGCGCACGAACTCTACGAACGGATGGGCCCGGCGCGGGAGATTTCGGGCGGGTCGGCCGCCAACACGCTGGCCGGCCTTGCCGCGCTGGGTGCGCGGTGCGGGTTCATCGGCCAAGTAGCGGACGATCAGCTTGGCGAGGTGTTCGCGCACGACATCCGCGCCGGCGGCATTACCTTCGCCACCCCCGCGCGCGCCGGCGATCCGCCGACCGCGCGGTGCCTGATCTTCGTGTCGCCCGACGGCCAGCGCACGATGAACACCTATCTTGGCGCGTCGCAGTTCCTGCCGGCCGCTGCGGTGGACCTCGATCTCATCGCCAGCGCCTCGATCCTCTATCTCGAAGGCTACCTGTGGGACCCGGAAGAGCCGCGCGCCGCCATGCGCGCCGCCATCGCCGCCGCCCGCGATGCCGGGCGCAAGGTGGCTTTCACCCTGTCCGACGGGTTCGTGATCGCCCGCCACGGCGATGATTTCCGTGCGCTGATCGACGCCGGGCAGATCGATATCCTGTTCGCCAACGAGGCGGAACTGGCGGCGCTGACCGGGCTCAACGATTTTCAGGCCGGGCTCGATGCGCTGTCGCCCAAGGTGCCGGTGCTGGTCGTCACCCGCAGCGAAAAAGGCGCGGTGGCGGTGGCACAGGGCGCGATGTCGTGCGTTGATGCCGAGCCGGTCAGCCATGTCGTCGATACCACCGGTGCCGGAGACCTGTTCGCCGCCGGGTTCCTGTTCGGTCATGTGCGCGCCACGAACATGGAGCAGTGCCTGCGGCTGGGGGCGATCTGCGCCGCCGAAGTGATCTCGCACTATGGCGCGCGGCCTGAAGCGGATATCCGGGCGCTGGCCGGGCTGATCACCTAACCGCCTGCGCGGATGGCGCGGCAAACGAAAGGTCCAAGCTTGCGCGACATCGTGCTGATCGACTTCGAGGCAAGCTGCCTGCCGCAATTCGGCAAGTCCTACCCCATCGAAGTGGCGCTGGCCCGCACCGACGGGCAAAGCCGCGCCTGGCTGATCTATCCGCTGCCCAAATGGCGCAACTGGGACTGGTCGGACGAGGCGGAGGCGCTGCACCGCATCAGCCGCGAGATGCTCGATCGGAAGGGCCTTCCCGCCGAACTCGTGCTGGCCGAAATGGCCGAGTTTGCGGCCGATTGCGACGTCTACGCCGATGCCGATCTCGACGCCTTCTGGCTTGAATTGCTGGCGCACGGGGTCGGGCGCAAGCCGCCGTTCGCGGTGCGCTATCTGGGTGAATGGATGGTGGAACGCGGCTTCACCCGGCCGCAGGTGGTGACGGCGCTGGACGCTGCGAAACGGCGTGAGCCGCGCGAACACTTCGCCCGCGACGATGCTCGGCGGCTCGCGCTGGTCGCCCGGATACTGGAAGAAAACGCGGCCCCGCTCAAAGCGTGACCGGGGCGTCGCCGATGCGGCGCACGGCGGAGAAGCGACCCGTTCACCCTCCGCCCGGCGTAATCCCCGTCGATTGCAACGATTGGGCGCAGACCGCCTTTTCGCGATCGAGGTCGGCGGCATAAGCGGCGGCGGCATCGCCCGGCAGTTCGCAATCGCGGCCCGAACGCACGGGGAAATCCTGCGCGCAGCCGGCTTTGGTGCGGAAGAAATCGTCTTCGCAGTCAGCCAGCGCCGCCAGATCGCGCTGGCGCTGGGCGCGGCAACTGGTGTTCCAGCGGTTGCGATAGCCCAGTTCCGCCAGGTTCACGCAGTCCTGATAAGCCTGCTGGCGGCCCTGTTCAGCGCTGGCCTGATCGCGGGCGGCCTGTTGGCGCGCGTCCGCTTGTGCGGTGGCGGCGGCATCGGCGCGCCGGCCGGCCTCGCGCGCCTGATCGGGCAGGAAAACGCCGTAGTAATACCCGATGCCGCTGCCGGCGAGGACAGCCGCTACCGCCAGCGACAGCTTCAGGACGGCATCGGGGCTGGCGCGCACCGGGTTCAGCCCCCGGCCTGTTCGCGCGCGACTTCGCGCCAGCCGATGTCGCGGCGGCAGAACCCGCCGGGAAAATCGATCGCGTCGACGGCGGCATAAGCACGCTTCTGTGCTTCGGTTACCGTGGCCCCGGTAGCGGTGACATTAAGCACCCGCCCGCCGCTGGCGACCAGTGCACCATCCTTCAGGGTGGTACCGGCGTGAAACACCCGCGCGCCATCGGCCTCTGCCGCTTCGATGTTGGCGATCCCGCCGCCCTTGTCCGGCGTGCCGGGATAGCCGTTGGCCGCCATCACCACGGTGAGCGCCGGCGCATCGGAAAAGTGGGGCGCTGCAATCGCCGCCAACCGGTTCTCGGCGCAAGCGTGGAGCAGTTCGACGAGATCGGATTGCAGCCGCATCATCATGACCTGGCACTCTGGATCACCGAAACGGCAGTTGTATTCGATGAGCTGCGGCCCCTTTGCGGTCAGCATCACGCCAAGGAACAGCACGCCGGAATAGGCCATGCCCTCGTCCGCCAAGGTCTTTACGGTGGGGGCGATGATCTTGGTCATCACCTCGGCTTCGAGCGCCGGCGTCAGCACCCGGGCCGGGCTGTACGCGCCCATGCCGCCGGTGTTGGGGCCGGTATCGCCATCGCCGACCCGCTTGTGGTCCTGCGCCGAGGCGAAAGGCACGATCGTCGCTCCGTCGGTCAGGGCGAAGAAGCTGGCTTCCTCGCCGTCGAGGAATTCCTCGATCACGGCTTCGGCCCCCGCTTCGCCGAACTTGCCGGAGAAGATATCGCGCACGGCGGCTTCGGCTTCGGCCATCGTCATCGCCACGGTCACGCCCTTGCCGGCGGCCAGGCCATCTGCCTTGATGACGACCGGCGCGCCGAACCGGTCCAGCGCGGCCAGCGCCGTCGCCTCGCTCGACACCCGTTCGTAACCGCCGGTGGGAATCCCGGCGCGAGCGCAAAGGTCCTTGGTAAAACCCTTGGACCCTTCAAGCTGGGCCGGGGCCTGGTTCGGGCCGAACACGGCGAACCCGGCATCGCGCAAGGTATCGGCCAGGCCATCGACCAGCGGCGCTTCGGGGCCGATGACGACGAGGCCAATGACATTGGCCTCGCAAAAGGCGATCACGGCGTCATGATCGGTGGCGTCCAGCGTGAGGCACGATGCCGTCTGGGCGATGCCGGGATTGCCGGGCGCGGCCCACAGGGTATCGCAGAGCGGGGATTGCGCCAGCTTCCAGGCCAGCGCATGTTCGCGTCCGCCCGAGCCCAGAAGTAGGATATTCATGCCGTCGCCTTTCGATTCCGACCCGTTCGAAGATGATCGTTCCGGGGGGCTGGTAGCGAAGCCGAGGGCCGGCGACAACGCCGAGCCGCTGTCGATCAGCGCGATTTCCGCGCTGCTCAAGCGCACGGTGGAGGATCGCTTCGCCTATGTCCGGGTGCGCGGCGAACTTTCCGGTGTCAAGCGCGCGGCTTCGGGCCACCTCTACTGCTGCCTGAAGGACGACAAGGCGCTGATCGACGGGGTGATGTGGCGCGGCGGGGCGCAGCGGCTGGCGTTTCGCCCCGAAGACGGCGTGGAAGTGATCGCCACCGGCAAGCTGACGACCTACCCCGGCCGCTCGAAATACCAGATCGTCATCGAAACGATGGAGATCGCGGGGGAGGGGGCGCTGCTGGCGCTGCTCGAAAAGCTGCGCGCACGGCTGGCGGATGAGGGATTGTTCGCGCCCGAACGCAAGCGCCCGCTGCCGTTCCTGCCGCGCGTCATCGGCGTCGTCACATCCCCCACCGGGGCGGTGATCCGCGATATCCTGCACCGGCTCGCGGACCGCTTCCCCAGCCGGGTGCTGGTCTGGCCGGTGCTGGTTCAGGGTGAGGGCGCTGCGGCGCAGGTCGCCAATGCCGTGCGCGGCTTTTCCGCGCTGCCGGTCGATGGCCCGGTGCCGCGCCCCGATATCGTCATCGTTGCGCGCGGTGGCGGCTCGATAGAAGACCTGTGGTCCTTCAACGAAGAAGTGGTGGTGCGCGCGGTCGGCGAATCGACGATCCCGGTGATCTCGGCGGTCGGGCACGAGACCGATACCACCTTGTGCGACTATGCGGCCGATCGCCGCGCCCCCACGCCGACGGCGGCGGCCGAGATGGCGGTGCCGGTGCGCGCTGATCTCTACGCCCAGCTCGATGAACTGGCCTATCGCCAGCGGCGCAGCGTGACCCGCCCCGTCCAGCTCGGTCGCGAGCGGCTGGAAGCGCGCGTGCGGCGGCTGCCCCGGCCCGAGGCGGTACTGGCCGCCCGGTCGCAGCGGCTTGATGAACTGGCGGAGCGGCTGCGGCGCGGGCTCAAGGACTTTGCGGGCGCGCGCCACCGCCGGCTCGATGCGGTAGGCGCGCGACTCTCTGCGCCGCTGCTGCTTCACCGCGTGGAAGCCGGACGCCAGCGCTTGGCGCGCACTGGCCTGAGCGTGCCCCTGCTGGTGCGCCAGTGGGAACGCGCGGCAGGGCGGCTGGAGCCGATGAAGCGGGTGCTGCCGCAGCTTGACCCGCGCAAGCCGCTGGAGCGCGGCTATGCGCTGGTGCGGCGGGCCGATGGCCATGTCGTATCGAGCCGCGCCGCCGCCGCCGAAGAGGCGCGGCTGACGCTGGAGTTCGCCGACGGTGCCCTCGATGTCGCGATCGGTGCCGCGCCGCCAGCGGCCCGCCCGGCTGCGTCGCGCAAGCCCGCATCGCCGCCGCCGCCGGGCGGATCGCTTCAGGGCGATTTGTTTTGATCCCGCGCCTCTGATAGAATGCCGCCATGCTGAAGACGACTTCCGGATTTTCCCATCCCGCCGGCAACCCGGCCGTGCTTGAATATGGTCCCAACGGCTTTCGCGTGCTGCGCGCAGGCTCGTTCGTGGCCTGCGCCGTCAGCGGCGAGGCGATATCGCTGGACGCCCTGCGCTACTGGGACGTTGAACGGCAGGAGGCCTATGCCTCCTGCGCCATCGCGACACGGCGTCTGCTCGGGGAAGTGTGATGGCCAGCCGTCGCCAGTCGCTCGGTTTGGCTGCGGCCGGCCTTGCGGGTGGCCTGCTGGCGTTGCGCCAGGGGCGCGGGCTGATCCTGCCGTCTGCCACTGCTGCGGCCAAGCCGATCGAGCTGCTCCTGCCCGGCGCGCTGACACAGGGCGGCTGGCTGCGCGGGCGGACCACCGGGCAGGCGCTGTCGCTCGACGGGCGGCCGGTGGCGCTGGCGGATGACGGCATGTTCCTGATCGCCTTCGATCGCGATGCCCGCCCCGCCGCGCTGCTGACCGCGCAGCTCGAAACGGGCGGCACCGCCGAACTGCCGCTGACCGTGGCACCGCGGGCCTGGCAGATCGAAAACGTCAACATCGCCCGGCGCGGCGGCGGGCCGACCGACGATTTCATGGCCATCCGCGCCCCCGAACTGGCCCGCATCGCCGCTGCCCGCGCCTTGCAGACCGGGGCGCAGGGGTGGCGTCAGAAATTCATGTGGCCGGCAAAGGGCCGCATTTCCGGCAAGTTCGGCTCGCAGCGCGTCTATCGCGGCGAGCCGGGAGCCTATCATTCCGGCCTTGATATAGCCACCGGTGCCAGCGGCACGCCCTACGTCGCCCCGGCCGACGGGGTGGTGATCCTGGCCGCCGAACGCCCCTTCACGCTGGAGGGTAACCTCCTGATGCTCGACCACGGCATGGGCCTGAACAGCGCGTTCCTGCACAGCTCGCAACTGCTGGTGAAGGAAGGCGATGTGGTGTGGCAGGGGCAGGTGATCGCCCGCATCGGCATGACCGGCCGCGCCACCGGCCCGCACCTCCACTGGAGCATGAAGTGGGGCGATGCCCGGCTGGACCCGCTGCTGTTCACGGGACCGATGGTCTGACGTTAAATCACGGCGCAAGGTTACGATGGCGGCAGACGCGGAAAAAGGCGCGCGACCCGGTGGTCAGCGCGCCTTTTCAAGTCCGTCCAAACGCTGGCACCCGGTGAGGTGCCGGCGGAATCAGGCGGCCTGCTTCTTCTTGAGCTCGCGCTTCACCTTGACGGCGCGCAGCGACAGCTTTTCGTCAGAGGTTTTGAGCAGCCAGTTGTCGAGGCCGCCGTTGTGCTCGACCGAGCGCAGGCCGTGGGTCGACACGCGGAACTTGAAGCTGCGCTCCAGCCCGTCGGACATCAGCGTGACATTCTGCAGGTTGGGCAGATAGACGCGCTTGGTCTTGTTGTTGGCGTGGCTGACGTTGCAGCCGACCTGGCGGCTCTTGCCGGTGAGTTCGCAGACGCGGGACATGATAAACTCTCGCTCGAAATTCTGTGGCCTAGGCACCTGACGTGCCACGGGAAGGCGCGCCCTTACCGATTCACCCCTGCAAGGTCAAGTTGCACGGGCGCTTTTCGGGCGCTAGCGGAAGGGAATGACGCGCTGGCCCCTGCCCGAACCGATGCTCCAGGCCCTTGCGGAAGCCCGCAAGGCGGCGGATTCCGGGGAAGTGCCGATCGGCGCGGTGATCATGCGGGACGGAGTGGTGATTTCCACCGGTCGCAACGCGCCGCGCGCCCGCCACGATCCCACCAGCCATGCCGAGATCGAAGCGATTCGCGCCGCCGCCCTGGCGCTGGGTAACGAACGGCTGGACGGCTGCGAGTTGTGGGTCACGCTGGAACCTTGCGCGATGTGCGCCGGGGCCATCGTCCACGCCCGGATCGCGCGCCTCTACTACGGTGCCTCCGATCCCAAGGGCGGCGCGGTGGAACACGGGGCGCGGGTTTTCGACCAGCCGCAGTGCCTGCACCGACCGGAGGTCTATCCCGGCATCGGCGAAGCCCCGGCAGCGCAGATGCTGCGGTCATTCTTCCAGCAGCGGCGATAGGACCTACAGCCCGCGCCAGATGCGCAGCGGCTGGGTGTCAGCGGGCCCGAACTGCGCGGCGGGGCAGCGCCGGGGCATGAACCGCCGGTCATAACACAGCCGGATCGCCCGCAGCCAGCCGGTGCGGCTGGCATCGACGCCCACCTGTTCGATCCGCCACGACGGATTGGCATCGACGAAGTCGCGCCGCAGATCGCCGGCGGTCAGGCCCGGCCGACGCGAGAGGCGATCGGCATCCGGCCACTGCACCGACCGCCACAGGATCGCCGATACCTTGTAATAGGTCTGCGGCCGGGCGGTCATGCAACTGCCGTGCTTGGCCCATTCGTGCGCCAGCAGCCCGGCCGAGGGGGTCATGCACAAGTGCCGGCGCAGCAGATCGGGGGCAGGCGGCTTGCCATCCCCGCACCACTGCGGCGGCGGGCCGGAGCGCGCCTCGGGCCACAGGCCGTGCAGGATGAAGCCGAAGCGTCCGGAACGACCCGAACACTGCATCGAGGCAGAGTCCCCGCTCATCTTGCAGTAATCTGGCGACCAGCTTGCGGCGAGGGTGTAGCCGCCCACCGCCGTCCGGCGTGGCGGGCCATCCGGGCGCACCGGGGCCGGCGGGGCGATGCGGGGCGGCAGGGCGCACTGATAGGCTTGGGCTAGAGCCGGCACCGATGCCGTCAGCGCCGCAGTCATCAGTCCGCAAAAGACCAGCCGCTTCATTTCAGTCGAAAATTGCAGAGTCGCGTGCGGCCCGGTTGCCCCGCGAGGCAAGCCAGTCGCGCGCCTCCGGTGCGCATAGGTAGACACAAGCCGCGATGCTGGTCACCCATGCCAACAAGGACATCAACACTTGGAGTATGCCGATGTAGGGATAAGCACCGGCGATTATGTTCACGACGGTAGAAAAGGCCCCCAGAACGGTGAAGATCAGGATCTGCCATCGTACGATATTGCTTGCGCGTCGGACAAGAAAATACCAGTAAATCAATGATAAGAGCAGCACGATCATGCTGCCTATTAGTGGACCTGCGGCTGCGCTGCGACGTGCTATCGCCTCTGCTCGAAAGTAGTTGTAATTCAAAAGAACGTTCAGAAACCCGAACAGTCCGCTGAGCGCGATATATCGGCCGGCGAGCAATACAGGTCTGGGTGCCGGCGAGCGCTTCACAGCGGCGTGAAATCCAGTCCGATGTCGGCAGCGGGCGCGCTTTGCGTCAGGCGGCCGACCGAGACATAGGTGACGCCGCTGGAAGCGATGGCACCGATGGTCTGGAGGTTCACTCCGCCCGAAGCCTCGGTCGGCACCCGCCCGGCGACGAGTGCTACCGCCTCGCGCAGGGTCTCAGCGGCCATGTTGTCGAGCAGCAGGTGGTGCGCCCCGGCGGCGATGGCCGGTTCGATCTGATCGAGGTGATCCACCTCGCAGATGATCTGCGACACGCCGGCGGCCCGCGCGCTGCCGACCGCCTGGCCGACGCCGCCCGCGACCAGCACGTGGTTATCCTTGATCATCGCGGCGTCCCACAAGCCCATGCGGTGGTTCTTCGCGCCGCCCATGCGCGTTGCGTATTTCTCCAAATGCCGCAGTCCGGGGATGGTCTTGCGCGTGTCGAGGAGGGTCGCATGTCCGCCCATGGCATCGACATACTGGCGGGTGAGGGTGGCCACGCCAGAAAGGTGCTGCACGGTGTTGAGCGCGCTGCGTTCCGCCGTCAGCATGGCGCGGGCATTGCCGTTCAGCCGCATCAGATCGGTGCCGGGTTCGACCTGCGCCCCCTCAGCCGCGAGGATCTCGATCTCCATCGCCGGATCGAGTGTACGGAAAAACGCAGCGGCGATGGGCAGCCCGGCAACGGTGATCGCATCGCGCGAATCCATCACTCCGGAAAACCGCATATCGGCGTTGATTACGCTTTCCGAGGTGACGTCGCGCCCACCGCCGGGCAGGCCGACGCCAAGATCCTCGTCAAGCGTCGCGCGCACGAAAGCCTCGACATCGAAGCCGTCCAGATGAAACGAAGTCATGGCAGCCCTTTCGGCCCGGCGCGGGCTTTTGTCGAGAGGGTGCGGGGCGCTTAAACCATCGTGCGTTTGTCAGAACCAACAGTTCCGTTCGTGTCGAGCGCAGTCGAGACACGGAAACCACAGCGCCCACGTGTCTCGACTGCGCTCGACACGAACGGGGATGCGTCAGGTTTGTGGGCTTGGCTCTAATGAACGAACCGGGCGATCACGTCGCGGTAGCTGCGGCTCACCTTTACCTGTGCGCCCGAATCCAGCACCAGGAAGCATTCGCCATTGGTATGCGGCTTGACCTGGCGGACCTGATTGAGATTGACGATGGTAGAGCGGTGAACGCGCTGGAACACGCGCGGATCGAGCCGGCGCTCCAGGTCCTTCATCGTCTCGCGCAGGATCAGTGAGTTGTCGGCGGTGCGGATGCACATGTAATCGCCGGCAGCCTCGATATGCTCGATCGAATCGACATCGATGCGGAAGATCTGGCCGCGATCCTTGATGTTGATGAGCTTTTCATAGCGGTCCGCGCCCGGCTCCGCCTCTTCGCCCACCTGATCGACGGCGTCGGGGGCCACTTCGGCCAGCACGCTCTTGAGCTTTTCAGCCTCTTCGGTCGATCGCTTTTCCGTCAGCCGCTGGCGCACCCGGGCAAGAGTATCGTCCAGCTTGCTCTCGTCCACCGGCTTCATCAGATAGTTGACCGCATTGGCCTCGAAGGCCCGCACCGCGTGTTCCTGATAGGCGGTGACGAAGACCACCAGCGGCGGCTCGATCTCCATGATCCCCTTGACCACGGAAAAGCCGTCGAACCCCGGCATCTGGATGTCGAGGAAGACAAGGTCCGGCTTTTCGGTCTTGATCGCGCGGATAGCCTCACGGCCGTTCGAACAGGTGCCGATGATCTCGACGTCGGGATACTTTTCCAGTCTTAACTGCAGCCCCTGAATGGCGAGCTTCTCGTCGTCGACAAGGATGGTTCGGATAGTCATTCGGGCAAATCTCCGGCGTCATAAACGCCTGCTGGGAGGAAAGGTTGCGCCAAGGCGGTCATAAACTGACGGCGCTCTCAAGCTGCCCCACCGGAGTGCCGGGGACAGGTTCTTCGCGACTTTCGAAGGGGATTTCGATCAGCACCGCAAAGCCACCTTCCGGCGGCTCCAGCGTCTCGAAGCGGTGGCGTTCGCCATAGGCTTGGCTTAGCCGGTCGCGGATATTCGACAGGCCGACGCCGGTGCTGACAGGTTCCCCTCCGTCGTAGCTCATTCCCGATAACCTGTTGTCGGTCGTGGGGCTTTGCAAGCCTGGGCCGGTATCGGACACGGTGATCCGAAGCACGGGGCCGACAAGCTGCGTCGCGATCGTGATCTCGGCGCCGCTCTCCTGCGGGGCGACGGCATACTTGATGGCGTTTTCCACCAGCGGTTGCAGCAGCAGCGACGGCAGCAGTCCGGTTTCGGTGGCGGGATCTATCGCGAAGGTAGTGCGCAACCGCTCTTCGAACCGCATCCGCTCGATATCGAGGTAGAGTTTGAGCGTCTCCACCTCCTGCGCCACGGTGACCCGGGCGGATGGCTTGTTGACCAGCGTATAGCGCAGGAATGAGGACAGCCGGGATAGCATCGCGTTGGCGGGCTCGGTCTGCTTGAGCAGCACCAGCGTGGAGATCGAATTCAGCGTGTTGAACAGGAAATGCGGGTTGAGCTGATAGCGCAGCATCGCCAGTTGCGCGCTGGTCGCCTGATTTTCGAGCTGGATCAACTGATCGTTCTGTTCCTCGATCCGCAGGTAGAAGTTCACCATGTAATAGAGCGCGGTCCACGCCCCCAGCAGCGTCGCATCCAGGTAGAACACGCCCAGGAACAACTGCGTGAAGCTGGCATCGCCGTCCGTGCGCCACAGCGACCAGACCCAGGCGTCGATGAAGGCATGGAGGCCCACCGCGAAAGGCAGGACGATGATCGTCAGCCCCCACGTCATCAGCGCCGACCGGTCGATCAGGGTGCGATAGATCACCGACAGCACCAGGCTGATCGAAAACCCGGTGATGGTGGCGATCAGGACCAGGATCAGTGAGGCGAACGGCAGGTTGTTGGCGATCTGCGACATCGTGCGCAGCAGCATCGCCCCGCCCCAGCCGACCATTTGCAGCCGCCAGAAGGCCCTGTCCTTGTCGGCGAAGAAGGGGATCGGCTGGATCGGCAGGACACTCATCGCGCCTGACTATCCGAAAACCGCGCAAAGCGGAAACCAGCGGCGGCGGCGGTCAGGGTTCTGTCCACGCTTCAGCCTGCCGGGGCGTTTTTGCCCTGCGCCTTGCGCGCTTCCTCCACCGCTTCGGCAAGCTGGTCCACGCCCACCGCGCCGGCGATCAGCCGGTCCCCCACGATCCAGCTTGGCGTGCCGCTGAAGCCGAGCTTGCTGGCAAGATCGAAGTTGCGCTGCAGTTCCTGCTCCACCGGGGCGCTGCCGGCGACTTTGGCGGCAGCGACAAGGTCCACCCCGGCGCTGCGGGCGGCCGCTTCGATCGAGCCGCGATCGATCTGGCCGGCGGCGAACATCGCATCGTGGAACTGGGCGTAGCGCCCCTGCGCAGCGGCGGCGAGGGCCATGCGCGCGGCGGCGGGGCTGGTCTCGGCGATGATCGGCAGCTCGCGCACGACGATGCGCAAGTCCGGGTTGCGCTTGAGCAGTTCGGCCACGTCGGGCAGGCTGCGGCGGCAATAACCGCAGGCGTAATCGGTGAATTCGACCATGGTCACGCTGCCGCGCGGGTTCCCCAGCACCGCGCCGGGAAACGGGGTTTCCACGCTCTGGCGCACGCTGGCCAGTTGCGAGCCGGTCTGCTTGGCCTGAAGCCGCTCCATCGCTTCGGGCAGGATTTCCGGGTGGTCGAGGATGTAGTCGTGGACCACGCCCTCCACCGCCTTGCGCGCCATCCCCTGGCCGAACCAGCCCGCGCCCACCGCCACCAGACCGATACCGGCCACCATTGCCACAACTTTGCCCGTGCCCATTCGTCAGCCCTTGATGTGCGGCCTAGCGCCGCTTCTTGTCGCGTTCCATTTCGGCCCGCGCCTGCATTTCGATGTCTTGCGCCCGCAGCCAGTCGGGCGAGCCGGTCGGCAGCCCCAGCTCGGCCGCCTGCGCGCTGGCCAGCGCCTGCGCCATGTCGCCCGAAAGCACCTGCTGCTCGGCGCTGGCAAGGCGGGCGCGGGGGAGGTCGCCCCGGGCCGCGTAGATCACGCCCAACTGGTACCAGGCAAACGGGTTCTCGCGATCGCGGCCCACGGCGGCGCGCAGCACCTGTTCGGCCTCGGCATAGTTCTTCGGGTCCTCGGTCGCGATCAGGGCGTGGCCGAAGGTGGTGGCGATCAGCGGCTGGTTGCCGGTCAGCGCGGTGGCCTTGCGCAGCGGGGCCAGCGCTTCTGCCGGGCGGCCCGACTCGAGCAGGATCTGTCCGTCCAGTTCGAGGAAATAGGGGTTGTCCGGCTCCGCCGCGATCAGCGCGGCGGTTTCCGCGTTGGCGCGGTCGATCTGCGCGTCCTTGTGATAGGCATAGGCGCGGGCATAGTGGGCCGGGAGCGAGTTGTCGGTGACCGGATAGACGCGCAGCGTGTCCTTCGGCTCGGCCAGGTATCCGAACAGCTTGGCCTTGGCGAGTACGAAGCGGGCCTGCAGGGCGGGATCGGCGGGCTTGGTCCATGCCGCATCATGCTCGTAGGTATCGGTCAGGGTGGCGATCCGGTCCGCCGTCATCGGGTGGCTGGAATAGAACTCCGATTCCTCGTTGCGGGTATAGCCGTGGCGATATTCAAGGCTTTGCAGTTTTTTGAAGAATTCGAGCGAACCCCGTCCGCTGATTCCGGCGGTGGAAAGATACTGCGCTCCGGCGGCGTCGGCGCTGGCTTCCTGCGAGCGGTTGTAGGCAAGGAACTTGCCCATCGCCGCCTGCTGCCCCGCCATCAGCACGCCCATCGCCGCTTCGCCGCCGCCTGCCGCCGCGGCGGCCGCGCCCAGCAGGAGGGAGAGGATCGAGATGTTGGTCGCCGCCTTGCCGCCCGGATTGTAGACCGCGTGGCCACCGGTGATGTGGCCCAGTTCGTGCGCGATCACGCCCTGCACCTGTTCGGCGCTGTCAGCCTCGTTGATGAGCCCGGCATGGACGTAGACCGCCTGTCCGCCGGCGACGAAGGCGTTGACCGAGTTGTCGTTGATCAGCACGACATCCACGTTCTTGGGATCAAGCCCGGCGGCCTTGACCAGCGGGGTCGCCATGTCGCGGAACAGGGCTTCGGTTTCCGCATCGCGCAGGATCGATTGCGCGCTCGCGGGCGTGGCTGACCAGCCCAGTACGGCCAGCGAAGCCAGAACCGCGGCACAGGAGCGGGGCAGATTGCGCAGCAAGACCATCGTCCCCTCATGCGGTGGCGGCGGCTGAACCGGCGCTGAAGCGCAGGCCGTGCCGCAGCATCCGCTGTAGGCGAGCGAGGGGTTGACCGGCAAGCCCGGTCGACAGCCGATCAGTCGATGAGGTGGCGGGCGGCCTTGTCGAGCAGGCCGGCATCGTCGGCCACTTCGCCCAGCATCACCAGCGTGCCATCGTCCAGCCGCCGCGCCACCAGCAGCGAGAATTC
Source organism: Novosphingobium colocasiae (assembly GCF_014652555.1). GTDB lineage: Bacteria > Pseudomonadota > Alphaproteobacteria > Sphingomonadales > Sphingomonadaceae > Novosphingobium > Novosphingobium colocasiae. The sequence goes on from NZ_BMZA01000001.1 coordinate 379,463, forward strand.
GCCCTGGCGGCCAAGGTCGGCAAGCGGGCGGGGTTCCAGTGCGCGCAGGCGGGTCAGCACGCGATCGTGCGGTGCGTCGCCGGTCTCGCCCTTGTCGAGCCGGCGCAGGCGACGTTCCGCGCGCACCACGGCCTTGAGGCCGCCCGGCGTTTCGGCCAGCAGCGCTTCCAGCGCGCCGGTGCCGAGGCCCAGGCGCTGCGCATGGGCGAGCACGGCGGCGAATTCGGCCAGCCGCGTCTTGTCGTAATCCGCGCCGAACACCAGCTTGACCACCGGCGTCAACGGGGCCCGCTCGTTAAGCGTGACCCCGGCATCCTCTGCCAGTTCCGCAAAGTCTTCCGGGTAGGCCAGCGCCACCAGGGCAAAGTCCCAGGCCCGGCTGACGGCGGCATAGAGCGCGGCGCGCGACCGGTCTTCGCTGCGCAGCGCCTGGCTTGCGAGGTCGCGGGCTTCGGCCAGCCAGTCGCCCAGCCCCATGTCTTCGGGGGCGAGGGCCGCGCCGGCGGCAAATTCGATGGGATAATCGTCGATCGTCAGTCCGCCGGGGACGCCGAATTCGGGCTGGGGGAAGGGGTGGTCCGCGCCGTACCCGCCGCTGCTGCCGCCCAGCGAGACCGGGCCGTCGGCCCACTCCGCCATCGGCGCTTCCTCGCGCGGGTGCAGCGGCTGGTCCTGAGGGATGACGTCCGCTTCGGACAGTTCGAGTGCGCCGACGGCGGGGGCGCTCATCTCCTTCCAGTTGATGACCCCGAAGATGTGATCGATCGTCTGGTCGTCGCTCGAAAACGGCATGAGGATGCCGCGATAGAGGATCGTCGCGTTGCGTTGGTTGACGAATTCGGCTTCGAACCCGATCGGCGCGGCGTTGGCGAGGATCTGCATGTAGTGGTCGGTAATGCGCGACAGCAGCGATCGGCTGGGCACATCGGCCAGCGTCCGGATCGGGCCTTGCACCTCGCACTCGCGCGCGATCTCCTCGCCCAGAAAGGCGATGCCGGGGTTCTCGATACCGTCGGTGAAATCGAGAAGAATGCCGAAGGGGCCGAAATCGGGCAGTTCTTCCGGACGCAGCCGGGCAATGTCGGGAAAACTGCGGTCGTCGAGCAGGCCGGCCCAGAAGTTGTAGGCCCGCACCTGCATGCGCCGCTCATCCCGGCCGAACATCGGCGGGGGCACCCGTTCGATCGGATTTTCCTCAAGTGACGCGCCCGAATCGGGCTCGCCTCTATCGGAAAACGGACCGCGCAAACTATCCATGAGGCACCCCAACCAGACTCAATCCCATGCATATTGGCCCGTTGTGGTAAATTAACGCTTAAGTGCGTGGCGAGATGGCCGCAAAACGGACCTGCTCTTTTTTGGACGCGCGCGCGGGGCGGCGCGCCGATCAGGCCACGGGGATGACCCCTTCGCCGACGCGCGGCAACCGTAGGCGGACGCGTAGCCCGACCTGGAGTGCAATCAGCGTCGCTGCTGATATCAGCAGCGCAAACGAGACGCCGCCTCGGTCGGCCAGCGCGCCCCACAGCCAGGAACCCAGCGCCATCCCGCCGAACGTCACGGCCTGGAAGATCGACAGGCATCGGCCGAATATCTCGTCGGGCGAGCGCATCTGCATCGCGGTGTTGAGCGTGACGAGCGTTGTCGCCCAGCCGGCCCCGGCGAACAGCGCGGCGAGCAGCGCCAGCGGGGTATGGTGTGCCAGCGCCGCCAGGGTCAATGCAAGGGCGGACAGTATCACGCCACTTGTCACCACCCCCTCGATGCCGAACCAGCGTCGCATCATCGGTAGAAGCGGGATGACGCAGATCGAGCCGATACCGAACGCGCCGAGCAGGAGCCCGAAATCGCGCTCGGATCCGTGAAGCGAAAGTCGCGCCACCAGTGGAAGCAGCGCTTGAAAGCTTGTCATGCAGATGCCCAGCGCCAGCCCGCGAAGAATGATGGCGCGCAGCGGCCCGGAACCTCGCACATGGGTGATGCCGATCCAAATCGCCGGAAGCATGGGCTGTTTGGCAGCAGCGCGCGAGGGCGGCTTCCACCACAACAGCACCCCAATAAGGCCCACGTAGCTCACGGCATTGAGCAGGAACACCGCCGGGACATGCCACAAGGAAATCGCAAGACCGCCGAGCGCGGGCCCGATCGAACGGGCCACGTTGAACGACAGCGAATTGAGCGCGATCGCCGCAGGCAGGTGGCGCGGCGGCACCTGCTGGCGAACCGAAGCCTGCCACGCCGGAGCATTGAGCGCGGTGCCGACGCCGACGCCCAGCGTGCAGATCAACAGCAGCATCGGCGAGATCAGGCCGGAGTACGTCACGATCGCCAGCACCGCCGAGATCGCCAGCATGCCGACCTGCGAACACAGCATGACCAGCCGGCGGTCGTGATTATCGGCGATGGCCCCGGCGAACAGTCCCAGCAGCAGGATCGGCAACACGGTCGATGCCTGCACCAGCGCGACAAGCTGGTTCGATGCCGTGAGGTCGGTCATGAGCCAGGCGGCACCGACGGATTGCATGGCCGCCCCGAGGTTGGAAAACAGGTTGGCCAGCCAGATCGCGCGGAACACCGGATAGCGAAGGGGCGAGAATGTCGTGGGAAGCTCGGGTGCGGCGGCGTCGGTCACCCGCTTGGCCTAGGCGGCGCTGATAAATTCCGCAATCCCCCGGTCGGTCCCGCAAACCCGGTCCCAGAAGCGGAAGTAAAGCCCGTAGTTGCAGCGGTAGCTTTCGTGATGGCGCTGGTGGTGGCTGGCGGTGATGATCCAGCCGCCCACCCGCGAATGGACCAGCGCGCGCGGGAAGATTTCCCAGCCCATGTGATTGGTCACCCCCATGATCGTCATGACCAGCAGCACCAGGCCGAGCACGCCGATATGGATCGGGATCGCGAAGACCAGCGCGGGGACGACGATCGCCCCGGTCAACGCTTCGATCGGGTGAAAGCTCATCGCCGCCCAGGCGGTGGGCGGCCGGCTGTCGTGATGCACGGCGTGGGCGATGCGGAAGAGGGCCGGACGATGCATCCAGCGGTGGGTCCAGTAGAACCATGTATCGTGCAGGAAAAGATAGACCAGCAGCGACAGCGGCAGCCACCACCAGGGATAGGCCGCCGGATCGCGGTATATCCGCGTCCAGCCGCGCGCCTGCCAGCCCCAGGCTACGATCCCGGCCGGAATGCCATAGATCGCGCAGGACAGGAGAGACCAGCCGATTTCGCGGCGGATCTGCGGTTGCAGGCCGGCATGGTGGCCGGGCCGGACCCGCCCGGTGATCCACGCGAACAGACCCGAGGTTGCCAGATAGCGCACGCCGACGATCGCCGTCATGGCGATGGCGGAACCGATCGTGGCGGGCAGGAGGGAAGCGGTGGCCATGATCGGGGCTTAAGCGCCGGTAGCCGACAAGGAAAGGGCGGACCGCGCGTAGGCTGTGCCCGTCGCGATCCGCCCTGTTATCCTTGAGCGCGGTGGTTGAAGGTCAGGCCTCAGCCGGCGCGGCGGACCGCGCCCTTGTGAGCACCCATGCCCTTGGGGCCGCGCGGGCGGAACCGGCGCGGACGCTGGCCCTCGCCGCCTTCGCCGCCGGCAGGCGCGTGGTCGCGGCGTTCGCCGCGCGGCGCATCGCTGCGGCCGTCACGACGCGGTTCGCCGCCTTCGCGACGCTGGCCGTCAGAACGCTGATCATCATGGCGGGGGCGATCGCCCCGACCATCGCGGCGCTGTTCGCCACCTTCACGGCGACGACCGGCGGGCGCGTTGCGGCGATCACCTTGCGGTTCGGCGGCCTTGCGGGCGGGTGCGGGCAGCCCCGCAGCCTGCTTCTGGAAATCTTCCGGCAGGGCCAGCGGCTCGCACTTCACGCGGGTCAGGCGCTCGATGTCGCGCAGGTACGGCTTTTCGTCCGGCGCGCAGTAGCTGATCGCCACACCATCCGCCCCGGCGCGCGCGGTGCGGCCGATGCGGTGGACGTACTGTTCGGGCACGTTGGGCAGTTCGTAGTTGTAGACGTGGCTGACGCCCGAAACGTCGATCCCGCGCGCGGCGATATCGGTGGCGACCAGCACCCGCACGGTGCCTTGGCGAAACCCGCCCAGCGCGGCGGTGCGCTGCGCCTGGCTCTTGTTGCCGTGAATGGCGGCGGCGGAGATGCCGGCGGAAACGAGATGGCGCACCACGCGATCGGCACCGTGCTTGGTGCGGGTGAACACCAGCGCGCGGTCCATCGATCCGTCAGCCAGCCCCGCGCGCAGACTGAGCGTGAGCAGCGCCTGCTTTTCGGCCTGGTTGATGAAGGTGATGTACTGTTCCACCCGTTCTGCGGTGGTGGATTGCGGGGCCACTTCGACGCGCACCGGATCGTTGATGAACTGGCGGCCGAGGTCCGCGATCGCCTGCGGCATGGTGGCCGAGAAGAACAGGCTCTGGCGCTTCTTGGGCAGCAGCGCGGCAACGCGCTTGAGCGGGACGATGAAGCCGAGGTCCATCATCTGGTCGGCTTCGTCGAGCACAAAGATCTCGACATGGCGCAGCGTCAGCGCGCGCTGGTCGATCAGGTCGAGCAGGCGGCCGGGGGTGGCGACCAGCACATCGGTGCCGCGCTCCAGCGCGCGGGCCTGCTTGCCCACGGGGACGCCGCCGAACACGCACTGTACGGTGAGGTTGAGGAACTTGGCATAGCCGCGCATGTTCTCGGCGATCTGCGCCGCCAGTTCGCGCGTCGGCGAAAGCACCAGCATGCGGCAGCCGGCATTGGGGCGCGGCTTGATGTCTTCGGACAGGCGGTGGAGCGAGGGCAGCGCGAACGCGGCGGTCTTGCCGGTGCCGGTCTGGGCGATGCCCAGGAGGTCACGCCCTTCGAGCAGGGCGGGGATCGCCTGGCGCTGGATCGGAGTGGGATCGGCATAACCCTTGGCACCAAGCGCACGCAGGATAGGCTCGGCCAGGCCAAGGTCGGTGAAATAGGACATAGGTATCTTTCGAAAAGGATGCGGCGCGCAACATTCCGGGCAATCGCGCCGGATATCGGCAGCGCGCGGCAGGGTTCAGTCGGGCGACCCTGCGTGAGGAAGGAAGCTTGATCGGTGAAAAGCCGCTCGTCCGGGCCGGTCAGGGCATGTCTCGCCGTGACGTCACGCTGCGCGGATTGCGGCGAGCCTGAGGGCCCGCACGCCGGTTTCCGGGGCCGCCTCTAACGCACATTGTGCAACTGCGCAAGAAGATTGCGCGGCTGGGCACGGATGTCTCTGCTTGCCAGCGGCGGCGCGGAGTGCTTTTGCGCCCCGCATGGCGCACGTTCCTTCCCCATGCACCGGTGTCTGCGTGCTCGACCCGGCAACCGGCTGGTGCCGGGGCTGCCTGCGCACGATCAACGAGATCGCGGCGTGGTCTACCCTTGACGACGCGGGAAAGCGGGCGGTTGTTGCGGCCCTGCCTGCACGCAGACCCGGCGTCACGCTTGGCGGAACCGCACCGGACGTATAGGCTCCGCCCCGGACAGGGAGGATAAGGCCATGATCGTTTCCACTACCGAGAATGTCGCCGGCCATCAGACCGCCGAAACGCTGGGGCAGGTGTTCGGCGTCGTCGTGCGTAGCCGGGGGCTCAGCGGCAATATCATCGCCGGCCTGCGCACGATCATCGGCGGCGAGATCAAGGAATATACCGCGCTGGTAGAGGATACGCGGCGGCAGGCGGTCGATCGTCTGGTGATGAACGCCCGGCTGATGGGGGCCGATGCGGTGGTGATGATGCGTTTCGATTCGGGATCGATCGGCCAGACCATGAATGAAGTGGTCGCCTATGGCACGGCGGTGCGGCTCGTCCGCGCATGAGCCCGGTCGCGCGCACCACGGCGCTGGTGCTGGGCGGGGCGGTGGCGCTGGGCGGGATCGCCCTGTGCACCGTCGATCCCGGTGGCATCGCGCTGGTGGCGGTTGGCGGGCTGATCGTCGCCAGCGTGCTGGTGGAAGGGCGCTACCGGCGCGGCAGCGGGCAGGCCATGGGTACGTCGGGGCGCTGGCAGGATACCGGTGAACGCGAGATCGACAGCGAGACCGGGCAGCCGGTGGCGGTGTGGTTCGATCCCGTCAGCGGCGCGCGGCGTTATCTCCCGCTGGGCGAGCGCCCCTGACGGCGCGTCAGCTATCGAAATCCTGGCCCCACTGCCGGGTGTGCGGATCGGCCAGCGTCACCACCCGGCGCAGCGCGGCGCGCGCCAGCCGCTCGGTCTCCACCTTGCGGCGCGGCGCGGCCAGCCGCCGGGTTGGCGCGGGGCGCAGGATTTCCGCGTCATAGCCATCGCCCACGATCAGCCCGCACAGATCCGGGCGGAACGCATCGGTGTCCATGCAGGCGCGATCGAGGTGCGGGGCAAGGCCCCAGTAGAACCGGTCGCAATAATTGAGATAGTCGGGCCACTTGGCATCGCCCAGCAGATCGGCCTTGGCCACCTTGATCTCGACGATGATGATCTGCCCGCGCGCATCCACCCCCATCAGGTCGGCGCGGCGGCCGCAGCGCAGCGGCATCTCGCCCAGGCACCAGATATCGTTGCGGGCAAACAGCCGGCCGATCCCGCGCGCGACATCGGCCGCACTGGGCAGGGGCGGTGATGAGGCAGGCAGCAGCGAATCGGGCATCGACATCGCGGCATGATAGGAACAAAATGTGAACCAAGGCAAGCCGGACGCGGCCGGCTCGGTGGCTCAGGTCATCCGGCGGGCGGTTCCGGCTGGGATCAGGGCGACCAGCCCGTCGCGCGAATGCACGAAATCGCGGTATAGCGCATGGGCTGCGGCGCGCGGATTTGCACCCCGGGCGATCGCGGACAGCAGGGCGGACAGGCCCGGCTCCATGATCGCGGAAAGATCGGCGATCCCCTGCTCGGCCAGCTCGCGCCGCCAGCCCCCGCAATCGCGGACGGCGGCGGGGAAATTGCGCTGGTCAGGCGTTTGCGGCGGCGTCTCGACCCCGGCGATCGCGGCGACGGCACCCGCCGCATCATGCAGAGCGGACCACTTCATCCCCAGCGCCGAGGCGGAACCGGTACCGAACTGGGCCCGTCCCGCCCGGCCGAGCGGATTGCCGGCAAAGACGGTGGAATCGCTGGTGTTGATCGGCGTGGCGTCCATCCCTCGCGGATAACCCCGCCAGCCTTGCCAAATTGCTAACCGTCGCGAAAAATTTTTACGATCCGTTAAGGCGCGGGTCGGCGATCGGCAGCGCCCGCCGCGAAAACTGGCGGCGGGCGGAATTGCCACTGGCAAGGCGCGCGATGCTCTGCTAACCGCCCCTCCATTGCACCCGTAGCTCAGCTGGATAGAGCGCTGCCCTCCGAAGGCAGAGGTCACAGGTTCGAATCCTGTCGGGTGCGCCAAGTCCCTCAAAAATCGCACCCACGTCGCCCAGGGGCTCGCCAAAACGAGGAAAGCGTCGAGCATTACACCGCGAGCGAGATCTGCTTTCCCACTCCTCTCTGCCGTTCGATATGTCGGCAACTCGCCACCCCACTCAACTCCCTAAAACCATTGCACCCGCGCGGTTGGTGTTGCACAAGCCGCCGGGAATGAGTGGCCCGCGTATCCTTCTGGTGATCGGCGGCGGCATTGCCGCCTACAAGTCCTGCGAACTTGTCCGCATGATCCGCAAGCACGGCGGCGAGGTGACTTGCGTGCTGACCGAGGGCGGGGCGAGGTTCGTGACGCCGATGGCGCTGGCCGCGCTCTCGGAAAAGCCCGTTCACACGACCTTGTGGGACCTCAGGAACGAGGTCGAGATGGGGCACATCCAGTTCAGCCGCGAGGCGGACCTGATCGTTGTCTGCCCGGCCACTGCCAACCTCCTCGCCAAGATGGCGTCGGGCATAGCCGATGACCTAGCCACCACGCTGATGCTGGCGACCGACAAGCCGGTGATGGCGGTGCCCGCCATGAACGTGCGGATGTGGCAGCACGCCGCCACCATGCGAAACATCGCGGTGCTGCGCAGCGCCGGCGTCGATGTGATGGAGCCCGATGAAGGGGTGATGGCCTGCGGCGAATTCGGCCCCGGACGCCTGCCCGAACCGCAGGCCGTATGGGAGCGCATCGCCTGGGCGCTGAACCTCGATGGGGAGAAAGCGCCCGTCCAGCCACTCCCGGCAGTCGCGCAGGTGGCAGAGCCCTCGTGGCAGCACCCGGTGCTCGATACCCGCGAAACCGATCCTTACGCGGCGGAAGGGCTGGGGCTGGGCGGGCTGACTGGCTCGATGATCTCGCGCGGGCTGCAAAGGGCGAAGAAGGCGATCGGCCTCAGCGCCGAAGAGCCGCCGATGGCCGAACCCGCCCCGCCACTTCTGATGCGCAAGGGTGCCGCGCGCGCCGCGCCGCCGACCGATCCGCAAGCGCTCAACCACACCGTCTCCGCCCATGGCGATGCCCGCGCGCCGCAGCCTTGGCGTCCGGCGTCCGGCCCGCTGGCCGACCGCCATGTGCTGGTGACGGCGGGCCCGACCTGGGAGCCGATCGATCCCGTGCGCTACATCGCCAACCGTTCATCGGGCAAGCAGGGCTTCGCGATCGCCGCTGCCGCTGCCGAGGCTGGGGCCCGGGTGACGCTGGTGGCCGGGCCGGTCCATTTGCCGACGCCGCCTGGAGTGACCCGCGTGGACGTGGAAAGCGCGCGCGAGATGGCCGAGGCGGTGAGCCGCGCGCTGCCTGCCGACGTGGCGGTGATGGTCGCGGCGGTGGCGGACTGGCGGCCGGTCAGCGCTGCCGGCATCAAGCTGAAGAAGCGTGGTTACGCCCCACCGGCGCTGGAACTTGCGGAAAATCCGGATATCCTCGCCACCGTGGCCGCCAGCCCGAACCGCCCGGCGCTGCTGGTGGGCTTTGCCGCCGAAACCAACGACGTGCTTCACTACGCGCGCGAAAAGCGCCAGCGCAAGGGGGCCGACTGGATCGTTGCCAACGACGTCTCGGGCGACGTCATGGGCGGCGCGAACAACACCGTCCACATTGTGCGCCAGGACGATATCGTCAGCCTGCCGGAAATGCCCAAGGACGATGTCGCCCGCGCACTGGTCGAAAGGTTTGCCGATGCATTCGTCCGATAGCGTTCCCGTCCGGGTCAGGGTGCTGCCCCATGGCGAAGGCCTGCCGCTGCCGGCCTATGCGACGGACGGGGCCGCCGGGATGGATGCGGTCTCGGCCGAGGACGTGACGCTTGCCCCCGGTGCCCGCCACGCAGTGGCGACCGGGCTGTCGGTGGCGATCCCCGCCGGCTACGAAATCCAGGTGCGCCCGCGCTCGGGCCTCGCGCTCAAGCGCGGCATTTCGGTGCCCAACACCCCCGGCACGATCGACAGCGACTATCGCGGCGAAGTGAAGGTGATCCTCATCAACCACGGTGCCGAACCGTTCGAGATCAGGCGCGGCGATCGTATCGCGCAACTGGTCCTCGCCCCGGTCACCCGCGCAAGCTGGATGGAAGTGGACGAACTCGACGCGACCGAGCGCGGCGAGGGCGGCTTCGGTTCGACCGGCGGGGTGGCGGCGCTGGGGAATTAGCCATATCAGCGAAAAATCCGATTTGAAAACAACGTCATGCTGAACTCGTTTCAGCATCCATCGCGCCTGCGGAAACTGCGGCGCGTATCGCGAGATGAACCCTGAAACAAGTTCTAGGGTGACGGGGTGTGTGGTGAGATGCGCTTCAAATGGCTGATTACTTTGCCATCGTCAGGATGTACACCGCCACGGCGATGACGATCATCGCGAACAGCGCGCGGCCGAGGCGCTGGCGTTTCGCCAGCCGTTCCGCGAACGGCATCGCCGCCAGCGTCCCGATGCCGCCGCCCGCCACCAGCGCCAGGAACAGCGGCCAGGATACCAGCCCCGAAGCGGCATAGGACGCGCTCGTCGCCGATCCGAACAGCGCCACCGACACCAGCGATGAGGCACCGGCGTTGGCCAGCGTCATCCCGGTCGCCGCCATCAGCCCCGGCGCGATCAGGAAGCCGCCGCCGATGCCGAAGAACCCCGCCGCCAGCCCTGTCGCCAGGCCGACCGGGGCCAGCCGCAGCACCATGCGCGGCTGGAGGTGGACGCCGGGATCGCCCTCGCTGCGGCGGGGCAGCAGCATCGAGACGGCGATGGCGATCATCGCCAGCGCGAACCACGTCAGCAGCGCGCGGCCGTCCACCTGCTTGGCAAGGTGGGCCCCGGCCAGCGCGCCGATGAGGCCCGATGCCGCGAACACCGATGCGCAGGGCCACTTCACCCGCCCGGCGCGCGCCTGCGCGGCCAGGCCGGTCGCGGCGTTGACCGCCACCGCCGCTGCCGATGTGCCGATGGCGAGGTGCGCGTCGGTCACGCCAACGACATAGATCAGCCAGGGCGTCGCCAGCACCGATCCGCCGCCGCCGAACAGCGTCAGCAGCAGGCCGACCAGCGCGCCCCCCAGCGCCGCCAGTGCGAGCGCGTCCCAGCCCATGGTCAGGCGCGGGCCGCGCGGTTCCAGGGGGCCAGCATCAGCACGCGGGCCATGCCACAGGTGCCGGTCAGCCCGGCAAAGGTGAGCCCGGCCCCGACGAAGCCGGACAGGCCGAACCAGCCCGGCGCGACAAGGAAGCCGAGGATCACGCCGGTCAGGATGAGCGTCCCGGCGGCGATCTGCACCTGCCGGTTGATTTCCAGCGGCGCGCTGCGGTCCTGCGCCACCGGCAGGCCGGCGCGCGACCACGCCTCAAGCCCGCCGTCCAGCACATAGGCGTCCCCTTGCGCAGCGGCGGCAAGGCGATCGCAGGCCCCCGCCGTGCGCATGCCGGTGCGGCAGGTGAACACCACGTCAGTGGCGGGATCGACGCCGAGGTGCGCCTGTTCGAGCGCGGACAGCGGCTGCGACAGCGCGCCCGGAATGTGGGCGCGGGCGAATTCGTCCGCCTCGCGGATATCGACGAGCACGGCGCGGCCTGCGGCGATGCGGGTGTGGACGTCTTGCGGCGAAAGCTTGTGGAGGGTGGCGGTCATGGTTGTTCCCCTGGGTCAGGCGGGCAGAACAGCTCCGCCAGGGTCTGGATCACCCGCAGCGCCGCGGGATCGGCGATGCGGTAATGGATGGTCTGGCTTTCCCGCCGCGTCGCGACGATGCCGTGTTCGCGCAGCAGCGCGAGATGCTGCGACAGCGCCGATTGCGACAGGCCGATGCGGGACTGCAGCGTCCCCACCGTCAGCTCGCCGTCCGCCAACTGGCACAGAATCATCAGCCGTTTTTCGTTGCCGAGCAGGCGCAGCAGCGCCGCGGCGCGCCCGGCGCTTTCTTCGAACACGGCAAGATCGATGCGGGTCAGGTCCAACATGACTTCCTTTATATTCGTTGATTCTAAATTAGCAACATGTAATATGAGTCGCAAGGAGATTGTTGCATGACCACCAGCCCGCACGTTGAAGCCTTTTTCGATCCTGCCACGTTCACCGTCAGCTATGTCGTCCACGATCCGGCCACGCTGCACGCGGCGATCATCGATCCCGTGCTCGATTTCACCCCGCGCAACGCGCGCACCTCCACCGCTTCGGCCGATCGCCTGCTGGCTTATGTTTCGGAGCAGAGGCTTTCGTTGCAATGGCTGCTGGAAACCCATGCCCATGCCGATCACCTGTCCGCCGCGCACTATCTGCGCGGCAAGACCGGGGCACCGATCGTGATCGGCGCGCAGATCGTCGAGGTGCAGCGCACGTTCGCCGCGCTGTTCGAAGCGGACGATGTTCGCGCCGACGGCAGCCAGTTCGATCGGCTGGTCAGCGATGGCGATGTCCTGCCGCTGGGCGATAGCGCCATCCGGGTGCTGCACACGCCCGGGCACACGCCAGCGTGCGTCACGTATCTGATCGGCGATGCCGCTTTCGTGGGCGATACCCTGTTCATGCCCGACTACGGCACCGCGCGCACCGATTTCCCCGGTGGCAGCGCCGCCGATCTGTACCGCTCGATCCGCACCATCCTCGCCCTGCCGGATGCGACGCGGATCTTCGTCGGCCACGATTATCTTCCCGAAAGCCGGCAGGATTTCCGCTGGGAAACCACCGTGGCCGAACAGAACGCGGACAATGTCCATATCCATGACGGCGTGGCAGAGGACGATTTCGTCACCCTGCGCCGGACGCGCGACGCGGCGCTGGAAGCCCCGCTGCTGATCCTCCCGTCGCTGCAGGTCAACATCCGCGCCGGGGCGCTGCCGCCTGCGACCGCAGCGGGCCACGTGTATCTGCGGCTGCCGGTGGGCGCGATCTGATCATCTTCGTTGCGCCCGGCCGCATAAACCCCCGCCTTCCCTATCGCCTCTCTCGACAGGACGCGCCGCGCCGGGCAAGTCTGGTGGTGGCCGGCGCGTGCCCGGTGGGAGGACGACACGATGGAACGAGTTCGCAAACATGCGGCCATCCTTGCAGCCGGCATAGCGGCCTGCACACCCGCAGCCGCTCAGGCGCAGGCGGCCGGGCCGGTGCGCTCGGCGCAGGGCGACGTTTCGCTGACGATCTACAACGAGGATCTCGCGCTCGTTCAGGATACTCGCCAGCTTGCGCTTCCCGGCGGGCGCAGCCGTCAGGAATTTCCCGATGTCTCGGCCGCGATCCGGCCGGAAACGGTCACCCTTTCGGGCAACGGCACCGGGATCGTCGAACAGAATTTCGATTACGACCTGCTCTCGCCCGACAAGCTGCTCGACAAGGCGGTGGGGCAGACGGTCACCGTCGTGCGCACCAACCCCGCCACTGGCGCGGAAACCCGCGAACAGGCGCTGGTGCTGGCCAACAACGGCGGCACCATCATGCGGATCGGGGATCGCGTAGAGGTCCTGGAAAACTATGGCGCGCGCATCCTGTTTCCGGGCCTGCCACCCAACCTGCGTGCGCGCCCGACGCTGTCGGTCACCTTGCAGACCGCCAGCGCCGGCACCCGTCCGATCACCCTGAGCTATCTCACCCGCGGCATGGGCTGGCGGGCGGACTATGTCGCGCTGTTCGATGAAACGGCCGGCAAGATCGACATGCAAGGCTGGATCACGCTCAACAACAGCACCGGCACCAGCTTTCCCGATGCCAAGGTCCTGCTCGTCGCCGGCAAGCCGCAGCAGGCCGGGGACGATAACGGCTATGACAACTACTCCCGCCCGCAGCCGCGCAGCGTGCGCATGGTGCCCGGAACCCAGAGCGCCAATCGTGAGCAACTGAGCGATTTCTATGTCTACCCGATCAGCGCCGCCACCACCGTCGCCAATGCCCAGCAGAAGCAGGTGAGCTTCCTGGATGTGGCGGGATCGCCGGCATCGAAGGGCTATCAATACCGCAACGGCTGGTTGGGCCGGGCGGACGAGGGGCAGAGCGCGGACACCGTGCTCAACTTCTCCACCGCGCGCGATGCCGGGCTGGGCGATGCGCTGCCCGCCGGGGTGGTGCGCGTCTACATGCGCGACGCCCGGGGGCAGCCGCAGTTCATCGGCGAAAACCGGATCGATCACACGCCGATGGGCTCCACCCTGGCGATCAAGACCGGCGAGGCGTTCGACGTGAAGGTGCAGCCGACGGTCGAAAAGCGCGAGCGCATCACCACCGACGAATGGCAGCGCTCCTCGCGCTACCGCGTCACCGTGGACGGCAAGACGACCGAGGTGACGGTGGACGATTCGGTCACGCTGTGGCGCACGACGATGGCCTACAAGGTCACGAACGCGCGGCCGACGCCGGTGACGGTGGAGGTGGTGCAGGCCGGCCTTGATGGCTGGTGGCACGATACCCGCGTCCCATCGGAAACGATCAAGGGTACGCGGCGTTCTGCGGACGAACGGGTCTGGCAGGTGCCGGTCCCCGCGAACGGCGAAACGATGCTCACCGTCAGCTTCGACACCCGCTACTGAGGGCGCGCGCGTGCGGCTCTCCCTGGCGCTGGTCGCGCTTCTAACCCTCTTCGGTGAGCGGGCGGGGGCGCAAACCGCCGTGGTCACCTCGGCCGCGCCCGATGCGGTGGCGGTGACCATCTACCGCGCCCCGTCGCGCGCCGCCGATGCGGCGATGGATCTCGATTGGCTCGAAGGCTACGCGCTCATCACCGAGACCCGCACGGTCGACGTGCCGGCCGGCGAGGCGACGATCCGGTTCGAAGGCGTGGCCGGCGGGATGCTGCCCGAAACCGCGCTGGTCACCGGCCTGCCGCAAGGGGTGCGCGAGAAGAACCTCGACGCCGATCTCCTCTCCGCGCGCAGCCTGTTCGATCGCAACTGGGGCCGGCCGGTCATCCTGCGCCGCCACAAGGGCCGCGACGGCAAGGGGACGCAGACGGAAGAGCGCGCGGTGATCCGCTCGTCCGCCGACGGCGCGGCGATCGTGCAGACCCGCGACGGTATCGAGGTGGCCGATTGCGGCCGCAGGCTGACCGATCAGATCGTCTATCCCGAACTGCCGCCGGGCCTGTCGGCGCGCCCGACGCTGTCGGTCAGGACCGTTTCGGACAGCGCGCGGCGGGCCACGGTGAAGCTTTCGTACCTCGCCTGGGGGTTCGACTGGCAGACCAACTACACCATTCGCTACGATCCCGGCACCGGCAAGGCCGACATGCTCGCCTGGGTGACGCTCGCCAGCAGCGATCCCACGAGCTTCGTCGATGCCACCGCAGCGGTCGTCGGCGGCGAGGTCAATCGCGAGGGTTCGCGCGAGGATGCGGATCGGCCGGACGGCGAGCTGGTGCTGCAATGCTATCTCAAGCCGCAGGTGCCGCGCCCGGCTGGGATGTCGTTGCCTCCCCCGCCGCCAATGCCGATGGCGGTCTATGCCCCGGCCGCCGAGATCATCGTCACCGCCCAGCGTCGCTCGGAGAAGCTGATGGACGTGGCCACGGTGGTTCAGGAAGAAGGGCTGGGCGATCTCAAGCTCTACCGCGTGCCGGTGCCCACCACGGTCGCCTCCAACGCGCAGAAGCAGGTGGCGATGCACGATCTGCACGGCGTGAAATGGACCGTGCTGCATACCGCCACGCTGGACGGCGCGAGTGACGGCGCGGCCACCGGGCTGCTGCTGCGCACGAAGAACGCCGGGGAGAACGGGCTGGGCTTCGCGCTGCCGGGCGGGCCGGTGGCGCTGTTCGAGCCGCATGGCGCGGACATGCTGCTGGTGGGGCAGGGCGGCTTGGGCAATTACGCGATCGGGCAGGATGTCGAAGTATCCGTCGGCACTTCGCCGCAGGTGCGCATGCGGGTGGAAGAGCGGGCAGAGGGCGATCACTGGAAGGATTACGAAGCGATCGTGACCAATGCCAACCCCTGGCCGGTGCGGTTCGAAGGCACGGTGACCCAGTGGGACGGCCAGACGCTGGAGAATGTTTCTGCCAAACTGGGCCGCCGGAACGGCCGCGCGCAGTGGACGGTCACGGTCCCCGCCAACGGCGTAGCCCGCTTGCGCTATCGCCGGCGGGACGCGCCCTGACCGGTGCAATCCCCGCTATCCACAGCCCGCCCCTTGGCCCGAATCATCCGTCCCGGCTAAGGCCCCCGGTCTTGGCGCGCGGCGCCGATCCGATTTTGCGGGAGCATTGAAGACCCATGGCCGAAAACACCGACGATCGCCTGCGCCTCCTGATCGAGCGCGTCGAGCGCCTTGAGGAAGAGAAGAAGGGCGTCTCGGACGATATCCGCGACGTTTACAACGAGGCGAAGGCGGTCGGCTACGACGTCAAGATCATGCGCCAGATCGTGCGCCTGCGGAAGATGAAGCCGGACGACCGGCGCGAGCTGGACCTGCTGCTGGAAACCTACCGCAGCGCGCTCGGGCTGGACTGACCCGCGACTTGCCGGACGCCCTCCTCTCCAGCCCGGAGTGGTTTCCGGAGCGGATAGACTGGCGCAACGGGCTGATCCGGCTGCTGCGGGTCAGCCGCGATACCCTGCGGGACAGCGCGTTCCTCGATGGCCGGACGCCGTTGGCGGTGGGGGGCGCGGCGCAGGTGATCGAACTCGACCGGTTCGTCGCCGCCGTGCCGCCGGCCGCGCACAGCGTGGGGTGGATTTTCCACGAGGGGTTCTGCGGCTCGACCCTGCTGGGTCGCTTCCTGACGGTGGACGATCACGCCCTGTGCCTGCGCGAGCCGCAAGTGCTGGTCGATCTGGCGGACTGGAGCGCCGGACTGCCCGCCGGGGATGAGCCGGCCTTTGCCGCAGCGCTGCATGCCGTCGTCGCCAAGCTGGCGCAGCCGTGGCACGATGGCGAGCGGATCGCGATCAAGCCGAGCAACTGGGCCAACCCGATCGCCGCGCGGTTGCTGGCGGCGGTGCCGGGGTCGGCAGCGGTGCTGGCGCTGATCGATGCGGAACCGTTCATCGTCGCGGTCCTGCGCGGCGGGCGCGAGCGGATCGGTTTCGTGCTTGATCTGCAACGCCACCTCCTGCTCGCCCGGCCTGATCTCGGCGCACCCTTCGCCGATGTCCTCGCGCAGCCGCCCGGCGATCCCGCTTCGCTGCTGCGCCACCTTGCCGCTTCCCATGCCATCCAGCGCCGCCTGCTGGACGAACTCACCGTGTCCGACCGGCTCGACTTCCCGCACTGGCTCGCGACGCCGAACGATACCGCCCGGCACACCGCCGCCGCCCTCGGCCTGGCGATCCCGGGATCGGCGCTGGCGCGCCAGGTAGACCGCGCCTCGCGGACGCACAGCAAGGCCTCGCACGAAAGCTACGAACCGGACCGCGACGCCGACGCCAATGCCACGATCCTGCGCCTCCACGGCCCGGCCATTGCGCAGGCGATTGCTGAGGTTTCCGGCTGCTGACAATCTCGGGTCGCGGCGCAGTTGCCCTGCCGGGGCGCGCTGGTGTAAGGGCGCGCCAACCACATCAGATGAGCTGACAAGAAGCAGACCATGGCAGGCCATTCCAAGTTCAAGAACATCATGCATCGCAAGGGCGCGCAGGATAAGAAGCGCTCGGCGCAGTTCAGCAAGCTCAGCCGCGAAATCACCGTCGCCGCCAAGATGGGCATGCCCGATCCGGACATGAACCCGCGCCTGCGCGCCGCGGTCAATGCGGCCAAGGCGCAGTCGATGCCCAAGGACAATATCCAGCGCGCGATCGACAAGGCGTCCAAGGGCGATGCCGAGAATTACGAGGAAGTGCGCTACGAGGGCTATGGCCCCGGCGGCGTTGCCATCATCGTCGAGGCGCTGACTGACAACCGCAACCGCACCGCCACCAACGTGCGCACCGCCTTTGCCAAGAACGGCGGCAACCTGGGCGCATCGGGCGCGGTCAGCCACGGGTTCGAGCGGCTCGGCCTGATCGAATATCCCGGCAAGGCCGGCGACGAGGACAAGGTGCTCGAA
This sequence comes from Novosphingobium colocasiae, assembly GCF_014652555.1. GTDB lineage: Bacteria > Pseudomonadota > Alphaproteobacteria > Sphingomonadales > Sphingomonadaceae > Novosphingobium > Novosphingobium colocasiae. The sequence continues at coordinate 396,810 of NZ_BMZA01000001.1, forward strand.
GCCGCGATCGAAGCCGGCGCCGACGATGTCGAGAGCGATATGGGCGACGGCGACGAGAACCCCGGCCTGCACCAGATCTGGGTTTCGGTCGATTCGCTGCACGAGGTCGCCCGCGAGCTGGAAAAGGTGCTGGGCGAGGCCGAAGGGGTGAAGCTGGCGTGGAAGCCCAATCTGAAGGTCGATGTCGATGCCGATACCGCCGGCACGCTGATGAAGCTGGTCGATACCCTTGACGATGACGACGACGTCCAGACCGTCTGGGGCAACTACGAGATCTCGGACGAGGTCATGGAAAAGCTGGCCTGAATGCTGGGGCTGGCCGCGAAGGCGCTGCTGTCCGGCGCGCTGATCGTGGCCATTGCCGAGATCGGCAAGCGCCTGCCGGCATTGGCGGCGCTGGTCGCCTCGCTGCCGCTGGTTTCGGTGCTGGGCATGATCCTGCTGTGGCACGCCCGCCCGGATGCGGAGAACATGGCGGCGCATGCCGGGGCGACGTTCTGGTTCGTGCTGCCGTCGCTGCCGATGTTCCTGCTGATGCCGGTGCTGCTGCGGCATGGCGCGGGGTTCTGGCTGTCGCTGCTGGCGGGGTGCGCGCTGACCGTGGGGCTATACCTGCTGATGATCCATTTCGGCCCGCGCCTCGGGCTCAAGGTCTGATGCGGTGATCATCCTCGGCATCGATCCGGGCCTGACCTGCACCGGGTGGGGCATCGTCGCCAAGTCCGGCAGCCGCCTGTCGCACATCGCCAACGGCCAGATCCGCACCGATGCCAAGGCGGCGATGGCCGCGCGGCTGGTGGAACTGGACGCCGCGCTGACCGATGTCATCCTGCATCACCGGCCCGATGCCGGGGCGGTGGAAGAAGTGTTCGTCAACGTCAATCCGCAGTCCACGCTCAAGCTCGGGCAGGCGCGCGGCGTGGCCATGCTGTCAGTCGCGCGGGCCGGGCTGCCGGTGGCGGAATATCCCACCAAGGTCATCAAGAAGGCGCTGGTCGGCACCGGCGGCGCGCAGAAGGCGCAAGTGCAGGCGATGCTGATGGTGCTGCTGCCCGGCGTGAAGCTGGCGGGCGAGGACGCGGCCGATGCTCTGGCGGTGGCCGTGACCCACGCCAATATGCTGGGCAGCCACCACTAGGCGGATACGCGGCTTCGTGCAGCGTGCGCTTGATCAGCACCGCCGGAGAGTGGATCAGGTCACGCGCATGGCGCTTGCCGAGGTCAGTAAAAGACTTCGGCCTCATCCTCGGCAAAACCGGCCTTGTTGCGCAGCGCTCGTGCCCCGCGCAGCCCGTTGACCAGCATGACCATCAAGCCGATCGTGATCATGGTGCCGAAGATCGACACGGCCATGATCTTGGCGACGATCTCCAAAACCAGCAGCACCGCCACGACCATGCCGAGGATCAGCCCCTTGCCCGCGCGCAGGCGAAAGCCGGCGGCGATGCCGATCAGCGTTTGCAAGCCGATGCCGATCATTCCGCCGATGCCCTCCGGCGTCGTGAACCCGGCCGTCCCGCCGAAGATGACTATTCCCAGCACGCTCATCGCGGCGAATACGAAACACGCGACGCCGCCCATATGGACGGCACTTTCCGCGCCCATGCGCGTCGAAAGATCGATGTCGTAGAATGCCAAGTCCTGCCCCCTCGCGAAGATTATCGTGCCGCCGGCGGCAGAGTGTCATGGCCCATCGGAGATAGCAAGCGCTTGGCGGGAACCGGACCGGGGTGGCCGGGTTGATCGGGCATGGCCGATATAGACAGCACGTGGATGCGCAAGGCGCTGGCGATCGCGATCGCCGACAAGGGCACCGATCCCGCCAACACGCCGATTGCCGCGCTGGTGGTGCAGGATGGCCGCCTCGTCTCCTCGGGGGTGAACCGCACGGCGGAGTGCTGCGATGCCACCGCCCATGCCGAGATCGAGGCGCTGCGCGCGGCCGGGCATGCCACCGGGGCGATGCGGGTGGAGGGGGCGACGCTCTATTCCACCCTCCAGCCTTGCGGCATGTGCACGATGGCGGCGATCTGGGCGGGCGTCACGCGGATCGTCTATGGGGCGCGGCGGTCGGACGTGCACAAGATGTATTTCGAGGATCGCCACCTTTCGACGCTCGATTTCGTGGCGGATGCCTACAAGGACGATCTGACGCTGGAGGGCGGGGTGCTGGCCCCGGATTGCGCCCGGCTTTACTTTCGGCCGGGGGACGACGTGCCCGACGATATGCAGGCCAACACCTGAGCCGTCACATACCGATCCGCTGCAAGGTGGCCTGATAGCCGTATGTCCTGCCCGGGGTGCAGGTGCCGGGGCGGCGATAGAGGCAGGGGAAGCCGTGCGCGTCCGACTCGCATCGCTCCAGCCGGTATCCCGCCGGGCCCGCGCCCCGCGCCAGCAGCAGCGCGTTGGCGGCGCGGGTGACGGCGGGGGGCATCGCGGTCCTGCCGGTCATCACACCTTCGGGGATCAACAACAGCGGGCGTGGGGTGGAGAGCAGCGCGGGCACGAGCTGGCTCTTGTACTCGAACGGGAAGGCGATGGCGCAGGTGCGCGGATCACGCGTGGCGTTATCCGCGAGCCGCGCTACCGCACCGCCGCCGCGATAGGCTCCCGCTCCCCCGGTGACCTGCGCCGACCACACTGACAGCAGCGCCCAGCCAAGGCAGACCAGCGCCGCCTGCGGCAGCCCGGCGGGACGGCCGCCGCGCGCCCGCTCGATCAGCCACACCGTCCCGGTCGCCGCCAGCACCAAGAGGCACAGGGTGGTCAGCCAGACGAAGCGGTATTCCTTGTGGCCGATCAGGCTGTGGACCAGCAGGTTCGCCAGCGCCGCCCACAGCAGCGGCCACAACCGCGCCGGGGCGCACAGCGCGGCCAGTCCGATCGCCAGACCCACCGGGGCCAGATGCGTGTTCAGCATCGTCAGGTAAGCATCGGCGGGCAGGGTGCCGAAGCGGGCGGCGATGCCTGCGCCAAGGTTGAGCCGCACGGTCACCACCGCCCAGCCGTAAGGGACTGCCCCGGCCGCCAGATCGCTCAAGGCACCCAGCACCACGGCCAGCACTGCTCCGCCCAGCACGGGCACCCAGCGCGCCCGGTCCGCCCGCAGCGCGGTCAGCGCCAGCACGGCAGCAGCGGGGGCGTATTGCAGCCGCACCAGCACCGCCAGCCCCAGCAGCAGGCCCGCCCCCGCCAGCCGGGCGCGGCGCGGTTCGGGATCGAGCAGCAGCGCGGCGCCTGCCAGCACCAGCGCCGCGCCCAGGCTTTCGGACAGCAGCAACTGGCTGAACAGGGCGCTTTCCCACCACAGCGACACGACGGCCAGCGCCGCCAGCCCCGCGCCGCGCGAATGGTACGATCCGATCCGCCACGCGGCGGGCAGGGCGATCAGCGTGAGCAGCAGGAACGTGGCCCGGGCAAGGCCGACGGCCAGCAGCGTGCCCGGGGCGATGGCGTGGCCGAGCCAGACCGGCCCCGCCAGCAGTTGCGGGATCAGCGCATTGCGCAGGCCCGCCCGGCTTTCCCAGGGGATCAGCCCCTGACCGGTGACGATCCGGTTCGCCTGTTCGAGATACTGCATCAGCTCGTCGGAATAGCCGATGTCGGTCAGGCTGAACTGCCAGGCGCGCAGGGCCAGCCCGGCCAGCACGACAGTTATCGCCAGTGCCGGCCAGCCAAGCCGTTCGTGTCGCGCGTTGCCCGGTGCCCCCTGCATCGCCTTGTCTTAGGGCGAGTTGGCCGCAGGTCAAAATGCGCAAGTGCGCAAAAATCGGCCGCTTGCCCCTTGCCGCGCGACTCATCACCGTGCCATAGGAACAAACCATGATCGCCAAGCTCACCGGCCTGCTCGACGATACCGGTCCTGACTGGGCGGTGATCGACGTCAATGGGGTGGGCTATCTGGTGTTCTGCTCGGCCCGAACGCTCTCGCACCTCGGCATCCGGGGCGATCGGGTGGTGGTCCACACCGAAATGCAGGTGAGCGAGACGGACCAGCGCCTGATCGGCTTCGCCAGCGCGGCGGAGCGCAACTGGTTCCGCCTGCTGACCGCGATCCAGGGCGTGGGCAGCAAGGTGGCGCTGGCGATCCTCTCGGCGCTGACCACGGAGGAACTGCAAACCGCCTGCGCGCGTGGCGATGCCGCCATGGTCGCGCGGGCGAACGGGGTAGGGCCGAAACTCGCCAGCCGCATCGTCAACGAACTGAAGGACAAGGCCGGCGGCATGCCGACCGCGCCGGGCCTGCCGGGCACGATGGCGGTGGCGTCACCCGGATCGGCCAGCGCGGATGCGGTGTCGGCGCTGCAGAACCTTGGTTTCAAGCCGGCGGTGGCCGCCAGTGCCGTCGCTCACGCCGAAGCCGAACTGGGCGAAGGCGCGGGTTTGAACGATCTGGTGCGGGTGGCGTTGAAGAAGGCGGCGGGGTGATGCTCAAATTCCCGGGTGTCGCCATGGGACTGGTTCTGCTTTGTTGCGCCCCCGCCGGCTACGCATCGCGGCTTGAGAAATCGAACGTCTCCAGCTTCCCCGAAGACATGGCCCGGGATGATAGCCTGATGCGTATCGCGGGCGAAAATCCATTGTGGGTTGCGAACGGGCTTGGGCCGTATGTTTCGCGCTGGCGCATGGAAATATCGGGCATAAAGCGAGATAAGCTCATTATCCGGTTGGATGAGCATTCGTCCGGTAAAGTCTCCGGAACCTACATCCGGATTTACAAAAGCAATCGCGCGTTGCGGTTACGCGAGAAAAGAGGATTTGCCATTTCGCGCCCGGCATTTGAGGCGTTGAAATCCGAGGCCGCGCAAAAAGGAATTCTGAACCTGCCTCGTCAGGGCTGGGAGCTTAGTTCCGACCCGGAGACCATCTGTATGGATGGCGAGGACGTTCTCATCGAGCGGGTGGATGCACGGGGGTATTACGCTACCGGAGGCAATAGTTGGTGCAGTGCGCCAGCATACTTTTTAGAATTCGCTGCCCGGATAATTCGCTTGTCCGGTGGGTTCGGCCTTTCCTTGCTGGTATACGCAGAAGATGACCGATAACCCCATCCTCACCTCTTCCCGCCAGCCTGAAGACGCTGACGCGGCGCTTCGGCCCAAGACTTTGGCGGAATTCGTCGGGCAGGCGGCGGCCAAGGACAACCTGCGGGTGTTCATCGAAAGCGCGCGGTCGCGGCGCGAGGCGATGGATCATGTGCTGTTCTTCGGCCCGCCGGGGCTTGGCAAGACCACGCTGGCGCAGATCGTCGCGCGCGAGCTGGGCGTGGGCTTTCGCGCCACCAGCGGTCCGGTGATCGCCAAGGCCGGCGATCTGGCCGCGCTGCTGACCAATCTGGAACACGGCGATGTCCTGTTCATCGACGAGATCCACCGCCTCAATCCGGTGGTGGAGGAAGTGCTCTATCCGGCGATGGAGGATCGGGCGCTCGATCTCATCATCGGCGAAGGGCCTTCGGCGCGATCGGTGCGGATCGACCTGCCGCCGTTCACCCTGATCGGGGCGACCACCCGCCAGGGGCTGTTGCAGACCCCGCTGCGCGATCGGTTCGGCATTCCGGTACGGTTGCAGTTCTATTCGGTGGACGAGCTGGAGAAGGTCGTCACGCGCGGGGCGGGGCTGCTCGGCGTCGGCATCGACAAGGGCGGGGCGACCGAGATTGCCCGGCGTGCGCGCGGCACGCCGCGCGTGGCGGGGCGGCTGATGCGCCGGGTGCGCGATTTCGCGCATGTCGCGGGATCGGACACCATCACCCGCGCCATCGCCGACGATTCGCTGACCCGCCTGGAGGTGGACGCGATCGGCCTTGATGCGCAGGATCGCCGTTATCTCAGGATGATAGCGGAGATCTACAAAGGCGGGCCGGTGGGCGTGGAAACGCTGGCGGCGGGCCTGTCCGAACCGCGCGACACGATCGAGGAAGTGATCGAACCCTACCTCATCCAGCTTGGCCTGGTGGCGCGCACGGCGCGGGGGCGGTGCCTGAACGATGGCGGCTGGAAGCATCTCGGCATGGTCCCGCCAGCGAGCCCGGCACCCTTCGGACAGGGCGGCCTGTTCGATTCGCCGGCATCCGACGGGGACTGACCTTCGCGGCCGATATCGCGTCGCGAGCGTCGGGCAGCTTTACAAGCCATGGGTGCGGCAGTCCCGATGTGGAACAGGTTGGGTGGCAACCCTGTAAGTTGATCGCTTTTCCCGCATCGGGACGGACGATTCACAGTTAACGCCGTTGTCCCGTTAACCGGAAACTGCGTTGTTTGTGTCAGATGGAAGGCGCGAAAGGTCTTTGGGCTCAATCCCTTGGCATTTCGAAGCGTCCTTCCGGGACGTAAACAAAGAAAGCAACGCGTATGTCGGTTCGGATGGCCCTTGCGAAATTGTCTGCCTGCGCGGCGGGCTGCGCAATCATTGGCGGCGGTGCCGTTCACGTGGCGGAAAAGCCGTCCAAGGACGTGCAGTACCGCAAGGTGAAGATGGTCAAGGCCGAAGCCCCGGTCAGGACCGTCAAGCGCGTGGTCCACAAGGACAAGCCGCGGATGGTCAAGCGCGTGCGCAAGATCGTCAAGCGCACCTGCTGCGAAGCGCCGCAGATGGCGATGGTGCCGCTGCCCGCACCCTATATCCCGCCTGCTCCGCCGGAAATGCCTTCGGGCGGCGGCGGCGCGGTGCCGGTGATCATCGGCGGTGGCGGCATGGGCGGCTTCGGCGGCGGCTTCTTTGGGGGCTTCTTCGGCGGCGGTGGCGGGTCCAGCGGCGGCAACGTGGTGATCAGCTCCACGTCGAGCGGCGGCTCCACCTCGTCGTCCAGCTCGTCGGGCGGGCTGACCAGCACCACCACCGGCGGGTCCACCTCGACCTCGACCGGTGGGCTGACCTCGACCACCACCACCGGCGGCATCTCGACCTCGACCTCGACCAGCTCGGGTAACGTCTCGACGTCGTCGGGCAATGTTTCCACCAGTTCGGGCAACGTCTCGACCAGTTCGGGCAACGTATCGACCAGTTCGGGTAACGTCTCCACCTCGTCGAGCACTTCGACCTCCTCGGGCAACGTCTCGACGTCCAGCTCGACCAGTTCCTCCACCTCGTCGTCGACCTCTTCCTCGACCTCGTCGAGCACGTCGTCGTCCACCTCCAGCTCCACCAGCTCATCCACGTCGTCGAGCACCTCGGGCGGGAACACGACGACGACCACGTCGACCTCCAGCGGCACGGACGTTCCCGCACCGCCGATGCTGATCCTGTTCGGCGCGGCGGCTGCCACCATCGTCGGTCGCCGCCGGGCCGCGAAGAAGGCCTGAGGCATTCGGTCATAGATCCCCCGCGGGGATCGGCCTGAAGGGCGGCGTCGGGGGGCGTCGCCCTTTTTCGTGGGCGGCGCGACCTTAAAGCATGGCGGGTATAATCAGCCCCAGAAGTTCCGTTCGTGTCGAGCGAAGTCGAGACATGCTTGCCCTGCGCTTACGTATCTCGACTTCGCTCGATACGAACGGAGGTCGATTCTGATTTCAAGCGCGTGGTGTTAGTCTCGCGTGGCGAACCCAGCGTCTAACACTCACCCAAACGAAAACCCCGCCCGGCTCGCACCGGACGGGGTTTTCGCGATGTCGGGCCTTTCGCTTACGCGGCGAGCTTGCGCAGCACGTATTGCAGGATGCCACCGTTCATGAAGTATTCGACTTCGTTGGCGGTATCGATCCGGCACAGCGCGGTGAAGGTGAAGGTCGAACCGTCGGCCCTGGTCACTTCGACTTCGACGTCCTGGCGCGGCTTGAGGTCGGCGACGCCCTTGATGGTGAAGCTGCAATCGCCGTCCAGCCCGAGCGAGGTGCGAGTATCGCCATCCTTGAACTGCAGCGGCAGCACGCCCATGCCGACGAGGTTCGAGCGGTGGATACGCTCGAAGCTTTCGACGATGACCACGCGCACGCCCAGGAGGTTGGTGCCCTTGGCCGCCCAGTCACGGCTGGAGCCGGTGCCGTATTCCTTGCCGGCGATCACGACCATCGGCGTGCCTTCGGCTTTGTGCTTCATGGCAACGTCGTAGACCGCGCCGACATCGGTGCCGAAGCGGCTCATGCCGCCTTCGATGCCGGGGACCATCTCGTTCTTGATGCGGATGTTGGCGAAGGTGCCGCGCATCATCACTTCGTGGTGGCCGCGGCGCGCGCCGTAGGAGTTGAAGTCCGACTTGGAAACCTGATGCTCCATCAGCCACTGGCCTGCCGGGCTGTCGGCCTTGATCGAACCGGCCGGGCTGATGTGGTCGGTGGTGATCGAATCGCCCAGGATCAGCAGCGGCTTGGCTTCGATGATGTCCGAAACCGGAGCCGGGGTCATCTCCATGCCCTCGAAATACGGGGGGTTGGCGACGTAGGTCGAACCGGCGCGCCAGGTGTAGGTTTCCGAACCGACGACGTCGATCGCCTGCCAGTGCGCGTCGCCCTTGTAGACATCGGCGTAGCGGGCCTGGAACATGGCGCGGTCCATGCAGGTCGCCATGGTCGAGGCGACTTCGAGGTTGGTCGGCCAGATGTCCTTGAGGAACACGTCCTGGCCGGCCTTTGCCCCAGTGGTCGCAACGCCGATCGGGGTGGTGGTGAAATCCTCGACCACGGTGCCCTTGAGCGCATAGGCGACCACCAGCGGCGGCGAGGCGAGGAAGTTGGCGCGCACGTCGGGCGAGACGCGGCCTTCGAAGTTGCGGTTGCCCGAGATCACGGCGGCGGCGACGAGGCCGTTTTCGTTGATTGCCTTGCTGATCGGTTCGGCGAGCGGGCCCGAGTTGCCGATGCAGGTGGTGCAGCCATAGCCGACCAGGTTGAAGCCGATGTTGTCGAGGTGCGACTGGAGGCCGGCCTTGTTGAGGTAGTCGGTAACGACCTGCGAGCCGGGGGCCAGCGAGGTCTTGACCCAGGGCTTGGGCTTGAGGCCCAGCTCGTCGGCCTTCTTGGCGACGAGCCCGGCGGCGACCAGGACGCCCGGGTTGCTGGTGTTGGTGCAGCTCGTGATGGCGGCGATCATTACGTCGCCATCGCCGATGTCGAAGTCCTTGCCTTCGACGGCGACGCGCGCGGGGGCCTTCTTGTAGGTCTGGGCCATGTCCGAATTGAACACGTCATCGACCTCGGGCAGCGATACCCAGTCCTGCGGGCGCTTGGGGCCGGCGAGCGAGGGGACGACAGTGCCGAGGTCCAGTTCCAGCGTGCTGGAGAACACCGGATCGGCGGCCCCCGGCTCCATCCAGAAGCCCTGTTCCTTGGCATAGGCTTCGACGAGCGCGATCTGGTCTTCCTCGCGCCCGGTCAGGCGCAGGTAATCGAGCGTCTTGTCATCGATGCCGAAGAAGCCGCAGGTCGCGCCGTATTCCGGGGCCATGTTGGCCAGCGTCGCGCGATCCGCCAGGGTGAGGCCGGCAAGGCCGGGGCCGTAGTATTCGACGAAGCGGCCGACCACGCCGTGCTTGCGCAGCATGGAGGTGCACGTCAGCACGAGGTCGGTGGCGGTGACGCCTTCCTTCAGCTCGCCGGTGAACTTGAAGCCGACGACTTCGGGGATCAGCATCGAGACCGGCTGGCCCAGCATCGCGGCTTCCGCCTCGATGCCGCCCACGCCCCAGCCCAGCACGCCCAGGCCATTGACCATGGTGGTGTGGCTGTCGGTGCCGACGCAGGTGTCGAAATAGGCGACGGTTTCGCCGTTCTGGTCCTTGCTGGTCCACACCGACTGGGCGATGTTTTCCAGGTTCACCTGGTGGCAGATGCCGGTGCCGGGGGGCACGGCATAGAAGTTGTTGAGCGACTTCGAACCCCACTTGAGGAAGTCATAGCGCTCCATGTTGCGCTGGTATTCGATCTCGACGTTTTCCTCAAAGGCCTTGGGGTGGCCGAATTCATCGACCATGACCGAGTGGTCGATCACGAGGTTGACTGGGACCAGCGGGTTGATCTTGGTGGTATCGCCGCCCAGCTTGGCGATCGCATCGCGCATGGCGGCCAGATCGACCACGCAGGGCACGCCGGTGAAATCCTGGAGCAGAACGCGGGCCGGGCGGTACTGGATTTCCTCCCCGGTGGTGGGGTTCTTCTGCCAGTCGGCAATGGCCTGGACGTCGGCGGTGGAGACGGTGAAGCCGCCATCCTCGAAGCGCAGCAGGTTTTCGAGCAGAACCTTCATCGAGAAAGGCAGGCGCGAAACGTCGCCGATCTTTTCGGCCGCCTTCTTGAGCGAGTAATAGGCATACGGCTTGCCGCCTACGCTCATGGTGCTGCGAGTGCCGAGCGTGTCCTGTCCGACCTGGGTCATGTGGGCGTGTTTCCCCTATGGTTGTTATGCCTGCGCCGGCGGCGCGGCGGGCGTTTTTGAACCGCGCCGTGCTGCATCGCGATAAGCGGATTCGTCGGCCCCGCCGATGCGCGCATAGGCGCGTCAGGTCAAGGGGGTGGACGTTGCCCATAGGTGCGAAAAGGGCATGTTTTCGATCGCGGGAGGCCATTTCGGCATTGCTAAAATGATAACACTTCGCAATCGCAACAATCGGTGCCAACCGATCACTCGCGGTGCCGGTGCACCGCCATCCAGCAGCCCGCCATCACCAGCGCCGCTCCCGCCAGCGTTGTCGGCGTGAGCGGTTCGGCAAAGAACAGCCAGCCGAACAGCGCGGCCCATAAAAATCCGCTGTATTCGATGGGCACCAGCACCTGCGCTTCGGCGCGGGCATAGCCCCAGGCCAGGAGCAGCAGGGAAAGGGTGGCCAGCACGGCGGCCAGCACGATCATGCCGGCCGTCGCGAGACCGACGGGCCGCAACAGCCACGGCGCGGCCGGGGTCAGCACCAGCGCCACCAGCAGGCTCTGGAACAGGGCGATCTCGATCGGCCGCGCCAGTTGCGCCTGCTTGCGTTGCAGAACCAGGTTGAACGCATAGAACACCGCCGAAAGCAGGATCGCGGCGATGCCAAGCGCCGTATCGCGGGTGATGCCGCCCAGTTGGAAGCGCCCGGCCGCGATCACCGCCACGCCCAGCAGGCCAAGGACGGAGGCCTTGACCGCGCGGGCGCGGATGCGTTCGCCCAGCATCAGCGCCGCGATGTACAGCGCCAGGACCGGCGCGATGAAGGAAATGGCGAGGCCCTCTGCCAGCGGGATGCGCACCAGCCCGTAAAAGAACAGCGCGGCCATGATCGCGGTCACCACCGCGCGCTGGCAATGGACGGCAAGCCCTTGCCGCGAAGGACGCGGGCTGCCGTTGGCCAGCCACAGCGGGCAGGAGATGACTGCGCCGCAGACATTGCGCAGCAGCAGCGGCGTGAACACGCCGGCGGCGAGCGCCGCGCCTTTCATGGCCGCATCCATGGCGCTGAACGTGGCGATCCCGGCCAGCGTGGACAGCGCGGGAAACCATGAGGCGGGAAGGACTTGCGGACGGTCGGGCATGATTGCTCCCGGTGTCGGCCACCCGGGCGCGGTGCGCAAGGGGCGAAGCGCCGATGGCAAATCGCGGCCAAGTGCCGGGTTGTGCCCACTCAATTCATCGCAGCGACAGCACGAACGCTTGATGACGGGCATGGAGCGGGGCTAAGCGTGATGGCGTGCACTGCCGATTGCCCGGCTTGATCGGGCACTCCCGGGCGCGATGGCCTGGCCTCGGGAGCTTTTTCAGGAAGTTCGACGATGCGGCCGCGATGCCCGGACACGGCAACAGGTAGTTCAGCGGGATGAACAGATGACGGTTTCGAAGCGGTTGAAGGTTGGGGGCATGGCGCGCACGGCGGCGCTCGGGATGAGCGCGATCCCGCTGGGCATGGTCGCGATGGGCTTGCCGGCCAGCCCGGCATGGGCCCAGGCCGCCGGTACCGACGCCGCGCAGCCCGCGCCCGCCGCCACTCCCGCTCCGGCCAAACCGGCCCGGCGCCCGATCGGTGATCCGATCGGCGATATCACTCGCTCCGGTCCCGCTCCGGCTCCGTCCGCGTCGGCCACTCCGGCGCCGGTTGCCGCACCCGGCACGGTGCCGCCGCTACCGGCCGCCCCGCCTTCGGTCGCGCCGGTCGGCATGGCGGCCAGCGCGCCGGTCACCCCGGTGGAAGTGCCGATCACCGAACCGGTCATGGCTTGGACGCTCGACGATGCCCGCGCGCTGCTGTCGACCATCGAATTCATCGGCAAGGAAGGACTGCTGCCGGCCGACTACAAGCCGGCCGCGTTGCGCCAGGCGATCGCGGTGGGCGAAGGGCCGGCGCTGGACGAACTGGCCAGCCGCCTGTGCGGCTGGCTGATCGAGGATTTGCGCGATGGCCGCACGCCGGTGCCGGCGCGGGTCCAGTGGTTCGCCATCGATCCCGATCGCGATGCCATGCCGACCGACCAGATCATGGCCGAAACCCTCGCCAGCCACGATTTCGCCGGGCTCCCCCTGCGTCTCGCGCCGACGCACCCCGATTATGTCGCGCTCAAGGAGAAGCTGGCGCAGACGCCGCGAGCCAATGCCGCGCAGATCGCGCTGATCCGCACCAACATGGACCGCTGGCGCTGGCTGCCGCAGGACCTTGGCAAGGCCTACATGTTCAGCAACGTACCCGAGTTTCAGGTCCGGCTGACGGTCCACAACATGACCAAGGGCACCTGGTGGAACTGGACCAGCGCCACCGTGGTCGGCAAGCCGGGGAAGACGGCGACGCCGCAGCTTGCGGAAACGGTCAAGGCGGTGGTGTTCAACCCGACCTGGACGGTGCCGCAGTCGATCGTCGTCGGCGAAGGGCTGGGCGCGAAAGTCATGGGCAATCCGCGCTGGGCCGCCGCCAACGGCTACAAGGGCACCCGCTCGGCAGACGGCACGATCACCGTGGTCCAGCAGCCGGGGCCGAACAACGCGCTGGGGATGATGAAGATCGACATGCCCAACCCGCATGCGATCTATTTCCATGACACGCCCGCCAAGGAATTCTTCAAGGCCGAAGTGCGCGCCTTCAGTCACGGCTGCGTGCGCACCGAAAAGGCGGTCGAGCTGGGGATGCTGATCTCCATGCTGGGGGCGGGCGTGAAGACCGAGGATGCCCGCGCGATGCACCAGTCCGGGGTCTATACCAAGGTGCCGCTGACCAAGACCTTCCCGGTCTACATCACCTATTTTACCATTGCCGCACCGATCGATCAGACGACCGGGCAGTTCGGCCCGCTGGCCAAGTTTGCCGACATCTACGGCCGCGACAAGCCGGTGATCGACAGCTTCGCCGCGCCGCGCCAGCTCAAGACCACCCAACGCGCGAGCGACGAGGCGGTGATCCAGTTGGACAACCCGCTCTAGAGTCGTATTACGTCACCTTGCGGCTCCCCTCCCCGGCGGGGAGGGGCTGGGGGAGGGGGNNNTCGTGGTACACCCCCCTCCCAACCTCCCCCCTGAAGGGTGGAGGAGCAAGCGGTGCAATCAAACGTCATCACGCCCTAGTGTGATGGAACCGAAGTTCGTCTCGTTACGTCACCCCGGGCTTGACCCGGGTGTGGATTCACATCCGAAGTGCAACGGGTTGAAGGTTTCGGCTGGAGTTTTGAAGCCGAGGCATTTTCTGGGGGTGTTGTTGTAGTTGGCGAGGATCGCATCGAGTTGCTGTGGTGGCAACGCTAAGGGGTCGATTTTTGTGGGCAGAGTGCGCCTGAGACGGCCGATGGCGTTTTCGATGCCACCCTTTTGCCACGGGGCTCGCGGATCGCAGAATTAGGTGTTGATGCCGAGTTGGCTGGCGAGCTGATGGTGGCGGGTAAACTCGGCGCCGTTGTCGAAAGTGATGGACTGGCGCAGTTCCGGCGCGAGTGGTTTCAACAGGTTGGCGAGGCAGTCGGCGACGGTTTGGGCCTTGAGGCGGGGCTGGGGGACGGCCAGGGCGATCCGCGAGTGACGCTCGTGAGCGATCAGGAACGCGGGGCCTGGTGTACGCAAGAGCATGCAGTCGGCTTCCCAGTGGCCTGGGATCTGGCGTGATGCGATGTCCTTGGGGCGATCGTGGATCGAGCATTTTCCGTTCGTTCTTGGCCATCCGCCCTTGGTGCGCCA
>NZ_BMZA01000001.1:410899-758879 GCF_014652555.1 Novosphingobium colocasiae
AGCTGAGCGTAGACGAAGCGGTAGATGGTTTCATGACTGATGACCTTGCGTCCTTCCTCGTGCTGGAAGCGTCCGGCGATCTGCTCGGGCGACCAGCCTGCGGCAAGGCGGTCCAGCACCGCGCCACGCAGGTCATCGTCACGTTCCAGACGACTTCCGCTCCAGCGCCGCGCCGAAGTCTGCGCCTGGGCATAGGCTGGCTGGTAGCCGATCCGGTTGCCGGTGTTGCGCTTCAGTTCGCGCGCGATGGTCGACGGCTGGCGATCCAGAGTTGCAGCGATTTGCCGGATCGATTGCCCGGCTTCGCGAAGCCGGGCAATCGAGCATCGCTCCTCAAGCGAAAGCTGGGTGTATCTCGACATGGCACCACCTGTCTGAGGTGTTGCACTTCGTTTGTGAACTCAGAGGGGTCCCGCTTCTTTTCGCGCCCGGACGGGAGAAAAGCGGGATCCCGGGTCAAGCCCGGGATGACGAAATCAATGCCACTTGCTCCAGTTCCAGATGACTAGCGCCGGATGTGGGCGTGCTGCTTCATGTGCGCCAGATAGCGGCTGTCCCAGTACATCTCGCACCAGCCCAGCCCCGGCTTGCCGTCGATAACCGTCGTCGTCGCCACTTCGTTAAGGATGTTGAGCTCGTCGATCGGGTAAACCTGATGGGCGAAATGCTTCGACAGGATATGCGTGGTGCGGCCCGCCACGTCCTTGATCGACACTTCGATTTCCTTGTGGATCATGTCCTGGTCCAGCACGAAGTCGATCACGTCCACATCCGCGATCTGCGACATGTGGCCGTCCTTGTAGACGTAACCCCGGATAAGGTGGCGGCCGAGGTATTCCATCTTGAAGAAGTGGATGGCGGAATCCTCGCCGGTCGCGTGGAACCATTTGTAGTGATAGTTGACGCCCCAGTTGCGGGTGCCCCAACTGTGATCGCGCTGCCCCAGCGTGTCGAAGGGGATGGTCCTGCCCTCGATCGTGATCGTGCCCTTGACCCGGCCGCTCTGCTCGAAGCGGTTGTCCGCGAAATACTGCGGGCAGCCATCGGGATGCGAATCGTAGCTGTAGGCGGGGTGAGTCGCCTCGAAGGTGAAATCCATCGCCACCCGTTCGCCGGTATAGACGATGTGCGCCGTGCGCAGCGGATCGCCCAGCGTCAGCCGCACGCCGCCGACGTCCCAGTCCTTGAAGCAGGCATCATCCGCCACCGGCACGTTGCGGAAGCTTTCGAAGATCGATCCGCCGGGAACGCCCGGCCCGAACGCGCAGATCGTCCCACCGGCCAGCCCGTCGCCGGTGACGCGCGGATAGACCCAGCCGGCAATGCCGTGTTCGGGCAGCTCGATACAGAACACCGTTGATTCGCGAGCCAGCGGCTCGTCCCGCAGCTTGTGCCGGCCATCGTCGGCCGGATCGAGCAGGGCGCAGTCGGTGGTCACGTCTTCATAGCGCATGGGCAGTCATCCTCTCGTGCCCGGGCATGATCCCGCCCGGTGCTTCGCAGCCCATGCTTACAGCGTATTTCCGAAGTTTCGTCGCCAGAATTCGTCAGAATGAAGAACGATCACCGGTGGCCCCAGGTGCCAGCGGCGGATCGGCGATGGTATCTTCGTCCGAGTCTGGCGCGTCCAGTTCGGCATCGGGCACGGTGAACAGGCTGCCCGGTGCCGGCTGCGCGCCGACTGCCGAGGTCAGGCTGACGAACCATGGCGATGCCAGCAGGCCGACGGTCAGCGGCAGCAGCCAGATCGCGGTCGGCGGATCGAACGCGAACAGCGCGGCGAACAGGGCTCCCAGCGCCAGATGCTCGCGCAAGTCGGGAACGACCTCGCGGATCGAGATGCGCCGCGCCTCGCGCGCCTGTGTCGTCCAGCCGGACGAGATGCCGAGCAGCAGCCCCAACAGCGCGCGGGTCTGGTTGACCATCGCGATCGGGGCATAGAGCACCGCGAGCGGCACTTCGACCACGAACGAGCGCAGCGCCGTCAACGCGCCGCCGAAGCCCTGCCGCCGTTCGCGGTTGGCGAGCAGCCAGATCATGCCCAGCACCTTGGGCCCGAACAGCAGCACCAGCGTCAGCCCCAGCACGCTCGGCGGGGCGACCCCGGCCACCCCGGTGCCCGCATCGCCGACCACCCGGGCGATGGTCGCCAGCACCAGCAGCAGCCAGCCCGGCGAAGTCAGATAGGCTGATGCGCCGATCAGCAGGTGCAGCCGGCTGGCCCAGTGGAGGCCCGATGATCCCAGCAGCCGCAGATGCTGGAGATTGCCCTGCATCCAGCGCCGGTCGCGGATCGCATGATCGACGATGGTGGGCGGAAACTCCTCGTAGCTGCCGCCGATCATCACCATGTGCACGGCCCAGCCGCGCCGCCGCAGCAGCGCCGATTCGAGCATGTCGTGGCTCAGGATGTGGCCGCCGAACGGGGCCTTGCCGGGAAGCTCGGGCAGCCCGCAACTTTCAGCGAAGGCCCGGGTGCGCACGATCGCGTTGTGGCCCCAGAAGTTCGCTTCGGAGCCGGACCACCACAGCAGCCCAGCCGATGCGATCGGGCCATAGGCTTCGGTGGCGAAGCGCATCCAGCGCTGGAACCAGGTGTGCGCGTTGATGATCATAGGCACTGTCTGCAACAGGCCGATCGACGGGCGCGCCTCCATGATCGATGCCAGGCCGACGATGGCCTTGCCGCTCATCATCGAATCGGCATCAAGCACCAGCATGCATTCGTAAGCGCCGCCAAAGCGCTGCACCCATTCGGCGATGTTGCCGGGCTTGCGCGCGATGTTCTTTTCGCGCCGCCGGTAATAGATCGGGATCGGTGCCCGCGCGGCCAGCGCGCGCCACGCCGCTTCCTCGCGCCGGCCCTGCAGTTCGGTGGAATCGGACAGCACGAAAAAATCGATCCATGGTGCGCCGCCGGCGTCGTCGATGGAACGGGCCATGGCCTCGACGCGGGCGAACACCGCCTCGACGCTCTCGTTGTAGACCGGCATCAGCACCGCCACGCGATGGCGCAGGGTGGACGCCGGGCTGGGCACGGCGGTGAAGCCGGGGTGTTCGCCGGTCATCAGGTTGATGAAGCCGATCGCGGAACTGACGAAACCGAACGCGATCCAACTGAACAGCGGCACGAAGAACAGCAGCAGCACGATCTCCAGCGGATCGAGCCCATCGCGCGAAAACGTGAAGCGCAGCTCGCTTGACGCGGCCAGGCCGATCACCGCGGTCAGCAGGATCAGCAGCAGCCGCTTGACCGCCATGCCGTGCGGCTGGGTGCGCACCTCGATCGCGCCCGGCGGATTGCCTTGCAGCCGCTGCACCGGCATCGCCAGCGGCGCTTCATCGGGCAACGGCCGCGGCGGCGCGGCGGGGTTGTGCGGCGCGCTCATCGATCGATCGCCTTGATGACGGTTTCGCTCAGCGCATCGGCCCCGCGCTTGAGGTAGACGCGGAATTCCGGGCGCGACAACTTCGCCGTGCGCACATCCAGCATGACCCGCCAGTGGCCGTCCTCACCCACCACCGGATAGGCGGCAGAACGGATCACCGCGTCGGCGGGCAGGTCGGTCCCCGCCGTCACGCCGCTGTCGCGCGCCAGGCCGGACAGCGCCGGGCCGGAAAAGTCGAACACGAACTTGCGCGCGCCGCTTTCCGGCGCGGCACCGGGGATGCCGGCGGGCCCCTCGTAAAGATCGACGCAACGCGATGCCGCATCAGCACTGGGATCGGCAGATGTCCAGGTCAGCGTATAGGCCAGCTCGCGCCGCCCGCCCTTGCGCGCCGGGGCATCGGGCACCCAGAAGGCGGCGATATTGTCCAGCGTTTCGCCGGCGGTCGGCATCTCGTACAGCATCACCGCGCCCGCGCCCCAGCTTCCCTTGGGCTCCACCCACAGCCCCGGCCGCCGGTCGTAAAAGGCACCGTCGTCCTGATAATTGGCAAACGTCTGATCGCGCTGGATCAGCCCGAACGCGCGCGGACTGTCGGCGCGAAAGGCGCTGAGGCGGGCGACCGTGGGGTTGTCCAGCGGCCGCCATATCCGCTCCCCGGTGCCAGACCAGATCGCGAGGCCATCGGAATCGTGGATTTCCGGACGCCAGTCCGCGCGCGGCCCGGTCTGGTCGTACCAGAACATCGAACTGGCCGGCGCGATGCCCAGTCGGGCGATGTCACGGCGGAAGAACAGGCTGGCCTGAACATCCTGACTGACCCCGCGCCGATCGCCGTCGAGATGGTGATGGCTGTCGAAGGTGAAAGCCCCGGTCAGGCTCGGCCCGTCCAGCAGGGCGTGGACCTTGATGCGATCCGCCGCCACCGGCTCGATCCAGAACGCGGTGAAGGCGGGAAATTCCTCACCCGCCGGGGCCCCGGTATCGATTGCGATGCCTCTGGCGGAGATGCCGTATTGCCCGGTCGATCCGGCGGCGCGGAAATAGGATGCGCCCATGAACGCAAGCCAGTCCGCCTTGAGATCGGCGTTCATGACCCGGAAGCCTGCCGGTTCGGCGGCGACGGTGCCGGGATAAAGCCCGCTGGCATCGATCAATCGCCGGGCGCGGCCGTTTTCCACGATGTGCAGCGCCACCGCCGCCGGGGCGACCGCCTGGCTGACCGGGAACAGCCGCAGGTTGCCGGGCAGGACCTCGGCGGGACCATAGGCGGCCTGGACGTAAGCATCGAAATTGGCTGCGGCCGAAGCCGAGGGCGCGGGCGCGACATAGCGCGTGGCGGCAAGGCGGCGGGCCATCTCGACCAAGCTTTGCCGCGAAAACGCCTCATCCGGGCCGAAGCGGCTTCCGGCCGCGCGCGCGCGGGCAGGCAGCGCCGAAAGCGCGATCAGGCTCAAGGCCAATGAACAGGCATGGCGGCGGGACAGGGCCGGGCCGACAGGCGCGTCCCGGAGCAAACCTTGGCGGGAGACTGGCAATTCGGGCAGGTTTCCGGTTCCTCGGCGATTGTCGGCATCAGTCATACGCATCGTGCGCCGATTGGTTGCGAGGCCGTTGCGGTTGCAGGGCGTGGGCAGGCGCTCAGCGGGCGGGCGGCGGATCGCGCCAGCCGATGATGACCTGCGCCCCCGGCTGCACGCCGCTGGCAAAGATTTCGGTCGACTTCCCGTCGCTCGCGCCGGTGGTCACGTAGACGCGGGCAGGCGCGCCGTCGTCGCCCAAAAGATGAATGCGCGCGCGCGTGCGGTCGGCCGTGGCATAAGGCTCGAACGCCAGCGCCGCGTTCGGCACCAGCAGCGCGTTGCGGCGCACCGGCAGTTCGATTTCCAGCGTCGCTTTCATCCCGGCGCGGGCGCGGTGCTCGGGATCCGCCAGCGCGAACGTGGCTTTGGGGCCGGCGGGCCCCGGCGCGATGCCCGTCAGCGATGCGGTCAGCGGGGTATCCGGGGCATCGTCCAGCCGGACGGTGGCGGCGCTGCCGGGTTTCAGCGATGCCGCAAGTTCGCCCGCAAGCGGCACCGCCATCGTCAGCCGGCTGCCGGTGCGGGCCAGCGTGAACAGCGGCGTGCCCGGCGTGACGCGGCGGCCGCCGGCGGTGGCGATGGTGGCGACGATCCCGGCGAACGGCGCGCGGATGCTGGCCCCGGCCGTTGCGTCATGCGACCCCTTGGCGCGCAGGCGCGCCGCCTTTTCGCGGGCGGCGGCGGCGTTGACCTGGGCGTCGGCGCTGGCGGCGGCAGCGCGCGCGGTGGCCATCTCGTTGGCCGAAGGCACTTGCCCGCGCGATTTCTTCCACACCGTTTCGAACCGGGCAAGCTGGGCCCGGGCCTGCGCCGCCAGCACCCGCGCGGCGCGCAGTTCGGCGTCGGCGGCTGTCAGCGTCGCCGCATCCGCATCGCGCGACAGCATGGCTTCGGACGGATCGATACGCGCCAGTTCCTGGCCGAAGCGCACCGTGTCGCCGGGCTGGACGGTGAGCGTGGTAACCGGTCCGGCCACTCGCGCGCGAACCACCAGCTCGCCCTCGCCGTTGATGGTGCCGTGCTCGGATATCAGCGGGGTGAGGTCGGCACGGGTAACCGGCGCGAAATAGTATGGCCCCTGCTGGCCGGTCAGGAAGCGCTGCGCCAGCGCCAGCGCGGCGATCGCCACCACCACCAGCACCGCGATGCTGACCATATGCCGCCGCCGGCGGCGCGGCGCGGTGCCGAGGAAATCGTCAAGCGGGGAGTGATCGCTGCCGTCACTCACAGACCAGCACCTCGGTGCTCGATATGCCGACCGGGCCGGGCTGGAGATCGCCTGTCACCCAGCCAAGGCCCAGCGCCCGGGCAAGCCGCACCGCGCTTCCGGCAAGCGTGGCGCGCGCGCCGATCCCCGCCTCGGAAAGGCCGGAGCCTGCCGCTTCGGCGGCATAGAGCGCGGAGAACGGCACCATGCCGTTGCGATAGGCGACGCGCGCGCTGGCAGCGGTAGCGCGCGAATCGCGGGCCTTGCGGTCCAGCGTCGCCAGCCGCGCGGCGGTCGCCGTCATCGCATCGCGCTCACGCGCGATCTGCGCGCGCGCATCGTTCTCGGCAGCGCGCAGCCGCCCCAGGCTGCGCGCGGCCAGCGCGGCCTTCTCGTCGGCACCGGCGTCACCGCCGGAGACCGACAGGGCTGAGGCAATGTCCTGCGCGCCGACGCCATCGCGCAGCAGCCCCGCCGTCAGCCGCCGTTCCAGTGCCGCCAGATCGGCCCGGTACAGCGCGATGCCGGTTGGCGGCGTGGCCTTGTCGGCCGGCATGGCGGCAGCGGCAATCGTCAGGTCGGGAACCTTGCCCTCCTCGCCGAGCGAGGCGAGCAGGGTGGTTTCGTCCATTCCGGTCAGGTCGGCCAGCTCGCGCGCCTTGTCCTCGAAAGTCTGGCGGTCGGCATCCAGGCTGCTGCCGTTGATCGCCACCAGCGATCCGGCCAGGCCGACGTCGAGCCCGTCCACCAGCCCGGCTTCGCGGCGGAAGCGGGCGATTTCGGCGTTGTCCTTGAACTGTGCCTGCATCTTGCGGCGCAGCGTGGCGATTTCCTGCAGGCGGCGCACATCCAGATATGTGGCGGCGATGCGGGCGGCCAGCCGGGCGCGGTGATCGGCATAATCATAAGCGCGCGCTTGAAGATCGGCGCTATCGGCCTCGGCCCCCGCCGCGCCGAACAGCCGCGCGATCCTGCGATCCAGCCGCTTGTCGCGCGTCCGGGCCTTGCCGCCATCGCGATGCAGCGCTTGCGCTTCGCAGGCCAGCGGCTTGTCGGTCGCCAGCCCGCGCTCGATCAGTTGATCCAGCACGGCATCGCCCGCGCTGTGCCACCACAGCGCCGTCTCGGGCGGCGGGGGCGGGGCCGGGGTCTGGAGCAGAGTGGCGGCGGCCGGGGTGGCTGCGATCGTCGGCTGCATCCCGCCCATCACCAGCGCCAGCGCCATCGCGCCGCGCTTCAGACGGAGCTTTGCGCGAAAGGAGGGGCCAAGGGCGTGACGACAGGGCACTGCCTCGCGATAGCAGCAACTATCGTCAAGGCAAAATCCTGCTGCATCGCGGCATGACCTTGGCCAAGAGGTCCGGCAGCGCGCGTCAGATGAAACGAAGTAGCGTGATACAGGCAATGACCCCGCACCCTCCCCTTGGGAACAGACCGACAGGCGAAAACCGATGGCAACGGAGATTGTTTCATCGGACAACGCGAATGCGGCAGGGAATAGCTGCTGCCCGCCCCGTGCCTGCGGCGGTTTCGGGTTACGCCATCGCGCTGGCGGCGGTATGGCCGGGGGCGATGGGACAGACGGGGACAATCAGGCGATGACGCCCAAGGCGCGCGAAAGCGTGGTGTTTCTGGCGGTGGCGCTGGGCATGGCAGTGCTAGTCGCGCTGCTTTCGGGCGTTGACGATGCGCTGGTCAGCCGCACCTATTTCCTGGCGCAGGACCGCCCCGGCGCGCTCTACGCCATCGCCGCGCTGATCGCGGTGGCGCTGATCGCGCCGCGGACGCCCGGCTGGCCGCAAGCGATGCCGCGCCCGCGTCGTGTCCGGGCCATGGCGGCGGCGATCGTCGCGCTGTTGTGGGCCGGGACATGGCTGGTCATGGCGAACTATCCGGTGTCGCGCGATGAGCATATGGCGCTGTTCGATGCCCATGTGCTGGCGGCGGGGCATCTTGCCCAGCCGCTCGCGCCGTCATGGCAGCCTTTCGCCAAGGCGCTGGTCCCGGATTTCCTGATGGATGTGCCGGGGCACAGGGCGCTGATATCGTCCTATCTGCCCGTCAACGCGGCGCTACGCGCGTTGTTCGGAGCCGTGGCGGACCCCGCGCTCCTCAATCCCTTGCTGACGGCCGCCGGGTTGCTGGCGCTCTGGCGCGTGGCGCTGCGGCTGTTCCCGACATGCCCCGGCGCAGTATGGGTCTGCCTTGGCGGCTATCTGCTGAGCGCCCAGATCCTGGTGACCGGGATGACCGGTTACGCGATGACCGCTCACCTCACCCTCAATTTGGTCTGGCTGGCGCTGTTCCTGCGGGGTGGCAGGTGGGAAACGGTGGCGGCGCTGGCCATCGGCTGGCTGGCGATGGGGCTGCACCAGATCGTGTTCCACCCGCTGTTCGCCGCGCCGTTCATCCTGAGCCTGCTTGCCGAGCGGCGCTGGCGCACCTTTGCGATCTATACCGCAGGCTATGGCCTCGCAGGGCTGTTCTGGGCCAGCTACCCCGGGCTGGTGCTGCGCGAAGCGGGCGTTCTCCCCGCCGGTGGCGTCGGCGCGCCGCAAGGGTTGATCGCCCGGGTACTGGCGATCCTCGCCACGCCGCAGCCTTATGCGCTGCCGCTGATGGCGTACAACCTGCTGCGGTTCGCGGTGTGGACGCCGTTGTTCGTGCTGCCGCTGGCGGCGCTGGCCTGGCCGACGGTGCGGGGTAACCGGGGGGTCGCGCTGCCGCTGATGGCGGGCGTGGTCCTGACGCTGGGGGCGATCGCCGTGCTCATGCCCTATCAGGGCCACGGCTGGGGCTACCGCTACCTCCATCCGGTGCTGGGCAACCTGATCCTGTTGGCCGGGACCGGATACCAGCGGTGGAGCCAGAATGCCCCCCGCCGCGCTGCCGCAACCACCGCATGGCTGGCGCTGGCGACGGCGGGGCTGCTGCCGTTCCTGGGCTGGCAGGCGCATGTCTTCGTGCGCCCTTACGCGGCGATGTCGCAATGGATCGGGCGGCAGCGCGCCGATTTCGTGGTGCTGGACACCGAATATCCGCCGCAGATCACCGATCAGGTCCGCAATCTGCCAGACCTGTCGAACCGGCCGCTGGTATTCTCCAGCTACGAACTGTCCGGCCCGGCGCTGGTCGAACTGTGCCGGCGCGGCACCGTGCTGCCGGTGCCGCGCGGCACGTTTCGCGCGATGGGGCTGCTGCCGGCCGATACGCCCGACAACGCGCTGTTCCCAAGCCGCATGGCCCCGCTGGCCGGGCAGGGCTGCGTCGTCCCTGCCCGGTAGAGCCGCTTAGGCGCTGGCCAGTTGCGGGCGGTTGGCCAGCAGGTGATCGACCACCGACGGATCGGCCAGCGTGGAGGTATCGCCCAGGTTCGAGGTGTCGTTCTCGCCGATCTTGCGCAGGATGCGGCGCATGATCTTGCCGGACCGGGTCTTGGGCAGGCCCGGTGCGAACTGGATCAGGTCAGGCGTCGCGATCGGGCCGATCTCGTGGCGGACCCACTGGATCAGTTCCTTGCGCAGCGCATCGTCGGGCTCGACTTCGGCATTGCAGGTGACGAAGGCATAGATGCCCTGTCCCTTGATCTCGTGCGGCATGCCGACCACGGCGGCTTCGGCGACCTTGGGATGGGCGACCAACGCGCTTTCGATCTCGGCGGTGCCCATGCGGTGGCCCGATACGTTGATGACATCGTCGATGCGCCCGGTGATCCAGTGATAGCCATCGGCATCGCGGCGACACCCGTCGCCGGTGAAGTAGTATCCCTTGAAGGTCGTGAAGTAGGTCTGGAAGAACCGCTCGTGATCGCCCCAAACGGTGCGCATCTGGCCGGGCCAGCTATCGGCGATGACCAGGCAGCCTTCGCCCGGCCCTTCGATCACCGTCCCGTCGTTGTCCAGCAGCATCGGCTTGACCCCGAACATCGGCAGCGTGGCCGATCCGGGCTTGAGATCGGTCGCGCCGGGGAGCGGGCTGATCATCACCCCGCCGGTCTCGGTCTGCCACCAGGTATCGACGATCGGGCAGCGGCCTTCGCCGACCACGTCATAGTACCAGGCCCAGGCTTCGGGGTTGATCGGTTCGCCGACGGAACCCAGCAGGCGCAGCGACTTGCGGCTGGTCTTCTTCACCCACTCGTCACCCTCGCGCATCAGCGCGCGCAGGGCGGTGGGGGCACCGTAGAAGATTTCGACGCCGAACTTGTCGACGACCTGCCAGAAACGGCTGGGATCGGGGAAGTTGGGCACGCCTTCGAACATCACCGTGGTCGCGCCGTTCATCAGCGGGCCGTAGACGACATAGCTATGCCCGGTCACCCAGCCGATATCGGCGGCGCACCAGTAGATCTGGCCGGGGCGGTAATCGAACACGTACTGGTGCGTCATGCTGGCCCAGACGCTGTAGCCGCCGGTGGTGTGCAACACGCCCTTGGGCTTGCCGGTGGAGCCCGAGGTGTAGAGTATGAACAGCGGGTCTTCCGCGCCCATCTCCTCCGGCGCGCACTCGGCGCTCTGGCGGGCGACGGCAGCGGCCCAGTCGATGTCGCGGCCTTCGACCATCGGCACGCCGGCCCCGGTGTGGGCCAGCACGATCACGGTGTCGACGGCGGGGCAGCGGGTCAGCGCTTCATCGACATTGGCCTTGAGCGGCACTTTCTTGCCGCCGCGCAAGCCTTCGTCAGTGGTGAGGACGATACGGCTTTCGCAATCCTCGATCCGCCCGGCGAGGGCATCGGGCGAAAAGCCGGCGAACACGATCGAATGGACCGCGCCGATCCGCGCGCAGGCCAGCATCGCCACCGCCGCTTCGGGCACCATCGGCAGGTAGATGGTGACGCGATCGCCGCGCCCGACGCCGCGTTGCTTGAGCAGGTTGGCGAAGCGGCAGACCTGTTCGTGCAGTTCGCGATAGGTGATGCGCCGTTCCGGGTTGGCCGGATCATCAGGCTCCCACAGGATCGCCACCTGATCGCCGCGCGTGGCCAGATGCCGGTCCAGCGCATTGGCGGAGAGGTTAAGAGTGCCGTCCTCGAACCAGCGGATGCCGAAGTCGGCTTCGTGGAAGCTGGTGGTGCGCACTTGGGTGAACGGCTTGATCCAGTCGATCCGGCCGGCTTCCTCGCGCCAGAACCCGTCGGGGTCGGCCAGCGAAGCGGCATGCCTGCGGGCATAGCCCTCGGCATCGATCAGCGCGCCCTCGGCCCAGGCCTCGGGAACCGGGTACAGCGGCTGTGCCATCTTTCCAGATCTCCTCTCAAATTATCCGTCTTTCGCCCGCAGGACGACAGGTTCGTGCATAGCATAGACCACGCCTGCAACAGGCGAACCCCCGACCATGGTCTAGGCTGAATGTATGCGCATTCGTTGCGAATATGGGGGGGAATTCGGGACAAGAACACCGGGAAAATGACCATGCACGGGATAACCGCGCGTGATGGCGCGGTCGGCAGCGCGGGCGGGGTGTGGATCGTTTCTCGAAATATAAGATTATGCCGCCCCGGCAGGCTTTCGGACGCTGCCCGTCGCTGATAATTCTCCGGAACGATCCTGCGCACAGCAAGACCCAGAAAACGAGGCAGAGGATAATGAGCGAAGCCTACCAGCAAGCCTGGCAAGCCAGCACCGCAAACCCGGAAGCATTCTGGGCCGGGGCCGCCCGCGCGATCGACTGGTTCACCCCGCCGACCCGGACCTGGGACGAGGGCGGCGGCTGGTTCGCCGACGGCGTGCTCAACACCTGCCACAACGCGCTCGATCGCCATGTCGCCGACGGGCGCGGCGATCAGGTGGCGCTGATCTACGACAGCCCCGCCACCGATGCGCGGGCGGAATGGACGTATGCCGCGCTGCTCGATGAAGTGGGCCGGGTGGCGGCGATGCTCGCCTCGCTCGGCGTCGGCAAGGGTGACCGGGTGGTCATCTACATGCCGATGGTCCCCGAAACCGCCTTCGCCATGCTCGCCTGCGCGCGGCTTGGCGCGATCCATTCGGTGGTGTTCGGCGGCTTCGCCGCGCACGAACTGGCCAAGCGGATCGACGATGCTACGCCCAAGGTCCTGCTCACCGCATCGTGCGGGATCGAGGGCAAGCGGGTGATCGCCTACAAGCCGCTGGTCGATGAAGCGCTCGATAGCGCCGCGCACAAGGTGGAGCGCGCGGTGGTGCTGCAGCGCCCGCAAGTGCCCGCCGCGATCCAGTCCCCCCGCGATCTGGACTGGCAGGACCTGCGCGCCGCAACCGCCGCCGACCCGGTCCCGGCCTGCGAGCCGGTTGCCGCCGGCCACCCGCTCTATATCCTCTACACGTCCGGCACCACCGGCGTGCCCAAGGGCGTGGTGCGCGATAACGGCGGCCACGCGGTGGCGCTGTCGTGGTCGATGAAGCACATCTACGGCATCGAGCCGGGCGATCCGTGGTGGGCAGCATCCGATGTGGGCTGGGTCGTCGGGCACAGCTACATCGTCTATGGCCCGCTGATCGCCGGGGCGACGACGGTGCTGTTCGAAGGCAAGCCGGTCGGCACCCCCGATCCCGGCACGTACTGGCGGGTGATGACGCGCAACGGTGCCAAAGGCTTCTTCACCGCCCCCACCGCCATCCGCGCCATCCGCAAGGAAGACCCGGACGCCACCTTGCTGCACCAGATCGGCACCGGCGCTTGCCGCGCGATCTTCCTGGCCGGCGAACGCGCCGATCCCGACACCATCGGCTGGCTGGAGGAACACAGCGGCCTGCCGGTGATCGATCACTGGTGGCAGACCGAACTGGGCTGGCCCGCCATCGCAAGCTGCTTTGGCCTGGGCGACGTGCGCCGCCGGCGTGGCTCTTGCGGCTTTCCCGTCCCCGGCTATGCCTTCGCCATCCTAGGGGATGACGGCAAGCCGGTGCCCGACGGGCAGAGCGGCGCGGTCGCCATCAAGGCCCCGCTGGCCCCCGGCACTTTCGCCACCTTGTGGAACAACCCGGCCGGGTTCGCCAAGAACTTCGCCAGCTTCCCCGGCTGGTACGAGACCGGCGATGCCGGCCACTTCGATCCCGACGGTTTCCTCAACATCATGGGCCGCACGGACGACATCATCAACGTCGCCGGGCATCGCCTATCGACCGGGCAGATGGAGCAGATCGTCGCTCGCCAGGACGGCGTTGCCGAATGCGCCGTCATCGGTGCGGATGATCCGGTCAAGGGCATGATCCCGGTCGCCTTCGTCGTCCCCCGCGCCGGGTTCGACGCCGACGAGACCCTCCACGACCGCGTGATCGCCGCCGTCCGCGCTGATCTCGGTGCCGTCGCCGCGCTCAAGACCGCGTTCGTGGTGCCGCTGCTGCCCAAGACCCGCTCGGGCAAGATCCTGCGCAACCTCCTGCGCAAGATCTTCAACGGCGAGGACTGGACGATGCCCGCCACGATCGAGGACCCTTCGGTGCCGGAGCTGATCGTGCAGGCGGTGAAGGAGGGGGTGAGTTAGGGGGGCGAGCCTCTGACCACCCAAGCAACACGGTGCTGAACGGGTTCCGGCATCATGCCGTCCGACGTGAACAGAACGGCCCGTGAAACCGGGTGCGAGACAGCGGTTGTTTCGGGCTTAAGCCTGCGTTGTCCCGCCGTTACGCGGGTCTTCCCAGCAGCCGGCGTTCGAGCAAGGTCTGCACATCCCGCCGGCCATCAACGATGACGAGGATGATGACCCGCGTGTCCATCACGCGATAGATCAGGCGATAGGGGCCGAGCAGGAGCTGCCGAAACTCGCGGATGCCGGTGCTCTCCAGTTCCTTCGGTACTGCGCCGCGCTCGGGAAAGGTTTCCAAAGTCTCGATCACGGCCAGGAACTGATCGATCAGTGCATCGGCATCGTCGCCTCCGCGTAGCTCCATGCGGTAGCTGTGGATTTCTTCGAGATCATCCTCGGCTCCCCTTGTGATCTCTACGGCGTAGCGCCGCTCAGTCATTCCCACGCCGCGCTTTCGCCCGCAACCGCCCAGCGACGTCCCGGGCGCTTCTGGTCCGCC
The DNA here is from genome assembly GCF_014652555.1 of Novosphingobium colocasiae. Taxonomy (GTDB): domain Bacteria; phylum Pseudomonadota; class Alphaproteobacteria; order Sphingomonadales; family Sphingomonadaceae; genus Novosphingobium; species Novosphingobium colocasiae. The sequence goes on from NZ_BMZA01000001.1 coordinate 425,088, forward strand.
CCGCCTCGATATCCTGCTGGCCCAGCGCCAGCAGTTTCAGCATGGCCAGGGTTTCCTGAGCTTGATCGAACGAGGCCACATCCTGAAGCACAGCCTTCGCCTCGCCATTCTGCGTGATTACCATCGGCTGCCGGTTTTCAGCGATATCGGACAGGATTTCGGCGGCGTTGGCCTTGAGATAGCTGATGGGTCGAATGCGGGTCGATAGGCGCATGCAGCATCCTTGTGGACTGAATATGGTCCGAATATAGGCTGAATCAACCCCCGACGCAATTGCCCTGGAGCCAGAAGTGCAGAACGATCGTATCTGTGCGTTCCCGCGGAGGGTGGCTGGGTCTCGACATTCTTCTGGGCTGCGGCGAAGGGGTATATTGTTTGTCCTGCCCGTTGATCGGGTGGCCGTTTCCGGTACACACAAATCGAATACTGCTTGGGGTCGGCTGTTCAGTAGCCGGAGCGGTCTAGTGTAGGGCTATTGGGGTAAAGATGCGCAAACTCATTCTGACTATTGTCGGCGGCCTGGCCGTTTTGGCTTCACCGGCGGTTTCAGCGCAAGACGCCGCTGCCCCACCGCCGGCAGCGCCGACGACCATCGTCTATTCGAACGATGGGATGAGCCGCATGTCCGATCTTCCCATGGGCATCCATCGTATCCCCGACAGCAACGTCGTCATCTCGGGGCATCAGAAGGGTGGGGCGCTTGGCCTGCTTTTCGGGCCGGTCGGCATGGTGGTGCAGAGTTCGGCCAATGCCGGTGACGGTACGGCCAAAGTGCAGAGCATGGAAGACGATCTGCGCTTCGACGCCATTACGAAGGCAGGCGAGCTGACTCAGGCCATATTGGCAGACGGGAAGTACCAGCAGCAGTTCCAGCTTGGTTCGACGCCGAGCGGCCGCACCCTCAACGTGGTGCCCTACGTTGTCATCACGTTTCAGAACGAGACGGACGTTCGCCCCTATATCGTGCTGAAGACGAAGCTTGCCACGGGGGCTCCCAATGAATCCCCCAAGGCAGTGAAGTATTTCTGCTGCGAAGGTAAGGCGTTCCCGCTGCTGGGAGAAAACGGTCTGGCCGCGAACGGCGGCGCGCGTCTCAAGGAGCTTCTGACCTCGGAACTGGAGACGGCCATCCAGGTGATGCTGCTGGACCGCTCGACGCCTTATACCCGGGACAAGAGCGCAAGGGTTAACACGAATGGATTTCTCCCTTTCGTGGGAAAACCCTTGAAGATGAGGGGCTATGATCTCGGCCGCTACAAGGATTATTCGCTCGTAGACTATCAGACGGGCATTCTGGTCTTCGGTGGCGTGAATATCGTTGAACCGGGCGCGCTGGAAATCACGCCTGTTCCTCCCAAATGACGGACTGACGCTCGCGGCTCGTCAAACATCGCAGCGTTCGCCCTCAATCCATCACCGTAACCGAAATCCGCCGGTTTCGCGGATCATGCGGATCGCCCGGTATCAGCAGCTCGTTATCCGCCACGCCCTCGATCCGGCGGAAGCGCTGTTCGGATATGCCGTCTCGCATCAGGGCCTGGCGGGTGGCTTCGGCACGGCCGGCGGAGAGGGACCAGTTGTTGCCCACGGTGCCGGGCAGGAACGGCAGCGCGTCGGTGTGGCCGCGAATGGTCACGCCGCCCGCATCCGGGCCGAGCGCCTCGCCCAGCGCCTTGAGGAGCGCATCGGCCTCGGGGGTCAGCACGGTGGTGCCAAGGCGGAACATCGCGAAGTCGGCATCGTCCACCAGATCGATGCGCACGCCTTCGGTCGTGTCGATCATCCGCACCTGCCGGGCGAGGCGGCGCAGCGCGGCGGAGGATTGGAGCTTGGCTTCCAGCGCATCCTTGGTGCGGGTGCGCTTCATCATCGTCGCGCCTTCCCTGGTGCCGCCGCTGGCATCGCGCGGGATGGTGATCGACTTGGTGCCCTGGCCGCCGGGGTGGGGCAGGTTGTCCTTGTCCACCAGCGAGGAGCCGCCGAGCAGCCCGGCCGACGAACCAGAACTGCTCTCGCGCGTCTTGACGAGGGTGGGGGAGAAATAGTCGGCGATGCCCTTGCGCTGTTTCTCGGTCGTCGCGCCCAGGATCCACAGCAGCAGGAAGAAGGCCATCATCGCCGTCACGAAATCGGCATAGGCGACCTTCCACGCGCCGCCGTGGTGGCCCCCGGCGACGACGGTGATTTTCTTGACGATGATCGGACGGGGCGGTTCCTTGCCGGCCTTCTTCGGCGGTGCCACCTTAGCGCCCCCGCATCGCGTCGAGCAGTTCGGAAAGGCCGGGGCGGAAGGCATGGCCAAGGCCCGAGCGGGCCGATTCGACCACCAGCGGCTGCGGCCAGCCGTGCAGACTGGCGATGATGACCTGCTTGACCGCGTGGAAGATCTGCTCGTCCGCCTCCAGCACCTGTTTCAGCCGCCCGGCCATCGGCGCGACCATGCCATAGGCCAGCATCACCCCCATGAAGGTGCCGACCAGCGCCGATCCGATCATCGCCCCCAGGATCGAGGGCGGCTTGTCGATCGAGCCCATCGTCTTCACCACCCCCAGCACGGCGGCGACGATGCCGAGCGCGGGAAGGGCATCTGCCAGGCTCTGCAGCGCGTGCTGGGCTTCGTGCTGTTCGTGGAAATGCGTCTTCATCGCATTGTCCATCACATCTTCCACCGCATGGACTTCCAGCGTGCCCGAGGAGACGACGATCAGCGTCAGCGTGTCGCAGATCAGCGCCGTCAGTTCATGATTGCCGAGCAGGCGCGGGAATTCGGCGAAAAGGGAGGAGGTCTTGGGATCGTTGACGTGGCTTTCCAGTGCCACCGGGCCTTCGGAGCGCAGGATCTTCATCAGCCGGCTGGTCAGGATGATGGCGTCGATGTGGTCCTGCTTGTTGTGCTTGGGGCCCTTGAAAATCTTCATGAAGCCCGCGCCGATGCCCTTGAGTTCGTGCATCGAGTTGCCGGCGACGATCGCGCCCACGGCGGCACCGCCGATGATGAGCATTTCGTGCGGGATCGCCTCGAACACCGGGCCGAGCGCGCCGCCGGTGATCGCGAAGCCGCCGAACACCATCACCAGCAGGACGACGATGCCGATGATTGCAAACATGGTTAATGTTCCTTGTCAGCCCTGATCGCTCCGCCGTGCCGGGGGCGGAAGCGGTGAAAAACGGGCGTCAGTTCAACGTGCTGAACAGATTGAGATTGGCGAGCTTGGCGAAGCTGGCCTGGCTGGCTTCGAGCACCATCAGGGTTTCCTGCAGGCGGGCGATGGTGCCGGCGATGTCTGTCGCGCCAAGGTCCGTTTCCTCGGTGCTGCGCAGCGTGGAAAGATCGACCCGGCGATCACCGGTGACCTCGATCCAGGCGAGCCGGGTACCGATCACGGTCTGCCCGGTGGTCAGGGTATCGAGCCCGGTCTGGAGCGAGGCCAGCGCGTCCTGTGCCGCGCCCGCCGGATCGGCCGTGCCGCCTTTCAGCGCATCGCCCAGTGCCTTGACCGTCGCCATGAGGTCGGTCTGGCCGCCGGTGCCGTTCGGGAAGGACAGGAACTCGGGCCCGGTCATCGACCGGATCACGCTTTGCCCTTCGCCCAGCGGCAGGCTGCCGGTGGCGGCGGTGCCGACATAACGGGCGTTGCCGTTGGCATCGAGGGCATAGGCATCGCCGGTATTCTCGCCGCCGAACAGCGCATGGCCGCTGGAATCGCGGGCATTGGCGAGGGCAACGAGGTTGCCCTGGATTTGCAGCAGTTCATCGCCGATGCTGGAGCGCTGCGCCCCCGTCAGCGTGCCGCCGGCGGCCTGCGTCGCCAGTTCCTTGGCGCGGATCAGGGCGTCCGTCATGTCGGACATCGCCCCGTCGGCCAGCGTCAGATCGGCGTTGGCGCGGCTGGCGTTGGCCTTGTCGATCCCGGAAAGCTGTTCGAGCCGCGACAGCGCCCTGAGGCGCGAGGCGGCGACCGGATCGTCGGAGGAGCGGTCCAGCTTGCTGCCGCCTGAAAGCTGGCCCTGCAACCGCTCGGCCTGGCTGCGCAGCGCCTTGATATCGGTGCGGCTTCTTTCGAAGAACGCCGAAGTGCTGGTGGATAGGATCGCCATGGTACTGTTCCTTCGCTTACCGGATGCCCAGCAGCGTATCGAAGATGTCGGACGCCACCTGGATCACCCGGCCCGAAGCCTGGAACGCCTGCTGGTAGCGGGTGAGGTTGATCGCCTCCTGATCGAGATCGACCCCGGCCTGCGCCTGGAGCGCGATGCGGGCGTTGTCGGCGATCGAGGTGAGCGCATCGCGGGTGACCGCGCGGCCCGCCACGGCGCTGGATATCGCGAACAGGATGGTGTCGGTGCGGCCCGCCGGATCATTCGTCGCCAGCGCGCTGCGCAGGGCCTTGAGGTTGGCAGGGTCGCGGCTGTTGGTGCCCGAGGTGGCGGTGGCGACCGCGCTGCCGCCGGTTGCGATCATCGCCATGCCGGCCGCGTCCGAACCGGCGAACAGCGGCTGACCGGGGTTGCCTGCCAGATCGACGCCGGTTGCCTGAGCTGCGTTCACCGTGGCGACCAGATCGGCGGCCACCGCATCCAGATCGTGGCGCGTCCGCGATAGCTGCGCCAGCGCCTGGTTCTTGCCCGCCAGCGCGCCCGATGCCGGTGCCACCGGGGCTCCGCCCAGGGTGAACGCGAGGGTGCCGTCAGCGGCGGTGGTCGCAGCCAGCGGGCTGGCGGTGCCGCCGTTCACCAGCGTCACCCCCGGCATGCCGCCGATCGCTACGGTGACGGTGTTGTCCGGCGCGATCGTGGTGGTGAGGTCGGTCTGTTCGCTCAACTGCCGGAGCAGGGTGTCGCGCTGGTCGAGCAGGCTGGTCTGGTCGCTCGACTGGTCGATCGCGCGGGCGAGACGCAGGTTCACGCGGGCGAGTTCGCCCGCCACCCGGTTGACCCCGGTCACGCCGTCGTTCGCCTCGAAACGCAGGCCGGTGCCCACCGCGTCAAGGCTGCTGGCCGCGACGTTGAAGGTCTGGGCCATGGTCCGCCCGCTCTCGGTGACGGCGGCGCGCAGCGAGCCGTCGGTGGGATCGGACAGCAACTGTTGCAGGCTGGCCTCGAACTTGACGATGCCGTCGTAGACGCCGGTCTGCTCGACGGCGGTTTCGATGTTGGTCAGCCCGTCCACCTCGGTGCCGGCGCGGGCGGCGTCGGCTCCGGTGCGGCGCACTTCGGACTGGCGGAACAGATCGGCGTTGCGGGTCACCCCGGCCACCGCTACCCCGGACAGGTTGATATCGGCCGGCACCGCCGCGATCGAGCCGCTCGCGACTTCCGCCAGCCGGACGCTGCGGCGGACATAGCCTTCAGAGCCGGCATTGGTGATGTTCTGCGCCGTCACGTCCAGCGCCGCGCGCGCGGCGCGGGCACCGGTGCGGCCGATCGAGAGGAGGTCGGAACCCATCGTCAGCCCGCTTTCGTGTCGGTCTTGCCGGTATCGGCATCTGCGGTTGCGGGCAGGAACCGGGCAATCTGGGCCTCGATCACCGAGGCGAGGCCGAGCGTTCCGGTCTGCGCGGTCACGTCGGCCATGTGATCGTCCTGCATCTGCCGGAACGTCTGCATCGCGCTTGATCCCAGGAGGTCGTTTCCACCGAAATCGGTGGCCCGCGCTGCGGCCAGCATCTGGCGCATGAACAGTGCCTCGAACTGGCGCGCGGTGGCCTTCAGCTTTTCGCGATCGCCGGCGTCGGGGCCGGCGGCCAGGCCGGTCATGCCGGTGAGGGTAGGGATGGACCCGCTGCTCATATCACCACCATTTCCGCTTTCAGTGCGCCTGCCTGTTTCAAGGCTTCGAGGATCGCCACGAGATCGCTGGGCGTCACGCCCAGCATGTTGAGCGCATCGACCACCCTGGCGAGGCTGGCACCGCCCTTGAACAGCGCCACGGATCGCTTTTCCTCATCGGTGGTTACGGTCGAGTTCTGTTCCACTGCGGTCTTTCCCCTGGAAAGCGGGGCGGGCTGGACGACGGTGGGGTTTTCGTCGATCCGCACCGTCAGCTTGCCGTGGCTGATCGCCGCCGGCGACAGGCGCACCGCCGAATTGATGACGACGGTGCCGGTGCGGCTGTTGACGATGACCCGCGCCGGGGTTTCGGCGGGGCTGACCTCGATCATCTCGATCATCGCCATGGTGTTGGCGCGGGCATCGGCATCGGCCGGCAGGTGCAGCGCCAGCGTTACCCCGTCCTCGACCGAAGCGAGCCCGGGGATGCGGCGATTGATCGCATCGCGTACCCGCGCGGCGGTCAGGAAATCGGCTTCGAACAGGTTCCAGCGCAGCGTCTCGCCGCTGTCGAACCCGGTAGCGACGGCGCGTTCGACGCTGCCGCCATCGGCGATACGGCCGACGGTGGGGATGTTGACGGTGACTTTCGAGCCGTCCTTGCCCGATGCATCGAGCCCGCCGACCGCGAGGTTGCCTTGCGCCATCGCGTAGATCTGGCCGTCCGCGCCATAAAGCGGGGTCATCACCAGCGCCCCGCCGCGCAGTGACTTGGCCTTGCCGATCGTCGAAACCGTCACGTCGATGCGCTGGCCGGGCTTGGCGAAGGCGGGCAGATCGGCGGTAACGATGACGGCGGCGGCGTTCTTGAGGCCCGGCGCGATGCCCGGCGGCAGGGTCAGCCCCATGCGGCCCGATACGCCCTTCATCGCCTGCGTCAGGTATTCGAGATTGTCGTCGCCGCTGCCGGGCAGGCCGACGACCACGCCGTAGCCGGTGAGCTGGTTCGTGCGCACGCCCTGGAACTGCCCAAGGTCGCGGACGCGCTCGGCATGGGCGGGGGGTGGGAACAGGAAGGCCAGCGCGCAAAGCGCCGCTGCCATCAATCTCCCCTCCCGCAGGCGGGAGGGGCCGGGGGAGGGCCTGTTGTTCAAAGCGAGTCGCGGGAACATGCCCTCCCCCGACCCCTCCCGTAAACGGGAGGGGAGAAGATGGGCGATCGCCTGCTGGATCGGCTTCATCACGCCCACCTCAGAACGGCGAGATCATGTTGAAAAACTGGCCCAGCCAGCCCTGCCGGCTGGAGCGCATCAGCGCGCCCTTGCCGGTATATTCGATGCGTGCATCGGCGACCCTGGTCGAGGCGATCTGGTTTTCCGCGTCAATGTCGGACAGGCGCACGATGCCGGAGAACCGGACCCATTCGTCGCCCTGGCTGACCAGCATCTTCTTTTCCCCTTTCACCAGCGCGGTGCCGTTGCTGCGGACTTCGGCAATGGTGACCGACAGGGTGGAGTTCAGCGAACTCGTCTGCGCGGCATTGCCCTGGCCATTGAACGACGAGGTGGAGCTGGCTTTAAGCGCATTAGGGTTGAGGAAGGACAGGATGCCGGCCGTTGGCGGCGTGATCGATGCGCCGCCGCCTTTCTGGCTCTTGGAACTGACCGATTTCGATGCCGTGGTCGTCTCGATCAGCAGAATGGTCAGCGGATCGCCCACCCGCGCGGCGCGGGTGCCGGCGTAGAGCGGGGCATAGCCGGTGGTCACGTTGAAGATCGCGCCGCCTGCCGGGGGCTGCTCCGCCGGGGCGACCGGCAGCGTGGCTTCGAACCCGGAAGGTTTGGGGGCCTTGCGGGCGAGTGCCGGGGGCGAAACAGCCACCAGCAAGCAAAGCGAAGCTGCCAACAGACTCCCCTCCCGCCTGCGGGAGGGGCTGGGGGAGGGCCTGTCTTTGACAGCGGATCGCGCGAACATGCCCTCCCCCGACCCCTCCCGTGAACGGGAGGGGAGCAGAAAGGCGATCGCCTGCGGGATCGGCGTTTTAGAGCGTCTGGTTGGCATTGCGCAGCATCTCGTCGACCGAGGAGATCATCTTGGAATTGATCTCGTAAGCGCGCTGGGTTTCGATCATGTCGACCAGCTCCTCGACGATGTTGACGTTCGAGCCTTCGAGCATGCCCTGGCGGATCTGGCCGCGCCCGCCTTCGCCGGCGATGCCGACCTGGGCCGGGCCGCTGGCACCGGTTTCCTTGAGGAAATTGTCCGACGCGGCCTGCAGCCCCGCCGGGTTGGTGAAGGTGGCGATGGTGATCTGGCCAAGCTGCGACGGATCGGTCTGCCCGGCGAGTTGCGCCGATACCGTGCCGTCGGCGCTGATCGTGACCGAGGTGGCACCTTCGGGGACGGTGACCGGCGGCTGCACGGCATAGCCCTGCGTCGTCACCAGCAGCCCTTCGGACGAACGGGTGAAATTGCCGGCGCGGGTATAGGCCAGCTCGCCGCCGGGCAGCGCCACCTGGAAATAGCCGCTGCCGTCCAGCGCCACATCGAAAGTCGCGCCGGTGGTTTGCAGCGGCCCTTGCGATTCCATCCGCGTGGTGGACTGGACGCTGACCCCGGTGCCCAGGTTCAGCCCGGTGGCATAGGCGGTTTCGGTGGACGATTGCGCGCCCGCCACCCGCGCGTCCTGATAGGCGAGCGTCGCGAAGTTGGCGCGGTCGCGCTTGTACGCGGTGGTCGATACGTTGGCGAGGTTGTTGGCGATGACGCGCATCCGCGCGTCCTGCGCTTCGAGCCCGGTGCGGGCGACTTGCAGGGCGGAACTGGGCATGGCGGTTTCCTTTTTCCTTTAATCCAGGCGCATCAGCCGCGCGCCGCTCTCGTCGAGCTGCCTGGCCGTCTCGACCAGCTTGGTGCGCAGATCAAACAGGCGCTGGGCCGAGATCATCTCGACCAGCACCTCGCTCGGGTTGACGTTCGATTGTTCGAGCGCGCCGGGGATCACCCGCGCGTTCTCGTCCACCGGCAGTACGCCGGGCTGGCCGTTGACCGCCGGCGGGCGAAATTCGCCGGCAAGGTTCTTCTGGATGCTGGTGCCGGCGGTAGACACGAGCTTGAGCCGTTCGATCCGCTGCGGCGGCTGATCGGGCGTGGCCGGATCGGCGATCATGACGCCGCCGTCAGGGGCGATGCTGACCGTCGTGCCGGGCGGCACCGTTATCGGCCCGCCTTCGCCCAGCACCGGCAGGCCTTCGCCGTTCTGCAGCAGCCCGGTGACCGACACCGAAAGATCGCCCCGGCGGGTATAGCTTTCGGCACCGTCCGCGCCCAACACCGCCAGCATGGCATCGCCCTGCATCGCCACGTCAAGCTCGCGGCCGGTCCGGTTGAGCGAGCCTTCCTTCATGATCGCGCCGGTGACGCCGGTGCTGGACAGCGCCCGCACGTCGAGCTGCGGCCCCTCCAGCGTCATCGGCGTGGCGTTCAGCACTTCGGCGCGAAAGCCGATGGTCTGGGCGTTGGCCATGTTGCTGGCGATGACCCGTTCGCGGTTGAGCGAATTGTTCATGCCGGAGACGGCGGTGTAGATCAGGCGGTCCATGGTTCAGGCGATCCGCTTTGATCAGGACCGCAGGTTGATGATGGTCTGCGAGATCTGCGTGGCGGTATCGACGGCCTTGGCGTTGGCCTGGAAGTTGCGCTGCGCGGTAATCAGCGAGACCAGTTCCTCGGCGATATCGACGTTCGACCGCTCCAGCGCGCCGGGCAGCAGCGAGCCGAACGCGCCCGATCCGGCCTGGCCATAAGTGGCGGTGCCCGACACGCCGGTGGGGGCCCAGGCCGCGTTGCCCAGTTGCTTGAGCCCGGTCGGCGCGATGAACGAGGCGAGGGCAACGACGCCGAGCGTGGTGTTGGTGCCATCGGCATAGGTGGCGATCACCGCGCCGGTGGAATTGATGCTGACCCCGGCGAATTTGGAACCTGCGGCGTTGGTGGCGGGGACCTGCGCGTCCTGCACGGTAGTGCCGCTGACGGCACCGGCGGCGTTCACCGGAAACACCTGAAGGCGGCAGCCTTGGGCGTTCTGGATGAAGCCTGCCCCGTCCACCGTGAACGAGCCGTTGCGGGTGTATTGCGTCTCGTTCGACAGCGGGTTGTGGATGGTAAAGAAGCCTTCGCCGTTGACCGCCGCGTCCAGCGCGGAGCCGGTCTGCTCGATCGGGCCCAGCGCGAAGTTCTGCGTGATCGCCGATACCCGCGCGCCGATCCCGGTGGTCAGCCCCGGATCGCTCATCACCGATGCGGCGATGATATCGGAAAAGGTCGCGTCGCTTTTCTTGAAGCCGTTGGTCTCGGCGTTGGCGATGTTGTGCGAGATCACCGAAAGGTCGGTCTGCGCGTTCTTGAGCCCGGTGAGCGAAGTGTAGAAGGACATGGATCAGGCTCCTCAGGAAGCGGTGGTCGGCCGGCCGGCAGCGCTGGCGGCAAGCTGCGAAATGGCGGCGGAATTGGCGGCCTGGGCGGAGACCAGCGTATCGAGCTTGGCCGACATCGTGCTCAGCGTGTCGGCCATCTGCTGCGAGTTCGACAGCGAGGAGAACTGCGCCATCTGCGCCAGCATCTCCTTCTGATCGACCGGCGCGGTCGGGTCCTGCTGTTCCATCTGGGCCAGCATCAGCTTCAGGAAATCGCCCGAGTTCAGCGCGGACAGCGAAGTCTTCGCGCTGGACTGGGAAGGGGTCGTCCGGGTGACGGAAGATACGGTCATTTCAGCCTCATCGTGTCCAGCATCAACTGCTTGGCGGTGGAAAGGGCCTCGACCAGGTTCTGGTACTGGCGGGAGGCTTCGAGCATGTCGACCATCTCGGCGTTCTCATCGACGGGGGCCGTCCATGTGTCGCCGTTGGCATCGGCCATTGGGTGGTCGGGATTGTGCTGGCGGATCGCTGCGGCCTGTTCGCGCTGGATGCCGTGCACCTGCACGGTGGCGAGGCCGCTGGCGGTGTCGAAATCCTCGGCGAACACGGCTCGGATCGGCTTGTAGGCCATCTGTTCGCTGGACGAGATCGAGCCCGCGTTGGCGAGGTTCGACGCGGCGGCGTTCATCCGCACCAGTTGCGCGGACATGCCGCGCTGGGCGAGGCCGAACAGGGTGAGCGGCTGGCCCATCGTCAATCGCCCCGCAGCGCGCGCGTCACGGTATCGACCCGGCCGCGAATGAATTCGAGCGTGGCGGAATAGCCGACGGCATTCTCGGAAAAGGCGACCTGTTCGCTCTGCAGTTCGACGGTGTTGCCATCGAGCGAGGGCATGACGGGAACGCGGTAGAGGGTGGCCCCGGCGGCGGCGCGGTCCACCTCGGCCCCGCGCTCGCTGGCGCGCAGGGCCCCGGCGAAATCGATGTCCTTCGCCTTGAAACCGGGCGTGCCGGCATTGGCGATGTTCGACGCGAGCAGGCCCATGCGCTGCGAACGCAGTTCCAGCGCGGCCGCGTGTATTCCGAAAAGGTCGTTCGACAAGTGACTGGCTCCCGATGCACCCGCCGGGCGGGTGTCGCTGCGATCCGGCGTTCGCGGCCTTGTTCAGCAAGCCGCGTGCCAAACCGACGAAACCGGGCTGCGAGGAGCGGTCGGCCGGGCAGGGCGGCAATCCATTGCCGGACAGGCGGCAAATGTCGGCCAGCGCTGAAAAGTGCGCGCCCGCGCCGTTCTCGGTTCTGAAGGACGCCGGCTCGCCACCCCCCTCGTCCCCGGCGTGAAGGAGCGCGATGCGATCATGCAGTTCGATCAACTGGCCGACCCGAGGAGCGCTGCCATCGTCGTGGGCGGGACCGTGCTGGCCACGGTCCTGCGCTGCGGGCTGAGCGATGCCCGCGCCGCCCTGCGCGCGCTGGTGCGGCTGGCGCGTCCGGCGTTCGATCCTGCCAAGGCGCGCGCAGCGCTCGCCGCGCATGTACGGATCATGCAGCAGGACGGCGTGATCCGCGCCGAACCGCCGCACCTGGGCGACCGTGAACTGGACGATGCCACCGCCGCGCTGATCGGCCAGCGCTCGATCGCGGCGCTGCGGGCGGTCCACCTGTTGCACAAGCGCTGCCGGGCGGGGCGCAGCATCCGGGCGGTGCGCACCTTCACGCTGGCGGCCGATCTGTCGCCGGTGTTCGGGCTGGCGGGAACGCTGGTCTCGCTGACCCAGTTGCCCAAGAGCGGCGAGGGCGATTTCACCGGCGCGATCTCGATGGCGGTGCTGACCACGCTTTACGGGCTGGTGCTCGGCAATATCGTGTTCGCGCCGCTGTCGCGCATGGTCGCACGCGCCGCCGCGCGGGAGGAGCGGGCCCGCCAGCAGGTGCTGGACTGGCTGGAACAGCAGTTGGTGCAAGCCCTGCCGACCAATCGGCGGCCGCAGGTGGAAGCCGCCGCATGACCAGCCGCAACGCCATCGGCTGGCAGACGACGCTGGCCGACCTGTCGCTGATCCTGTTCATGATCACTGCCGCCGCAGCCGGCCATCGCGTCCCCCGGCCAAAGCATCCCATGGTATCCGCGATGCACCCGCCGCAAGCCCGCGCACTGGCATCGCCGCGCGCCGAACCGCTGGCCGTGTGGATCGCCGCCCCCGGCGCGCCGCCGCTCGGCCGCTGGCTGGATAACCAGTCCGGCGATCCGCGCCAGCAGGTGACCGTGATCGTGCGCTATCGCGCCGCTGATGGCCCCTTGACGGCGCTCGCCACGGCCGATCCGCTGATGCGCGCGGCGGGCCAGCGGGCACGGCTGGTAGTGGAACCCGGCGACGGGCCGCCCCGCGCCGTAATCGCCTTCGATCCTCCCGAGGCGCGTTGACTGGCACGGTCCTTGCGGCTTGCCGGGCCAGATCGAACCCGGATTGGACCTTCCGCATGCCCCTGACCTATCGTCCCCGCTCCGTCATCGCCGCGAAAGCGCGGCAGACCGGCCTCGCCGCCGCCTTCGTCCTCGCCGTGCCCGCTCATGCCACTGCATTTGCTGATCTCGATATGCTCGACCGGCAAGTGGCGGCGTTCACCGGCGCGGCGGCGGGTCAGGCGGGTGGGGCGCTGCTGCCGCTGGACCGTCGTTTGCGTCTGCAACCGTGCATCACCGGCGTCGCGCTGTCGTGGCGCTCGGCCAACCGCGAAAGCGTGGTGATCCAGTGCGGCGATGCCAACGGCTGGCGGCTATTCGTCCCGGTGAGGCAGACCGGCCCGGACGCGCCCGCCGAGCTGGCGGTGCGGCGCGGCGATGCCGTGGCGATCGCCATTTCCGGTGAGGGCTTCACCGTCTCGCAACCCGGCGAGGCGTTGCAGTCGGGCCCGGTCGGGGCGTGGGTGGCGGTCCGTCCCGCATCGGCCGGACGGGCTGCGGCCGACGCCATCCAAGGGCAGGTCGTCCGCCCCGGCCTCGTCGCCGTGCCGGTGCCCTGATCCCGCACCTGCACATTGCCGCGATCCGCCCCTTAAACCCCTGCGCCCAATACCGTCCTGAGCATACGAATTGATGCAAGGAGCGGCCAAATGCCACCTATCGAAGTGGGACCTGCACGCGCAGCGAGCGCGATCGACGCCAGGCTGGCCCGCGCGGCGGGCGGTGAAAACGGTGCGAGTGTCAGCACCGGAGCGGCGGCGACCAGCTTTTCGGCCAAGGGCCAGGGCATCGCTGCCGGCCCGGCGGTCGAAACCTCGGCCGCGCTCGATCCGGGCGCGGCACCGATTGACACCGACCGCGTGGAAGTGATCCGCAAAGCGGTCGAAAGCGGCACCTATCCCGTGATCCCCACCCGCATCGCCGACGCCATGATCGCAGCGGGTGTGCTGCTGCGGAGCGCCAAGTGACCCGCGCCGACAGCTTGCGCGACGCCCTGCGGCAAATGCTTGCCGTGCTGGAAGGCGAACGGCAGGCGCTTGCCGGGCTGGATCTTGATGGCATCGTCGGCGCGGCGGGCGACAAGGAGCGCCTGTGCGGCACGCTCGATACCGCGTCGCTCGATCCCGGCGAGATCGACGAGGAATGTCGCGGCATGCTGGAATCGGCGCGCCGCCTCAACGAGGTCAACCGGCAGGTGCGCAACATCATCGCCGCCAATGTCTCCAGCCGGCTCGATGCGCTGACGGGCAGCCCGCACCTCTATCGCACCGCCGGCTCCGGCCGCGCCGCCTTGCGTGCGGGGCCGATCGGTGGCCGCGCCGGGGGACGCGCCTGACCGGCGAACCCCTCGTCCCGGCCCGCGCCGTGATAACTGGCACGGCCCTTGCTGAACCCGCCCCGGTAGCAACCGTACCGGAACCAGAGAGTGAGCGAAGGCCAGAACAGTATTGCTGCGCGCGCGGCGTCGCTGCGGGTCGCGCAGACCGGGCGCATTGCCGATCGGCGCGCGCAGGCGACAGGCGCGATTGCCCGCGCCGCGCAAGCAACCGGGGTCGATTTCCAGTACCTGATGGCGCAGGCCCGGCTGGAATCGGGCTTCGATCCCTCCGCCCGGGCGACGACATCGAGTGCGACCGGGCTTTACCAGTTCACCGAAGGCACCTGGCTCGAAACGCTGGACCGCCACGGCGCGGCCCACGGGCTCGACTGGGCCCAAGGCGCGATCGACGGCGGCCGGGTGGCCGATCCGGCGATGCGCGGGCGAATCCTCGCGCTGCGCGGCGATCCCGAGGCTTCGGCGCTGATGGCGGCGGAACTGGCGGGCGACAATGCCGCCGACCTGACCGCGACGCTGGGCCGCACGCCCGATCCTACCGAGCTCTACCTGGCCCACTTCCTGGGTTCTGCGGGTGCCGGGCAGTTCCTCTCGGCGCTCGCCACCGATCCGGGGCAGAGCGCGGCGGCGGTGCTGCCCAAGGCGGCTGCGGCGAACCGCGCGATCTTCTTCGGCAGCCAGGGGCCGCGCTCGGTTTCCGAAGTGATGGCGCTGATGCGTGCCCGCGTTTCCGGGGCGATGGACGAAGGCGCGGATGCGGCAAGCTGGCAAGCGGCCGGCGGCAATGGCTTGCCGGACGTTGCCGCCATGCCCGGCCGGGCGCAGGTGCCGCTCGCGCGCGAGTTCGCGCAGTGGCGCGCGGCGATGCCCGGCACATCCGCCATCGCACCGCCGACCGCGCCCACGCTGTCCATGGCCGAAACGCTGCGCGGGACTTTCGGGTCCGGCGCAGACACGCCCGGCACCGCCAATGTGCGCGCCGCTTATGCCCGGCTCGCCAGGTTCGGGCTGTGAACGCGCTGCTTTCGCGCGTCCGTGAGCCGGGACAACTGGCGCTGCCCGCCGGCATCCTGACGCTCATCGTGCTGATGATCGTCCCGGTCCCGGCGATTGTCCTCGACATTGCGTTCGTCATCAACATCGCGCTGTCGCTGGCGATCCTGATGGCGGCCATGAACGCGCGCAAGCCGCTGGATTTTTCGTCGTTCCCTTCGGTCCTGCTGTTCGCGACGCTGCTGCGGCTCTCGCTCAACGTCGCGTCCACCCGCGTGGTGCTGGTGCACGGGCATGAGGGCGAGGAGGCGGCGGGCCGGGTGATCGAGGCCTTCGGCGCTTTCCTCATCGGCGGCAATTTCGCGGTCGGCATCTTCGTGTTCCTGATCCTTGTCATCATCAACCTGGTGGTGGTGACCAAGGGCGCGGGGCGGGTCTCCGAAGTCTCGGCGCGCTTCACGCTCGATGCGCTGCCGGGCAAGCAGATGGCGATCGATGCCGATCTCGCCGCCGGGCTGATGACGGCGGACGAAGCGAAAGCCCGCCGCCGCGAAGTGGCGACCGAAGCCGATTTCTACGGCTCGATGGATGGCTCGTCGAAGTTCGTGAAGGGCGATGCCATCGCCGCGCTGCTGATCCTGGCGGTCAATATCGTCGCGGGCTTCTGCCTCGGCATGATCAGCCACCAGATGTCGGCGGGCGATGCCGCCAAGGCATACATCACGCTGGCGATCGGCGATGCGCTGGTGGCGCAGGTGCCATCGCTGCTGCTGTCTATCGCCGCTGCCGTCATCGTCACCCGCGTCTCCGACAGCCGCGACCTTGCGGGGCAGATCGGCGGCCAGTTCGCCGATCCGTCCACCTGGCTGCCGGTCGGGGTGATGCTGGCGGTGATCGGGATGATCCCGGCGATGCCGCAGACGATCTTCCTGCCCACCGCCGGCATCGTGCTGTGGATCTGGCACGCCCTGCGCAAGCGCCGCGCCGCACCGCTGCTGGACCTGACCGGGCCGGAACCCGCGCCCGATCCCGCCCGCATCGCGTTGGACGAGGTATCGGACCACACGCTGGTCACGATCGAGCTGGGCTACGGGCTGGTCCAGCTTGTCGATGACCGGCGCGGATCGCCGCTGGTGAGCCGGGTGACCGGGGTGCGCAAGCAGCTCAGCCAAGCGTTCGGCTTCATCGTCCCGCAGTTCCGGGTGCGCGACGCGCTCGACATGCCGCCGCATGAATACCGGGTGGTGGTGGGCGGCGTGAACCTGGGCGGGGCGGCGGTGCGGCCCGACCGGGTGCTCGCCATCGACGCCGGAGAGGCACGGCCCGGCCACAGCCTGCGCGGCGAGGCGACGATCGACCCCAGCTTCGGCTGCCCCGCATTGTGGATCGATCCCGCCGCGCGCGATCATGCCATCGCCGAAGGGTTCCTGACGGTGGACGCGGGAACCGTGATCGCCACCCACCTCAACCAGCTTCTGTCCGAACGGCCGCAGGACCTGCTCGGCCCGGACGAGGTCAAGCAACTGGTCGATGCGCTCAAAGACCATACGGCGGGGCTGGTCGAAACGGTCACGCCGCAGCCGCTGTCGCTGGCGGCGCTGACCCGGCTGCTGCGCACGCTGCTGGAGGACGGCATTTCGCTGGCCCACCCGCTGCCGATCTTCGCCAGCCTGTCGCGCGCGGTGCAGCAATCGTCGGAATTCGACCGGCTGGTCGAGCTGGTCCGCGCCGATCTGGGCGCGTTGATCGTCGGCCGCGTCTGCCCGCCGCATGAACGCCTCCCGGTACTTACGCTCGACGCCGGGCTGGAGGGGGCGATCATGCAAGGCATGCACGATCCGCTGACCGGCCAGCCGGTGATCGAACCCGATCTGGCGCGCATGATCGGCGAGCGGGTGGCGTTCCTGCTGGCGGAGCGGGGCACGGCGGCGATCCCGCTGGCGCTGGTGGTCCAGCCGCGCGCGCGCCGCACGCTGGCGGCGCTGCTGCGGCTGCGCGCGCCGGGGTGCCTTGTCCTTTCCATCGCCGAACTGCCGCCGTCGCAGCCGATCGAGGTGATCGAGGTGATCGGCGCGCAGCCGATCGCGCCGCCACCGGGCCTGCCCCGCCCGGAGATGATGCACAGCCCTGAAAGCATGGCCGCATGAAACAAGACCAAGCCGCCTTCTATTCGCCCGACGCGGTAGCACGCCCCCCGACACCCCGCGCCCGGCGGGTGAACGGAGCCTATCAGGGCGATGTCGCCGACAGGGTTCGCCGGTTCCTGCCGATGGTCCGCCGGCTGGCCTGGCACGTCCATGGCGGCGGCCGGCCGGGCATCGAACTGGAAGACTTGATGCAGGCCGGGCTGGTGGCGCTGACCGAATGCGCCCAGCGCCACCAGGGGCCCGGCGAGGACGGGTTCGCCGCTTATGCCAAGATGCGCGTGCGCGGGGCGATGGTCGATCTGATCCGCCGTGCGGTGCCGATGTCGCGCGGTGCAACCGAGCGGCGGCGGGCGCTGGCGGCAAAGGAAACGGCGATGCGCGTTGAACTGGGGCGCGAGCCGCACCCGCACGAACTGGCCGCCGCGCTCGGCATCGCCGAGGCGGAACTTGCGCCCCTGCGCGATGCGACGCAGCCGCTGCGTTTCGAATCGATCGACGAGGTCTACTCGGACAGCAATGCCGCCTTCGCCGATGAGCGGCCCGACAGCCTGTCGATGCTGATGGACGAGGAAGCGCGCGAAGCGGTGGTGGAGGCGATCACCGATCTGCCCGAACGTCTGCGGCTGATCGTCCAGCTCTATTTCGTCGAGGAGCTGAACCTGTCGGAAATCGCTGCGGTCCTGCAAGTCAGCATCCCGCGCGTCCACCAGTTGAAGGCCCAGGCGCTGGCGAAGCTGCGCGAGGCGTTGGAGGGGGTGGCGGATGTGCTGTAGTGGTCGCGCTGATTGCTCGGTCCCCCACGCTACGGCTTAAACTGAGGGATGGACCCTGAAACAAGTTCAGGACGAAAATTGTGATTTTAATTCAGATTGATACGGCGCGAATTCACCTATTTCTGTCATGCTGAACTCGTTTCAGCATCCATCGTGCCGCGCCCACGAATGCCTGCCACCAAAGCGCGACAGCGGCCAAAGCATCTTTCCCCTTATCGCCATCCACACCAGCATCGCGCCGCCCTATGGCCGCCATATTCAAAAGATCATCGGATTTCGTTGCACCAGATGGTCAGGCTTCGTAATCGGGTGTGCCCGGACCTGATCGGTGAATCAGCGGGCTCATCTGAGGAGAGAATGCAATGTCAGGTCGTCTGGACGGAAAGGTCGTCATCATCACCGGTGGCGTCAGCGGGATCGGGCTTGCCAGCGTCGAGCGTGCGATCGAGGAAGGCGCGCGGGTTGTGATCGGCGATATCCAGGACGATCAGGGCAACGCGCTGGTCGATCGGTTCAAGAGCGCGGCGGTGTACCAGCACACCAACGTGATGCAGGAAGACGCCATCGCCGCGATGGTCGATGCCGCCGTTACCAGCTTCGGCCGGCTTGATGCCATCTTCAACAACGCCGGGGCGCTGGGCTCGCCCGCCTCGATGCTCGATATCACCGCGCAGGACATGGAAAAGACGCTGGCGCTGCTGACCACCTCGGTGACGCTGGGCCACAAGTATGCGGCGCGCCAGTTCATCAAGCAGGGCGGCGGCGGCTCGATCGTCTCGACGTCGAGCGCGGCAGGGCTGGAGGGTGGCTGGTCGGCAGCCGGCTATACCATCGCCAAGCACGCGGTCATCGGCGTCATCCATCAGGCGGTGGTCGAACTGGGGCGTCACGGCATCCGCTCCAACGCGATCTGCCCCGGCGTCATTATGACCCCGATCATGGCCGCGTCGTTCGGCGTGCCTGCCGCGGATTCTCCGGCTTTCGAAGGGTATCTCCACAAGCAGCTCGGCCCGAAGATGCCCGCCGGGCGTCTTGGCCTTCCCCAGGATATCGCCGAAGTGTTCTGCTTCCTCGCCAGCGATGCCGCGTCCTATGTCAGCGGCGTGGCGATCCCGGTGGACGGCGGCTGCACGGCGGTGACCATGGGCAGCTTTGCGGTCGATGTGGTGCAGGCGGCCGAAGACTTCCGCCAGGGCGCGCGCTGAACGATCCGGGGAACGATCCGGGCGGCGGCTTTCGGGCCGTCGCCCCGGTTGTCGTCAGGCGGCTTCGGCGATCTGGCGGGCCGTATCGAGCGCTTCGACGATGGCGTTCATGAACTGCCCGGTCGCCCGTTCCCACGTATAGAGACTGCCCAGCGCCAGCGCATCCTCGCGCCGGCACGCCAGGGCGCGGGTGATCGCGGCGGCAAGGTTGGTGTCGAGCGCGCCGCCGGGGGCGGGCAGCGGCGCTTCGGTGCCCCGGCCGTCAGCGCCCAGGATGTCGATCGGGCCGGTCACCGGGAAGCCGGCCACCGGTACGCCGCAGGCCAGTGCCTCGATCACCACCAACCCGAAGGTGTCGGTCAGGCTGGGGAAGACGAAGCAATCGGCGGCGCGATAGGCACTCGCCAGTTCCTCCCCCGCCAGCGCGCCGAGGAACATGACGTGCGGATAGCGCCGGCGTAGCACCTCAAGAGCGGGACCATCGCCGACCACCACCTTGCTGCCCGGAACATCGGCATCAAGGAACGCTTCCAGGTTCTTTTCGGGGGCGACCCGACCCACGTTGAGCAGCACCGGGCCGGGCAGGGCGGTCATTCCCGGGTGGCGCGGGCCGTCGGGACGGAACAGTCGCTGGTCTATGCCCCGGCTCCAGCGCCGGGTCGGGCCGATGCCGCGCGCCTCCAGTTCAGCCGCAAGGGTGGCGGTCGATACCAGTACCGCGCGGCTGGGGGCGTGGAAGCGCTGCATGATCGGCCAGAACCGTTCTGCGCTGATGCCGGTGCGCACAGCCGCGTATTCGGGGAAGCGGGTGTGAAAGGCACTGGTGAACGGCACTCCGCGCGACAGGCACCAGCCCCGCGCGGCCCAGCCGATCGGGCCTTCGGTGGCGATATGGATGATGTCGGGGCGCACCCGGTCCAGCATGCGGCGCACGCCGAAGCGCGGGGCCATCGCCAGCCGGATCGAGGCATAGCCGGGCATCGGCACGGTCAGGAAGCGGTCCGGCGTGACCGTTTCCAAACTATGCCCGGCGGCGCGGACGTGATCGAGGGTGGCGGTGAGCGAGCGGACGACGCCGTTGACCTGCGGCAGCCAGGCGTCGGTGGCGAGGGCCAGCTTCAAGCGACGGTTTCCGCATCGGCGCGCGATGGCGCGGCGGCGCGGCCCCTGGCATGGTCACCCGAAGCGCCGCCGGTTTCGGCCAGCCAGTCGATGATGGCGATGTGGCCGGTCATGTCTTCGGCCAGCGCGGTACAGCTCTCTACCCAGTCGCCATCGTTGTAATAGGTGATGCCGTTGAACTCGCGGATCTCGGCGCTGTGGATGTGGCCGCAGACCACACCGTCGTAACCGCGCTGGATCGCTTCGCCGGCCACCGCTTCCTCGAAGCTGCAGATGAAGGCGACCGCGTTCTTGACCCGCTTCTTCATGTAAGCCGACAGCGACCAGTAGGGCATGTGCAGCCGGCGGCGCATGGCATTGAAGACGATGTTGAGCCGCAGCAGCAGGCCGTAGGCCTTGTCCCCCAGGAACGCGAGCCACTTGTGGTAAAGCACCACGCCGTCGAAGGCGTCGCCGTGGGTTACCAGCAGGCGGCGGCCATCGGCGGTGACGTGGGTGGCTTCCAGCACCAGTTCCACCCCGCCGAAGGTCATCCCGGCATAATCGCGCAGCATCTCGTCGTGATTGCCGGCGATGAACACCACCCGGGTGCCACGGTGCGCCATCTTGAGGATGCGGCGCACCACTTCGTTATGCGCGTCGGGCCAGTACCAGCCCTTTTTCAGCCGCCAGCCATCGACGATATCGCCGACGAGGTAGAGTGTCTGGCATTCTACCGATCGCAGGAAATCGACCAGCATCGCGGCATTGCATCCGCGCGTGCCGAGGTGGATGTCGGAAATCCAGATGGTGCGGTATTTGCGCTTGGGGCGAAATCCCTTGGGGTCTGGAAGATCGAGCCAGCCGGGAATGTCGGTCCCGGCAAGCGATCGGGCGATGGCGGCGGCCGCGTGCGGGGCCGGCTTCGAGCGGGGATGCAGGTCATCGGTGCCGTGCATGCGCTCGCCTTGGTCTGGTTTGCTCATGTCCCCCTTGTTGCCATGCCGGCGTTGCGCGGCGGTGACGGTTAGCGGTCAGTTTTGTGACAAACCCGCCCGCGCCGACGATTTCACGAGTTCGTCATCGATCTGTCACCCACCGGTCATAGTCTGCGGGCAATAGCCCTCTCGACCATCGGATTTCAGGGCAGCGTGACGGGGCAATGCGGCGAATAGACATCCTGTTGACGAGCGATCTGGTCGGCGGGATGGCACCGTTCCGTCACGACGATCTCGAAGTCGCGCTGCACCGCTGGTCCGACCCTTCCGACCTGCCGCTGATCGAAGGTGCCTTGTGGATGTTCGTCGACTGGGTGCTGCCGCAGATGTCCGGCCTTGAACTGTGCCGCCGCCTGCGCGCCGACAGCCAGACTGCCCACGCCCATCTGACCGTGGTGCTGGAAGAGGATAACCAGGAAGACCGCAAGCGCGCGCTGCGCATGGGCGCGGACGATTACATCGTCGGCCCGCTCAGCCGCACCGCGCTGCTCGACCGGGTGCTGGGCGCTAATCTGGGCGAACAGGAGATCGTCGGCATCCGGCTGATCGAACTGGGCGGCCTGACGGTGGATGTCGCCGCCTATCAGGCCCGGTTCGAGAGCAAGGCGATCCCGCTGATGCCGAACGAATTCCGCCTGCTGCGCTACTTTGTAGAGCACCCCGGCCGGGTCTTCACCCGCACCCAGCTCATCGCCGCGCTCGGCAAGCAGGAACCGGCGATAGACGAACGCACGGTGGATGTCTGGATCGGCCGCCTGCGCCGCGCGCTCAAGGCTGCGGGAGCGGGCAACCCGCTGCGCACGGTGCGGTCGCTGGGGTATGTGTTCGACACGGTGTGAGGTCTGGAGATATCGGTATCTTGTGAATATCGCGGGCGACCTGCATAAGGTTGCCATGAAACGCTGGCCAACCCGGAAGCAATGGATTTTCGGCATCTGGCTATGTGTGATGTTCTTTGCTGTAGCCGGTTACTCCATTCGTTCGCTCGCTCAGGCATTTGTCGTCGTAGCGGTTGTCGCGGCTTTTGCTCTGATCGAGCTTAAGACGGATCGACCGCGCCGATCATTTTATCGGCTGGCGGCTGCGTCTGGCGTGCTTTTATTCCTGTTTCTGAGTTTCTCCGGCCAGAACACGCAGGCACTGGCGGTCTTGTCGTGGTTGGGGATCGCTGTCCTTGGATCTATTGTGACGGTCCATTACGAGCGGACCGACACAGGAGATGCGACCGAACCACATTGAGGTCCGTGCCCACCCCGCTGCGACTAAGGCCGGAGGCCTAAGTCTCGCTCTCCTCCCGTAAACGGGCGGGGATGCGCGGGCTTGCCCTCCCGTTCATGGGAGGGCCGGAAGGCTTGGCGATCTATCGCCTAGCCGGACGGGGTGGGCGATGAAGCCTCAGCTCCCCAGCCACCCCGCCGTCTGGGCCAGCAGCCACAGGCCGATGCCGAGGAACAGCAGCGCCGCCACGGTGCGCACCACGTTCAGCGGCACGCGCCGGACCAGTTCGTTGCCGAGGAATACCGCCGGCACATTGGCGATCATCATCCCCAGCGTGGTGCCCGCCATCACCGGCAGCACACTGTGGAAGCGGGCACCCAGGGCGATGGTGGCGATCTGGGTCTTGTCGCCCATTTCGACCAGGAAGAAGGCGATGGTGGTGGCGAGGAAGGGGCCGAAGCGGCTCGGTTTGGCTTCTTCATCCTCGTCGAACTTGTCGGGGATCAGCGTCCAGCCCGCCATCGCGATGAAGCTGATCGCCACGGCATAGCGGAACCACTGCCCATCAAGGAAGCTGGACGCCTGTTCGCCCACCAGCGCGGCGAGGAAATGGTTGGCGAGGGTGGCGACGAGGATGCCGCCGACGATCGGCCACGGCTTCCTGAAGCGCGTGGCGAGAACGATGGCGAGCAACTGGGTCTTGTCGCCGATTTCGGCGAGGGCGACCACGGCGGTGGAGGTCAGCAGGGCTTCCAAGGCGATACTCCGGGCCGGGCGCAAGACTTGAACACGACGACGCAAGCGCGATGCGCCCGGCCGGCGATCGTCGCAAGCGTCATCGGTCTTGCCCGAAGCCGGCAGATAAACTGCCGGCGTCCTCCCGTGCGCCACGGCCTCTCGGCCAAGTATGTTGACGACGGGTCCCGGCCGCGAACGGCACGGGTGGCTACTCCCCGGATGACCGGATGCGGTTAGCTTGCAGCGTGGGGCCGCACAAGAAAAAAGACCCGGCCGCATGGTGGCGGCCGGGTCCGGGAGGCAACAACGGGAGTGTCAGGGAACTCCCGGCGCAGTATCGGGCAGGGTCAGAAATCCACCGAGGCGGACAGTGCGAAGGCGCGGCCGACGCGGTAGGTATTGGTCTGAATGCGGCCGTTCGGCAGGTCCTGATATTCGAAGTGCTTGCGGTTGGTCAGGTTGCGGGCCTCGAACTTGAGTTCGACCGGGAGGCCGGCCAGCTTGAGGCCTTGCCGCGCCACGAAATCGATCGTGAAGCCGGGGTTTTCGATGACGTCGCCCTGCGTGCCCTGGCCGTTGTCGTAGACGCCGCGGCTGATCGAGCGCTTGCTGGCGAAGTTGATGAGGAAGGTCTGTTGCGACAGGCTGTCGGTATCTTCCAGCCCGATCTGGGCATTGGCGATATGTTCGGACTGTCCGGTCAGCGGCGCACCGTTACGGAAGTAGATCGAGGCAGCATAGGCGACGTTCGGATCGCTGGCGATCTTGACCGTATCGCCGTCCGAAACCTTGAGCTTGGACTTGGACCAGGTGTAGTTGGCCGAGACCAGGAACTGGCGGGTTCCGAAGGCATCGAAATATTTCTGCAGCTCCAGCTCCGCGCCGTACAGCGTCGCTTCCGGGGCGTTGGCGTAGTTGATGACGAAATCGGTATCCATGTAGGTTTCGATCGGGTTCTTGAGCTTCTTCCAGAAGCCGCCGACCGAAATCTTGTTCTTGGCCGACATGTACCATTCGAACCGCGCTTCGGCGTTCGTGATCTTGCTGTCCTTGAGGTAGGGGTTGCCGCGATAGGTGCGGTTGCTGTCCGGATCGAAGAACAACTGGTACTGCAATTCGCGGAACTGCGGCCGGGCCAGCGTCTGCGAGGCGCTGGCGCGCAACTGCATGCTGGGCTCCAGCTCCCAGGTCACCGTGGCTGACGGCAGGACATAGGCCTTGTCGATCTCGGTCGGGGTGGGGTTGCTGCTGAAGCCGGGGACGGGGACGACCGAGGTCTGCATCTTGCCGCTTTCCCAGCGTACGCCAAGATCAAGCTTGAGCGCATCGGTCAGGTCGGAATCGATCTTGCCGTAGACGCCGTGGTTGAGGAAGCTGGCGTTGAAGATCGCGCCGGCACCGTCTTCCTCGGCGAACGAGACCGCATAGTCGATGCCGCTGCCCGATGCCGGCAGATCGACCAGCACGTTGTGCGACAGCAGCAGGTCAGGCCGCCACAGCCCGAAGGCGTTGACGAACGTGGAGCTGCCCGAGGCACGGTAGCGGAAGAAGCGGCGGGCGCTGGTCCGCTTGGAGTGCTGGAAGGCATAGCCGAAGGTGAAGCTGGTCGAATTGCTGAAGCGGTGCGACACGTCGAACCCGGCCGACCACAGGTCTTCGTTGAGGTCCGAGAAGGCGATGGTGGCATCGCCGCCGTTGCCGCCGTTCAGCGCGTTGATGAAATAACCGCCGAGCGGGCCGGTGTTCGATTTGACCGATTCGATGTCGATCTCGAACGGGGCTTCGCGCTGCGAATTGGCGTAGCCTGCGCGCAGATCGAGGGTGGTATCGTCCAGCGGCTTGAGTTCGGCGACAAGCTGCGTGTCGATCAACTGGCGTTCGTACCACGCGGTGCTCTGATCGAGGTACTGCGCGACATTGTTGTTGTTCTTGTAGCCGAGGCCGAGCTTGGTGTGCTTGACCGTGTCGCGGATGTAGACGTTGGTCCAGCGGATGGTGTTGTCACCGAATTCGTAGCCCAGGCCCAGCAGGCCGTTGACGACGATCTGGTTGTCTGTGTTGACCGAGCGGAAATCGCTGTCCAACTGGTTCGCATCGAGACCGCCGGTGCGCTGGTTGATGACATCGCGGCTGGTCCACTTGTTCGAATATCCGGCCGAAAACAGGATGCCCAGCCGATCCGAACCGACATCGATGGCGGTGCCGCCGTCGATGCTGCCAGAGAAGTTGGCGGGCAGGTGCTTCCAGCGTTGCACCAGCGCGTTGTTGCCGGTGATGAGCGCGCCGCCGGCGGCCAGCGCCGCATCGCTGCTGCCCGATGTGGTGGCACCGGAGGCGATGAAATCGGTCAGCGCCTTGGGCATGTCGCGGGTGCCGTCATCGAACCCGGTCCAGTCGCTGCCGGCACCGTAATAGGTATAGCCCAGCTTGTTGGTGGTTTCGGTGTTGCCCGAAACCCCGCCGCCGATCGACAGGTAGCTTTCCTTGGGCACGGCCTTGGTGGTCAGGTTGATGACGCCGCCGCCGAATTCGCCGGGGAAGTTGGCCGAATAGCTTTTCTGCACCAGCGACGAGGCGATGATGCTGGTCGGGAACAGGTCCAGCGGGACCACGCGCTTGAGCGGTTCGGGGCTGGGCAGCGGGGAACCGTTCAGCAGTGCCAGCGAATAGCGATCGCCAAGCCCGCGCACGTAGACATAGCCGTTGCCGACCACCGAGAGGCCGGTGACGCGGCCGAGCGCGCCGGCGATGTCGCCTTCACCGGTGCGGGCGATTTCTTCCGTGCCCAGCACGGTGACCACCTGCGGCGAGACGCGCTGAATGTTTGCGTTGCGGCGTCCGGTGACGATGATCGCACCGCCGGGGATCGAGACCTCGGGGGCCTGCTCCTCGGGAGCGGCCTGTTCGGGTTCCACCGGCGTTTCTACCGCAGGATCGGGCTGGGTCGATACGGGCTGGGCGTCCTGCGCGTCCTGTGCGTGGGCCAGGGCCGGCACGGCGACAAGGGCGGTCGAAAGCAGCAGCAGGGATGCGAACCGCGGCGTGGTCATCTTGGGTGTCCCCCCTTAGGGATTTCTTGAATGCGAAGAAGGGGGCAGCCGCGTGCGGCCGCCCCCGGTATTCGTCGGGCGACCGATCAGGTGGTGGGCAGGGCGGTGCAGGCGCTGCCGCTGCCGAAGTTGGCGGTGGCGGTGTCGCAGGTCCAGCCCTTGAACCACGTGTCCGTCGCGCTCGACATCGGGCCGATGTAGGTCGCGGTGTCGAACAGCGAGGAGATGCTCTTGACGTCGTAGGCGGTGCCGGTGGGCGTCGCGAAGAAGCCCGAGAGCGTGGCCGTGAAGGCATCGTTGTTGTTGTCGGCACCCGAACCGAAGCTGGTCTGCGCGGTCGAGCCGCCGGCGAACGTGCCGGTGTTGAGGTACTTGGTCGCATTGCACTGGAGCAGCGTCGAATAGGCCTTGAGCGTGGCGTAATCGGTGGCACCCGCACCGGAGACTTCGCCGTTCATGCGCAGGCACTCGTTGTTCGGCGAAACGATGATGCCGTTGGCCCAGGTTACGTCGGCGTTGCCGCGGATCAGCACCGAAGCCTGGTCGTTGGCTTCGTTGTTGGCGGTGCTGACGTTGGGCTGATAGCCGAAGAAGTTGACGATGGCGGTCTTCTGGCGCGGCGAGACGATGTTCTTGTCGCTGTCGATTTCCATCAGCGCATCGCCCGCCCCGTCACGCTGCAGCAGCAGGACGTACTGGAAGAAGCCCTGCAGGCCGGTATCGACGTCGAGGCTGTCATCGTCGGCGTTGACCGAGATGTAGTGCTTGAAATTGACCTTGCCGCCGAAGAACTCGGCACCGTCGTCCGAGCTGTTGACGCTCTGGAAGTAGTCGAACTTGGTCTGGTCGCCCACTGCTTCGGCGGTCAGCGACTGGAGTTCCTTGCCGTTGCCCAGGACGAAGCCCGAATAACGGATCTGGACGTACTTGATCGAACCGGCGTTGTAGGTGTTGTCGTTGCCGCCGAACGCTGCCGGATCGGCCGAACCTTCGGTGTCGCGCACGCACGAGTTGGCGGTGCTGCCGCTGGCGATCGAGCCCGAGTTGCAATCGGTGGTGATCCCGCGGCCCATCAGCACGACGCCGCCCCACTGGCCCTGCGAGCTTTCAGTGTTGAGGCCGACGACGTTCTGGCGGCTGGTGAAGATGATCGGCTTGGCAGCGGTGCCTTCGGCCATCAGCTTGTTGCCGCGGTTGACCGCCAGCCAGGCGACGGCGGCGGTGTTGTCGCCATAGACGATCACGCCCGGATCGATGTTCAGCGTCACGTTGGTGTCAGCCGTCAGCGAGCGGCCGGCGCACGCGGCGGTGGTGGTGGTGTAACCGGCCGCGGTCGGGGCCGAGAAGCCGCCGTCGCAGCCGACATCGACGCGGCCGTTCAGGCGATAGAGCACTCCGGGGATCTTGGGCAGCGAGGAGGACTTGTCGACCAGCGCGGGCAGGGTGCAGACGCGCCAGGTGCCTTCGGGGCCGGAGATGATGCCGTCGTTGGTGAGGCCGCCGGTCGCGGCGAAAGTCGGGCACGAATCGGCTGCGGTCACGGTGCCGCCGCCGGTCGGGGTCGGCGTGGGTGTCGGCGTGGGGTTCTCGATGATGATGTCGCCGCCGCTGCCGGACGAAGCAACGTCACCGGCACCGCAGCCGGTAAGGGCGAGGGCGCTGCAGCCGATCAACAGCATGCCATGGATGTTCTTCACGTGATGTCCCCCTGGGATAAGGTCGAACGAAGCGGCGATTCCGCGATCGTTGCCGCGCCGTTTAGGTTCGGGGGGTGACAGTTTGTTGGCGATACGATGACAGTTTTATGCGGTTACATGACCGTGATATGACGATCAGGCGATCATCACTGAGGGTGGTGAGGCGACTCGCCGGTTTGCGTGGCGTTCACAGCTCCATTGCAGTTTTATGACAGTCTCGTCATTTTCTTGCCGGTCCGATCGATCGGGCACAGTCTGCAACTATTGAAACACATAAATGGGAGAGTTGCCGATGTCCCCCCTTTCTCTTGCCGTCGCTGCGCTCTTCGCTCAGGCGGCCATCGCCGTCCCCGCTGACGCGCGCCCCGCCGGCGCTGATACCGCGTCGGCCTACACGGACGTTGCCTATACCGATCTCGCCGCCGGCCGCGCGCAGACCGCGCTTGCCAAGCTGGAAAGCGGCGGCGCGGCCCGGTCGGACGATCCGGCCACGCTGATCAATCTGGGTTCGGCCTACGCCGCCGTTGGCCAGAACGGCCGGGCCATGACCGCCTACCAGGCCGCGATCAACTCCTCGCAGCGTTACGATCTGCAGATGGCGGACGGATCCTGGGTGGATTCGCGTGAAGCGGCACGGATGGCGATCCGCCGCCTGCTGGCGACCACGGCGCAGGCTTCGCGTTGACCGAGCGATTGCCGGAAAACGGCGGCAACCGCCCTTTGAGGTCGCAACGGTTGACGATATAAGGCCGGGTCTGGTCGGGCCCGGCCAAAGCCGCGCAAGATAGCGCGGTGCCGGCACGGATAGGGTGGGGTTGGCAGCAAAGGCGCGATCTCGTCACATTCGTGTCATGTGAATGGAACACTTGGGCCCCATACGGAGGGCATGGTGATTCGACATTCACGTAAGTTCCACGGCGTTTCACGTGGATTTTCAAAGCTCCTGGCCGCATTGGCCGCATCGTTCGCGCCGGTTGCGGCGCAAGCGCAGGCCGTAGCCAGCGATCCGCAAGGATCGGGCCCGATCGTGGCTGCGCTGGGGTGGCTGCAAGGCACGCTGCTCGGCAACGTCGCCACGGCGGTGGCGGTCATGGCGGTGGCAGCGGTCGGCTTCATGATGCTGACCGGGCGGATGAACTGGCGCTTCGGCGCGACCGTCATCATCGGCGTGTTCATCCTGTTCGGGGCCGGCGCGATCGTTACCGGCATCCAGTCGACGGTCGGCTAATGGCGCTGGTTCGCCACCCAGTCCACCGCGCGCTGACGCGCCCGCAGATGTTCGCGGGCGTGACTTACAGCTTCTTCATCATCAACGCCGCGCTGACGACCGAGATTTTCCTTATCACCAAGAGCTTCTGGGCACTCCCGGTAGCGCTGGCGATCCACGGGACGGGCTATCTCGCCTGCCTGCGCGAACCGCGCGTGTTCGATCTGTGGATCACCAAGGTCAGCAAGTGCCCGCGCGTGCGCAACTGGTCGCGCTGGAACTGCAACAGCTACGCGCCGTGACGGCGAAGGCACGCCGGCAGGGATGACCGGCCGGACAAGGCGCCGCCCGGCGCGCGAAGGGGAATGACGATGGCGGATACGTCGGGAGCGAAGGCAGGCAGGACGCTGGCAGGCGGCAAGGCCGTGCGCGGGCTGGGTGCGCTCGCCGGGTGGGGCCGCAAGGAAGCCATGGTCGGCGATCGCTTGCCCTACCGTGCGCTGGTGGACGATAACGTCGTGCTGCTGCGCGATGGCTCGGTGATGCTGGCGCTGATGGTGCCGGGGCTGGCTTTCGAGACCGCCGATACGGATGAGCTGAACGCCCACGTCGCCACCCGTGAAGTACTGCTGCGCTCCAGCCTCGATGCCCGCTTCGTGCTCTATCACCACGTCATCCGCCGCCGGGTGGAGATCGAGCTGGACGGCCAGTTCGACGATCCGCTGGCCGCGCATATCGATGCCCGCTGGCGGGCGCGGACCGGTTCGGGCGCGCTGTTCGTGAATGACCAGTTCATCACGCTGGTGCGCCGCCCGGCGCGCGGCAAGGCGGGTTGGGCCGACAAGCTCAACCGCATGCTGAAAAACAAAGGCGGCGAAGTGGTCGAGGCCGATCCCGCCGACGTGCGCGCGTTGCGCGCCGCCGCCGGGGCGATGGTCGCCTCGCTTGGGTCCTACGGGGCGCGGATGCTGGGTGACTATGAAGGGCAGGCCGGGCGCTGCTCGGAAGTGCTCGAACTGCTTTCCGCGCTCTATAATGGCGAGATGCGCCCGGTTCGCCGCCCGGTGGACGATACCGATATCGGCCACATGCTGCCCTATCGCCGGGTCAGCTTCGGCATGGATGCGCTGGAACTGCGCGGGGCGCAGGGCACCGCCTTCGCGTCGATCGTCAGCCTGAAAGACTATCCCGATTCGACCGCGCCGGGGCTGACCGATCCGCTGCTGCGCCTGCCGGCGGAAATGGTGCTGACCGAAACCTATGCCCCGTGTGACCGGCAGATCGCCCGCGAGCGGATCGACCTTGCCATCCGCCGGCTCAAGTCCGCTGACGAGGAAGCCATGGCCGAGCGCGGCGAAATGGCGGCTGCCCGCGATTCGCTGGGCACCGGGGCGGTCGGCTTCGGCGATCATCACCTGGCGGTGCTGGTGCGCGCCGAAACACTGGCCGGGTTGGATGATGTGACCGCCGCCTGCGCCGCCGCGCTGGCCGATGCCGGCGCGGTCGCGGTGCGCGAGGATGTGAATCTGGAACCGGCGTTCTGGGGCCAGTTCCCCGGCAACGAACACATGCTGGTGCGCCGCGCGCTGATTTCCAGCGCCAACATGGCCTGCTTTGGCTCCCTCCACGGCTTCCAGATGGGGCAGCCCAGCGGCAACCACTGGGGCGATGCGGTGACTATGCTGTCCACCACCAGCGCGACGCCGTTCTTCTTCAACTTCCACCAGGGCGATCTTGGTAATTTCACCGTCATCGGTCCGTCGGGTTCCGGCAAGACAGTGGTCATGAACTTCCTGGCCGCCCAGGCCCAGAAGTTCAGCCCGCGCACCGTGCTGTTCGACAAGGATCGCGGGGCAGAGGTGTTCCTGCGCGGGATCGGCGGCACGTACAGCCGCATCGCCGCCGGCCATCCGACCGGCTTCAACCCGCTGTCGTTGCCCGACAATGCGGTCAACCGGGCGTTCCTGCGCGATTGGCTGGGCGTGCTGCTGGAGGCGAAAGGGCCGGAGGAGCTGGCCATTCTGGCCGGCGCGGTCGATGCCGCTTATGCCAATGATCCGGCGCTGCGCCGCCTGTCGCACTTCCGCGAACTGCTGGCCGGGTCGGCCCGCCCGCAACCCGGTGACCTTGCCAGCCGCCTTGATGCGTGGATCGCGCATGGCCCGAACGGCAGCGGCGAACATGGCTGGCTGTTCGACAACCGCGAAGACCGGCTGGACCTGTCGTCCCGCGTGCTCGGCTTTGACATGACCGCGCTGCTCGAAAGCCCGCGCCTGCGCACGCCGGTGATGATGTATCTGTTCCACCGCATCGAAGAGCGGCTGGACGGCGAGCCGACGATGATCCTGATCGACGAGGGCTGGAAGGCGCTGGATGACGAGGTTTTCGCTGCGCGCATCCGCGACTGGCTGAAAACGCTGCGCAAGCGCAACGCGCTGGTCGGCTTTGCCACCCAGTCTGCGCGCGACGCGCTGGACAGCCGTATCGCCACCGTGCTGGTGGAACAGACCGCGACGATGATCTTCATGCCCAATTCGCGCGCGCGAGCCGAGGATTACTGCGACGGCTTTGGCCTCACCGGCCACGAACTCGACGTGATCCGCACGCTGCCGGCGCAGAGCCGCTGCTTCCTGATCCGCCAGTCGGATGCTTCGGTCGTCGTGCGGCTCGACCTGTCGGGCATGCCCGAAGTGCTGACGGTGCTGTCCGGTCGTGAAAGCACGGTGCGCAAGCTGGATCGCATCCGCGAGCAGGTGGGCGATGCGCCCTCGGCATGGTTCCCGGAACTGACCGGCATGTCCTGGCCCGGCGATGCCGAGGACGGCGGCCTGTGGATCGAAGCGGCGGAATAGGGGGGCAGGGACGATGAGCGGCTGTCAGCAACTCATGGATTACGCTTCGGCTGGGGTGGCCCCGGCGCTGCACGCGGTCGATTGCGCCGCCGGGCAGGCCACCGCTTCGGCATTCAACCGGCTGTTCGGGGCCGAAGGGGCGATGGCCCCGGTGCTGACGATCGTCCTGACGCTCTATATCGCCTTCTTCGCCTTTTCGCTGCTGACCGGCCGCTCCACGCTCGGCATCTCGGCATTGACGCCGCGCATGTTGACGCTGGGGCTGGTGCTGACCTTCGCCACCAGTTGGATCGCTTACCAGAGCGTGGTGTGGAACCTTGCGGTCGGCGGGCCGGACTGGATCGCCTCGCTGCTGATGGGCGAAAAGGGTTCGGCCACGCAGATATTCGGCGACCGGATAGACCTGATCTTCACCGCACTCGGCCAGGTCGCCGAAGATGCCGATCAGGCCGCCCCCGCTGCGGCGCAGACCGGGGCCGGCGCCACGGCTGCGGCAGCCGCCGGGCAGGGCGGACTGTTCTCGCCCACCAGCGTGATGTGGATGGGCGGGCTGATCCTGCTGCTGGGCACCGTAGGCGTGCTGCTGACCGCGCGGATCGCGCTGGCGGTGCTGCTGGCGCTCGGGCCGCTGTTCGTCATCATGGCGATGTTCGGCGGCACCCGCGGGCTGACCGCCGGCTGGGTCAAAGGGGTCGCGCTGACCGCGCTGACGCCGCTGTTCGTGGTGCTGGGCGGCGGCATCTCGCTGGAACTGCTGGCCCCGGTGGTTTCGGCTTTGGTCAAGGGCGCGCAGATGGGCGAGGTTGATGCCCGGGCGGCGATGGCGTTGTTCGTGATGGCCTGCGTCCACCTGGCGCTGATGGTGATGGTGTTCAAGGTGGCGGGCACGATGGTGGCCGGATGGCGCGTGTTCGGCCTTGCCGACGGGCGCAAGTCCGGCTCCGGCGATTTCGCCCCGGCCGCCCCGGCGCCGACCGCTTACGGCACCGCGCCGGTCGCCGCGATGACCGCGCAGAGCCGCACCGCGCAGGTCGCGCGCAGCGCGGCGGTGGCGGGTGCGGTCACCGCCCCGGATGGGCACGGCGGGACCGGCGCATCAAGTACGGGTGCATCGGACCGGCGAACCGTGATAACACACGTCACGGGTGGGGGAATCAACGCCTCCGCCCCCTCGGACGCGCGCCGTGCGCACGGGATCGGCAGCCGCTTTCGCGGGGCCTCGAACGATACGATGAACGGTTCCGGCCGCGCGCCGGCGAAGGAGTTGAAATGATCAACCGCAGTTGCGGTCTTGCTGCCCTGCTGATGTGCCTGGCTTTTCCCGCTTTTGCGGAGGCGGATGACCGCCTGGTCGATCACGCTTATGATCCCAAGGAAGTGGTGCGGATCGACGGCAAGGCCGGGGTGCAGGCCACCATCGCCTTCGGCCAGAACGAGGCGATCGAGAATGTGGCCGTGGGCGATAGCCAGAAGTGGCAGATCACCCCGAACAAGCGGGCCGATCTGCTGTTCGTCAAGCCGTTGGACAGTATCGCGCGCACCAACATGACGGTGGTGACGAACAAGCGCACCTATTTCTTCGATCTTGTCGCCTCGGCCAAGGCCAAGCCGCTCTACATGCTGCGGTTCACCTACAAGGACGATCCCAAGGCAGCACCCGCAACGGCCCCCGCTTCTGCCGGGCTCGCCACGCTTGATCCGGGTGAACGGGCGGTGGTCGAAGGCGATGTGGCCGGTGCGCCCGCCGATACCTCTACCCTGAACTTCGCCTGGCGCCGTTCGGGCGATACCAAATTGCAGCCCTCGCGGATCTATGACGATGGCCTGTCCACCTTCCTGATCTGGCCGGAGCGCACGGCGGTGCCGGCGATCCTCATGCTCAACGCCAAGGGCGAGGAGGGCCCGGTCAACTATGCCGTTCGCGGCAACACCATCGTCATCGACGATGTGCCCGACCAGCTCGTGCTGCGTTCGGGCCGGTCTATCGCGCGGCTGGTGAACGATCGCCGCGCGCCGACCGGACCGGGAGCGCTGCCCGCTGCTGCGCTGGCGACGAAGCGGCCGATGCCGTCCTCCGCCGTTGCCCCGGCCCCTGTTTCGCCCATGGAGAACTGAGCCCATGTCGCCCAATTCCCGACTTCGTGAACGCCTCGATCTTGCCGCCAACACCGACCCGCGCGAGACTGAAGGGGCGCAGGTCATCGATCTGGCGACCCGCAACGTCATGCCCACCGTTACCCAGCGCAAGCGTTCGGACGGGCTGGGGCTGGCTGCCGGGGCGCTGATCGTCGCGGCGCTGGGCGGGCTGACCCTGTGGTCGCTGAGCGGATCGCGGCAGACGACGGCGCAGACCGAGGAAGCATCCGTGGCCGCGCCAGCGCCGGCCGATGCGGCGGTGCCGCTCCCGGCACCGGGCCTTGCGCCGCTGCCCGCGCCCGCCGCCTCGCCCGGACTGGCACCGCTGCCGGCCCCGGCCCCCGCGCCGGTCCTCGCCGCGCCTCCTGGCTTGGCCGCCAACAACCTTCCGGCCAACAATCCTTATTCCAGCCCGACCGTGGTGTTCGATGCCGGCAATACGGCGGGCGGCATCGCCCCTGCTGCCGGGCCCGGAACCGACGGCAAAGGCGGCAGCGCCAACGATGATTTCGCCGCGCGCATCGGCGGCGTCGGCAAGACGGCGGCGGCGGCGCAGAGCTTCGATCCGGCCACCACGGTCACCCAGGGCACGCTGATCCCGGCGGTGCTGGAAACGGCGATCGATACTGACGTACCCGGCTATGTCCGCGCCATCGTGTCGACAGACGTGCGCAGCTTCGATGGCAGGCACGTGCTGGTCCCGCGTTCGTCGCGCCTGATCGGCCAGTACAAGAGCGGGCTGACGGCGGGCCAGAAGCGTGCCTATGTGATCTGGAGCCGGCTGATCCGGCCAGACGGCGTTTCGGTCGATCTGGGATCGCCGGCGATTTCTTTCGGTGGCGAGACCGGGCTCCAGGGCAAGGTCAACTCGCACTTCTTCGAACGCTTCGGCTCGGCGATGCTGCTGTCGGTGGTGGGCGGCCTGTCCACGCTGGGATCGGGCGGCGCGGGGCTGATCGTATCGGGCGGCGGCCAGTCGGCAGCGGCGGCGGCGGTCCAGAACAGCGGCGGCGTCGGCCCGACGATCCGCGTGCGCCAGGGCGAACCGATCCGGGTGTTCACCGCTAAGGACCTCGATTTCTCGAAAGTGCAGTGAACCATGAGCGCGGACGTCCTGAACCTGCAGCACGGCCGCGCGCCTGCCATGGCTGAACCGGTCGAACCGGCACCGCCGATCGCCCGCAGCGTCTATCTCGACGCTTATCTGGCCCCGCTGCGCTCTTGGCTGGACCGCGAGACGGTGACCGAAATCCTCGTCAACCGTCCCGGCGAAGTCTGGGTAGAGGATGCGGCTCATCCCGGCGGCGGGATGCAGCGCTTTGCCGTCCCCGAAGTGGACAAGCGGCTGCTGCAGCGGCTGGCCGAACAGGTCGCGCGGATCAGCCACCAGGGCATCAACCGCGAACATCCGCTGCTGGCTGCAACCTTGCCCGGAACCATCGGTGCGGATGGCCGGCAGGGCAGCGCCGCGCGTATCCAGCTTGTCGGTCCGCCCGCCACCCGGTCCGACTGGGCGATGGCGATCCGCCGCCACCGGCTGCTCGAACTGCCGCTCGATGCCTACGATCGCGGCCCGATCGCGCTGCCGGCCGAGGAGCCGACGCCCGATCCGCTGGCCGAACCGATCGCGTTCCTGCGCGATGCGATCCGGCGGCGGCGCACGATCCTGATCTCGGGCGGGACGTCGACCGGCAAGACCACCTTCCTTAACGCCATGCTTTCGGAAATCCCGGCGTATGAGCGGGTTGTGCTGGTGGAAGATACCGCCGAACTGCATCTGCCGGGAGCCAACGGCGTCGGCCTCATCGCGGTGAAGGGCGAACTGGGCGAGGCCAAGGTTTCGGCCAACGATCTGCTGCAGGCGGCGCTGCGGCTGCGCCCCGATCGCATCGTGCTGGGCGAACTGCGCGGCGGCGAGACGGTGTCGTTCCTGCGGGCGATCAACACCGGACACCCCGGATCGTTCTCCACCGTCCACGCCAACACTCCGCGCGGCGCGCTGGAACAGATCGCGCTGATGAGCATGCAGACCGGCATCGGCCTGACCCGCGCCGAAACGCTGGAATACGCGGCATCGGTGATCGACATCGTCGTCCAGCTCGACCGCCGCGACGGCAAGCGCGGCATTGCCATGATCGCGGAGAGCCGCTCGCTGGTGGGATAGCGACCTTGAGCCAAGCGCCTGAGTTCTGAATTATTCTCCGTTCGTGTCGAGCGAAGTCGAGACATGCTGGCGCTGTGCTTTCCGTGTCTCGACTTCGCTCGACACGAACGGAACTTGTGACGCTGATCAAATGCACGATGCTATGGCGGTCCGTTTCCGTCTCCGTTATTTCCCGCGCTTTTCCAGCACCTTGTCCTTGAAGCGGCACAAGTCCACCACCGGGCAGCGCCAGCATTCCGGCGTGCGGGCCTTGCAGATGTAGCGGCCGTGCAGGATCAGCCAGTGGTGCGCGCCGACGCGGAACGGGGCGGGGACTTTCTTTTCCAACTGCTTCTCGACCGCCAGCGGGGTCTTGCCTTTGGCAAGTCCGGTGCGGTTGCCGACGCGGAAGATGTGCGTATCGACCGCGAAGGTCTCTGCCCCGAAGGCGCAGTTCATCACGACATTGGCGGTCTTGCGGCCAACGCCGGGCAGTTCGACCAGCGCATCGCGATCGGCCGGAACCTCGCCGCCGTATTGCGCGACGAGGATTTCGGACAGGGCGATGACGTTCCTGGCCTTGGCGTTGAACAGGCCGATCGTCTTGATGTGCTGCTTGAGCCCATCCTCGCCCAGCGCCACCATCTGCGCCGGGGTCTTAACCGAGTGGAACAGCGCCCGCGTCGCCTTGTTGACGCCGACATCTGTGGCCTGCGCCGACAGCACCACGGCGACCAGCAACTGGTAGGTATTGCCGAACTCCAGCTCCGTCTCGGGCGCTGGGTTGAGCTCGGCGAGGCGGCGGAAGAACTCGAAGATATCGGCTTTCGTCAAAGGCCGAGCACTTCGGGCATGGTGTAGCGGCCCGGCTCCTTGCCCAGCAGCCACTGCGCTGCCTTCACCGCGCCGCGTGAGAAGATGCCGCGGTTTTCGGCGAGGTGCGACAGCGAAATCCGCTCGTTATCGGCAAGGAACAGCACCGAATGATCGCCGGCCACGCTGCCGCCGCGCAGGGAGGCAAAGCCGATGGTCCCGGCCTCGCGCGCGCCGGTGATGCCATCGCGCCCGCGCACCGCGCTGTCGGCCAGCCTGACCTGACGCCCACTGGCAGCAGCCTCGCCCAGCAGCAACGCGGTGCCGCTGGGGGCGTCCACCTTCATGCGGTGGTGGGTTTCGACGATCTCGATGTCCCAGTCGTCGCCCAGCCGGCTCGCCGCTTCGCGCACGAGATGGGCGAGCAGGGTGACGCCGAGCGAGGTGTTGCCAGTCTGCAAAACCGGGATGCGTTCGGCCGCGCTGTCGATCAGCCAGTGGTGGCGCTCTTCCAGCCCGGTGGTGCCGACAACGATCGGCTTGCCGGCGGCGATGGCGGCGTCGAGGTTGGCTTCGAGCGCGCCGGGGCTGGAAAAGTCGATCAGGATATCCGCCGCCTCGGCCAGCGGCGTGGCATCGCCGTCGCGGTCGATCCCGCCGGCCGGGGTCTCGCCCGCCGCCACGATGGCCTCCGCGATGGCACGGCCCATGCGCCCCTCGCTGCCGATGATGCCGATGCGTGCCATATGCCTGTCCGTTCCAGAGCTGTTCCGATGCGTCCATCGCTTTAGCGGGGAGCGGGGGCGAGGCAAGGGGAGCAAGGAAGCGGGCATCAAAAGAAAGGACGGGACCCTTGCGGACCCCGCCCTTGGATCGACCACCCCCTGCCGCCGATCGCCGCGTTGAACCCGCGCGTCAGAAGCGGATGCGGACACCTCCGTCGATGCGGTTCGCGCCGTTGCCGCCCTTGGCCTCGGCATCGCCGTTCACGAACAGGTCCACATTCTTGGCGACGGTCAGTTCCGCCCCGGCTCCGAAGTGGGCGGTGGTCTTCGCCCGCGATGCGCCGTTGACGGTGAAGCTGGTGCCGGTGCCGGTGAACGCGGCGGTCGCGGTGATCGCATCGCCGTCGATCCGGTGCCGGACGCCGCCTTCGATCCAGCCGCGCAGCTTGCCGCCGACCGGGCCCGACGCGCGGATATCGGCGGTCAGCGTGGTGAGCTTGTACTTCTGCCCGGCGACCTGCAGCGCGAATGCGGCGCCGCCGGTCTCGGTCACGCCCTCGCGCTTGACCTCGGTATGGGTCACGCCGACTTGCGGGCCGATCTTCATGCCCTGGCCCAGTTCGAAGCCATAGCCGACCCAGCCGTCCAGCGTGGTCGAATGCAGGTCATAGTGGCTGTCGGTCTTGGAAACACCGGTTGCCGGATTGCGGGTGGTGTCAGCCTTGGCGCGATCGAGGATCAGGCTGGCCCCGGCGTCGAACCCGCCGGCAGACACGTTGACGCGGCCGCCGAAGAACATGCCGTCGGCCTCGTTACGCGCGCCGATGCCCGGGATCGATTGGCGCGCATCGCTGCGGCCGACGAACAGCGCCGCCCCGAACGTGTCATTGCCGAAGCCGACCCCGCCAAGGTAACCGCCGGTGCGGACATTGGCGCGCGATACGCCGTTGTCCTGTCCGGCGAACCGGCGCCATGCACCGAAGCCGTGACCGAACACGAACAGTCCCGATCCCGTTTCGGGCCCGGCGACACGTGCCCCGCGCAGGGCCGAGGCGATCGCCTGACCGTTCTCGAACCCGATCTGCGCCACCGAGGCATAGGCTTCGGGATTGAGCGTGGCGAGAACCGCCTGGTTGGCAAAGCCATCGCCGCCGACCAGCACCGGGAAGGCATCGAGCACGCCATCAGTGGCTGTGCCGCCGGTCAGCAGCGCGTTGAGATAGGCGTTGGTCAGAGTGACCTGGCCGTTCGCCCCGCTCGTCAACTGGAACATGCTGATGAGTTCCAGCGTGTCTTCGGTCTGGCGCAGCACGCCCAGCACGGTATCGTCGCGGGTGATGTTGGTACCGAAGGTGCCTTCGATGCCGCCGGTGGTGTCGATCAGCACATAGCTGCCGGGCGTCAGCGGGCGGGTGCCGCTCAGCGTCAGCGAAGCGCCGCTGGCGATGGTCAGCGTGCCGTCGATCACCAGCGCATCGCTGGCGGACGGGGTGAACTCGAACACCGTGCTCGACCCTGCGCCAAGCTGGACATCGCCGACCACCGTCATGGTGCCGGGCGACGCGCCGGGCGAGAGCGTGCCGTTGACGACGATATCGCCGCGCACCAGCCCGGCGCTGCCGAAGGTGGCCCCCTGATCGACGGTCACGTCGGCATCGATCTCGGAGCCGGTGCGGCCGATCAGGCGGCCGCCGGCGACGTGGATCGAATCGAACGCGCCGTTGCCGCTGAACGCGGTGACGCCGCTCTGCACCGCGACGGTTTCGAACCCGCTGAACTGGCCCAGACCGATTTCCGTCGGCTCGGCATAGGTTGAGGTGGTGGCGATGCGCAGTTCGTCAGTGCCGGTGCCGGCAAGGACGCCGAGCCCGCCGATGCTCCAGCCATCGCGCAGTTCGAGAACGTCATTGTCGTCGCCCAGATCGATGAGGCCGTTGACCCCGCCGGACAGGGTGAAGTGATCGTTGCCGGTGCCCATGTAGACATCGCCGCCGACGGTGCCGGAATTGGTGAACTGGTCGTTGCCCGCCCCGGCGAACACGCTGCCGCCGATGAAGCCGGGGTTGTCCAGCACATCGTCGCCGCCGGTGGGCACAACCACTGCAGCCAGCGCGAAGGGGCGGGCGAACTGCTGCTGCTGGTTGCCGCCGCCGCCATCGCCGTCCGGCGCGCCGACGCCATCGAGATCGACATCGCCGTTGATGGTGCCGTTGTTGGTGACGTGATCGTCACCCAGCCCCGCGCCGACATCACCGTTCATGGTGCCGTTGTTCGCGAACTGGTCGTCACCGTTTTCGAGGTTGACGTCGCCGAGGATCGTGCCGTCGTTCGTCAGGTCGTCCGCGCCGGTGGAGCCGGTGACGGCAACTTCGGTCTGGGTTTCCACAGTGCCGCCCGCCGCGAACACGGTCGGTGCGCCGGCTTCGAGGCCGATGGTATCGACTTGCGCCGGGCCGTCAAACGTCACCGCGCCCGTACCGGTCAGGCCCAGCATCTCGAAGTTGACGAGCTGGTCGTAGAACGCGGCGTGGATGGTGCCGCCGCCGGTGATGTCGAACGTGAACGTATCGAAGCCGTCACCGCCGTCGGCGATCCCGGTCAGGCTGGCGTTGATCCCCTGCGTGAAGAAATCATCGCCGCTGCCCAGATCGATATCGCCGTCAATCGTGCCGTAGTTGGTTACGCTGTCGGTCTGGTCGCCGAGGCTTACTGCGCCGTTGATCGTGCCCCGGTTGATGAGATCCTGCGAGACGCCGTCCAGCCCGTGGAACGCGGTTGCGCCCGGCGTGGCGGCGGAGACGGTGCTGCCCGCACCGAGGGTGACGAAGCCGCTGGCGAGTTTGATCGGCGCGGAGACGACCAGATTGCTGGCGCTGACCGTACCGGTCCCCCCGATCGCGGTCGTCTCGAACCCGGTGTGGTGCAGCGCCGCCATGTCTTCGAGCGCGCCGTTGCCGGTCACGTCGAATACCAGCAGGTCGTTGCCGGTGCCGCCTTCGAGCGTGCCGGTGATGCCCTTGCTGCCGCCCGGTGCCGCATGTGCGAGGAGGATGCCGAAGGTATCGTCGCCATCGCCCATGTCGACATTGCCGTCGATCAGGCCGGTATTGTAAATTTCGTCCGCGCCGCTGCCCATGTAGACGTGGCCATGGACGGTGCCCGCGTTCGTGAAGCTGTCATCCCCCTGACGCAGGGCGATGCCGCCGTTGATCGTGCCGGTGGCCGAGTTGGTCAGCGTGTCTTGCGAGAACAGCGTGTCGATCGCGCCGCCGATCACGCCTTCGACCGCGTTGGCGTCTAGCCAGTTCTGACCAACGGCGAACAGGTTGGGACTGTTCTGGCCTCGGAAATCCGCCCCTTCCTGACCGGTAATCTCGCCGTCGTTGATGATGGTGATGAGATCGCCGGTCGCGACGACGCCAAGGCCAGCCGACGAGTTTGCGAGGACCTGGGAGTAACCTGGCGCTCCGTAGACTAGGGGGACCACTTCGGAGCGGATTATGCCCGAGGTCTGGTTGTGGATCGTCAGGCTCGAGGTGCCTTCGGCATCAAGCCCCGCGCCGATGCCATACCCCAGATGAACCAGAAACGCGCCTTGCGGCAGGCCGATGGAGTCGCCTTGCGTCACGTACACGCCGCCGCGAGAGATGATCGAGCCCGAGTTCGTGATCGAAGCCGTCGCATTCGCGGTTGCAGCGCCTGGCAGACCGCTTTGGATATCGCCCGCTTCCATCGACACGGCAAGCGCGCCGCCGGCACGATCGGACGTGGAGATGGTGCCCGTGTTCACGAGCGTAAGATCGGCATCGAGCGCGGTTTCCTGGTCGATTTCCAGCCCGCGGAAGCCGGTGGGGAACCACTGTGGGACATACGTCAGCGGATCGCGCGTGATGTCGCCTGAATTGGTGACGGTGACGCTTGTCGTTTCCAGATCGAACGACGCGGTGCCTTCGATCTGCCCGGTATTGGTGAAAGTGAAGGTCCCGCCGTCGGTTGAATCGGTACTGCCGTAATCGTTGGTCTCGATCCTGAGAGCTTCGGCTTCATCGTCGTTGACGTCGTTGTTGATGGTGCCGGAATTGACGAAATTCATCGCTACGGTGGTGAACCGCCCATCCATTCCCCCATCCAGCGTTCCCGAGTTGTCGATCAGGACCGAGTCGGCGGCGATCTCTTCGATGTTCGTGACCGCGTAGCCGATGTCCGACTGGCCAATGTCGAGATCGACCGCGCGATCGATGAAGTTGGGATTGCTTGAGGGGATCGAAATGACGCCCTTATTGGTGAAAGAGAAGTCCTTGGCGAAGCCGGAAACGCTGATCCCGCCCTCGATCGTCGCGCCGGTATCGTTCAGGACGGTAATGTCGGCCGGGTTTGTCGTCGCCGGCCCCGAAACCAGAGTTATCGCATGATCCAGCAACTGGTTGAGATGCGCACCATTGTCGCTGAGGATGATCGATCCGGTGTTCGTGAAGCTCAGATCGGTGTCGGTCTGACCGGCGATGAGCGTGCCGGCACCGTTTGAGAGCAGATTGATTTCGCCGCTGTTGGAGAACGCCTTGGTCGTCAGCGCCAGGTCGCCGTTGATGGTGCCTTCGTTGCTGAAGGACTCCAGGCCGGCGTTCAAAACCACCGCCTCGGTGACCGAGAGCTGGAAGATCGGAGTGTTGACCGGATAGGTGACGTTGACGGTTGTAGTGTCGTCTACCAAGCCGCTGTAAGTGATCGCGCGCTGGGGGAGGACAGCAAGGAAAATCGGATTAATGCCGGTGGCGGACAAGTCGGCCGGGTTGATAACGCCCTGGTTCACCACGGAACCTTGGCCCCGCAGATTCAATCCCGTGCTTCCGGCCCCATCGGGATGCGCGACGAGCGTGGCGGTTGTCCCTGTGCCGAGGACCTCCAGCCCGTAGACTTCGAAATTGGTAGGGAGCGTCCTGGGCAGGGTTACGGTGGCGCTGCTGCTGATCGAACCGGAGTAGACATCTACCCCCTTCCCCGGATCGAACAGCGTCGAGTGAGTGCTGTCGCGCTCAATGTAAACTTCGGTCGAGAACGGGTTTTGCGTGGAGCTTCGGATCGATCCGCTGACGGTGCCGCCCGCATTCACATAAGTCCCGCCACTGGTGAAATGGACATCGCCGGTGATCGCGCCTGCGTTGATGACGGTGACGCCGGAGTTTCGGAGCTCGTAAGGTGCGTTAAACGGCGGAGGTTGGTTGGACACGGGGGTCAACGTCAGGCCGGAGATGGATGCGCCGGCGCGATTGTCGATGACAACCCCCGTTGTCTGGGTCGGGACGGTCACGGCGGCGGTGATGGTGGTGCCGGTGGCGGTGTTGATCACCGTGCCGCCGCTAAGGCCGCTAAGCGCGATTGTCTGATTCGCTTCGGTAACGGTCAGATCGCAAGACCCGCTGGCCGGGCAGTTCTGGGTGGCATGTGCCGGGGACGAAGCCAGCGAGAGCGCGCCGGCGCTGGCGCCGAGCAGGATCCGGCTGCGCACGGTGAGTGCAGTTTTGCTCATTACTTCATCCCCTGATGAGTCCGACGCTCAGTATTGCCGGACTATTGCCCAAACTTCTCGCAACCGAATCTAATTGCAGGATTTTCTTGGGCAACCTATGGAAAGGCATATACCCTGTTCGGGTTATGAGCCGGGGTAACTTCGGGGGGCGGAGTTGATGCACGTATCGGTTTCATCCGGGCTCACCCCGCGCGAGCGGGAATGCCTGGCGCTTATTGCGCAGGGGCACCGCGTGGCGCACATCGCGCATCAGCTCGGGGTTGCCAGCGTGACGGTGGAATTCCACCTCAAGCATGCCAGGACCAAGCTTGATGCCCGCACCCTGCCGCACGCGGTGGCGCTGGCGCTGACGTCGGGGCAGATCGTCGGTGCCGTGCCGGTGTCCGAGGCGATGAGCGGGGCCGCTGCCTGACAGCCTGTAGATCCCGTCTTGGCGGCGCTGCGCAGGTCCGCCATGCTGGAGCGATGACCAGCATTCGCAACATCATGATCCTGACCGGGGCCGGCGTTTCGGCCGAAAGCGGCATCGATACGTTCCGCGATTCGGGCGGGCTATGGGAGAAACACCGGGTGGAGGACGTGGCGACGCCCGAGGCGTTTGCGCGCGATCCCGAACTGGTGCTGCGTTTCTACGACATGCGCCGGGCCGCGATCCAGACCAAGCAGCCTAACGCGGCGCACGCGGCTCTGGCCCGGCTGGAGGCGGAATGGCCGGAGCGGGTGCCGGGCGGCACCGTCACGCTGGTGACGCAGAATGTCGATGACCTGCATGACCGGGCCGGATCGCGCAACCTCATCCACATGCACGGCGAACATCTCAACGCCTGGTGCACCGCCTGCGACGAACGGGTGCCCTGGCGCGCGCCGCTGCTCGATCGCCCGGCATGTCCCGCCTGCGGCGTGCCGGCGCTGCGGCCGGACATCGTCTGGTTCGGGGAAATGCCCTACCGTATGGAAGACATCTACGGCGCATTGCGCGAGGCTGACCTGTTCGTCTCGATCGGCACGTCGGGCGCGGTCTATCCCGCTGCGGGGCTGGTGCGCGGCGCGCGCGATGTCGGTGCGCGCACGCTGGAACTCAATCTGGAGCCGAGCCAGGGCAGTGCGTGGTTCGACGAAGCGCGCCACGGCCCGGCCACGCAGGTTGTGCCGGCGTGGGTAGAGGAGATGCTGTCAGGCGGCTGAGCAGCCCCGGCACGCCGGGTCCTTGGCGATCCGCAACGGGCGCATCGAAGGGGCCAGCCCGTCGATCAGGTGGAGCGTGCCATATTGCGGCCGACCCAGATCGGTGAGGCCATCGAGCACGATGCGCACCGCATGCATCGCGGCAAACGTGCCGACCATGCCCGCCATCGCCCCCAGCACGCCATCGGCGGCGCAGGTGTCGCAATCCTCGGCATCGAAGGCATCGCCAACGAAGCAGCGGTAGCAGGGCTGATCGGGCAGGTGCCCGGCGAAGTTGGCCACCTGGCCCTGGAACCGGCCGAGCGCGGCGCTGGTCAGCGGGATGCCGAGTTGCACGCACGCATCTGACACCGCCAGCCGAGTCGCGAAGTTGTCACACCCGTCCAGTACGAGGCTCGCGCCGGACAG
The DNA here is from genome assembly GCF_014652555.1 of Novosphingobium colocasiae. Classification (GTDB taxonomy): domain Bacteria; phylum Pseudomonadota; class Alphaproteobacteria; order Sphingomonadales; family Sphingomonadaceae; genus Novosphingobium; species Novosphingobium colocasiae. Next base: position 469,990 of record NZ_BMZA01000001.1, read on the forward strand.
GAGATCGGCGGCGTTCTCAATCCCCACCCGCCGAGCGACCGCCACGACCTCAAGGCCAAGATCAAAACGCCGCACCCATTCGGCAGCGCTTTCCGCCTTTGCCTTGCCGATGTCCGATGGCGTGAAAATCGTCTGTCGCTGGAGATTGGAGACGTCCACCCGGTCGTCGTCCACCAGTGTCAGCCGGCCTATGCCGGCTGCGGCGAGGTATTGCAGCGCTGGACTGCCAAGCCCGCCGCAGCCGACGAGCACCACATGCGCATCGGCCAGCGCCACCTGGCCGGCCCCGCCGATCTCGGGCAGGACGATATGCCGCGCGAAGCGTTCGATCCGCCCGGCCGCCAGGCTCATGCCTGGGCGTCTTCGCCGGTCGCCTCTTCCGCCGGGCGGCGTTCGCGGGCAAAGCCGTGCATGCCGTTCCACCACTGGACGGCGATGACCGCGCCCTTGGCCGGTTGCAGCATGCCGAGCATCATCGCCAGCGCCACCGGCACGACGATCGCGAACATGGCGACCACGCCGAGCGCATAGTCCTTGGACAGCGCGATAATCAGCGGGGCCATCAGGTGGCCGGTCACGATCATGGCGATGTACGCGGGGAAATCGTCGGCCCGCTGCGGCGTCAGATCCAGCGTGCAGACCGGGCAGCGATCGAGCGGCTTCAGCCACTTGCGGAACAGGCGTCCCTCGCCGCAGCGCGGACAACGGCAGCGGGTGCCGCGGGCGATGGCCTGCCAGACGTCGGCGGGGAGGGCGGTGAAGAGCGCTGGAGTCATGCCGGTCCGCCTACAGCACCCGCCCGCCGGGGTGAAGCGCTAAGAATTCAACCCGGGCCGCGCAGCGCGCACGCCACGGCGTCAGGATGCGATTTGCAGGCGGTTGCGGCCGGCCTGCTTGGCCGCGTACATCGCGGCATCGGCCTGGTGCGTCGCTTCCCCCAGTCCGGCAAAACCGGCGAGCCGGGCGACGCCGCCGGAAAAGGTCAGCTCCCACGCCGGGTCCGGCATCACGCAATCGCGCGCCAGCCCGGTACGCAGCCGTTCGAGCACGGCCTGCGCCTCGGCGATCGACGCGCCGACGAACAGCACGATGAACTCCTCGCCGCCCCAGCGCGCCGCAAGATCGGTGCGGCGGATGCCGTTTTCGAGATGCCGGGCGAATTGCTCCAGCACCCGGTCGCCCTCGGCGTGGCCGAAACGGTCGTTGATCTGCTTGAAATGGTCGATATCGATGATGGCGAGCACGGCCTGGGTCGCCCCGTCGAGCAGGGTTTCGGCGCTGTCCAGGAAGCCGCGGCGGTTGCGCAGGCCGGTCAGCGGATCGCGCTCGGCGGCGTCCACCAGCCGCTCCATCCGCGCGGCGTTCTCGTTCGCGGCACGGGCAACGCCGAGGTACAGGCGGCCGACAAGGTCCTGCCCGCCGACCGGGACATCAAGCACGCGCCGCCCGGCGTGTACCGCTTCGAGCAGGTCGATGGCGCGGGTCACCGGGGTCAGCAGGGCGTGAATGGCGGCGAGGCCGAGCGCGGTGCCGGCCAGCGTTGCCACCAGCAGGACGCCCAGGATCGTCAGATCCCAATGCATGGTAACCGCCTCGAACATCAGCACCGTGATCAGCGGCACATGGACGGCGAGAAAGCAGACGAGCAGCAGCCGCAACTCGTAGCGGCGGGGAAACAGGAACCGGGTCGCGTGATAGAAACGCATCGGGGGGAATGCCTTTCCGAAGGAGGTGTCGGGAAAGGCCGGCCTATGGGGCCGTTAGTATGCGCCGTTTAAGCGGATGTGGTTAATTGCGATGAGACGATAATGCCTTCAGGCACGCGCAATCGCCCCGCGCGGCGATGGGCTGCGCGCGCGGGGATAGCGCGGTGGATAACCCTGTTGGCAAGCGGTTGAACGCCGGTGGGCCCGCCGTGGAGGGCGGGCCTCAGCTTTCCAACTGGCGCAGCAGGCTGCGCACGTCGCCGTCCATATCGGCGTCGCGCGTGCGCAGTTCCTCGATAAGGCGCACCGCATGGATGACGGTCGAATGATCGCGGCCACCGAACTTGCGGCCGATCTCGGGATAGGACCGCGGCGTCAGCACCTTGGCCAGATACATCGCCACCTGGCGCGGGCGCACGACGGCGCGGGCGCGGCGCTTGGAGCTCATCTCCTGCCGGTCGATCCGGTAGAACTGGCAGACCGTGCGCTGGATTTCATCGATGGTGATGCGGCGGCGGTTGGCCGACAGGATATCGGTCAACTGCTCTTCGGCGAGTTGCAGCGAGACCTGCTGGCCGGTGAGCTGCGCATAGGCGATCAGCTTGTTAAGGCCGCCGACCAGTTCGCGCACGTTGCGGTTGATCGTCCGGGCCAGGAACTCGATCACATCGGCGGGCACGTCGATCGCGAAGCGCGACAGGCGGCTTTCCAGGATCGAGCGGCGCAGTTCGATGTCGGCCGGCTGGATATCGGCGACCAGGCCCATCGACAGGCGCGACAGCAGCCGGGGTTCCACCCCGTCGAGCGCTTGCGGCGCGCGGTCGGCGGCGAAGACCAGGCGTTTGCCTTCGGCCAGCAGGGCGTCGATGGTGTAAAGCAGTTCTTCCTGCGCGCTCGCCTTGCCGATGATGAACTGGATATCGTCCACCAGCAGCAGGTCGAAGCCGCGCAGGCGGGCCTTGAACTCGATCATCTGGTTCTGGCGCAGGGCCTGGACGAATTCGACCATGAACCGCTCGGCCGAGCAATAGAAGATGCGCGCGCGGGGGTGGTTGTGCAGATAGGCGTGGCCGATCGCGTGCAGCAGGTGGGTCTTGCCCTGGCCGGTAGCGGCCTTGAGATAAAGCGGCGAAAACTGCGGTGTTTCGGTGGCCGCCATGCGCTGCGCCGCGTTGCAGGCGAGGACGTTGGCAGTGCCGGTGACGAACGAAGTGAACGTCTGCGAAGCATCGATGCCGGCGGTGCCCTGGCCGAGCGAGGCGAAGGCTTCCCCCTCGATCGCGGAGCCGAGCGGGGTGCTGGCACCCATCATCGAATCGTTGGCCGGGGCGCGGCTGGGCACGCCGCCGTTGCCGAGACGCAGTTCGGGAAGCGGGCGACGGCCCGGATTGACCAGCACGCGCACGTGGCGCACGTCGGGGCGGGCGATCTTCCAGGCCAGCGAGAGCCGATCCGCGAAGCGGTCCGCCACCCAGTTGGCGGAAAATTCGGTCGGCAGGTAAAGGTCGAGCGTGCCGGTTTCCTTGCAGTAGGAACCGGGCTGGATCGGCTTGATCCACTGGCTGTGGACCTGTTGCCCCAGATCCTTGCGCAGACCCTGGCTGATATCAGCCCAGTCCGCCGCAAGGTTCACGGCTTCCTGATCCTCTTCCGTCGCCAACCTGATTACCTTCGATTTCTTGGAATGGGCGCCGCCTGCGCCGTGTCCCGCCACTGTCCCCGTCACCTGGTGGATCTCCCATGGTTCGCCGCCGCCAAAGTGAGCCGTCACGGAAATTCCCCGGAAAATCGGCATAAAAGCTCTTCCCCCCGCGAGACACGTCTCGCGGTAGCTGTCATGCTTCGTGATGATTTCCCCAGGCCGGTTCCGCAACGGCCAAGGACACTTCTAAGGACGGCCCGCGCCCGCAGGCAAGACGGCTGCCCACAAATTTCGAAAATAATGGCAGTTGACTCAGGGAGAGTGCCCAAAAACCGCAACAAAAAAATTTATCGCTATTTTTCAATGCGTTCCGCAAGGCGGAAAAACGAATCGCGGGAAATCAACGATGTCCCGATTTGCCTGCTGCGATGCGGCAAAAACCAGGACGGGGCCGGCGCTCGATAGCGCCGACCCCGTTCCTGTTATGTGCCGGGGCGAACCCCGGCGATACCCCTTAAGCGATTCGCAAAACGCTCAGAGCTGCACGACGGCCTTGGTCAGGCGCGACAGCTTGCGGGCGGCCGTGTTCTTGTGCAGCACGCCGCGCGCCACGCCACGTGCCAGTTCCGGCTGCGCGGCCTTCAGCGCTTCGGCTGCGGCGCTCTTGTCACCACCGGCGATCGCGGCTTCGACCTTCTTGATGAAGGTACGGATGCGGCTGACGCGGTTGGTATTGATTTCGGCGCGGCGCTCGTTGCGACGGATGCGCTTGCGGGCTTGCGGCGTATTGGCCATCGAATTTCCTCTGTCCGGCCGGCCAGGTCAAACACTGGGCGGCCACAATTGCCTACGAATCTGCTCGAATGGCGAGCTGACTCGCCGGAAAGCGCGCCCCTTAGCGGTGGTCCCCGATTTCGTCAAGGCGCGCAGGCCGGGGCAGGCCGCCTATTTCTGGCACTTTGCGCACCAGAACGTGCTGCGTCCGCCCTGCACGAAACGGCGCACGCTCTGGCCGCAGCCGCAGCTTTCGCCCTCGCGCCCGTAGACCTGCCAGGCCGTCGCGAAATAGCCGAGTTCGCCCGAGGGCTGGGCATAGTCGCGAATGGTCGATCCCCCGGCGGCGATCGATTCGGCCAGCACGGTGCGGATCGCCGGGACCAGCCGGCCGAGCGCGGGGCGACTGACTTGCCCGGCGGCCTTGTCCGGCCGGATGCCGGCCCGGAACAGCGCCTCGCAGACGTAGATGTTGCCCAGCCCCGCCACGATCGCCTGATCCAGCAGTAATTGCTTGATCGGTGCGCTGCGCCCGGCAAAGGCCTTGGCGAGGTGCTTGGCGGTCAGTCCGTCGCCCAGCGGCTCGGGCCCCATCGCGGCAAATGCGGGCCAGATGTCCAGCGCGGCGGTCTGCACCAGGTCGACCGACCCGAACCGGCGCGCGTCGTTCAGTGCCAGCACATGCCCGGCATCGGTTTCGAGCACGAGATGATCGTGCTTCTCGATCTGCTCCGGCTCGATCCGCCAGCGCCCCGACATGCCGAGGTGGAAGATCATGGTGCTGTCGCGGTCGGTATGGATCAGGCCGTATTTGGCGCGGCGGCCCAGCCCGGTGACCCGCGCCCCGGTCAGCGCCTGGACCAGTTCGGGCGGAAACGGGCGGCGCAGATCGGGACGGTTGACCGCGACGCGGGCGATGCGCGCGCCATCGAGCACGCGGGCGAGGCCGCGCACGGTGGTTTCGACTTCGGGTAATTCGGGCATGGTGCGCATGCAGATAGGGCTTGGCGCGCGCCCTGTCACCGGGCCCTCGCCAAGATCGACGCGGCACGATAAGGCGGCGGCCATGCCTCCTCGGAAATCCCATGCGCGCGCTTATCTGATGCTGGGCGTGGTCATGGTGTTCTGGGCCGGGAACTCGATCGTCGGCCGGGCCATGCGCGATGATGTCGGGCCGTTCACGCTGTCGTTCATGCGCTGGTTCATCGCTTGCCTCGTCCTGCTGCCGCTGGCCGCACGCAAGGCGTGGGCCGAACGCGCGATCATCCGTGCCGGGTGGCTGTGGATCGCGATTCTGGGGGCGCTGGGCGTGGTGCTGTTCAATGCGCTGCTGTACAACGGCCTGCGCTATACCACCGCGACGAACGCGCTGCTGCTGCAGGCCTCGATCCCGGCGATGGTGCTGGCGGTCGACCGGGTGCTGGAAGGGACCAGGGCCCCGGCGCTGCAGGTGGCGGCGGTGCTCCTGTCGACGCTGGGGGTCGTCACCATCGTCCTGCGCGGCGATCTGGCGGCGATTGCCGGGCTGCCGATCGGCCGGGGCGATGCGATGATCCTGATCGCGGCGCTGGCTTGGGCGCTCTATATCGTGTTTCTCAGGCGCAAGCCCGCTGTCAGCCCGGCGGTGTTCCTGCTGCTGACGTTCAGCCTCGGGGTGTTGACGATGGCGCCGCCGGCGCTGCTCGAAACGCTGGAGGGGCGCAACCACGGCTGGTCGCTGCGCGATCTGGGCGGGTTCGTCTATGTCGGGATATTCCCGTCGGTGGTGGCGTTCTACGTGTTCAATGCGGCGACCGAGCAGCTTGGCCCGGCGCGCGCGGGGCAGGGGATCACGCTGATGCCGCTGTTCGGTGCGCTGCTCTCCACCTGGTTGCTGGGCGAGCATCTGGAGCGGTTCCACTGGATCGGCATGGCGATGATCCTGGGCGGCATCGTCCTTGCCGCGCTGGTCGTCCGGCGCAGGACCGAACCGCAAAACGCAGGTGGCGCAGGCGCGGCCCCGCCGCTAGAGGACAGGCCATGACCGAGACCAGCCAGACCGTATCCTTCGGCTACGAGGACATCGACGCCCAGGACAAGACCGCCCGCGTCGGGGCCGTATTCTCCAGCGTCGCCAAGAAATACGACGTGATGAACGACGCCATGTCCGCAGGCCTGCACCGGGTGTGGAAGGATCAGTTCGTCCGCCGGGTGAAACCGCGCGCGGGCGAGCAGATTCTCGATATGGCGGGCGGCACCGGCGATATCGCGTTCCGCCTGGAAAAGGCCGGAGCCAGCGTGACGGTGTCCGACATCAACCAGGACATGCTCGATGTGGGCATAGAGCGGGCAATGGAGCGCGGCATCGACAGTCTGGTCTGGTCGCGCCAGAACGCGGAGGAACTGTCGTTCCCGGATCGCTTCTTCGATGCCTATACGATCGCCTTCGGCATCCGCAACGTGACCCGGATCGACAAGGCGCTGGCCGAGGCGCACCGCGTGCTCAAATACGGCGGACGCTTCTTCTGCCTCGAATTCTCGACCACGCAGTGGCCGGGGTTCAAGGAAATCTACGACACCTATTCGCACAAGCTGGTGCCCCGCATCGGCACGATGATCGCGGGCGATGCGGACAGCTATCGCTACCTGATCGAATCTATCCGCCGTTTCCCGCCGATGCCGGAATTCGAGCGGATGATCCGCGATGCGGGTTTCACGCAGACCAAGGTCGAACCCATCCTGGGCGGGCTGGTCGCCATCCATTCGGGATGGAAGGTCTGAGAATGACGCAGCGGTACGGGGGCCTGCGAAGGTCCGGTCTCACGCGGAGGCGCGGAGACGCGGAGGGTCAAAGGGTTCGCGCAAAGGCGCAAAGGCGCAAAGGCGTTGGTCTTGCGGCGCAGCCGCACTGCATATCATCGCAGTCTCGCGCGGCGTCTTCGAAAGTGCTCAAGGCCTGCGGCGCGGGCCCGGCCCTTTGCGCCTTTGCGCCTTTGCGCGAACCAGTAAATCTCCGCGTCTCCGCGCCTCCGCGTGCAATCCATGCTCCACGCGCGGGCGCGGCATGACCCGCCCCACACGCCATATCCTGCGCTTGCTGAGCTGGGGCCGGGTGCTCGCGCGGCATGGGGCGTTGCGGGGGATCGAGAACGATCGCAACGCGCCGGTGCAGGTCAAGCGGCTGTGCCGGATCGCCCGGATCGGCACCCGCCAGCCCGCCGAACCCGATTATGCCGGCGCGTTCCAGGCCATTGGTCCCGCCGCGATCAAGCTGGGCCAGGCGCTGGCGACGCGGCCGGATCTTGTGGGCGAAATCCCCGCGCGCAACCTGCTGAGCCTGCAGGACAGCCTGCCGCCGGTGGACTTCGCGCAGATCCGCGCGGCTGTCGAAGGCACTTTCGGCCGCCCGCTGGAAGAGCTGTTCGCCCGGTTTGACGAGCAACCGGTGGGGGCCGCGTCGATGGCGCAGGTCCACCGCGCGCTGACGCCGGATGGGCGCGATGTGGCGGTCAAGGTGCTGCGTCCCGGCATTCGCGAACAGTTCGCGCGCGATATCGATACGTATGAGTGGGCGGCCGCCCATCTTGAGGCGCTGGGCGGCGAAGCGGCGCGGCTGCGGCCGCGCGCGGTGGTCGCCAATCTGAAGCGCTGGACCTATCGCGAGCTGGACTTGCGCCGGGAAGCGGCCTCCGCCTCGGAACTGGCCGAAATCATGGGCCGCGCCGACGGCTATCGCATCCCCGCGACCGACTGGGACCGCACCAACGGTTCGGTAATGACGGTCGAATGGGTCGATGGCGTCAAGATGAGCGATATCGCGGCACTGCGCGCCGCCGGGCACGATCTGCCCGGACTGGCGAAAACGCTGGTGCTGACTTTCCTGACCCAGGCGATTGCCGGCGGCTTCTTCCATGCCGATATGCACCAGGGCAACCTGTTCGTGCAGGCAGACGGCACGATCGTCGCCATCGATTTCGGCATTATGGGCCGGATCAACCGGCAGGCGCGGCTGTGGCTGGCCGAAATCCTCTATGGCCTGATGACCGGCAATTACCGCCGCGTCGCCGAGATCCACTTCGAGGCGCAGTACGTGCCCGCCTATCACAGCGTCGAGGATTTCGCCTCGGCCCTGCGCGCGGTGGGCGAGCCGATGCGTGGCAAGCCGGTCTCCGAGCTTTCGGTCGGCCAGATGCTCGACGGGCTGTTCGCCATCACCCGCGATTTCGACATGGCGGTGCAACCGCACCTGCTGCTGCTGCAAAAGACGATGGTGATGGTCGAAGGGCTCGCCACCGCGCTCGATCCCAGCATCAACATGTGGGACGTTTCCGGACCCTTCGTCAAAAGCTGGATTCGTGACGAGCTGGGGCCGGAGGCGCTGATCGTCGATCGGCTGCGCGCCGATTTCGATACGCTCCAGCGATTGCCCGCGCTGATCCGCCGGATCGAGGAGAAGTTCCCGCCCAAGGGCGGCGCGCCCGAACAGTTGCCGCTCCCCGATGTGGACCTGATCTGGTCGCGCAATGCGGCGCGTAAACCGGATGGTAACCATTGGAGTGGCTATGTTCTGGCCGCATTCCTTGGGGGCCTGGCGGCATGGGCGTTATCGCATCCGGACATTCTGACAAGGCTGGCGGGCTAGGCACGCCGTCTGTCTTTGCCGGCTGGCCGGTGGGTCTGGCGCGGCTTGCGCTGCTGGCGCTGGCGCTGCTGCTGGCGGCGGCAGCAGTGCTGCCGGTAGGACGGCCCGACAGCGATCCGGGCGCGCGTCATACGCGGTCTGCCGGAACGGCGGCGTCCACCACGACCGCTGACGAGGACGACGAGGACATCGCGCTCTACAAGGCAGCGATCCGGCGCATCCAGGCGGGGCAGAATTACTACGATTTCATCGTCCCCGAACAGCGCGCGCGCGATTACCCGGTCAACCCCGGCCTGGCGGTGCGCCTGCCGACGCTGGCCTATCTCGACGCATGGCTGGGCGGCGCGGGCCAGATCGTCGCGGCCGTGCTGCTGATGGCGGGGGTGATTGCGGCATGGTGGGCGAAGTTCGGTGAAGACCCCAACCTCAAGCGGCTGCGGCGGCTGGCGACGGCGATGGTCTTCGTCGGGGCCTCGCTCGGCCTCAACCGCTATTACTTCGTGCTGCACGAACTGTGGGCCGGGATGCTGGTGGCGCTGTCTTTCGGGCTGCATCGGATCGGCCAGGGCGGGCAGGGCGGGCGCTGGATCGCGGCCTGGGCCGCTGCCGCGCTGGCGCTGGCGATCCGCGAACATACGCTACCCTATGTCCTGTTGATGGGAGCCACCGCGCTGTGGCTGCGCAACTGGCGCGAAGCGGCGGCATGGGGCGCGCTGGTGGCGGTGTTCCTGGCCGTGATGTCCTGGCACCTTGCCATTATCGCCGCGCAGGTGCTCCCCGGCGATCCGCATGGCCCGGCGTGGCTGGTCATGCGCGGCATTCCGGGCTGGCTGGGCAACGTGGTCCAGTCCAGCAACTTGCGCTGGCTGCCGCACTGGCTGGCAGGACCGGCGGTGATCCTGATGACCTTCGGCTGGCTGGGCTGGAACAGCCGCGCCGGGGTGGTCGCCTTCCTGCTCAGCGCCGGCTACGGCGCGGCGTTCATGCTCGCCGGGCGATGGGACAATTTCTACTGGGGCGCGATGATCGCCCCGGTGATGTTCGCCGGCATCGTCTTCGCCCCGCGCGCGCTGACTGCGCTGGGGGCGGCGGCACGGCTGGAGGGATTGCGCCGGACGAGAGTGGTTCTGGCGTAGGCGGCCTGGCCCCATTCGAATGTTCGGGTCCGCCCCTGAGCCCTCATCTGCCGGGTCTGCCTTCCGAAACCTGTCGGGTTCGATGGCGCTTGTCTCGGGTGCGACAGGTATCCCATCGGCTTGGCATGACCCGCAGGCCAATCAAGGCGGTCAGGTCAGAGGGAGACGATTTCTCCGTCTTCCTTTGTGAAGCTGGCGGGCCGGTTTTGCAGCAGTTCCAGCACGACTTCGGAAGGGCGGCACAGCTTCGTGCCTTTCGGCGTGACGACGATCGGTCGGTTCACCAGAATGGGGTGCTCGACCATGGCTTCGATGATCGATTCACCCGATGCGCCGTCCAGCAGGCTGAGCTGGGCGGCCGGCGTGCCCTTCTCGCGCAACACCTCGCGCGGGGTTGCAGCCATCGCCGCGAATAGTGCTTCGAGTTGCGGGCGGGTCCAGCCGGCAATGCAGTATTCGATCACCGTGGGCGCATATCCCGCGGCCCTGATGATCGCCAGCGCATTGCGCGACGTGCCGCAATCGGGGTTGTGGTAAATGGTAACGGGAAATGCGTCGGTCATGGCCTATACCTTCTGCTGGACACGGGCGACGGCTGAACCCCGTTCATACCAGCCCTTTGAGCGGTTCACGATGGCGACGACGGACAGCATGACCGGAACCTCGATCAGCACGCCGACAACCGTTGCCAGTGCCGCGCCGGATTGCAGGCCGAACAGTCCGATGGCCGCCGCGACGGCAAGTTCGAAAAAGTTGCTGGCACCGATCAGGGCCGATGGTCCCGCCACGCAATGCGCTTCGCCGATAGCGCGGTTGAGGAGGTAGGCGAGCCCGGCGTTGCAATAGACCTGGATCAGGATCGGGACGGCTAGCAAGGCAATGACCAGCGGCTGCGCGACGATCTGTTCACCCTGGAATCCGAACAGCAGTACCAGCGTTGCCAGCAGCGCAAGCAGTGACACTGGGCCAAGCCGCGCCAGCAGGGCGTCAAGGGCGGGTTGCCCGCCGCCTGACAAGACGGCGCGTCGCACGAACTGAGCGATGATGACCGGCACGACGATGTAGAGCACGACCGACAGCAACAGCGTATCCCAGGGCACCGTGATCGACGCTACGCCCAGCAACAGCCCGACCAGCGGCGCGAACAGGACGACCATCAGCACGTCGTTCAGCGCGACCTGGCTCAGCGTGTAGGTCGGTTCGCCGTCGCACAGGTTCGACCAGACGAAGACCATCGCGGTGCAGGGCGCGGCGGCCAACAGGATCAATCCTGCGATGTAGGACGAAGATTGCCCGGCCGGCAGCAGCGGCGCGAACAGCCAGCCGATGAAGAACGTCCCCAGCAGCGCCATCGAAAAGGGTTTCACCGCCCAATTGACGAACAGCGTTACGCCGACCCCGCGCCAGTGACGCCGCACCTTTCCGAGCGCGCCGAAATCAATCTTCAGCAGCATCGGAATGATCATCAGCCACACCAGCACGGCAACCGGCATGTTGACGCTTGCGATCTCGGCCGAACCGACGGTCGCGAAAAAGGTGGGCATGAAGTGTCCCGCCATGATCCCCGCAACGATGCACAGGGCGACCCATAACGAGAGGTAGCGTTCGAAAGTCGTCATCACTTCGCGTCCACTTCACAGCAGGCGGCCAGTCCCATCAGCGGCGCGCAGATCTCAGGGCGTCCGGCGCAGCAGTCGGACACCAGGAAGCCCAACAGGCCCCGCATGCCGTCGTAGTCGGCGGAGTAGATGACGGAACGACCTTCGCGGCGGGACTGGATCAAGCCCGCGTGGCCAAGGATGGTCAGATGCGTGGACAGGGTGTTCGGCAGGACGCCGACTTCCCGGGCGATTTCGCCCGCCGGAAGTCCATCCGCGCCGGCCCGCACCAGGAGGCGAAAGACAGTCAGCCGGTGCCCGTGCGCCAGCGCGGACAGGGCTGCTACGGCATCGGGCAACAGCATCAGCAGCAAGCCGGCCCGGCAGCGCAGCAGGCACCTGCGGCCGGATCCGGCATCACTTCATCTTCGCCGTAAGACGTGGCTTCGCCGTGTGTGAAGAATGTTTCCCACCGAACCCCGGCGGTATCCGTCACCCAGCTTTTGTCGGAATTGGCGTAGCAGCACGTCGTTGCCTCCTGGTCGAAGGTGGTGTTGCCCGCAGCGTTCAGGCGCGTGGCCAGCGCCGCCAATTCGTCAGGCGTGTCAACCTGGATGCCGACATGATCTATGCCGGTGGCACGGGCGCGCGAGGAAATGGCAAGGTTGACGCGCGGATCGTCCAGCATCCACTTGGCGTAATCGTCCTTCACGACATCCGGCCGCGCGTCGAACAGCGTGGTATAGAACGCGACGGCCTGGGTGATGTCGGGGACGCTGACATGCAGGTGTAAACGCTTCATCGCTGCTTCTCCGAATGATCGATAATTCGACTATCGCCGAAATGTCGATTCGACAAGGTGGATTCGCCTTTGCCCGCTGGTCGGCAGCCCCTTGCCGCGTCGCAGCATGGCTCCTAAGGATGCGCCACTGATCCCGTGCGGAGACCGTGATGCTGCGTCGCCTTTATGACTGGACCCTGGCGAAGGCTGCGCACCGCCATGCCGAGTGGTGGCTGGCCGCGTTCGCGTTCATGGAGGCCAGTTTTTTCCCGGTGCCGCCGCATCCGCTACTGGGGCTGATGTGCCTGGCGGAGCCGAAGAAGGCGATCCGCTTCGCCGCGACCGCCACGCTGGCGTCGGTCGCCGGTGGCCTGCTGGGCTATGCGATCGGTCATTTCGCGTTCGAGGCCTTCGGCGACACCCTGTTGCGCGCGCTGCACCTGCAGGAGAGCTTTCCCAAGGCAGCCTGCTTCCTGCGCGAGAAGGGGGCGATCTTCATCATCGCCAAGGGCGCGACGCCCATTCCGTTCAAGCTCATCACCATCACCGCCGGCTTCATCGGGCTCAGTCTCGTGACGTTCATCGTTGCCAGCCTCATTTCGCGCTCGATCAGCTTCATGATCGTGGGTGTGCTGTTCCGGCTCTATGGGGCGCGGATCAAGCCGGTGATCGACCGGCATCTCGGCAAGGTGACGGTGGGGTTCGTCGTGCTGATCGTCGTCGGGTTCATGGCGGCGACGCTGCTGGGCGGCGACGGCAAGGATTCGCGTGCCTGCGCGCAGGCGACGGCGGTGACGAGCGCCTGAGATTGGCCCGGCGCGGCACTCACTTGACGTTAACCGGTTTTATGGCATTCTTTCCATGCTGCACCGCAATAAGCGTGCGGTGCCGGAAGGAGGTTTATGGTCGGTCGACAGGAAGAACCATCACGGGTTTTGCGCGCATCGCCTGATTTCATCAGGCAGATCGAAGGCTACAGCCTTACGACCGTGGAGATCCATTACTTCTTTCCCGACCATCCCCGGCTCCTGCAGCTTTACGCTTTCCAGCAATACGACGAAGCTCCGCAGTTCCCCGTGTTGCGCCGGTTCCTGGACTTCTGGGTCCGCGAGATCGAGGGCCCGCTCCATTCGGTACGGGTAGCCCACAAGAAGCTGATCGGCCCGCAGGAATGGCGCGCCGTGGATGGAATCATTTCCATCCACTGAAGCGCGCCGCTTTGCGCGTCAGATGATCCCCACCGTCTTGCCGGCGCGGGTGAACATGCCGATGATCTGCTGCACCTGTTCGGCCGAATGTTCGGCGCACAGCGAGCAGCGCAGCAGGGTCATGTTGGCCGGGGTTGCCGGCGGGCGGGCGAGGTTCACGTAAAGCCCTTCGTGAAGCAGCGCTTCCCACATCCCCGCGCCGCGTTCCAGATCGGGCATGATGACCGAGATGATGGCCGACTGCGGGCTGTCTGTGCCCAGGCTGAACCCGGCGTCCTTGAGCCCCTTGTGGAGCGTGCGCGAGTTTTCCCACAGGTGCGCGCGCTTGTCCGCCGCATGCATGAGCTTGCGCACCGAAGTCGCGGCGGTGGCGACGACGCTGGGGGGAAGGCTGGCGGTGAACACATAGGGGCGGCAGACCAGCCGCATGATCTCGAACTTGGGATGGTTCGAAACGCAGAATCCGCCCACCGTGCCGACCGACTTGGAGAAAGTCCCGATCACGAAATCAACATCGTCGAGGCAGCCCTGGTCCTCGGCCACGCCGCGCCCGTTCGGGCCGATGAAGCCCATCGAATGCGCCTCATCGACCAGCACCATCGCGCCGTACTTCTTGGCGACGGCGATCATCTCCCTGAGCGGAGCGATATCGCCCAGCATCGAATAGACGCCTTCGAGCACGACCAGCTTGCCGGCATCGGCGGGAATGCGGCGCAGGCGCTTTTCCATCGCTTCGATATCGTTGTGCTTGAACGGCACCACTTCGGCGTCGCCCATCTTGCAGCCGTCCCAGATCGAGGCGTGGCTGTCGATGTCGAGGACGATGTAGTCACCTTTGCCGGCGATCGTCGAAATGATGCCGAGGTTGGCCTGATACCCGGTCGAAAAGACCATCGCGTGGCGCATGTCGTAGAAGTCGCATAGCGCCTGTTCGACCGCCTTGTGCCCGGCATAGGTGCCGTTCAGCACGCGGCTGCCGGTGGTGCCCGATCCGAAATCGTCCAGCGCTTGCTTGCCCGCCTCGATCACATCGGGGTCGAAGGTCATGCCCATGTAGTTGTAGGTGCCGAGCAGAATCGTCTCGCGCCCGTTGCAGACGGCGACGGTAGGCGAAAGCACCCGTTCCATGACGAGGCTGAACGGATCTTCCACCCCGGAAGCGAGCAGGTTGGCACGCATCTGGATCAGCGGATCGAACTTGCTGAACAGATCGCCTTTGGTGGTGGTGTCGAGCATGTCGGTCATCGTGTGCAATTCCTTGGGCGAGGGGCCAGGCGGCACCGCCTCTCAACGGGACGGGGCGCTCAGGCCGTCAGCTTGACCACGGCATCGACCAACTGGCCGTAATTCTCGATCTCGGCCTGCGCGTTCATCGAGATGATGATGTCGAACTCATCCTCGATCGCGGCGACGAAATCCATGACGGTCAGGCTGTCGAACTCCAGATCGTCGGTGAAGCGGGTGGCATCGGTGATGGCAACCCCCTTCTTGTTGAACGGCTCGATCAGCGCGGCGATCCGGGCGGAGGTTTCATCGCGGGTCATGGTTCTGGCAACTCCGAAAGTTCGGTCGGCTCTGTGGCCGGGAATTGCGGCGCAAAAGCGGCGAAGCGGGCGAAATGTCAAGGCCGCAGCAAGGACGGGCGGCGCGATCATGCGTCTGGCGAAGTTTACAAAGGTTACAGTGTGTAAACTTCGGAATCTGACTTAAATGATTAATAAGATTATGAAATATCGCTATAACTGAAAGTTACAGTGTGCATCAGGAAATCGCAGATTTGGTACGTCAACGAGGAAGCAAGATGCCATGGGAGGGGGGTGTAGGAAACACCGAGTGCAGACCGCCGGCCCGCAGGCTGGCGATCATCGTCGAGCGGCATCGCCGATGCCCCTTTCAGTTGCGAACTGTTTGTCGCATGGTGCCGGGCGCCACGTGGGCAATTCGGTTGGGTTATTCGTCCTACCCCGCCAGCGCCCGCACTGCCTGCATGAATGGACCGATCGAGATCGGCTTGGCGAGGTACCCTTCCGCGCCCGCCTCGCGGATGCGTTCCTCGTCGCCCTTGCCGGCGTAGGCGGTGACGGCGAGGACGGGGACGGTGCGCAGGGTGCTGTCCTGCTTGGCCGCTTCGATCAGGTCCAGTCCGGAGACATTGGGCAACTGGATGTCCATGATGATGAGGTTGGGCACGAACTGGCGGGCGCGTTCCAGTGCGTCGAGGCCGTCGGCCACCGGTTCCACCGCATAGCCCTGGCTCCGGAGCACGTCGCAAAACAACCGGCGGTTGAGATCGTTGTCCTCGACAACGAGAATTCGCTTTGCCATTCGCGGCCTTGGACACCATCTATAGGGTTGAGAGAGAAGCCCTAGGCCGTTCAGGAGACCGTGACAATTCCCGCGAACCCCGCATCCCCCGCCGATCCGCAGGCCCTGGCGCTATCGGCGCTGGGCTGGATTGTCGCAGACGACGACCGCGCCGGCCGTTTCCTCGCACTTACCGGGCTGACGCCCGACTTGCTGCGGGCGGGGCTCGGTTATCGTGGCACGCACGTCGCGGTGATTGACTTCCTCTGCGCGCATGAACCCGATTTGGTCGCGGCTGCGGATTCTCTGGGCGTGAAGCCAGAGGCGCTGGCGGCGGCGGGAAAGGCACTGCAGGCATGAGCCGGCCGCTGGTCATCACCGATTGCGACGAAGTCCTGCTCTACATGGTCGGCCATTTTCAGGAGTGGCTGGCCGAGGAAGAGGGGGTCTCGTTCGATCTTGGCGTTCCTGCCTTCCACAAGTCGATGCGCGATGCGCAGACTGGCGCACTGCTCGAACAGGCGCGGGTGTGGGAACTGCTCAACAAGTTCTTCGATGGCCAGATGCACCGCCAGACCCCGGTCGAAGGCGCGGCGGCGGCGATCGCCGAGCTTTCGCGCGAGGCGGATGTGGTGGTGCTGACCAACCTGATGGATTTCCGGCGCGAACACCGCGTGCGCCAGCTTGCCGATCACGGTATCGACCTGAAAGTCTATACCAACCAGGGGCCGAAGGGGCCGGCACTCAAGGCGATCCTTGACGAATACGAGCCCGGCCGGGCGGTGTTCATCGACGATATCGCCCAGCACCACGGCTCGGTCGGCGAACTGACGCCGCATGTCGGCCGCCTGCACTTGTGCGCCGAGCCGCGCATCGCACCGCATATCGACTGCGCGCATGAAGCCGGCCATGCCCATGCCCGGATAGATACCTGGAATCACGCGCTGCCCTGGCTGCTGGAGCGGCTTCACGGCACCGGACAAGACAACGCGAAGGACCCGACATGACCACCACCGCTGCTCCTGCCGCCCTCGATGCGCGCCTTGCCGAACTCGGCCTCGTCCTGCCCGAACCGGCGGCCCCGGTCGCGGCCTATGTGCCGGTGGTGGTGGCGGGTGGTCTCGCCCACGTTTCCGGGCAGTTGCCGTTCATCGACGGCAAGCTGGTGACCGGGCGGCTGGGCGAGGATGTCGAGCTTGAAGCCGGAGTAGAGGCGGCGCAGGCCTGCGCGGTGATGATCCTGGCGCAACTCAAGGCCGCGCTCGGGTCGCTCGACCGGGTGGAGCGGGTGGTCAAGCTGGGGGCCTTCGTCAATTCCACCGGCAGCTTCACCGATCAGCCCAAGGTGGCGAACGGCGCTTCCGAACTGATGGTGGCGGTGTTCGGCGAAGCCGGCAAGCACGCGCGCAGCGCGGTGGGCGTGCCGGTGCTGCCGCTGGGCGCGGCGGTGGAAGTGGACGCGATCGTTGCCGTTCGCCCTGTTTGACCGCTGGCGCGCGCCGGTCCCCGATCCGCGCAAGATCGAATGGCTGGGCGCGCAGGACTATGCCCATCGCGGTTTGCACGGTGCTGCCGGGGTGCCGGAAAATGCGCTGTCCGCCTTTCGCGCCGCGATTGCGGGGGGGCTGGGGATCGAGCTGGACGTGCAGCGATCGAGCGACGGTCAGCCGGTGGTGTTCCACGACGACGAGCTGGACCGGCTGACCGAGGCGAGCGGCCCGGTGGCGCGGCGCAGTGCTGAACAGCTCGGCCAGATACGGTTGATCGGCAGCGCCGAGGATACGATCCCCTCACTGCGCCAGGTGCTGACCATGGTGGCGGGGCAGGTGCCGGTGCTGATCGAGCTCAAGTCCGATGGCGATGCCCGCATCGCCGCGCTGTGCCTGGCCGTCCGCCGCGTGCTCGAAGGCTATACCGGCCCGCATGCGGTGATGAGCTTCGATCCCCAGGTGTCGCACTGGTACGCGGTCCATTCGCCGCACACGGTGCGGGGGCTGGTGGTGAGTGAAGGGGAGGATCGGGCGCTGCCGGGCAAGATCCGGCGGCGGCTGGCCTTGTGGCATGCCCGGCCCGATTTTCTCGCCTATGACATTCGCGATCTGCCCAGCGGGTTCGCGGCGCGCCAGCGCCGTCGCGGGTTGCCGGTGCTGACCTGGACGGTGCGCTCCGATGCCCACCGCGCCCGCGCGGCCGAGCATGCCGATGCCGAGATTTTCGAGGACGCGGCGGGGCAGGGGGGCGATCCGGCGCCGTGAGCGAGGGTGCGTTCACGGCGCGGGTGGCCCACGGCGTCGGCGAACTGCCCGCGCAGCAGTGGGACGCGCTGACCGATGGCGGCAATCCCTTCGTCAGCCACGCCTTCCTGACCGCGCTGGAGCAGTCCGGCAGTGTCGCCGGCCATAGCGGCTGGCAACCGCTGCCGATCGCGATCGACGGGCCCGACGGCGGGCTGGCGGCGGCGTTGCCGGCGTACCTGAAAGAGCATAGCCAGGGCGAATACGTCTTCGATCATGGCTGGGCCGATGCCTGGCACCGCGCCGGCGGGGCCTATTATCCCAAGCTGCAGATCGCGGTCCCGTTCACGCCCGCCACCGGACCCCGGCTGCTGACGCCGCATCCCGAATTGCGCCTGCCGCTTTTGCGTGCCGCCGAAACGCTGTGCCGTGACAACGGCTTTTCCGGGGCGCACGCCACCTTCATCGCGCCGGAACAGGTGGCCGATTTCGAGGCGGCGGGCTGGCTGTTGCGCGACGATATCCAGTTCCACTGGACCAACCGCGGCTTTGCCCGCTTCGACGATTTCCTCGCCACGTTATCCTCGCGCAAGCGCAAGGACTTGCGCAAGGAACGGGTAAAGGCGCAGGAGGGCGTGACCATCCGCGCGCTGCGCGGCGATGCGATCCGGCCCGAGCATTGGGATGCGTTCTGGGGGTTCTATCAGGACACCGGCGCGCGCAAATGGGGCAGCCCCTACCTCACCCGCTCAGCCTTCGACATGCTGGGCGATGCGATGGGCGAACGGATCCTGCTGGTGCTGGCGTTCATCGATGGCGTGGCAGTGGCCGGCGCGCTCAACTTCATCGGCGCGGATGCGCTTTACGGGCGCTACTGGGGCGCGCTGATCGACAAGCCGTTCCTGCACTTCGAGCTGTGCTATTACCAGGCGATCGACGCGGCGATCGCGCTGGGCCTGTCGCGGGTAGAGGCGGGGGCGCAGGGCGGGCACAAGCTGGCGCGGGGCTATGAGCCGGTGCGCACGGTTTCGGCCCACTACATCGTCCATCCCGGCTTTCGCCGCGCGGTGGCGGATTTTCTGGAACAGGAACGCGCAGGCGTGGCGCTGGATCAGTTGCGGCTGGGCGAACGGACGCCGTTCCGCAAGGACTGAGGCGTGGGCCTCAGGCGGCGCGGCGCATGCTGGCGGAGAGCCATTCGCGGGCGCGGCGCTGGGCTTCGGCGATTTCGCGGGCGGTCATCTCGTCGGCCACTTCGGCGCGGCAGTGCGCGGCTTCCTCGTGCCCGGCGACGGCGGCCAGGTTGAACCACTTGTGCGCTTCGATCAGATCGCAGGTCGCGCCGTGGCTGGCGGTCGAATAGGCGACGCCGAGATCGAAGTAGGCGCTGATATCGCCGTCGGCGGCGGCCGCCAGGCACTCGGCGACCAGCAGGTCTTCGGCCTGGGTGCAGGCTGCGGAAGCGGTATCGTTGATGCCGTTATGATGAATCCAGGCACTGGTCATGGTCTCTTACCCCTGTCGAATGGCTGCGAGTCCCGTCCCGAAAAGTCCCTGTTGACGGGCATTTGCGCTGCCGATGAGGCGAAGCTGCGGTCAACGTGGTCAACAAACAGTTAACAGACCGCGTAAATTTTTCGGGCCTGTCAGGGGCATGTCGGAAACCCGTCTTTTTTGGGGATGATCCGGGATAAGCGCTTGTGCCGGGAATTGCGTGGTTTTATAGGCCCCGCAACCGCAGATCGGCAGGTGGTCACCGGGAATGCCCGGGATTGCAGGGGCGTGCCGGCTGATGGGGGACTTGTGGAGATTCCATAGGATGGCGACTGCCCTTGCTGACGACATTGACGTTCTGGCGAAAGCCAAGCGCGCTATAGGCGGTGCTTATGTACCCGCCGCCGACGAAGCCTATATGAGCGAAGCGCAACAGGATTATTTCCGCAAGTTGCTGCTGGCGTGGAAACGATCGATCCTCGATGCCGCAGCCGGAACGCTGCAGCAGCTTCAGGACGGTCCGATCCGCGAACCCGACCTGAACGACCGTGCTTCCAGCGAAACCGACTGGGGCATCGAACTGCGCACCCGCGACCGCCAGCGCAAGCTGATCGCCAAGATCGATTCCGCCCTGCGCCGGATCGAGGAAGGTGAGTACGGTTATTGCGAGGTTACCGGCGAACCGATCGGCCTAGGCCGGCTGGAAGCGCGGCCGATCGCCACCATGACGGTCGAAGCGCAGGAAGCGCACGAACGCCGCGAGCGGGTTTCGCGGGACGACTGATGCGGCGCTGATCCGGCCGTCCGGCGGGGGCTCCGCCGGCGGCGTTCAGGAAATGTTAGCCATTCGTCGCTAGGAATGTTTCCGATACGGCATGCGTGCCCGCATGGTGCGTGCGCGAGGTGGCCGTGGATGCAGACCCAGTTTGAAAACCGGATGGAAGCCATGACCGACGGGGAAAATCGCCAGATTGCGCGTGACAGCCTGTTCCTGATGGCTGACATGCGGATCGATGGGCTGGACGGCGTGCACCGCATCAAGGTGCGCAACCTTTCATCCGGCGGCATGATGGGCGAAGGCCCGGTGCGCGTGGCGCGCGGTGCCCAGGTAGAGGTCGAAATCCGCAACGTCGGCTGGATCGAAGGGTCGGTGGCATGGGTGCAGGACACCCGTTTCGGCGTCGCCTTCCGCGAAGACATCGACCCTAAGGTCGCCCGTGCCCCGGTGGGAACCGCCGAGGACCCGGCCCCCGCCTATGTGCGCAATTATCAGGCCAAGCTGTCCAAGCCGGTGGAACTGCGCAAGATCTGATAGCCCGGCATTGCCGAGCGCACACAGGTTTTCCCGCTATCACGGCGCGGCCGGATTTGCCCGGCGGCGCAAAACGGCTTAGGCCCAAGCTATGCATTCATGGCGTAACGGGTTGACGGTCCGGGCCGCGTTGGCGGCGCTGCTGGCGTTGCCGCTTGCTGCCTGTGGCTCGGACGACAATTCGGCACTGGCGATGATCGTTGTCGGCGCGCCCGACGATCCGTTCGAGACCGGTCCCCGCCTGTCGCCCGCCGGCCAGATGGTGCAGGCCGCCACGGTCGAAGGGCTGGTTGCCTTTGACGAGCAAGGCCGCGTGATTCCCGCCCTGGCTGACCGCTGGATCGTCACTGACGATGGCCAGAGCTACATCTTCCGCCTGCGCGACGGCACCTGGCGCAACGGCGATGACATTACCGCGCTGTCCGCCAAGCAGGCGATCGACAGCGCGATCAAGACGCTGAAAGGCACCCCGTTCGGGCTCGATCTGGGCGGCATCGAGACGATCCGGGTCATGGCCGGACGGGTGATTGAAATCCGCCTGCAGCGGCCGATGCCCTATCTGCTGCAACTGCTGGCCCAGCCCGAACTGGGCCTGCTTCACGACGGCGAGGGCAGCGGGCCGATGGCGCTCGATCGCAAGGTCAGCACCGCGCGGCTTTCGCCGATCGATCCGTCGCGGCTGGGGCTGCCGCAGATCGAGGATTTCGCCGCGCGCACCCGCGCCATCCGGCTTGATGCGCTGCCCGGCAAGGACGCGGTGGCGCGCTTCAACGATGGCGAGGTCGATCTCGTCACCGGCGGGCGCTTCCAGGATTTCCTGCTGACCCGTTCGGTCGGGCTGCTGCGCGGTACCATCCAGCTCGATCCGGTCAGCGGGTTGTTCGGCTTGCAGGTCATGAATGACAAGGGGTTTCTCGGCGATCCGGTCCGCCGCGAGGCGCTGGCGATGGCGATCGACCGGGATGCGTTGATCGCACCGTTCGGCGTCGGCAACTGGATGCCGACCACCCGCCTTGTCAGCCCCAGCCTTGACGGCGATCTCGGCACGATCGGCGAGCGCTGGCAGGACCAGCCGATGGACGAACGCCGCGCGGTGGCCGGCAGGCGGGTCCGCGATTGGCTGGCCGCGCAGCCCGTGCCGAAGATGGCCACGGTGCCGCTGACGATCTGGCTGCCCGAAGGCGATGGCTCGACCGTGCTGCTCAACCAGCTTTCCAATGATTTCGCGGCGATCGCGGTCAGCCTGCAACGGGTTCCCGAACCGGGCCGGGCCGATCTGGTGCTGATCGACGATGTCGCCCGCTATCCGCGCGCGGCCTGGTTCCTCAACCGCCTGTCATGCGCGGCACGGCGCGGGCTTTGTGCGGCGGATGCCGACGCCAAGGTGGCCGAGGCGGCAGGGCTTGCCGATGTCGAACGCGCCTCCCTGCTGGCCGAAGCCGAGACGGAGCTGACCGCCGCCAATGTGTTCATTCCCTTCGGACCGCCGATCCGATGGTCGCTGGTGCGTGGCAGCGTGTCGGGCTTTTCGGCCAACACCTGGGGCTGGCATCCCTTGATGCCGCTGGCCTGGTTGCCCAAGTAGGCGAAACCCGAAAGGGTCTTTTCGCGTTACCGTCCTATCCATGGGCAGGCCGATCAGAAAGGGAAAGCAGCGTGACAGCCAGTTCAACCTCCGGGCCCCAACGCGCCGGGACCACCGGTGCCGCCCGTCCGATGGGGATCGACTTTCCCCTGGGCAGCGATGCAGATGCGGTGCGCCGCCGGATCGAGGCGCTTGAGCAGTTGTTGGAGCGGGCGATCGCGGTACCCGGCACCCGTCACCGGGTCGGCCTGGACGCGCTGGTCGGGCTGATCCCGGTAGCCGGCGATCTGGTCGGTGCGGCGATGGGCCTCTACCTCGTGTGGGAAGCGCGCAACCTGGGCATGTCGCGCTGGCAGCAGGCGCGGATGATCGGCAACATCGGCGTGGATACCGCGCTGGGCGCGATCCCCTTTGCCGGCGATCTGTTCGACTTCGTGTTCAAGTCAAACAGCCGCAACCTTCGGATCGTGCGCCGCCATCTCGACAAGCACCACCCCCATACCCGCATCATCGAAGGGTAGGGCTACTCCCCGGCCACGGTCATCCCGTCGATCCGCAGGGTCGGCACGTTGATTGCGCGGTACCACTCCAGATCGTTCGCCGGGGTTGTCTGCGCGAACATGGCGATGAGGTTTCCGGCCACCGTGAATTCGGCGATCGGCCCGGCCAGTTCGCCGTTGACGATGCGAAAGCCCGAAGCGCCACGGCTGTAATCGCCGGTCACCGCATTGACACCCTGGCCGATCAGTTCGGTCACGTAGACGCCATCGGCGATGTCCGCCATCAGCTCGGCGGGAGTCAGCGTTCCCGCCGCCATGTGCAGGTTGCCGACCGAGACCGACGGTGCCCCGCCGCCGCCGCGTGCGGCGTGGCCGGTGGGCACGCCGCCAAGCTGGCGAGCCGATGCGCTGTCCAGCAGCCACCCGGTCAGTCGGCCATCGGCGATCAGATCGCGCGGTGCCGTCGCCAGCCCCTCGCCATCGAACGGGCGCGAGCGCAGACCGCGCCGGGCCAGCGGATCGTCATGGACGCGGATGCCGGGGGCAAAGAGCTGCTCGCCCAGCTTGTCCAGCAGGAAGCTGGAACGGCGGGTGATCGCAGCCCCCGATATGGCACCGATCAGGTGGCTGACCAGCGTACCCGCCACGCGGGGATCGAGGATCACCGGCATCGCCCCGCCCTTGATCCGGCCCGGATCGAGCCGCGCCACTGTCCGCTCGCCCGCCTGTGCGCCGATTTCGGCTGCGGCGGGCAGGTCGGCGGCGTGGTGGGCCTGCCGCCAGGCGTGATCGCGCTGCTTGCCGCCGCCTTCTCCGCCGACGACCGAGGCGCTGATCGAATGGCTGGTGCTGGAATAGGCTCCGGCGAAGCCATGGCTGGTCGCCAGCGCCACAGTGCCGCGCCCGGCGCTGGCCGAAGCGCCGTCGGAATTGGTGACCCCGGCAATGGCGCGGGCGGCATCCTCGGCCTCGCGGGCCTTGTCGCGCAGCGCTTCGGGCGAGGGTTCATGGCTGTCGCACAAGTCGAGATCAGGCCATGGGGCGTGCGTGAGCAGTTCTTCGGGGGCGAGCCCGGCATAGGCATCTTCGGGCGCGGCGCGGGCCATGTCGATCGCGCGCGCCGCCAGCTCTTCCAGCGCCGCGCCCGACAGGTCGGACGAGCCGATGCTGGCCGAACGGCGGCCGACAAACACGCGCAGCGCAATATGTTCGCTTTCCGAACGCTCGACATCCTCGAGCTTGCCGAGGCGGACCTGGATGCCCTCGGCGGAACTGGCACCGTAAACGGCATCGGCCGCATCCGCGCCGGCCTTTCGGGCGCGTTCTACCAGATCGCGGGCGCGGTCGCAGGCCTCATCGGCGGTCAGCATGGTCAGGGAAACTCCGGGCATCGCAGGCATGGCGCGGAAAGTGCGCCGCCACGTGCCGCCTAGTCTCCCCCGCAGGGCGGGGCAAGGGCCTGTCGATCAGGCCAGCAGCAGTGCCGCGCCCTTGAATAGCCCCGTGAGCAGGAAAGGCAGGCCCAGCGCCAGCGCCCACAGCGCCGTGCGATCACGGCGAAAGCGGCGCATGGTGGCGGGAGCGGTCGCCTCGGCATCGCTCATCTCGCCCCAGCGCTGTTCGAACAGGCGGCAGGCGGGGATGATGGCGAGCACCAATGCCACCAGCGCGAGATAGGGCAGCAGCGCAAAGTCGCTGCCCTGGAGCGCGCTGACGGTGGCGAAGATCTGAAGCGCGGTATAGACCAGCAGCGCATAGGCGATCTGGTCGCTCATCCGGCGGCGCGGATCGGTGCGCCGTGTGCGATCTGGCGTGTCGAAGTCTGCGGATGCGCGCGCACTTCCGGCGTGAGTGCCCTCGATCATGGTCAGCCCTCTCCTGATCCCCGATTCCCGGCTGCGAGTCATACAGGCGCGGTTGTGGAAAAATCAAGCGGTCATGACTTTGCTGCAACTGTCGGCCGGACCGGACGTGTGCGGGGTGCGTCAGGCGGAAACACCATGCATGAAACCTGCCAATTGATACCCGCCAAGGGCAAATGCGGGTTGCCGATCGCCGTGCGCCTGCGTAAATCTCTGCGCGATGAACGATACGGCTGGTGACATCGCGCAAGCGCGGGACAATTCCGGAACCCCGGCGGCGCAATCCGTGGCGGGGCCGCAAGGCACGGACCTTGTGGCCGAACGCGGCGGGCTCGAAGTCGTCTCGATCGCCAAGAGCTATGACAAGCGCGCCGTCCTGACCGACATTTCCCTGACCGTGGCGAAGGGCGAAGTGCTCGGCCTGCTGGGCCCTAACGGTGCCGGCAAGACCACCTGCTTCTATTCGATCATGGGGCTGGTGCGCCCCGATTCCGGCCGCATCCTGATGGACGGGATCGATGTGACCAAGCTGCCGATGTATCGCCGTGCGATCCTTGGCCTGGGCTATCTGCCGCAGGAAACCTCGATCTTCCGGGCGATGACAGTCGAACAGAACATCAGCGCGGTGCTCGAACTGAACGAGCCCGATCCCGATGTGCGCCAGGCCGAACTTGATCGCCTGCTCGATGAATTCGGGCTCACCCGGCTGCGGGCGAGCCAGGCGATGGCGCTGTCCGGGGGGGAGCGGCGGCGCTGCGAAATCGCCCGCGCGCTGGCCGCCAAGCCGTCGATCATGCTGCTGGACGAGCCGTTCGCCGGGATCGATCCGCTGTCGATCGCCGATATCCGCGATCTGGTGAAGGATCTCGCCACCCGCAACATCGGCGTGCTCATCACCGATCACAACGTGCGCGAAACGCTCGACATCGTCGATCGCGCCTGCATCATCTACGGCGGGCAGGTGCTGTTCGCCGGCAGCCCGGAAGCGCTCGTCGCGGACGAGAATGTCCGCAGGCTCTATCTTGGCGAAGGCTTTACGCTTTGACGGCTATGGGATGGCGCGTGGCGCGACCATTCCCGGGACCGCGTCCGCAGGGGCGGTGATCTGATGGCTCTGGGCCCAAGGCTGGACCTTCGGCAAAGCCAGTCGCTGGTGATGACGCCGCAGCTTCAGCAGGCGATCAAGCTGCTGGCGCTGTCCAATCTGGAAATCGAGACGTTCATCGGCGAGGCGCTCGACGCCAATCCGTTGCTCGACGTGACCCCCGAAACGGCACCGGCCGAGGCTGCCGAGCCCGGTGATGAGGCGCGGCGAACTTCGCTCGAAGGCGGCTCGCCGGTCGATCAACTGATCGGCGAAGGGCGCGGGGCAGAGGATCGGCCGCTCGACATCGACGGCGCGGCGATCGATGCCGATCGCGATACCGGCGACGGTGCGGTGACGCTGGCGGATGCGGTGGCGAGGCCGGGTGACAGCGGCGACTGGTCGGGCGACCTGCGGCTGGCCGGTGGCGAGGAAGGCCCCACCATCGACGAACGCGGCGGCGGCGGGGAAACGCTGCGCGAACACCTGGACGCGCAAGTCGGCCCGGCAACGCGCGATCCGGTCCAGGCGGGGATCGCCCGCGTCATCATCGGCCATCTCGACGAAGCCGGGTATCTGCCGGTCGCGCTGGCCGATATCGCCACCGATCTGGATATCGATGCGGATGAGGCGGCACGCGCGCTGGCGCTGGTCCACGGTTTCGATCCGACCGGGGTGGGCGCGCGCAGCCTGTCCGAATGCATCGCCCTGCAGGCGCGCGAGGCGGATCGCTACGATCCGTGCATGGCCCGCCTGATCGACAATCTCGATCTGCTGGCGCGCGGCGAACTGGCGCGGCTGAAGCGGATGTGCGGCGTCGATGACGAGGACTTTGCCGACATGCTGCGCGAGCTGCGCGGTTACGATCCCAAGCCGGGGCTGCGGTTCGGTGGCGAGCCTTCGGGCGCGGTGGTGCCGGACATTCTCGTCGCCGCGCGGGCCGACGGCGGCTGGGACATCAGCCTCAACCAGGCGACCCTGCCGCGCCTGATCGTCAACCGCGGTTATTACGTCGAGGTCCGGGGATCGTGCGACGACAAGGGTTCGCGGGCCTGGCTTTCGGAAAAGCTGGCGGATGCCAACTGGCTGATCAAGGCGCTCGACCAGCGCCAGCGCACCATCCTCAAGGTCGCGACCGAGCTGGTGAAGCAGCAGGAAGGCTTTTTCCGGCGCGGCGTTTCGCAATTGCGGCCGCTGACGCTGCGCGCGGTGGCCGAGGCGGTCGGCCTGCACGAATCCACCGTCAGCCGGGTGACGTCGAACAAGTTCCTGCAATGCGCGCGCGGTACTTACGAGCTGAAGTATTTCTTCAGTTCGGGCGTCGCTTCGGCGAGCGGAGAGGGCGGCGCATCGGCGGAAGCGGTCAAGGCCGCCATCCGCCAGTTGATCGACGCAGAAGACCCCAAGGCGATCCTGTCGGACGACACCCTGGTGGATATGCTGAAGGACAAGGGCTTCGAACTGGCGCGGCGAACGGTGGCGAAATACCGCGAGGCGATCGGGCTGGGCAGTTCTGTCCAGCGTCGTCGGCAGAAGGCGCTTGCTGCGGTGCGGTAAGTAATAAGCATGCTCCTAATCATCATGACAGTATAGATTATTGTACTGACCCGCTAAAAACGGTTCTATTTATTGACGCTTGTGGTAATCCTGATCTTGTCAACGGTGCCGGGCCCGGTTTCGGGAATACGGTACCAAGAAGAGAGGATGCCCATGTCGTATATCGATCATGAAGCGGATGGCCGTGGCCGGCAGGTCGTAACCGGCGGCATTGTCGCGCTGTTGCAGGCCGGGGTGGCCATCGCGGTCATCAGCGGTCTCAGCGTCGTTATCGTCAATCCGCCGGTTGCCCCTCCGCATATGCCCTCGCTCACCTTTACCACCCCGGTGCCCAAGCCGCCGCCGAGCCCTCCGGTCGCAACGGACGACAGACCTGTAATCAAGCCGGATGTCGTCCACCCCATCAACAATCCCCTTCCCCCAGTCGGTTCCGGGGTGGTCATCGACGATACGCCCGCCGGTGGTCTGGCGACCGATCCGCCGGTCGCGTTTGTTCGCCCCGATCCGCCGATCGCCGAGCCGACGCCGCGTTTCGCCGCGAAAGCTGCCATGGTTCGCAACAATCCGGCGGGCTGGGCGACCACTGCCGATTATCCCACCCGCGAACTGCGCGATGGGCATCAGGGGCCGGTGCGGTTCGAACTGGCGATCGACGCCGACGGCAGGGTCAGCCGATGCACCGTCACCGCCAGCAGCGGCTGGGCCGATCTTGACCGCGCAACCTGCGACCTTGTCAGCCGTCGCGCCCGGTTCACTCCGGCGATGGACACTGCGGGCAATCAGGCGGCGGGGACGTATTCAGGGACGATCCGCTGGGTCATCCCGCAGGACTGAAAGATCAGCCTGCTGCATGCTTTAGGGGGGGGGAACCAGCAATAGCTGGCCCTGGCCCCGCCGGGGCGACGCTGCCACCGCACCACCAGGCGTCGCTCCGGCTTTCCCATCGCAATCGGCCCGCTTCACGGATTGTGCAGCGGGCCTTTTCGCGCCACGATGCCGCATCGGCCATGAATGCCGAGCCATAGAAGGAGAGGACATGTTCAGTCACGTAATGGTGGGCGCGGCCGATATGGATGAGGCCAAGCGGTTCTACGATGCCGTGTTCGGGGCGATGGGCGGGCAGCCTGGGATCGTCGATGGCAACGGCCGGCTGGTCTACATGCATAACGACGGCCTGTTTCTGGTAACCACGCCGATCAACGGCGAAGGTGCCTGCCACGCCAATGGCGGCACCATCGGCTTCAGCATGGCCGATCCTGCGCAGGCCGATGCCTGGCACGCGGCCGGAGTGGCTGCGGGCGGCACCACCTGCGAAGATCCGCCGGGCGTTCGGGAATCGGCCTATGGCCCGATGTATCTGGCCTATCTGCGCGATCCCACCGGCAACAAGCTCTGCGCGCTTCACCGCATGTGAGCGCGGTGCCCTGCAAACCGGTCATAAGGCGGTTTGCAGGGCAACATACCCGAAGGTCGGCAATACTTCGTAACGAGCGGGCATAGGGCCCGAAACGTGCGCTCTCCAAATCCTGCACATCGAAAGTGTATCAGGAGACGCCGTAATGAAGTTTTCCCACACCCTCGCTCTTGCCGGGCTGATCGCCGCCGCTTCAGCCCCGGCTGCCGCCAGCGATACCATCCGCCACATGAAGGGCCATGGCGCGCTGCCCGCCCCGTCGAGCGTGGTCGCCAAGGGCCCCAAGGCGGCCTGCCATCCCGATCCGGTCAAGAGCCGCGCCTGCCGCCATCATCAGGCCAAGGCTGAGGAAGCCCGCGCGCAGCGCGCCGAAGCGGCCGTTCCCGCCTTGGCCGACGCCGCTCCGACGCGGTGATTTGATCGCGCCGGTACTGCAGACCGGCCGATCAAACCGGACGGAAGATAGGGTGATCTACCGCAATTTTCACGCTAGTGCGTTGAAAGTGCAGTAGATCGCCCATTTTCGCTCAATCGGTGCGCATTGCCACTGGCGCAAGTGCACCTATATCGATGCATGGAAATACAAGAGAGCCAATGACTGTCGCACCCTGGGCCAGCAGTCCGAGCGGAATGGTCGCCGCCGCCCCGACGATCCTTCTGGTGGAGGATGATGGTGCCTTGCGCACGCTGACCGCGCGCGCCTTGCGTCAGAGCGGATATACCGTGCTGACCGCCGCCACCGGCGCGGAAATGTGGATCGTGATGCGCGAAAGCCCGGTCCAGCTCGTCATCCTCGATATCATGCTGCCGGGCACCAGCGGTTTTGATCTGTTCCGCCGGTTGCGGCGCGAAAGCGATGTGCCGATCATCTTCGTCAGCGCCCGCGGAAGCGAGGAGGATCGGGTCCTTGGCCTGGAGCTGGGGGCCGACGATTACCTCGCCAAGCCGTTCAGCACCCGCGAACTGGCCGCGCGCGTCGGCGCGGTGCTGCGGCGCGGCAGCGGATCGGCAGCCGGGGGCGAAAGCACCGGCGAAAGCGCGCAGCGCACCGGCGATATCGTGCATTTCGATGGCTGGCGAGTGTCCACCTCGCGGCGCGAACTGCATTCGCCCAGCGGCGCGATGGTCGATCTGACCGGGGCCGAGTTCGACCTGTTGCTGACGTTCCTGGGCTATCCGCAGCGAGTGCTCGGCCGCGAACGGCTGATGGAGCTGTCCCGCTCGCGCATCGGCGACAGTTCGGATCGCAGCATCGATGTCCTTATCAGCCGGCTGCGGCGCAAGCTTCAGCTTGAAGGACATGATGCGCCGATCGTGACCGTGCGCGGGGTGGGCTACATGTTCCGGGCCAACGTGTCGCGCGACTAATGAAGTCCCCTCTCGCCGAACGGATTGCGGCCCTGTTCAGGCGGTTGGGCTTGCCCGAGCGCTTGCTGGGCGTGCTGCTGCTGGTGATCCTTGTCGACGGGGCGGCCAATTCGCTGCTGTTCGATCGCGTCAATGCGTTCCAGCTCCGCCGCGACGATGCCAGCCGTATCGCCGAGAACGTGGTGCTGGCGACCCGTACGCTGGAGCGCCTTCCCCCCAAGGCCCGGCAAGCGCATGCGGTCGCGCTAAGCACGCAGCGCTTTTCGCTGGAGTGGGTGCAGCCCGGCGATCGCACGCGCGGATCGCTCGGCCTGGATTCGCTGCGCGCCCAAGTGATCGAGATCGCCCCCGAACTGGCGCTGTCCGATCTGGAAATCCATCTGGAGGGACGGCCGGACAAGGGCAACATCGGCGGGTCGGTGCGGCTTTCCGATCGCAGTGTCCTGCGGTTCCATACTTATGCCCATGCCGCCTGGAAGCTGACGGCGGGCCGCGTGCTCAGCTTCGTGCTGCCCAGTCTGGCGCTGGTTTTGCTGGGCTGGGCGCTGCTGCGCACGGTGCTGCGGCCGTTGCGCAACCTGATCCGCGCCACGCACGATCTGGAAGCCGGCGCGCCGCGCCCGGTGCCCGAGCATGGGCCCGACGAGATGCGCGGGCTGATCCGCGCGCTCAACGACATGCAGGATCGCATCCACCAGTCGCTGACCGACCGCACCCAGACGATGCTGGCGATCGGCCACGATCTCAAGACGCCGCTGGCACGGATGCGGCTGCGGCTGGATGACGAGAGCGTGGAGCCCGAAGTGCGCGAGGGCATCGCTCACGATATCGACGAGATGCGGCTGCTGCTGGATTCGCTGCAGGCCTATGTCGACAGCGACGGCAAGGCGATCGCGCCCGAACGGATCGACATCGCGGTGATGGCCGAAACGCTGGTGGACGCCGCCGCCGATCACGGGGCCGATGCCCGCTATGCCGGGGTTGCCAGCCTGGAAGTGGTGGCGCGGCCGGTGTCGATCCGGCGGGCGCTGTCCAACCTGATCGAGAACGCGCTGCACTATGGCGGCAATGCCCGCGTCCATGTCCGCAAGGATGGCGGCGCGGCGGAGATCGTGGTGGAGGATGATGGCCCGGGCATCCCTGAAGACCGCATCGCCGATGCGCTTCAGCCGTTCGTTCGCCTGGACACGGCGCGGGCGCGGGATACGGCCGGTATGGGGCTGGGGCTGGCCATCGTACGCAAGGCGGTGCGCCAGGAAAACGGCACGCTCGATCTGCGCAACCGGCCGGAGGGCGGTTTGCGCGTGACCATCCGTCTGCCGCTTACGGCGGATTGAGCGCAATCAGCGCCGCGTTGCGCCGCAGCAAAATTTTGTAACGCTTGCGCAGCAGGCGAGAAAAGCCCGCCACCTAATTTTGGATGTGATGCCGCCGGGTCCCTGTCCGGTCGGCACAGCAATCAAACCAATAGGTGTGCATCGTGAACGAACTGATCGGCCGCGTCTTCGATTTCGAGACGTCCATCTTCCCCGACAAAGGCGAATTGTTCGACAAGCTGTCCACGCATGGCCAGTCGCCCAAGGCGCTGATGATTTCCTGCGCGGATTCGCGCATCGTCCCCGAGCAGATCATGCAGGCCGAGCCCGGCGATCTGTTCGTGTGCCGCAACGCCGGCAACATCGTGCCCCCCTATGCGACGATGAACGGCGGCGTCACTTCCACGGTTGAATATGCCATCATGGCGCTGGGCGTGCGTGACGTGATCGTGTGCGGTCATTCGGACTGCGGCGCGATGAAGGCGCTGGCCGACCCCACCGGGCTTGAAGCCATGCCCAACGTCGCCGCGTGGCTGCGCCACGGCGCGGCGGCCGAGCACATCGTGACTACCTGCCACGGCGAACTCACTCCCAAGGAGCGGGTCCGTGCGATCACGCTGGAAAACATCATCGCACAGCTCAGCCATCTGCGCACGCACCCGGCGGTCGCCGCCGCGATCGCGCGCGGCGAGATGACGCTGCATGGCTGGTTTGTGGATATCCGCGCCGGCCAGGTCCTGGGCCTTGATGGCGAGACCGGCGAATTCGTGGCGCTGCGGGCTGACCGCGATCTGCCGGTGGCCTTGGCCGCACGCTCGCGAGTTGCAACCGAGTATGCGGAGGCTGCCGAATGAACGCCGCTACCCAAACGGCCGCACCGCCCGGCCGCAGCGGCCTGTTCGCCCACTTCGGCCGCGATTTCACCGCGTCGATCGTGGTTTTCCTGGTGGCCATGCCGCTGTGCATGGGCATCGCCATCGCTTCGGGTGTCCCGGCCGAAAAGGGCCTGGTCACCGGCATCATCGGCGGCGTGGTCGTCGGCCTGCTGGCGGGATCGCCGTTGCAGGTCTCCGGACCCGCCGCCGGCCTTGCCGTGATCGTCTTCGAGTTCGTGCGCGAACATGGGCTGGAAGCGCTGGGGCCGGTGCTGCTGCTGGCCGGGGTGCTGCAATTGGTCGCCGGCTGGCTCAAACTGGGCGGCCTGTTCCGCGCCATCAGCCCGGCCGTGGTTCACGGCATGCTGGCGGGCATCGGCGCGCTGATCGTGATCGGCCAGTTCCACATCCTGTTCGATGAAAAGCCGCTCTCCAGCGGCCTTCAGAACATGGCGATGATGCCCGCGCGCGTACTCGGCCTCGATCTGAGCAATGTCGCGGCGACCGAGCTGGCGCTGATGCTGGGTGTCCTCACCATTGCGGTGATGATCGGCTGGGAGAAGCTGCGGCCCAAATCGATGTCGCTGGTGCCCGGTGCGCTGCTGGGCGTGCTGGCGGCGACGCTGATCGCCTGGGGCTTCGCGCTCGACGTATCGCGTATCCAAGTGCCCGCTTCGATCGGTGCCGCCTTCGCGTTGCCCGGCAGCGCCGCATGGTTCGCGCCGCTGGCCAACCCGACGCTGATCGTCGCCGCGCTCGCCATCGCGTTCATCGCCAGCGCCGAAACCCTGCTGTCGGCCGCGGCGGTCGATCGCATGCACGATGGCGTGCGCACGAAGTACGACAAGGAACTGAGCGCGCAGGGCGTGGGCAACCTGCTGTGCGGGCTGTTCGGCGCGTTGCCGATGACCGGCGTCATCGTGCGCAGTTCGGCAAACGTCCAGGCCGGCGCGCGCACCCGCCTGTCGACCGTGCTTCACGGCGTTTGGATCCTCGGCTTTGTGGCGATGCTGCCCTGGCTGCTCGCCGAAGTGCCGATGGCGGCGCTGGGCGGGGTGCTGGTCGTCACCGGGTGGAAGCTCGTCAGCCTCAAGCATGTCCGGCACCTGTTCAAGGCGCACGGCCCGCTGCCGGCGGCGATCTGGGCGGTGACCTTCGTGCTGGTGGTGACGACCGATCTGTTGACCGGCGTGCTGGTCGGCCTTGCGCTCTCGGTGGTGGAGATCCTGCCGCACATCCGCGATATCCGGCTCAAGGTGGCCGAACATGCCGATGACGGTCATGCCGAAGGCCCGGTGCGTGTGGCGCTGAACGGCGCGGCCACCTTCATCGGCCTCACCCGGCTCAACGCGGTGCTGGAACGGCAGAGCGTGGACCGTCCGGTTCACCTCGACCTCGATGGCGTAACCGCGATGGACCACACCACCGCCGAAACCCTCAGCGACTGGATCGGCCGCCGTCGCCAGGCCGGGCAGCGCGATCTGGTCACCGGCCCGGAAGCGGTGCTTCGCCCCCTGCCGGCCTGATGCTGCCGGCCTGAACTTGTACCTGGCGACCCGGGCACCCTCACGCCCGGTTCGCGTGCCTGACGGGCGGCCATTCTCCGGAATGGCCGCCCCTTTTTGTGTTTCTTGCATGTCCATTCGCAGCAACAGTTCGTCACATTCGGGCAAGCGTTGTGCAATGCAGCATGATTATTGCAGGTGCGATCGGAGTGACATGGTCCGCCGCGAGCGGTGCCGGCATCCCGGATGGCAGGAAGGAGCAAAGCCTTTAACCATGAGGGAAAAGACATAACATGAAGCACCTGAAGATTGCCGGCGCTGCCGTGCTCGCCGCCGCTGCGCTGACCGCAACGCCCGCCTTCGCCGAAGACGCGCCCGGCCCGATCACCGTTTCGGGCAGCGTCGCGCTGGTCAACGATTATCGCTTCCGTGGCGTGTCGCAGAGCGATCGCAACCTCGCCATCCAGGCCGGTGCCACCATCAGCCACGAAAGCGGCTTCTATGTCGGCACCTGGGGTTCGAACCTCGCCGGTTGGGGCACCTTCGGGGGCTCGAACATGGAACTCGATATCATCGCCGGCTTCAAGACCGAAGTCAGCCCCGGCCTGACGGTCGATGTCGGCGCGACCTGGTACATGTATCCGGGCGGCTTCGATAACACCGATTTCATCGAGCCTTATGTGAAGCTGTCGGGTTCGCTCGGCCCGGTCGGGGTCACCGTGGGCGTCGCCTATGCGCCCAAGCAGGAAGCGCTCGGCTCCTGGTATGCAAATGGTTTTGAAGCCTGCTGCGTCGGCTACAGCAATGAAGGCGACAAGAACGACAACCTCTACATCTGGACCGACGTTTCCGCCGCGATCCCGTCGACGCCGGTGACGCTCAAGGCGCACATCGGCTATTCGAAGGGCAATGACGGCCTTGGCCCGTTCGCCACGTCGGTCGCCCCCACCGGCGAATACCTCGACTGGCTGATCGGCGCGGATGTGGCGATCCCGGGTACCCCGGTGACGCTGGGCGTGTCGTATGTCGATACCGACATCACCAAGAAGGAAGCAGCGTACCTCCAGCCCAGCTTCTCGCGCGGGCAGGACGGGACCGGCTCGATCGCCGGCGGCACGGTGCTGTTCTCGGGCACCGTAGCGTTCTGAGTTAAGCCAGGCGAACGGGCACCGCAACGCCCGTCGCCCGCGCCCGGCCTGCCTTCATGGCAGTGCCGGGCGCTCCTTGTTTGGAGTGGGCGCTGAATGACAATGCATGGAATGGTGGGCGGTGACGGGCTCGAACCGCCGACCCTCTCGGTGTAAACGAGATGCTCTACCAACTGAGCTAACCGCCCGGCGCGATGGCCTTTAAGGGTGGGGCTTTAGCGGTTTGGCGCGGCGGGTCAAGGCGGTTGCGTGGCTGCCGGTATCGCCCCGACGGAACAACCGCGTGCCATGGGGTTTACGGTTCCATACCCAGCACAGGGGAGAGAACCGTGTCGAAAGTGGCAGCAATCATCGGGCGCTTCCTGATCGCGCTCATCTTCATTTTCTCGGGCTTCGGCAAGCTGATCGATCCGGCGGGTACCGGGGCGGCGCTGGCCGGGGTCGGGCTTTCGCCGCAATTGGCGATCCCGGTCGCCCTGTTCGAACTGGCGGGCGGGCTGTGTCTGGCGGCAGGGTTCATGGTCCGCCTGATCGCGCTGTTGCTGGCCGGGTTCACGGCCGCGACAATCCTGTTCTTTCACAACCGTTTCACCGATCCCCAGCAGGGGGTGATGGCGCTCAAGAATCTCGCGATCATCGGCGGGCTGGCGCTCGCTTTCGCGCATAGCCAGATATGGAGCCACTACTACGCGATCGCCCGTGAACGGCAGGGCGAGATCCTGGCCAACAAGGCCGAAGCACGGGTGCGGGAGGCGGAACTGCGCGCTGAACGGGCTGAGGCCGAGGCGCGGGCGTTGCGCTCAGCCCCGGGTGCGGTGCCGGTGACGACGGCTGCGCCGGCAACGGCGCGCACGGTCGATACCGACGGCGATGGCTACGCCGATACGGTGGTGCGTCGGCGGCGCTGGTTCGACTGGTAAAGCGGCGGTCAGAGCTTGGGCAGGGTGACGCCGCGCTGGCCCATGTATTTGCCGGCGCGATCCGCATAGCTCACTTCGCAAGGTTCGTTGCCCTGGAGGAACAGGAACTGGCACGCGCCCTCGTTGGCGTAGATGCGGGCGGGCAGCGGGGTGGTGTTGGAGAATTCCAGCGTCACATGCCCCTCCCAACCGGGTTCGAGCGGGGTAACATTCACGATGATGCCGCAGCGCGCGTAGGTGCTCTTGCCAAGGCAGATCACCAGCACATCCCGGGGCACGCGGAAATATTCCACCGTGCGGGCCAGCGCGAACGAGTTGGGCGGAATCACGCAAACGTCGGTTTTGCGATCCACGAATGAATTCGACGCGAAGTCCTTGGGATCGACGATTGCCGAATCGACGTTGGTGAAAATCTTGAACTCATCGGCCACGCGCGCGTCGTAACCATAGGATGACAGGCCGTAGGAAATGCAGCCATCGCGCCGCTGCGATTCGACGAACGGCTCGATCATGCCATGTTCGCGGGCCTGCTGCCGGATCCACTTGTCGCTCAGAATCGCCATCGCCCGTGTCTCTGCGAAAAGCGCCCCGCTCGCAACCCGCCGCCTGCAGGTTGTCCACGCCGCCCGGCTTTCTTGTGTTCATGCGGGAACACAAGCGATAGTCCGCACGTTGAGCGCCGACGAGTGCGGGCCTTGAGGGGTATAGTGTGCCGGACGGCAGGAATTCCGAGATATCCGGCTTTGCGGCCGAAAAGTGGAGCTTGAAATCGCTCGCGCGGTCATCGCAGATCATGCTGGGCGTGCTGGCCCTGTTGCTGATTGCGCTGGGCGCGATGATGTTCCGCACGATCAATACCCAGCGCGAAGCGCGCGCGCACGTCTTCGTCGAAACCGAGGCGATCTTTGCGCTGGGCGACATGCTGCGGGCGCTGGTCGATGCCGAGACCGGTGAGCGCGGCTATCTGCTGGCGGGACAGGCGCAGTATCTCCAGCCTCTGGAGCATGCACGGATCGATTATGCCGCCGCGCGGCGGCAAGCCGACCGCTTCATCACCCATTCGGAATTCGAGGATGAGCGTTTCGACCTTTCCCCGCTGGACCGGCTGGTCGCCGCGCGGATGGCGGTGATCGACGGGAATCTCGATCTAGTGCGGCAGGGGCGGCGGGGTGATGCCATCTCGCTGGAACGCTCAGCGATCGGCAAGGCCAGCATGGATGCTGTGCGCAAGGAGATCGCCCGGGTCAAAGAGCGCCTGGGGCAGCGGCGGCTGCAAGCAATCAACACCGCGCAGCTCTATGAGAAGCGGATGGCCCCTTTGCTGGCGCTGATTGGCGTTGCCATCGCCGTGCTGGTGCTGATCGCGGTGCTGTTCGAGCGGCGGCACGCCGTCGCCGCGACCAAGGCGCAGCAGGCAGAGGTGCTGCGGGTGGCCAACGAACGCACCGAACTGGTCGCGCGTGAGCTGAACCACCGGGTCAAGAACCTGTTCGCCGTGGTGCTGTCGATCGTGTCGCTGACCGGGCGCAGCCGCAACGCCGATCGCGAAACGATGAACGAGCTGCGCGCCCGCATCCATGCGCTGTCGATTGCCCATGCCGCCAGCCAGGGGCAGGTGGGGGCGGAGCAGGCCGATCTGTCGGACGTGATCCAGCGCATCCTCGCCCCCTATGCCGATACCGCCAGCGGGCGCGTGGCGCTGGACGGGCCGGGGGTGATGCTGCCGGTGCGGATGGTCACCCCGCTGGGGTTGATCTGCCACGAACTGGCGACGAACGCGGTAAAGTACGGCGCGTTCTCGGCTTCGGGCGGCAAGGTGCGCATCACATGGAGCCGGACCCCGCGCGACGAGGGGGGCGATCATGTCGTGCTTTCCTGGATCGAATCGGGTGGTCCGGCGTTGGATAAGGATAACCCTACCCCGACCCGCGCCGGGTTCGGATCGACGATGCTGGATCTGGCTGCCCGCCAGCTAGGCGGCTCGATCCATCGCGAATGGCGCGAAAGCGGGGTTGAAGTGCAACTGGAATTTACCGTGGCGGGTTGACCCCGTCCCCGATCGAGTGTCATGCCAAACCTTGCAATGCAATATGTCCTGAATCTCATGCCGATCGCCTCCGGGAGAGATCTGCCGGGTGCCGCTCCGTTCCCCGGTCCGTCGGATCGCCCGGAAGAGCGTCTGCTCGGCCTCGATATCCTCATCGTCGAGGATGAGACGATGCTGGCGCTCGATCTCGCATTTGCATTCGAGGATGCCGGAGCCGAAGTGATCGGCCCCAGCCACACTCTCGATGCGGCGATGGCGCTGGTGTCGCAACCGGGTTTCCGGGCCGACGCCGCCGTCTTGGATGTCGATCTGGCCGGGCGTGAGGTGCTGCCGGTGGCCTACAAACTGGTGGAACTGGGCATTCCGTTCCTGTTCCACACCGGCCATGGTGATCGCCAGCACCTGACCTCGCTGTTTCCCGGCGCGATCGTGTGCATGAAGCCGACCCTTTCGGACGAACTGGTGGCGAAGCTGCGCAAGCTGACCGCGCTTTCGCAGCGTTGATAGCGGCCGGGCCAGCCGGTTTTATATCACGGTTAACTTCAGGCTGCTAAGCCAGGGCGCATGACCACTCGCGCCCGCATTCTCGTGATCTTCGGCACCCGGCCCGAAGCGATCAAGCTGTTCCCCGTCGTCCACGCGCTCAAGGCCGATCCACGGTTTGACTGCGTCGTTTGCGTGTCGGCGCAGCACCGCCAGATGCTGGATCAGGTTCTCGACATCGCCGGGATCGTGCCGGATCACGATCTCGACGTGATGCAGCCGGACCAGTCGCTCGATCTGCTGACCGCCAACCTGCTGAC
This sequence comes from Novosphingobium colocasiae, assembly GCF_014652555.1. GTDB lineage: Bacteria > Pseudomonadota > Alphaproteobacteria > Sphingomonadales > Sphingomonadaceae > Novosphingobium > Novosphingobium colocasiae. Next base: position 508,784 of record NZ_BMZA01000001.1, read on the forward strand.
CGGGCTCGGTAAAGTGATGGACGCGGTGCAGCCCGATCGGGTGATCGTCCAGGGTGATACCGCCACGGCGATGACCGGGGCGCTGGCAGCCTACTACCGCAAAATTCCGGTCGATCACGTCGAGGCGGGGCTGCGTTCGTGGAACATCTATCATCCCTGGCCCGAAGAGGTGAACCGCAAGATCATCGGCTCGATGGCCAGCCTGCACTTCGCGCCCACCACCACGAGCGAGGCGGCGCTGCTGAAGGAAAATGTCGATGCGGCCCGCGTCCATGTGACCGGCAACACCGTGATCGATGCGCTGCACTGGGTCACCGCCGAAATCGAGCGCAAGCCTGAACTGGCAGGCGGACTGGCCGACCTGGAGCAGCGCTTCGCCGGCAAGCGCATCATCGGCGTCACCAGCCATCGCCGCGAGAATTTCGGCGACGGGATGGAGCAGATCGCCGAAGCGATCCGTCGCATCGCCGCGCGGCCCGATACGGCGGTCATCTTTCCGGTCCACCTCAACCCCAATGTGCGCAAGGTGATGAACGAGCGGCTCGCCGGGCTCGATACGGTCGCGCTGATCGAGCCGCTGGATTACCCGCACTTCGCGCGCCTCCTGTCGATCAGCGAGATCATGCTGACCGATTCGGGCGGCGTGCAGGAGGAAGCGCCTGCGCTTGGCAAACCGGTGCTCGTCATGCGCGAGACCACGGAGCGGCCCGAAGGCGTGGTGGCAGGCACTGCCAAGCTGGTCGGCACCGATGCCGAGCGCATCGTTACCGAAATTTCAACCTTGCTCGACGATACGCAAAGCTACGAGGCCATGGCGCGTGCCCACAACCCGTTCGGGGACGGCCATGCCTCGCAACGGATCGTGGAGCTGCTCGCGCATGAAATCGGACAACAAGCCTGACGTCTGTGTCGTAGGCCTTGGGTATATCGGCCTTCCTACCGCTGCGGTGATCGCGCGGGCAGGGTGCAGGGTGCTGGGGCTCGATGTGTCGCAACGGGTGGTCGATACGATCAACCGGGGCGAAATCCACATCGAGGAAGTGGACCTTGATGGTCTGGTCCAGGGCGTGGTCGCGCGCGGACTGCTTTCGGCATCGACCGAAGAGGCCCCGGCCGATGTCTTCGTGATCGCGGTGCCGACCCCGTTCGACAAGAACCATGCGCCCGATATCTCCTATGTCCTGGCCGCCGGGCGCACGATCGCGCCGGTGCTGAAGGCGGGCGACGTGGTGATCCTCGAATCGACATCGCCGGTCGGCACCACCGAGGAACTGCGCGACATGATCGCGCAGATGCGCCCGGACCTGAAGATCCCCGGCCTGACCCGCGAGACGCCCGATATCTCGATCGCCTATTGCCCCGAGCGCGTGCTGCCGGGGCGCATTCTGGAAGAACTGACGAACAACGATCGTTCGATCGGCGGTGTCACGCCGCGCTGCGCGCGCAAGGCGCTGGCGTTCTACAAACGCTTCGTGCGCGGCGAATGCGTCACCACCGATGCGCGTTCGGCCGAGATGACCAAACTGGTCGAAAACGCCTACCGCGACGTCAACATCGCCTTTGCGAACGAGCTTTCGGTGGTGGCGGACAAGATGGGGCTGGACGTGTGGGAGGTGATCCGCCTCGCCAACCGGCATCCGCGCGTCAACATCCTGTCGCCCGGCCCCGGCGTGGGCGGTCATTGCATCGCGGTGGACCCGTGGTTCATCGTCCACGGCGCGCCGGAGCATACGCCGCTGATCCGCACCGCACGCGGTGTCAACGACGGCAAGATGCACCATGTGATCGCACGGGCGGAAGAACTGGTCGCGGCCAATCCCGCGGCGAAAGTTGCCTGCCTCGGCCTCGCGTTCAAGGCCAACATCGACGATTTCCGCGAAAGCCCGGCGCGCTTCGTCGCCAGCCGGCTGGCGCGCAAGTTCGGCAGCCGGGTGCATATCGTCGAACCTTATGCCGCCGAACTGCCGATCGAATTCACCGATACCGGTGCCGTGCAGATCGACATCGATGATGCGCTGGAGACGTGCGATATCCTGATCGTGCTGGTGGACCACGACGTGTTCCGCGTAGTGCCGCTGGCCGAACGCGCCGACAAGCTGGTCTACGATACGCGCGGCATCTGGCCCGATCAGCCCCGCGCCGTTCGCGAGGACGCGCCGGCGGTCCGTCTCGCCGGTTAAATCACTGATCTTCCGAGAAAACGAAAGGCCGTCCCGACGCAGCACGGGGCGGCCATTTTGCGTCTGTCATACGAGGTGTGTGCGAAACGCCACAGACGGCGGAGAATCGATTCGCCTATCCTACGGTTGACACAACGATACTTGACAGCCGGTTGCACCGAATCGCGGTGAACCGTTCGTCGAGTTGTGGATAGAGCGATGAACCGTTGCTGACAGGCGGTGACCGGCCGCGCCCTTCGCTGGTGCAGCAAGGTTTGCCAGCTATAACTCTGAGCCATGAAAATGGTTCCCAAGCTGGTCGCAATCCTCAGCGCCTTGATCGTCCCGGCAATTGCCATGGTCGCCACGCCGGCCTCGGCCCGCGCGCTGCAGTGCGTACCTTACGCCCGGGCCAATTCGCAGGTCGATCTGCACGGCAACGCGGCCACCTGGTGGGCGCAGGCTCAGGGAAGCTACGATCGCGGCCAGACCCCGCGCACCGGATCGGTGCTGGTGTTCAAGGCCACCGGCGCGATGCGCGTGGGCCATGTCGCGGTGGTCAAGAAGATCGTCGATGATCGCCACATCGTGCTGAACCACGCCAACTGGTCGCGCCCCGGCATGATCGAAACCAGCGCCATGGCCGAAGACGTTTCGGCGGCGGGAGACTGGAGCAGCGTGCGCGTGTGGTACGCGCCCACCCAGTCCCTCGGCCTGCGCGCCAGCCCGGCTTTCGGCTTCATCTACGCTCCCGGCAATGCCGCCGCGCAGGTGGCTGACAACGCCGACAGCGGCCGCGCCAAGGCGGTGCATGACAAGTTCCAGACTGCGTTTGCGGATCTCAACGCCCAGGGCTGATCGCCTGCCGGGTCAGATCCCGGCGTACCAGGCGTAGGCCCCGTTATCTTCCCAGTATCCGCCCTTGCCGCCGTATAGCCCGGCAAGGCTGGCGCGCAGCTCGATCCGGCTGATGAACTTGGCCTGTTTGTAGCCCAGTTGCCGCTCCACCCGCAGCCGCAGCGGCGCGCCGTGGGCTTCTTCCAGCGGCTTGCCGTTCATTTCCCATGCCAGGATCGTCTGCGGGTGCCGCGCGTCGATCATGTCGATCGATTCGTAGTACGGCTTGCCGTGATAGAGATCGGCGCAGTGCAGGACGACATAGCGCGCCTGCGGCCGGGGCCGGGCGAGGGCAAGCACCTGTTCGAGCCGGGGGCCGCGCCACTGGCCGATCGCGCTCCACCCCTCGACGCAATCGTGGCGGGTGATCTGCCGGCGCTGCGTCATCTGCTTGAGCGCGACCAGCGGCAGGTCCAGCGGCCGTTCGACCAGCCCATCCACCCGCAACGACCAGTGCGCAAAGCCTTGCGCCAGATGCGCGCGATAGATCGCGTCGGCCACCGACTTGCTGCCATTGGCGCGGAACACCGGCGACATGTCCGCCTCGGCAAATTCGCGCGCCAGCGCCTGTCCGCCGAGGATGCGCTGGGTCACGCGGTGGAGGTCTTCGGCTTCTTCCAGCGTGCCGCGAAAAGCCGGGTTGTCGAACAGCCGGTCGCAGCCCGAAAGCAGCGCCGCGCCGGTGGCGGCGGCTCCCAGCCGGATCAGCTTGCGGCGATCAAAGCTGCGCTCGGCCATCATCCGCGCTCCTTCGGCAGGCGATAGCGCCCGGTGATCATCGATCGGACCTCGTTGAACGGCCCCGCCAGCACGACCATGGCGATATGGACGACGAAGAACCCGATCAGCGCTGCCATGCCCAGGAAATGGACCGAGCGGGCAGACTGGCGACCGCCGAACAGTTCCCCCGCCAGCGGGAACCAGGCGTCCGTCCCCGGAGACATGGCCAGCCCGGTCAGGATCATCAGCGGCAACAGCCCGAACAGCACCAGCGCATAGGCGATCTTCTGCAGCGCATTATACCGCAGCGCCGCAGCACCGGCAGGAAAGCGCAGCCGGGCGTGATCGCGGACTTCTTGCCACAGGTGGCGAGGTGACCATTCGGTGCGGGTGATGTGGATGTCGCGGCGCAGATGCCCGTTCACCAGCGACCACAGCAGGTACAACGCCAGCCCCCCGGCCAGCACCCAGGCGAACGCCAGGTGCCAGATGCGCGCCGCCGCCAGCGAATAGCGCGAAGGAATGGTCGCCCAGCCGGGGAAGGCGCGGCGCTGGGTCTGGCCGTCCGCGTTCTGCCACAGGCCGAGCGTCCCGGTCGTGTCGAAGCGGCGCGTGCCGATCTGAACATAGCCGAACTCGGACGCACCGACCCGCGCCGAGCCGATCTTGAGCCACGGCCGATCGTAATTGGCCCCATATTCGCCCCAGTACAGCATCGGGTGGGCGTTGAAGATCATCAGCCCGCTCATCACCATGACCAGCAGCGTGACCGCGTTGGTCCAGTGCCACAGCCGGGTGGACAGCCGATGTCGCCGAACCACATCGCCGCCGCGCAACGCCGGATGCGGATCGGGATCGTGCACGGGAATATCGCTCATCGGCCCGGCTTTCGGCAATGGCTGCAGACCCGGCGACTATGCCCCGCGCCACCGCCCCCGACAAGCGCCGCTGAACGCGGCCCCGCCGGGGGGCAGGTCACGATCATGTCCGGACCGACGAAAAGGGGGTTATCATCCCCCGAAAATGCGGTTAGAGGCCGGACCAGCACGCAGTGCCCCGCGGGTGTAGCTCAATGGTAGAGCAGCAGCTTCCCAAGCTGAATACGAGGGTTCGATTCCCTTCACCCGCTCCATTTTCCGCCCCCGGCTGATCGTCAGCCCGTGGCTGATATCTGCCACAGGGCGATGACAGCGGCCGCCACCGCCCCGGTCCAGACATAGAGATAGCGGCGGATAGCCACAGGCGCGGTTGATACGTCCATGAAGCGGACGAGGATCACCGCGATCTTCACCGCCGCGATGATCATGATCGCCGCGATCGCCACCGTGCGCTGGCCCACCAGTTCGGCCGCCAGGAAGCTGACGGCGGAGATCACCAGCAGCAGGACCCAGGCATTGCGTGCCGCCAGCAGCTTATCGGTCATCGCGCACCTATCAGATAGAGGATCGAGAAGATGAAGATCCACAGCAGATCGACCATGTGCCAGTACAGGCTGCCGCCTTCCAGCCACCGCAGGTAATGCGGCTTCGCCTCGGCCTCGGGCAGGAACGGGCTGGGCCCTTGCGCGAGGATGCCCAGGATCACCATCCCGCCCAGATAGTGGACGAGGTGGATGCCGGTGAGGGCGTAATAGAACAGGAAGAACGCGTTGGTCTTGACCGTGATCCCGGCCGAGACCTTCACGTAGTATTCGAAGATCTTCACCACCGCGAAGATCGCGGCGATCGCCATCCCGATCCACAACTGCCGCCGTGCCGCATCGAACTGCCCGTCGCGCCCGAACACGTTGGCCCGCGCCACGAACCAGCTTGATGTGATCAGCACGCAGGCGTTGAAGAAGCCGAGCCCGGCGTTGAGATGATGGCTGGACTGATCGAACAGCGCCACCTGGCGCATGCGCTCGATCATGAACACCAGGAACAGCAGGCCGAAGCTGCTGCAGTCCATCAGGATGAAAATCCAGATCGCGGGGGCGCGTTGGTGCCGCGCCCCCCCGGTCGTTACCGGCCCACCATCATTTGCGTGCATGATTGGCCAGGTGTTCCAGTTGCAGGCGGGTAAGCGCCTTCAGGGTATAGACCGCGATGACGATCCACATCACGAAGAACAGCCCGAATTCGACGTAATAGTTGACCAGACCGCTGCGCGAGAACGGCCCGTCATAGACCAGCGGCATGAAGGTTTCGAGCGCGAAGCTGACCACCACGAACATCGAGAACCACACGGCCCAGCCGGGATAGAGCGGCGTCTCGCGCTTGTCCTGCAGCACGCACACGCCCCAGGCGATGATCTGGAGGGTGGTGAGCGCATACGAGCAGTCGAACATCATCCAGCCGAAATCGAACATCATCTGGAGCGTCCTGGGATCCATCACGTCCGGGCGATAGGCGACGGCCAGCCAGGCGGAGCAGGGGACGATGAACACCAGCGTGGTGAAGCCGGCACCCCAGATCTGGAGCGTCGACAGGATATCGTTATCGCCGTTTTCCTTTTCGATCGCGCGCATGACCATCGCGATCGCGATGCCCCAAGTGAGCCACATGCCCGATATCGCAAGCTGGCCGATCATGCCGAGCCTGATCTGGCCCTGGTGCGCCCTGATCTGCGCGGCGAACTCGTCGGCGCTGAGCGCAGGGGAATAAGGAGGGATGTTCTGGCCGAGAATGGCCCAGAACACGATCGTGCCGACCAGCATGATAATGCCGGTCCAGCCCAGAAACCTGCCGTAGCGATAAGGGTTCATGCCATGTCCTCTCCAAATGCGAGCCGATGCCCGGCGCAATTTACTGAAACTGTATTGTACAAGGGCGCGGTCTTCGGGATGAATTGATCGTTGAAGTCATGCAATTCGGGGAACTGCGAAGTCAGCCGCTGATCCAGTTCGGCCAATGCCCAGCGCAAGCCTTTGAGCATGGGTCCATAGACCTTGTGCCGACTTACTGGATGCCGCAATCCACCTATTCCTCCTGCGCATAATCCGCCTGCCGCTATGTAGCGACCGGAGACCAATACTGGGCGATCCCCCCGTCGTGCCGGCCGGCACCGAGAACCACTAGTGCGCGAAGATCGAGACAAGAAGATCGGCCCAGCGTTCACACTGCCATCGCCTCTTCGAGAACTTCGGTCATATGGTCGATGTTGATGTAGGCAGAGGTTGCCAGCCAGCTCAGCAGGATGTCCTGATGGTTGTTGCCATCGCGCGCCGCCGTCAGGCAGGACGACAAGTCGATGATGATGCATTTCCATGCATTCAGTGCATCGTAGAACCGGATAGTCTTTTGGTTGACGATACGACCGGACTGACGCTCATAGCGTTCGAGAAAATCTTCACGGCGCATCAGACTTGAAACATAGTCCACCCCATCCTCGCCGCTGTCGGCGAAAATCGGCTGGAGGTTCCAGGCAAGGTCTTCGTGAAAATCGCCAAAGTGGGCAAGTTCCCAGTCAAGCACGGCGGTAACCTGCCCGTCCTGCGGGTCGAACAGGTAATTTCCGGTGCGGTAATCGCCATGGACCAGGACCGGATCGTCGCAGGACGGCAGGTTTTCGCGAAACCAGCTTTCGGCGATGGCCATGATCGGGATCGCATCGATGAGATCGTCTTCCCAAACCTGGCTCCACCAGTCGACCTGGCGCAGGGCGGGCTGCCTGGCATGGGCGTCGGGCATCGCGAAATCCGGCAGATCGACGCGGCGGATATCGACGCCGTGGATCGCGATCAGGTTAGCCATGAACTGCGGTGCCAGCCGGGCTCGCCACTGTTCGTCGAAGCTGGTGCGAAGGCCGCTAACCGATGCTGCGGCTTGCGGCGGTTTGGCGACACCGGTGACGAAGCTGGTCACAAGACCCGGAAGACCAAGGTGCGAGCCGTCGGAATCGACGTACAGAACTTCGGGAGCAGGGACGATCCCCGACATGGCCCGCAGGACCTGCGCCTCGCGGCGGCGGCATGTTTCGATGAGGCCTTCCAGGGGATCCATGCGCAGAACCAGGCGTTCCGGACCACGCGGCCCGTCATAGGCGAAAATGAACTGCTCCTTGGACGCGCCGCCTGACATGCGCCGGACATCTGAAATGGTGCCGCCCTCATCGCCCAAAAGGGATAGGAGCGCACTCTCAACCTGCTGCGTCGTGCGCGGGCTATAAGGACCCTGCGTGCGCCGCGTCCGCTTTTCCATCAGGATTTCGAGAATTCTGGGTTCGATATCGCGGGTTGGCGCGGTCATAGGGGTCTCTCCGGTGCCAACTTCTCAATCGGAATCAGTTCATCGGGCTTGAGGTCGAATCCGCTGAGCGCGAACCACGAGCGATCGCGCAGGGCCTGGCGGCGACTGAAAGCCAGTAGCGCGCGATGCAGTTGCTGGCGCAGCGCAGCATCGCCATCAATGTCCACCGCGCGCACGAGCGCGTCGGCAACGGCAGACAACTGCTTGTACTGCTGTTCGATGCCGTTTGGCGAGCGGGCAGCGATAGTTCGCGCCACAGCATCGAATGCCTTGGCGGTATGCGGGCCGCCTGCAGGCTCGAAACCTTCGAGTGACTGAACGAGATCGTCCAGGCACGTCCGGGCATAGTTCTCGGTCCGGTTCCATTGCGCCGCCAGCAGGCGCAAGTGCCCTGCCAGCAGGCCCGCCTGTTCGCGGGCCAGACTGTTGTTCGGATCGAGAGCGGGCATGATGACCTGATCCAGCGCGCGGATCATGGTTGATAGACGAAGGTCGATATCGGGGGTCAAAGAGTTCTCTCCTGGGCCTGCTCGGGCCAATGACGAGGAGCGTGCTCGCGGCGACGCAAGACGAGGCACATGTGGGCTGCCCTCAGCGGTGACGCAGCCGGTTCAGCGGGAAGCCCTCCAGGTAGGTGCCAATACCCTCGCGGCCATCTTGGCTGGTCCAGCGGGCCATCGTGATGGGCGAGAGATTGTTGCCGTAAGGCACCCAGGCGTGGTGCGCCATCACCGACCCGGAGATCGCATGTTCACGACCATCGCGATCGACGATGGTAAAGGCCATGTCGGACGGGAACAGCTCGGGGCGCGTGGTGCGGACCGAACCGCCCTTGGCCCCGCGTACCTTGCCGTCGATCAACGCGTAGCCGTGCTTGAAGGCGTGCTGCCGGCCGATCGGTGCGTCGCGATCGACCGAGAAAATGCCATGCACGCTATAGTCCTCGCCGAAGTGCGCGTTGACCCACAGGATCGGACTGAACCCGTTTTCCGGCCGCGGCCCCCAACTGTGGTCCATGGTGGAAACGCAATTGATCTTGTGTTCCCGTCCCTCGATCCGCAAGTACCCCTGGATAGCGATGGTCATGTCGAAATGCGCCGAATAGGCGGTGCCGAAACCGGAATTTTCCACCGCGGCAGCGCTGTCCGCAACGGCCATCGGGTCCATCTCGGGATCGTGGATGTCATAAGGATCCATCAGTGCCCGGCAATCGAGGTGAAGGTCGATGCCGCCGGCCTTGTAATCGATCTCGTATTCGCGGATCGATGGTGCCTTGTAAGACAGCCCGGTCGCCAACTGGAAGTCTTCAGCCTTGGCGACGAGCGGGTTATGGTTGACGAGATCCACATAGAGTGAATCCTCGGCCATGAAGCCGGGCCGGTCGAATATCTCGACGTCGCTGACGGTGGCACCGACGCCAGCACGATGCACGATGTAGACGAAGCCCATGATGTTGGCTTCGGGGATGTAAAAGTTGAAATATCCTGTTTCAGCCCAATCCCACGACATGTTTTCGGGCGTGTGAAGAACTACGTCGGCATCGGTAATCATAGGGCCACCATCAAGGATCGTGTGAATGAAAACGGGCACCCTGCCCGAGCTTTGATGCTCTGGCAGGGTGCCCCGGGGGCGGGTCGTTACGGCTTACATCTTGAAGCCTACGGTCACGCCGTAGGTCGCCGGTTTGCCGGTGAGCCTGGCCGAAGAGTCGCTGGAAGGAACGACAGCGGTCCAGTAGTATTTGTCGAAGATATTCTTGCCCCAGATCATGACGCGCCAACTGCCGTCCTCGGCCTCGAACCCGGCGCGCGCATCGACCGTCGCGTAAGCGTCGATGACGTAAGGGTGCTTGCCGACACCGGGGTGCACGCGATAGCGCGGACCGTCGGGAAGGGTCGTGACGCCGCCGCCGATCGCGGCATCCTGCTTCGAGCGGAATTTCATGGTGACGCCGATGAACGGACGGCCGCCCAGCGCGCTGAACTTGTAGTCGCCGTTGATCACGCCCGACCACTTCGGCGTATAGGGAAGGGGGTTCCCCGACAGGTCCTCGACATTGTTGCCGCCCGGCACATAGTCCGGATTATCAAGCCCGCCGAAGATGTCGTAACCGGTATACTTCTGGATCTTGGTATCGAGATAGGTGACCGCTCCGGTCAGCGTCAGGCCGTCGGCCGGGCGCAGGGTCAGTTCCGCTTCGGCACCCATGATCCGCGACTTGGGGACGTTGACCAGCAGGTCGATGGTGCCGAAGATCAGGTCGAACAGCTTGCCGCGCACCTGCTTGTCACGATAGTCCATGTAAAAGCCGGCGGCGTTGAACTGGATCAGTCCATCGGCCATCGACGCCTTGATGCCCGCTTCATAGGACGTCACCTTCTCCTGCGTCACGGGCAGCAGCGATGAATAGCTGGCCGCAGCAGCGGTCGGGAAGCTACCGGCCTTGTAGCCGCGCGATACGTTGGCATAGAGCAGGATGTCAGGCGTCGCCTTGTAATCGACGCCGACGCGCCAGGAGACGTTATCCTCCTTGAGCTGCGCCACGAACGGGATTCCCGGCACGCCAAGGCCCAGATTGCCCGTCTGGATCGGACTGAAAATCGTCAGGCCCGAGGGCAGATCCACGTCAAGCTGCAACGAGTTGAGCGTGTAGCTCTGGTCGTTCGTGATCGGATCGAACGGAAGGCCGGAAAGTCCGCCCAGGATGTTGAACAGCGGTGCCAGGTTGCCGTTTTCGTAGCTGTAGGACGCGTTACGTGCACGGATGCGCGAATTGGTGTAACGCGCCGAGGCTTTCAGTGTGAGCTGCGGCGTCACGTCGTATTCGAGGCTGCCGAAGAAGGCATAGTTGCGGATCTTCTGACGCAGGCGATCGCCGCTGGCGTTGATGTAGAAATTTGCCGGGCTATAGTTGCCATTGGCAATGTAGCGGATAACAAGATCTTCGAATGTGCGACTGTCTTCGTAGTTCGTGCCGACAAGCCAGCGTATCGGGTTGTTGCCCGAGTTGCCGATCCGCAATTCCTGGTTGAATGACTTGATCGTGCCGTCGGCCTTGTCGAAGTCATAGCCGACGAGTTCCATGCCGTCGTTGTCGATGACCTGACGTTGCTTGTAATTGACATAGGAGGTCAACGACGTGATCGTGATGTCATCCGTCACGTCGAGATCGGCGCGCAGGAAAGCCTGCCACATGCGACGGTTGGCGCGCGGCGTGAAGTTGGTGTAGCCGGCGGTCGTCGGGTCGCTGGCACCGCCCGGCAGTTGCACGGTGGCCGTATTCGGGTCGAGGCGCAGCGTGCTCCAGTCCGCAGTGCGCGCATCGAGCTTGCCGAATGGATAGCTCAACTGCGCCGATGTCGCGCCGGGCGTGTAAACCGGTGAGTAGGTGTTGCGCAGCGGATCGTTCACGGCGGGCGCGGTCTCCGGCGGCTTCGTGCCGTCAGTGGTCACGCCTTCGTGGATGGCTATGACCTGCTGGGCCTGCGGCTCGGACTTGTCGCGCCAGCCGTTGACGTTGAGTTGCAGGCGCAGCGGGCTGCCGTTGTCCCAGTCCAGCAACATGCGCCCGGCGATGTAGGATTGCGCCCCATTAGTGCCGCCATGGCGGCTGCTGCGCTGCCAGCCGTCCGAATTGGCACCGGTCAGCGCCAAACGGCCGTTGAGCCCTTCGGTGATCGGACCGGAGATGTGGGCATTGCCCTCGATCATGTTGAAGCGGCTGTAGCTGATGTCGCCGCCGACCTCGAAGGTGTCGGTCGGACGCGCCGCGATGTAGTTGATCGCGCCACCGGTCGAGTTCTGGCCGAACAACGTGCCCTGCGGCCCCTTGAGCACTTCGACGCGCTGCAAATCGAACGCCGAATGGGATGTCAGCGCCGGAAAGACCAAGGGCGCTTGGTCGATGTAGACCGTGACCGCCGGATAGACGCCGAGCGAGTATTCGTTGAACCCGACACCGCGCAAGGTCAGGATGGGCGTATTGGTCGCGCTGGGCGAAAAACTTAGACCCGGAACGGTATTGGCAATGTCTTCAACCGAGGAGACCTTGCGCTCGGTCAATGCATCGGCGGTGATCGCGGTGATTGTGAGGCCGACTTTATTGAGGTTTTCTTCGCGCTTGTTGGCGGTAACAATGATTTCGTTCGATTCGGAGCCGGCGCTTTGCGCCTGAGCGTGCGTCACCGGAAAAACGGTGATGGAACCTGCGAGTAAAAGTGCCTTCAAATTTCGCATCGTACTCCTCCCAAGAGTTCAGTGCATACGAGGCGGCTGCATCGGCAAGACAGGCTTTCGCGGCCATCGCACCTGCCGTTTGGACATGGTGCAAAGCGCTTTTTTGATATCGGTTTTGCCGGAATATGCCCCGCCGATGGCCGGGCAGCCTCCCCCTCGCGTTTTTATGCGTGCTCAGGGGAATGCCCTGACGAATCGAAATGTAATGTAATACAATACAATGTCAACAGGCCGCTTTGCGCGGATTTCTCGTGCCTCGAGGATGCGCTCCGGCACGAAAGGCAATTGGACGGCGCGCGAATTGCGGGTATCTACCCTGGGTAGGGTAGACAAATTTGGTTGGTGGATCAGAATCGGGAATGAAATTACCGCGCAGCCTCAGCAAACGTGAACGTAAAGAAAAAATACTTGATCTTGTCGAGGAGAAAATACTGCTAACGCACAGTGTGGACTTCACCGTTTTGCAGATGGCTCACGAAATCGGCATCAGTCCTACGACTTTCTACAACATTTTTGGTTCTAAAGGTGCGATCCTTTATTGTTTGCTGAACCGCGGCCTTGACGCCATTATCTCACAAAGGGGTGTCCTTGTGCAGGGCGCGGATCCGGTTCATTTCGCGATCGAAAGCATGACCCATGCCGCCCGCATTTTCGTCAACAAGAGCGGCCTCTTCCGTCCGCTCTACAAATTTCAGCTCGCGGAACGCGATATGCTGGATCGTGGTCGCTACCTGCAGCGTGGGCTCGATTACTGGTGCACCAGCCTGCAGGGGATGGTCGATTGTGGTTACCTGCAGGTAAGCCCCGATACGGGCGAGTTTTCGCGCGATGAACTGGCACTGGCGCTGTTGACCCATAGCGCCGGCGTTATCGACCTTTGGGTTCAGGAGGACCTTTCGGACGAACAGTTCCTCGCCAGGATGACACATGACGCGGCGCTGCTCGTGTCGGCGATAGTTCCGCCGGAAGCACGGGCGTCCATCCGCTCGATCATTGCCAGCACGGCCCCAGTAATCAGGGGCTTCTCGTTCGTCGACAAAGGTTGACGCCCAAGCACCGGTTCAAAATTACGCCGTAAACTCATGAATTTGGCCGGGAATCGGGCGTCACGGTAGGACAGCCCTGGCGAGTTGGTTCTCCAGGAACCAACGGACGTGCCGTCGGGTCGCGTTGAACCACGGTGCTCCGTCCGAAATCCATTCGGCGAGATACTGTTCACGCCGCTTGGGGGCCTTATGGTACCGCTCGGCTGTTCGCTCAGTTTGCGGTCCATCCGCCATCTACGGTGAGGTCTGATCCGGTCATGTAGGACGAGGCGTCGGAGCATAGAAAGGCCACGGCCTGAGCGACTTCGCGGGGTTCCCCGAAGCGGTCGTACATGATCGTCCCCATCATCATCTTCTGAAGCGACGGGTCGGCGCGCAGTTCGGCGTTCATCGGCGTGGCGATCTGCCCGGGATGGACGGCGTTGACCCGTATATTGTGCTGCCTGAACTCCCAGGCGGCCACTTTCGTGAACAGCCTGACGCCGGCCTTGCTGGCGGAATAGAGCGACAGGTCCGGGAAGACGGCTTTCATCGCGGCCGCCGAGCCGATGTTGACGATGGAGCCGCCGGCATTCTTCATGGCCGGCAGCACGGACTTGCATCCCAGAAACGTGCCCATGAGGTTGGGGCGGATCAGGAAGTCGAAATCCTCGACGGTGCATTCCTCGATGGATTTAAGCAGGGCCACGCCCGCGTTGTTGACAAGCCCATCCACACGGCCGTGGACCGCCATGGCGTTGGCGACCATGCGGCACCATTGATCCTCGTTGGTCACGTCCAGCCTCGTGTAGCTGGCGGTGCCGCCATTTGCGCGCAATTCGTCGGCGAGGGCCTCGCCGGCTTCATCCACGTCGGCAACGATGATCGCCGCGCCGCAGGCGGACATGAGGCGGCAGTGGGCTTCTCCCATCCCCTTGGCACCGCCGGTCACGATGATTGTCTTGCCTTCGAGATTCCAGGTCATGCCGGTGTCCGCCCTCTGGCCGCTGCTGCAGTGAGACGTGAACTTATGCAACGGTTGCGCAAAGAGTCAAATGGTCTGACATTTTGATATTATCTGTTGCATCGGGCGGGAATGTCTGCGAGCCATGGCCTCGGCAATGACGTCTGGGGATCAGCAGGCGCTGTGCCCGGATGTCGCTGCATGCCGGTTGTTAAGGTCCGGTGCGTGCCATGATGGGCGGGAGAGAATGGATGGACTGGATGCTCACCGCCGAGCAGGTGGCGTTTCGCGACACACTTCGGGATTTCGTCGATCGCGAGATTCCCAAGGCCGCGTCACGGGATGCGGAGCGCGTCGATGGCGCTTATCCGCACCACCTGTTCGACCGGCTTGCAAAGGGCGGCTATCACGCCACCGGCGTGCCGGTTGAGTATGGCGGCCGGGGGGCGGACCTTGTCACCCAGTTGATCCAGGCGCGCGAACTGTCGCGCTCGTTGGCCGGCATGATCTGGATCTGGGGCTCGACCTCCTTTGCCGGTGCCAATTCCATCGGATTGTACGGATCGGAATGGCAGAAGAAGGAATTCCTGCCGAAGATCGCGGCGGGCGATCTCAAGGTTACGATCGGTTTCACCGAACCGGGCGGCGGGACCGATGTGCTGGGAGCCCTGGAAACCAGGGCTACGCGCACCCAGGGCGGATGGCTGATCAACGGTGCCAAGAAGTGGTGCACCTCGGCCCATGTTTCCGACTATGTGCTGCTACTGGCGCGGACGAATGACGAAGTGGCGCGCAAGCACCAGGGCGTCAGCCTGTTCCTGATGTCACCCAAGGCACCGGGCGTCACGCTATCGCCTCTCACCACGCTGGGTATGCGCGGGCTGGGCACGTTCGACATGACGATGGAAGACGTTTTTGTTCCGGACGAACTGCTGCTGGGGCAGCCGGACAACGCCTGGCGGATGCTGCTGCCGACGCTGGCGAACGAACGCATGTTGTTGATGGGGACGTGCCTGGGGATCATCGACGGCGTTGTCGAGGATACGCTGGCTCACATGAAAAGCCGCGAGGCTTTCGGCAAGCCGATCGGCAGCTTCCAGGCCGTGCAGCACCACTTTGCCAATATTCTCATGGCCCGGCATCAGACGGAGCTGGTGGCCTTCAACGCGGCGCGGCTGGCGGATGCCGGGGCGGACACGTTCCTGGAGGTGACGATGGGGAAGGTGATCACGTCCGAGCACGCCGTGGCGGCGGCGGACCTGGGCATCCAGATTTTCGGCGGGCAGGGATATTCGGGCGACAACGACATGCAGCGCTACTGGCGCGATGCCCGGTTGATGCGGTTCAGCCCGATCAACAACGAAATGGCGCGCAACCTGGTGGCAGAGCGGCACGGCTTGCCGCGCTCTTTCTGAGCGGGGCTGTTCGTATGGCCATCAGCCAGTGTGCGACCGTCAACGACCTGATCGATCGCAACGCCCGCCACCGTCCTGAGGCCCCGGCGCTGAGCATCGCAGGCGAAGCCGTGTCCCACCGCCGCCTTGCCGAACTGTGTGATGCGGCGGCAGGCTATCTGCAATCGCTCGGTATCGGTCCCGGCGACAGGATCGGCATATTCCACCCGATCGTTTCGGCGGACTATCTGGCGCTGGCGCTCGGAGCCATGCGGCTTGGCGCGATTGCAGCCTGCATCAATGCCCGGTTCAAGACGCGGGAACTGGCCCATGCGGTGGGCAATTCCGGCTGCAAGATCCTGTTCCATGGGGCTATGGTGTCCGAAGTCGTGGCGGCCAGTGGTGCGGCCGGGCGCACGCAGGTTGTCGAACTCGAGGCCGTTCGGGCATCCTGGCGTGACGGGACGGCGAGGGCTTGGGGCGATACCGCTCCGGTGGTGCAACCCGATGCACCCGCCCGGATCATCTACACCTCAGGGACGACGGCGATGCCCAAGGCGTGCCTGCATACCCATGCCGCCATGCTGCATCAGGGCTTCTCCGTCGCGCAGCGTCTGGAGCTGGAACCGCACGATCGCTTCTGGGCACCCTTGCCGCTGTTCCACACCGGTGGATGGACGCCGTTTCTGGCCGCTCAGGCTGCCGGCGCCTCGCTGGTCCATCCTGGCATTTTCGAGGCCGGGCAAAGCGTGCGGCAAATCGTGGCGGAGCGCTGCACGGTCTTGTTCCCGGGCTTCGAGACGATCTGGATGCAGGTTCTGGGGCACCGTGAATTCAGGGCCACAGATTTTGGCCATGCGCGGCTGGTGCTGAACGTAGGCGTGCCCGAGCGGCTGGCGATGATGCAGGAGATGTTGCCCGGCGTGCCCCAGGTCTCGAACACCGGATGTACCGAAGTCGGCGGTTTTCTGTGCATCGGCATGGCGGCGGATTCGCTGGAGTCTCGTTGCCACACCGCCGGAACGCCGCTGAACGGGATGGAGGCGCGCATTGTCGATCCGGCCACAGGACAGGCGATGCCGGATGGTGAGGCAGGGGAACTTGTCGCGCGGGGCGCAGCCTGTCTGAGCGAGTATTTCGGCGATCCCGAGGCCACCGCCGCAGCGAT
Organism: Novosphingobium colocasiae; assembly: GCF_014652555.1. Lineage (GTDB taxonomy): Bacteria > Pseudomonadota > Alphaproteobacteria > Sphingomonadales > Sphingomonadaceae > Novosphingobium > Novosphingobium colocasiae. The sequence goes on from NZ_BMZA01000001.1 coordinate 525,573, forward strand.
CGATGCGCAAGGCTGGTTCCACACCGGCGATCTGGTCAAGCGCACGCCCGAGAACGAATTCGTTTTCATCAGCCGTATAAAGGACATGCTCAAGGTTGGTGGCGAAAACGTCGCTGCGGCAGAGATCGAAGGGCATATCGTTTCGCACCCCAAGGTGAAGCTGGTGGCCGTGGTGAGCGCCCCTGACGATTATTACGGCGAAGTGCCGGCCGCCTTCATCGAGCCCGTTGAAGGCGCAGTGCTGGGTCCGCAGGAGGTCATCGACTTTTGTCGGGGTGCCATCGCCAACTTCAAAATTCCAAAATACGTGTTCTTCGTCGAGGAGTGGCCGATGGCTGGCGTCAAGATCAGAAAAGGCGACCTGCGCGATATGTGCAGGGATCTCATCGAGAAAAACGGGAAGAGGATATAGTCATGTACAAGGACAATATTGTCATCGATGCGGTTGCCCACGCCTTCAATTTCGAAAGCAGCAATTTCGCGTCGGTGTCCGAAGCCCAGTCGGTTGTCGATCTGACGTATGCGATTGTCGGTGAGAATGTGCCTCCCGGCTATGCCCTTTCACGCGATGCGGTGGTGCGCAACTGGCCGGTCGATGACACGGCGGCGATGCTGTTCGGAGAAAGCGATACCGACCTTGCCGTGATGCACACCCTGCCGGTGCTGGCCTTCAAGGATGGCATGAGTTCGCTGGAGAAATCGGCGGAAGCGCTGCAACGCTATCCCAACCGGTTCATCGGCGCTTATGCCGCCGTCGATCCGTTGGCGGGCAAAGCCGCATACGATGCGCTGGATCGGCAGATCGACATGCTGAATCCTATCGGTCTCAAGCTCTATCCGACGAGTTGGAACGGCGGCACTATCGGCACCTGGCGGATGGACGATCCGGCTATCGCCTTTCCCTTGTTCGAATATGCAGCCAAGCGGGGCATCACCAATTTCGCGGTCCACAAGGCCATTCCGCTTACGCCCGCGCCGACAGGAGAATCGTTCCGTCCCGGCGATGTGGAAGGCGCAGCGGAGCATTTTCCCGATCTGAATTTCGAGATCGTCCATGGCGGTGCCGCATTCACCGAAGAGACGGCGTGGCTGCTTGGGCGCTACAGCAACATCTGGGTCAACCTCGAAACCCTGAACATCGTGCTGGTCACGCGGCCGCGCGTGTTCGGCAAGATCCTGCTCGGCCTGATGCACATCGGCGGCGCGGCCGTGCTTGACCGGCTGATATGGGGAACCGGAACGATGCAATATCATCCCCGGCCGTGCCTGGAGGCGTTCTTCGACTATACGCTGCCGGAAGATCTTCTTGACCAATATGGCCTGTTCGAGGCGCTGCCGCAGTTGGACGAGGCTGCAAAGGCCAAGATTCTCGGCGGCAATTATGCCCGGATGCACGGCTTCGACATGGCCGACCTGCGTCGGCGCATTCAGGGCGATGCCTTTTGCCGAGGGGCCGAGGACAAGCTCCCCGCCCCCTATTCCACCACTTCGGTCGCCGCCCAGGTAGTGGCCTGACGCTGACGGCAAGAGAGGCTTCGAAATGGATCAGGCGGCAGTCAGGGCAGCGCTCAACGCCATATTTGACCCGTGCTCGGTGGCGAGCGGCCGGGCGATCGGCTTGTGCGATATGGGGCTCATTGAAGATGTCGATATCGCGGCCACCGGCGTCGTGACGGTCCGCCTCAGGTTGACGTCGCCGAGTTGCATGATGATCGGTTTCCTCGTCACCGCCGTGCGCGAGGCCGTGCAGTCGCTGACCGGCGTGAGCACGGTGATCGTCCTGCATGACGCCGGGGAGAACTGGGATCCCGATATGATCAGCGACGGTATCCGCGCCGAGCGCGATGCCCTGTGGAAGGCGCGCATGGCAGAGCTTGGCGGCGCGAGGCATCGGGGCCTGCCGCAGCGGGCCGAGGTTTCATGAAAAGCGCTGCAACGGCGTTTCAATAGGTTCGCTCCGAGGTGCTCGCACCTCGACTTACGGAGAGTTCTGCAATCGTCATGGGGCGTATCGACATCAGGAATGCCTTGGCACCCACTTTTGTCACCGGTGGCCGCTATGATGGCATCGCCATATTGGGCGGCGATGGCGTTGCTTTCGGCGGACATTGCGCCGCGCAGTCTCTATGCGCTGCTGCGGCGCAAGCCGGCCGGGACCGTTTGCCCAATTCCATTCATTCCACGTTCCTGTCGGCGGTCGTCCCTGACGAACCGGTTTCCTATGAGGTGACCTGGCTCAAGCAGGGGCGGGCGTTCTCGGTCCTGCGCGTGGATGCGCGCCAGAGGCAGCGGGTATGCCTGACTTCGGTGATCTCCTTTCATGTCGACGAACACGGGCCGAGCCACCAGATCATCGCGCCCGAGGTCGCGCTGCCGGAGTTATGCCGGTCCCTCGATTTCATTCCGCCTGGCACCAATCCGGAAGTGCGCTCATGCTTCGACATACGCGAAGCCGCACCGGCGCAGGCCGATCCAGCGGGGCACCCGGCGCAGACATGCTGGCTGAGGTGTCGGCAGCCGCTGGGCGATGACGGCCACGCCCATGCCGGTGCGCTGGTCTGGTTCAGTGATCTCAGTATGCCGTGGACGGCGGATCTCCCGTATCTTGGCACCGGTCCACGCATCGGTGCATCGCTCGACCATTCCTTGTGGTTTCATCGCCGGTTTTCGGTCGATGACTGGCTGATGTTCGTTCAGGAAAGCCCGATCTACGTCGGAGCGCGGGCATTTACGCGTGGCATGTTTTTCACGCAGGACGGCAAGCTGGTGGCTACGGCTGCACAGGAAACGCTTGTCCGTCGGCCCGGGGCAACGCCATGAAAGCCTGGCAATGCCACAGGTTCGGCGAACCGATGGAACTCGCGATCGCGGAACTGCCCGTGCCGCAGCCGGGAGCCGGAGAGGTGCGGCTCAGGGTGTGCGCGGCGGGCTTCGGGTTCGGGGAAACGCTGGTTCTGAAGGGCCGCTACCAGAAGACGCCGGACCTGCCCTATGTGCCTTGCAGCGAGATGTCAGGCTGGATCGATGCTTGCGGCGAGGGTGTTGCCGACTTTGCCGTTGGCGAGCGGGTGGCGGCGTTCGACGTGTCGCTTCGCGGCGGCGGACTTGCCCAATATTGCGTCTTGCCTGCCCGCTTCGTGCATCGGCTGCCGGCGCATGTGGACCTTGTGGATGCGGCCGGTTTTCTGATGAACCATTGGACGGCGTTCAATGCGCTGGTCCGTCGCGGAATGTTGCAGCAAGGCGAGGTGCTCGTCGTTCACGGGGCGACTGGCGGGACTGCCGCTGCAGCCATCGATGTCGCGCGGGCGATCGGGGCCAGGATCATCGCGGTGGGCGGGGACGATGAACGCCTTGCCGGCCTGCGCGCCGATCATGTGATCAATCATCGCCGCTCGTCCGTGCGGGACGAGATCCTGGCATTGACAGACGGGCGCGGCGCGGACGTGTTTTTCGACCCGGTGGGCGGCGATGCCTTCGATGCCTCGATGCGGGCGATCGCACCGGGCGGCAGAATCCTGGTGGTCGGCTTTGCATCGGGGCAGCCGGCGGTCGCGCGGACCAATGTCGTGCTGGTCAAGATGATCTCGATAATCGGCGTCGAAGCACGTCTGGCGCTCGAACGCACCGGAGATGTGGGATGGGCGGATTTCCAGGAAATGCTGCGCTGGCTCGAAGCCGGCCGCATCGGTCCTTCGCCCACCCTTCGCATTACCTTCGACGAAGCGGTGGCGGGTCTGCAATCACTGCTGGAACGACGTCACACCGGGAAATGCGTGGTAGTGGTTGCCTGAGCCGTCCGGGTGATCCCGGACGAAGCGGCTTTCGGCCCCGGCGCGTTGCAGGGTGGCGGGATGTTCGTTAATGCGGAGCCTATGTCGAATTGTTTGATGTTTTCTCGCGGGGTGAGCAATAGTGGTTCGACTTGACAAGGTCCGTCGCGAGAAGGGCTGCGAAACGCTCGCGTCGGTTTTGCGGGAGCAGATTCTGAGCGGCGAAGTGCCGTCGGGCGAACTGCTTCCCAACGAGCGGGAACTGGGAGACCAGTCGGGCCTTAGCCGCGGTTCGGTGCGTGAGGCGATGCGGATCCTCGAAACCCAGGGACTGATCACGACAACCGTCGGGCGAAATCAGGGGCGTCGGGCCGTCCGGCCAGGGACGGACCTTGTGCGCAACTCGCTGGACTTTTTCATTCGCGGGCAGCGCATTCCCTTCACGTCACTGATGGAGACGTTCGAGACGCTTGCCCCCAATATTTCCGCGCTGGCGGCAGAACACCGGACCCAGCAGGACATCGATGCGCTGGTTCGCGAACGGGAAAGTTTCAAGGTTACGCTCGGGGCAAGGCGTTTCATGGAGGCCAACATCGTCTGGCACTGTGTTGTCGCACGGGCGAGCCACAATCCGCTGCTCAGCGCACTATACGAAGGGCTGTGCCCCAGCCTGCTTGATCCCCATGTTTCCGGGTTTACCTCGAAGGAAATCCGAACCGCAGCGTTGCGCGCTGTCGGTCGTATCCAGGAGGCCATTATTGACGGGGATGCCGATGCCGCGCGCCGCAAGATGCTGTCGCACGTGCAGGCTTACCGCAAGATGGTAGAGCCGATCGCACCGCGCACGATCAAGCTGAAGCCGGCAGGCGAAAAAAACTAAGAGGTGCGCGAGCGCTCCAGCGAGAATGACGGGAATCCGGCAAAATCGAAGCTGACGAGAGCTGCCGATTTTGCATGAAGACGTCGAATTTCACGGGCGGGCAGATCGCGTTCGCCCTGCGGCAGGCCGAGTTTGAAACACCGGGTCGCAGAGGTGTGCCGTAAGATGAGCGTGTCGGAAAGCGCTCTGAACTGTTTCAAGTTCGACTGCTTTTCGTCAAGCGCGGGGGCAAGCTGTAAAAGTTCTAACCGTACACCCGCGCCCGATCTCGTCGCCCTGCAAAGATGTTGGCACCCGCTGCGGTTTTCGATTATAAACCGATAGTACGTCGGAAAAATGCAGCAGCAGGACGACGCAGCTTCAGCGAAACGGGAGAGTGGTGATGGCAACGCGTGTCGAAACGGCCGAAGCGCCGGCAAAGCAGATGAAAGTGTTCCGGCGCAACGAAGGGCCGCCCGCCGAGGATTATTTCGATGTCGTGCCAAACGGGCCGATCGCGGCGGAGGGGCTGGCGATGGTCGGCGAGGCCGGGATGGCTGACGGCGCGAAGTTCAACATGCTCTACATCGGTGACGATTTCACGCTGCTGCAGGCGTGGATGAAGCCGGGCTATCCGCTGCCGCTGCACACCCACAACACCGATTGCCTCTATTTCGTCTCGCGCGGGAGCATGAAGCTCGGCACGGTCGAACTGAATGCGGGCGACGGCGTCTTCATGCCGGCGCGCACGCCGTACAAGGTCACTCCGGGTGAGGACGGCGTCGAGTTTCTGGAGTTCCGGCCCCAGAGCGAGCGATACGACATGCAGGTGATCGCCAACAACCAGGCGTTCTGGGGCAAGGCCCTTGGCGCGATCGGCGAGCGGCGGGAGAGCTGGCAGGTCCAGGAACGCCCGGCCTGAAACCGACATGGAGGGACGGCCGGGTTGCCCGCGCAATCCAGCCGTCATTTTCGGTGCACATTTTGGTCGACAAATAACTTTGGTCTGATAATTAATCCGAAAGCGGATCTTCGCGCTTTTCGTTTTCTGCGGGATGCCCGGCCGGCGGCGACCGGGCCGCGCGTTCGCGATCGGGCGCGCGGAATCAAGGCACGGAGGGTGGATGTCTGACTTTTCGGCCCGGGATGACGAGTTTCATTTCGATATCATGAGCGATCGCTGGTGGGAGACGGAAACCGCGTGGTTTTCTTTCTGCCATCCCGAGACCGGTCTTGGCGGTTGGCTCTATACCATGGTGCGCCCCAATATCGGCACCGTTGCCGGCGGCGCATGGATTTGGGACGAGTGCGCCCATCTGCCCTGGGAAGTGCCCTATTCGGCGAACTACACCGCGCTGCGCCTGCCGCGCGACCAGAGCCTGACCGACATTGCGCTGCCGACCGGCGTCTCGATCAGGATGCTGGAGCCGCTCACCAGGTACCGGCTCGGCTTCCGGGACGAGGGGCGGCTTGAGCTGGATCTGGAATTCCGGGCTGTCATGCCGCCGCGCGCGCTACGCAAGGGCGACAGTTCGTTCAAGAACCTCAACCACTTCGACCAGTTCGGCCGGGTGACCGGGCAGATCGTGCTGCACGGCCGGCCGATCGATATCGACTGCTACGGGATGCGCGATCGGAGCTGGGGGCCGCGCCCCGAACACCGCCCCGGCAAAAGCGCCTACGTCACCGGCATCGCTTCGCCGGACGAGGCGTTCCTGGCGGTGACCAAGTGGAACGATGCCGATTATCCGGTCGCTTACGGCTTCATGATCCACGAAGGCGTGACCGGCGATCTCGTCTCGGGGCGGCGGATCGTCGAGCGGGATGCCGGACAGGGCTGGGTCAACCGCATCGTCATCGAGGCGAAGGACGAATTCGGCCGGCCGCTGCTGGCGGAGGGCGTGCGGCGCAGCGGGATCATCATCAACCGCCACAGCTTCATTGACAGCAACGGCCTGATCGAATGGACCATCAACGGCCACGTCGGTCACGGCGAGGATCAGGATATGTGGCCGGTCCACGACTGGTCTGCATTCCGGCGCGGAGCGCGGCGATGAGCAGCGTCGTCGGCATCGACGTGGGCGGTACGTTCACCGATCTTGTCTATTCTGCCGACGGTGCGGCGGTGACGGGCGTGCTCAAGGTGCCGTCGACCCCGCAGGACCCGAGCCTGGGGCTGATCGACGCGCTGGGCGCGGCCGGGATTGATGTCGCCTCGCTCGACATGATCTTGCACGGCACCACCATCGCCACCAATGCGGTGATCGAGCGGCGCGGCGCGCACTGCGCGCTGGTAACCACCGAAGGGTTTCGCGATGTGCTGGAACTGGGCCGCCGCGACCGCCACAGCATGTATGGCCTCACCGGCACCCAGGCCCCGCTGATCCCGCGCGAACGGCGCTGGGAGGTGGCAGGGCGGATGGATCACCAGGGCCGCGAGCTGGTGTCGCTGGATGAGGCCTATCTGGAGCGCTTGGCGGCCGGGCTGGCCGGCGAGGCGGTGGAAGCGATCGTCATCGCCTTCCTGCATTCTTATGCCAACCCCGCCCACGAACAGCGCGCCAAGGCGATTTTCGAGCGCGCCAACCCGGAATGGGAGGTCGTAGCCTCCAGCGATGTGGTGCGCGAATACTACGAGTTCGAGCGGACCAGTACGGCAGCGGTGCAGGGGTACCTGCAGCCGCTGGTGTCACGCTACGCCACCAGTCTCAAGGGGCGGCTGGCAGACCTGGGCTTCGGGCGCGAGACGTTGGTGATGCAATCCAACGGCGGGCTGATCCCGCTGGCGCGGCTAGGCAATCATGCGGCGAACATCGTCCGCTCGGGGCCTGCGGCCGGGGTGATGGCGGCGGCGCGGATCGCCGGGGAAGCCGGCTTCGATCACGTCATTACCGGCGATATGGGCGGCACAAGCTACGATGTGGCGGTGGTGGTGAAGGGTGAGCCACGCATCGCCGAGACCACCGAACTGGATTTCCGCGTTCCGCTGCGCCTGCCGATGATCGATGTCCACACGATCGGCGCGGGCGGCGGCAGCATTGCCTATGTCGATCGCGGCGGCATGCTGCAGGTCGGCCCGCGCAGCGCCGGGGCGTTCCCCGGGCCGGTCTGCTTCGGGCGCGGCGGGACCGAACCGACGGTGACGGATGCCAACGCAGTGCTGGGCCGGATCAACGCCGACGCGCCGATCGGCCTCAAGCACCTCGATCGGCTGGCGGTGGAAGAGGCGCGCGCGGCCATGGCGGCGCTGGGGCGTCCGCTGGGGCTGGACGTGGAAGAGACGGCGCAGGCGATCCTCACCATCGTCAACGCCCGCATGGCCCGCCGCACCCGCCTGCTGACGGTGGAGCGAGGGCTCGATCCGCGCGATTTCGTGCTGGTGGTGTTCGGGGGCGCGGGGCCGCTGCACGGCAGCTCGATCATGCGCGAAGTCGGCATCCGCACGATGCTGCTGCCGCCCCACCCCGGCGTGCTGTGCGCGCTGGGATGCATGGTGGCGGACCTGCGCTACGATATGTCGCGCACGATCGAGCGGCCGCTGGGCGAACTGGACGATGCCGCCGTGGGCGAGATGCTCCGCCAGCAGCGCGAGGATGGCGAGGAGCGGCTGGCGGCGAGCGGCACCCGGCTGGAAGCGGTCAGCCACCAGCATATCGCCGAGATGTCCTATGCCGGGCAAATCCACCCGCTGCGGGTGGCGATCGACGGCAGCGCTACGCTGGGCGACATGGAGCGGCTGTTCGAACAGGCCTATGCGCTGGAATACGGCAATACGCTGGGGCCGATTGCCAAGGTGCTGGTCAGCCTCAAGACCACCTCGCACGGCCTTCGCCGCCGGGCGGGTGCCGGGACGGGCGGCCCGCGCCCGGCCGCGCAGGCCGTGCCCGTCGCGCACCGCGAGGTCTATTTCGCAGGCTGGGTGCGCACGCCGATCTACCGGCGCGAGACGCTGGGGCCGGGTGCCACGTTCACCGGCCCGGCGATCATCGAGCAGGCCGATACGACCACGGTGCTGGAGCCGGGGCTGCACGCGCGGGTGGACGATCACGGCAATATCCTGGTGGAGGCGCAATAATGGACCCCGTGACCCTGGCCGTGGTGCGCGGCGGCATCGAGCAGATCGCCGACGAAATGGACCTGCACCTGATCCACGCCGCGCTCTCGCCGATCATCTCCGAAACCAACGATTGCGCCAACGGCTTCTTCCACCCGGACACCGGCGAGACCATCGCCCAGGGCGGCTATGGCCTGCCGCAGTTCCTGGCCAACATGCAGTTCACCGTGCAGCGGCTGATCGCGATCGCGGCCGGGCAGGGGGGCTTCCGGCCGGGCGATATCTGGATCGTCAACGATCCCTATATCAGCGGCACCCATCTCAACGATATCGTGATGGTCTCGCCTTACTTCGTCGACGGGAAGCTGTTCGCGCTGTTTGCCAACACCGGCCACTGGATGGACCTGGGCGGCAGCGCGCCGGGTGGCTGGGTGCCCAGGGCAACCGAGATCTATCACGAAGGCATCACCATCCCGCCGCTGCGCCTTTATGCCGAAGGCGTGCGCAACGATGCGGTGGTGGCAATGCTGACCGCGAACAGCCGCATGCCCGATCAGTTGCTGGGCGATATGGCGGCGATGACCAATGTGTTCGCCGTCGGCCGGCGCGGGTTCGACATGCTGGTGGAGCGCTATGGCGTGACGGTACTGTCCGACTGCGTGGCCGAGATGCTGGTGCGCTCCGAGGCCGAGATGCGATCATACATCGCGGACATTCCCGATGGCCGCTATGTGTTCGACGATTTCTTCGACAATGACGGGGTCAGCGATGTCCGGCTGCCGATCCGGCTGGCGGTGACGGTCACCGGCGATAGCCTGGAGTTTGATTTCACCGGCACCGCGCCCGCCGCGCGCGGGCCGATGAACATCGCCGATTGCACCACCCGTTCGATGTGCTTCGTCGCGCTCAAGCACCTGTTTCCCGATGTCCCGGTCAACGGCGGGGTATTCCGCCCGGTGCGCTTCGTGATTCCCGAAGGCTCGATTCTGGCGGCGCAGCGGCCGAGACCGGTGGGCGGCACTACCGACGTGACCCAGCGGGTGGTGGCAATGGTGTTCGGCGCGCTGGGGCATGCGATTCCGGAGATCGCCCCGGCTGCCGCCTTCGGCACCACCGGCGTGGTTACCGTATCGGGCTCAAGGCCGGATAACGGCAACTACTATGTCGCGGTCTATCCCTACCCCGGCGGATATGGCGCAAGCCGCCAGTCCGACGGGCTCGTCAACGGTACGCCGCCGGGATCGATGGCCAAGTTCATGTCGATCGAGATGTCCGAACACCGTTACCCCGTGCGCTTCGGCTACTATCGCATCCGCGAAGGTTCGGGAGGTGCCGGTGCGCGGCGCGGCGGCTGCGGGACCGAGTACGGGATCGAAATGCTGGCCGATACGCTGGTTTCGGTGCTGGGTGATCAGGTGGACAGCCCGCCGTTCGGCGCGATGGGCGGGGGGGCGGCGGCGGGCAACGCCATCCGCTTCACTCTGCGCGGGCAGGATTGGGTGCCGCCGATGCGCAGCAAGGCGGAAAAAGTCGCCTGCCAAGCCGGTGACATGGTCCACCTCGCGTCTCCCGGTGGCGGCGGCTTCGGCCTCCCGGCCGAGCGTGAGCCGGGGGCGGTGATCGCCGATCTCAACGCCGGGATCATCGATGCGGCAACCGCGCGCGATACTTATGGCGTGAAGGGCGAGGTGGACCGGCTGGTGCTGGACCGGCCGGTCTACAAGCGCCCCCGGCAGGAACTGGTCTGATGGAGAGCCGTGTCTTGGCGGCAGGTGCCGACGCACTGGTGTCGGCGGAAGAGCTGATGGCCTGGGCGGCGGACAGCATCGGTGCGCCCATCGCCGAGTGGCACCGGATTTCGGGCGGCAACCGCTATCACTCGTTCATCCTGACCACTGCGGCGCAAGGCCCCCAGGCGGCAAAGCGTTATTACCTGCGTTACCAGATGCCTCGCCCGCAGACGGTCGAGCCCTATACCGTGCTGCGCGAGATCCGCTTCTACCGGCTGATCGAGAACAGCGGCGTCCCCATGGCCCGGCTGATCGCGGTCAACCCGCTGTTTCCCGCGGTCTTGCTCGAACATATCGAAGGCATCGCCGAATTCCGGCGGCTCAAGGACCGCGACGAGCGCGAGACGATCGCCTTCGAGTTTACCGACGCCTTGGCCCGGCTCCACGCGGTGCGTGCGGGTCTGGGCGACGTGCCCGATGCGGCCAACCGCCAAACCATGGCCGACTGCGCCCGGTGCGAGGTCGCCGAATGGCGCGCGATGTATGAGGAAATGCCCGATCGCGAGCCGCTGATAGAGTTCGGCCTGCAATGGCTCGACGCCAACATTCCCGAGACCGACGAAGCCCCGGTGCTGGTCCACGGTGATGCCGGGCCGGGCAATTTCCTGTTCGACAAGGGCCACCTGACGGCGCTGATCGATTGGGAATTCGCGCATCTCGGCGATCCGCACGATGATCTGGCGTGGTTCGCGATGCGCGTGGTGATGGAGCCGGTGCCGGATTTCGCCCGGTGCCTGCGCCGCTACGAGGAGCGGAGCGGGCGCACCATCGATCTGGCGCGGCTGCGGTTCTATCAGGTGCTGGTTTCCACCCGTGTCCTCATCATCCGCCATCGCAATGTCAGCGGCGAATACGGCAACTCTATCGTCTCCCAGGCCCTCAATCGCCGGCTACTGACGACTGCGCTGGCGCTGGCCAATCACATCGAACTGCCGCCGGTCCCGGTACCCCCGCCGGTGGAAACCGACGCGACGGCGATGTTCGATTTCCTCGTCGCATCGCTGCGCGACGATATCGTCGCGAAAAGCACTGAGAAGTCGGTGGTATCGGCCGCGAAGAACCTGGCCAAGATCGGCAAGTTCCTGCGCGAGAAGGACCGCTACGGCGCGCGGCTGGAGGCGCTGGAGAGCGAGGCGCTGACCGCGCTGCTGGGCAGTGCTCCGGCCACGATCGTCGAAGGGCATTTTGCGGTCGTGTCTGCCGTGCGGGCGGGCACGATATCGCTGGAGGTGGCGTTGGGAGCATTCGCCGTATCCGCGCAGTACGGAGCAATTCTGGCGGCTCCGGCATCGGGCAGCATCGCCGGGCGGGGCTGGGCGTCGGTAACCTAAGGAAAAAGCGCCCCGCCTTGCCAGCCGGCGCTCTTTAGGAAATGAGTGTCTGCGGGAGCAAGGATCATCAGATGCAGCCATCGCCGCAAGTTTCGACACGTTACAGATATACGGTGCTGCTGTTTCTGGCGCTGGCCTATTGCCTCAATTACATGGACCGGCAGGTCATCGGCATTCTTGCCGTCCCCATCAAGCAGGACCTGAAGCTGACGGATTCAGAGCTGGCGCTGATGGGCGGGTTCGCCTTCGCGATCTTCTATTCGTGCCTGGGCATACCCGTGGCGCGGCTGGCGGATCGCATGAGCCGGATCAAGATCATCTCGGTCGCCTGTCTGGTGTGGAGCGCCTGCACCGCTTCCTGCGGCCTCGCGAACAGCTTCGGGCAACTGCTGCTGGCGCGGCTTTCCGTCGGCATCGGCGAAGCCGGCGGGGTGGCACCCACATATTCGCTGCTGTCGGACTATTTCCCGCCCCGGCAGCGCGGGCGGGCGTTGGCGGTGCTGACGCTGGGCCTGCCGATCGGTTCGGCGCTGGGGCTACTGCTGGGGGCGATCTTCGCCGAAAATTACGGCTGGCGCGCCGCGTTCATGTTGCTGGGAGCGGGCGGCATCGTGCTCGCCCCGATCCTCTTCCTGGTCGTGCGCGAGCCGCCGCGCGGGCAGCTTGATGCGCCGACGGGCGACGGGACACCGCAGGCGAACCCGACGCTCGGCATGGTCGTGCGCCACTTGCTGCCGTTGCCCAGCTTCTGGCTGATCTCGTTCGCCTCGGCTTCCGCCTCGATGCTCAGCTATGGGCTGCAATTCTGGCTGCCCACCTACATCTATCGCAGCCACAACCTCAGCCTCACCACGACATCCTACGTGCTATCGTCGATCACCATCGTCGGCGGGGTGATCGGGCTGCTGCTGGGCGGGGTGCTGTGCGATCGGCTGGGCGCGCGCAACAAGGGTGCCTATGGCTATGTGCCGAGCATCGGCTTTATCATCGGCATGCCGTTCATGCTGGCGGCGGCGCTCGCCTCCGGTCTCCCGGCGACGGTGGCGTTTCTGCTGCTGCCGCAGGTTGCCGGCGTGATGTGGATGGCCCCGGCGGTGAGTTCGGTGCAGCACCTCGCTCCGCCCACCATGCGGGCCAGCGCGTCGGCGATCTTCCTGTTCATCGTCAACCTGATCGGGCTGGGTGCGGGGACGCTGGCGTTCGGCGGGCTCTCGGACTTCTACCAGGCGCATTTCGGGCCCGAGGCGCTGCGCTATGCGATCATCACCGTGGTCGTCGTGCTCTATCCGTTGACGGCAGTGCTGTACGCACTGGCCGGCCGCAAGCTGGCGGGGGATTGGCAGGAATAGCCTGCGCCCGCCGCACGCGGATCAGCCCGGTCCGGGATTGTCGCCCAGCCGTTCTGCCGAAATGTCGCGATAGGCGCTGACGTGGCGGTTCATGCGGTTGAAGGCGGCATCGCCGTCCTGGGTCCTGATCGCCTCCATGATCTTGGTGTGCGATTTGATCGCCGAGGCGCGGATTTCCGGCGTCGTCACGTCGCGATAGTCCATCGCTTCGCGGATCGGCATGGTGATCGCCTCGATCAGCGCCATCAGCGGCTCGTTATGGCTCGCCCGGGCGATGGCCAGGTGCCAGTCCAGGTTGACGCGCTTGTAACGGGTCACATTGTCGATCGATTGCACGAACTGTTCGTGCAACTCGGTCATCTCGGCAAGCTGGGCATCAGTGCGGTTCAGCGCCGCCAGCCGGGCCAGCGCCGGTTCCACCGCCACCCGGCATTCGAGCAGCGAAGAGAGCTTGATGCCGTGGGTGCGGACGAACAGTTCGACTGACCGGCTGATCGAATCCCGCCCCGGCAGGGTGACCATCGATCCCCCAGCCCGGCCGGGTTTGGTCACGATCAGGCCGCGCGATTCCAGAATGCGCAAGGCATCGCGGATGGTGGTCCGGCTTAGGCCCGTCTCCACGATCAGATCGCGTTCGGCAGGAAGCATTTCGCCGGGCTGGAAGGTCCCGGCTACGATGAGGTTGCGGATCTGTTCGGCCAGGGCTTCGGATGCTTTGGGAACCACCACGCGCGAAAGGGTGGGTTGCGTATTATGTCCCATCAATTGGCGGCCCCGGCTCCAAGTCCCGATATTCAATGGTCATTTCATAACACCATTAGCGGCCAGCGGAAAAGGTTTCCTGCGGCGGCCGCGCATGTGTGCCGCCTATCGTGGATGGAGCCGCGCGAGGGCGATTCCGGCCAGGTTCTGTGCACGCCGGGTCCAGCGGATCCGGGCTGGCGGGGCGAGCCGGGCCTGCCTTGCAAAAGCGGCGGCGTGCCCGGTGAGCGGGTGTTTGCCCTTTAGCGCACGGTTGGCCTCGCGGATGATCTCCAGCGCATCGCCGATCAGCTCGAATTCCTGAAGGCCGCGCGCTTGCGCCGTTTCGAGCGCGCGGATCAGCGCCAGCCATTCGGCATCGGTATTGTTGCCGGTGCCCATATCGGGAAACAGGATGGCTTCGCCCCGGATCACCACCGCACCTTCCATGCGGCCGGGATTGGGCCGGCAGCCGCCGTCGAAGTAGACTTTGACCCTGCGCCTCGCGCTCATGCCGGGGGCGTGCCCGCGAGCAGGCCGCGCGCGCGGATCAGGGCGTCAATCCGCGCGAACGCGGGCACGGGGATGCCGGCCGCCCGCGCCAGCCGCAGCACCGCGCCGGGCAGCGCGTCATATTCCGACGCGCGCCCCGCCTCGACATCGCGCTGGAGCGAACTGGTGGCGTCGGCCGGGAAAGCGGCGGCATAGGCGAAGGTAGCCTCGATAGCCGCCGGATCGAGCATGACGCCGCGCGTGGCGGCCAAAGCCGCGATGTCGGCCATCGCCGCCCGGAACAGCGCCGCGCCTTCGGGGGCCGAGCAGACCATGCCGACGTGGAGCCCCAGCGCCAGCGCCGTCCCGCCTACTGCCGCGCCGAGCAGGAACTTGCGCCACAGCGCGGTCTCGATATCCGCAGATCGTTCCCCGGCCATGCCGATCCCGCCGAGCAGCGCCGCCAGCGTGTCCTCGCCGCCCAGGTCGGGACCATGGGTGTGGCCGTAAGCCAGCGTCGGAAGCACGCCGACATGGCGCACGGTCTGCCCCGCCATCTCGAAGAAGCCGTGCAGCCGCCCGGCCACGATCTCGCATTCAGGACGCAGCGCCGCGATCGTCTCGTGCGCTTCCACGCCGTTCTGCACCGTCACCAGTACCGCAGGCGCGGTGAGCGCCTGCGCGATATCGGCAAGCAGGCGGGGCAGGGCGGGGCTCTTGGCGCAAACGAGCACCAGATCGGCTGGGGCAAGGTTGGGTCCAGCCTCGACCACCGCAACCGGGGTGGCGGTGGTGACGCCCGCAGCATCTTCGATCACGACGCCATGCAGGCGCAGCCAGCGGGCGCGCTCGCCGCGGGCGAACAGCCGGCAATCGAACCCGGCAGCGGTCAGCCGGGCGGCGAACATGCTGCCCAGCGCCCCCGCCCCGGCAACCAGGCAGCGCAAAGTCAGCGCGCCTCAGTGATCAGCTTGAGCGCGGCCGGGGTGCTCCAGTCGTTGCCGCCCACCCAGCGCCAGACTTCGCGGCCCTCGGCATCGAACAGGATCGTCACCGGCAGATCGCCGCCATAGGCCATGCCCAGCACGCCCTGATCGTCGATCCACGGCTCCACCCGGTCCAGCTTGCGGCGGCGCAGGATCTCGACGACCTTGCCGGTCTTGTCGAGATCCTGCGAGATCGGCAGGACGGTCATCCCCAGTTCGCCCTCGCGCCCGATCAGATCGTTCAGCGCCGGCATCTCGGCGATGCACGGGGCGCACCATGTCGCCCACAGGTTCACCAGCAGCGGCTTGCCCTTGAACGCGGCGAGATCGAGCGTCTCGCCAGTATTGTCGGTCAGCGTCACGGTGGGCATCGCCGCGCCCTTGTGCGAACGGTCGAGTCCCTTGGGCGCAGGGTCGGCATCGCCATCGGCGTCGGCGGCAGTGTTCGAAGCGGAAGGTTGCGGTTGCGGGCCGCTTTGCCTATCGCAACCCGCCAGAAGGGCCGTGGCCCCGGCGAGCGAACACAGGAAAAGCGACTTGAGCGAAAAGGCGGACAAGCGGGGGGGCTCCAACCAGATGTGGGGCGGACGGTTCGCACAGGGACCGTCGGCGATCATGCGCGAGATAAATGCCTCGATCCCCTTCGACAAGGCGCTGTGGAAACAGGACATCGCGGCCAGCAAGGCGCACGTCGCGATGCTGGGGGCCTGCGGCATCGTTTCGGCCGACGATGCGGCAACGATCGCCGGCGGGCTCGATGCCGTCGCCGCCGAATACGAGGCTGATGGCGTGCCCGAGGACTGGGACCTCGAAGACATCCACATGACCACCGAAAGCCGGCTGGCGCAGCTCATCGGCCCGGCCGCCGGCCGTCTGCACACGGCCCGGTCGCGCAACGATCAGGTGGCGACCGATTTCCGCCTGTGGGTGCGCGATGCCATCGATCAGGCCGACGCCGGCCTGGAAGCGCTCCAGATCGCGCTGGTCGAACGCGCGGGTGAGCACGCCGGCAGCATCATGCCCGGCTTCACCCACCTGCAGACCGCGCAGCCGGTGACGCTGGGTCACCACCTGATGGCTTATTACGAGATGATCGGCCGTGATCGCTCGCGGTTCGCCGATGCGCGGGTGCGGATGAACCGCTGTCCGCTGGGCTCGGCGGCGCTGGCCGGGACCGGTTTCCCGATCGACCGTTTCATGACCGCCGACGCATTGGGTTTCGCCGGTCCCACCGCGAACAGCCTCGATTCGGTATCGGACCGCGATTTCGCGCTGGATTACCTGATGGCCGCCAGCCAGTGCGCGCTGCACCTGTCGCGGCTGGCGGAAGAGTTCATCATCTGGGCCAGCCAGCCGTTCGGCTTCGTCACTCTGCCGGACAGTCTGTCGACCGGCAGCTCGATCATGCCGCAGAAGAAGAACCCCGATGCGGCGGAACTGGTGCGCGGCCATTCGGGGCGAATCGCCGGTTGCCTGACCAGCCTGATGATGACCATGAAGGGGCTGCCACTGGCCTACTCCAAGGACATGCAGGACGACAAGCCCCCGGTGTTCGAGGCTGCGGGCCTGCTCGCGCTGTCGATCGCGGCGATGACCGGGATGGTCGGCGAAACGGTGTTCC
Source organism: Novosphingobium colocasiae (assembly GCF_014652555.1). Classification (GTDB taxonomy): domain Bacteria; phylum Pseudomonadota; class Alphaproteobacteria; order Sphingomonadales; family Sphingomonadaceae; genus Novosphingobium; species Novosphingobium colocasiae. Next base: position 542,569 of record NZ_BMZA01000001.1, read on the forward strand.
GCACCCCCCGCATGCGTGCCGCCGCCGAACTGGGCTTTGCCACCGCCACTGACCTTGCGGACTGGCTGGTTCGCGAAGCCGATATTCCCTTCCGCGAGGCGCACCATATCACCGGCGCGGCGGTCAAGCTGGCCGAGGGCCAGGGCGTCGCGCTCGACCAGTTGCAGCTCGATGCGTTGAAAGAGATCGACAGCCGCATCGATGCGCGCGTATTTACTGCGCTTTCGGTGGAGGCATCGGTGGCCGCTCGCAAGTCGCACGGCGGCACCGCGCCCGAGCAGGTGCGCCTGCGCGTTGCTGATGCACGCGCCGCACTGGGTCTCGGTGCAGTGCCGGGTGTGAGTGCGGCTGGGCAGGAGTGACCAAGATGGGCAAGTCGATCGCGACTGTGCTGCTGCTGTTGGCTACCGCTATCGGCATGTCCGCCTGCGGCCAGCGCAAGGACCTGGCCCTGAAACCGGGCATGAAGGCACCGCCCGCGCCCTATGGCCGGTCTGCCGCGCTCAATCCCGCCGAGGCGCTCGCTCCGCCGACGGTGGCGATCCCGGAGCGCAGCACCGAACTGCGCACCCGCTCCGAGGAACGCGAGGACGATCCCTTCGATCTTCCGCCCCCCGAATGACAACCTATCGTATGACATCTTGCCCAATGTCAGCCAGACAGCCGCAGCAAGGCGGCCGCACAGGAAAACATGGATCATTTTGAACTCAAGGACGGATCGCTTTTTGCCGAGGACGTGCCGGTCGCCGAGATCGCGACCGCAGTAGGCACGCCGGTCTATATCTATTCACTCGCCACGCTGGAGCGGCATGCCCGCGTGTTCCGCGAGGCGCTTTCGGTGCTGCCGCGCATCAAGCTTGCCTATGCGGTGAAATCGAACCCCAACCTGGCGGTGCTGCGGGCGCTGGCCCGGCAGGGATACGGGGCGGACGTCGTCTCCGAAGGCGAATTGCACCGCGCGCTGGCGGCGGGCATTCCCGCCGGGGAAATCGTGTTTTCAGGCGTCGGCAAGACGCGGCGCGAACTTTCGGTGGCGGTGGCTTCGCGGATTGGCCAGTTCAACCTCGAAAGCGAGGAAGAGGGCGTCGAGCTGTCGCAGATCGCGGCGGAGATGGGCCGCCGTGCACCTTGCGCGCTGCGGGTCAATCCCGATGTCGATGCCGGCACGCACGCCAAGATCTCCACCGGCAAGGCCGAGAACAAGTTCGGCGTCGCTTACGACCGGGCAGAGGATATCTATGCCCGGCTGGCAACGCTGCCGGGGCTCGATATGCGCGGCCTTGCCGTCCATATCGGCAGCCAGATCAGCGATCTCGAACCATCGCGCCGCGCCTTCACCAAGATGGGCGACCTGATGCGGCGGCTGCGCGCGCGCGGCCTTTCCGTCACCAATATGGACCTCGGCGGCGGCCTTGGTGTGCCCTACAAGCAGGGCGAAGTGCTGCCCGGCCCCGATGCCTATGCGGCCATGGTGCATGACGTGACCCAGGACTGGGACGCGACCATCATGTTCGAACCGGGCCGGGTCATCACCGGCAACTCCGGCGTGCTCGTCACCGAAGTGGTGCGGGTCAAGGAAGGGGTGACCCATCCCTGGGTCGTGGTCGATGCGGCGATGAACGATCTCGCGCGCCCGGCGCTCTACGATGCCTGGCACGATTTCGCGGCGGTCCGGCCGAACGGCAGGACGATCACCGCCAACATCGTCGGCCCGATCTGCGAAAGCGCCGATACCTTCGCCATGGCCCGCACGATCGACGAGGTGAAGGCGGGCGACTTGGCAGTATTCCGCACCGCCGGTGCCTATGGCGCGACGATGGCCAATACCTACAATTCGCGCGCACTGGTGCCCGAGGCGATGGTCAATGGCGACAAGTGGGCGATCGTCGCCAACCGCATCGAACCCGAGACCATCCACCATGCCGAGCGCGTGCCGGGGTGGCTGAAGTAGCGCTCGCGCGGCACCGGCGGGGGCATCCGTGATCGAAGCGCTGCCGCTGTTCCACCGCATCGCCGGGCAGCCGGTCATTGTGCTGGGCAGCGGTGCGGCCGCCGATGCCAAGCGCCGGCTGGTCGAACGCGCCGGGGGCGAGGCGATCGACGAGCTTCAGGGGGGCATCGATCGCGGTGCCCGTCTGGCGTTCATCGCACATGATGATCTGGCCAGTGCCGAAGCCGATGCGCTGCGGGCGCGGTGTGCCGGCTTGCTGGTGAACGTGACCGATCGTCCTGCGCTATGCGACTTCACGGTACCTTCCATCCTCGATCGCACCCCGGTGCTGGTGGCGATCGGCACCGGCGGGGCGTCTGCCGGGCTGGCCAAGCAGTTGCGTCTGCGGCTGGAAGGGTTGCTGCCGCAACGGTTGGGCGCGCTCGCCCGTGCGCTGGAAAGTGCCCGCGCCGCGCTGCGGGCGCGGTTTCCCGTTGCGGACGATCGCCGCCGCGCGCTGGACGCCGCGCTCGCTCCCGGCGGCACGCTCGATCCGCTGGTCGATGGCAGTGCCGACCGGGTGGAGGGCTGGCTGGCGGGGGCGGGAGGCGCGGCGGCGCAAGTGATCGAGATCGTCCTGCGCAGCGCCGATCCGGACGACCTGTCGCTGCGAGAAGCGCGCTGGCTGGGGACGGCGGATGTGATCCGGCACGAAGCGGCGGTCCCGGCTGCCGTTCTGGACCGGTCGCGGGCCGATGCTGTGCGGCAATTGATCGCCGGGGACGCGCCGCTTCCCGATCCCGGCGATGCGCCGGCGGCGACGGTGATCGTGCTGCGCGCGCCGCGCTGATCCGGCGGCCTTTCAGGTTTTTAACTTCAAAATGGAGCTTTCCGCGCCCTTAGTGCTTCCCGAAGAATAAAGCGCAGCCGAGGAAACAAAACACGTGGCGGGCATCCATGGGGGCGGCACCGCCCCGCACGGCGAGGCTGGAAACGGCGGTCGCCGGTTATGATCGATGGCCCCGGCGGCGCGCGGATCGGCAGTGACAATGCCGTGATCGCTCGCGTTCTCGCCGATTTCGAACGGTTCGCCCATGGCAGCGACTTGTGCCACTGCCCTCACCTGGCGCTGCTGTTCGATGCCCAGGGTTCCAGCGCGCTCGCCTTCGCCACCACTTTCGCCGGGCTCGGCATGGCGGCACTGGCGCACGCGGACGGGACCGGGGTTTCGCCGCTGATCGAGCGGGTGGTGGATGGCGAGGCGCAGGTCTTGCTGGCGAGCGAGGAGCAGGCGCGGATCGTGCTGGTGGTCCATGACGGCGGGGATGGGGCGGATGCTTCGCGGGCGGGTGACACCGCCACTTTTCACCCTCGCGAATCATGGCGGCACTTCCTGTCCGGGCGAGGGCGCTGTGAGCGGTTGCGCTGCGCCGAACCCGGCAGCGCGGAAACCCGCATCGACGCCTCCCCGCTGGACCTCGGGCCGGGCGTCGTCCTGCACGAACTGGGCCCGCGCGAAGCCATGCGGATGACCGCGATCGACGCGGTACTGGTCGAACTGCGGCTGGAGCGCCGGTTCGCCGCCTCGCTGCCGCTGCGCCGGTACGACCGCGCCACCGGCCGGCGGATCGAGGAGATCGTCACCGGGGAGAGCGAAAAGCTCCGGTTGGCGGCGGTGGCCGCGTTGGGTGCCATGGGGCGGCGTGATGCGGTCCCGATGCTGACCGCGATCGCCGGCGGATCGGGCGACCTTGGCCTGCGGCGGCGGGCGCTGGATGAACTGTGCTCTCTTGATGAAGAGACGGCGCGGGTGGTGGCGGCGCGGGTTGCCAGGGCCCGCCACGATCCGTTGCAGGCGCACGCCGCCGTTGTGGCTCCGGTGCGTCGGCGGAGCGCGAAGCGTGGCAAGGGAGCGCTGCCGTGGTTCGGGTGATCGCCGTGCGCGATCCGACCAGCGCTTCGCTTGACGAATGCGTCGATGCGCTGTGTTCCTGGGGTTTCGATCCAGGGGACGAGGAAAGTCTGGCCCACGCGAGTCACTGGCTGGGGCGGCTCGGCAACGACCGGCACTTCATCGGCGATCGGCTGCTGGACCATCTGGGCAACCCGCGCCAGCCCGCCGCGCCGGGCTGGGCACCCGCCCACAGCCACCAGCTTGCACTGGCCGCGCCCGAAAATTCCGATTTCCGCCTCCTCGCCACGATCTGGGAAGTGCCCGATGGCGGCACCTGCCATGCCGGATATGGGCAGGCGCACGATCACGCCGCCGATGTGGTGACGCTCGGCTATTTCGGCCCCGGCTGCCTGCGCGATCATTTCGAGCACGAAGAGGATGCGCGCGGGCGGTCGAAGCGATTGCGGCCCGCCGGTCAGCTTGCGCTGGGCGAAGGGTGCATGCTGCACTACCGCGCGCGCCGCGACGTGCACCGGCTGCACCCGCCAGCCTCGCTGTCGATCTCGCTGACGCTGGTTCACAATTCGCGCGCGACGCAGGGGCAGGCGCGGCGCTGGTTCCAGCCGGAGATTGGCGGGGCCCATACCGACGATGATCCGGCAGCGGGAGAATCGCTGCTGCGCGCGGCGGTGGCGCTGGGCGGAGAAGCGGCCCGGGCAAGCGCGCTGCACGTAGCGCAGCACCACGCCAGCGAAAGCCTGCGGCTTTGCGCCTGGCGGGCGCTGGCTGAGCAGGAGACATCGGCGCAAGCGCGCGACGCGATCTGGAAGCAGGCGGAGCAAGGCGGCAACCACCGGATCGCCGCCATCGCCCGCCAGCATCGCGCGGCTTTGCGCTGATCCTCATCGTGCTTGGCTCCAGTGCAGGATGGTGCCTGTCCAGATCAGACCAAAAAAAGGGCCCGGTCGTTGCCGACCGGGCCTTGGAAGTTTTGGGAGAGGATGCCTGAAAGGCAGTTTCTGTATGCCTTGGCCGCCGGTTTTGTGCAAGTGCGAAATGCACGCTTTTGGGTGAAAAAATTGCAACTCCAGTTGCATTCTTCTGACTGATCAATCGGTCAAAATATTTTTCGTGCTGATTTAAAACAAAAATACCGTCCGAATCACTATTCAGATTGCGATAACGGCAAGTCTCAGGGTCGCGAGACTTAAGGCGCTGCAATCGTTGCCTATTGCAGCGCGACAGCGGTTTGCTGCGGACGCGGGGCAGCGCTTTGGCCAGCGCCAAAATGCCACCAGGATGATCGCGATCAGTGGGCGAGCAAGAGATTCGGGGCTGACGGCTCTTCGAGGAAATAGGCCGTCACTCCGCCGAACAACATCTCGCGCAGCCGGCTCTTGCCGTATGCGCCCATCACCAGCAGTTCGGCATGCGACTGGCCCACTGCCACCGCCAGGGTCTCTGCGGTGGACCCGCGACGCTCGCATTCCTCCAGCTCGGCGTGGATGCCATGCCGTGAGAGGTAGCGCAGGGCGTCCGTCGGCGGGAAGCCGCCGGACTTTTCGGCGACGGTGACAACCTTCACCATCTGGCAATCGCGCAGGACCGGAACCGCCGCGCGCAGTGCCGTAGCCGATTGTTCGCCGCCGTCCCAGCCGATGCAGGCGCGCCGGATCGGGAACGTCAGCGGCGCGGTGCCGGCGACCACCAGAACCGGCGTGCGCGTGCTGAGCGCCAGTTCGCCGGCCATGCGATCGTCGCGGGATACCACCACCAGGTCCGCCAGCATCCCGGCCTGCGCCAGTGCCGGCACCGGCTCGTCCTCGCTGCGCAGGATGTCGAAAGGCACATCGCCCCGGCTCAGGCGGGCTTCCAGCGCGGATGCCATCGCGTCATCGGCGTCCCGCGCCTGTTCCAGCGCATCGGCGACAAGGTAGCCGCCGCCCATCGGGTCCATCGAAAGGTAGCGCGACACGGGGGTGTCCACGAGCACCGTCAGATGGCCGTCGGATTGTCGGGCCAGGCCCAGCGCCGCTTCGAGCCGCAGATCGGAACCGGGTTTGCTGTCAGCGGCAACGAGTATCGAGCGCATGGGAACCTCCACCTTCGGGCAATGCATCCAATCTAGGTACGGTGCATCAAAAGGCCATGACCAATATCAAAACGCGCCCGCGCCGGTTAATCCGCCCCACGGGCAACCGGGCGGGCCGGATCGAAGATCCACTCGCTCCACGAACCGGGGTAAAGCAGCGCTCCCGGCAGGCCGGCGATCTCCATCGCCAGCGCGTTGTGGCACGCGGTCACGCCCGATCCGCATTGCAGGATCGCCGGTGCCCCGTCCAGCAGGGCGAGGAAGTCGGCGCGCAGATCGTCCGCCGGTCGCCACTGTCCGGCTTCGTCCAGATTGTCGCGAAAGAAGCGGTTGCGCGCGCCGGGGATATGCCCGGCCACCGGGTCCAGCGGGTTGGGATCGCCCCGGAACCGCGCCGGATCGCGGGCATCGAGCACCCGCGCGGCGGCCGATGCGATGTTTGCCTGGACCTCATCGGCATCGACGGTCCCGGCTACCAGCGGCATACCGGCGGCGAAGTCCCCCGCCAGCGCCGGGGCCGGTTCGCCCCCTTCAAGGCTGTGCTTGATCGTCACCCACGCCTGCCGCCCGCCATCGAGCACCGCCACCTCGGCATGGCCCAGCCAGCGCAGCAGCCACCACGCCCGCGCGGCAAACGCGCCGCCGCTGGCGTCATAGGCGACAACCTGTTGCCCGGCATGGAGCCCCTGCGCCCGCAGCCAGCCTGCCAGCACATCGCGATCGGGCAGCGGATGCCGGCCATTGGTGCCGTCCGACCGCCCGGACAGATCGCGATCGAGATGGGCGTAGCGCGCGCCGGGAATGTGCCCTGCCAGGTAGTCTGTCCGGCCCTGATCGGGCTTGGCGAGTTCGAATCCGCAATCAAGCACCAGTGGCGGCTGCGCGCCTTGCATCGCGGCGGACAGCTCTGCGACGGAGATGAGGGTGGTCCAGCTCATGGTTGTATCAGCCCAGCAGCGCTTCGATCCGATCGAGGATGCGGCCGAATTCGGCCACCAGCCCCTGATAGGCAGTGGGGGCGGTCATATCGAGCCCGGCGCGCTTGAGGATTTCCGTCGGATGGTCCGATCCGCCCGCGCGCAGCACGTCGAGGTATCCTTCGCGTTCGGCCTTGCCACCATCCAGCACGCGACGGCCGAACCAGGTCCCCGCCGCGATCGATGTGGCGTACTGATACACGTAGAAGGCGTTGAAGAAGTGCGGGATATACGCCCACTCGACCCCGTAGAGATCATCGACCACGAAATCCGGGCCGTGATAGCGCCGCAAGAGATCAAGATAGACGCGCGAGAAGGCCTCGCCTGACAGGCCCTCGCCGGTCTCGGCCAGTTCGTGGGCCTTGAGCTCGAATTCGGCGAGCAGGGTCTGGCGGAAGAAGGTGCCGCGGATACGATCGAGCTGCATGCCCAGGAGAAATATCTGTTCGTCGCGCGACTTGGCCCGCGACAGCAGATATTCGCCCAGCAGCATCTCGTTGCAGGTCGATGCGATTTCGGCGGTGAAGATCGGATAGTCTGCCAGCTCGAAAGGCTGCGCGGTATGCACGAGCAGCGTGTGCATCGCATGGCCCCATTCGTGGGCATACGTGGACAGGCCCGAATAATCCTCGCCCAGATTGAGCAGCAGATAGGGATGCACATCGTAGGCATCGCCGGACATGTAGGCACCCGATCGCTTGCCCGGACGGGGCAGCGGGTCCATCCAGCGGGCCGACGTCGCCTTGGCCAGCATCGCCTGATATTCCGGGCCCAGCGGCTTGAGCGCCTCCAGCGTGATGGTGCGCATGTCGGTCAGCGAGTATTTGCGGTCCAATGAAACCAGCGGGACGTAGACGTCGTAATAGCGCAGGTCCGGCAGTTTGAGCATGCGCTGGCGCAGGCGGAAATAGCGATGGAGTTGCGGCAGGCCGGCGTTCACTTCGGCCACCAGCGTGCGATAGACGCCTTCGGGAACGGCGTTGCGATCGATCGCGGCGGCCAGGCATCCGGGATACTTGCGCGCCCGCGCTTCGAACAGATCGCCCTTCAGCAGCGCGGCGTAATTGGCGCCCAAGGTATTCTCGAAGCCTTTGTAAGCGCCCCAGAAGGTATCGAACACCAGCTTGCGGTCGGCCCGGGCAGGGGCGTCGCGCACCAGCGTATAGCCCTGTTCGTCCAGCCGCTGCTTGCGCCCGTCGGACAGGGTGACGGTGGGCCAGGACAGGTCGGACGATACCAGTTGCCCGCGCGTCGTCGCCGGGCCGGACAGCGGTGAAGAGGCGGCGGCGAGCAGGTCCTCGCCCTCGGGGCTCAGCGTATGCTCGCCCTGCCGCAGCGTATCGCGCAAGGAGAATGCGAAGCGCCGGGCCAGATCGGGGCTGGCGGCGATGAAGCTCTCCACCTTGTCGCGGCCCAGCGCGAGCACTTCAGGAGCCTGCCAGGCCACGGCCTGCTGGAACGCGGCGTAAAGGTCGGTCGCCTGCGCGTCACGCTCCTGGTTGGCCGATATCCGCAAGTCCTCGTCCGCCTTGAGCGAGGCGTAGATGTAGACGCGGATGAGCTTGAGGGTGACGGCGGAGATATCGTCCAGCGCGCGCAGCATGGCCACCGCGCTCTCGCCCAGCGTGCCCTTGTAGCCGGCGAGGCGCGGCAGGGCGTCGGTCACCGCCTTGCGGCCCGCCTCCCAGGCGGCGGTGTCGGCGAACAGGTCGGTCAGGTCCCAGGCCGCGCCGGACGCGGGCGGGGCAGCACTTCCGGCAGCGGCAGCGGCGAACCCGGGCGTGGCGATCAGGCCGGCAGCCGGTAGCGAGGCGGCAAGCCCCATCAGGACACCGCGGCGGTCAGCTTCTGGCATGGCGTGGATTCCCTCTCGCGCCGTCGGGGGGCGGCGTGCAGAACCACAAGCTAGCGCGGTGCCCGACAGGCGCAACCCCGGATCGGCCGGGGCGTGCTGCAACGGGAGCCTGACTTCAACACCGTTCGTATCGAGCGAAGTCGAGATACGAACGGAACGTATTGCTGATTAAACGGATGATTCTTCGAGGCGCGCGCGTTTCCGCCCTACGCCGTGAACGCATCCCCGCGCTGTTATACCAGCGCCGCCTTCAGGTCCTCGACCAGATCGAGCCGTTCCCACGGGAACAGGTCGCCCTTGGCCGTCCTGCCGAAGTGGCCGTAGGCGGCGGTCTGGCGGTAGATCGGCTTGTTGAGGCCAAGGTGCGTGCGGATGCTGCGCGGGGTCAGGCCGCCAAGGCGGTCGATGCCCAGGATTGCCTGTTCGATCCGGTCATCGCCCACCGTGCCGGTGTCATGCGTATCGACGTAGAGCGAAAGCGGCTCGGAGACGCCGATGGCATAGGCGATCTGGATGGTGCAGCGCGTGGCGAGCCCGGCCGCCACCACGTTCTTGGCCAGATAGCGGGTGATATAGGCGGCGGAGCGATCGACCTTGGTCGGGTCCTTGCCCGAAAAGGCACCGCCACCGTGCGGGGCAGCGCCGCCATAGGTATCAACGATGATCTTGCGGCCGGTCAGGCCGGCGTCGCCGTCAGGGCCGCCGATCTCGAATGCGCCGGTCGGGTTGATGTAATAACGCGTCTCGCGCAGCAGGACCGGTGGGATCACCTCGGCCACCACCCGCTTCACATAGGCTTCGAGTTCCGCATACTTCGCCAGATCGGCATTCTCGCCGGTCAGGCAGTAGCCCTGCTTGTGCTGGGTGGAAACGACGATCGCGGTCGCCGCAACGGGTAGCGAGCCTTCGTAGCGCAAGGTCACCTGGCTCTTGGCATCGGGTTCCAGGAACGGCGCGGTGCCGGAATGGCGATCGGCGGCCATGCGCTCCAGGATCTTGTGGCTGTAATAGAGCGTGGCCGGCATCAGATCGGGCGTCTCGTCCGTGGCATAGCCGAACATGATGCCCTGATCGCCCGCGCCTTCGTCCTTGTTGTCGCCGGCATCGACGCCTTGCGCGATCTCGGCGGACTGGCCGTGCAGGTTATTCTCGAACCGGAAGCTCTGCCAGTGGAAGCCGGCCTGTTCATAGCCGATTGCGCGCACGGTGTTGCGCACGGTCTGTTCGATTTCGGCCAGCGCGCCGTCGGCCCACTCGCCGTTTTCATAGACGCCCTTGCAGCGGATTTCCCCGGCCAGCACCACAAGCTGAGTGGTGGTCATCGTTTCGCAGGCTACGCGGGCCTCTGCATCCTTGGACAGGAACAGATCGACGATGGCGTCCGAAATCTGGTCCGCGACCTTGTCGGGATGACCTTCGGAAACGCTTTCGGAAGTGAACAGGTAGTCGCTGCGCATGTGGCCGCCCGTCATATAAAGATTGCTTTAAGTTAGGACCCGGCTCTAGCGGCGGCGGCGGTGCAGGGCAACCATGAAAAAGGCGAGCAGGATCAGCGCGGCGGCTAGCGTCAGCGGCAGGGCGTTGCCGATGCGGGCGAAGGCGGTGGCTTCGTGGGCTGGCGGAATGAAGCCGTCCAGCCGGCTGCGGTGGTGCCACGGGGCGAATGCGCGCACCACGCCGTCGGCATCGATCACCGCGCTGATCCCGGTGGTGGTGGACCGCAGCACCGGCAGCCCTTCTTCGATCGCGCGCAGCCGCGCCTGCGCCAGATGCTGCGGCGGGCCCCAGGCCCCGAACCAGCCATCGTTGGACGGGTTGAAGATATAGTCCGGCCGCGCCTTGGGATCGACGACCTCGCCGCTGAAGACGATCTCATAGCAAATCTGCACGCCCGCCTTGCCGTAATCGCCCAGATCATACGTGCGCGGGCCGGGGCCCGGCCAGAAATCGAGCGCCCCGGCGACAAGGCGTGAGAGGCCGAGCGGCTCCAGCAACCCCCGCATCGGCAGGTATTCGCCGTAAGGGACCAGATGCGCCTTGGAATAGCTGGCGAGGATATCGCCCCGGCCATCGAACGCGGTCACCGAATTGCGCGCGCCGCGCACTTTGCCATCGGCCATCACCAGATCGACGCCGCCGCTCAGCAGCAGACCGTAATCGCCGATGGTATGGCCGATCCGCCGCCGCGCCAGGCCGGGATCGGCGGCATACGTGAACTGGTAGTAGTATTCGGAAGGGTACCCGTCGCGCAGATAGTCGGCCAGCCCGGATTCGGGCCAGAGCACCAGTCGCTTCTGGCCGGGGCGCAGCGGTGGCGACAGCCGGGCGAGGGTCTGGAAATTGGGCTCGAACCGGCGCGGATCGTCGATCACTTCCTGGCGCAGGTCCGGCTGGACCAGCGTATAGGCAATGCCGCCCTCCGCCTGCTCGGCCGGCGGGCGCAGCGCGACCATGCCCAGCGCGGCAAGGGCGAGCGGCAACAGCGCGCCCAGCGCTCCCGCCAGGCGGACCGGGGCGGAGCGCGCCGCAGCAGCGTGCCCGGCGGCCCAGGCTGCTGCGGCCGCCAGCAGCACGAGCAGGCCGGAGAGGCCATAGGTCCCGATCCACGGCGTCAGCGCGGCCAGCCCCGGATGGCGAAACGGGCCCAGCAAGGCGACGCCGATCGGGTTCCAGGCAAAGCCGGTGAACAGCCACGCGCGCAGCCACTCGCTGACGATCCACAGGCCCGCAAAGGCGGGAACGGCGGCGAGCGCGGGCGGGGTTCCCGGCGCGGGGCGCACGATCAGCCACAGGCCTAGGCTCGCGAGGCCGGGGAAGATCGCGAGATAGAGCGAGAGCAGCCCCACCGCGATCCCGCCCAGCCACACCGGCATCTGCGCCTGATAGGTAAAGGCGGTGGCGATCCAGTTGTCGCTCAGCGTGAACAGGCCAAGCCCGAACAGCCACCCGGTCAGAAATGCCGACCGCGCCCCGCCGGCCCGCATTGCCAGCCACGCCAGGCAAGCCATGCCGATCAGCGTCAGCGGCCACAGCGCCAGCGGCTGGAACCCGCAGGCCGCAAGGACGCCCGCCACGATCGGCAGCAGCCACGCGATCACGCGGCGGATAGCGGGCGAGGGAGGGGAAAGCGGCGCAGACCGGTCAGAAGGCATGGGCTGCGACTATGTAGGGCAGCGAAACGGCGGCGCAAGCATCCTTGCACCGCCGTCTCAATCGGATCATCGATCAGGCCGGATGGCCGGCCCGATCAGCCCACGGTTTCGAGCGAATCGCCGTTGCCGTCCGAAGCGGCGGCCTTGCGGGGCCGGCCGCGGGGGCGGGGTTTTTGTTCGGCCACTGCCGGTGCTGCGACGGGCTCGGCCTCAGGGGCGGCGGTTTCAGCGCGGGGCTTGCGACCGGCGCGGGCGCGCAGCGGCTTGCGTTCCGCGCCGTCGCCTTCGCGCTCTTCCTTGCCGGAGAACGAGGGCGGTAGCGACGAGGACAGATCGAACGAAGGCTGCGGCTGTTCGGCGTCGGCCACCGCCTTCGGCGCATCAGCCGTCGCCTTCGGCGCATCGCCGGGCTGATCGTCGCGATCGCGACGGCGCGGTTTGTTGCGGCTCTTTTCAGGGGCACCGCCGCCGCGCGCTTCGCGCACAAAGGGGTTTTCTACCGGTTCGTAGATTGAACGGTTGCCGTCCGGCTGGGCGCGGTTGCCATCATCTGCGAGCGCGACACCATCATCCTCCACCGGCTGGGGACGGTTGCCCCGCTCGGCGCGAGGCGCACGCTCGGCCCGTTCGGGGCGCTCCGCTCGTTCGGGCCGCTCAGCCCGTTCGGGCCGCTCGACACGGTCAACGGCAGCCTCGTCATCGGAATCGCCGTCGTTGTCGTAGCCATAGCCGTATTCATACGGCCGCTCTTCCCGGCGGGGCGGGCGCGAATCGTCCTGGCGCTGGCGCTGGTCGGCGATGACGCGGAAATAGTGATCGGCGAACTGGAGGTAATATTCCTCCATCACGCGATCGCCATTGAGATGGGCGTCATGGGCCAGCTTCTTGTACTTCTCGAGCAGTTGCGGAGCGTTGCCCCGTGCCCTGCTGTCGATCCGATTCGTTTGCTGACCGCCCTGCTGGCGATTGTTGTTACCGCGGCCACGCCTGCGGTTGTTACCACGATTGTTATTCAAGGATTACGTACCTCAAAACCCCTGGCACTGCGCCGGCAAAACCCGGCATGCCGCATGTGCATGAACGCGGCAGCCCCCCTGCTGTCGCGGCTTCCTCATCTGCCAAGTTCGGGGCCGCATCCTGCCACGGCCGCCTGCAAATGACGGAGATGATCCGCGACCGGGAATTTGCATCCGGATGGCGGTTCGTTAGTTTGAATAAGTGTTTCGCCTCGCGATTCCAAGCGATATTTCGTCGATTTTCACATCATCAACAGGAAAATACGACAACGCGCGGCCTGCCGCCAAGGTCATGGACCAGCCGCGAGGCCATTCCTGCGGCCGCGCCCAGCGCCGCAACCGCGTCCGCCTGGGTATGGCCGATTTCCACCAGCGCCAGTCCATCGGCAGCCAGCAGCGCGGGCAGGCGGGGGATGAGGATGCGGTAATCGTCCAGCCCGGCCGGCCCGGCGAACAGCGCCGATGCCGGCTCATACGACCGCACCGACGGGGCCAGATCGGCGTCATCCTCGACGTAAGGCGGATTGGCGAGGATCAGGTCGAACGGCCCGTCCACCCCCCCGGTCCAGTCGGGCAGGCGCCAGTCGGCCGCCACCATGCGCGCCCGTTCGGCGAGGCCCAGCGCCTGCGCATTGGCCGCCGCAACCGCCAGCGCTCCGGCCGAGGCATCGATCCCCACCCCGGTCGCTTCGGCCAGGTTGGCCAGTACCGTCAGCAGCAGCGCGCCCGAACCGGTGCCGCAATCAAGCACGCGCCGGGCCCCCGGCCGCTCCCCCAGCGCGGTTTCGACCAGCACTTCGGAATCGCCGCGCGGGATAAGCACGCGGGCATCGACGCTGAACGGCAGGCCGAAAAACTCCTGAGTCCCGGTGATATAGGCCACCGGTTCCTGCGCCGCGCGGCGATCGGCCAGCGCGGCAAAGCCATCGGGAGCCGGATCGCGCATATGGCGCAGCAGCAGATCGGAGCGGCTCGCCGCCAGCGCATGGGCCATCAGCACTTCGGCATCCAGCCGCGCGGTATCGCTGGTGGCCCCGAGGCGCTCCGCCGCCGCGCGGATCGCTTCGCCGACGGTCTGATGCTCAGCCATCCATCGCGGCGAGCCGCTTGGCCTCGTCCTCGGCGATCAGCGCGTCGATCAGCTCGGCCAGGCCCGGCCCTTCAAGGATTTCGGGCAGGCGATGCAGGGTCAGGTTGATGCGGTGATCGGTAACGCGGCCTTGCGGGAAGTTGTAAGTGCGGATGCGTTCCGACCGATCGCCTGAGCCGACCATGGCCTTGCGTGCCTCGGCCTCGGCCCCTTGTGCTTCGTCGCGCATCTTCTCGAACAGCCGCGCGCGCAGCACCTGCATCGCCTTGGCCTTGTTCTTGTGCTGGCTGCGCTCGTCCTGGCAGATGACCACCAAGCCGCTGGGCAGGTGCGTGATGCGCACGGCGGAATCGGTGGTGTTGACGTGCTGCCCGCCCGCGCCTGATGCGCGGTAGATGTCGATCTTGAGGTCCTTGTCCTCGATTTGCACGTCCACCTCGCTCGGTTCGGGCAGGACCGCGACGGTCGCGGCCGAGGTGTGGATGCGCCCGCCGCTTTCGGTGACCGGCACTCGCTGGACACGGTGGACGCCGCTTTCGAACTTGAACCTGGCGAACACGCCGGTGCCCGAGACGTTGGCCACCACTTCCTTGAACCCGCCGATGTCGCTGGCGTTGGCCGAGATCATCTCGACCCGCCAGCCCTGTTCGGCGGCATAGCGTTCGTACATGCGATAGAGGTCGGCAGCGAACAGCGCGGCTTCATCGCCACCGGTACCGGCGCGGATTTCCAGCATCGCCGGCCGCTGATCCGCCGCATCGCGCGGCAGCATGGCCAAGGCAAGGCGATGTTCCGCCACCGGCAACTCGGCCCTGATCCGCGCCACTTCCTCCGCCGCAAGCGCGCGCATCTCCGGGTCCGGATCGTCGAGCGCCTGCAGGTTGGCCATCTCCGCGCGCATCGTCGCGACTTGCCCGGCGACCTGCGCAACCGGCTCCAGCTCGGCATAGTCGCGGCTGGCGGTGACGAAGGCGTCACCCTCCAGCGTGCCCGAAGCGAGCCGCGCTTCCAGCTCGGCAAAGCGGTGCGCGATCTGGCGCAGGCGTTCGTCGGAAACGATGCTCATCGCGGGGCTTGCCGGTTTTCGTTGAAGACAGTCCGGTTCACGCGGAGGCGCGGAGACGCGGAGAAGAAGGCAGGATTCAGGTTCGCGCAAAGGCGCGAAGGCGCAAAGGGTAAGTTGTGTGCCGCAGGCATATTTTGCTGAACTGACGTAGCAGCAAAACCGCTCATGCATCTGGAATGCGGCTTCGCCGCAAGCCCTTTGCGCCTTTGCGCCTTTGCGCGAACCCTGTTTCCTGTTCTCCGCGTCTCCGCGCCTCCGCGTGAAACCGCGATCATCAGCCCCGCGTCTCTCCTGAAGGGCAGGGGACGCACCCTATATTCGTCATTCCCGCGAACGCGGGAACCCAGCCGATGCGCTTGCCCTTCAAGCAGCGGCAGGAGATGGGCCCCCGCCTGCGCGGGGGTGACGAGGGATGAACCACCTTTGTCATGCTGAACTTGTTTCAGCATCCATCTCTCCCCGAAGACCGTTGGCCTGGACGGTGAAATGGACCCTGCAACGAGTTCAGGGTGACGGGAGATGAGAGCGTGTGGCGTCTTCACCCTTGCTCCTCGACGAAACCGTCAAACAGCGCGCGCGCGGCGGGAAATCTGTTCCACTCTTCATCCAGCAGCCGGATGGTTGCGGACATCTCGCCGTCACGGACATCGAGCGAGATGATCGACGCCGGATCGAATTTTTTGGCGCGATCGAAGCGTTTGCGCGGAGAGCCGGTCGCCACCAGCTCCACGGAAAAACCGGAGCGGCGCATGAGGCTTGTCAGCGCCAAAGCGGCTGTCTCGCGTTCCGGGTGTTCTGCTGCCACCGCCAGATCAACGGAATGGCTTTTGAGTGCCTGCGCATCCCCCACCAGCATCGCCAGCCGCTCGATCCCCGCTGCCCAGCCGACCGCCGGGGTGGCCGGGCCGCCCAGCGATTCCATCAGGCCGTCATAGCGCCCGCCGCCCAGCACCGTCCCTTGCGCGCCGAGCCGGTCGGTGACGAATTCGAAGGCGGTGTGGCGGTAATAGTCCAGCCCGCGCACCAGCGATGCGGCGCGGGTCCACTGGACGTCGGCAGCGTCCAGCCCGGCCGTCACCGCGCCGAAGAAGTCCTGGGCCTCGGCCGAAAGAAACTGGTCGATCTGCGGGGCGTCGGCCACGAACACCTTGTCGCGCGGGTCCTTGCTGTCGAGGATGCGCAGCGGGTTGCGTTCCAGCCGGTCCTGCGAATCCTCGCTCAGATCGGCCTTCACGGCGCGGAAATAGTCGATCAGCGCCGCCCGCCAGGCGTCGCGGCTGGCGGCGTCGCCCAGGGTGTTGAGCTGCAGGGTGACGCCATCGGCGATGCCCAGTTCCTTCAGCAACTGGTCCGCCATGACCAGCAGCTCGACATCGGCCATCGGTTCGGCCGCGCCGATCACCTCGGCGTCGAGCTGGTGGAACTGGCGATAGCGGCCCTTTTGCGGCCGCTCATAGCGGAACAGCGGGCCGTGGGTCGCCAGCTTGACCGGGGCGAACTGCTTCCACCCGTTGGTCAGGTATGCACGGGCGATGCCGGCGGTGAATTCCGGGCGCAGCGTCAGCGATTCCCCGCCGCGATCGTCGAACGAATACATCTCCTTGGACACGACATCGGTCGTCTCGCCCAGCGAGCGGGAGAACACGGCGGTCTTTTCGAACACCGGCATTTCGATCCTGCGAAAGCGATAGAGCCGGCGCACGCGCTCGAACGTCTCGACAACGTGGGCGAACGCTTCCGCCTCGGCCCCGAAGATGTCCTGGGTGCCCCGGATCGCCTGGGGGGTGGCCGGCTGCTGCTGCGTGTCCTTGCTCATAGCGCGCGCGACTAGCCGGAATTGCGGCGGGGGGGAAGAGAGCGCGGTGGATCGGGGCGGGCTGCAGCTTGCGGCGGGCAGCGCGGCAAGCCATGAAGCAGGCAGTGATGATAAAAAATGTTGTCAGAGAGGTTGCCCTGGCAAGCGCGATGGCGCTGGCTGCGGCTGGTGCGCCCGCAATCGCGCGGGCGGACGACGGGCGGCAGCGCTACCCGCTGACCAGCCCGGACTTGCCGGCCGCCGCCGACACCGCCTGGCCCGGCGGAACCATCGCGCTCGACATCGATGCCACCGACATCGCGCGCGGCCTCTATCGCGTCACCGAAACGATCCCGCTGCCGCCGGGGACGCGGCGGCTGTCGCTGCTGCTGCCGGACTGGCTGCCGGGCAGCCACGGACCTGACAATTCGCCCGCCGAACTGGTTGACCTGCGCTTCACCGTCGATGGCAAGCCCGCGCCTTGGCGTCGCGATCCGGTGGAGACGAGCGCCTTCCATATCGACCTGCCCGAGGGCGCGGCCACGCTGACCGCGCGGTTTGTCCACACCTCGCCGCTGCAGCCGGGCGAAGGCCGGGTGACGATGACTGACGCGATGCTCAACCTCAAATGGGAGCACATGAGCCTGTACCCCACCGGCCATGCGGTCAGCCGCATCCCGGTGCGCCCCTCGGTGACCCTGCCAGCCGGCTGGACCCCCGCCACGGCGCTGCCCGGTCTGGTCCGGCAGGGCAATCGGGCGAGTTGGGCCGCGACGGATTATGCGACGCTGATCGACAGCCCGATCTTTGCCGGGGCCAACTATCGCCGGTTCGATCTCGGCCGATCGGTCACTATCGATGCCTTTGCCGATGTGCCCGCGTACCTGGCGCTCGACCCGGCCAATCTGGAAAAACTGCGCCGCCTGGTATCGGAAAGCACGGCCGTGTTCGGCCCGCTACCGGCCGGCCGCTATCAGTTCCTCGTCGCGCTGACCAACCAGCTTGGCGACATCGGGCTGGAACACCTCGCATCGAGCGAGGACGCGATCGAGCCGGGCAGCTTCATCGACTGGGCGGGGACCGACTGGGACCACAACACCCTGCCGCACGAACTGGTCCACGCCTGGAACGGCAAGTACCGGCGTCCCGCCGGGCTCGCCACGCCCGATTACCGCACGCCGATGCAGGACGATCTGCTGTGGGTCTATGAAGGGCAGACCCAGTTCTGGGGGCTGGTGCTGGCGGTGCGATCAGGCGTGCAGCGCAAGGACACCGTGCTGGGGGCGATCGCCCAGCGCGCCGCCGGACTCGCCGCGAGCGCGGGGCGCGGCTGGCGGCCGCTGATCGACACCACCTATGATCCGATCATCGCGAACCGCAAGCCCAAGCCCTATGGCTCGCTGGCGCGGGGCGAGGACTATTACTGGGAAGGCGCGCTGATCTGGCTGGAGGCGGACCAGCTCATCCGCACCGGCACGAAAGGCGCGCGCGGGCTGGACGATTTCGCTCGCGCCTTCTTTGCGCCCGGACAGGGCGACGGGCGGCTCAGCACCTATACTTTCGACGATGTCACCGCCGCGCTCAATGCGGTCTACCCTTATGATTGGGCCACGTTCCTGCGCCAACGGATCGAGCAGCCGGGGCAGGGCGCGCCTTATGCCGGGATCGAGCGGGGCGGCTACCGGCTGGTCTGGCGCGATGTGCCCAACAGCTATGAACAGGCATTGATGACCCGGCAGGGCGCGCTCTATCTCACTCACTCGCTGGGGATGGAGCTGAACCGCGAAGGTGTGGTGACCTCGGTGATGTGGGATGGCCCGGCGTTCAATGCCGGTCTGGTCACCGGCGCGCAGATTCTGGGAATCGATGGCACGGCCTGGTCGGCAGAGGCGATGAAGGCGGCGATCACCCGCGCCAAATCCGCCCCGGCACCAATCCAGTTCGTGGTGCAACGCGGGAACCGTATCCTGAACGTGGCCGTCGATTATCATGGCGGGCTGCGCTGGCCGTGGCTCGAACCGGCGGTCGGCAATGGTGAATCCGGCATCGACAAGCTGTTTCAGCCTCGTACCAAGTAATGATGCGGGCGATTGAATAACTCTGTTGCGATGCAGCAGGCGCGGGGCTAAGTCGGCGATCGCGTGACCGGCGCGGCCGGTACCCGGATTGCTGATATACGAAGGACGACCATGCGCATTGACATGATTCCCGTTGGCGAAAATCCGCCGGAGAGCCTGAACGTCATCATCGAAGTGCCCACCGGCGGCGAACCGGTGAAGTACGAATTCGACAAGGCTTCCGGTGCCCTGTTCGTGGACCGCATCCTCCACACGCCGATGCGCTACCCCGCCAACTACGGCTTTGTCCCGCACACTCTTTCGCCCGATGGCGATCCGCTGGACGCGCTGGTCGTGTCGCGTTCGCCGTTCATCCCGGGCTGCGTGGTCAAGGCGCGGCCGATCGCGGTGCTGAACCTGGAAGACGAGCATGGCGGCGACGAAAAGCTGATCTGCGTGCCGGTGAACTCCACCTTCCCCTACTACTCCGATGTCAAGGGCCGCGAGGACCTTCCCGAGATCGTGTTCAGCCAGATCGAGCACTTCTTCACCCACTACAAGGACCTGGAAAAGGAAAAGTGGGTCCGCGTCGGCACCTGGGGCAATGCGGATGACGCGCGCCAGATCGTGCTCGAAGCGATCGAACGCTATCAGACCGAAGGCAAGAACGCCGAACCGGCCTGAGAGAGTATCCGTTTCCGTCGGTTTAAAGACGTCCGAACCGTCCGGGTTCGGGCGTCTTTTTCTTGGTACTGTTCCCGCTATCTCGAAACCGCGGTTTGCGGTAAGGGCAAGGCTTGAGCCAAATTGGTGGCGCTGGTAGCGATTGCATATGTCCAATTGTGATCTTTGTGTTGTCCGCAACCGGGCGATCTGCGCTTCGCTCGATGCCAAGGAACTGAGCGCGCTCAATACTGTCGGGCGCACGCGCAATGTCGTGGCCGGCGAATCGCTGATCTGGGAAGGGGAGGATTCGGTCCTCGTCGCCAATGTGATCGAAGGCGTGCTCAAGCTTTCCACCAACACCGAAGACGGGCGCGAGCAGATCGTCGGCGTCGTCTATCCGTCCGATTTCATTGGCCGCCCGTTCGGCGGCACCACCGGGCACGGCGTCACCGCGCTGACCGACGCCAAGGTCTGCGTCTTCTCCCGCCGCGATTTCGACGCTTTCGCGCGCGAGCATCCGGCGCTCGAGCACAAGCTGCTCGAACGCACGCTGGGCGAACTGGACCGCACGCGCCGCTGGATGCTGTTGCTGGGGCGCAAGTCCGCCGGCGAAAAGATGGCGAGCTTCCTGGTCGAAATGGTGGAGCGGATGGACAATACCGCCGGTTGCGCGATCCGCTTCGAACAGCCGAACCGGCGCCATGTCACGCTGCCGTTCTCGCGCCAGCAGATCGCCGATGTGCTGGGGCTGACGATCGAAACGGTGAGCCGGCAGTTCACCCGCCTCAAGAACGAAGGCATCGTCGATCTGCCCTCGCGCCGCGAAGTGGTGATACTCGATCTCGATGCGCTGGTCGCCGAAGCGGGGTAACCCCAAGGCTCGTTTATCCGAACTCATAGCCCTCTCCCCTTCAGGGGAGAGGGTTGGGAGAGGGGGATGGTGCCGCTGCGCCCCCTCTCTACTCCGGCTAGGCGGACGAGCCGCCAAGCCTGC
This sequence comes from Novosphingobium colocasiae, assembly GCF_014652555.1. Lineage (GTDB taxonomy): Bacteria > Pseudomonadota > Alphaproteobacteria > Sphingomonadales > Sphingomonadaceae > Novosphingobium > Novosphingobium colocasiae. Next base: position 563,153 of record NZ_BMZA01000001.1, read on the forward strand.
GTATCTCTCCCCTGAAGGGGAGAGAGCGGCATGAGTCAAAGTTATTGAGCCTTGGTATAATCGATCGCATCGCCTGAAAACGAAAAGGGGAGCCTTGCGGGCTCCCCTTTTGCGGTTGGGACCGGTGCGACCCGATCAGAGCGGTCAGAAGCGATACGTGACACCGGCGCTCAGCACCCAGGGGTTGAGGTCGTGCTTGGTCTTGAGCTGCAGCGTGCCGTCCGAATCGTAGAACGAGGCGGTGGGCTTGATGAAATAGCGCTTGGCGTCGAGCGAGATGCCCATGCCCTTGTCGTTCACCGCGATGTCCACCCCGCCCTGAAGGGCAAAGCCCACCTCGTTCGACATCTTGACCTTCTTGATGTCCAGCGCCTTGGCGGTGTCGCCCGGCTTTTCGCCGAACACCAGGAACAGGGCCGGGCCCGCGCCGACATAGGGCTTGATCGGCGTGCCGGTGTCGAGGTGCGCCTTCAGCGTCAGCGTCGCGGGCAGGATCAGCACGTGGTTGACGAGGTTGGTCCCCGCCGCGCCCTTGGTGCCGTTGACGTGATGCTCGGTGAAGCAGCAGATCGTCTCGGCCGAGAACGTCTTGTTGAAGAAGTATTCGATCGCCAGCGTCGGGACGACGTTGTTGTTGGCCTTGGTGTCAGGATTCGCCAGCGAGGCGACGACATCGCCGAAGCCCGGCACCAGCGCGGCTGCGGCCACTTCGCCGCCGCCCGAGGTCGGGTTGAGGTGAATGGCCTTCACGCTCGAAATGCCGCCGTCAGGCAGCACGCCGGTGGCGAGAACCTTGACCTGAATCTTGCCGTCGCTGCTGCCGGCAAGGGCGGGTGACGCGATGGCGGTGGTGGCCGCCAGCGCGGCGATCATGGTCAGTTTGCGCATGGTGATGATCTTCTTCTTCCTCACCGCCGGGGCCGCACCGTGCGTGTCCCCCCTCTTGAGCGGCTGCGGGGCGGGATGTGTCCCATCGCGCGAATACCTGCATTGATCGTGCGCAATTGTTGATTTGATCCTGCGCAAAATGACGGATTTGTAGGCCTTTGGGCCGAAATGGGCCTTTTTGATCGCCGTCAATGTGGCTGACCATGCTTATCGTCATGGGCAGGATCAAGGTTCAGCAACTTATCTCGAAAAGAGAAGGCTTATGGTATCCGTCGTCACGCGGGCAGGCGTCTGGCTTGTGCTGCTTATACTTGCCGTCACGGCGGCCGCGCTGGCGGCTGACGGCAATTTCGCCATCCATATGAGCATCTTCGCCATCGCCGCGTTCCTCGCCCTGTGGGCCACGGTGCGTGGCGCGGATTACGATGCGATCGCGCGCGGCATCCTCAGGATGCCGGACAACAGCCGTTACGACGACGATCCCGTCCGCTGGGCCACCATCGCCACGGTGTTCTGGGGCATGGCCGGGTTTGCGGCGGGGCTCTTCATCGCCCTGCAACTAGCCTTTCCGGCGCTCAACTTCGAACCTTATCTGAACTTCGGGCGGCTGCGCCCGCTGCACACTTCGGCGGTGATCTTCGCGTTCGGCGGCAATGCCCTGATCGGCACCAGCTTCTATGTCGTGCAGCGTACCTGCCGCGCGCGGCTGGCGCTGCCCGGCCTCGCCCGGTTCGTGTTCTGGGGATACCAGCTCTTCATCGTCCTGGCCGCGACCGGCTATCTGATCGGCAACAGCCAGGGCAAGGAATACGCCGAACCCGAATGGTACGTCGACTGGTGGCTGACGATCGTGTGGGTCTGCTACCTGCTGGTGTTCGGGGCCACGATCATCAAGCGGTCCGAACCCCACATCTACGTCGCCAACTGGTTCTACCTGGCGTTCATCCTGACCGTGGCGATGCTCCACGTCGTCAACAACCTCGACGTGCCGGTGAGCCTGCTCGGCTCGAAAAGCTATCCGCTGTTCGGCGGCGTCCAGGGGGCGCTGGTGCAGTGGTGGTACGGCCACAACGCGGTGGGCTTCTTCCTGACCGCCGGCTTCTTGGCGATGATGTACTACTTCGTCCCCAAGCAGGCCGAACGCCCGATCTATTCCTATCGCCTGTCGATCATCCACTTCTGGGCGCTGATCTTCCTCTACATCTGGGCGGGGCCCCACCACCTCCACTACACCGCGCTGCCTGACTGGGCGCAGACGCTGGGCATGGTCTTCTCGGTCATGCTGTGGATGCCGAGCTGGGGCGGCATGATCAACGGCCTGATGACCCTGAACGGTGCCTGGGACAAGGTGCGCACCGATCCGATCATCCGCATGATGGTGATGGCGCTGGCCTTCTACGGCATGAGCACCTTCGAAGGCCCGATGATGTCGATCAAGAGCGTCAACTCGCTCTCCCACTATACCGACTGGACCATCGGCCACGTCCACTCCGGCGCGCTGGGCTGGAACGGCATGATCACCTTCTCGTGCATCTACTATCTGGTGCCGCGTCTGTGGAGCCGGACCCGCCTGTACTCGCTGCGGATGGTCAACTGGCACTTCTGGCTCGCGACCATCGGCATCGTTTTCTACGCCGCCTCGATGTGGGTTGCCGGCATCACCCAGGGGCTGATGTGGCGGGAATACGGGCCGGACGGCTACCTGGTGAACTCCTTCGCCGATACCGTCGCCGCGCTGCATCCGATGTTCCTGCTGCGTGCCTTCGGTGGCCTGCTCTACCTGGCGGGCGCGGTCATCATGGTGGTGAACGTATGGGCGACCATCATCGGCAAGCTGCGCGAGGAAGCGCCGATGCGCGATGCCGCCTTCGATCCTGCGGCGGACAAGCCGATCCTGGCTGCGGCCGAATAACGCAAGCCGAAAGGGAACCGAAAAATGACTTCCTTCACCGAGAAGCACAAGACGATCGAGAAGAACGTCACGCTGCTTGGCGCGCTTGCCCTGGTGACTGTCGCCATCGGCGGCATCGTCGAGATCGCGCCGCTGTTCTGGATCGATAACACGATCGAGAAAGTGCACGGCATGCGGCCCTATACGCCGCTCGAACAGGCCGGGCGTGACATCTACGTGCGCGAAGGGTGCTACGTCTGCCACAGCCAGATGATCCGCCCCTTCCGCGACGAGGTGGAGCGCTATGGCCACTACAGCCTGGCCGCCGAATCGATGTACGATCACCCTTTCCAGTGGGGATCCAAGCGCACCGGACCCGATCTGGCGCGCGTGGGAGCGAAGTATTCGGATAGCTGGCACGTCCAGCATCTGACCAACCCGCAATCGGTCGTGCCCGAATCGGTCATGCCCAAGTACGGGTTCCTCGCGGAGAACGCGCTCAAGGTGCCGGACATCGCCGCGAACCTGACCGCGCTCAGTCGGGTCGGCGTTCCCTATACCGATGCCGATATCAAGAACGCGGCCGCCGATCTCAACGCCCAGGCCGATCCCGAGGCCGACGCCGGCGATCTCGCCAAGCGTTATCCCAAGGCGCAGATCCGCGATTACGACGGCGATCCTTCGCGGGTGACCGAGATGGATGCGCTGGTCGCCTACCTCCAGGTGCTGGGCACCATGGTCGATGTCAACGACGCCTCCGCGCAGGAGGAACTGGCGACGGAGAAGGGGCGATGAGCGGCTCCGATCACTCCACCTACGAACTGCTGCGGCAACTTGCCGATAGCTGGGTGCTGATGGGGATGGCGGCGATCTTTCTGGTGCTGGTGGTCTGGCCGTTCCTGCCGGGCATGAAGCGCAAGAGCGATGCGGCGGCGACCATGATCTTCAAGGACGAAAACGATGGCCAATAAGCGGATCGACGACGCGACGCAGACCGAGACCGTCGGCCATGAATGGGACGGGATCGAGGAGCTCAACACCCCGCTGCCGCGCTGGTGGCTCTATTCCTTCTACGCCACGATTGTCTTCGCGATCGGCTATGTGGTGGCCTATCCGGCGCTGCCGATGCTGTCGCGCGGCACCGAAGGCACGCTCGGCTGGTCGAGCCGGGGGCAGTTGGACGGCGAGATGAAGGCCGCCGAAGCGGGCCGCGCGCAGATGAAGGCGCAGATCGCCGCCACCCCGCTGGAACAACTGCCCAACAATCCGCAATTGATGCATGCGGCGGTGGCGGGCGGCGCTGCGGCGTTCAAGGTCAACTGCGTGCAGTGCCACGGTGCCGGTGCCGCCGGATCGCCGGGCTTCCCCAATCTCAATGACGATGATTGGCTGTGGGGCGGCGATCTCGCCACCATCCAGCAGACGCTGATGCACGGCATCCGTCAGCCCGATGATGCCGAAACGCGCAATTCGATGATGCCCAACTTCGGCAAGGACGGGCTGCTGACCGCGCCGCAGATCCAGGACGTGGCCAGCTTCGTCCTGACCCTGTCGGGCAGGGAAAAGGCCAGCGCCGCCGCGCAGCGCGGCCAGGCGCTGTTCGAAACCAACTGCGCCGTCTGCCATGGCCCCGCCGGCAAGGGCGATCGCCAGTTCGGCGCGCCGAACCTTGCGGATGCGGTGTGGCTCTATGGCGGCACCCGCGCCGATGTGGTGGCGCAGGTCAATGCGCCCAAGCACGGTGTGATGCCGGCCTGGGGCACCCGGCTCGATCCGGTCACGGTCAAGATGCTGGCCGCCTACGTCCATTCGCTGGGCGGCGGTGAGGCGTTCGCGACGGTTCCGGCCGCTCCCGCCCCGGCCGCCGACGCTTCCGCAGCACCGGCAGAGTAACCCGCCTGCCGCTTTCGCCCTGTCCCCCAATCGGGGCGAAAGCGGCGGCAAATTTGATGCAGAACATGGAACGCGCCTGCCCCCAGGGGCAAAGCGCGGGGACATCTCAGGACCCGGGATCAGGGGAAATGAACAAGTCCGAACATATCACGGCGGGCCAGCCGGCCCCCAAGCTCTATGCCGCGCGCGAGCCGGTGTTCAACAAGCGCATCGACGGCCCGTTCCGCCGCTTCAAGTGGGCGGTCATGGTCCTGTGCCTGGCGATCTACTGGGTCACGCCGTGGCTGCGCTGGAATCGCGGGCCCTATGCACCCGATCAGGCGGTGCTGATCGATCTGGCGCACCGCCGGTTCTACATGTTCGGCATCGAAATCTGGCCGCACGAATTCTATTTCGTGGCCGGGCTGCTGATTATGGCCGGAATCGGCCTGTTCCTGGTGACGAGCGCGGTGGGCCGCGCATGGTGCGGCTATGCCTGCCCGCAGACGGTCTGGACCGACCTGTTCCAGCATGTCGATCGCTTCTTTGACGGCGATCGCAACGCCCGCGCCCGGCTGCACAAGGCCCCCTGGGGCCCGGCCAAGATCGCCCGCCGCCTAGCCAAGTGGACGGTCTATCTGGCGATCAGCTTCGCCACCGGCGGCGCGTGGATCTTCTATTTCGCCGATGCGCCTACCCTGCATCACGAATTCTGGACCGGCCAGGCCGCGCCGGTGGCCTATGGCACGGTCTTCGCGCTGACCATGACCACCTTCGTGCTCGGCGGTTTCATGCGCGAACAGGTGTGCATCTACATGTGCCCCTGGCCGCGCATCCAGACCGCGATGCTCGATGAAAAGAGCCTGATCGTCACGTACAAGGACTGGCGCGGCGAGCCGCGTGCCAGCGTCAAGAAGGCCGAGAAGAGCCCCGGTCAGTTCGGGGACTGCATCGATTGCAACCAGTGCGTCGCGGTCTGCCCGACCGGGATCGATATCCGCGAAGGACCGCAGATCGGCTGCATCACCTGCGGCCTGTGCATCGATGCCTGTGACCGGGTGATGAAGGAAACCGGGCGGGCGCGCGGCCTGATCGATTACGCGACGCTGGAAGATGCCGAGCGCGAGAAGGCCGGCAATCCGCCTACCCGCCATCTCAAGCTGATCTGGCGTCCGCGCACGCTCGTCTACTTCACCGTCTGGGGCAGCATCGGCCTGGCGCTGCTGTTCATGCTGGGCACGCGCATCCACACCGATCTGACCGCCGCCAAGGATCGCAACCCGCCGTACATCGTGCTGAGCGACGGCTCGATCCGCAACGCCTACACCTTGCGCATCCGCAACATGGAAGGCCGCCCGCGCCGCATGGAGATCGCGCTCGAAGGGCTGTCCGGCGGTCTCTTGTGGAGCGACGACGTCGGCCGCGAACAGGCCGCGCGCAAGATCGTGCGCACGGTCGCCGCGGACGAGACGCAGTCGGTGCGCGCCTATGTGGTGGCCCCGGCAAACACCCCGCCCCAGGACTTCACTTTCGCGCTGCAGGCGCTGGGGCAGGCGGGCGAAGCGGATAACGCAAAAGTGCAATTCGACACCCCCGCAGGAGCCCCCTGAGATGAACAGCATAATAACAATGGAGGGGAATACGATGAGCAGCAGAAGCGGCCGGTTCACCGGTAGGCACATGGCGACGATCCTGGTCCTGGGGTTCGGCGTGGTGATCGGGATCAACTTCCTGATGGCGCACTATGCCGTCAGCACATTCGGCGGCGTGGTGGTCGAGAATTCCTACGTCGCCAGCCAGGACTTCAATCGCTGGCTGGATGAAGCGGCGAAGGAAAAGGCGCTGGGCTGGAAAGCGCAGGCGATGCGCCAGTCCGATGGCAAGCTCTACGTCCGCATCGAACAGGCCCCGTCGGGGGCAACGCTGTCGGGCGACGCCTGGCACCCGCTGGGCGTCGAGGACGATATGGCGCTGACGTTTGATGCCGACGGCCACGGAGGCTATATAAGTCGCGAGTCCCTCCCTGCCGGCCGCTGGACTTTGCGGCTGGCTGTCCAGGCGGACGGCCAGATCTGGCACACCGAGGAACCCTTGTCATGAACGCGCCTGTCGCCGCCCTTTCCCCCCAAGGCGCCGACGGGCCATCCGAACTGCTCGACAGCCGCTTCACCGTGCCCGGCATGCGCTGCGCCGGGTGCATCGCCAAGGTGGAACGCGGCCTGTCCGCCGTCCCCGGTGTGGCTGCGGCGCGGGTCAATTTCTCGGCGCGGCGGGTGGCGGTCAGTCACGAAGCCGGGCTGACCGGCGATGCCATCATCGGCGAACTGCGCAAGCTCGGCTTCGAGGCGGAGCGGGCGGCGGACAACCCGCTGGCGCGCGAAGATGCGGAAACCAAGCGCCTGCTGCGCGCGCTGGCGGTGGCCGGCTTCGGCATGATGAACATCATGCTGCTGTCGGTTTCGGTGTGGTCCGGGGCCGATGCTATTACGCGGGATATGTTCCACTACCTCTCGGCGGTGATCGCGATCCCGGTCGTCGCCTATTCGGGGCGGCCGTTCTTCGCCTCGGCGCTGATGGCGCTGCGCTATCGGCGCACCAACATGGACGTGCCGATCTCGATCGGCGTGCTGCTGGCTACGGGCATGAGCCTGTACGAAACCGTCCATGGCGGCGCGCACGCCTATTTCGATGGCGCGGTGATGCTGCTGTTCTTCCTCCTCGCGGGCCGGGTGCTCGATGCGATGATGCGCGACCGGGCGCGATCGGGCATCTCGGCGCTGCTCGGCCGGATGGGCAAGGGCGCGCACGTCGTCCGCCCGGACGGCTCGACCGAGTGGATGGAGGCCGAAAGGCTGGCCCCCAACATGATCGTGCTGGTCGCCGCCGGCGAAGCGCTGGCCGCCGATGGCGTCATCGTCGAAGGGCGCACCACGATCGACAATTCGATGCTGACCGGCGAAAGCGAACCGCGCGCGGCGGGGCCGGGCGATACGATCCATGCCGGCATGGTCAACCTCGGCAATCCGATCCGGCTCAAGGTCACCGCCGCCGCGCGCGACACCGCGCTGGCCGATATCGCCCGGCTGATGGACGAAGCGGGGCAATCGCGCTCACGCTATGTCCGCATCGCCGATCGCGCTTCGCGGCTTTACGCCCCGGCAGTCCATACGCTGGCGCTGCTCAGCTTCTGCGGCTGGATGCTGGCCGGGGCGGGCTGGCACCAGGCGCTGACCATCGCGGTATCGGTGCTCATCATCACCTGCCCCTGCGCGCTGGGGCTGGCGGTGCCCGCCGCGCAAGTGGTGGCCGCCAGCACGCTGATGAAGCGCGGCCTGCTGATCAAGGACGGCTCAGCGCTCGAACGACTGGCCGAAGTGGACGAGGTGCTGCTCGACAAGACCGGCACGCTGACCCTGGGCGAGCCGCGGCCGACCGATCTCGCCGTGCTCGATCCGCAGGCGCAATCGGTGGCGCTGGCGCTGGCGCAGGCCAGCCGTCACCCGCTCAGCCGGGGGCTTGCCCGCGCGCTGCGTGAGGCGGGCGTAGAACCGGCCGCCGTCGATGGCGTCGACGAGACCGCCGGGCACGGCATGACCGGGCAGTGGCAAGGCCGCACGGTGGCGCTGGTGCGCCCGGAGATCGAGACCGGCGGGCTGGCGGTCGATCTGCTGATCGACGGCACCCGCCACCGGCTGGCCTTTGCCGATGCCTTGCGGCCCGATACCGGGGCGGCGCTGGCCGCGCTGAATGCGCTGGGGCTCCACACCGCGATTGCTTCGGGTGACCGCGCCGAAACCGTGGCGCAAGTCGGTCGGGAACTGGGGCTGGAGGCAACCGGGGCGATGCAGCCGGCAGACAAGCTCGCCCTGCTCGAAGCACGGGCCCTGGCCGGGCACAAGGTGCTGATGGTCGGCGATGGCCTGAACGACGGGCCGGCGCTGGCCGGTGCCCACGTCAGCCTTGCTCCGGGCGGGGCCAGCGATGTCTCGCAACAGGCCGCCGATGCGGTGTTCGTCGGCGATCGGCTGATGCCGGTGGCGCTGGCGGTGCGCATGGCGCGCCGGACGATGCAGGTGGTGCGCGAGAATTTCGTGCTGGCGATCGGCTACAATGTGCTGGCGGTGCCGCTGGCGATATTCGGTTTCGTCACCCCGCTGCTGGCGGCGGTGGCGATGTCCACATCGTCGCTGATCGTCGTCGCCAACGCGCTGCGGCTGGCAGGCGGGGCCGGGCCGAAAGCGGGGGAGGGCGCACCGGCATGAGCATCCTGGGGTTCCTGATTCCGCTGGCGCTGCTGATGGGCCTTTTCGGCCTCGCGTGCTTTTTCTGGGCGATGAAAGGTGGCCAGTTCGATGATCTGGACGGGGCCGCCAACCGCATCCTGATCGATGACGAGGATGACGGTCCGGCCAAAGCGGAGCCTGCGCGCGACACACGGTGAGGGCCCGCCTCCCGGCTTGATCGAACGCAATGAAAATCGCGCGCGGGAAGGCGATCAGGTACGCCATGTGGACGTACCACCCCCAGCTTCTGGCGATCCCGGTGCCGCGCTATACCAGCTACCCGACGGCGGCTGAGTTCAACGCGTCGATCGGCCCGCGCCACATGGCCCAAGCGCTGGCGGCTGAGCATGGCCTCGTCTCGCTCTATGTCCACATCCCCTTTTGCGAGAAGATCTGCTGGTATTGCGGCTGCAACACCAGCGTTGCCAACCGGCGCGAACGGGTGGCGAGCTATCTTGACGGGCTGCATCGGGAGATCGCGCTGGTCGCGGCCGGGCTGGGGGCGGGCGCACGGGTCGGCCGGATCGCCTTCGGGGGTGGCAGCCCGAACGGCATCTCGCCGGTGGATTTCGTTCGCCTGATGGATGCGCTGACGCTGCACTTCGACCTCGATAACCCGGTGCTGTCGATCGAACTCGACCCGCGCACGCTGACTGCGGAATGGGGCGCGGTGATCGCCTCGCTCGGCATCTCGCGCGCCAGCATGGGGGTGCAGACGTTCGCAGGCCCTTTGCAGCAGGCGATAGGCCGCATCCAGCCGGCCCGGATGATCGAGAACGGCACGGCACTGCTGCGCGCCGCCGGGGTGGCATCGATCAACTTCGATCTGATGTACGGGTTGCCCGGCCAGACCATGGCCGATCTCGACGATTCGCTGGACCAGACGGTGGCGCTCGGCGCAGACCGGATCGCGCTGTTCGGCTATGCCCATGTCCCGCACATCATCTCCCGCCAGAAGAAGATCGATGCCGGCGCGCTGCCCGATGCCCGGACCCGCTTCGCCATGGCCGAGCATGGCTATCGCCGGCTGCTCGATGAAGGGTACGTGGCGGTCGGTTTCGACCATTTCGCCAAGCCCGGCGATGCGATCGCTCAGGCAGTGACGCGCGGTACCCTGCGGCGCAATTTCCAGGGCTTCACCGAGGATACCGCCCCGGCGCTGATCGGCCTTGGCGCGTCGGCCATCAGCGGTTTTGCCGGGCTGCTGGCCCAGAACGAAAAGAACGCCGGCCGCTACCGCATGCTGCTGTCGCAGGATCGCCTGCCTGCCAATCACGGCATCCTGCGCAGCGAGGACGACCAGCGCCGGGGCCGGATCATCGAAGCGCTGCTGTGTCAGGGCCGCGCCGCCGTCCCGCAGGACCTGCGCTGCGAGGTCGGGCCGATGCTCGGCGCATTCGAGGATGCCGGGCTGTGCAGCTTCGACGGCGAGGATCTGGTGATCGCCACCGATGCGCTCCCCTATGCCCGCTCGATCGTCGCGCATTTCGACCCCTACCGCCGCGATTCGGTGCGCCGGTTCAGTTCGGCGATCTGATCCTTCGCCCTTGCCCGAAGACCGCTGCAGGGTCCGGTCCTGCAGTAATGCCCTTGATCGTCATTGCGAACCGCAAAGTCGGTGAAGCAATCCAGGGCGGAGTAAACGGCTCTGGATCGCCGCGCGACCTGCGGTCGCTCGCGATGACGAAGCGGAGGGGGCGAGCGTCGGTGCGACACGAACGGGACGGGAAGACCTGAAAATTCTCGACAATCGCCGTTCTTGATCGCGGTCAATGCGGCTGAGGCGGATTGCTGCGAAACCCGTTCTTGCCGGTCTCGCAGCAATCCTTTCCGGAACGCTGCGAACCACTTCTCCCCACTTCAAGGGGGCGGCCGTACCTCGTGATCGGTCGCCCCCCTTTTTTGCCCGCTGCACGCGCGCGGCCGCGAAAGCAGAAAAGGCGGCCCGTGGGGACCGCCTTTTCCTTCCTCTCCAAACCTGTAGTCGCCGGGCCCCGTCGTAGACGCGGGGCCTTCCGGCAGTCGGTGGATTTATCAAATCGAGGTGTCAGCCGCCCTTGGCATCGCCGTTTTCAACGGCGGCGAGGCTCGACTGCATGTAGGGGGCCGGGTTGACGGCGACGCCATCGACGCGGACTTCGTAATGCAGGTGCGGGCCGGTGGAGCGGCCGGTGGTGCCGACATAGCCGATCAGATCGCCCTTGTGGACGGCCTGACCCTCGGCGACGTTGACGCGCGAAAGGTGGCCGTAGCGGGTCTGCAGGTCCGCGCCGTGTTCGAGCGAGATGAACAGGCCGTAAGAGCTGAACCACGAAGCGCGGCTGACGACGCCATCGGCCGGCGCGAACACCGGCGTACCGACCGGCGCGGCCAAATCGACGCCCTTGTGCGCGCGCATGCCGCCCAGCACCGGGTGCACCCGCATGCCATAGCCGCTGGTCAGAACTTCGCCGCGGATCGGCATTACCGAAGGGATCGAAACGCTGGTGGGGAGGCGGCGGGTGCCGATCGTGTCAGGGGCGGTCTTGCGCGAGGCGATGAAACCGGTGTCTTCGAACTTCTGCCAGGAACTGAAGAGCTGCTTGAACTGTTCGTCCTCTGCACCGGCTACCGAAGGGTTGGCAGCCTGGGCAGCGCGCAGCGGGACGGCGATATCGACGGCGGCGGCGCTGCTGTTCGCGAGTGCGGGATGCGCCGCTACCAGCATGCCTGCCACCGCGAGCGACCCGGTCACCGCGCGGAACTTGGCGAAAAACTTCGTTACGACCACTCGCAATACCTTATCGTTCGCCGCTGCACGCACATGCGCGGCGTTGATTTGTCAGACCCGATCCGGCTGGCCGGAGATCAGGTCCGCAGTGTCTGGAGATGGTCGGAACCCCCCGCCGTCTCACGAGCATGGGTTATGCCGTGAGTTTTCTCACAGACAACCCCTGCGTAGAAATCGCGCGACAGACCGGCTGCAAGCCGCGCCGAGTCGTTGAACGGAGGCTTAAGCATCCCGCGAAAATGGCGCGCAACCAAGGATTTCCACAGTTCGGCGGGGTCTTCGCTGGTGCGTTCGACGAGTGCGGTGAAATGTTTTGCGCCGAACCGGACGTGGCGGATTTCGTCGTCAAGGATTCGTTGGAGGATCGCCGCGCCGCGCTGATCCCCGGCCCCGCGCACCCGCGCCAGCGTGCCCGGCGTGACGTCCAGCCCGCGCGCTTCGAGCACCATCGGCACCACCGCCAGCCGCGCCAGCACATCGTGGCTGGTTTCCCGCGCGGCGCTCCACAGTCCGGCGTGGGCCGGCAGCGCGCCGTAGAAACTGCCGAGCCGGCGCAAGTGGCGATCGATCAGCGCGAAGTGAATTGCCTCGTCTGCTGCAACTGCGAGAAAGTCCGAGACGAACTCCCGCGCGCTTTCCGGGGGCAGGGCGGCCCCGAATCGCCCCGCCATGTCGAGCGCGAGATCGATGGCGACAAATTCGATATGGCCCAGCGCATGCCACAGCGCGATCCGGCCCCGCTCCGATCCCGCCTTGCCGCGCTTCGGCATCTGCCCCGGAGACAGCAGTTCGGGGCGCGCCGGGCGACCCGGCTCATCGGGCATCGTCGCGCTGAAGCCGAGCGGGAGGCGCCCCAGCCGCCAGTCGCGCGCGACGTTGCGGGTCACCATCACCTTCGCGCGCGGATCGCGTTGCAGCAGCGCGGCGCGGATCGCCGCCGAAACGTCGGCATGGGCAGGCATCGGACGGCTCAGAGCGCGGCGGCTGCGGCCAGCACCGCTTCGGCGTGCCCTTTGACCTTCACCTTGTTCCACACTTGCGCGATCGTGCCGTCCGGGCCGACCAGATAGGTGGTGCGGACCATGCCCATGTAAGTGCGGCCGTAATTCTGCTTCTCGGTCCAGATCCCCAGCGCATCGGACAGCCCGCCCTCCTCGCTGTCGCTGGCGAGAGGGACGGTGAGATCGTGCTTGGCGGCGAACTTGGCATGCTTCGCCGGCGGGTCCTTGCTGACGCCCAGCAGTGCGGTGCCGGCTGCGGCGAACTGGTCCTTGAGCGCCGAGAAATCCTTGTTTTCCGTGGTGCAGCCGGGCGTATCGTCCTTGGGGTAGAAGAACACGGCCAGCTTTTCGCCCTTGAAATCCGCCAGCGAAACGGTGCCGCCATCCGGGGTTTCGAGGGTGAAGGCGGGGAAAGCGTCGCCGGGGCCGGGAAGGGTGGTCATCAGGTGATCTCCAGTGTTTCCGCAAAGGTTTCGCGCCACGCGGTGCCGACCGCCTCGCGCGCCGCCAGCAGCGCGGATTCGAGTTCAGGCCAGTCGCCATAGCCGCAGGCGCGGACCAGCGCCATGCGCGCCGCCTGCGATGGCACCGCGCAATCGGGGGCCAGCAACCGCGCGGCAACGAGAAAGCGGGACAGCACCGCGTTGGCCTGTTCCAGCGTCGGCGGCAGTAGCCCGGCGGCGACCAGCGCGGTAATCGCGTGGCCCAGATGCGGCACCAGCCCTTCGCCATGGCGCAATTGCGCGTGGTGGACGAGGAATTCGAGATCGACCAGCCCGCCGCGCAGCAGCTTCACGTCCAGCGCGCCCTTGGGCTGCTTGTGCTGCGCCATCTTCGCGCGCATCTCCAGCACATCGGCGCGCAGCTTGTGCGCATCGCGCGGCATGCGCAGCACTTCGCCGATGATCCGCTCCAGCTCCGCCCGCGCTTCCGGCGATCCGTGCAGCACCCGGGCGCGGCACAGCGCCATGTGTTCCCAGGTCCAGGCCTGTTCGTGCTGGTAGCGCACGAAGCTTTCGATACTGGCCGCCGGCGGGCCCTGATCGCCCGAGGGGCGCAGCCGGGTATCGACCTCGTAGAGCGTACCCTCGGCCGTCGGCACCGAAAGCGCAGCGGTGACGCGCTGCGACAGACGGTTGAAGTAGAGCGTGGCCCCCAGCGGGCGCGGGCCATCGGATTCACGGTGAAAATCGCCGGTGAACAGATAGATCAGATCAAGGTCCGAGGCGTGGGTCAGCACGCCGCCGCCCATCCGGCCAAGGCCGAGGACGACCAGTTCCCCGCCCGCCACCACGCCGTGCTTGTGCGTAAAATGGTTGAGTGACTCGCAGGTCAGCACTTCCAGCGCCGCCTCGGCGATCCGCGCCAGTGCCTCGCCGATGGCGATCGGATCGTTGCGGCCTTCGATCAGTTGCACACCCAGTGCGAACCGCCATTCGCCCACCTTGCGGCGGATGCGGTCGAGCACTTTTTCGTAGTCGTCCCCGGCCTCCGCGCGCGAAAGCATGTCCACCAGCACCGGCACCGGTCCCGGCAGTTCGAAGGCGGAGGCATCGATCAGCGGATCGAGCAGATCGGCGCGGCGGGCCAAGGCATCGGCCAGCGGCGGGGCGATCGACAGGATGCGCGCAAGCTGCGCCAGCAGGCCGGGCCGCGCTTCGAGCAGGTGGAACAGGTTGATGGCGCTGGGCAGGTGGTTGAGCAATTGCTCGAACCGGCCCAGCGCGCGCTCCGGCTCGGGGGCAGCAGCCAGCGCGGCGAGCAGGTCGGGGCGGATCGTCTCGAAAGCGGTGCGCGCGGCATCGCTGCGCAGCGCGCGCATCCGCCCCGAACTCCACCCGTCGATCCGGGTGGCGACGGCATCGGGATCGGCAAAGCCCAGCCGCTCCAGATCGTCGCGCAGATCGCCTTGCGCCGGCATCGCCACCGGGCTGCCGGGCACCGCCGGGGCATTGGCGCGGATCAGCGCGTCATAGCGCGTCGCGATGGTTTCGGTGAGACCGGCAAGTTCCGCCAGCAAGGCCGCGCCATCGGCCAGGCCATCCAGCCAAGCAACATTGTCCAGCGCTTCGGCCTGCACCGGCAGCGCGTGGGTCTGCTGATCGCGGACCATCTGCAGGCGATGCTCTACAGTGCGCAGGCGGTCATAGGCCTGGCCCAGCACATGCGCATCCTCGGCCGGGATCAGGCCCTCGGTGGCCAGAGCATCCAGCGTCGCGCGCGTGCCCCGCAGCCGCAGCGCCGGATTGCGGCCGCCGTGGATCAACTGGTGGACCTGCGCATAGAACTCCACCTCGCGGATGCCGCCGCGCCCTTTCTTGACGTTGAAGCCGGGGCCCAGCGCCACCGCACTGCCGGTGCTGGCGCGGATCTGCTGCGTCAGCCGCCCGATCTCCGAGATCGCTCCGAAGTCGAGGCTCTTGCGCCAGACGAACGGCCGGATCACGGCCAGAAAGCGTTCCCCCGCAGCGACGTCCCCGGCGCAGGCGCGGGCGCGGATGAACGCCGCGCGTTCCCAGGTGAGGGCGGAGCTTTCGTAATGCGTCAGCGCGCCATCGACAGAGATTGCCAGCGGGCTCACTTCGGACGCCGGGCGCAACCGCAAGTCAACGCGCAGGACATAGCCTTCGTCGGTCACCCGCGTCATCGTCTCGACCAGCGTGCGGGCGGTGCGCTGTGCGGCTTCGCCGGGGTCGTCGCGCTCGCGCCGGGGCAGGCGGGCGGGATCGTAAAGCAGGATCGGGTCGATGTCGGAACTGTAATTGAGCTCGCGCGCGCCATGCTTGCCCAGCGCGAGGGCGATGAACCCGCCCGGCTCGCAATCGGGCACCCGGCGGCGCAGGGCATCGGCGATCGCGGCATCGAGCGCGCGGTCGGCAAAGGCGGAAAGCTCGCCGGTCACCCGCGCCAGCGGGAAAGCCCCGGCCAGATCGCCGATCGCCAGCGCCAGCGCCAGCGCGCGCTTTTCCCGACGCAGGGCAGCGCCGACATCAGGCGCATCCACTCCGGCGCGGCGCGCCCAGTCCAGCGCGCCTTCGCCATCGCCTTCAGCCAGCAGCGCGGTCAGGTCCGGCAGGATTTCAAGGCCTCGCGCAAGGTAAGGCGCGTGGGTGCGGGCGCGATCGAGGGCGGATGTCCAGTCCGGGTTCATCCCGCTATCCCTGCCGTGATGCGTGGCCAAGGGCAAGGGCGTGGAAACTTGTGCACCGCCCATGCGTCTGGCAGGTGTCCGCACTGTGCCATCCCGGTCCGAAGGATCGGCCCTCAACCCTTTTTCCGAAGGGGCGCTACCCATGAAAAAGCTTCTCCCGCTCGCCGCCGGTCTTCTCATCACCGGATGCGCCACGCCGCAAGCGCCGCCGCAGTCCGCCGCTTCCACCTCGGCCATTTCCGTCGACACGATGAAAAACGTCACCGCGCGGCTCAGCGCCGACGATTTCGAAGGCCGCGCGCCCAGCACCGCGACCGAGCCCAAGGTGCTCGACTACATCGTCTCCACGTTCGAGAAGGCGGGGCTCAAGCCCGGCTACAAGGGCCAGTGGTTGCAGGAAGTGCCGACGGTGGAGATCACCGGCGATCATTATTCGCCGCTGACGGTGTCGGGCGCCGGCAAGCCGCTGCAGTTCGCGTTCGGCAGCGATTACGTCGGCGTCAGCTATCGCCCCGTGCCGCACACCGCGCTGAAGGATGCGGAGCTGGTGTTCGTCGGCTATGGCATCAACGCGCCCGAACTGGGCTGGAACGACTATGCCGGGATCGACATGAAGGGCAAGATCGCCGTCATCCTCGTCAATGACGCCGATTATGCCAGCGCTACCGAGGAAGGTCCGTTCAAGGGCCGTCGGATGACTTGGTACGGCCGCTGGCCCTACAAGTACGAGGAGGCCGCAAGGCAGGGCGCGGCGGGAGCTATCATCATCCACGATACCTTTCCGGCCGCCTATGGCTGGAACGTCGTCAACTCGAGCTGGACCGGCGCGCAATACTACGTGAAGACGCCGCAGGACGGCATGGACCAGACGCAGTTCAATGGCTGGTTGCAAAAGCCTGCGGCCGAAGCCGTGCTGAAAGCGGCGGGCAAGGACCTTGCCAGCCTCACCGCCGCTGCGCAGACGCGGGGCTTCCGCGCGGTCCCGCTGGGCCTAAAGGCCAGCGTGGCGTTCGACAACACAGTGCGCCGGTCCACTTCGCATAACGTGGTCGGCGTGTTGCCGGGCACGAGCCGCCCGGACGAAGCGGTGCTCTATTCCGCGCATTGGGATCATCTGGGCCGCTGCACCCCGGATGCGACGGGTGACGATATCTGCAACGGTGCGGTCGATAACGCCACCGGTGTCGCAGCACTCGCCGCCATCGCCGAAGCGGAAAGCAGGGCGGGCGGCGCGGCGCGCAGCCAGGTGTTCGTGGCGCTGACGCTGGAAGAGTCCGGCCTGTTGGGCTCGGCCTACTATGCGCAGGACCCGGCCGTGCCGCTGGACCACACCGTTGGCGGGGTGAACATGGACGCGCTGGCCCCGGGCGGCCGCGCGCGTGACTATGCGATGATCGGCGGCGACAAGTCCGATCTGACCGCGCTGTTCCGCAAGGAGCTGGCGGCCGAGGGGCTGGTCGAATCTCCGGAGGAAGGCACCGAGAAGGGCCACTATTACCGGTCCGACCACTTCAGCCTCGCCAAGCAGGGCGTGCCGATGTTCAACCTGGGGCGCGGCGTGGATCTGGTGAACGGCGGCAAGGCGGCGGGAGAAGCGGCCGACGCGGATTATACCAAGAACCGCTATCACCAGCCCGGCGACGAATATTCACCCGACTGGGACTGGGAAGGGATTGTCGAAGACGTCACGCTCTTCTACCGGCTCGGCCGCGCACTGGCCGATTCGGACATCTGGCCGAACTGGCATCAGGGTGATGAATTCCGCGCCATCCGCGATGCGAGCTGCGCCAAGGCAACCGGAGGCTGCCACAAGTGACCTATGCCCTGCCGCCCGAATGGCATCCCCAGGACTGGCTCTGGATCGGCTTTCCGCACGATCCGGTGGAGTGGCCGGGATTCCTCGGGGCGGCGCAGGAACAGATGGCGGCGTTCGCCAATGCCGTGGCCGAAAGCGGCCAGCAGGTGCGGCTGATCGTGCGCGACGCCGCCAACCATGCCCGCGCGGCCGCGCTGGTATCGTCGAAGGTCACGCTGGAAACGCGGCGCTATGGCGATGTCTGGCTGCGCGATACCGGCCCACTCGTCACCATGGACGGGTCTGGCGCGCGCAAGGCGATGCGCTTCGGCTTCAACGGCTGGGGCGAAAAATACCTGATGGACGGCGATCAGGAGATCGGGGCGGAACTGGCGGCCAGCGCCGGGCTCGACGTGGAAACGGCGGACTGGATTCTGGAAGGCGGGGCGCTGGACGGCGATGGCACCGGGCTCGTCGTCACCACCGAACAGTGCCTGCGCAACGCCAACCGCAACCCCCACCTCAAGCGCGTCCAGATCGAGGCGCGGCTGGCGCGCGATCTGGGGTATGACCGGGTACTGTGGCTGGGCGACGGGCTGATGAACGATCATACCGACGGTCATGTCGATAATCTGGCGCGGTTCGTGGCCCCGAATGTGCTGGCGCTCCCGCGTGCGACCGGGGTGGGCGATCCCAACGCGCACATCTATGCCGATGCCAAAGCGCGGGCCGAGGCGGCGGGGGTGACGGTGCGTGAAGTGCCATCGCCCGGCCGGGTGGAAAGCGAAGGCGGCCGGATCGAACCCGCCAGCTACATGAACTTCGCCATCACCTCCAAGCTGGTGGTGGTTCCGACGTATGGCACGAAACACGACGAGGACGGCGTGGCCGCGATCGCCGCATTGTTCCCCGATCGCGATACCGTGGGCATCCTTGCCCATGCGGTGCTGGCCGGCGGCGGATCGTTCCACTGCTCCAGTCAGCAGATGCCGTCCAGCATCGCGGCGGGTTAACGCTTTGCTAAGGGTTTGGGCGCAGTGTCCGGGGAATGGCCAAAGTCATCGCCCTTGCCCGCCACCACGCCGCGCCCGCGTCGGACGCTGACTGGCTGCGCACGCTGATCGTCTGCGGCTGCGCGCTGGCGCTGATCTGCGCAAAGGCAGCGCTGCCTTTCCTCCACCTCTGAAACTGCGGTTCGCCGCTTGTCCGGTTCGTGCTTCAAGACCGCATGGGGGTTGTCGTGCTTATGGCGCGGACTGTCGCAGCCCTGCGGCACAGCAATAATTTGTTGCGCTGTAATAGTGGCAGGATAACGAGGCAAACCCAGATTGTCGGACCCACCATACAAAGGGTTCGTCCAACAATGCACCAGTTTACAGAATTTGATAGCGCCGAACGCCGTGATCGCGCCATGAGCAAAGTGCTACTGCTGTTGTTCGGCTTTGCAGTTCTGGGCTTTTTCGTTTTGATCGACCGGGTGGACTGGCTGTCCATCCGCCCGGCGACGGGGACCTCTATTGCCCTGTCGGTCGCGAGCAGCGTGCCTTCCGAAGCCAGTTCCTCCGATCAATACAAGGATGCTGCCGCACAATGATCGTAACCTCGACACCGCGCTTCGCCAACATGGTCCGAGAGGTGTGGAAACCGCTGACGCTGCTGTTCCTGTGGGACGTGGTCGTCACGGTGACCTACTTTTACCTGCCGTTCGATGCGCCGGAATTGCCGGTCACCCTGTTCGGTTCGGTGCTGGCGCTGTTCCTCGGGTTTCGCAGCAACTCTGCCTATCAGCGCTGGTGGGAGGGCCGCGGCCTGTGGGGGCTGATGATCAACGCCAGCCGCAACCTCGCCAGGGCCACACGCAACTTCATGCCCGATCCGGACGCGGCGGATCACAAACGTAAAATCGTCCTGCGCCAGATTGCCTATGTCAACGCGCTGCGCTGCCAGTTGCGCCGGCAACCGCCCGATGGCGAAGTCATCCGGCTACTGCCCCGGCATGAGGCCGACCTTGCGCTGAACCGCGCCAATGTTGCTAACGGCATTCTGGATGGCACGGGCCGGCGGATCGACGAGGCGCGCCGCGCCGGCTGGATTGACACCATCCAGCAGGCGCAGATGGAAGCGGTCCTGGTGGATATCGCCAATGCGCAAGGAGGCATGGAACGGCTCAAGAATACGCCTCTGCCGAGCCAGTACCGCTTCCTGCCCACTTTCTTCGTCCACATCTTCTGCATCCTGCTGCCGATCGGACTGGTAGAAACGCTGCAATACGCGACGCCGCTGGGCTCGACCATCGCGGGGCTGATGTTCATGGCGGTGCTGACGATCGGTGACCAGCTCGTCGATCCGTTTGCCAACACCGATCACGATCTGCCGCTCAACCAGATGTGCCGCACCATCGAGATCGATCTGCTGCAGTCGATCGGGATGGAGGCGCCCGAGCCGCTCAGGCCGGGGCCCGATGGGGTCTTGTGGTGAAGCCGGCCTGAAACCCGGCGCTGCGATCACCGCGGCCGGGCGAACCAGATGATGTGCTTGGGCCCCTTGCCGTTGCTGCGCGAGGCCACCCGAACCTCATCCACCGAGTACTCGTTCTTTTCGAGGCGGCGGGTGAAGGCCGGGTCGGGCCCGGCGGACCAGATCGCCATCACCCCGTCCGGCGTCAGCGCCCGCCTGGCCGTGCGCAGGCCGCTGCCCGAATAGAGGATGTTGTTGTCCTCGCGCACCAGCCCGTCGGGTCCGTTGTCGACATCGAGCAGGATCGCATCGTAATCGGCATGACCGGCGGCGATGATCGTCGCGACATCGCCCATGATGAGGTTCACGCGCGGATCGTCGAGGCAGCCCTGCGCCACCTCGGCCATCGGCCCGCGAGCCCATTCGATGATTTCCGGGACCAGTTCGACCACGGTGATCCGCGCGTCTGCGGGCAGGATGCGCAAGGCCGCGCGCAGGGTGAAGCCCATGCCATAGCCGCCGATCAGGAAGTGCGGCTTGCGCACGCTCCCCACCCGCTCCAGCGCCATCGTCGCCAGCGCTTCCTCCGAGCCCCACTTGCGCGTGCTCATCAGTTCGTTGTGCCCCAGCACGATCATGAAATCGCGATCGTGCCGGAACAGCTCCAGCTTCTCCCCGCCGGGGACATAGGCGGTATCGAGCAGTTCGCGCTGGATCATGGGTCAACTCCGCCAGGTACTCTCTCCCCTTCAGGGGAGAGATACGAAGGCTTGGCGGCTTGGCCGCCTAGCCGCAGTAGAGAGGGGCGTGGGACGTATCCCCTCTCCCAACCCTCTACCCTGAAGGAGAGAGGGCAATGGATGTCACGCCAGATCCGGTGCCATCGCCGCCGCCTTCAGCATCGCGACGGCCTCGTCCAGCGGCATCACCTTCTGGTGTTCGGCCCCCAGCGTGCGCACGGCGACGGTGCCTTCTTCCGCCTCGCGCTTGCCCACCACCAGCAGGTGAGGAACCTTCTTGAGCGAATGTTCGCGCACCTTGTAGTTGATCTTCTCGTTGCGCAGGTCTGTCTCGGCGCGCACGCCCGCTGCCTTCAACTTCGCCAGCACGTCGGCCGCATAGCCGTCGGCATCCGAAACGATCGTGGCGACCACCGCCTGCACCGGGGCGAGCCAGACCGGCAGCTTGCCGGCGAAATGCTCGATCAGGATGCCGATGAAGCGTTCGTAGCTGCCGAAGATCGCGCGGTGCAGCATGACCGGGCGATGCTTTTCGCCGTCCTCGCCAATGTAGCTGGCATCGAGCCGTTCAGGCAGCACGCGGTCGGACTGGATGGTGCCGACCTGCCAGGTGCGGCCGATCGCGTCGGTCAGGTGCCATTCCAGCTTGGGCGCATAGAAGGCGCCTTCGCCGGGCAGTTCTTCCCAGCCGTAAGCCTCGGTGGCGAGCCCGGCGCGGATCACCGCGTCGCGCAGTTCGGCTTCGGCCTGGTCCCACATCGCTTCGGAACCGAACCGCTTTTCGGGGCGCAGCGCCAGCTTGATCGAATAGGTAAAGCCGAAGTCCTTGTAGATCCGGTCCGCCAGTTCGCAGAACGCCTGCACTTCCGCCACGATCTGGTCCTCGCGGCAGAAGATATGGGCATCGTCCTGCGTGAACTGGCGCACCCGCATCAGCCCGTGCAGCGCCCCGTGCGGTTCGTTGCGGTGGCAGCAGCCGTTTTCATAGATGCGCAAGGGCAGGTCGCGGTACGACTTGATGCCCTGGCGGAAGATCAGCACGTGCGCCGGGCAGTTCATCGGCTTCAATGCCATCCACTGCGCATCGTCCGATACCAGCGGGCCTTCGTCTTCCACGTTCGGCACTTCGTCGGGGATGACGAACATGTTCTCGCGGTACTTGCCCCAGTGGCCCGACTGCTCCCACTGGCGGGCATCCATGACCTGCGGGGTCTTAACCTCCTTGTAGCCGCCCGCGTCAATGGCGCGGCGCATGTAGGCTTCCAGCTCGCGCCAGATGAGATAGCCCTTGGGGTGCCAGAACACCGATCCGTGCGCTTCGTGCTGAAGGTGGAACAGGTCCATCTCGCCGCCCAGCTTGCGGTGATCGCGCTTGGCGGCTTCTTCCAGCCGGGTCAGGTGCTCGTTCAACTGCTTCTTGTTGAGCCAGCCGGTGCCGTAGATGCGGCTCAGCATCGCGTTGTTCTGATCGCCGCGCCAATAGGCACCCGAAACCCGCGTCAGCTTGAATGCGGCGGGATCGAGCTTGCCGGTGCTGGGCAGGTGCGGGCCCCGGCACATGTCGAGCCAGTCGTCACCGCTCCAGTAGACCGTCAGATCTTCGTTGCCGGGCAGTTCGGCGGCCCATTCGGCCTTGAACGTCTCGCCCTGCTGCTTCCACCGGCTGATAAGCTGTTCGCGGCTCCACACTTCGCGGCGCAGCGGCTTGTCGGCCTTGATGATCGCGCGCATCGCCTCTTCGATGGCGGGCAGGTCCTCTTCGGTGAAGGGACGGTCTGCGGGGGCGAAATCGTAATAGAAGCCGTCGTCGGTCGAAGGGCCGAAGGTGATCTGGGTGCCGGGGAACAACTGCTGTACCGCTTCGGCCAGCACATGCGCGAAATCGTGCCGGGCAAGGTCCAGCGCCTCGGCCTCGTCGCGCCCGGTGACGAGCGCGAGCTGCGCATCGCCGGTGAACGGGCGCGACAGATCGACCAGTTCGCCATCGACGCGGGCGGCCAGCGCCGCCTTGGCGAGGCCCGGCCCGATCGCGGCGGCCACGTCAGCCGGGGTGGAGCCGGCGGGCATATCGCGCACCGAACCATCGGGGAGGCTGATCTTGAACATCTCGGACATGGAAACTCGTTCTTCCTGGGCAACGTAGCGCGCCATGGCACAGGCGCGCGGGCAAGTGAAGGTCGGGCGGCGGAAGACCGCGCCGCAATCGGGTTCAATCGGGACGGGTTCGGTCCATCGCCGCGCCGACATGCGCGGTGCCGCGCGCGCGGGCGAGGCGTTCCTGCCGGTGGCGTTCGCGGGCCGAGGCGCGCTGCTCCTCGCTGCGTTCGCCATGGCAGGCGGCGCAGCTCACCCCGTCCTCGTACAGCGGTGAGCGGCGATCATCCTCGCTGACCGGGCGGCGGCAGGCATGGCACAGGCCATAGCTGCCCGCCGTCAGGCCGTGGCCGACGGTGACCCGCTGGTCGAACACGAAGCATTCGCCGCGCCACAGGCTGTCCGCTTCGGGCATCTCTTCCAGATAGCGCAGGATGCCGCCCTTGAGGTGGAACACTTCATCCACCCCTTCGGCCTTGAGGAACGCGGTCGATTTCTCGCAGCGGATGCCGCCGGTGCAGAACATCGCCACCTTGGGCGGCTTGCCCTGTCCCAGTAGCCGCTCGCGCTCGGCGCGGAACCAGCCCGGAAAATCGCGGAACGATTGCGTTTGCGGATCGATCGCGCCCTGAAACGTGCCGGCGGCGACTTCATAGTCGTTGCGGGTGTCGATCACGATGGTGTCGGGATCGGCGATCAGCGCGTTCCAGTCCTGCGGGGCGACATACGTGCCGACGCTGTCCAGCGGGTCGATCCCGGCCACGCCCATCGTCACGATCTCGCGCTTGAGGCGCACCTTCATGCGGTGGAACGGCATCGTGGCGGCGCTCGAATACTTGACGTCCAGATCGGCGCAATCGGGCAGGGCGCGGATATGGGCGATCACGGCGGCGATGGCGTCGGGCGTGCCGGCCACGGTACCGTTGATCCCTTCGCCCGCCAGCAGCAGCGAGCCCTTGATGCCGTGCCGGCGGCACAGGGCATCAAGCGATGCGCGGTAGTCCGCATAATCGGGCAGCCGGGCGAAACGGTACAGCGCGGCAACGCGCAAGGGCGGCGGTGATTCGCTGGTGGTGTGCGACATGGCCGGGCCTATAGCGCGGGCATCCGCCTTCGTCAGCAGCGCCGGCAGGCCGGGTTCAGTCGGGCGCGGCGGGGGTGGGCGAAGCGGTCGGGGGCGTCGCCGCAGGGGCCGGGGCCAGCGGGCTCGGCTGGTTGACCGCGTGGCCGGCACCGTCAGCCAGGCGATGCGGTTCGAGCATCGCGGTCGTCTCCAGCAGGTCCAGCGCGCGCTGCGCTTCCTGATAGCGGCGGGCATCGGCGATCCAGTTGGTGGCGCTGTCGGCCCCGGGCAGCCGTTCGACTTCCTCGATCGCGCCGCCGATCCGGCGCGACGACAGCATCAGCCGGGCCCGGTCGATCCGCGCCGACGGGGTGACCAGACTGGCATTGTCGCTGCGCACCACGAACAGGCCGGTCACCTCGCGCCGCACCCGCGACCACAGGCCGACGCTGCCGGCCGTGTTCGACAGTTGCGGGGAAAGCGCTTCGAGCCGGGCGCTCAGTTCGTCGATGGTGACGGGTTTGCGCGAGAAATCGATGATGGTCTGCACCGCGCGAGGCTGGGCGTTGGCGAAGCGCAGTCGCAACTGGTCCGCCACATAGCTGAGCGGTTCACCGCGATCGACCATGCGCCGGGCCGCAAACGCGATCAGCATGCCTTCGGCGCGGGCGGTGTTGCCGACGATAGCGCCTGACTGATAGTCGATCCGCGAGAGCCGGTCTTCCAGCATCGCCAGCCGCCCTTCGAGCGAAGCGACGGTTTCCGGGCTACCTTTTGCTGCTGATGATGCAGCCCCGGCAAGGTCTCCCGCCGCAGCCCTGCCGGCATCCGCCGCATCGGGCTCGACAGCGGGGGCAGTCTGGGTGACGGCAGGAGCAGGCGCGCCAAGGTAGCGCGGCAGGTAGCCTTGGATACTCGCCCAGATGACCAGCGCCCCGCCCGTCGCGAAGGCGAGCAGCGCGACCACAAGCTGGCCGCGCGCCGATCCGCGTCGGCGCGCCGGCGGCGGGTTGGACGCGGCGGTGTAGCCGGGTGCGGCGGGGGAGAGGTCGGGGTCGTCCTGCATCAAGATTGTGTTCTGGTTATCCGCGGTCCCGTTAGCCCAGACTGAACCTTTGGCACATCTGTACCGCCAATGCCAGCAGCGCGGCATCGTCCGGCCGCTCCGCCACTTCCAGCGCCGCCCATCCGCTCCCGGCGCGCTCGGCAACACGTGGGGCAAGGGCGGCGATACGGTGGATGCCCCGGCCGATCCCGGCGGCGTCGAGGCTTTGCGCGAAATGCGCCGCCGCTTCGCCCGAATGAAGCAGCACCAGCGCGGGCGCGGCGAGCCGGTCCCGCAGCGGCTGCGGCAACGGCAGCGGCTCGCTGGCATAGACTTCGCGCAAGGCCACCATGACGCCGGGCGGCGGCTCCAGCTCCACCCGCTCGCGCCCGGACAGCCGCAGCAGGCGGCGATGGGCGGGGTCCAGCAGCGGCATCACCGATTGCAACCCGCCCGATCCCGTCGCCACCACATCAAGCCCAGCCGCTATCGCCGCCTGCGCCGTGGTCAGGCCGACGGCATAGGTCGGGCAGCAGCGATAGCATTCAAGCGCGGGGCCGGCGTGGCGCAGGGCATTGGCGCTGCCCAGAAGGATCGCATCCACTTCCTCGCGCGGCAGTGGTTGCCACGCCAGCGGCCGGACCGCGAACAGCGGGGCCGATACGGCGTCCAGCCCCAGCGCCCGGGCTTTTGCGCAAGTGGCCGATGCGCCCGGTTCCGGGCGGATGACGATCACCGGCAGCATGGCGCTCAGCCCGGACCGGCGAAGTGATCGGCGATGGCGGGAACCGCACGGGAAAGCAGATCGGCGGCGAGGCGGGCGGGGCCTTCAAGGTCTTCGGCAGGAAACCGGGCGCTGCCTTCCACTTTCTCGGCCCCGTCCGGGCTGTAGAGCGCGGCGCGCATGACCAGCGCGTCGCCATCGTGGCGGCTCAGCACCGCGATCGGGCTGTGGCAATTGCCGCCCAGCGCCGCCAGCAACGCGCGCTCGGCCAGCAGGCTGGCGCGGCTGGGTGCATCGTCGATCGCTGACAGGAAATCGCGGGTTCGCGCATCGTCGGCCCGGCATTCGACGAGGATGGCCGCCTGCCCCGGTGCCGGCAGCCAGTCTTCCGCGTCCAAGGGGTGGCCGGTCCCGGTTTCGCCCAGCCGTTTCAGCCCGGCAGCGGCCAGGAACGTCGCATCGGCCTCACCGGCGGCCAGCTTGGCGAGCCGGGTGGCGACATTGCCGCGAAAGGTCACAACCGTGCAGTCGGGCCGGGCATGCAGCAGTTGCGCGGCGCGGCGCGGCGCGCTGGTGCCGACGATCGCGCCTTGCGGCAAGGCGTGGATGGAGGCCGCGCCGACCAGCACATCGCGCACATCCTCGCGCGGCAGCACAGCACCGATGGCGAAGGCTTCGGGGCGCAGCGTCTCCACATCCTTGGCCGAATGGACGGCGAAGTCGATCTCGCCGCTCGCCAGCCAGGCGTCCAGTTCCTTGGTCCACAACGCCTTGCCGCCGATTTCGGCCAGCGCCCGGTCCTGGATGCGATCGCCGCTGGCGGTCACCGCTACGATCTCTATATGCGCCGGATCGATCCCGTGGGCACCGGCAAGGCGCGCGCGCGTTTCTTCGGCCTGGGCCATGGCGAGGGGCGAGCGGCGCGTGCCGAGGCGGAAGCGGGGCGAGGAATGTGGGTCGGTCATCGGCGGGTTGTGCTACCCGTCAATGTCGTTCAGGGAAAGGCCCTGCGGCGTGGGGCTTTAGGACAGGGTATTTGGCGGTAGTTCTCGGCATTGAATCCTCGTGCGACGAGACGGCCGCGGCGCTGGTGACGAGCGATCGCGCCATCCTTGCCCAGCGGATCGCGTCGCAGGACGATGCCCATCGTCCCTATGGCGGCGTCGTGCCCGAAATCGCCGCGCGGGCGCATGCCGAACGGCTGACCCCGCTGATCGAGGCGACGCTGGCCGATGCGGGGATGGCGCTCGGCGCGGTGGACGCCATCGCCGCCACCGCCGGGCCGGGGCTGATCGGCGGGGTCATGGTCGGCCTCGTGACCGCAAAGGCACTGGCGCTGGCCGGTGGCAAGCCGCTGATCGCGATCAACCACCTCGAAGGCCACGCGCTCTCTCCCCGCCTCGCTGATGCCTCGCTGACGTACCCTTATTTGCTCCTTCTGGTATCGGGCGGGCACTGCCAGATCCTGCGCGTTGACGGCGTCGGCCGCTTCCGGCGGCTGGCAACCACCATCGACGATGCGCTGGGCGAGGCATTCGACAAATCGGCCAAAGTGCTGGGGCTGGGCTATCCCGGCGGCCCGGCGCTCGAACGGCTGGCGGCCACCGGAAACCCCCGCGCCGTGCCGCTGCCGCGCCCGCTGAGGGGCCATGCCGAACCCCATTTTTCCTTCGCCGGCCTCAAAAGCGCGGTCTTGCGGGCCAAGGAAAGCGGCGAGCATGCCGATGCCGATATCGCCGCATCGTTCCAGCAGGCCGCGATCGATTGCCTGATCGATCGCACGGCGCGGGCGCTGGACGCGGCAGGAACGGTCAGCGCGTTGGTCGTCGCCGGCGGGGTCGCCGCGAACAAGCCGATCCGCGCTGCGCTCGAAGCTCTGGCATCGCGACACGGCCTGCCGTTCATCGCCCCGCCGCCGATGCTCTGTACCGATAACGCGGCGATGATCGCTTGGGCCGGGGTGGAGCGGCTGGCGCTGGGCCAGAACGATCCGCTGGATTTCGTCGCACGGCCGCGCTGGCCGCTCGATCCCGAAGCGGAACCGGCGCGCGGGGCGGGAGTGAAGGCATGACCATGGCGAAAATCGGCGTGATCGGGGCGGGCGCATGGGGGACCGCGCTGGCGCAGGCGCTGGCCTCCGATGGGTCGTCCGTGCTGCTGTGGGCGCGCGAGCCGGAACTCGTCGCGGAGATCAATGCCAGCCGCACGAACCGGACTTATCTGCCCAGCGCCCTGATCGCGCCGACCGTGCGCGCCACCGGCGATCTGGCGGAACTGGTGCCGCTCGACGCGCTGCTGGTGGTCGTCCCCGCCCAGTTCCTCGCCTCTGTGCTGACCGGGCTGCCCGATAGGCCGCGCGATCTGGTGCTGTGCGCCAAGGGCATCGAAGCGGGCAGCGGGCGGCTGATGGCCGATGTCGCGGCACAGGCCGCGCCGCTGGCCCGGCTTGCGGTGCTGTCCGGCCCCACCTTCGCGCACGAAGTTGCCGCCGGGCTGCCCACGGCGGTGACGCTTGCCTGCGCCGGGGGCGAAGCGCAGTGGCGGCGTCTTGCCCCGCTGATCGCGCGTCCGGCGCTGCGGCCCTATTATTCCGATGACGTCACCGGTGCCGAAGTGGGTGGGGCGATCAAGAACGTGCTGGCGATCGCCTGCGGCGTGGTGGAAGGCCTGAACCTGGGGCAGAACGCCCGCGCGGCGCTGATCTCGCGCGGGTTCGCCGAAATGTCGCGCTTCGGCCTGGCCTTGGGTGCGCGGGCGGAAACCTTGTCCGGGCTGTGCGGCCTCGGTGATCTGGTGCTGACCTGCTCCTCCACTTCCAGCCGCAACTTCTCGCTCGGCCTCGCGCTGGGGCAGGGGCGTTCGATGGCAGAGGCGCTGGCGGGCAAGGCCAGCGTCGCCGAAGGCGCGGCCACCGCGCCGGTGCTGGCCGAACTGGCGGCGCGGCGCGGGATCGACATGCCGATCGTCACCGGCGTGTGCCGCCTGCTCGCAGGCGAAGCCCCGGCGCGTGACGTGGTGGCGGCGCTACTGGCCCGTCCGCTGCGCGCCGAGCAGGAGGGCGGCGTTTGACCGATGGCCCGGCACCCGCGGGCGGACGCGATGAAGCGGGCGACGACGCGCGCCTGAACGAGGATTTCGCCGCGCTCGCCAAGGGCGGCCGGACCAACTTCCTCGGCTTCTTCCTCCGCCTTGCCGCGCGCATCCCGTTCCTGTTCATCGCGGGGCGGGCGGCGTCCTACGGCCCCGCCGCGCTCGGCCGGTTCGCCTCGGCGCTGGTCGTCATCGAACTGACCGCGCTGGTCTGCTCGATGGGTGAAAAGCGCGGCCTGGCCCAGCGCCTGTCGCATGCCGAGGACAATGGCGAGCACCCTGCCAACGTCGTCGCCGATGGCGCGCTGCTGGCGCTGGGCGCTTCATGCGCGATGGCGCTGCTGTTCTGGCTGGTGCCCGAACCGATGTTTCCGGGCGGGCACTATACCCAGATCGACCGTCTGATCGTCATCTCGATCCCGCCATTGGCGCTCACCGAAATCTGGCTGGCGGCGCTCGCCTGCCGCCTCCAGGTCAGCCCCACGGTGTGGTCGCGCGCGATTGTCGAGCCGTGGACGATCTCGATCATGGCCGGGGCGATGATCTTCGTCGCCCCCGAAAGCGGGCTGTCGATCGCCTATATCGCCTCGATCTTCGCCGCAGCGCTGACCGCGTTCATCCCGTTCGCGCGGGCTTACGGCCTGCCGCGAGGATGGCGACCGCACCGCCGCAAGCTGCCGAGGCTGGCCATGCGGCTGCTGCCGATCGCATTGGCCGATACGATCGAATGGGGCACGCGCCGGGTCGATGTGTTCCTGCTCGGCTTCATGGCGCCCTCCTCTGCCGTTGGGGTCTATTATGCCGCCCAGCAGGTGGCCAGCCTGCCGCAGAAGCTCAAGACCAGCTTCGAGCCGGTGCTCGGCCCGGTCATCACCCGCAACCTCAAGGACGGCAACTATGCCGCCATTGCCAAGCAGGTCCGGCAGGTGGGCTTCTGGATTCTCGCTGCGCAGGCCGGCATCGGGCTGGCGCTGGCGATCCCCGGCGAAGGCGTCATGGGGCTGGTCGGTCGCCAGTTCGTCGGCGGGACCGGCGCGCTCGCGTTCCTGCTGCTGGCCGAAGTGGTGGCATCGCCCGCCGTCGTCAGCGAAGCGGCGCTGATCTACCTCGATCGCTATCGCAACCTGATGATCTCGGTCGTGACCATCGGCCTGCAGGCGGTGCTGACTTTCGCCGGCATCTGGGCGATGCAGTATCTGGGCAAGAACGCGCTGTTCCAGGCCGCGGCGGCGGCGATCGCGCTGATGCTGGCGCTGGCCTTCGCCTCGGTGATCAAGGCCCGGTTGCTGGCGCGCTATCTGGGCGAGACGGTCAACACCTTCCGCATGGCGCTGGTCTGGGCCGCCGCGCCGGCGGTCGTGCTGGGCTATTGCGTCACCCATTTCCTCCCCGAATGGGCGGAACTGGCATTCGGCATCCCGGCGATCCTGGGCCTGTACCTCTTCATCATCTGGCGCCGCGCCTTCGGGCCTGAGGACCGGCAGCTTTTCAGGAAGACGAAGACGGCCTAACATGATGGAATTGCTGTTCGTGATCTAAAAGCTTCGTCACCCTGAACTCGTTTCAGGGTCCATCTCTCCCCCCGCGCCGCCGTTTCCGAAGGCGCGATGGATGCTGAAACAAGTTCAGCATGACGTGGCTGGGGTGGCGAACTTTGGGTTCAGGTGACCGGCGCACAGTCGGCGGTTAAACGGAAAGGATAATTCGTGGTGCAGATGATCGAGGCGAACTGGCTGATCTTTGCGGCGGCGTTGCTGATCTGCATCGTCATCGCCTGGTGGCTGTTCGCGCGCGGTTCCAAAGGGCCGGAGCGCAGCCACCGCCCAGATGTGCTGGATGAAGGCGTCGGCCCGGCGCAGCGCAACCAGGCGCTGATCGATGCCGCTCCGCCCGCCGCACAGTACGAACTGCCCGTGCATATCGATCCCCCGGCAATGGCAGGCACGATGGCCGGCCTCGGCGAAGTGATCGCGGTTGCGGCGCAGGAAGAAGTCGATCGCGCGGTGGATCACGACCACACCCCGCCGCAGACCATCGCCGCCGAGCCCGCGCCGGATGCCGAACCGGCACCCGCCACCGCTGACGATCTGCGCCGGATCAAGGGCCTGGGCCCCAAGCTGCAGACGCTGCTGGCGTCGCTCGGCGTGACGACCTTCGCGCAGATCGCCGCCTGGACCGACGCCGACCTCGATGCCCTGGACGCGAACCTCGGCGCTTTCGCCGGCCGCCCCCGGCGCGACAAGTGGGTCGAACAGGCACGCCTCCTCGCCAGCGGCGACACCGGCGGATACGAGGCGGAATTCGGGAAGTTGTGAGCGCGCCGCCTTACGCGGCCGCGTATATCGCCGGACGATAGCGGGGTTCCGGGATGGGGAGGCCGCGATCCGTCGCGGTTTCGATCCAGAGTTCGATCGCAACCTGCGCTTCAGCGATGGCTTCTTCCGGCGTATCGCCGTGGGCAGAACAGGGCTTCAGGTCAGGAACGTCCGCGATCCAGCATTCGTCTGCGGCGGACCAGAAAACATTGATGTGATAGCGGTGCTGCATCAGTCGCCCAAAGTGAGTCCGTACTCCTCTACGATACCAAGAAATTCGCGAACCTGATAGCGCTTTGCATCCTTGCCTTTGGGCTGAATGACCAGAACCGCAGGGCAGTCCGGGTGAACATAGGATCGGTGGCTCCCCTTCGTCCGGGCATGCCGAAACCCGAATGCTTCGATCATGGCAACAAAGTCGCGAAAATCGATAGAGCGGTCCGTTGATAGCAGAAGCTGCGCGTAAAGCTTGGCGGGTTTGACCATTGAAAGCCTCGTCAGAAAGCGAGGCTTCCTATGAATCACAAATTTTTCGCAATTCAACAACAATCAGCCATGTCAGGGGCAGAACTGTGGAAAAGCGGAGCTTGACTCTACGTTGGCCTTACGAAGCCCGGTCTTCCGGTCCACCGCACCTTCTTGTTCGAGCGTGCCGTTGGTGCAGGGTGTCTCGGCATGCTCGATACGAACGGCTGCGCGGGGCGTAACCGAAAAAGGCGTCAAGCGGCGCGCGGAACGATCCGCTCCAGATCGCCGTTCAACGCGCGCTTGGCTTCCAGCAGTTCGTAATCGTCCTGAAGGCCCAGGAAGAACCCTTCGGACATGCGGAAATAGCGGGCCAGGCGCAGGTCCAGATCGGCATCCATGCGCATGTGCCCGTCGATCACGCCTTCGAGGCGCGCGGGTGCGATAGCCAGCGCTTCGGCCAAGGCCGCAGCCGTCAGCCCGAGCGGCTCCATGAACTCCAATACCAGCATTTCGCCGGCGTGGTTGTTGTCCAGCCAATCGGGGTCAGTCGTGGTAGTCGACGATTTCGACATCGTATGCGTTTCCATCCTTCCAGCGGAAACATATACGCCATTGGCCATTAATGGAAATGGAATGCTGCCCGGCGCGGTCGTCCTTGAGCGGGTGGAGGCGATTGCCGGGCGGATTGCGAAGGTCGTCGAGAGTCTTCGCGCGGTTCAGCATCTTCAGTTTGTCGAGAGGACGGCTTCCGAGGCTTGCCGGGACGCGTTTGCTCCGCACGCCATTCCAGATGCGCTCGGTTTGGGTACGGGTGTTGGCGAAGGAGCGGATCATGGCGGGGCCTCAATCTAAACGAGGCTTCCTATGAATCACATTTTTTTGATGCAGCAACATCTTTACGCTCGCAGGAGTTGGATTTTTGGGACGACAACTTGTCACCTCCCAAACTTCCGCTTGCTCTCCCTGCCAAAACGCCCCTTGCGCGTCCCCGGCTTGCCCTCGTTACTGCGCCCCACTTTCGGCGCGCGGTGTTCGGTGTCCGGCAAGCCCAGCTCCGTCGCCTCCAGCCGCCTGATCTCATCCCGCAACCGGCCCGCCTCTTCGAACTCCAGGTCCGCCGCCGCCGCGCGCATGCGTTTCTCGAGGTCTTCGATGTAGCCGCGCAGGTTGTGGCCGACGAGGTTGTTGACGCCATCGTCCTCCAGATCGACCACCACGCCGTCGCGGCTGGCGGTATCGGCGACGATATCGGCAATGCGGCGCTTGATGGTTTGCGGGGTGATCCCGTGAAGCGTGTTGAATTCCTCCTGCCGGGCGCGGCGGCGGTCGGTTTCGGCGATGGCGCGTTCCATGCTGCCGGTCATCCGGTCGGCATAGAGGATCACCCGGCCGTCCACGTTGCGCGCGGCGCGGCCGATGGTCTGGATCAGGCTCGTCTCGCTGCGCAGGAACCCCTCCTTGTCGGCATCGAGGATGCAGACCAGCCCGCACTCGGGAATGTCGAGCCCCTCGCGCAGCAGGTTGATGCCGACCAGCACGTCATAGACGCCCATCCGCAAGTCGCGGATCAGTTCGATGCGTTCCAGCGTCTCGACGTCGGAATGCATGTAGCGCACCCGCACCCCGGCCTCGTGCATGAACTCGGTCAGGTCCTCTGCCATGCGCTTGGTGAGGGTGGTGACGAGGGTGCGATAGCCCTTGGCGGCGGTCGCCTTGCATTCGGTGATGCAGTCCTGCACCTGGTCCTCGACCGGGCGGATGGTCACCGGCGGGTCGATCAGTCCGGTCGGGCGGATGACCTGTTCGGCGAAGACACCGCCTGACTGTTCCAGTTCCCAGCCGCCCGGGGTGGCCGAAACGGCCACGGTCTGCGGCCGCATCGCGTCCCATTCGTTGAAGCGCAGCGGCCGGTTGTCGATGCAACTGGGCAGGCGGAAGCCATATTCGGCCAGCGTGATCTTGCGCCGGTGGTCACCCCGCGCCATCGCGCCCACTTGCGGCACCGTCTGGTGGCTTTCATCGACGAACAGCAGCGCGTTGTCGGGCAGGTACTCGAACAGCGTCGGCGGCGGTTCGCCGGGCAGGCGACCGGTGAGGAACCGGGAATAGTTCTCGATGCCGTTGCACGATCCGGTGGCGGCGATCATCTCCAGGTCGAAGTTGGTACGCTGTTCCAGCCGCTGCGCTTCCAGAAGCCGGCCCTCGGCCTCCAGCTCCTTCAGCCGTTCGGTTAGTTCGAACCGGATCGCTTCGCTGGCCTGCTTCATCGTCGGGCCGGGGGTGACGTAGTGCGAATTGGCGTAGACCCGCACTTTTTCCAGCGTGGCGCTTTTCTTGCCGGTCAGCGGGTCGAACTCGGCGATCTCCTCGATCTCGTCGCCGAAGAAGCTGATGCGCCAGGCGGTGTCCTCCAGGTGGCTGGGGAACAGTTCCAGATTGTCGCCGCGCACCCGGAAGTTGCCGCGCGCGAAGGCGGCGTCATTGCGCTTGTATTGCAGCGCCACGAGCTTCCTGATGATCTCGCGCTGGTCCTGCGTCTCACCCGCCTTGAGGTCGAAGATCATCGCGGAATAGGTCTCGACCGAGCCGATGCCGTAAAGGCACGAAACCGAGGCGACGATAATCACGTCGTCCCGCTCCAGCAGCGCCCGTGTGGCGGAATGGCGCATGCGGTCGATCGCCTCGTTCACCGAGCTTTCCTTCTCGATGTAGGTGTCGGACCGGGGCACATAGGCTTCGGGCTGGTAATAGTCGTAATAGGAAACGAAATATTCCACCGCGTTGTTCGGGAAGAAGTCCTTCATTTCGCCATAGAGCTGCGCGGCCAGGATCTTGTTCGGGGCGAGGATCAGGGCCGGGCGCTGCAGTTCCTCGATCACCTTGGCCATCGTGAAGGTCTTGCCCGATCCGGTGACGCCGAGCAGCACCTGGGTCTTCTCCCCCTCGCCCCCGTTCTCGCCCCGGATGCCGGCGACGAGATCGGCGATCGCGGTCGGCTGGTCGCCGGCGGGTTCGTATTCCGAGACGATTTCAAGCCGCCTGCCGGGCAGCGATTTTTCGGGGCGGGCGGGCTTGTGGGGAACGAAGCCGCCCGAGGTGTCGGGCTCTTCCAGGCCGCGGCGAATGATGATCTCTGCCATGGCGGAACATATGGGGTATATCACCCGCCGCCGCAACGTCGTTGCCCGTGGCCGATCTCACATTGGCAGCGGGCCTGCGCGGTGTTAGCCGTGGCAGGAGATGGCGACGGCTGGTCGCCGATGGGGGAGAACCTGGATGAAGCCTGCCTATACTTGCGCCACGCTGATCGCCGCCGCGCTGGCGCTGTCCGCCTGCGGATCGAAGGACGCGGGCACCGATGCCGCCAAGGACACCGGCCCCAAGACCATGGCCGAGGCGCAGGAAGAGGCGAAGAAGCTCGATCGCCCCGATCCGGGCGAATACAAGCAGACGATGGAAGTTACCCGGCTCGACATCCCCGGCATGGACCCGAAGCAGGCCGAGGCGATGAAGGGCATGATGAAGGCCAGCCAGGAACGCACGTTCTGCCTGACCCCGGCCGATTCCGAAAAGGGCTTCAAGGACATGTTCGATGAAGTGGGCAAGGGCGGCGAATGCTCCTATTCCCGTTTCGACGTTTCGGGCGGGACGCTGGATGCGGTGATGAACTGCAAGAACCCGAACGAGGGCACGGCGACGATCGCGCTGAACGGCAAGGTTTCGTCGAACGGATCGGATGTCACGGTCAGCATCGATCAGGCGGGTTCGAAGAACCCGATGGGCGATATGAAGATGACCATGCACATGACCACCGCGCGGCTGGGCGATTGCAAGACCGGCGGCTGAAAACCGGGCGCTGCTGCGCCTGCGACGTTTATGGCAGTTCGATGACACTTGCGTCCGTCTGTTGACGGGACAGGCCGCCTGCGGAAAGGCCGATGCTTCATCGCGCAGTCAGCAGCCGCGCGATAGCAAAGGCATTTCGGCACTTTCGCAGGTTCAAGGCGCATGGCTACGGCTGGTTCGATCACCCGGTTCTGGAACGAAGGCGTGCGGCGCAGCGCGCTGCTGCGCCAGCCGCGTCCGGAAGGGGTGAAGGCCCCGCCGCTGCCGCTGTTCCTGTCCGAACTGAAGGGGTTGCGGCGCGGGCGCGCCGCCCCGTTCGAGGCACCGCGCGCACTCCGGCCGCTGCCGGTGATCCTGCTCCCCGGCTTCGGTGCCCACCCCAAACGGATGGAGCCGATGGCCCGCGCGCTGGAACAGGCGGGCCACGCGGTCCACGATTGGGGGCTGGGCTTCAACTTCGGGCCGACGCCGCAGAACTTCGCGCTGCTCATGCGCCGGGTGGCGACCATCGCGCGCTGGCACGGCACGCCGGTGGCGCTGGTCGGCTGGAGTCTCGGCGGCCTGTTCGCGCGCGAGATCGCGCGGCGCGAACCGCGCCTCGTCGCCAAGGTGATTACGATGGGCACCCCGTTTTCCGGCGATCCGCGCGCCAACAATGCCTGGCGCGCCTATCAGGTGGTCACGGGCCACGCGGTGGATGCGCCGCCGGTCGAATGCGATTTCACCGCCAAGCCGCCGGTGCCGACCATCGCCCTGTGGAGCCCGCGCGATGGCGTGATTCATCCGCGCAGCGCTGCCGGCTGGCCCGGCGAACGCGATCGCGCAGTTGCCTTGCGCTGCTCGCACCTCGGCTTTGCGAGCGCGCCGGAGGCGATCCGTGAAGTGTTGCGGCAACTGGACGTGGCGGAGACCGAGCGGCCGTAATCGACGCAACAGGGGTGTAACGATCGTCGCGCGAAGCGCTTCACGCCCTCGGTGCCTGCCTGCGGTAACTGAGCGCCTCTGCCACATGAACGCGGGTGATGCCTTCCTGTCCGCCCAGATCGGCGATGGTGCGGGCCACTCGCAGGATGCGTGTGTAACCCCGCGCTGACAGGTGCAGGGCCTCGGCGGCCTGCATCAGCAGGCGGCGGCCGGGTTCGTCAGGCGTGGCATGGGCATCCAGCAGCTCGCCCTCCAGTTCTGCATTGGTGCGAAAGCGGGTGCCTTCCAGCCGGGCGGTCTGCAGGGCGCGGGCACGGGCGACACGGGCGGCGACTTCGGCGCTGCCTTCGGCCGGCGGGGGGAGGGTCAGGTCCGCCGCGCGCACCGGATCGACTTCCACATGCAGGTCGATGCGATCGAGCAGCGGGCCCGATACCTTGCCCTGATAATCGGCGGCGCAACGCGGTGCGCGGCTGCAGGCGAGGGCGGCGTTGCCGAGGTGGCCGCACCGGCATGGATTCATCGCCGCGACCAGTTGCACCCGCGCCGGGTAGGTCACGTGGGCGTTGGCCCGCGCCACGGTCACTTCGCCCACCTCCAGCGGCTGGCGCAGCGAATCGAGCACCGCGCGCTGGAATTCGGGCAGTTCGTCGAGGAACAGGACGCCGAGGTGCGCCATCGATACCTCGCCCGGCCGCACTTTCAGGCCGCCCCCGGTCAGCGCCGCCATCGATGCCGAGTGATGCGGCGCGCGATACGGGCGCGAACGGCTGATCGCGCCTTCTTCCAGCGTACCGGCGACGCTCGCGATCATCGACACTTCGAGCGCTTCGGCCGACGACAGATCGGGCAGGACCCCCGGCAGGCAACTGGCGAGCAGCGACTTGCCGGCCCCCGGCGGCCCGATCATCAGCAGATTGTGTGCCCCCGCCGCCGCGATTTCCAGCGCGCGCTTGGCGGTTTCCTGCCCTTTGACCTGCTTCAGATCGGCTCCGCGCACCGGCGGATCGACCCGCCCCGGAGCCGGCACCGGCAGGACTTGCCGACCGCGCAAGTGGTTGAGCAGGCTGATGAGGTCCGGCGCGGCGACGATCGGGATGCCGCCGATCCCGGTCGATGCCCAGCGCGCCTCCGCGCCTTGCGCGGCGGGGCAGATCAGCCCCAGTTCGCGCCCGCTGGCATGGATCGCGGCGAGCAGAACGCCGGGTGACGGGATGATCCGCCCATCAAGCGCCAGTTCGCCCACCGCGACATATTCGGAGACCTGCTCGGCATCGATCACGCCCATCGCCGCCAAAAGGGCCAGCGCGATCGGCAGGTCGTAGTGCGAGCCTTCCTTGGGCAGATCGGCGGGTGACAGGTTGATGGTGATGCGCTTGGGGGGCAGGGCCAGGCCCATCGCGGTCAGCGCCGCGCTGACCCGCTGGCGGCTTTCGCCCACCGCCTTGTCAGGCAGGCCGACCACCGCGAAGCCGGGCATG
This sequence comes from Novosphingobium colocasiae, assembly GCF_014652555.1. Taxonomy (GTDB): domain Bacteria; phylum Pseudomonadota; class Alphaproteobacteria; order Sphingomonadales; family Sphingomonadaceae; genus Novosphingobium; species Novosphingobium colocasiae. The sequence goes on from NZ_BMZA01000001.1 coordinate 601,051, forward strand.
CCCGGCGCGACCTGGCACTGCACCTCGATCGCGCGCGCTTCCAGGCCAAGGTAGGCCACGGTCGAGACCAGAGCGACCACTTTGCTTGTTCTCCCTAAGTAACCGCAGCAGTGTTGGAGAGGGGCACCGCCATTGTCGAGCAGCGGGAGTGTCCTGAGGGCTCGGCTTACAGCGTTTTAACTGCATTCCTCATGATTCGGGTAAGATGCATGGGCGCAGATTGCGGCCATGCGCTCGCTCGCCGTCTCGCTCGTTGCACTGGCAACCCTGATCGTGGCCCCCCCTTCGGCTCACGCGTCGATTAGGGACTTGCCGCTGGTGAACATCGCCTACGAGCTTGTCGAGCCGGATGCCGGTCCGCTCGACAGCGGCGGCGAGCGCATGCTGCCGGCCACTGCGGTTACTGCTGCCCCGGCGACGACTGATGCCGTGGCCGGGTTCGGCCCGTTCCGGGTGATCGATGCGCACACCGCGTCGCTGGTGGATGTCACCGATTCGCAAAGCCCCGCGCAGTTCGCCGCGCTCCTGCGGCAATATCCGGGCATCACCGAATTGCGGCTGGTCGAATGCCCCGGTACCGAGGATGATCTCGCCAACCTGCAACTGGGCCGGTTGATCCGGGCGCATGCCATCGCCACCCACGTGCCTGCCGGTGGCTCGGTGCGATCCGGCGGCGTGGAACTGTTCCTGGCCGGCACGCGCCGCATCGCCGATCCGGGGGCCGAATTCGCGGTCCATTCCTGGCAGGACGAGGACGGCCGCGCCCCTTCGGATTTTCCCGCCACCGCGCCGGAAAACCGCCGCTACCTCGATTACTATCGCCAGATGGGGATGAGCCCGATCGAGGCCGAGGCGTTTTACGCGATGACCAATTCGGTGCCGTTCGATTCGGCGCGCTGGTTCGGTCCGCAGGTCATGAGCCAGTGGGTGAAGCTGGATCCGCCTTCGCAGGGGTGACGGCCGCCGGAATATCGCTCCCTTGCACGCGCTCTTGCTTGACTTGGGGGGGCGGCTCCAGTAACGGCCCGGGCCTGTTTTCGGCTCGTCCCATCAGGGGCGAGGAGATTCGTTGCCTTTCGGGGCAGGTTAGTTTTTCGAGGTTTGCCATGAAGCGCACGTTCCAGCCCAGCCGCCTTGTCCGCGCCCGCCGTCACGGCTTCCGCGCCCGCACGGCGACCGTCGGTGGCCGCAAGGTCCTTGCCGCCCGCCGCGCGCGTGGCCGCAAGAAGCTGTCGGCCTAAGCTTTCAGCCTCACGGCTGGATGCGGCATCGGCCCGCGTCCCCTTCCGGTTCGCTCCGCTTCCGTGCGGCGATCGGATGGAGACGCGGGCCGACGCCGTTTCCGGCTTCTCCGGCCTGATACCCGCCTGACCCCATGACCGCGCCTTACGCCACGATGACCCGTCGCGCGGATTTCGTCGCCGCTAACCGGGGCTTGCGAGTCGCCCGGCCGGGGTTCGTGCTGCTGGCGCATCCCAATGGCGGCCATGGCGCGCGCGCCGGGATCACCGTTACCAAGAAGATCGGCAATGCGGTTGTCCGCAACCGCATGAAGCGGCGCTTCCGGGCGCTGCTGCGCGAATTGCTGCCCGTCCATGCGCTGGCCGATACCGATCATGTCCTGATCGGCCGCGAAGGCGGGGTGGAGCGGGATTTCGCGACCCTGCGCGCCGAACTGCTGGCCGCGCTTGAACGGGCGGCGGCGGGGAAGGGCGATCCGCCGCGCCGGCCCGGATCGGGCCGGGGGCGTCGCAAGTGATCCGGGCGCTTGCACGGCTGCCGGGCCTGCTGCTGATCGGCATCGCGCGGGGCTGGCAACTGGGGCCGTCGCGGCTGCTTCCGCCCACCTGCCGCTATACGCCATCGTGCTCGCAGTACGCCATTGAGGCGGTTCGGGGCCATGGTGCGATCAAGGGTGGATTGCTGGCGCTATGGCGGCTATTGCGCTGCCAACCGTGGGGGGGACACGGCTACGATCCCGTCCCCGAGAAGACCGATCACAAACCGGGCGGCTGCTGCCCCGGACAAGACTGAGCCGTCATTTCCAGACGGCCTATCGACCGCAAATGCGACAGGAAAGCCTTCGTGCAGAACCAGCGTAACCTCATCCTTGCCGTGCTTCTCACCGCGCTTATCCTGCTGGGATGGGACGCGGGCGTGCGCTATTTCTATCCGCACGCCAATGAACCGGCGAAGGTTGCACCGCAGGCCGAATCGACCAGCACCGCCGGCACCACCAAGCCGACTCGCGAAGGCGGCCTGCGCGATGCCGCCGACATGGCGCTGGAGAAGCAGGACCTGAAGGTTGCGCTGGCCGCGCCCGGCCGGGTTCCGGTTGTCGCGCCGGGGCTGTCGGGTTCGATCAACCTCAGCGGCGCGGTGATCGACGATCTCGTTCTGAACCGCCACCGCGAAACGGTGGAGAAGGACTCCGGCCCGGTGCGCATCTATTCGCCCGCCGGCACCCCGGCGCAGCAGTTCGCGCAAGTGGGCTGGGTGGGTGAAGGCGTGGTGACGCCGGACGGCAGGACCGTGTGGACCGCCCCCGCCGGCGCGAAGCTGACCCCGGCGACCCCGGTCACCCTGACCTGGAGCAACGCCACCGGCCAGACCTTTGCGATCACGTACAGGATCGACGAGAACTATCTGATCACCGCCAGCCAGGCGGTGCGCAACGGCGGCAGCGGGCCGGTGCAACTGCAGCCTTTCGCGCTGGTCAACCGCACTGACCGGACCGCCAGCCTCGATACCTGGAACGTCCAGTCCGGCCCGATCGGCGCGTTCGACGGATCGGTGAACTTCGCCACCAATTACAGCACCGTCGCCGATGCCGGCACCATTCAGGAGCCGGGAAGGACCGACTGGATCGGCTTCACCGACATTTACTGGATGAGCGTGCTGGCTCCGCAGGGTGCCCCCGCCAAGGGCTCATTCCGCAAAGTCAGCGCCGACATCTTCCGCGCCGATCTGATCTACGATTCGGCCGTGGTGCAGCCCGGCCAGACGGTTGCGACCACCACCCGCATCTTCGCCGGTGCCAAGGAGCACACGGTGCTCGACGCTTACGAGAAGCAGGGCATCGCCAACTTCGGCCTTGCCATCGACTGGGGCTGGTTCCGCTGGTTCGAAAAGCCGATCTTCTGGCTCTTGGTGAAGCTGTTCAGCCTCGTCGGCAACTTCGGCGTGGCGATCATCCTGCTGACGCTGATCGTGCGCGGGATCATGTTCCCGGTCGCCCAGCGCCAGTTTGCCAGCATGGCGGCGATGCGCGCGATCCAGCCGAAGATGAAGGCGCTGCAGGAACGCTACAAGGACGACAAGCAGGTCCAGCAGCAGAAGATCATGGAACTGTACAAGCAGGAAAAGGTCAACCCGCTGGCCGGCTGCCTGCCGATCTTCCTGCAGATCCCGGTGTTCTTCGCGCTCTACAAGACGCTGATCCTGTCGATCGAGATGCGCCACCAGCCGTTCGTGCTGTGGATCAAGGACCTTTCCGCGCCCGATCCGGCGCATATCCTCAACCTGTTCGGTCTGCTTGATTTCCAGCCGCCGGGCTTCCTCGCCATCGGCGTGCTGGCGTTGCTGCTGGGCGTGACCATGTACTTCCAGTTCAAGCTCAACCCGGCGCAGATGGACCCCGCGCAGCAGCAGATTTTCGCGCTGATGCCGTGGTTCATGATGTTCGTGATGGCACCGTTCGCGGCCGGTCTGCTGATCTACTGGATCACCTCCAACATCCTGACGATCGCGCAGCAGAAGTTCCTCTATTCGCGCCACCCGCAACTGCGCGAACAGCAGGCCAAGGAGGCGGACGACAAGGCCCGCATCGCCGCGCGCGATAATGGGGCGAAGGCCTGACGTGGACAGTGATGCCGAAGACTTGACCGAACGCGCCCGCAAGCTCTTTTCGGGACCAGTGACGTTCCTGAAAAGCGCGCCGGCGCTGCAGTTCCTGCCCGATCCCACGGCACCGGAAATCGCGCTGTGCGGCCGCTCCAACGTCGGCAAGTCATCGCTGCTTAACGCGGTGACCGGGCGCAAGTCGATCGCGCGCGCCTCGGTCACGCCGGGGCGCACGCAGGAGCTGAACTTCTTCGAGGTCGGCGATCCGCTGCTGTTCCGGCTGGTCGACATGCCCGGCTACGGCTTCGCCAAGGCCCCGCCCGCCGTGGTCGAAAAGTGGAAGCGGCTGGTCCGCGATTACCTGCGCGGGCGGGTGGTGCTGAAGCGCACGCTGCTGCTGGTCGATGCGCGCCACGGGGTGAAGGCGGTGGACGCCGAGATGATGGACATGCTCGATAGCGCCGCCGTCGGCTATCGCATCGTCCTGACCAAGGCCGACAAGATCAAGGCGAGCGAGCTGGAAGCGGTCTATGCTGCGACAACGGCAGAAGCGCGCAAGCACTCTGCGGCCTTCCCGCAGGTCCATGTCACCAGTTCGGAAAAGGGGCTGGGCATAGAGGAGCTGCGCGCAGCGATCCTGGGCGATTCGGAAATCTGAACGCACGGCAGAGCGCTTTTCACCCGAATTCCGCCGCTGGACGCATATGTGACGGTTGCATGACGGCGGGTGCTCTCATAGGAGGGCGCCGATGTCGCGGCCGCCGGAAGGGCGGCTTTACTTTAGGGGAGGTTGCGCCATTCGCCAGATTGCCGTCCTGCCTTACCGCACGCTGGGTTCCGGCGTCGATGCGCCGATCCAGATCCTGCTGATCACCTCGCGCGGGACGGGGCGCTGGGTGGTGCCCAAGGGCGGGCTGATGAAGGGCTTGGCCCCGCATGCCGCTGCTGCCGCCGAAGCGGAAGAGGAAGCCGGCGTGCGCGGGGCCGCCTGCCCGACGCCGCTGGGTTCCTACCGCTACCGCAAGCGCCGCCAGTCGGGCGCGGCGGTGTGGGCCGATGTCGATGTGTTTCCGTTTGCCGTCACCGAGGAACTCGACACCTGGGACGAGCAGCACCAGCGCGAACGGCGCTGGTTCAGCCTTGGCGAAGCAGCGAGCGCGGTCGACGAGGATGACCTGCGCGCGCTGATCCGCAGTTTTGGCGCGCGCGAATTCCGTGCCGCCGCCAGTCCCGCCCGTTTGATCGGGGCGATGGCCGACAAGATGGCCAGCAAGACAGGGGTCAATGCCATGTTCGCCTGGTTCCAGAAGCTGATGCCGCAGCAGAGCCAATTCTTCGACCTGTTCGAGAAGCAGGCCGTCACCCTTGTCGCCGGGGCCGACGCACTGGCGCGGCTGGCGCAGGGCGGCCCCTCCAGCGCCCAGCACATCCGCGAGATCGAAGAGCGCGAGCATGATGCCGACGATATCACCCGCGAAGTGCTCCAGACCGTCCGCCGCAGCTTCCTGACGCCGTTCGACCGTTCGGCGATCACCAGCCTCATCAACACGATGGACGATGCCATCGACGAGATGCAGCACGTTGCCGGGGCTGTCAGCCTTTACGAGGTGGCCGATTTCGAGCCCGAAATGCGCGACATGGCGGCGATCATCGTCGACGCCGCGCGGCTGACCGCAGAAGCGATGCCGCTGCTGCGCCGGATCGCCGATAACGGCCACCGCCTCCACGAGCTGACCGAGCGTCTGGTGCGCATGGAAGGCCACGCCGACGAAATCCACGCGCAGGGCCTCAAGCGCATCTATCTCGAAGCCAACGCGCGCGGCGGGCGCGAGGCGGATGCGCTGCACTTCCTGGTGCGCCAGGAGATGTTCAAGCGGCTGGAGCGGGTGGTCGACCGGTTCGAGGACCTCGCCAACGAGATCGACGGTCTCGTCATCGATCACGCCTGACCGGCTGCCGCAACGATGGACCACACTCTTGCCCTGCCGCTGCTGATCGGCCTGGTGGCGCTGGCGCTGGCGTTCGATTTCCTGAACGGCCTGCACGATGCCGCCAACGCCATTGCCACGGTGGTGGCGACCCGGCTGCTGTCACCGGTGGTCGCGGTGCTGTTCGCCGCTGCGGGCAACTTCGCGGCCTACTGGTTCGTCGGTCTCCACGTTGCCGAAACCGTCGGCAAGGGCATCGTCTCGGCCGATACCATCACCCCGGCGGTGGTGTTCGGGGCGCTGATCGGAGCGATGTTCTGGAACGTCGTCACCTGGCTCAAGGGCATTCCCTCCAGCTCCAGCCACGCGCTGATCGGCGGCCTCTTGGGCGCAGGGATCGCCCATGGCGGGTTCGGCGTTGTCGAAAGCAGCGGCACCAGCAAGACGGTCATCGCCATCGTCCTCTCGCCGGTGATCGGCTTCGCGATTGCCATGGCGCTGATGCTGCTGACAAGCTGGTGCTTCCGCGGCGTTGGCCCGCGCGCTTCCAATGGCGCGTTCAAGAGCCTGCACCTGATCTCCAGCGCCGCCTATTCGATCAGCCACGGCGGCAACGATGCCCAGAAGACGATGGGTATCATCACGGTCCTGCTCTATTCCACCGGCCACCTCACCGGCGATTTCGCGGTGCCGCAATGGGTGGTTCTGTCGTGTTACACCGCCATCGCGCTGGGCACGCTGTCTGGCGGCTGGAAGATCATCAAGACGATGGGCACGCGGCTGACCAAGCTCAACCACCATTCTGGCTTCTGCGCCTCCACCGCCGGCTCGTTCGTGGTGTTCGGCGCGAGCGCGATGGGCATCCCGGTATCGACCACTCACGCCATCACCGGGTCGGTCGTCGGCACCGGCGCGGCGCGGCGTTCCTCCGCCGTGCGGTGGAGCGTGGCGAGCCGGGTCATCGTCGCCTGGTTCATCACCATCCCCGCCAGCGCCTTCGTCGGCGCGCTGTTCTATGGGCTTACGACGCTGTTCTGAGCAACGATAACGACCAATTTCCGTTCGGATCGAGCGAAGTCGAGATACGTGAGCGCAGGGCCAGCGTATCTCGACTTCGCTCGATACGAACGGAGCAGGGGCGACCGGAGCTGACGTAATCAGTCCACCGCCACGTCCTTCAAGTCAGCACTCTCGATGCCCCAGCGCAGTTGTGCCGGCGTCGCCCCGTCCACATCGTTGACCCGGCGCAGCACCACGTCGCCCTCCAGCCGATAGCGGCTGCCGTCCTGTCGCACCCCGGTCAGCACGGCGGCCGCGGTGTAATAGAGCGATCCGGCCCCGGCATCCATTTCGCCGCCGGGCACCGCCACGGTGATGGTGCGATAGCGGCTCCACCACTGGGCAAAGGCGGCGCGGCTCGACTGCGGATAGCGGAACTGGGCCCAGGCTTCATCAAACCGGCGGTTTTCGAGCGCCCGCGCCCAGGTCAGCAGGACCGCTCGCGCGCCCTTCTCGCCCCTTTCGGCCTGCGTCATCGGCGGCAGCGTGGGCGAGGGCAGCATGGTTTCGGGAGGGGCGTGCGTTTCCTCCTCCGGGGTGGGCGATGGGACGGCTTGCGGCGCGGTCATCGGATCATCCGGCAAGGCCACCGTGTCGCTCGTCTGCGGTGACGGGGCGTCCGGCTGGTTGCAGGCGGAAAGCGTCAGGGTCAGGGCCAGCACGGTGGGCGGGATCAGGCGCATGGGGGTACTCCGCAAGCAGGGCGCTCCTGCCGGAACGGACAGGCGCGCCGCCCGTTCCGGCTCGACAGCGCAGTCCGGGATGGTTAGGCGAGGGCCCTTGCGCCGCAAGGAATGCCCGGACCCATGAAACTCATCATCGGCAACAAGAACTATTCGAGCTGGTCGCTGCGCGCTTGGCTGGCCGCCAAGCAATCGGGCGTGGCCTTCGAGGAGATGACCGTCCCGCTGCTCGGCGAGGACTGGGAAGCGCTCAAGAGCGGGACCGACGAGATCGCCCCGTCCGCCGGCAAGCTGCCGGTGCTGTGGGATGGCGATGCGGTGGTGTGGGATAGCCTCGCGATCATCGAATACCTGGCCGACAAGGTGGGCCGTGAACGCTTCTGGCCCAAGGCCGACGATGCCCGGGCGATGGCCCGCTCGATGGTGGCGGAGATGCATTCCAGCTACCTGCCGCTGCGCCGCTCGCTGCCGATGAACATCCGCGCGCGTGTGGAAGGCATCGACATCGGGGCGGATGTGCGCGCCGATATCGTCCGCATCCTGACTTTGTGGGCCGAAGCGCGGGCGCGGTTCGGCAAGGGCGGCCCCTACCTGTTCGGCAGCTTCTGCGCGGCGGACGTGATCTACGCCCCGGTCGTCAGCCGGTTCCTGACCTACGGCATCGGCGTCCCCGGCTTCGCGCAGGCCTATATGCAGGCGGTGTGGGAACACGAATGGATGCAAGCCTGGATCGCCGCCGCGGAAGCCGAGGAATGGGTGATCGAGCAGTTTGAGGTGGGGGCACCGACCCGGGCTTGAGCGGCTGGGCGGTCACGCCGGGCCCACCCCGCTGCGACTAACGTGCTGCGCACGCAAGTCTCGCTCCCCTCCCGCGAGCGGGCGGGGATACCCGGGCATGCCTTCCCGCTTGCGGGAGGGCCGGAAGGCTTGGCGATTTTATCGCCTAGCCGGACGGGGTGGGCGAGAGCGGCGAGAAGAAAAATGGTTCACGCGGAGGCGCGAAGGCGCAGAGACGTAAGGCTTGCCGCAGCGCGGCTATCCTTACCGACGATGCGTGTGCCTCACCGTTGAACGGCGAGAATGGCTGCGCCACCCGCAACACCTCTGCGCCTCCGCGCCTTTGCGTGAACCACTTTTCCTGCCTCGAGCCGATCGGATGTGCATCCCGAGCGCAACGCCCGCCTCAGTCCTTTCCTACATCCCCCACTTGCGGCAAAATCCGCAACGGTGCGCCTGCGCCTGCTCTTTCCCATCGTTGGAAGCCGAAATGCCGTGCAATGTCGGATGAGTGTAACTTTCGTATTTCCTGTTCAAGTTACTGATTTAAAATCGAAAATATCGATTTTCGAAAGTTACAAGGTGTAACCTTTGTAAACTTCGCAAGGAGGAAACAGGTTCGCGCAGAGACGCAAAGGCGCAGAGATGTCCAGCTTGCCGCAGCGCGGCTGTCCTTTCCGAGGGTGCGTTTTTCTCGCCGTGGAAACAGAGACAAGGGCTGCGCCATCGCGCACACCTCTGCGCCTTTGCGTCTCTGCGCGACCCTCTTTTTCTTTCTTCGGGCGGCCACGCCCGGCCCACGCCGCCTAAGCCGGCCGTTCCGTTTCGTAGGGCGTACCGTCCTTGTGGGCGTATCCGGCCTCGTTCCAGATCATGTCGATATCCGGATAGTCGCCGCCGTTGTCGGGTCCGGCGCTGATCGCGATGAAGCTGCAATCGGCCTCGCTCTCGTTGACGAGGTGGTGGCCGTCCTCGCTGTCGGCGGGCCAGGCGCAGACGTCGCCGGCCTGGATCACGGTGCGGCCGCTGTTCTCGATCAGCACCGCTTCGCCGGTCAGCATCACCAGCAGTTCGTCCTCGCCGCGATGCCAGTGGCGCTGGCTCGACCATGCGCCGGGCTTGAGCACGACGTGGCTGGCACCCATCGCCGTCAATCCCGCCGCCGGGGCGAGGCGGCGATACCAGCGGCCCGAGACGGCCTTGTCGAAAGGAGCGGGGTAACCGGTGGCGTTGGTCTGGGGCAGCGCCTCGATATCGATCCGGGGCATGCGTGCTCTCCGGCACAGGTCTGGCCCCACTGGCCAAGCGTTCCGCCCTGTGCGATGGGCTGCACCATGTCCCAGATCGCATCCGCCGCGGCAAGCGTCATCGACCTCGCGCAAGCCCTTATCGCCTGCCCCAGCGTCACCCCGGCGCAGGGGCTGGTGTTCGATTGCCTGGAGGCGCAGCTTGCCCCGCTCGGCTTCGCGGTGACCCGGTTCGTGCGCGGCGAAGCGCCGGATGGGCCGGTGGAGAACCTCTATGCCGTGCGGCGCGGGCCGGAGGGATCGCGCCACTTCGCGTTTGCCGGGCATGTCGATGTGGTGCCGCCGGGCGATGGCTGGACCAGCGCGCCGTTCGCACCCGAAGTGCGCAGCGCGCCGGGCGGGGACCTGCTCTACGGGCGCGGTGCGGTGGACATGAAGGGGTCTATCGCCGCGATGATCGCCGCCGCGCGCGAGATTCCGGCCGAGGCGGGGACGCTCAGCTTCATCATCACCGGCGACGAGGAAGGACCGGCGCGCTACGGCACCGTCGCCCTGATCGAGCATATGCGCGAAGCCGGCGAGGTTCCCGATGTGATCGTGGTGGGCGAGCCGACCAGCGTGAACCGGCTGGGCGACATGATGAAGATCGGCCGGCGCGGCTCGGTCAACATCTTCCTCACCGTCGAAGGCGTGCAGGGCCATGTCGCTTATCCGCATCTGGCCGACAACCCGATCACGAAGCTGGTCGCGATGCTGGCCGAACTGAAGGCGCTGGCGCTGGATGACGGGACTGACTGGTTCCAGCCCTCGAACCTGGAGGTGACCGACCTCACCGTCGGCAATCCGGCGCACAATGTCATCCCGGCACGCGCCGAAGCGCGCATCTCGATCCGGTTCAACGATACCCACACCGGTGCGGGGCTGGCCGAGCGGGTGAGCGCTATCGCTGCGAAGCACGGCGGCACCGCGCGCGCGCTGATATCGGGCGAGGCGTTCCTGACCCCGCCGGGGCCGTTCTCCACCCTGCTGGCCGAGGCGATCCGGGCGGAAACGGGGATCGATCCCGAACTGTCGACCAGCGGCGGCACCTCCGATGCACGGTTCCTCAAGGATGTGGCCCCGGTGATCGAGTTCGGCCTGTGCAACGCGACGATGCACAAGCGCGACGAGGCGGTGGCGGTCGATGATCTCGATCTGCTCGCCCGGATTTACCGCCGCGCCGCGCTGGCTGCCCTCGGGGCTGGACAATAGCGCCTGCCGCCCGCCACAGTCGCGGCGGGACAATGGAGAAGCAGCGCGAATGACAGCCATGGCGGAAACCAACGCCGCAGCCGAGGCCGGCCACAAGGGCTTGCAATGGCGCATCCTGATCGGGTTCGTACTCGGCCTCGTGATGGGCCTTCTGGTCTACACGTTCGCCCGGGATGCGCCTTGGGTGCAGGGGCTGATCGCCTATGGCACCATCCCGGTCGGCCAGATTTTCCTGCGCCTGCTGTTCATGCTGGTGATCCCGCTGCTGTTTTCGGCGCTCGTCGTCGGCATCGCCGAGATGGGCGAGATCCGCGCGCTGCGCAAAGTCGGCGCGGCAACGCTGATCTACACCTTCATCGTTTCGGGCATCGCGGTGGCGCTCAGCCTTGTCGTGGTGAATGTCCTGCGTCCCGGTGACGGGGTGGACCGCGCTGCGGCGCAGGAGCTGCTGAACAAGAGCGCGGCGGCGGCCGGGGCGATCATCGAGAAATCGCACGACAGCAAGTCGGGCGTCGAGGCGGTGCTGGGGCTGGTGCCGTCGAACATCATCACCGCGATGAGCGATAACGATATCCTGGCGGTGATGTTCTTCGCGCTGTTCTTCGGGATCGGCCTGCTGCTGGTGCAGACGCCGCGCGCGGCGACGCTCAAGGATGCGATCGAAGGCGTGTTCGAGGTGTCGATGAAGCTCATCGGCCTCGTCATCCGCATGGCCCCTTATGCGATCTTCTGCTTCATGTTCAATCTGGCCGCGCAGTTCGGCTGGGACCTGATCTTCAAGCTGGCGGCCTATGTCGGCGTGGTGCTGCTGGCGCTGGCCTTGCAGATGTTCGGCGTGTTCTCGGCGCTGCTGGCGTTCGTCGCCCGCAAGAGCCCCATCGTCTTCTTCCGCGAAACCCGCGAGGCGAGCGTGATGGCGTTCTCCACCGCCAGCTCCAACGCCACCCTGCCGACCTCGCTGCGGGTGGCGCATGACGAGCTCAAGCTGCCCGATCGCGTGGCGCGCTTCGTGCTGACCATCGGGGCGACCGCCAACCAGAACGGCACCGCGATGTTCGAAGGGGTGACGGTGCTGTTCCTCGCCCAGTTCTTCCACGTCGATCTCAGTCTTGGCGAGCAGTTGTTCGTCATGGCGATCTGCATCCTCGCCGGGGTCGGCACGGCGGGGGTGCCGGCCGGTTCGCTCCCGGTGATCGCGCTGATCCTGGGCAGCGTGGGCGTCCCGCCCGAAGGCATCGGCCTGATCGTGGGGGTGGACCGCTTCCTCGACATGTGCCGCACGACGCTCAACGTGGTCGGCGACCTGGTCTGCGCGACGGTGATCTCGGCGGTCAGCGGGGAAGAGGCATTGGCCTGAGCAATCGGGCGTCAGCTACCCGGAAACCACCTCGACGATGGTTTCCAGCCCGAGCCAGTCGGCCAGTGCCTTGTGGTCCTTGCCGACGCTGGCGCTGTAGAGCGCCTGTACCGGTTCCTGTAGCGACAGCACCAGCGCGCTGTCGCGCCGTTCCAGCGTGGTCTGGGTCAGGCCGATATCCGTAACCCCGGTGAGCCGGCGACACAGGCGCACCGCCAGCCCCCAGCCGACGGCATGGCGCAGGTCCTCGGCCGAGGCGAGCTGGGCGAGCTGATCGGGCGGGGTGGTCTGACCGGAGTTGGCGAACACGGTCATCGCCATCATCCCCCGCCCGCGCATGTCGAGGCCGATCCAGCGCTTGCGCAGCGCCCAGGCCAGCGCTTCCTCGGTGCGCATGTTGGGTTCGGTGCTCATCGCCGCCAGCGCCAGCATGCCGGCCGCCTGCCGCAGGCTGCCATCGCGGCTGTTCTCGGTGCAGGCGGGCGCGGTCCATGATGCCACGGCCACCGCGTCCTGCGCCGAAACGCGTGAACTGATGGCAAAGCCCGCCACGCTGGCCAGCATCGGGTCCTGCGCGCGCACGGCCGGCTCAAGCTGCTTGTACAGCAGGCCTTCGCGCAGGCCCCACGATGAAAACACCAGCCGCGACGGCTTGAGCTGGCTGATGACCTGGACCAGCAGCGCCGCCGCATCGGGCAGGCTGGCCACGCGCGAGGTAGAGGTGCGCGGGTCGGGCTCGCCGATGCGGCCCTTGGCGAAGCGACGGGCCAGCAGCAGCGCGGTTTCGGCGGGGAGGGCAAAGCCGTGCGGATCATCCACGGGCCAGTCGAGCGTGCGCATCGCCTGCAGGCCGAGCGCGCGCCACGAACCGCCGACGATATAGAGCGTCTGCCCCGCACCGTGGCTCCAGCCTGCCTTGGCAAGGCCGGCGCGCAGCACCGAGCCCAGCCGGGCGCTGCCGCTGGCCCTGAGGTCGGAGAGCCTCAGAGTGCCGAGCGGGAGAGTCAGCCCGTTGTTGAGGATCGCGCCGCTGTCCACGCCGACCAGTTCCAGGCTGCCGCCGCCCAGATCCGCCACGGTTCCCGTCGCGCCCGGGAAGGCCGCGATCACGCCGGTGGCGCTGGCGCGCGCTTCCTCGTCACCGCTGAGGAGGCGCGGGTTGAGGCCGATGGCCCGCACGGCATCGAGAAACGCGCGTCCGTTGCTCGCATCGCGCGCGGCGGCGGTGGCCACGCATTCGATGTTGGTCACGCCCTGCAGCCGCAGCAGCGTTGCGAAGCGGGCGAGGGCGGAGAGCGCGGTGCGCATCGCCTTGTCGGAAAGGGTCCCGGTGCGGGCCAGATCGCGGCCGAGCCGGGCGTTGACCCGCTCGTTCAGCACCACCGTCGGCGCGCGCGGCGGGCCGTTGTAGACCACGAGCCGGACCGTGTTCGATCCGATATCGATGATCGCGCGGCGTTCGCTGGACTGGCTGATGCCGATCATATCGCAAAGACGAATCGCATGAGGCCCGGTTCCAGGCGGAAGGCCGCTCCTATGTCAGATATTGCCGCGCCTTAGCGAGAGCTTTGGCACCTTTCGTCCACTGGCGAGTGACGCCCCGCGCCCGGACAGCGACGGATTGGTCATGAAATAGCGATGGACATTGAACGGCGTATCGCCCCGGGGCGTGCGCGCATAAGTGCCGTCGGGCGAGAGCAGCCAGCTTTGTTCGGTATCGAGCAGGTTGGCGAGCATGACCTGGCTCAGAATCTGGTCGTGCACCGTCTTGGTGCGGATCGGCACCATGACCTCGACCCGGCGGTCGAGGTTGCGGCTCATCCCGTCGGCCGATGTGATGAACACACGGGCATCGCGGTTCGGCAGTTCGCTGTCGTTGGCGAAGGCCCAGATGCGGCAGTGTTCAAGGAACCGGCCGATGATCGATTTGACCTCGATATTCTCCGACAGGCCCTCGATCCCCGGCCGCAGGCAGCAGATGCCGCGTACCACCAGATAGATTTCCACCCCGGCGCTGCTGGCGGCATAGAGCCGGTCGATCAGGGCAGGATCGGTCAAGGAGTTGAGCTTGGCCCAGATCTGCGCGGGCTTGCCGGCGCGAGCGTTGGCGATCTCCGCTTCGATGCAGGCATAGAGCCGCGCGCGCAGCGAGATGGGGGAGATCGCCAGCAGTTCCGCGCCCTTGGGCTCGACATAGCCGGTGATGAAATTGAACAGCCGGCCGACATCGCGGCCGAAGGCGGGATCGGCGGTGAAATAGGACAGGTCGGTATAGATGCGCGCGGTGATCGGGTGGTAATTGCCGGTGCCGAAGTGGCAGTAGGTCCGGTACCCTTCGGCCTCGCGGCGCACCACCATCGATACCTTGGCGTGGGTCTTCCAGTCCACGAAACCGTAGATCACCTGCACCCCGGCGCGTTCGAGCTGGCTCGCCCACAACAGGTTCTGCTCCTCGTCGAACCGCGCCTTCAGTTCGACCACGGCGGTGACCGACTTGCCCGCCTCGGCCGCCTGGATCAGGGCGGAGATCACCGCCGATTGCTTGCCGGCGCGGTACAGCGTCTGCTTGATGGCGATGACATCGGGATCGCGCGCCGCCTGGCGCAGGAAATCGATCACCACCTCGAAGCTTTCGTAGGGGTGCTGGATCACGATGTCCTTTTCCCGGATCGCGGCGAAGCAATCGCCATCGTGCTCCAGGATGCGCTCGGGATAGCGCGGGGAGTACGGTTCGAACTTCAGCTCCGGCCGGTCCTCGTCGCAGATCGCGGCAAGGCCGGAGAAGCCGATGAGCCCCTCGGTCTTCATGATCAGCGCCTTGTCGAGGCCCAGTTGCGTGCGCAGCAGTTCCTCTGCCGCCGGATCGAACTTGCCCTGCAATTGCAGCACGATGACCATGCCGCGCCGCCGCCGCTGGATCGCGGTGCGGTAGTAGCGCACAAGGTCTTCGGCGTCCTCTTCCAGCTCGATGTCGCTGTCGCGCAGGATGCGGAAGACGCCGTGGCCGTGGACATGGAAGCCGGGGAAGATCACTTCGGCGTGGCGGCAGATCAGGTCTTCGATCGAAATCCACGCCGCTTCATCGCCGGGGATGCGGACGAAGCGCGGCAATGCCGCCGGGATCAGCACCATCTCCATCACCGGCGCGTCGTCCGCCTCTCGGGTGAGCGAGAACAGCACGCCGATGCCCTGATTGGTGACGAACGGGAAGGGGTGGGCGGGGTCGATCGCCTGCGGGGTGATGACGGGCAGGATCGATTCCACGAAATAGTCGACCAGCCAGGTCTCGCGCCCGGCATCGAGCTTGTCGTCGCCGACCACGCGCACGCCCGCTTCGGCCAGCAGCGTCTTGAGATCCTTCCACGCCGCCTGCTGGATCGCTTCGAGTTCAATTACCTTGTCATGGATCGCGGCGAGGGTTTGCGACGGGGTCTGCCCGTCGATCGAAATCTCCTCAATCTGGCGACGTACCTGCCCGGCGAACCCGGCGACGCGCACCATCAGGAATTCATCAAGGTTGTTGCCCGAGATCGACAGGAACCGCAGCCGTTCCAGCAGTGGATAGTGCTCGTTCGTCGCTTCGGC
The DNA here is from genome assembly GCF_014652555.1 of Novosphingobium colocasiae. GTDB lineage: Bacteria > Pseudomonadota > Alphaproteobacteria > Sphingomonadales > Sphingomonadaceae > Novosphingobium > Novosphingobium colocasiae. The sequence continues at coordinate 616,781 of NZ_BMZA01000001.1, forward strand.
CAGCACCCGCTGGTTGAAGGCCAGCCAGCTCAGTTCGCGGTTGAAGTAGCGCGCGGGCAGGCTCGCCATCGGCGAGGGCGACGCGGAGAACTCGACCGCATCGAGCGGCGGAAGGATGCGGAGCGATTCGGTGATCTCAGTCATGATGTCCCAGCTTCCGTGCGCCCCTGACATGCCATTGTGACATTGATGCGGCAATCGTGACGGCTGAATTGCCTTATTGCAGATTAGGAACCGTTCCTTTGTAACCAATCGTTGCGGTGCAGCATAGTTTGTCGCAATGTCTGCGGCGATGATCAAGGCAGCGCTCCACCATCTCACCCAATACCGCTATTCCAAGCGGATTCGTCTCGGCCCGCAGGTGATCCGGCTTCGTCCTGCACCGCACAGCAGGACGGCGGTGCCGAACTATTCGCTCAAGATCAGTCCGGCGGAACACTTCCTCAACTGGCAGCAGGACCCGCACGGCAACTGGCTGGCGCGGGTGGTATTCCCGGACCCGGTCGATCATTTCTCGATCGAGGTCGATCTGCTGGCCGAACTGGCGGTCATCAACCCGTTCGATTTCTTCGTGGAGCCATCGGCAGAGGAATATCCCTTCGCCTATTCCGAAACGATGCAGTCCGATCTGGCCGCCTATTTCGAGGTCGATCCCGCCACCGGTCCGCTGTTCGACGCACTGGTCGCCAGCCACGCCGACTACGAAGGGCGCACGGTCGATTTCCTCGTCGATATCAACAGCCAACTGCAAAAGCGCATCAACTATGTGATCCGCATGGAGCCCGGGGTGATGACCCCGGAGGAAACGCTGGAGGCCGAACTCGGATCGTGCCGCGATTCCGCATGGCTGCTGGTCAACCTGCTGCGGCGGCTCGGCTTCGCGGCGCGGTTCGTATCGGGTTATTCGATCCAGTTGGTGGCGGACGTGCTGCCCAAGGAAGGCCCGCAGGGCGTGTTGCAGGACGTGACCGATCTGCACGCCTGGGCCGAAGCCTACGTGCCGGGTGCCGGCTGGATCGCGCTCGACGCCACCAGCGGCATGTTCGCCGGGGAAGGGCACATTCCGCTCTGCGCGACCCCGCACTACCGTTCCGCCACCCCGATAGAGGGCATGGCCGAACCCGCCGAGATCGATTTCAACTTCGAGATGAGCGTCTCGCGCATCGCCGAGGCGGTGCGGATCACCAAGCCGTTCACGGATGAGCGGTGGGACGCGGTGCAGGCGCTGGGCGAACAGGTCGATGCCGATCTGGTGGCGGCCGGCGTCAACCTGACGATGGGGGGCGAGCCGACCTTCATCGCCGCCAGCGATTTCGAGGCGGCGGAATGGAACGGTGCCGCCGTGGGCCCTACCAAGGCCGCTTATGCCGACAAACTGATCCGCAAGCTGCGCGACAAGTTCGCGCCCGGATCTCTGCTCCATCACGGGCAGGGCAAGTGGTACCCCGGCGAAACGCTGCCGCGCTGGGGCTTTTCGATCTACTGGCGCAAGGACGGCATGCCGATCTGGCGCGATGACAGTCTGCTCGCGCCCGAAAAGCCCTTGGCCAAGGATGGCGATCCCGATCCGACGCCTTCGATCACGCCGGACAAGGCCGACCTGTTGCTGCGCGACGTGGCGTTGGGGCTGGGCGTGGCGGAAGAGTTCGTCCAGCCGGTCTACGAGGACAATATCCTCTGGCGGCTGAGGGAAGAGGAACTGCCGGTCAACGTCACCCCGATCGACAGCCATGTCGAGGATGAGGAGCTGCGCCGCCGGTTCCGCCGGACTTATCGCCGGGGGTTCGAAAATCCGGTGGGGTTCGTCCTGCCGATCCAGCGCTGGCAGGCGAAGTCGATGCCGGTGCCGCGCTGGAAGAGCGAATACTGGAAGGTGCGACGCGGCGTCCTGATCGCGGTGCCCGGTGACAGCGCGCTGGGCTATCGCCTGCCGCTGGGGGCGCTGCCCTGGGTGCCGCCCAGCTATTACCCCTATATCCACCCGCGCGACACCGCCGAGGAACGCGAGCCGCTGGCCGATTATCGCCAGCAGGTGATTTCGCGCGGCGAACAGGCGCGCGTAACCGGCTCCACGCTGGAGCAGCGCAGCGAATTTGTCCGCTCCGCCGGCGAAAGCAGCGGCAACGCCTATGTCGAACAGACGCTGATCGAAGGCGCGGTGCGCACCGCGGTGGCGGTGGAGCCGCGCGGCGATTACCTGGCCGTGTTCATCCCGCCGACCGAATGGCTGGAGGACTATCTCGAAATCGTCGCTGCCGTCGAAGTGGTGGCCGAGGAGCAGGGCATACCGATCCGGATCGAGGGTTATCCGCCGCCGCCCGATCCGCGCCTGCAAGTGCTCAAGGTCACGCCCGATCCCGGCGTCATCGAAGTGAACATCCACCCTTCGGCTTCGTGGCCCGAAACGGTGGAGATCACCGAGACGCTGTACGATATCGCCCGCGAGATCGGGCTGACGGCGGACAAGTTCATGGTCGATGGCCGCTCCATCGGCACCGGCGGCGGCAACCACATCGTGCTGGGCGGCCCGACCCTGCTCGATAGCCCGTTCATCCGCCGGCCGGACCTGCTCAAGAGCTTCGTGACCTACTGGCAGCGCCATCCGTCGCTGTCTTACCTGTTCTCCGGCCTGTTCATCGGCCCGACAAGCCAGGCCCCGCGCATCGACGAGGCGCGGCACGATTCGCTCTATGAACTGGAAATCGCGCTGGCGCAGGTGCCGGGCCCGGAAATGCTCCAGCCCGCGCCGTGGATGGTCGATCGCCTGTTCCGCAACCTGCTCGTCGATGTCACCGGCAATACCCATCGCACCGAAATCTGCATCGACAAGCTGTTCAGCCCCGATGGCCCGACCGGACGGCTGGGGCTGGTCGAGTTTCGCGGCTTCGAGATGCCGCCAGACGCGCGGATGAGCCTGGTCCAGCAACTGCTGCTGCGGGCGATGACGGCGATGTTCTGGGCAAAGCCGGTATCGGGCGATCTGATGCGCTGGGGCACGCAGTTGCATGACAAGTTCATGCTGGGCCATTTCGTGTGGGAAGATTTCCTCGACGTGCTGGCGGACCTTGGCCGGGCCGGGTACCATTTCGATCCCAATTGGTTCGAGGCGCAGCGCATGTTCCGCTTTCCCGTCCACGGTACGGTCGAAGGTGGCGGCGTCAGCCTGGAGATCAGCCACGCCCTCGAACCGTGGAACGTCATGGGCGAAACCGGGGCGATCGGCGGCACCGTGCGCTATGTCGACAGTTCGACCGAGCGTTTGCAGGTAAAGGCAACCGGGCTGGTCGATGGCCGCCATGTCATCACCTGCAACGGTCGCCGTGTACCGCTGGCCAGGACCGGCTTTGGCGAAGGGGTGGCCGGCGTGCGCTACAAGGCGTGGTGGCCGTCGGAATCGCTGCACCCGATGCTGCCGCCGCATACGCCGCTGACCTTCGACATCTACGACTTGTGGAACAACCGTTCGCTGGGGGGCTGCGTCTATCACGTCGCGCATCCGGGCGGCCGCAATTACGACGACGTGCCGATCAACGGCTATGAGGCAGAGGCGCGGCGCAAGGCGCGGTTCCAGGATCACGGCCATTCGCCCGGCTTCATGCCCGTTCCGCCAGAGGAAGCGCCGGGCGAATTCCCCTTCTCGCTCGATCTCAGGCGCCAGGGACGTGTCTACTAAGCGACCGCCCGACAAGGGCGCGGACACACTCCCGCGCGCGCCGGTTATCGCCGCGGCTGCGCAAGCGGCGGAGCCGGGGCGGGCTGGTTGGCTGGATGCTTACCCGGTCGAGGTATCGGGCGGCGATCTGTTCGGTGATGCCGCCGAGCCGGTGGCGCAAGTGTGGCGGGGCGTCGCCAAGGGGCTGGCCGGGCTGGGCGATGGCGATCCCGCCGCACTGCAGGATGCCGCTTCGCGCCACGCGGTGGAACTGGGGCTGACCTTCCGCATCGCCGGGGACGAGCAGGAGCGGGACTGGCCGCTCAACGCGATGCCCCTGCTGATCAGCGCGCAGGAATGGGCGGTGATCGAACGTGGCCTGATCCAGCGCGCCGAACTGCTGGAGGAACTGGCGGCGGACGTCTACGGCCCGCAAAAGCTGGTGGCGGAAGGGCACCTGCCGGCGGCGGTAGTGGCGGGCAGTCCGTTCTTCGCGCGCAAGATGCTGGGCCGCACGCCCAAGGGTGGCCATTTCATCCAGCTTTACGCCGCCGATCTGGCGCGGGGGCCGCGCGGACAGTGGCGTGTCTTGCAGGATCGCCTGCGCATCGCCTCGGGCATCGGTTATGCGCTGGAAAACCGGCTGGTGATGACCCGTGCCGCCGGCGATGTGCTGGGGGGCAGCCATGTCCGCCGGCTGGCCGGGTTCTTCGCCGATCTGCGCGCCGGTGTCGCCGCCTCCTGCGGGCGCGAGCAGCCGCGCATCGCGCTGCTGACGCCGGGCCGCTTCAACCAGACCTATGCCGAACAGGCGCACCTTGCCCGCTATCTGGGCCTGCCGCTGGTCGAGGGGCGCGATCTGTCGGTGCTGAACGACAAGCTCTACATCGGCACGATCGCCGGGCCCAAGCGGGTGGATGCGCTGTGGCGGTGGATCAACACCAATGCGCTCGATCCGCTGGCCTTCGATGTCAAATCGCAACTGGGCGTCGCCAACCTGTTCGAAGCCTGGGCTTCGGGCGGGGTCGAGATGGTCAACTGGCCCGGCATCGAAGTGCTGGAATCGCCCGCGTTTTCCGCCTTCATCCCGCGCCTGTGCCGGATCCTGACCGGCGGGCCGCTGATCCTGCCCAACATCGCCACCTGGTGGTGCGGCCAGGCGGCCGAGGCGTCCACTGTGGTCGCCCGGCTGGACGAGATGACCGTCCAGTCCGCGTTCGGCCAGCCGGTCGAAGGCCTGTCGGGCCGGGGGGCGGTCGCCGGGGCCGGGCTCGATGAAGCGAGCCGCAAGGCGCTGCTGGAGGCGATCTGGCGCCGGCCGATGGATTATTGCGGGCAGGAGATCGTCAGCCTGTCGACCACCCCGGCGATCATCGACGGCGAAGTGGTGCCATGCCCGTTCACCGTGCGCGCCTTCGTTGCCCGCACGGCGGACGGACAGTGGAAGGTCATGCCGGGCGGGTTCGCGCGTCTGTCGTCCAGCAATGCGCTGCCCACCTCGATGATGGGCGCGGGCGATCTCTCCGCCGATGTCTGGGTGATCGATCAGGGTTCGGCCGACAAGCAGGGATCGGGACTGCTGACGGAAGAGCCGCCGATTTCGCGCGGCGGCGGCATCCTCGCCAGCCAGGCGGCGGATAACCTGTTCTGGTTCGGCCGCTATAATGAGCGGGCGGAATATGTCGTCCGGCTGGTCCGCACGATGCTGGGCAGTTCGATCGAACTGGATGAAGGCGCGCGGGAGAACAGCGGCACCCAGCGCCTGCTGGCGCAACTGCTGGTCCAGATCGGCGCGATCGAGGCGGACATGGTCGATGCCAGCCCGGTCGAGATTTGCGCCCAGGCGCTGACCGACATGGCGCGCACCGGTTCGGTATCCAGCCTCCTGCGGCGGCGGCTCGAAACCGGCCTTTCGCTGCGCGAACGCTTCGCGCGCGATTTCTGGCGGATCGTCAGCCGCCCCTATCCCCCGGTCAGCACCAGCCGTCCACAGGACATGCTGGAATTCGCCCGCAAGCAGACCGAGAATTTCAGCGCCCTCGCCGGGCTGATTTCCGAAAACATGGTGCGCTCGGCGGCATGGCGGTTCCTGGAAATGGGCCAGCGGATCGAACGGGCGCAAGGCTTGTGCCGGATGGCCGGCGCGCTCAGCGCCGAACCGCGCAACCGGGGCGCGCTGGGCGCGTTGCTCGATTTGTGCGACAGCCAGATCGTCTACCGCTCCCGCTACCTGACCGGGCCGATGGCCAACCCCGTGCGTGATCTGGTGCTGCTGGATCAGGACAATCCCCGCGCGCTGGTCTCACAGGTCGAACAGATTGCCGCGCATCTGATCGCTCTGCCCAGCGGCAGGGACGACAATCTGCCCGAGCTGCCCTTGCGCACCGCGCGGGCGCTGATCGGCGAACTGCAATCCGCCACCGCGCAGGACATGACCATGCAGCGGGTCATGGCGCTGGAGGTGGATCTGCTTGACCTGTCCGACGCGATTTCGCTGCGGTATTTCCTACAGGTTGACCGCGATCAGCCGGCGGCGCGGACGCGTTTGATGTGATGCGCTACTCCGTCAGCCACATCACCAAGCTGGAATATGCCACCCCCGTCAGCCTGGCGCAGTTCAACGTCCGCCTGCGCCCGGCGGAATGGCCCGGCCAGACGGTCACCGATTACCACCTCGATATCGACCCGCGCCCGGCGCAGGTGTTCGACAGTCCCGGCGGCTATTACATCAACGAAACGCGCTTTTCCCTGCGCGAGCCGTTCGACCTGCTGCAGATCGAAAGCCGCTTCATCGCTGAGCGCGAGCCGCTGCCGTTCTTCGTGACGGACGAGGATGGGCCGGGGCTGGCCGACTTGCGCGAACGGGCGATGCGGCGGCGCGATCTGTCGCCGCAATCGCCGGCCTCGTACATCTTCGCATCACCGATCGCCGGGCCGGAGCATGAGATCACCGGCTGGGCATCCGGGCTGCTGCGCGAATCGATGCCGGTGATGGCGGCGGGCCACGCGCTGATGATGGCGATCCACGACCAGTTCACCTTCGATGCTGCCGCCACAGCCACCGATACGCCCCCGATCGAGGCGTTCCGCCACCGGCGCGGGGTGTGCCAGGATTTCACCCACGTCATGATCATCGCCGCCCGTGCGCACGGCATCCCCGCAGCTTACGTCAGCGGCTACGTGCGCACTCTGCCGCCGCCGGGGCAAGAGCGGCTGGTCGGCGCGGACGCCATGCACGCCTGGGTCAACCTGTGGTGCGGCGAGGAGCTTGGCTGGGTCGGCTTCGACCCGACCAACGCCAAGCTCGCCGATACCGATCACATCATGATCGGCATGGGCCGCGACTATTCCGATGTCGCCCCGCTCGACGGCACTTTCCGCGGCTCGGCCCAGCAGAAGATGTACTATTCGGTAGACGTCGCCCCGCTGGACTGAGGCGCGGTTCGTCACTGCTATCCCGTGTGCATATCTCAACCCCCGTTCGTGTCGAGCGTAGTCGAGACACCGCAGCGCCGTGTCATAGTGTCTCGGCTGCGCTCGACACGAACGGGAGGAGCGGGCTTATTCCCCCGTCCCCGCCCGGCCATTCGCCAGTGCCCGGATGCGCGCTGCCGTGTCCGGCTGGGCCAGCAGTTCCGCCAGCGGTGCGGCCAGCCGCCGCCGCCAGTTGGGATGCTCGGTTACCGTGCCCGGCAGGTTGGGCTGCTCTACTTCGGCGAGCAAGTCTTCCAGCGGCACGATGGCGAGGCGCGAGGGGGTGCGGCCGATGTGCGCCAGCGCCGCAGCGACTACCGGGCCTGGGTTTTCGGGTGCGGGGCGCGGGGTGTGGTCGCCGGTAAGGGTCGCCCACAGCAGGCCCCGGTCCCACGCGCGGCGATCCTCGGCATCGGTGCGGGTCGTGCCGTCAGGCAGTCGGCCCAATGCCTCGGCCCAGTCCAGATCGCGCCCGGTCCACCAGCCGGCCACGGTGGCGGTATCGTGTGTGCCGGTCATCGCCACCGCTTCGACCGCATAGTCGGCGGCTCCGATAAAGCCCTGATCCGCCGCCCGCTCGAACCACAGTACGCGCATGCCCAGCATCGCCGCGCTTTCGATGGCGGACAGGAACCCGTGCGGCGCGGTGCCGAGGTCTTCGGCGATGATCAGCGCGCCCGCCCGGTGCGCCTCCAGCGCAACCAGGCGGACGAGATCGGTGAAGGGGTATTCGAGATAGGCCCCGGCGCACGAATCCTCGCCCTCGGGGACCACCCATAACCGGGCGAGCCCGAAGGCATGATCGATCCTGAGCGCGCCCGACGTCGCCAGCGCGGCGCGGACCATGCGGATCCATGGCGCATAGCCGCTGCGTTTTAGCCCTTGCGGAGAAAACGAGGTGAGCATCCAGTTCTGGCCGAGCGGGCCCAGCGGATCGGGCGGCGCGCCGATCGTCAACCCGTCCAGCAGATCGTCGCGCATGGCCCAGGCATCCGCCCCCGCCGGGTCCACGCCCACCGCCAGATCGCCCACCAGCCCGATCGCCATCCCCGCTCGGCGCGCCCGCTGCTGGACCTCGCCCAGACTTTCGCGCGCCAGCCACTGCGTGAAGGCATGGAAGGCCACCTCCTCGGGATGGTCCGCCGCGAACCGGGCCACCGCGTCGCTATCGGGTGAGCGCAGTTCTTCCGGCCAGTCCGGCCAGCCGTGCGCGCCTTGTGGCCGGTAGCGGCAATCGAGCGCGTCATAGACCGCCTGCCGCGTCAGCCCCGGCTCATACGCGGCATTATCGGCGACGATGCGCGCGCGGGTCTGCGCGTCGAGGCCGTCGAACACGGCTCGCAAGTGCGCCTGCCGCTCTGGCATTGCGCTTTCCCAGGCGATGAGCCCGTCCGCTGCGGCTGCTTCACCGAGCGGCGGTGCGGGCAGGCCCACCAGCCCCGGATCGCCCATCGCGGCGTTGAGATAGAGGCGGCTCGATGGCGAATAGGGTGAAAAGCCGTGGCCGTTGCCGGGAAACAGCGCATGAACCGGATTGATCGCCAGCGCATCGGCCCCCAACCCGGCGAACAATTCGACCGCCTCGGCAAGCTGCGCAAAGGTGCCGAAGGCTTGCGGCCGTGCGCTGCGCAAGGCCGGAACCTGAACCGCCGCGCCCCACAGCCGGTCATTGCGGCGGCTTTCCGGCAGCAGGTCGGCGACGGTCGGGCAGGCGTCGGGGGCGACCGCCAGCGTCAGCCGATGCTCGCCGATCGTCAGCCTGTAATAGCCCGGCTCGCCGATCGGCGGCAGTTCCCAGACCGGTTGATCGCCGGGGACGGGAGTGCCGTCTTCCCGCGCCAAGGCGAGTTCGATCAGGCCGGGCGGCAGCGGCGTGGGCAGGCCCACCCCGGTCACCAGCATCGCCGGCGGCTCCCGCCGTTCCTGCGCGATCCGGTCCAGGCTGGCGGCGATCTCCGTCCCCGTCCCGGCGGGGTAGCCGAGCGCGGTGGCGATGCGGATCAGCGACCCATCCGCCACCACCTGCTCGCGTCCGGCGACATCGTGCCATACGCGCGCGATACCGAGGATTTCCGCCAGCCGGTGCAGCGGGGAAGGGGCGGGCTGATCCGGTGCTGCGGCGATGGTGCGGGTCCTTGTCGAGCAAGTATAGCACGGTAGCTCCGGCCGGCTCCGGCGGCAATCAGCCTTTGCTTTCGGCGGGCTCTACCGGCATCAGCCCGGCGATCGCCAGCGCCGCCGACAGCGCGCTCAGCGAATCGAGGGCATCGCCGATGCCGTCTTCGGCCACGAACAGGCACAGCGTATCGCGGGTCTGTGCCGCGCCGCCGCCGGCCACCGTCACCAGCAGCGACAGCACCAGCGCCTCGTGCTCGGATACGCGGGGGCAGGGCAAGGGGTGGAAATGCAGCGATTCGAGCGCATCGCGGTTCAGCACCAGCATCAGGCGATGGAACGGCTGCAACCCGCCGATCATGCGCCAGCGCGCGAAAGGCTGGGCGAGGAACCGCGCCGGGCAACCCTTGCTGGTCAGCGACGACACCCAGGCGCGCATCGACCAGACGACGAAGCGGCATCCCGCGTCGAGCGTTTCCAGCGGGCGGTCAACGAACTGGTACATCGGGAATCTCCGGCTTTGTCCGCAGTCTGGCGGACGGGAATAGGATCAGAACAGATCAGATAATGAGGGGCTTGTAAATGCGAATGATTATCATTAGCTATTGATACGCGGCTTGACCGCCCCGTCAAGCCCGATCGCGTCCGTCCCTCCCTGACTCTCAACGGACGTTGGTCTTCCTGTGAACCTTGGCCGGGTCCTACCCCCATTGGACCCGGCCATTTTTTCACGGGCGAGCCACAGGTTTTGCGCAGGCTATGCGCAAGCTTGTCCACAGCTCCGCCGCAGCGGAAGGACCGGTTACCCCCGCGCCGCGCGCACGGCCGCGCCGCCGGCAAACGGCGCGATGGCCAGCAGCACTAGGCTGGCCGCGCCGGTCAGCGCCAGGCCGCCTTCACCGCCGATCGACAGCGCGCCGGCACCGAAGATCAGCACCGGCACCGCCATCGGGATCACCAGCAGCCCGGCCAGTGCCGCGCCCCCGCGCAAACCGGCGGTCAGCGCGGCTACGGTGACGCCCAGCGCCGCCAGCCCCGGGGTGCCCGCCAGCAGCCCGATCTCGACAATCCGCAAGGTGCGCCCGTCCAGCCCCAGCAGTGCGGCGGCGGGCAGCGTTGCCAGCATCAGCGGCGGCCCGAAGCTCAGCCAGTGCGCCAGCACCCGCACCGCGATCACCAGTTCCTCGGCGATGCCGCGCAGCGCCCACTGGTCGAACAGCCCGGCCTCGATATCGGGTTCCACCAGCCGGTCGAGCGGAAGGATCGCCGCCAGCAGCGCCGCCACCCAGATCACCCCGCCGCCGGTGCGCGCCAGCAGCGTCGCATCAGGCCCGACCGCGAAGGGATAGAGCATCGCCACCGACAGGAAGAACAACACCGGCATCGCCGCGCCGCCACCGCGCCCGCCCAGCAGCAGCCGCGCCAGATCACGCCGCAACAGGGTGACCAGGCGGCCGTTCATGCCGCCATCTCGCGCGGGGCGTAATCGGCCAGCGCCATCTCGCGCAATCCGGGCACCGCGAACGGCTGGTGCGATGCGATCACCGCGATGCCGCCTCCGGCGCAATGCTCCGCCGCCAATTTCTCGGCCAGCGTGGCGGCATGGCCGTCCAGCCCGTTTAGCGGCTCGTCCAGCAGCCAGATCGGCGCCTTCTGCCCGATCAGCCGCGCCAACGCCGCGCGCTTCTTCTGGCCGGTGGAGAGATAGCGCACCGGCACGTCGAGCAGGGGGGAGAGACCCAGCCGGGCCAGTTCGTTATCGGCGGCCCCGTCGATCCGCTGCCAGAACGCCAGCGCCTTGCCCAGCGGCAGCGCGGTGTCCAGCGCGTGGCGTTCGTCCACCAGCCCGATCGCCCCTCGCGTGGCCACCGTACCGGCAAAGGCGGGGGCAAGGCCGGCGATGATGCGCAGCAGGCTGGATTTGCCGATGCCGTTGTGCCCGGTCACCCGCAGCGCCTCGCCCGCAGCAAGTTGCAGCGACAGGGCACGAAACAGCACGCGGTCGCCCCTACGGCACGCGAGATCGTTCACGGCGATGCTGGGCGCTTGCATGGCGGCACGCGATAAGGGAAACCCGCCCCGGTGCCAAGGCCGGCCCTTCGGCCTATGGCGCGAGTGGCAAGGGAGAGCGACATGGCGATTGCCCGTCTGACCGAGGAAGAGCGCGCTGCGGCGCTGGCGGAGCTGCCCCTGTGGCGTCTGTCCGCAGACGGCACCGCGATCGAACGCCGCCTGCGCTTCCCCAGCTTCGCCCAAGCCTTTGCCTTCATGACCCGCGTCGCCTTCGAGGCCGAACGCGCGGACCACCACCCCGAATGGTCGAACGTCTACGATCGGGTGACGGTGGTGCTGACGACGCACGACGCGGGCGGGCTATCGACGCGGGACGTGGAGATGGCGCGGTTTATCGACGGCGTGGCGGGGTGAGGGCCGGGCGAAGTTTACAAAGGTTACACCGTGTAACTTTCGATTTCGCCATTTTGTGATGGTTTATCAGGTGTTTATTGAGGAATTGCGAAAGTTACACCTTGCGCGCGAAATCAAGCGTGCCGGGGATCGGGCGGATCGACAATGCGAAAGAGCGGCGCTGGCGCGCGAGGCGGATTGTAGCAGCGGGTGGGGGGTGTAGGAAAGTTGTGGGGGCGAACCCGGAGGCGACCGGCGAAGGCGAATTAATGCAGTGTCACCGTAACTCCAGTGTCACCGTAACTCCCAGTCGCAGGCTGATTCCAATTCACAAGGCGGCCAGATGTCGGCATATTCTCGAAATATGAGAAGGAAATACGGCCTGTGATGTGGCAAACCAATATCGAAAATCATTACGAAGATGTTTGGAGTACTAGGGGAAGCATCTGCGAATTTTTTGCGGGGCCAATTGGGCAACTTCCTAATGGCTTTGTAGTTCTGAAATTTCCACCGCACAATGGTAGGAAAATGTGGACTTATGCAACGCGCTGCATGTCTCTACCTGATGACCATAACCCCTTGGAACTCCATATATTTAGTCCTTTCGAAAGTGGGGAGGTGGTTGAATTACTATTTGCCACGGCGCATTTTCATCGCACCTCGACCAAACTGCGGCCGGGTGACTCGGTTAATTTTGGGAAGCCTTGGATAAATCCATCGGAATGTAATTACGGACTAATTTCTCTTCCCTATCTGGATGGGAAAAATTTAGAAAATTTATCGATAGGCGCGCGATTGGTTAAATTCTATTGGCTAATACCTATTACGTCATCGGAAGTTATGTTTAAGAAGGCTTATGGACTTGAGGCTTTAGAGATTAAACTTGACCAATCTGGATTTGATTACGTCAACCCCTTGAGAAAAAGTGTGGTATGACGTTGTGGAATTGGACTGAAAACTGCGGAATTAAGGTGACAGTGCATTTAATCGCTCATCATCACCGAAATTCGTGTTTCCCGGAATGCTCCCATCGCCCGCGACTTCGCCCAGCGCCTCCACGTCGATCGGCAACATTATGCCGCTTCCGTGATCCTGATTTCCAGTGTCAGGCCGGATGCCGTGGCGAGGTTTACCAGCGCATCAAGGGAGAATTTGCCGAGCTTCCCGCGCAACAGATCGTTCAGTCGGGGCCGCGTGATGCCGAGGCGTGCAGCCGCCGCTTCCTGCGGCATGTCCCAGGTGCGGATACGGCTTTTCAGCGCCGACAGCAGTTCGGAACGTGCCTTCATGTTCGCGGCTTCAGCCGGGGTGTCGGCCAGTGCGTCAAAGACGCTATCGAAAGTCTGGACTTCCATCGCCTATTCCTTCTTCCATGCCCGCAACCGGTTCCCGGCCAGCTCGATGTCCATTTGCGGGGTCGCCCGGGTTTTATTCTGGAAGGCGTGGAGGACAAGCACGACCTCGGATAACGTCGCCAGATAGATCACCCGGAAAGCCCCGGATTGTTCTCTGATCCTGATCTCGCGCACACCGGGGCCGATGGTCTTCATCGGCTTCCAGTCGTCGGGATCGTTGCCGATCTGGACCTCGTTAAGCTGATGGCCTGCTTCGGAGCGGGCATCATTCGGAAAATCACGAAGCCGAGCGAGTCTGTCACCCAGGAACGAAATCTGTTTCAGGAGGGGTGTATCAAATTTTATACACAAGGACAAGTGAGATCAAAGCGAAATCACGGGATTATAGTCACGCAACTACGGTGATGATCGCGTAAACCACTGAATAGATTCGGGCTTTCCCGGATTGCCCCCGCCCTCACAACGCCGGGTTATTATAACAATGCCACGTGAACAGCGCCACCGCGCCCCGGTGCGGTCGCCAGAGTTCCGCCAGTTCGCGGGTGAGCTTTTCCGAAGGGCGTGCTTCCAGGCCGAGGATGCGGTGGAGGCCGGCCTGGACGGCTAGATCGCCGGCCGGCCAGATATCCGGGCGGCCCTCGGCGAACAGCAGGTAGATCTCTGCGGACCAGCGGCCGATGCCCTTGATCCGCACCAGTTGCGCGATGGCTTCTTCGTCGTCCTCGGGCAGGGCGGTGAGGTCGAGCGTGCCGGCTTCCACCAGTTCGCACAGCGAACGGGCATAGCCCTGCTTCTGGCGGGACAGGCCGCAGGCGCGCAGGGCGTCGAATTCGGCGGCGAGCAGGGCTGCGGGCGGCAGGTCGGGGCCCAGCAGCGCTTCCAGCTTGCCCCACACCGATGCCGCCGCGGCTACCGAGACCTGCTGGCCGACGATGGTGCGCAGCAAGGTGGCGTAGCCGCGTTCGCGGATGCGCGGCTCAGGATATCCGGCCAGTTCCAGCGCGCGGACGAAGCGGGCGTCGGCCAGGGCGGTGCTGTCGAGCCCGGTGCGGATCAGATCTGCGGTCAATCCCATAAGTTTCGCTGTCCTGCGCCGTGATGCCGGGAGGTGCCCGGCTTGCCTAAATACCGCCAACCCTCTAGCAGCCGCGCGAGATTCGCGAAAATCCCGGCGTGCAGAGCCGGGTTCGCTTGATGGAGGGCTCGGGAATGCCGCAGATTACCGTCGTCAATCATGCCGGCGACGAAACCGTGGTTGACGCCACCGAAGGCCACAACGTGATGGAAGTCATCCGCGAGGGCGGGTTCGACGAACTGCTCGCGCTGTGTGGCGGCTGCTGCAGTTGCGCGACCTGCCACGTCTATGTCGATGCCGACACGTTCGCCAAGCTGCCGGCGATGTCCGAGGACGAGAACGATCTGCTCGACAGCTCGGACCACCGCACCGAACTGTCGCGCCTGTCGTGCCAGGTGAAGGTGACCGGCGACATCGCCGGGGCGCGGTTCACGATCGCACCCGAAGACTGATTTTTCCGGGCCGCGAATGCGCTTCTTGTGCGTTCGCGGCAACGGACCTTGCACGGCCCGGCAAGCTGCGGTTTGCCGGGGTAAGGCGCAATTCGATTGCGCGCCCGCGCATCACTTCCTAGTTTCCGCCGTATGATCGAAAACGCTCCTTCCGCCGACGCGCCCGCCCCGGTGCGGACTTCCACGCTCGATCTGATCGGCAATACGCCGCTCGTCCTGCTCAAGGGGCCGAGCGAGGCGGCCGGTTGCGAGATCTGGGGCAAGTGCGAGTTCGCTAATCCCGGTGCTTCGGTGAAGGACCGGGCGGCGCTGTGGATCGTGCGCGATGCGGAGCGGCGGGGCGAGCTGAAGCCCGGCGGCACCGTGGTCGAAGGGACGGCGGGCAACACCGGCATCGGCATCGCGCTGGTCGCCAATGCGCTGGGCTACAAGACCGTCATCGTGATGCCGGACAACCAGTCCAAGGAAAAGATGGACACCCTGCGCGCGTTGGGTGCCGAACTGGTGCTGGTGCCGCCGACCAAGTTTGCCGATCCCAACCACTTCGTCCACACCTCGCGCCGCCTGGCCGAGGAGACCGAGGGTGCGGTCTGGGCCAACCAGTTCGACAACGTCGCGAACCGCAAGGCGCACATCGAATCCACCGCGCCGGAAATCTGGGCGCAGATGGAAGGGCGGATCGACGGGTTCACTTGCGCCGCAGGCACCGGCGGGACGATAGCCGGCACCGGCATGGGGCTCAAGGCGTTCGATGACGCGATCACCGTCGCGCTCACCGATCCGCATGGCGCGGCGCTTTACAATTACTACGCCAACGGCGAACTCAAGGCCGAGGGCACATCGGTGGCCGAAGGCATCGGCCAGGGCCGGATCACCGCCAACCTCGAAGGCGCACCGATCGATACCCAGTTCCGCATCTCGGACGAGGAAGGCATCGAATGGGTCCGTCGCCTGCTGAGCGAGGAAGGGCTGTGCCTTGGCCTGTCGTCCGGGATCAACGTGGCCGGGGCGGTGGCGCTGGGCCGCGCGCTGGTGGCGCAGGGCAGGGCTGCCCCGCGCGTGGCGACAATCCTGTGCGATACCGGCTTTCGCTATCTCTCCTCGCTCTACAACGCCGATTGGCTGCGGGCGAAAGGGCTGCCGGTCTTCCCCTGGCTGGCGAACTAGGATAAACCTGTGCGCGTGCCCGATTTCAAGACCATCCCCGTCGTCGAGCCGCTGACCCAGCCCCGCCATTTCGCGCAGCCCAGCGTGCGCGAACGGCGTGCGCAGGCGGTCCACCGCTTGCAGATCGGCCTGTTCGGCCTTTGCGCGATGCTGATGATCGTGGCGCTCGCCAATGTCATCATGGAGCGGGCGCGGCTGGCGCAAGTCGATGATCCGATCCAGGACGTCGTCGCGGTGGACGAACAGCCCAAGAAATCCGCCGCCGATCCGCTCGCCGATATCGGCGTGGTGCCCGCCTCCGATCCCTCGCCCGCCGATGGAAGCACCGGCGGAACCTCGGCTGACAAGCCCGCTGCGGCCGTGCAGGGTGCGCCCCGCCGCTAAGCGCCATCGGCGCGGAGCCTTCGCGGTGCTGCTGGCCGCCTGCCTGGCGGCGTGCGGCGGCTCGCAAGGGCATGATACCGCAGAGAACACGACGGCCGGGCATGAGGCGCTGAACGCCCGCGTGGCCGCGTCCGGCATCGGCCTGTTCACGTCGCTGCCGATCCTGTGGGCCGAGGCTGACGGGCCGGGCGAGTTGCTGGCTGGCGGGCAGGCGCGGCACTGGCTGCGCGATGCCCTGCCGCCGCCCGACCTGGCACCGCTGGATGTTCTGGCCGATGCTGATGGCCGGTTGCCGCTGCCCTCGGGCGGCACCCTCATCATGGCCCAGCCGCGTCCGCTGGCGGCGGTGGAGAATGTCGCGCTCGATGCCTGGGTGCGCGGCGGCGGGCATTTGCTGCTGTTCGCCGATCCGATGCTGACCGCGCACAGCCGCTTTGCGATCGGCGATCCGCGCCGCCCGCAGGATATCGTCCTGCTCTCGCCGATTCTCGCGCACTGGGGGCTGGAACTGCAGTTTCCCGAGGACCAACCGGCGAGGGAGCATCCCGTGCAGCTTGCCGGACAGGATGTCCCGGTCGACCTGCCGGGGCGTTTCGCGCCAATCGGGGAAAATCCGGGATGCCGGATCGAGGATGGTGGCCTGCTGGCCGACTGCGCGATCGGCAAGGGCCGGGTCGTGGCCGTCGCCGACGCCGCGATGCTGGATGATTCGGCGGATTGGGGCGAACGAACCCGCCGCTGGAAGGGGATTCGGGCCCTGTTGGCCCGCGTTACTTCGCCGCGCTGAATCGCCACCGAATTTCCCGGATACATCTACAAAAGCGGCTTTTTTCCGATTCAACCGGGGATGCGACGGGAAAGCGTTGCCGCGGGCTGAATGCAGTAATTCTGCCAAAAAAATGGCTGAAAATCGAGATTTTCTGTCAAAGCCTCTGAAGGCGGGTAGACCAGATGCGCGGGAATTGCGGCATTTACCCACAAGTGAATCCCGATGATCCCCAAAAATCCCTTCCCTCCCCCGATCTCGCGATATAGAAGAACAGTCCATCGGAATGGTTGAGTCTCGTCGTGTTGAAAGGCGCGCAACCTGTGCCGTTACGGCGCGCAGGGGCGGGAAAGGCGTGTTCCGTTTGGGCAACCCTTTGGGGGAAGTCGGGGCAAGTGGCGGCGCAATCGATCAATTACAAAGGACAGGGCTTGTCGCTGCTTCGCGACAAGAACCGCTTTGTGTTGCCCAACTGCTTCCGCGCCACGCTTCGGGAATCGAGCGGTGGCAACGTGGTGTGTCTGGCCAGCCACGATCGCTGGCCCTGCCTGATCGGCTTCGGCCGCTCGCGCGCGGATAACTTCAAGGCCGAACTCGACGAGCTGCGCGACAATGCCCTGCGTGCCGGCCGCAACGATTTCGATGGCGAGCTGCTGGCGGATTCGATCATGACCGCGCTTGAGGTGCCGTTCGACGATAGCGGCCGCTTCGTTCTTCCGCCCGAACTGGCCGGTATCGGCAATGTGACCGACACGCTCTATTTCCGCGGCAACGTGAACTTCTTCACGGTGTGGAGCCCGGACAACCTCAAGACGATGGGCGACGCCTGGAAGGTCGCCCAGGTCGCCTGCGATACGCTGGTGGCGCAGGAAACCGCGAAGGCGAAGCGCAAGTGAGCGGCGTCGAGGGTGCCGCCCCCCATGTTCCCGTCCTCCTGGAGGAGGTCGTCGCCGCCCTGAACCCCCAGGGCGGCGACGTCATCGTCGATGCCACGTTCGGTGCCGGCGGCTACACCCGCCGCCTGCTCGACAGCGGGGCCACGGTGCACGCATTCGACCGCGATCCGGACGCGATTGCGGCTGTGCATAACAATCCGGGGAAATGGCCGGAAATCGCCCAGAATCCGCCGCGCCTCGTGTTGCACCCCCGTCGCTTCTCCGAAATGGTCGATGCGCTGGTTCAGGCGGGGGTGAAGAGCGTCGACGGCGTGGTGATGGATATCGGCGTCAGTTCCATGCAGCTCGATCAGGCGGAGCGCGGCTTTGCCTTCGGCGCTGACGGCCCGCTCGACATGCGGATGAGCCGGAACGGCCCTTCGGCAGCCGATTTCGTGAATGAGGCGGACGAAGCTGCGATTGCCGACGTGCTGTTCCTGTATGGTGATGAGCGCCAGTCGCGGCGGGTCGCCCGTGCCATCGTCGCCGCCCGCCCGATCGCCACCACCGCCGAACTGGCCCGCGTGGTGCGCAAGGCGCTGGGGTACAATCCGGCCTACAAGGGCAAGGGAGGGGCTCAGAAGGACCCGGCGATCCGCAGCTTCCAGGCGATCCGCATCCACGTGAACGGCGAACTGGACGAACTGGACGCCGGGCTGGGTGCGGCGGAAACGCTGCTGCGCGATGGCGGGCGGCTGGCGGTGGTGACGTTCCACAGCCTGGAAGACCGCAAGGTGAAGCAGTTTCTGCGCGATGCGTCGGCCGTAACCTCCGCCGGATCGCGCCACCTGCCGCAGGCCGCGCCGCCCCGTCAGGCCGTGTTCGCGCAGGTCGCCAAGGCCGTGCGCCCCGGCGAGGCCGAAGTGCAGGCCAATCCGCGCGCCCGTTCGGCCACGCTGCGCAGCGCCGTCAGGACCGATGTTCCCCCCCGCGATCACTGGCCCCGCGATCAGAGGAGTGCCGCATGAACCTCACCCGAGACCGCGTCTATTCGATCGGCTGGGCCACGATCCTGCTGGTGTGCTTCGTGCTGACGGTGGCG
The DNA here is from genome assembly GCF_014652555.1 of Novosphingobium colocasiae. Classification (GTDB taxonomy): domain Bacteria; phylum Pseudomonadota; class Alphaproteobacteria; order Sphingomonadales; family Sphingomonadaceae; genus Novosphingobium; species Novosphingobium colocasiae. The sequence goes on from NZ_BMZA01000001.1 coordinate 635,604, forward strand.
CTGACGCTGCGGGTGAACGCGGTCAAGAGCCAGGTCCATCAGGCCGACAAGCGGATCGTCGCGGTGCAGCAGGACATCGCCTTCCTCGAAACCGAATTCCAGACCCGCTCCAACCAGCAGCAGCTCAAGCTGCTCAACGATGTCGAGTTCGGCTACGGTGCGCCGACTGCCGAGCAGTACCTGGAAGGCGAACGGCAACTGCTGGCGCTGGGCAAGGCGGTGGGCCCGAACGCCCCCGCGCCGCTGCTCTATGCCCACGATGACGGCTCTGCAGCGCCCGAGAAGGATACCGGCAATTCGTTGCTGGCGATGGTCTCGCCGGTGACCGGCGCTTCGGCAGCGGCGGCGACGGTGAACGGGCCCGAGGCGGCTGAACGCCGCAAGCTCGCCCGCGATGCGGCCAACCTTTCCCAGCGCCTGGCGCGCATCGAACTGCCGCAAGCCAGCCAGCAGTGAACGCCTACTCCGCCATCACCGCCCATGGTGGCCTCTCGATCCCGACGACGGTTTCGGGCGGACGGCGCAAACTGGCCAACGTGCGGCAGCGGGCGCTGCTGGTGGCCAAGTGGCGGACGCTGTGGGTGCTGGCGGGCTTCACCATCGTAGGGGTGTGTGCGATGGCGCGCATCACCTGGCTGGGGCTGGTCGGTGCCGCTGCCCCGGCGTTCAATCCGGCAGATGCCCTGCTGCCGCAGCGGGCCGAGATCGTCGATCGCCAGGGCGTGCCGCTGGCGCGCGAATTTCGCGTCTATTCGCTGTGGTACAACCCCCGCGCGATGACCGAGGGTTCGCCCCTGATCCATTCCCCGCGCGAGGTGGCCGAAGGGCTGCATCGCATTTTCCCCGATCTCGACGTGACTGAAACCGCCGCCAAGCTGGCTTCGGGCAAGGCGCAATATCTGCGCAAGTCGATCCTCCCCGAAGAAGCGAACCGCGTTCATGCGCTGGGCGAGCCGGCGCTGGAATATCCGCAGGAGGCCACCCGCTATTACCCGCAAGGATCGATGGCGGCGCATGTGCTGGGTTATGTCGACAGCTTCGGCAAGGGCCAGGTCGGCATGGAGCAGGCGTTCGACAAGCAACTGACCTCGGCCGACGGGCGCGGTCAGCCGGCAGTGCTGTCGATCGATTATCGAGTACAGGGGGCGCTGGAAGACGAACTGGGCCGGGGCATGAAGCTGTCGGCGGCGAAGGGCGCGGCCGGCGTGGTCCTTGATGTCGATACCGGCGAAGTGCTGGCGCTGGCATCGCTGCCTTCGTTCGATCCCAACCGGGTCCAGCCGACCGACATGATGATCTCGCCCGAACAGGCGCGCATGGGCGAAGTGCCGCATGGCTTCAACCGGGTGACCAACCAGGTCTATGAGCTGGGCTCCACCTTCAAGCCGATCACTGTCGCCGCTGCCCTCGATGCCGGCACGATCACCGATCTTGGTCGCCGCTGGCCCGCCGCGCCGCTGCATATCGCCGGGTTCACCATCCACGATGACGAGAACATGGGCTCCTCGCTCAATGTCCCCGAAACGCTGATCCACTCGTCCAACATCGTCTCGGCGCAGATCGGCGACGAACTGGGCGGCAAGCGGCTCAAGGCCAAGCTGGAGGCGCTGGGGTTCAACCAGCGGCCATCCATCGAACTGCCCGCGCGCGGTTTCCCGATCTGGGCCAAGGGTGAATGGCCGCGCCTGCGCACCATGACGGTGTCGTTCGGGCATGGCGTTGCGGTCACCCCGCTGCACCTCGCCAGCGCCTATGCCGCGCTGGTCAATGGCGGCGTGTGGCGGCCGTCCACCTTGCGTAAGCTCGATCCCGCCGATGTGCCCGCCGGGCGGCAGGTTTTCTCGCCCGCGACCAGTGCGCGGCTGCGGCAGTTGCTGCGCATGATCGTGGTCTATGGTACCGGTCGAAAGGCCAATGCAGAAGGGTTCCGCATCGGTGGCAAGACCGGATCGGCGGAAAAGCCGGGCGTCGGCGGATATCGCAAGCATTCCCTCATCACCACGTTTGCCGCCGCTTTCCCGATGGACAAGCCGCGCTATGTGGTCGTCGCCACGATGGACGAACCGCAGGGCACCGAGGCGACCTCGTTCCAGCGCACTGCCGCCTGGAATGCGGCCCCGGTAGTGGGCCGCGTGGTGCCGCGGATCGGGCCGATCCTGGGCATCATGCCGGACAACACCCGCGATATCGATATCTCCGATCTGCTGCCGCTGATCCCGCACGGTTCAGGGAACGATTGATGAAACTTGCCGCCCTTGCCGCCGCCGCCGGGATTCCGCTGCCCGCCTCTGCCGAAGCGCAAGTGACCGGGTTCGCCATCGACCATCGCAAGGTCGCGCCCGGCACCGTGTTCGGTGCCTTCGTCGGCGCGCGCTTCAACGGCGAGGATTTCATCGCCGATGCGGTCAAGGCCGGCGCGGTCGCAATCGTCGCCCGGCCCGAGGCGGTAGTGGACGGCGCGGTCCATCTGGCGAGCGCGGAGCCGCGCCGCATGTTCGCGCAGCTTGCCGGGCAGTTCTTCGTGCCGGTGCCCGAAACGCTGGTGGCGGTGACGGGTACCAACGGCAAGACCTCCACCGTCGAGCTGACCCGCCAGTTGTGGCGCATGGCCGGCCACCGGGCCGCCTCGATCGGCACGCTGGGGGTGACCACCAGCGACGAGAGCGTCTCTACCGGGCTGACGACCCCCGATATCGCCACTTTCCTCTCCAACCTCACCGGCCTTGCCCGCGAAGGCATCACGCACGTCGCCTATGAAGCGTCGAGCCACGGTCTTTCGCAGTTCCGCATCGAAGGGCCGCGCGTGGCGGCCGGTGCCTTTACCAACGTGTCGCGCGATCACCTGGATTACCACGCGACCATGGATGACTACTTCGCCGCCAAGATGCGGCTGTTCGATGAAGTGGTCGGCGATGGCGGCACGGCGGTGGTCTGGGCCGACGATGAATGGTCCGACCGGGCCATTGCCCATGCCACGGCACGCGGCCTGTCGCTGTTCACGGTGGGCGTGAAGGGCGAGGGCGTGCGCCTGCTGGGCCGCACGCCGGGCGGGCTGGGGCAGGTGCTGGAGGTCGAGCACGCCGGCAAGGCGCGCAAGATCGATCTGCCGCTGATCGGGGCCTATCAGGCCGCTAATGCGCTGGTGGCGGCCGGGCTCGTGCTGGCGACCGGTGGGGACGCCGATGCCACCTTCGATGCGATGAAGCGGCTGGTGACCGTGCGCGGGCGGCTGGAACGCGCCGCGATCAGCGCGGCCGGCGCGCCGGTCTATGTCGATTACGCCCACACCCCCGATGCGCTGGAAGCCGCCATCGCCGCGCTGCGCCCCCATGTCGGTCCTGTCGGGCGGCTGATCGTGGTGTTCGGCGCGGGCGGTGATCGCGATACCGGCAAGCGGCCGGAAATGGGCCGGGCGGCGGTGGTCGGGGCAGACCTTTCCATCGTGACCGACGACAACCCGCGCGGCGAGGAGCCGGCCGCGATCCGCGCGATGGTGCTGGCCGGGATGACCGCCGCCGCTGACGGCGCGGTGCGCGAGATCGGCGACCGGCGCGAGGCAATCGGCGCGGCTATCGCCGCGGCGCGCTCCGGCGATATCGTGCTGGTGGCCGGCAAGGGGCACGAACAGGGGCAGATCATCGGCAGCGGCGCCACCGTGCGCGTGCTGCCCTTCGACGACGTTGGCGTCGCCAGGGAAATGGCGGGCGCGCTGGGAGGAACTGGACGATGAACGCGTTTACCCGCATCCTCGAATGGCCGGTCGAAGCGCTGGAGGACAATCCCGGCGTCCTGTGGGATGCTCTGTCGATTGCGCGGGCGGTGCGCGGCACCGCCAACGCCGATTTCACCGTTTCCGGCGTGGAGATCGACAGCCGCGACGTACAGCCGGGCGATCTGTTCTTTGCCCTCAAGGGCGAAAGCATGGACGGCCACAAGTTCGTCGAGATGGCGTTCGCCAAGGGCGCGGTGGCAGTGGTGGTCGACCGGCCGGTGGCGGGCCCCCACGTACTGGTCAGCGATACCACCGAAGCGCTCGAACGCCTGGGCGCGGCGGCGCGGCTGCGCGCGCGCGGGCCGATCATCGGGGTGACCGGCTCGGTCGGCAAGACCGGAGTCAAGGAATCCATCTTCACCGCGCTCGATCGCGCCTCGCACGGCGATGCCCACCGGTCGGTCAAGAGCTACAACAACCATGTCGGCGTGCCGCTGAGCCTGGCCCGCATGCCGGCGCGCGCGCGGTTCGGCATTTTCGAGATGGGGATGAACCACGCCGGCGAAATCGCCGCGCTGACCCGTCAGGTCCGGCCCAACGTGGCCGTCATCACCACGATCGCTCCCGCCCACATCGAGATGCTCGGTTCGGAAGAGGCGATCGCCGATGCGAAGGCGGAGATCTTCGAAGGGCTGGAAGAGGGCGGCACCGCCGTGATCCCGGCCGACAATCCCCATTTCCGCCGCTTGCGCGATGCGGCGCTGGCTTGCGGGGCAGCGGTCGTGTCGTTCGGCAAGGCCCGTGATGCCGATGTCCGCCTGCTCGATGCGGTGCCGGCACTGGGCGGCGGCTCGCTGGTCACGGTGGACATGGGCGATCGGCGGGTGTGCTACACCGTGGCCGCGCCGGGCGAGCATCAGGTGATGAATTCGCTGGCGGTCATGGCGGCGGTGCGCGCGGTCAAGGGCGATCTGGGCGCGGCGGGCGTCGCGCTGGCCGAAATGGACGGCTTGCCGGGGCGCGGGGCGCGGATCGAAATCGCGGTGGGCGAGGGCGATACCGCCGGGCGCGCGCTGCTGATCGATGAAAGCTACAACGCCAATCCGGCCTCCATGCGCGCCACGCTGGCGCAGCTTGGCCGCACTCCGGCGCGCCGCCGTATCGCCGTGCTGGGGGCGATGAAGGAGCTGGGCCGCCACGGTCCCGGATACCACGCCGCGCTGGCCGAGCCGATCGCCGATGCCGGGATCGATTTCGCGGTGCTGGTGGGGGACGAGATGGCCCCGCTGGCAGAGGCGCTGGCGGCCGGGGAACCGGGGAAAACGGGGGCGGGATCGCTTGGCAAAGCCGTGCCTTTCGCCCAATGCAACAGTGCGAAGGAAGCACTCGAAGCCGTGCGGACGTTCGGCCTGGAACGCGAAGACGCGATCCTCGTCAAAGGTTCCAACTCGGTGGGACTGTCTGCCCTCGTCACTGCTCTAAGCAACCAGGAAGGGTAGGGGTCGCCCCCGCAAGATGCTGTATCTCCTCGCTCAATGGTTTCACTATGAGGGCCTGACGAACCTGTTCCGCTATCAGTCCTTCCGCTCGGGCGCCGCGATGATGACGGCGCTGGTGATCGGACTGCTGATCGGACCACGCTTCATCTCGATGCTGCGGGTGCGCCAGGGCAAGGGACAGCCGATCCGCGCTGACGGCCCGCAGACCCATCTCGCCAAGCGCGGCACGCCCACCATGGGCGGCCTGATGATCCTGACCGCGCTGGTCGGCTCGATGCTGTTCTGGATGGACCTCAAGAACCCGTTCGTGTGGGCCTGCGTTGCCGTCACCATCGGCTTCGGCGCGATCGGTTTCCTCGACGACTACGACAAGGTGACCAAGCGCCACCATGCCGGCCTGTCGAGCAAGGTGCGGCTGCTGCTCGAATTCGTGGTGGCGGGCATCGCCGCGTGGATCATCGTGCGCCAGCTCAACACCAACCTCTACGTGCCGTTCCTCAGCAACCACTACATACCGCTGGGGCCGTTCTACTACGTCTTCGCCGCCGTGGTGATCGTCGGCGCGGGCAATGCGGTGAACCTGACCGACGGGCTGGACGGCCTCGCGACGTTCCCGGTGATCATCGCCGCGCTGACCTTTGCCATCATCTGCTACCTTGCCGGGCGTGCCGACTATGCCGGCTACCTTGGCATCCCGCATGTGCCCCGCGCGGGCGAACTGGCGATATTCTGCGCCGGGATCATGGGGGCGGGGCTCGCCTTCCTGTGGTTCAACGCCCCGCCCGCAGCGGTGTTCATGGGCGATACCGGCAGTCTGGCGCTGGGCGGCGCGCTGGGCGCGATCGCGGTGGCGGCGCACCACGAAATCGTGCTGGCGATCGTCGGCGGGCTGTTCGTGCTCGAAGCGGTTTCGGTGATCGTCCAGGTATTCTGGTTCAAGCGCACCGGCCGCCGGGTGTTCCGCATGGCCCCGATCCACCACCATTTCGAGCAGCTCGGCTGGAAGGAATCGACTGTCGTCATCCGCTTCTGGATCGTTTCCATCGTCCTCGCCGTGATCGGCCTGTCCACGCTCAAGCTGCGGTGAGGCGGCCCGCGTGATCGTCTCCCCCGCCTTCGCCGGCAAACGCTACGCGGTTCTCGGCCTGGCCCGGTCCGGGCTGGCCACCGTGGAGACGCTGCTGGCGAGCGGGGCGCAAGTGCTGGCCTGGGATTCGCGCGAGGAGCCGCGCCAGGCGCTGTGCGAGCGGCTGGACGAAGAGGCCCGGTCGCGGATCGAGTTTGCCGATCCGGTGGCGGCCGATCTTTCGGGCTGCGCCGGCATCGTGGTTTCGCCCGGGGTACCGCTGAACCGCCACCCCATCGCCGAAGCGGCAGCGCGCGCCGGAGTGCCGGTGATCGGCGATATCGAATTGTTCGCGCAGGCCCGTCCCAGCCTTCCGGCGCACCGGGTTGTCGGCATCACCGGGACCAACGGCAAGTCGACGACCACCGCGCTGATCCACCATGTGCTGGAATGTGCCAAGGTGCCGGCGTTGCTGGGCGGCAATATCGGCCTGCCCATCCTGGGTTCCGATCCGCTGCCCGAAGGCGGGGTCTATGTGCTCGAACTGTCAAGCTACCAGATCGACCTGACCCGAACCCTCGACAGCGACGTGGCGGTGCTGCTCAACCTCACCCCCGATCACCTTGATCGCTACGATGGCTTTGCCGGTTATGTAGCGTCCAAGGCGCGGCTTTTCGCCATGCAGTCTGCCCAGAACGGCGCGGTGTTCGGCGATGGCGACGACGAGACGCGCGGCATCGCCAAGGCCGAGGCGACGCGCCGGGCGATGGGCCGGGTGCGCGTGGTCGATGGTGCCGACCTTGCCGCCCTGCAGCCGCGCTGGCCCTCGTTGCAGGGCCCGCACAACCTCCAGAACGCCGCCGTTGCGGTGGCGGCGCTGGAGATGCTGGGCATCAAGCGCAAGCAATGGGAACCGGCACTGCGCAGCTTTCGCGGCCTGCCGCACCGGATGGAGCGGGTCGCCGAAGCCAACGGCGTCATCTATATCAACGACAGCAAGGCCACGAACCCGGCCTCTGCCGCCCCCGCCATCGCCGCCTTCGCACCTAACCCCGAACCACGCATCCACTGGATCCTGGGCGGGTTGCCCAAGGGTGATGACCTGGACGAATGCGCGCCGTGGTTCGGCCATATCGCCGCCGCCTATACCATCGGCGATGCCGGCCCCCGCTTTGCCGAACTGCTGGCCCCTTACACCGTGGTCCACCGCAGCGAGATGATGGCCGAGGCGATCCGCCAGGCGATGGAAGCGGCGGTGTCGGGCGATATCGTCATGCTGTCGCCCGCCTGCGCCAGCTTCGATCAGTTCCGCGATTACGAAGCGCGCGGTGATGCGTTCCGCCAGATCGTCGAGGCCTTGCTGGAAGACGGCGCGGCTGACGCGCCGGGAGCGGCGTGATGGCGACGCTGGCCCCCGAACCCGCACCGCTGCAGGTCCCGCGCTACAACCGCAACCGGCGTGGCGGGCTGGCGATCTGGTGGCAGGAGATCGACCGGCCGCTGCTGGCGCTGGCGCTGATCCTGATGGCGATCGGGGCGGTGGCAGTGGCGGCGGCATCGCCGGCCAGCGCCCGCCGCCTGTCGACCTCGGCACACAAGCTTTCGCAACTGCATTTCTTCGCGCTGCACTTGCGCTGGCAGTTCCTGGGGCTGCTGGCGATGTTCTGGGCTTCGTCGCTGGCCAAGGACAGTGCGCGGCGGTTCGGTATCCTGCTGGCGGGCGGCATGCTGGTGGCACTGATGCTGGTGCCGATCATGGGCTCGGAAGTGAACGGTGCCCGCCGCTGGCTCAACCTGGGCATATCGCTCCAGCCGTCCGAATTCCTCAAGCCGGGCTTCCCGATCCTGCTGGCGTGGATCCTGTCCTGGCGCGCGCGCGATCCGCAGATCCCGGTGATCGGCCTCTGCTTTGCGCTGATGGGTCTGATCGGCGCGCTGCTGATGATGCAGCCGGACTTCGGTTCGACGATGCTGTTCGGCGGCACGTTCTTCGTGATGGTGCTGCTGGCCGGCATCCCGCTCAAGCGGATCGGCATGTTCATCGGCGTGGGCGTGCTTGGCATCGTTCTGATGTACTTCACCTATGACAACGGCCGGAACCGCATCGATGCGTTCCTCGGCGGCGGCGCGGCTTACGATCAGGTCGATCTGGCGCAACGCACCTTGCTCAACGGCGGCTGGCTGGGTTCGGGGTTCTGGATGGGCACCCGCAAGATGGCGCTGCCCGAAGCGCATACCGACTATATCTTCTCGGTCATCGGTGAGGAGTTCGGCCTGATCGCCTGCGCCGTGATCGTGCTCGTCTATCTGGCGATGGTCACCCGCGTGCTGCTGCGGCTGGTGCGCGAGGAGGACCTGTTCACGGTGCTGGCCGGCACCGGCTTTGCCGCGCAGTTCGGCGGGCAGGCGTTCATCAACATCCTCGTCAACCTCAAGCTTTTCCCGTCCAAGGGCATGACCCTGCCGCTCATCAGCTACGGTGGATCGTCCACCGTGGCGGTGTGCCTGTCGATCGGCCTGCTCATCGCCATTACCCGGCGCAACCCGTTCATCCGGCGCGAACGCTTTTCGCTGACCGACATCGGAGAGATCGCATGACTTCGGTCAGCCGCCATTACGTGCTCGCCGCAGGCGGCACCGGCGGACACCTGATACCCGCCTTTGCGCTGGCGGCGGAACTGCATGCGCGCGGCCATCATGTCGCGCTCATCACCGACAGTCGCGGCGCGGCGATCCCCGGCAAGCCGGACTATCTGCCCGCGCATGTCCTGCCCGAAGGGCGGATCGCGGGGAAGAACCCGCTGGTCTGGATCAAGGGTGCCAGGGGCGTGCTCGAAGGGCGGCGCATGGCGCTACGGCTTTTCGAGACCTTCAGCCCCAGCGCCGTCGTCGGCTTCGGCGGCTATCCCGCACTGCCGACGATGCTGGCGGCAACATCGGCGGGCATCCCCACCGTTCTGCACGAACAGAACGCGGTGTTCGGCCGGGTGAACCGCTATTTCGCCGGCAAGGTCAGCGCCATCGCCACCGCTTACGAGCAGATCGACAAGCTGGACGCGGCGCTGGCTGACAAGGTGACACTGGTCGGCAATCCCGTGCGGGCCGATGTGCTGGCGCTGCGCGATGCGCCGTTTCCCGCGTTCACCGCAGACAGCCTGTTCCGCATCCTCGTTACCGGCGGCAGCCAGGGCGCGCGGGTGTTGTCCGATGTTGTCCCCGATGCGCTGGCGATGCTGCCCTCGGCCCTGCGCAGCCGCCTGCAGGTGACTCAGCAGTGCCGCGCCGAAGATATCGAGCGGGTCCGCGCCCGCTATGTCCAGCATGGCATCCCCGCTGAACTGGGCACCTATTTCGAGGACATGGCCGAGCGTCTGGCCGGCGCGCACCTGTTCATCGGCCGCTCGGGCGCATCGACCATCGCCGAACTGACCGCCGTGGGCCGCCCCGCCGTGCTGATCCCGCTGCCCTATGCGATGGACGATCACCAGAGCGCCAACGCGCGCGAAATGGTGGCGGGCGGCGGGGCGCGGGTGATCCGCCAGCCGCCGGTCACCACCGAGGACGCCGACGCCCACACCGGAGAGAAGCGCAACCGGCTGCTGAGCGAACAGGCCGAAGTTCACCAGCGCATGGCCAAGGACCTGTGCCTGCAAATTCAGGCGATCGCGCAGGCCCCCGATGCGCTGGCCAACGCCGCGCACTGCGCCTGGAACTGCGGCTATCCCAACGCCGCCAGCGATCTGGCCGATCTGGTGGAAAGCTTCGGTGCCACTCCGATCATGGACGTGATCCGCGTCACCACCGCATCGCCCGCCGCCTCGGCAGGAGAGGCGCTGGCCAAGGAGTCTATTCAGTGAAAGGCGTCGGCACCGACATCGGTACCATCCACTTCGTCGGCATCGGCGGCATCGGCATGTCCGGCATCGCCGAGGTCATGCATAACCTGGGCTATTCGGTGCAGGGTTCCGACATCGCCGAAGGCTATGTGGTGGAAGGCCTGCGCAAGCGCGGGATCGCGGTGATGATCGGCCATGCGGCGGAAAACGTGGCGGGCGCGGCGGTGGTCGTCACCTCGACGGCAGTGAAGCGCGACAATCCTGAAGTCGTCTATGCGCTGGAACACCGCATCCCGGTGGTGCGCCGCGCCGAAATGCTGGCCGAACTGATGCGGCTCAAGAACACCGTCGCGGTGGCCGGTACGCACGGCAAGACCACCACGACATCGCTGGTGGCGGCGCTGCTGGACGCCGGGGGGATCGATCCCACCGTCATCAACGGCGGCATTATCAACGCCTATGGCTCCAACGCGCGGCTGGGCGAGAGCGAGTGGATGGTGGTCGAGGCGGACGAGAGCGACGGATCGTTCCTGCGGCTGGACGGGACGATCGCCGTCGTCACCAATATCGATCCCGAACACCTCGATCACTACGGGTCGTTCGACAAGGTGAAGTCCGCCTTCGTCGAATTCATCGAAAACGTGCCGTTCTACGGCTGCGCGCTGTTGTGCATCGATCATCCCGAAGTGCAGGCGGTGATCCCCAAGGTGCGCGACAGGCGCGTGGTGACTTACGGCTTCTCCGCCCAGGCCGATATCCGCGGCGAGAACGTGATCCCGTTCCCCGGCGGCAACCGCTTCGACGTAGCGCTGCGCCAACGTGATGGTTCGTTCCGCCGGATCGAGGGGATCGAACTGCCGATGCCGGGCCGCCACAACGTCCAGAACGCGCTCGCGGCGATCGGGGTGGCGGCGGAAATGGGCTGCCCCGACGCGGTGATCCGCACCGGCTTCGCCAAGTTCGGCGGGGTCAAGCGCCGTTTTACCAAGGTCGGTGAAGTCGATGGCGTCAGCGTGATCGATGATTACGGCCATCACCCGGTGGAAATCCGCGCGGTGCTGGCAGCGGCGCGCGAAGGGGTGAAGGGCAGGGTCATCGCCGTGGTCCAGCCGCACCGCTACACCCGCCTGCGCGATCACATGGATGATTTCGCCGCCGCCTTCAACGATGCCGACGTGGTCTATGCCGCGCCGGTCTATGCGGCGGGCGAACAGCCGATCGAGGGTGTCAGTTCCGATACGATGGTAGCGGGCATGAAGGATCGCGGCCATCGCTCGGCCCAGGTCATCGCCGGGCCGGAAGCGCTGGCCGATGCCCTGGCAACCACCGTCCAGCCGGGCGATCTGGTGGTGTGCCTCGGCGCTGGAGACATCACCAAGTGGGCGGCAGGGTTGGCGGATGCGATCCGGCAGCGGAGGGCGGTGTGAGCGCGCGCAACTGGCCCACCCCCAACCCCTCCCGCAAGCGGGAGGGGAGCGAGACTTGCGCTTGCGGAGCAAGCGTTAGTCGCAGCGGGGTGGGTATCTCCACCGGCACGATCGCTCCTGCAACGTGCGTCATCGTCCACGGAGGGCAAGGATGATGGTCGTCAGCGCACTTCCCGGTGTCCGCGGCAAGTTGACCGCGAACGCGCCGCTGGCTGCGCTCGTCTGGTTCAAGGCGGGCGGCACGGCGCAGTGGCTGTTCGAGCCGGCCGACCTTGATGACCTTCGCGGGTTCCTGCGCGATCTCGATCCGGCCGTGCCGGTTATGGCACTTGGCCTGGGCTCCAACATGATCGTGCGCGATGGCGGCGTTGAAGGCGTGGTGGTGCGGCTGGGCAAAGCCTTCGCGAAAGTGACGGCGCGGGAAGGCCATGTGCTGGAATGCGGCGGCGGGGCCAGCGGCATTCTGGTCTCGTCCACAGCGCGCGATGCCGGGATTTCCGGCGTCGAATTCCTGCGTTCGATCCCCGGCACCGTCGGCGGGTTCGTGCGCATGAACGGCGGCGCTTATGGCAGCGAGGTCAAGGACGTGCTGGTCGATTGCGACGTGGTGCTGCGTTCGGATGAGCTGGTGACGCTGGCCACTGCCGACCTTGGCTATACCTATCGCCATTCCGAACTGCCGGAAGGCGCGATCGTGGTGTCGGCGCGCTTTCAGGGCCGCCCCGGCGAGCCCGCCGCGATCCAGGCCGAAATGGACCGCATCGCCGCCAGCCGCGAGGCTTCGCAGCCGCTGCGCTCCAAGACCGGCGGGTCCACCTTCAAGAACCCCGATGGCCACAAGGCGTGGGAGCTGGTTGACCGGGCCGGCTGCCGTGGCCTGACCATGGGCGGCGCGCAAGTGTCGGAAAAGCACACCAACTTCCTCATCAACACCGGCGATGCCACCAGCACCGAGATCGAGGCGCTGGGCGAGGAAGTGCGCCGTCGGGTGAAGGACAGTTCGGGCGTCACGCTCGAATGGGAAATCCAGCGGGTGGGACGGCCGTGACCCCGATCCGCGCAAATTCCCGCCCCAACCCCTTCCGTCATTCCCGCGAAAGCGGGAACCTATCTCCCGCTCGTGCCTGGCCAGCGAAGTTCGCACTGGGTCCCCGCTTTCGCGGGGATGACGAAGGTCATGCAAGTGTCTGATTTAGTGGAACGCCATACGATGCCCCTGCCTAAACTCCATGTCGCGGTCCTGATGGGCGGCTGGTCGAACGAACGGCCGATCTCGCTGATGAGCGGTGAAGGCGTGGCCAAGGCGCTGGAGGGCAAGGGGCACAAGGTCACCCGCATCGACATGGGCCGGGACGTGGCGCAGAAGCTGGCCGCCGCCGCGCCGAACGTCGTGTTCAACGCGCTCCACGGAGCGCCGGGCGAGGATGGTTCGGTGCAGGGCATGATGGACCTGATGGGGCTGACTTATACCCATTCGGGCATGGTCACCTCGGTCATCGCCATCGACAAGGAACTGACCAAGCAGGCGCTGGTGCCGCACGGCGTGCCGATGCCGGGCGGGCGCATGGTCGATAGCGAAGAGCTTTACGAACGCGATCCGCTGCCGCGCCCCTATGTGTTGAAGCCTGTGAACGAAGGCTCGTCGGTGGGCGTCGCCATCGTCACCGCCGAGGGCAATTACGGCAACCCTATCAGCCGCGATGCACGCGGGCCGTGGCAGGAATTCGACCGTCTGCTGGCCGAGCCCTATATCCGGGGGCGCGAACTGACCACGGCGGTGATCGGAGACCGCGCGCTGCTGGTCACCGAACTGCGGCCCAAGTCCGGGTTCTACGATTTCGACAGCAAGTATACCGACGGGTTGACCGAGCATATCTGCCCCGCCGAAATCCCTGACGAGATCACCCAGGCGTGCAAGGATCTGGCGCTGCGGGCGCACCGGTTGCTGGGCTGCAAGGGCACCAGCCGGTCGGACTTCCGCTGGGATGACAGCCAGGGGATCGAAGGGCTGTTCCTGCTCGAAACCAATACCCAGCCGGGGATGACCCCGCTGAGCCTCGTGCCCGAACAGGCGCGGGCCTGCGGGATGGACTATCCCGAACTGGTCGAGGCGATCATCGCCGAGGCGCTGGCCGACAAGGCGGCGCAGGAACCGGCAGCGCAGGAACCGGCAGGGCAGGAACCCGCAGGGCAGGGGGCAGGATGAGCACCACGATCCGGCGCAAGGCGCAAAGCGCCCGCAAGACTTCGGCCGCCCAGGGCAAGAAGGCGCGCGTCAAGCAGGCGCGCCGCCAGACCGGATCGGCGCTGGAAGCGCTGCTGGCGATGCTGCCGTTCAGCGAAGAGCAGTTGCACCGGATCTTCGTGGTCGCGATCCTGGGCGGTGCCGCCGTGCTGGTGTGGCTGGCTGCCAGCGCCGCCGGGGTGCCGACCGTGGCCGAGACCCAGATGGCCGAAATCGCCAGCCAGGCGGGGTTCGAAGTCCGCCGCGTGGAAGTGCGCGGGGTGAAGAACATCAATGAGCTGAAGATCTACGAGAAGGCGCTGGCGCAGCGCGATCGGGCGATGCCGCTGGTCGATCTGGAAGCCCTGCGGGCCGATCTCCTGGCGCTGTCGTGGGTCAAGGACGCGCGCGTATCGCGCCAGTTGCCCGATACGCTGGTGATCGACATCGTTGAGCGCACCCCGCACGCGGTGCTGCGCAAGGCCGACCGCTATGTGCTGATCGACGAGACCGGGGCCGAACTCGACCCGGTCAGCGCGCGCAACGCCAAGGGCAAGCTCATCGTTTCCGGGCCCGGCGCGGGCCAGCAGGTGGTCGCGCTGTCGGGGCTGCTGCGCGTCGCTCCCGCCTTGCAGCCGCAAGTGGCCGAGGCGGAATGGATCGGCAACCGGCGCTGGAACCTGACCTTCCAGACCGGCCAGGTGCTGGCCTTGCCGGAGGGCGAGCGGGAATCGGGCGCGGCGCTGCTCTCGTTCGCGCGGCTGAACGGCACCAACCGGTTGCTTGGCGGCAAAGTGGCGGCGTTCGACATGCGCGCCGGCGATCGCATCTATTTCCGGGTTCCCGGCCGCGAAGAGGCCGAGGAAGAGGAAAAGGCGGCCGCATCGCGCGCCAAGGTTGCCGCCGCCACGGCCACTGCCGCTGAACCGGTGTCTGCGTCCACCACCAAGGAGTCGGAATAATGGCCCAGCCCCGCAGTGCCCGCGTGTTCGGCGCGGTCAACATCGGCTCCTTCCGCATCTCCGCGATCATCGCCGGGGTGACCGAGATGGGCGACATGGTGGTTCTCGGTTCCGGCCACCGCGCCAGCCAGGGCATCAAGCGCGGCTATGTCACCGACATGCGCGCGGCGACCTATGCAGTGCGCGACGCGATTGACCGGGCCGAGAAGATGGCCAACCTGTCGGTCCAGAAAGTGTGGATCGGCTGCTCCGGCGCCGGACTCGCCAGCCAGATCGCCCAGGTCGAGGCCGAGATCGGCGGGCGGCGGATCGAGCAGGAGGATATCGACCAGTTGCTGTTTTCGGCGCGCGACGTGATCCAGCCCGATGGCCGCATGGTGCTGCACGCGCAGCCCGCCAGCTACCGGCTGGACGGCGCGCACGGGGTGGGCAACCCCAAGGGCCTCCACGCCGAGCGGCTGGGCGTCGATATTCACGTGATGCTGGCCGACGGCGCACCGATCCGCAATCTGACGGAAGCGGTGCAAAGCGCGCACCTCGATGTCGAGGCGGTGGTCGGCTCGCCGATTGCGGCGGCGCATGCCTGCCTGTCGCCCGAAGAGCGCGATCTGGGGGTGGCGCTGATCGAATTCGGTGCGGAAGTCACGAACGTATCCGTGTTCAGCGATGGTATGCTGCGCGAGATGATTGCGATCCCGATCGGCTCGGCCGACATCACTGACGCCGTGGCATCGGCGTTCGGCATCCGCCGCTATCAGGCCGAGCGCCTGAAGTGCGTCAGCGGTTCCGCCGTCGCCTCGCCGAACGATCACCGCGAGATGATCCCGGTCAACGCGCCGGGCGAGGAAGGGACCGGCCCGCTGGCCCGCCACGCCGACGAGAAGAACCGCATCCCGCGTGCCGAACTGATCGGCGTCATCACCAGCCAGTTGGGCGTGCTGATGGACGAGATCAACCGCGCGCTCAAGGTCATGCGGTTCAACGGCCAGCGCGGCAAGCAGGTGGTGTTCACCGGCGGCGGCGCGGAACTGGTGGGCCTTGCCGATTATGCGCAGGCTGCTCTGGGCAAGCCGGTGCGGATCGGCCGGGTGCCGCATCTGTCCGGGCTGGCCGAAGCGCACGTGAAGCCGGGCTTCGCGACGCTGGCCGGACTGGTGCTTTATGCCGCTGCCGATCCCGTCGATATCCGCACGCTGGGTGCGGACCGGCACAAGATCGTCCGCTACGGATCGTTCGGCGTGGTCGGCCGGGTGGTCCAGGCGGTGCGGGAATACTTCTGAAGATGCCGCGCCGTGCCGTCGTGCGAAACGATTGCATGCCGCGAACCCGGCCGCGCACCGGGGGGGCGGCGATCCGGCGGCATTTTCCGTCGTGCGCAGTACACGGGCTGTGGACAAGGGGGTGACATCCTTTGCGTCGATGACGCCAAGCGTGCAAACATCGCCGATCATTGTTGGGACAAATTCTTGCGGCACGAGCCTGCCAGGAGAGCGAAATGAGCATTAACATCGGACCGCCGGCGATAGAGGAGCTTCGTCCGCGCATTGTCGTCATCGGTGTGGGCGGTGCCGGCGGTAACGCCATCGCGAACATGATCCACGCGGCGATCGAAGGTGTCGATTTCGTCGTCGCCAATACCGATGCGCAGGCGCTCAACAATGCGATCGCCGAAACCCGCGTGCAGCTCGGCCCCGAAATCACCCGCGGCCTTGGTGCCGGTGCCCGCCCCGAAGTGGGCCGCGCCGCCGCCGAAGAAACGCTCGACGAGATCGACCGCCTGCTGGACGGCGTCCACATGTGCTTCATCGCCGCCGGCATGGGCGGCGGCACCGGCACCGGCGCTGCCCCAATCATCGCGCAGGCCGCGCGCGACAAGGGCGTGCTGACGGTGGGCGTCGTGTCCAAGCCCTTCATGTTCGAAGGCACGCGCCGCATGCGCGCCGCCGAAGCGGGCATCGAGGAGCTGCAGAAGCACGTCGATACGCTGATCGTCATTCCCAACCAGAACCTGTTTCTGGTGGCGAAGGCCGAAACCACTTTCAAGGAAGCGTTCCAGCTTGCCGACGAAGTGCTGCAGCAGGGCGTGCGCTCGATCACTGACCTGATGATCATGCCCGGCCTCATCAACCTCGACTTCGCCGACGTGCGCTCGGTCATGGGCGAAATGGGCAAGGCGATGATGGGCACCGGCGAAGGCGAAGGCCCGAACCGTGCGCTCGAAGCGGCCGAACGCGCCATCGCCAACCCGCTGCTCGATGGCGTGTCGATGCAGGGTGCCAAGGGGGTCATCATCTCGATCATCGGCGGCGACGATATGAAACTGCTCGAAGTTGATGAAGCGGCCAACCACATCCGCGAACTGGTCGATCCGGACGCCAACATCATCTGGGGCTCGGCTTTCAATCCCGATCTCCAGGGCAAGATCCGCGTTTCGGTAGTCGCCACCGGCATCGAACAGTCCGAGGAAATGGCGGCGCAGGCTGCCCGGCCCACCGCGTTCGGCGCGGGCCGTGGCCCGGTCCGCCCGGCGATGGCCCCGGCTGCCGCCCCGGTCGAGGCTCCGGTCGCGCAGTATGCGCCGCCGCCGGAACCGGCACCGGTTGCCGCCCCGCAGGAAGATGCCTTCGAACTCGGCTCAGGCCTGGAAATGTCCGGGGTTGAGGATGACGACGCGGACGACGGCGTGCCCGCCGGCTACGCCAGCCTGACCGGGCTGCGCCGGCCGCAGGGAGAGCCGCTGGAACTTCAGGCTCCGATCCAGCCCGAACCGGCTCCGCAGCCGTATGGCCGCGTCCAGGACGAGCTGCGCTTCGAACCCGATGCCCCCCCGGCGGTTGCGCCGCCGCGCCCGGCTCCGGGCGGCAGCACGCTGTTCGAACGGATGACCAGTCTGTCGCGGACCAAGCCGGCCACGGCCGATCAGGCCCCGGCGGAAGAAGGCGACGCCGATAGCGGTTCGCTCAGCATCCCGCGCTTCCTCGGGCGGCAGAACAACCAGTAGGCAGATCGGCCTCGGCGCTGCTCCTCCCGGTGGCCGGGCGGGGCGGCGCTGAGGCAATCTGGCGTTCATCACGGCTATGTCAGGGGGCAGGCGCGAGGGATTGGCCTGCTCCCGCTTCCTTGCGGGCGGCCGGGCGGTGCCCGATGCCGGCAGGGCGGATGCAGGCAGGACGGACGGGGTAGCTATGCGCGTGCGGCGAAACTCAGCAGTCATCGGAAGGCGCGCACGCCGCGCCCTTGCCCTGCGTCGGCTGGCGCTGCCGGTGTGTGCCTTGCTCGGCGCTGCCGGGGTGCATGCGCAGACCGCGCCGGTGGTGTCGCGCCCGGTGGTGCAGCCGGTGCCGGGTGCGGGCTCTGCCGCTCTTAACGCCGCGCTATCGCGTCTGGGGCGCAACCCTCGTGACAGTGCCGCGCTCCTCGATGCCGGCAATGCCGCCAGCACGATGGGCGATTTCGCGGCGGCGATCGGCTTCTACCGCCGCGCCGAACAGATCGCTCCGGGCGATCCCCAGATCAAGATCGGGCTGGCCGGCGCGCTGACCGGCAGCGGCGATCCGGTCGCCGCGATCGCGGCTTACGATGCGGCAGAGAAGGCCGGGGCGGCACCGGCGCAGATCGCGGCGGATCGCGGGCTGGCCTATGATCTCGTCGGCGATAACCTGACCGCCCAGCGCTATTACGCGCAGGCTCCGCGCGGTGGGCCGGGGGAAGCCGGGCTGCGCCTGCGGCTGGCGCTGAGCCAGGCGATCGGCGGCGATGCTTCTGCCTCGGAACTGACGCTGATGCCGTTGATGCGCCAGCAGGACAAGCCGGCCTGGCGCACCCGCGCCTTTGCGCTGGCGATCGGCGGCGACGTGCCGCAGGCGACCCAGGTGGTGGAAACGATCCTGCCCGGCGAGCTGGCGGAGCGGATCGTCCCTTATCTGCGCTATATGCCGCGCCTGACCCGCGCGCAGCAAGCGGCGGCGGCCAACCTCGGCAAGTTCCCGCGTGCCGCCGAAGTGGGCATCGACGATACCCGGATCGCGGCGATCACGCCGGCGGGCGGCTTCCCCCGCCACATGGCGGCGGCTGCCGCCGGGCTGGTGCCCAAGGGCGAACCGCTGGGGTCTGGCGGTTCGAAGAAAGCCTCGGCCCGGACGGCGAAGGCCGCGCGCCAGGCGCGGGCGGACAGTGCAGCGGCGGCGACGAAGCGCGGCGAACTGTCCGCCGTGGCCGATGCGAGCGCCCGCACCGCCCCACCGCCGATCAAGCCCGCTACCGCGACCACCGCGCCCGAGCCGGTCACCCTGGCCGCGAACGGCGAACTGCCGCCGGTCAATCGCCGGGTAGAACTGCCGCCCGCGACCGCGTTGACCGCCGCAGCGCCTGCCCCGTCACCCGCACCTGTCGCCGCCAAGCCCGCATCTGTGGAACTGCCGCGCGTCGCCGTGGCAACGCCGCCAGCGCGCAAGGCAGGGCCGGGCTTCGATCTCGCCCGTCTGCCGCAATCGCGCGCTTCCGCAGAGGCGGTTACGTCCGCCCCGGCCCCGGCCGCGCTGACGCCTGCCGCACCGCCACCGGCTGTCGCAACGACACCCGCGCCAGTTGCCGCTGCACCGGTAGAACTGCCGCCTGCCGCCGCGCCCGCCGCAGTGCCACCGGCCGTTTCAAACCCCGCTCCCCCTGCTCTTGCGGCCAGCACGCCTCCGGCCTCGCCCGCTCCGGCGACGCCTGCCCCGCCTGCCCCCGCTCCGGCAGTTGCGCAACCGGCGGCGCGTGCGCCGCAACCGCCAAGCCTTGCCGATATCTTCGCCGATCTCGACAAGCCCACGCTCAAGGCCGGGCCGGTGTCCGGGGCGGTCGATATCTCGCGGATCAGCCCGGCGCGGCCCGTCGTGAAGCCGGAACCCAAGCCGGAAGTGAAAAAGCCCGCACCGCCGGCGCATCCCAGTCGCATCTGGGTGCAGGTGGGCGTGGGGCGCGACAAGTCGGCGATCGCCTATGACTGGCGGCGGATGTCGCGGCAGGCGTCGGCGCTGTTCAAGGGCAAGGGGCCGTTCCTGTCGGATTACGGGCAGACCAACCGCATTCTTGCCGGGCCATTCGCCACCGAAAAGGCGGCCGAAACTTTCCTGACGCAGGCGCGCAAGGCGGATATCGGCGATGGCGCGCATGTCTGGATCAGCCCCGCCGGGCAAGTCGTCGACCAGCTTGGCGACGACTGAGAGCCTGCGTGCCGGCCCCGCGGGCACCCCGAATTAACCTGCGGTTATCTTTATCCACACGCTGTGAACAGGGTTGTGAAGTTTTGCGCAGCCGATTCCCGCGTCCGGATTGTGCCCGACAGCCTGACCGACGATCCACGGTGAACCCGTTGAGAGAAAGCCTGTTCGACACATGAAGACGGTTGAGGACACCATCGACCACGACGACGACGACGCCGCTCCGGTGGAAATGCTCGCTTCGCTGTTCGAAGCGCGCGACTGGCCCTATGAATTCAACGGCGATGCCGAGATTTCGGCCGAAGTGAAGGGGGCCTGGGCGACATACCAGTTCCAGGCGATCTGGCGTCCCGAAGATTGCGTCCTGCAACTGCTGTGCCTGCCCGACATCCGCGTGTCGGATGCCAAGCGCGCCGCCGTTCATGAGGCGCTGGCGCTGATTAACGAGCAGCTCTGGCTCGGCCACTTCGACATGTGGTCCAACGGTTCGGTGATCCTGTTCCGCCACGGCCTGATGCTGGGCGAGGACGGGCTGCTGGGTCCGGCGCGCGCGCAGATGGTGGTCGAAGCCGCGATCGAGGAGTGCGATCGCTTCTACCCGGTGTTCCAGTTCATCCTGTGGGGTGACAAGACCCCGGCCGAAGCGCTGGCCGCCGCGATGGTGGATGCCGCCGGCGAGGCCTGAGCGCCCCCTTGGCACCGGAGCGCGGCCAGCCTAAGGGGCTGCACCTCATCGCGTGAAGGACCCTGCCATGGACCGGTTTCAAAACATTCTTCTGGTCGGCTGCGGCAATATGGCGGGGGCCATGCTGACCGGATGGCTGGCGGGCGGTATCCCGGCATCGCGGTTCACCGTGGTCGATCCCTTCCGCGCCGAAGTGCCCGACGGCGTGCGGCTGCTGCGCGACATGCCCGATGGCCGGTTCGACGCGATCCTGCTGGGGGTCAAGCCGCAGGGGCTCGACGATGTGGTGGCCACGCTGGCACCGCTGGCCACGCGCGAAACGGTGCTGTTTTCCATCCTGGCAGGCGTCGAGTTCGACAGCCTTGCCGCGCGCTTCCCCGAAGCCGGTGCACTGGTGCGGATCATGCCCAACCTGGCGGCGGCCATCGGCAAATCGCCGATCGCGCTTGACGCGCGCGGGCTGGACGAGCTGGGCCGGTCGGCGGTGACCGCGCTGATGGCCCCGCTGGGCACGCCCGAATGGCTGGCGGACGAGAGCCTGTTCGATGCCGTCACCGCGCTGGCGGGCTGTGGCCCCGCCTTCGTCTATCGCTTCATCGATTCGCTGAGCGCGGGGGCGGAGGCGCTCGGGCTTGAGGCCGGGCAGGCGCGGCGGCTGGCGCTGGCGATGGTCGAAGGATCGGCGCAGCTCGCCTCCGCCTCGCCTCATTCGCCCGGCGCGCTGGCGGACATGGTGGCCAGCCCCGGCGGATCGACCCGTGCGGGGATGAATGTCCTTGATGCCGACGCCGCGCTGGCAACGGTGGTGCTGGCGGCGATGACCGCATCGCGCGATCGCAACGCCGAAATGGCGGCCGAAGCGCGCAAGGCATGATGCCGCGACAGCTTTTCACATTTTGACACAAATGGCCATTTCCGGTTTTTCTTGAAAACCGGGGCCGTCGCGCCGATATTCCTCATCAACCGCCAGTGCGCATTGTGCGTCACGGCGGGTAGTTAGGGAGTTTTAAATGGCGAACTGGAACGACCCCCAGCCTGGATCGGGCTTCGGTGCGTCCCCGAGCCTGGACGGCCGCACCGCCGGTCGCGCAGCCTATGACATGGGCCTGCGCCGGCATATGCTGTCTATTTACAACTACATGGCGTCCGGTGTCCTGCTTTCCGGCGTGGTCGCGCTGCTGTTCGCAACCTCCGGGTTCGCGGCGCAGGTGCTGACGACGCCGCTGCGCTGGGTCATCATCCTTGCTCCGTTGGGCTTCGTCCTGGCGATGAACTTCGGTGTCAATCGCATGAAGACCTCGACCCTCCAGATGCTCTACTGGGGCTTCTGTACGGTCATGGGCCTGTCGATGTCGTCGCTGTTCCTGGTGTTCACCGGCGCTTCGATCGCGACCACCTTCTTCGCCACGGCGGCCGCCTTCGCGGGGCTCAGCCTCTATGGCTACACCACGAAGAAGGACCTGTCGGGCTTCGGCACGTTCCTGATCATGGGTCTGGTCGGCATCCTCGTCGCATCGCTGTTCAACCTGTTCTTTGCCTCGTCGGCGCTGCAACTGGTGATCTCGGTGCTCGGCGTGCTGATCTTCGCGGGCCTCACCGCCTATGACACCCAGATGCTCAAGAATCAGTACTATCAGCTTCGCGGCACCGATTTCGTCGGCAAGGCCGTGGTGCTGGGCGCGCTCAGCCTTTACCTGGACTTCATCAACATGTTCCAGTTCCTGCTGAGCTTCCTGGGCGACCGTCGCTGACGATCTATCCCTGATCCGGTTCGTCGCATTTGCCCGAACCGGATCATATTCTGTAAAGATTCAACGTATTATCCTGCCCGGCGCGATGTTTGTCGCGCCGGGCTTTCGCTTTGGGGCGGCTTGAGGTTAAGATGCCTGCCGATGCGGGCCATGGTTCGGGTGGAGTGTGCAGAAGTGACGTTCGAGACAGACAAGCAACAGGGTGGCCGGGGCTGGCTGTTCCGGCTGGCTGCCGGTGCCGCGCTGGGGACGATGGCGCTTCTGGCCGGGTGCGCCACGCCCCCGCCGCCGCCCCCGCCGCCGCCGGTGGTGGTGATCCCGCCGCTGCCGCAGCCGCCGCTTGGCGCGCCCGATACGCTCACCATTCCGCCGATCGATGCCAACGGCCAGCGCCACACCGTCAACACCGGCATTTCCTCGACCCAGACCATCTGGAACCTGCGCTCGGCCTATAACGTCGCCGCGCTCAATTGCCTCAAGCCCGAACAGGCACCGATCCTGGCCGGCTACAAGCGGTTCCTGACGATGTATGACAAGGCCCTGGACAACGCCAATATGGAGATCGATCGCAGCTTCCAGACCCAGCTTTCCGTGCGGGACGCGGCGCGGGCGCGCGAAACCTACCAGACGCAGGTCTACAATTTCTTCGCCCTGCCGCCCGTCACCCCCGCGTTCTGCGAAGCGGCGATGGAGGTCAGCGCCGATCTGCAGGCCGTCGCCCCCGAAGGATTCGAGGCCTATTCCTATGCCGGGCTGGCCAAGCTGGAAGCGCCGTTCAAGGCCTTCTATGACAGCTATGCCCAGTACATGGCCGATCTGGCGGCGTGGGAAGCGCGCTATGGCGGGCGGATCGTCGTGATCGGCCAGTCCAACCCTACGAGCAGCCGGTAAGGCCGACAGGCCCGGCGCGGCCCGAATTTGACGGACGCGCGGATTTTTGCTCTTTCAAGCGCGAGGCCACTTCGCTAAGGGGCTGCCTCGCAGCGAGGTTGCCGAAAGGTACCTCGCCTGCGCGATTGCTGGAACGGGGCCGTAGCTCAGCTGGGAGAGCGCGTCGTTCGCAATGACGAGGTCAGGGGTTCGATCCCCCTCGGCTCCACCAGCAATCCGCGCGGGCGCTTTGAGAAACGCCCTATTCCTCGACCAGATCCAGCCAGGCGATCACGTCATTGTCGGTGGCGATGAACAGGCCGTCCTGCACGTCTTCGCTCTGCCGCGCCGCCAGCGCCATGGCTTCGGACAGCGGCCCGTATAACAGCGTCGTCGCCGCGCCGCCTTCTGCTCCGCCATCGAGGTGATAGAGCCGTACCGTCGCTTCGCCATAGGTCGTGCGCATCAGTCGGTCTCGCGTTTCGCGCCGTCGAGCAGGCGATCGGTGCGCGCCGCTTCACCGGCTGCCAGGGCACGCTGCGCTTTGGTGACGCTGTGTTTCGCGCGGTTGGTTGCGGCTGCATCGGCCGCATCCTTGCGCTGTTTGGACTTGCGCGCCTGACGCAGGTTGATGATTTCGGCCATGGCGGCAATCATGCGCGATTTTCGCGGAACTTGCAAAATCGGTCCAGCGGGCCTAGTGGCGCGCGCTTGCTTTGCCTGGATTTAGCCCGGCCTCGACAAGCATCGCCATTCACCGGATAAAACCCCATGCATTTTCTCGACCAGGCCAAGATCTATGTCCGCGCGGGCGGCGGCGGCCCCGGCGCGGTATCGTTCCGGCGCGAGAAGTATGTCGAATACGGCGGTCCGGACGGCGGCAACGGCGGCAAGGGCGGCGATGTGGTGTTCGAAGCGGTGGCCGGCCTCAACACCCTGATCGACTTTCGCTATACCCAGCACTTCAAGGCCCCGCGCGGCAGCCATGGCATGGGCAAGAACCGCAACGGCGCGGCGGGCAAGGATCTGGTCATCAAGGTTCCCGTCGGCACCCAGGTCATCGACGATGAGGATCGCGAAACGGTTCTCGCCGACCTGACCGAGGCGGGCCAGAGGGTAACGCTGCTCGAAGGCGGGCTGGGCGGGCGCGGCAACGCCAGCTACAAGACCAGCACGAACCGCGCGCCCCGCCAGCACCAGCCCGGCATGCCGGCGCAGGAGCTGTGGGTCTGGCTGCGGCTCAAGCTGCTGGCCGATGTCGGCCTTGTCGGCATGCCGAACGCGGGCAAGTCCACTTTCATCAACAAGCTGTCCAACACCAAGGCGAAAGTGGGCGATTACGCCTTCACCACGCTGCGCCCGCAACTCGGCGTGGTCCTGCACAAAAACCGCGAATTCGTGCTGGCCGACATTCCCGGCCTGATCGCCGGGGCGGCTGACGGCGCAGGGATCGGCGACCGGTTTCTGGGACATATCGAACGCTGCCGCGTGCTGGTCCACCTGATCGACGTATCGGGCACTGACCCGGTCGAGGCGATGCGCGTGGTGGAAGAGGAACTGGAAGCCTATGGCGGCGGCCTTGAAGACAAGCCCCGGTTGGTCGCGCTCAACAAGATCGACCTGATCGACGATGCGCTGGCGGCGGATTATGCGCGCGAACTGCTCAAGGCCGGTGCGGATGAGGTGTTCCCGATTTCCGGTGCCACCGGGAAGGGCATGTCGAAGCTGCTCGATGCGGTGATCGACTATCTCCCCGCCGCCACCGTGACCGAGCGCCCCGAAGGCGAGCGCGAAGAGGCCGACGAAACGCCGTGGTCGCCTCTGTGATCGGGCAATAGTCCGTCTTCCCCCAGGCCTGCATTTCCCTTAGAGAGCGGCCGCAAATGTCCATTTCCCGCCTTTCCGACCTTGCCGATCCGGCGCAGTGCCCGCTCCTTGTGCTCAAGGTGGGATCGGCGCTGCTGGTCGGGCGCGAAGGGGTGCGCCGGGCGTGGATCGAGGCGCTGGTGGCCGAGATCGCCGAGGCGCGCGGGCGCGGGCAGCAAGTGATCGTGGTATCATCCGGCGCGATCGCGCTGGGGGCGGCAACGCTGGGGCTGGACAAGGGCGGGCGCGGCAGCCTGGCCGATGCGCAGGCCGCCGCCGCCGTGGGCCAGATCGCGCTGTCCGGGCTGTGGGCGCAGCTTCTGGCGGGGCACGGCCTGACCGCCGCGCAGATGCTGCTGACGCTGGAAGATCTGGAGGATCGCCGCCGCTACCTCAACGTCACCGCGACGCTGGGCCGGTTGCTCGATGCCGGGGCGGTGCCCGTAATCAATGAGAACGATTCGGTCGCCACGCAGGAAATCCGCTTCGGCGATAACGACCGGCTCGCCGCGCGCGTGGCGCAGGCGGCGCAGGCGAGCGCGGTGTTGCTGCTGTCGGACATCGACGGGCTTTACGATCGCCACCCCCGCGAGCCGGGCGCGCGGATGATCCCGGTGGTCGAAGGGGTGACGGCGGAAGTGCAGGCGATGGCCAGCACCGAATCCGGCTCGGGCATGGGATCGGGCGGGATGGTGTCGAAGTTGCAGGCGGCCGAGATCGCTGAACTGGCGGGCATTTGCCTAGTGATCGGCAACGGCCAGCATGATCGGCCGGTGGCGCGGATCGTGAGCGAAGGGATCGGCACGCTGTTCCTGCCCAGGCGCAAGGCCGGCGCGCGCGGCAATGCCCGCAAGGCGTGGCTGGGCGGCCGTTTGCGGACCAAGGGCACCGTGGTGGTCGATGCGGGAGCCGCTGCGGCCCTGCGGCGCGGGTCCAGCCTGCTGGCGAAGGGCGTTACCGCGATCGGCGGCGCATTCCTGCGCGGCGATCCGGTCTCGGTGCTGGATGCCGATGGGCGCACGGTGGCGCATGGGCTGTCGGAATATGATTCCGCCGAATGCGATGCGATCCGGGGCCGCCATTCGAGCGAGCAGGCCGAGGTGTTGGGCTATGCGCCGCGCAGCGCGGTGATCCATCGCGATCAGTTGGTACTCAAGTGATGGTGGCGGACCACCGGCCCCGCGTGGCGCTGACCGGGGCGACCGGCTTTCTCGGCAGCCATGTGCTGGAAGCGGCGCTGGCCGCCGGGTACGAGGTCGCCGCGCTCACCCGCCGCCCGCAGCCGCCGCGCGAAGGCGTGATCTGGGTGCCCGGCGATCTTGCCGATACCGAGGCGATGGCGGCGCTGACCCGGGGCGCGGAGGCGGCGATCCACGTGGCCGGGGTGGTGAACGCGCCCGATGCCGCCGGGTTCGAAACCGGCAACGTCACCGGCACGCTCAACCTGATCGATGCGGTGCGGCTGAAGGGTATTCGCCGCTTCATTCACGTTTCCTCGCTGTCCGCGCGCGAGCCGGACCTATCGGCTTACGGTGCATCCAAGGCGCGGTCGGAGAAACTGCTGCGGGCCAGCGCGCTGGACTGGACGATCGTGCGTCCGCCGGCGATCTATGGCCCGCGCGACAAGGAGATGTTCGAACTGTTCCGCGCCGCGCGCTGGGGCGTGGTGCCGGTCCCGGCGCAGGGTCACGCCTCGATGATTCACGCCGCCGATCTGGCGCGGCTGCTGGTCGATCTGGTGCCGGGCGGGGAAATGGTGACCGGGCAGGTGTTCGAGCCTGACGACGGCCGGGCAGGGGGCTGGGAACATCGCGAGATGGCGCGCGCCATCGGCTGGGCGGTGGGCCGGCGGCCTTGGGTGATCGGCCTGTCACCGGCGATGCTGGCGCGGATTGCCCGGATCGATGGCCTGCTGCGCGGCGCGAAGGCGAAGATGACGGCCGATCGCGCCGCTTATTTCAGCCATCCCGATTGGGTGGTGAGTGCTGCCGCACAAGTGCCGCCAACACTGTGGACGCCGCGCATCGCCACCCGCGAAGGGTTGAAGCAGACGGCGCAATGGTATCGCGAGGCGGGCTGGCTGTGATCGGCAGGGCGCTCGCACGGCTCAACCTCGATCCGTATGTGCTGGCGCTGATGGCGACCGTTGTGTTGGCCTCCGTGCTGCCGGCGCAAGGCGTGTGGGCGACGGTGGCGGACCGCATTACCGACCTTGCCATCGCGCTGCTGTTCTTCCTCCACGGCGCGCGGCTGTCGCGCCAGGCGGTGATTGACGGGGCGCGGGCGTGGAAGCTGCACCTGTCGGTCGCGGGGCTGACCTATCTGCTGTTTCCGCTGCTGGGGCTGGCGATCCAGGCGCTGCCGTTCCTGCCGACCCCGCTGGCGCGCGGCATGCTGTTCCTGTCGCTGCTGCCGTCCACGGTGCAGTCCTCGATCGCCTTCACCTCGATGGCGGGCGGCAACGTGGCGGCGGCGGTGTGCAGCGCCTCGTTTTCCAACCTTGCCGGGATTGTCCTCACGCCGCTGCTGACCGCGCTGTTCATCACCGGGCGCAGCGGCGGGTTTTCGAGCGATCCGGTCATCACCATCGCCACCCAGTTGCTGCTGCCGTTCCTGGCCGGCCACCTGCTGCGGCCATGGATCGCGGGCTTCGTGGCGCGGCACAAGCGGGTGCTGGGCTATACCGACAAGAGCTCGATCCTGCTGGTCGTCTACACCGCGTTCAGCGCCGCCGTGCTGGGCGGGCTGTGGAGCCGGGTGACATGGGGGGACATCGCGGAAATCGGCGCGCTGTCGCTGGCGATGCTGGCGGTGGTGATGAGCGCGGCGCAAGCCATCGGCCGGCCGATGGCCTTCGCGCGCGAGGATCGCGTGGTGCTGCTGTTCTGCGGGTCCAAGAAGAGCCTTGCCACCGGCGTGCCGCTGGCCGGCGTGCTGTTCGCGCCCGATCAGGTGGGGGCGATCGTCCTGCCGCTGATGATCTTCCACCAGATCCAGTTGATGGTCTGCGCCGTGATTGCGCGGCGGATGGGGGAAAAGCGGGCGGATGCTGGGGCGCGGTGAAGGTGGGTGTTTGGATTTAGGTTGGGCTTCGTATCAGGAGGAACGGCGAAGATTGTTGGGGAGCGGACGTTCGTCCTTGAATGCTGTGCGGTCTTCTGGAACGCTACGGGTTGAAGGAGACCGGTCATTGGGACTATACTTTGGGCGGTTAGGATTGGCTCTTATCGGTGTAGCGACATTTGTAGTCGTTGGCGTCGCACTTGAGAATGAAGCCGAGTTTCCTTTCGCTACCTTCTATCGAGTTGCGTGCGCGGCAGTTGGCCTTGGTATCATATGGAAGCTGCGCAAAGACTATCCGACAGAAACCTGGCCTTATGTGGGCTTCTGGATTGCGCTTGCTGTCAACGCGGCAATCTTCTTAACGCCGCTGGTTGATAGACCCGCGTCGCGCGGCGAACTCATGCTTTTCGCGTTGCCTGATGCCATAATCGTGCTGGGCGCTCGTATAGCTTCCTTTCACGTCAGTGATGACCACCAGCGTGCTATGCGCCAGACGATGATACTCGGGCTGGTTGTGGCTGCCACCTTCTGTTCGGCCCTTTACACCCTAATCCTTTTGCACCCGGCAGCCACTGATTGAATTGAGCAAGGCCAGTTCGAACGTCGGCTACTGGGCGAAGCCGGACTCAACTCGATCACCAGGGCAATCGCATATGACGAGTTTACCCTCAGCTTCGTCATGCTGAACTTGTTTCAGCATCCATTGCGCGGTTTGCCCCGCCGTCGAATAGGGCTTGGTTGCAGCGTCCAGCGCCTTTCAGCGTCCCGGCCGGCGGCACGATGGACCCTGAAACGAGTTCAGGGTGACGAATACGGATAGGCGATTTCATAGGCGATTGCGCCCCGGCTCGATCACCGCTCGTCCGGCTCTGACGCATCGTCCCAGCCGTGGATTTCGGTCATTGTGAAAGCCACCGCATTTCCCTGAACATCGCGCGCCGGGCGGAAGCGGAAGCGTTCCGAGATCAGGGCGCAGGTTTGCGCATCCAGCGCCGGATCGCCGCTGGAGGAGAGGATCGTGCAGCCGCTGACCGTGCCGTCCACGCCGATGCGGTAGCGCAGCGTCAGCACATCGCCCTGGCGGCGCTTGCGCAAGTCGGGCGGCAGGTCGGTGAAGTGCAGCTTGCCGTGCGTCTGGCGGGGCAGCACCGCCGGCAGGCGATAGCCCGATCCGCTGCCGTAACCGTTCCCCGAGCCGGAACCGGAGCCCCCGCCGCTGCCGGACCCGCTGCCGCCATCGCCACCCGACTGCGCGGTTCCGGCCCGGCCCTGCGCAGGCGTCGCCGGCACCGGCACTGACAACACGACCGCCGAGGCGGGCGGGGCTTCGAGCTGCGGAGTGGTGACGCGGGGCTTGCCGCCGCCGCCCTGATGCGGCGGCTTGGGATTGGCGCGCGCGACCGGGGTCGGGGTCGGTGCAGGCTGGGGCGGGGCAGGGCTGACAGTGACGACGGATTGCAAGGGATGGTTCGCCAGCGGCACGAAGCGCGCGCCAAGACCGGCGATCAGCGCCGCCACAACGCTGCCTACCGTCAGCGCCGATGCCAGCGCCGCGCCTGCTCGCCTGCGGTTTTCGGCCGGGGTCATGATGCTCAAACGGTCGGCGTGCTCGTGGGCTCCCCCCGACGCATCTTGCGACGACCTGAAAACATTGACCCGGAACCTTGCGGCGCGATGACAGTTTCAACCGGCAACTACTCACTTTTTCTGGAGACGGAACAATGACCCTTCTTCTCGTTCTTCTGGTCGGCGGCGTCCTTGGCTGGCTCGCTTCGATCGTCATGCGGACCGACGCCCAGCAGGGCGTGTTCCTCAACGTCGTCGTCGGTGTTGTCGGCGCGCTGATCGCCGGTCTCGTCATCACCCCGCTCATCGGCGGAGCGCCGATCACCAGCGGCGCTTTCGACATCATGTCGCTGTTCGCTTCGTTCCTGGGTGCCGTCGTGCTCCTGGCGATCGTCAACCTCTTCCGTCGCGGTTCGGTCCGCTAAACGGCAAGCAGACGGCCCGGCGGCCTCGTCGCCGGGCCATTTTTCATCAGACCGGTCGGCACGGGGCCGTTCCGGTTTGCAAGAGCAGGGGAAAGACCCATGAAGATTGTTCTCGATACCCGCACGGCGCTGATCGCCGCCGCTGCCGCCGCAACGCTTGGCCTGGCCGCCTGCAACAATCCCGCTGACGACAACCTGGAAAAGCAGGCCGACGCGACCGAGCAGGCGTCCGACGCCGCTGCCGATTCGCTCGAATCGCAAGGCATGGAATCCCAGGCCGATGCCGTCGAAGCGACCGGCGAGGCTCAGGCCGATGCCATCGAGGACAAGGCTGACGAAGTTCGCAAGGCAAATTAACCTGCCATAATGCGAATCCCCGGGGGGTGGTGGCCTGGCCGCCGCCCCCTTTTGCGTGCAGTGCACAAATTTGACACCTCGCGGCGCTTGATTTGTCGCACTGCAGCACCGAAATGCACCCCCGGTGTGATCGCCCCGGCGTTCCTTCGCGGGTCGCCGGCGGGCCGGTGCCGCCGCCGTGAATTCGACAAGAACTGTACAGGAAGCCTGCCATGACCATTGCCCTGATGCCGCTGCCTTATGCCCAGGACGCGCTGGAGCCGCATATCTCGGCCAAGACGCTCGAAATCCATCACGGCGCGCACCACAAGACCTATGTCGACAAGCTCAACGCCGCGATCGACGGCACCGAGAATGCCGGCAAGTCGGTGGAGGAGATCAGCAAGTCGGCTTCGGGCCCGCTGTTCAACAATGCCGCGCAGGTCTACAACCATGGCTTCTACTGGCATTCGCTGAGCCCGGAAAAGACCGCGCCGAGCGAGAGCCTGGCAACTGCCATCCAGAACGATTTCGGATCGATGGACGCGCTGCTCGAAGCGCTGACCAACGAAGCGGTCAACCACTTCGCCAGCGGCTGGGCCTGGCTGGTCGTCGATGGCGGCAAGCTCAAGGTCATCTCCACCCATGACGCCGGCACCGCGATTACCGCCGACGTCAACCCGCTGCTGACCGTGGATGTGTGGGAACATGCCTACTACATCGATCAGATGAACAAGCGCCCTGCCTATGTGAAGGCGGTGCTGGACAACCTGCTCAACTGGAAGTTCGCATCCGACAACTTCGATCGTGGCACGGCCTGGGTCTATCCCGGCTGATCCTGCTGGCAGATGCAAAAAGGGCTCCCGTACCGGCATGGTGCGGGAGCCCTTTTTATGTCCGGGACGCTCTTCAGCCCGCCTTGCGCAGCCTTGCGGTTACCGCATCGGCCTTGCCGTCCAGCAACCGCGCGAGATCGGCGCGGGCGCGGGCGACGCGGCTCTTCATGGTGCCGATGGGGCATCCGGCGATCTCGGCCGCGTCCTCGTAACTGAACCCCGAAGCACCGACGAGAAGCACTGCCTCGCGCCGTTCGGGGGCCAGCTTGCTCAGCGCGGTCTCCATGTCGGACAGGTGCAGCGGGCCTTCCTGATCCGCTTCCATGACCAGCATCCGCTCGACCGCGCCTTCGTCCAGATCGGTCTGGCGGCGGGAGCGGCGCAGTTCGGACAGGTAGTGGTTGCGCAGGATTGCGAAGGTCCAGGCGCGCATGTTGGTGCCCGGCGTATAGCGATCACGCGCTACCCATGCCTTGATCGTGGCTTCCTGCACCAGATCGTCGGCGAAATCGGGGCGGCCGCACAGGCCGCGGGCAAAGGCGCGCAAGTGAGGGAGGACCCCCAGCAACTCGCGGCGAAACCCTTCATCGGCGGGGGAAACCTCTATCCGGTCAGGCATCGCCGCTTTCGTCCAGCTTCTTGAGCAGATCGTCAAAGCTGGACGGGAGCGGTTCATCCACCACGGAATTATAGAGCTTCCTCAGCCCGCCCGCCCAGCCCGGCTCACCGCTTCGTCGCAGCTCCGGTGGTAGTCCCGGCATCTTCTTGCCGGGCTGCCCAGGTCGTTCAGGTTGAGACAACTGGTACTTCCTTTTCCACGCGAAAACCTTGCCGTGCGCGGGGCAGGGCGGTCAAGCCCCGATTATCCGGCATTCTGCCCAGACCACCGTCAGCGAGGAGCAAGGTTTCGTCCATCAAGCCACGGAACAATTGGCGACGCCCATGGTTCCCCTTTGACGCCGCAGCGGCCATAGAGATTCGGGGGATCGGATCGACAGGCCCCAATGGCCGGGTGGCCGGGATGGAGTACGGGGAAATTGCCGGGTGATTGACCAGTCTCTGTTCGACCGGGTCGAAAGGCAGGCGTGGTTCTATCGCTACCCGCGCGGCTGGCCGTTCCTGCTGTTCCTGCTCGCCAGCATCACCACGGCGGTCAGCGTGATGGCGATCGAGCATGCCGACCGGCAGACCCGCGCGGTGGAACTGGACCGCAACCTCACCGAGATATCCTCCGCGCTCCAGCGCCGCGTGACCGAGAACATCGCCGTGCTGCGCGCCGCCAGCGCCCTGTTCGCCACGCAGGATAGCGTCAGCGAGGAACAGTTCCGCGAATTCGCGGCCGATCTCCAGCACGAAGGCAATCTGTACGGCTCGCTTGGCATGGGCTGGGCACCGCTGGTGCGGGCGGATCGGCTGGCCTATCTGGAACTGGAAATTGTCAACCAGGGGCGCAGCAGCTTCTTCGTGACCCCCCGGCCCGATTTCGGCGATCCCTATGCCGTGCCGATCGTCTATCTGGAGCCCGGCGGTGCCCAGAACCGCAGGGCGCTGGGTTACAACATGTATGCCGAGCCCACCCGCCGTGCAGCGATGGACCAGGCCATGAAGACCGGCAAACCGGTCGCCTCGGGCAAGCTGCGGCTCATCCAGGACGTCGGTCGGCCCAATGTGGCAGGGTTCCTGATCTACATGCCGGTGGTGGTCATCAAGGGACAGTCGCGCATCGTCAAAGGCTTCGTCTACGCCCCGTTCCGCGCCGATGATTTCATCCGCTCGGCCGGAGAACTGTTCCGGGCCGACCGGCTGGAGGTGAAGATCTACGACGAGACCGTCGCCTCGGAAAATCTGCTGGCGCAGCGGCCGGTGGACGGCCTGATCGGCCGCACGGCGGAACGGCGCATCGATGTCGGCAACCATTCCTGGGTGGTCCAGGTCAGCGACAAGAAGACCGGGATGCTCAGCGCCATCTCCCGGATCACGCTGTTCTTCGGGGCGGTGGCATCGCTGATGGTGATGGCGATCGGCCGGCTCATCACCCGGCGCGCGGCGGAAGACCGGCTGATGCTGGAACGGCTGAGCCGCGAAGCCTCGATCCGCAATTCGCTCACCCGCGAATTGAACCACCGGGTGAAGAACACGCTCGCCAACGTGCTGTCGATCGCCGCGCTGACCCGGCGCGGATCGCGCGACATCGACGATTTTACGGATCGCCTGACTTCGCGTATCCGGGCGCTGTCGGCCACCCACGACCTGCTCTCGCAAACCGACTGG
Organism: Novosphingobium colocasiae; assembly: GCF_014652555.1. GTDB lineage: Bacteria > Pseudomonadota > Alphaproteobacteria > Sphingomonadales > Sphingomonadaceae > Novosphingobium > Novosphingobium colocasiae. Next base: position 669,203 of record NZ_BMZA01000001.1, read on the forward strand.
ACCAACGCGGCGCTGCGCGATGTCGTGGTCTCCGAACTGGCGCCGTACATGGAAGGGCATGAGGAGTTCGTCACCATCGACGGGCCGGAGATCAAGCTGGCCCCTAATGATGCGATGTCGCTCGGTCTGGCGCTGCACGAAATGGCGACGAACGCCGCCAAGTACGGCGCGCTCAGTGTCGAGGATGGGCGGGTCAGCGTCACCTGGCAGCGGACCGGGGCGGACCTCGCATCGATCCACTGGCGCGAATCGGGCGGCCCGACCGTGACCGAGCCGAGCAAGCGCGGGTTCGGCCGCGACCTGATCGAGAAGATCGTCGCGCACGAGTTGCGCGGAAAGGTGGAGCTTCAGTTCCTGCCGGGCGGGGTGGAGTGCCGGCTGAACGTGCCGGTGCGCGTGTTGCGCGAGTTCGCCTTGCGGGGTGGCGGGCAGTAGGCTGGGCGCACGGTTAAGGCCGCGTGCGGAAGTTCGAAGGTCGGGTTTCGCCCCTTGCGGACGTTTGTGTTCGACATAAACTAGCGCAATGCGTGCGCCATTTGTCCTCGTACTCCTTCTATCGCTTGCCGGCTGCACCGCGCCCGGCAACAACGAGAAAGTCGAGCGGATTGAAATGCGGCTATCGGGGGTGTCTTCGGTTGATGTCGAGATCGATGACCAAGGAAATGGAAAATACAAACTAAGCGAGCCTTTCCCGAACGGGAGAGCGGGCAAGTTCAGAATTGACCGAGCTAAGTTTCAGTCGATCGCCGCGAGACTTGAACCCTACCGCCAGCGATCCGTGCAATTCTCCGAAGCAAGTGCACGGGAGTTCATGAGCCGGACTTGCCCCAAGGGAACGCCGCGTGTGACGGACGCAGGGGCGCTCTATCTCCTTTGGACGACAGAAAACTCGCAGCACCATTTCCTCGCTGATTTTGGATGTGACCACAAGCGATACGCAAAGCGGAACCGTGAACTTCTCGGCGTCCTTGAGGCGCTCCGGTTCCTTTTGATAACTGATTCATCGGCTGCGAGCATCCCACCCCTAACCTCGGCCTTCCATGTTCCACGGTGGTTTTCCGATTCCCTAGAACGCATGAGGCTCGATCGCGCCGATCTTGCGGCAGGAATTCGGCGGCCTTAATTTACGACATCCGAAATGGCTGGAATGGTACGATAATGCGCGATCGTTACGAACCTGAATCGGCGTTCGTCAAGGCGATCATCGCCGAGGAAGTGCCGCTTTCGGGAAGCGAATGGGCCGATCACAATTTGCAACGGCTGATCGAACTGACCCGTGACGACATTGTTTCAAATCGCGATTGGGCGGCATTTCTCCTCGCGCAGGAAGACGCTGACACGCCTGCGGTCAGGGATGCGCTTCTCCACGCGGCAAGCGACCGTGAGGCAATAGTTCGCGCAGAGGCGGTGCTGGGACTGGCGAAGAGGGACGCGCTCCTGGCGTAGCCGTTTGTTCAGCAAGCCTTGAGAGGGAGCAGCGTGACGGTCCCCATCCTTGAAGCTGCGGAAATTTGCGCCGATCCTTCTAATCGCTGATCTTCGGGTCTGGGCCGAGCCGTCGGATGCTCCGTTCATCGACAAGGCCGCAGCCGATGCTTTGGCGGCATGCGGCGGGGCTAACGACCAACCTTAAAACCAAGCATGTGAGGCCTGTATCATTCTCCGTTCGTGTCGAGCGAAGTCGAGACACGCTGGCACTGTGCCTTCAGTGTCTCGACCTCGCTCGACACGAACGGAACTTTTGGCGCTGATTAAACGCGCAATGCTCCCAGCCCACCGCTACTTCAGCGGGTTGCTTGATCCGAAGAACAGCGCCTGGCTGATCGCCGCGCGGACGGTGGCTTCCTGGAACGGCTTGGTGACCAGATAGGTCGGTTCCGGGCGTTCGCCGGTGAGCAGGCGTTCGGGGTAGGCGGTGATGAAGATCACCGGCACGTCGCCGAACTTGAGCAGGTCTTCCACCGCGTCGATGCCCGAGCTGCCGTCGGCCAACTGGATATCGGCGAGGACCAGACCGGCCGGTGCCTTGCCGAAGATGTCGAGCGCCTGGCGGTGCGTCGCGGCGGTGCCGACGACGTTGTGGCCCAGATCGGTGACGAGCCCTTCGAGCTGCATCGAGATCAGCGGCTCATCCTCGATGATGAGGACATCGGTGGCGCTTTCGCTTTCGATCTCGCGGACGGCCTGATCGACCAGCGTATCGACCCGCTCGGCCGGGATGCCGAGGATCGCGGCGGTGTCCTCGCGCGAGAATTCCTCCACCGTGGTCAGCAGCAGCGCCTGGCGGTGGGCCGGGGCGATCGTGGCGAGGCGTTCCTGCGCAGCGCGTTCGTGCATGCCGACATCGCCGCCCGCAAAGCTGGGTTCGGTGATGTGGCTGGTGGTCCAGATGCTGGTGAATGCACCATAAAGCGCCGCGCGGCTGCCGGCGATCGCCTGGCGCAGCGCGCTATCCGCGAGGGCCGCTTCGAGCGTGGCGCGCACATAGGTATCGCCCGACTGTTGCGAACCGGTCAGCGCCCTTGCGTATCGCCGCAGATAGGGCAGTTGAAGGGCGATCTGGTCAGAAACGGACATTCATCTACCTCGGCCTCTGGACATGCGCATGATGGCGTGTCGTCAATGTTGGGCACTGTCTCCGTACCGCTATGCACAGGCAAAGCCGGCAGGACTGCAGCGATTATCTGCCGCTGCCCGAAGGCAAGGGCAACCAGAAAATTTTTGCGCTCGGGCCCCTTTGGACGGGAACCAAAACGCCTGCGACCGGTTAGTCCAGTATCACTGCCGGCCCCACCCCACCCCCCGCAACCGGTGGTGATCCGATCCCGAGGCCTCCGCTCACTTAAACAAGTGGACGGAGGCCTCAAATCGTCAGGGGCGGCAATGTTCCCGAAGCACACATAATATTTTCGCCGAAATCTTTGCGCCGGCCGAAAGGCCAGCAGGCAACGCTTCCATAGAATCGAGACTATCGAAACCGGCGATGAACATCGGTGGCCTTGCCGTTGAGCCGTGCCGCGCGCAGGTCAGGCCGAGTGCGTCGAAACCGTTGTGAACACTATGACGATCTTCGGGAACTTTCCGGGACATCGTCGCGTTCTCGGGGTCAGACAGCAATAATCGAGGGTATTGCCATGACATCCATCAGCGCCATCGCATCGCTTGAAGACCACGCCGAAACCGGTGCCGAGCCGGTCGAACGCAGCGCTCTCACCGATCGCGATTTCAAGCGCGCCCTGGCCGATGTTGCGCCGCACCTGCGCGCTTTCGCGCGCGGCCTCTGCGGTTGCCGCGACCGGGCCGATGATCTGGCGCAGGAAGCCATGCTGCGCGCCTGGGCGGCGCGTGACCGTTATGCTGCGGGCACCAACTTCAAGGCCTGGACCTTCACGATCCTGCGCAACCACTTCTACAGCGAGGCACGCCGCGCCCGCTTCCACGGCGAGTACGACGAAGTGGCTGCCGAACGTATCCTGCGGGCCCCCGCCGGACAGGAAGGCGCGATCGAACTGGCCGACGTCCTGCGCGCGCTGAGCGCGATCCCGGCCAGCTATCGCGAAGCGCTGATCCTCGTCGCTGCGGGCAACCTTTCCTATGAAGAGATCGCCGACATTTGCGGGATCGCGTTGGGTACGGTGAAGAGCCGCATCTGCCGCGCCCGGGCGATGCTGTCGCAAGTCATCGAATCGGGCCAGCTTCCCGATTTCCGTCACAACTTCGTGCTGGGCGGTGATGCGATCGACGCTTTCTTCGCCGAACTCGGCAAGATCGCCAACCTCCACCCCGAGGAACTGCGGCTTGCGGCTATGGCGCAAGCCGCCTGATCGCTGCGGCCATTCGCTAAGGAGTTCCGCGTTTTGAATTCTGCTTTTCCCTCGGCCGGCAAAATCCTGATCGTGGAGGATGAGTTTCTCGTCGCTCTGCAACTGGAAGATATCGTGTCCGATGGCGGCTATGCGGTCGTCGGCACGGTGCCCGATCGCGCATCGGTGCTGGACCTGGAGGAAGTGCCCGACGTTGCGCTTGTCGATCTCAATCTTCGCGATGGCCTGACCGGCCCGGATATTGCCCGCCATCTGGCAGGGCAGTTCGGGGCCAGAGTGATCTACGTCACCGCTACCCCTAACCAGATCGATTACCCGGCGGAAACGGCCGTGGGCTTCGTACAGAAGCCGTTTTCGCGCCAGACCATCTTGGCAGCCATCGCCTATGCGCTCGCCGGCTGCCCGGAACAGGATCGCCCGGCCGAGCTGGAACGTCTCCGCTCTCACTGATCGCCTGATGAATGCGGCGTCGGCCTGCCTCTGCGGGACGGCACTCGCATGTTATTGCTTATCCGTATTGGGGCACCCTGAACTTGTTCCAGGGGCTATCGTGCCGCCGGACGGGACGCTGAAAGGCGCTGGACGATGGGGCCAAGCCCTATTCGACGGCGGTGCAAACCGCGCGATGGATGCTGAAACGAGCTCAGCATGACCCTGCTGCGGATAAACGCCTCATATGCGATTGTCCTGGTCTTGGCGGGGGCGTCGTTGGAGGAGCACTGCCGCAGGGCTCGTGGTGGAACACCACCTCCCGACTTCCCCCGGAAGGGTGGAGGAGCAAGTAAGCCCTATCAGGGCATATTTCCCCATCGCTGCACGGAAAAGGGCGCGAAGGTTCTCACCCTCGCGCCCTCCTTGTACGCGGTCCTGCGAGGGGTTCAGACCGCGCCGAGTTCGTGGGTGCCGGCGTGTTCGCGATCGATCGGCTTGCCGGTCAGCATCTTGAAGGCGCCGGTAATGCCGATATCGCTGGCCCACACTTCGCTATCGGTGATGTCGTAGCGCAGCATGATGACATTGGGGTCGGTCTTCCCGCCGGGCAGCCAGGCTTCGACGGCGTTGTTCCAGTGGGCTTCGCGCACCGAATGGTCGGTTTCCTCGCTCAGCGCGCCCTTGATGCAGGCGAAGACGCCGTGATCGCGGGTCATCACCTGGCCCATGGCCGGTCCACCCGGAGCAATGCGGTTGTCGCGCTTGGTATAGAACCAGATGGCGTGATGGGCATTCTTGTCGAGTTGGGCACTCATCGGTTCGGCATGACCATCCGCCCCTTCCAGTCGCATCATGATGATCGGGCTGGACGCGAAGGCCTTCCAGAAGGTTTCGCGGGTTTCCTTGTCCATGGTGGGATCTCCTCTTGCTATGGTGAGGTAACGCCCGGACCGCCCCGGTCGTTCCGGAAGCGGCGGCGGGCGTCGGGCGGCGGCGATTATTCGCGGTCGTCGCCCGGGGTCTGTTCGGCGGCGGCCTCAAGCTCTGCGGGCTTGCGCTGTTCGAACACCTTGGCGATACGCTTTTCCGCCTCCGCCGAAAGGTTCTTGGCTGCGGAGGGGAACATCTCCTCCTCTTCCTCGTCGATATGGTGGAGATAGCGGTGGCGCATCTCCTTGAACTTCGTCAGCCACGCTGACGAGGACATGTCGATGTCCACCAACTCGCCCAGATAATCGTCGATTTCCTTGTGTTCGGATACCGAATGGCGCGCTTCGTCGCGCAGGTCCGGTTCGGCCAGCATGGTGGCATAAAGCGATTCCTCTTCGGCCGCCGCATGCGCCTGCAGTTCGGTGCGCAGCGCCTCGAACTGGGTGCGCCGTTCCTCGCTGGCACCGCTGGTCTCTCCCAGCTTCTCCAGCATGGCGCGGTGGCGGTCATGATCGGCTTTGAGGTCCCTGAAGATGCGGGCATCGGCCATGGTCGAAAGTCCTCTGTTGCGATGGTTGCCGATGCAACGCTGCCGGAACCCGTCGGTTGCAGCGGTGGCCTGACAACCTGTGCCGGGTTGGCGCGTTGATCGGGCAGGTGGAATCCCACGATCCTGACAACGGCGAACCTTCATGCCCCCTTCAGCCCTGCGCTTCGTCGAGGAAGACGAGCCCGGCATCACCCGCAAGCCCGCCAGACAACGGGCGGGCAAAGTGCAATGGGCCTATTTCGCGCCTGACGGCGGGCGGATTACGGACCGCGCCGAGATCGACCGGCTGAACGCGGTGGCGCTGCCGCCCGCCTATCGCGATTGCTGGTATGCTTGCGACCCGCGCAGCCACCTGCTGGCGACCGGCATCGACGCGCGCGGGCGCAAGCAATACCGCTACCACCCCGAGTGGCGGGAGGCGCGCGAGGCGATGAAGTTCGATCGCTGCGGCGCGTTCGGTGCCCTGTTGCCGCGCCTTCGCGAACAGGTGCGCAAGGACCTTGGCCGCCGCAGCCTGACGCGCGAGCGGGCCATTGCCTCGGTCATCACTCTGCTCGATCAGGGCGCAATCCGCGTCGGCAACGAATGCTATGCGCGGGAGAACAGGAGTTTCGGCGCTACCACCCTGCGCCGTCGTCATGCCAGGCTGGCATCAGGGCGCTTGCGGCTTCGTTTCATCGGCAAAGGCGGCAAGAAGCACGAGATCGATTGCGCGGACCGTCGGTTGGCGACATGCGTGCGGCGCATGCAGGACCTGCCGGGCCAGCACCTGTTCCAGTATCTCGACGCCGAGGGGCTGGCGCGGCCGGTGCACAGCCAGGATGTGAACGCCTACATCGCCGATGTGCTGGGCGAGGGGTTCTCCGCCAAGCATTTTCGCACCTGGGCGGCCAGCACGATCGCCTTCGCACACCTCCATGCCCATCCCGGCGCGTCGCTCAAGGCGATGCTGGAGGATGTCTGCGACCGCCTCGGCAACACCCCGGCGATCGCGCGCAAGTCCTATGTCCATCCCAAGGTGCTTGCCGCTGCAACGGGCGAGTACGCCCCGGCGCTGCCCAGGACACTGCCACGCAAAACCCGCTGGCTGAGCCGCGAGGAGCGGGGGTTGCTGGCCTTTCTGGGGGAAGGTTAGGGCCGCCTCCGTCCCAACCGTCCGCCGCTCAGCACGCGGGCGGCGGCGGGCCAATGGCGGCTGAGCGGGCTCGCCACCGCCAGTGTCGCCCCAAGGACCAGGAGCGGCTGGAGGATCAGAAACAGCGGATAGAGCGGTGAGCCCAGCGGGCCAGTGAGGCGGCCGATCAGTGGCGCGAACAGCCAGATCAGGGTCAGATGGGCGCAGAACAGGAAGAAGGCATAAGGTTCCAGCGCCAGCAGCGGCCCTCGCGCATCGCTCCGCGCCACCGCCCAGGCGATCCGCCAGAACGCGAAGGCGGCGGCGATCCTTACCGTCAGGTCGAACGCCACGAAGGCGGGCATCGCGCCCGGATCGGCGAGGGCGAACTCCAGCGCCAGCTTGACCGGCAGCAGCAGCGCGAAGGGAAGCACGGCGCGGGATAGCGGCCATTCCGCCACCCGCTCTGCCGCCCCGGTCTGGCGCGCGATCATGCCCAGCGCGAAGAACATCAGGATCGACGGGCGCAGGAAGATCGGCCAGCCCAGCGCGAACGCCTGTGCGATCCCTGCCGCCAGTGCGATCAGGCCGAGCGCGCGGGCGGGCAGCCGCACCAGCGCCGGAGCCAGCACCATGCACACGAACAGATCGCGCAGGAACGGCATCTGGACGTTGATGTCGGGATTGCGAGTGAGGATCAGCAGTTCCTCGATCGTCCAGCCCAGCGTGTGCGGAACCGGGGCGGGGAGGGTGAAAAGCCAGGCGGTGCCCGATACCAGCACCAGCGCGATGGCATTCCACACCACCATCGGCAGCAGCACGGTGCGCGCCTTGCGACCGACATGGCCGGCCCAGTCGCGCCGCCGGCCGTCGCGCTCCGCCAGCGACGCCATCACCAGCCACCCCGAAATCAGCCCGAGCAGCGGCACCGCGCTGCGCCCGAAACATTCCATCAGCACCCAGCGCAGATTTTCCTGAAAAGTGCCGCGCGCCAGTTCCAGGCCGTTGCCGCCAAGGCCCGTCCAGGCATGGACGTAGACCACGCCCAGGATACACAGCACCCGGGCAATGCCGATCGCGTCCGACCGGCGTTGACGCGCCTGCTCGTCGGGCCGCGTTTCAGCGGGGACATCGCGCTGCGATCCGGGCAGGGGCACTGCGCCTTGTCTGGTCAGGACGATGTCTTGCAAGCGCGTTCTCCGTGGCTGGACGACTGCTCGCCGGTTGCATGGCGCACCTGTCTGTCAGCACAACAAGCTGCCAGGAATGCGACAGGTTCCCCGTCGCGACGGGTAGACTGTGCGATTGATGTCATTAGGCTACGCGCGGCCTGCTCCTCCACCCTTCAGGGGGGAGGTCGGGAGGGGGTGTGCCGCCGCACGCCTTGACGCGCTGCCTTGCGGCATCGCTCCCCCAACCCCGCCCTGCCGGGGAGAGTTCGATCAGGCGGCCAGCTTGAACGGCTCGATCTCTCCGGAAAGGTACAGCTTCTTGGCCTTGGCGCGGCTCAGCTTGCCCGAACTGGTGCGCGGCAGGCTTTTGGGCGGGACCAGTTCGACGACGCAATTCATGCCGGTGATCGAACGCACCTTGTCGCGGATCTGGTCACGCAGCGCTACGCGCGCCTCGGGATCGGACACGCGGCAGTGGACCAGCACCGCCGGCGCTTCCTCGCCGTTTTCGGTTTCGACCGAGAAGGCGGCGATATCGCCGTGGTTGAAGCCGGGCAACTGCTCCACCGCCCACTCGATATCCTGCGGCCAGTGGTTCTTGCCGTTGATGATGATCATGTCCTTCGCCCGGCCGACGATGAACAGATAGCCTTTCGCCATGTACCCCATGTCACCGGTATCAAGCCAGCCGTCGACCAGACACGCGGCGGTGGCTTCGGGATCGCGGAAGTAGGAATGCATGACGCTGACGCCGCGGCACCAGACCTTGCCGATCTTGTGATCGCCCTGCAGGGTGCCGTCTTCGCCCCGGATCACCACTTCCATGTCTCGCACGGGTTTGCCGCAGTTGACGATGGCGCGATAGCGGGCCGGGCGCGAAAGGTCGCGCGGGGCACCCGACAGACGCTCTTCCTCGACCAGTTCGACGCGGATGCCTTCGCCGGGCGGCATGATCGTGACGGCAAGGGTGGCTTCGGCCAGGCCATAGCTGGGCAGGAACGACGCAGCCTTGAACCCGGCGGCGGCAAAGGCGTTGACGAAGTTCTGCATCACGTCCGGGCGGATCATGTCGGCACCGTTACCGGCCAGCCGCCAGCGCGACAGGTCGAACCGGTCGGTCACCGCGCTCTGGCTGGAAATGCGACGCGCGCAGATGTCATAGCCGAATGTGGGCGAATAGGAGATCGAGGTGCCCTGGTTGCGGCTGATCATGTCGAGCCAGGCCAGCGGGCGGCGGGCGAAATCCTCGGTCTTCATGTAATCGCCGGAAACCTGGTTGGCGATCAGCGACAGGAAGCAGCCGACCAGGCCCATGTCATGGTACCAGGGCAGCCAGGAAATGCAGCGGTCGGCCGGCTCCACTTCCATGCCGTGGCTGTGGCTGGCAAGGTTCGACAGCAGCGAGCGATGGGTGACGGCAACGCCGTGGGGAAAGCGGGTCGAACCGCTGGAATACTGGAGATAGCAGATATCGTCCGGCGAACGCGCGGGCAGCTCCACCACCGGGGCATCCTTGGCGGCGAAATCGGCCCAGCCGGCGTGCGCGCAGCCCTGGCGCGCGGCGGCGGCCTCGATCATGGCGGCGATCTCGTCCGGGCCGACCAGCAGCACCGGGTCCGAACTGTCAAGCTGGACCGCAAGCTGTTCGATGTAATTGTCCTTGCCGCCGAAGCTGGTGGGCAGGGGCAGCGGCACCGGCCACGCGCCGGCATAGACCGCGCCGCAGAACAGGGCGGCGAAATCGGGGCCGGTTTCGGCGATCAGCGCCACGCGATCGTTCGGCTTGATGCCGCGCGCGATCAGCGCATGGGCGACCTTGATCGCATCCTCGCGCAGTTCGCTGAACGGATAGACCCGCGCCAACGTGCCGCGCGCATCGTGGAAATTGAAGCCGCGCGCGCCGGTGGCGGCATAATCCAGCGCCTCGGTAAAGGTGGCGAAATCGGCGAAACGACGGGGCAGCACGTCCTCGTTAGGCGTCGATACCGGCTTGTGCGTCCCGTGCGGCACCAAGTTGATGGTGTCGTTCATTCGTTGTAACCCGTTCTTTGTTAAACCGTTTTACGTCTGCATGCGGCACTTAGGCGTTGTTTTATGAACCTTGCCTAGACCGCCGCGATGCATGCACCACTCGCACGCTCTCCCCATTCGGCTGTGACTGTGGCACGAATAGGGCAAGATGTCCGACAAGCGTCGCAATCGTGTCCCGTTCACCCCCGCCGCCCTGGAGCAGACGGCGCTGGCCTATGTCGCGCGTTATGCGACGACGCAAGCCCGCCTGCGTAGTTACCTGGTGCGAAAGCTGCGCGAGCGTGGCTGGGAAGGCACAGATGACCGGACGGAGGACCGGCCCGAGGACCGCATCGAGGCGCTGGTCATGCGGTTCGCTCAGGCAGGCTACCTGGATGACGAGGCCTGGGCGCGGATGCGATCGGGCGCGCTGGCGCGGCGCGGGTTCGGGGCGGGGCGCATCGGGCAGGCGCTGCGCGAAGCGGGCATCGCCGAGGACTTGCGCGCCGATAACCGGCTGGACGAACCGGCGCAGCGGCAGGCGGCGCTGGTGCTCGCGCGGCGGCGGCGGTTCGGGCCGTTTCGCGGGGCTGATCTGCTGCCCGACCGGCCGCAGCGCGAAAAGCAGGTGGCCGCCATGGTCCGCGCCGGCCACCCGCTCGACATCGCCCGCCGGATCGTCGATGCGCGTGATCCGGAAGAGGTGGAGCAGTGGGCCGATTCGGCCTGAGGCACCCGCCTGAACCGCAAGGAGCATCGTCGTGCGTCTGAAACATCCGCTTGCCGCTCTTGCCCTGCTGGCCGCCGTCGCGTGTTCGCAAGGGCCGCAGGAAGCCGCAGCCACGCCGCCGGTTTCGGCTGCTCCGTCAGCGGACGCTGCCGCGCCGTCGGTGCATCCCGATTCCGGCCTCCGCGTCATCCCGCTGACGGTGCGTTCCGCCGGCGGCGTTCACACGTTCCGGGTGGAACTGGCGGGCACTTCGGCCGAGCAGGCGCGCGGGCTGATGTTCCGCAGCCGGATGGGCGCGGACGAAGGCATGATCTTCCCGATGAACCCGCCCCGCGTGCCGTCCTTCTGGATGCACAACACCGTGCTGCCGCTCGATATCGTGTTTATCGGCGAGGATGGGCGCATCCTCAACATCGCGCATGGCAAGCCCTACGACGAAAGCCTGCTGTCCGCCGCCGGCTTCGCGATCGGCGTGCTGGAACTCAACGCCGGCCGCGCCGCCGAACTGGGCATCGTGCCCGGCGATGTGGTGCAGTGGTGATTTGCAGCCCGCGGTGACATCGGCAGCACCCCTAAGTATTACAAAACTGTAATTTCGCCGAGCACTTGCCGCCGTTTACGGACGGGCCAACAGTTCGTCGTAATTCGGCTGGACAGCGATAGCCGGTGCTTTATTCGCGATGGAACATTCTTGGGGAGAGTCGGCGTCGCCGGCTCGGGAATGGGGGACATGATTTTATGCGCGTCGCACTTTGCGCCACAACGCTGCTTTGCCTTTCTACCAGCGCTTTCGCTGAACCCGTCGTCCAGCAGGTGCCCGGAGCACCGGCTGCGGTAACGGCGGCTGTCGTTCCGGCGGTTGTCGAGCCTGCCCTGCAGACCCTCGTGCTGCCGCCCAACACCGAAGTGGTGGTGACCAGCAACGAAACGATCACCACCAAGGGCAAGCTCATCAAGCAGGGCAGCAAGTTCAAGCTCGCCACCATGTTCGACGTGATGCAGGACGGCGTTGTCGTGATCCCCAAGGGGACCGTTGGCGAAGGCACCGTCACCTACATCACCAACAAGGGCGCATTCGGCAAGTCGGGCAAGATGGAAGTCTCGTTCGACTGGCTCGACATGGGCGGTCGGCGCATCCCGCTCACCGGCACGTTCCGTCAGGAAGGCGAAGGCAACACCGGTGCGACGGTTGCCACGGCGGTTGCCGTCGGCGTGTTCTCGGCTTTCGTGACCGGGCGTTCGGCGACGATCGTCAACGGCCAGCAATTGCGCGCTCACACCGTTGAGCCGCTGTCGTTCACTATTCCCGCCAACGCCCCGCGTCAGATGACCGGAACGCTCGCGCCGACGCCGCAGGCGGCCCCGGTTGCTGCACCGGTAGCAGCACCCGCTTCGGCGAGCTGATCCGAGCCTCATCGTTACGGACGCAAAAGGGCCCGCCATCGTCTGAATGGCGGGCCTTTTTCATAGGGCCAGACCGGTTCAGAATTCCGACCAGTCATCCGCCGCCGCGCTGCCCCCGCCGCCGACTGCAGCGAGGCGGCGCGCCGGTGCGCGGGCGGCGGCGCGTTGCGGCGGCGTCTGGCGAGCAGCCGCGAAGCCGGTCGCACCGCCGGTGCCGCCGCCGGTGAACCGCGCCACCATCTTGCCGAGCCGGCCCGCTTCGTTTGCCAGCGCGCGCGAGGCGGCGGTCGATTCCTCGACCAGCGCGGCGTTCTGCTGGGTCGTGGTGTCCATCTGGCCGACGACCTGGTCGACCTGGCGGATGGCGCTGGCCTGATCTTCGGCCGACTGGGCTATGGTATCGATCATCTGCGCCAGCGTCGCCGTGCTGGCAACAATCTGTTCGAGCGCGCTCTTGGTGGCGTTCATCATCTCGACGCCGTTGCCCACTTCGGCCCCGCTGGTCTTGATGATCCCGGCGATCTCGCGCGCCGATTCGGCCGAGCGCTGGGCCAGCGCTCGCACTTCGGTGGCGACCACCGCGAAGCCCTTGCCGGCCTCGCCCGCCCGCGCCGCCTCGACCCCGGCGTTGAGGGCGAGGAGGTTGGTCTGGAAGGCGATGCCGTCGATCAGGGTGACGATTTCCTGCATGCGGCGGCTGGAATCGGCGATCTTTTCCATCGCGCCCACCGCCTGCTGCATGATGTCGCCGCTGCTGATCGCCTGGCCTTCGGTGTCGCGCGCGGTCTGGCGGGCCTTGCCGGCGGTCTGCGCGGTATCGGTCACCGCCTCGCGCAGTTCGCGAACGGCTGCTGCCGATTCCTCCAGCGCCGCCGCCTGCGAGGACGTGCGGTTGGACAGGTCGTTCGCGGCACTGGCGATCTCCGCCGATCCGGTGCTGACGCTTTCGGATGCGCTCGCAACCTCGCGCATCAGCGTTGCGAGAGTATCGACGGTATCGTTGAAATCGACCCGCAACCGCTCGTAATCGGCGGGGAAGGCGGTGGTGATCGCGCAATCGAGCTTGCCGGACTTGAGCGCGCCGAGGCCGCTGGCGAGGCTATCGACCATGGCCCCCTGGATCCGCGTCTGTTCTTCCGCCTGCTGGCGGGTGCGGGCCTCGACACCCGCCTTGATCGCGTCCAGCGCCCGGGCGATATCGCCGATCTCGTCTGTCAGCTCACGCCCGGGGACGGCCCGGTCCAGATTGCCGCCGGCCATTTCCCGCATCGCATCGGTCAACCGCGACAGCGGCCCGCTGAGCCGGTTCCTGATGATGGCGACGATGGCCAGGCTGACGATCGCGATGATCCCCAGCGCCATGCCGATCCGCCATGTCGCGGAGGCGACGATCTCTTTGCCCTCCAGCCCGGCTCGCTTGCCGATATCGACATTGTAGCGGAATTCCTTGGCCATGTGCTGGTCAAGCACTTCGCCAAGCGGGCGCAGGCGGGTGTTGAAAAGTGAGGTGGCCCGCTCGGTCTGGATCGAAAGCGAGGCCTGACGTGTAGGTTCTGCCGCCTGTTTCCATGACTGCCAGTCTCCGAGCAACTGGGCGAACATGGCGCGTTCCGTCTCGTCTGACAGTAATGCCTGGTAGGACGCGAACTTGGCGTCGGTCTCGTGCATGGACTCCACGAGTTGCGCATCGAGGCGCCGGGTTCCTTCGGGCGTGGTCTCCAGGATATGCGCGGCCATCAACTGCCGCGAGCGGGCCGCGCCTTGCGCGATGTCACCCAGCACGGCCAGGCTGGGCACGGTGTTGTCGGCCGAATAGGCGAGCGAATCTCCGATCCGGCCGATGATCTGCAAAGCCAGGCCGCCGCCGCCCAGCGCGAGCAGTGCCACGCCGATCGTGGCGGCCATCGTCACCGTCTGGATTTTCAGTTTTTGCAAAATCGCCATTTGCACACATTCCATTGAACAGGGCGCGATGACGCGCCTTCGAGGGGTGGTGCAATCGATAGCGGCCAGAAGCGAACATGCCGCTTTGCCGCGATTACGTACTTTGCCGGGGCATTGGGGGTGAAAGCACAGACATGCTTGCGCAGCACCGGCCAAACGGGCTAACGCGCCAGACCATGGGAATCCTCGGCAAGATCTTCACCTGGTGGGACGGCGCCACCATCGGCACCTCGCTCTGGAGCTCGATGAACGGCGAACATGTCGGCACCGACGCGCAGGGCAACACCTACTTCCGTGCGAAGAAGGCGAAAACCGTCGAAGGCTACGAAAAGCGCTGGGTCATCTATCATGGTGCCAACGATGCCAGCCGGGTTCCGGCCGAATGGCACGGCTGGCTGCACCATTCCTATGACGCCGTGCCGGAAAGCCACCTGCCGGCACCGCGCATCTGGGAAGTGGACTATACCCCCAACGCCACGGGCACCGCCATGGCCTATCGTCCGCAAGGCGCGCTGGAGCGCGGTGGCCGGCGCGCCCCCGCCACCGGCGATTACGAGGCCTGGACCCCGGACGCCTGAGGCAGCGGCTGATGCGCCGGCTGGCCGCGATCCTGCTGCTTTCTTGCACGCTGCCGCTGCTGTCCGCATGCGGCGGCGAACCTGCGCCCGAAGTGGAGGATACCGGCGTGCCCGACGCCATCGCCGGAATGCAGGCGGGCAAGGCGCAGGCGGCGCAGGGCCAGCAACTGGGTACTCCGAACAAGGACCGCGTCGTTACCCTGGCGGTGCTGAACAAGCGCAACAACGAAGCCACCGACCTGGTGATGAAGCCGGGCGAATCGCGGCGCATGGGCAACCTCGTGGTCAAGGTCGCCACTTGCGAGAAATCGCTGCCCTGGGAACGCCCGCAGGAAGTCGGCGCGTTCGTGCAGGTCTTCGTCGAGGAACGCGCGACGACCGATCAGAAGCTGGCCTGGCACAAGGTGTTCTCCGGCTGGCTGTTCAAGAACTCGCCAGCACTGAACACCGTGCAGCATCCCATCTATGACGTCTGGGTCAAGGATTGCGCGATGAAGTACCCGGGCGAGGAGGAAAGCCCGGCAGACGCGGCATCGTCCAGCAGCGCGGCGAAGGCATCGGGCAGTGACAGCACGCCGGCCCCTGCGCCCTCGTCTTCACCTTCAGCAGCAGTGTCGCCCGTCGCCGCCGCATCGCCGGAAGCCGACCCCGCCGCCACCCAGGACTGAGCTGACTGGAGCAGCGCGAGATAGCGCTGCTGCGGCATCTCCACCGCCCCCAGCGATGCCAGGTGCGGCGTCAGGAACTGGCAATCGAGCAGCGCCGCATGGCCGCGCCGCAGCGCCGCCACCAGCCAGGCCAGCGCGATCTTCGAGGCATCGGGCACGCGCCAAAACATCGATTCGCCGCAGAATACCCCGTCGAACCCGACGCCATAGAGCCCGCCGACGAGCTCCCGGCTACCGTCCGCACCGGCCTGCCAGCATTCGATCGAGTGCGCGAGGCCAAGCGCGTTGAGCTGTTCGTAGCTGCGCTGGATGCGATGGCTGATCCAGCTTTGCCCGTCCTCGGTCGCGCGCGGGGCCGCGCAGGCGTCCATCACGTCCGGGAACGCTGCGTTGCAGGTCACCGTGAAGCGCCCGCGCCGCAGCGTGCGGGCCAGCGAGCGCGACAGGTGAAAACCGTCGAGCGGGAGGATTGCCCGCTGCCGGGGCTCGATCCAGAAAATTTCGGGATCGTCGCGCCGGTCCGCCATCGGGAAAATGCCGCTGCGATAGGCCAGCATCAGCAGTTCCGGCTCGATCGGGGCAGGGATCAGATTGGTGGGCACGACAAGGGTCTTAGCAAAAACAGGTAACAAGACGACACCCGCGCGCAGGAAATATCGCGAGGCATGGCGAATGTTTCGGCCTCGCGCTTGTCATTCCCGGATTCTGCCTTTAGAGGCACCGACGGCCGCAGGAGTGTAGCTCAGTTGGTAGAGCATCGGTCTCCAAAACCGAGGGCCGCGGGTTCGAATCCTGCCACTCCTGCCAAGGTTTCGCGCTCTGCGCAGCGATCGGCCGCATCGGCGCGTAGCGCGGGCCTCGCCACCTCTCTCAAGGCAAGATCCCTAGGGCTCAGATCTCTACCTGGCTGCCCAGTTCGATCACGCGGTTCGTGGGCAGCTTGAAGAATTCCATCGCGCTCTGGGCGTTGCGCACCATCCAGGCGAACAGCTTTTCCCGCCAGATCGCCATGCCCGGGCGGGCGGAGGGGATCAGCGTCTGGCGGGCGAGGAAATAGCTGGTCTCCATCGGCCGGAACGGCCCGCCGGCACGGCTTTCCTGCGCCAGTTCGGCGGGGATATCGACCTCGTCCATGAAGCCGAAGTGGAGCACGATCCGGTAGAAGCCACTCCCCAGGTCCGCCACCTCACTGCGTTCTTTCGGGGCGATGTGCGGCACGCCTTCGTTCGTCACGGTCAGGATCACCACCCGTTCGTGGAGGATATGGTTGTGCTTGAGGTTGTGCAGCAGCGCCGGCGGAATACCCTCGGTGGTGGATGCGAGGAACACCGAGGTGCCGGCCACCCGCTTCACCCGCTCGCCGACGGACTTGAGGAACAGGTCGATCGGCATCGCATCCTCCTCCAGCCGATCACGCACCAGCTTGCGGCCGGTGGCCCAGGTGGTGAGCAGCGTGAAAGCGATCGCGGCGACCAGCAGCGGGAACCAGCCCCCGTCGGGGATCTTGGTCACGTTGGATGCGAAATAGAGACCATCTACGATCAGGAAGACGGCGGTGATCAGCGTCGCCAGCAGCGGGTGCCACTTCCACACGGCGAAAGTCAGCACCGCCACCATGCAGGCGGTGATCAGCATCGTTCCGGTCACCGCGATGCCATAGGCGGCGGCGAGGTTGCTGGAGCTCTGGAACCCGATCACCAGCAGGATGACGAGGATCAGCAGCGCCCAGTTGACGATCGGCACATAGATCTGCCCCGCCGCCCTGGCGCTGGTGTGCATGATCTTGAGGCGCGGCAGGAAGCCCAGTTGCACCGCCTGCTGCGATACCGAATAGGCACCCGAGATGACCGCCTGGCTGGCGATGATGGTGGCGAGGGTGGCAAGGATCACCAGCGGCAGGCGGGCCCATTCCGGGGCCAGGAAGAAGAACGGGTTCGACACTGCAGCGGGGTTTGTCATCAGCAGCGCCGATTGCCCCAGGTAGTTGATCAGGAGACACGGGAACGCGATGTACAGCCACGAGATCATGATCGCCTTGCGGCCGAAGTGCCCCATGTCGGCATAGAGCGCCTCTGCCCCGGTGACCGCGAGGACGACGGAACCCAGCGCCAGGAACGCGAGCTTCGGGTCGATCAGGAAGAACTCCAGCGCATAGTGCGGGCTGAGCGCCCACAGCACTTGCGGGGCGCTGGCGATATTAATGACCCCCAGCGCTGCCAGGACGATGAAGTAGACGATCATCACCGGCCCGAACAGCTTGCCGACCACCGCCGTGCCGTAGGACTGGATGGCGAACAGGCCGAACAGGATGCCGATCGATAACGGCAGTACCCAGTCGGCAAAGGCGGGGTTGACGACGGTCAGCCCTTCGACGGCGGACAGGACCGAGATCGCCGGGGTGATGATGGCATCGCCATAGAACAGCGCGGTCGCCACCACCCCCAGCATCGCGATCACCGGGGTCCAGCGGTTCGGGCCCAGCTTGCGCCCGATCAGCGCCAGCAGGGCCAGGCTGCCGCCTTCGCCCTTGTTGTCGGCCCGCAGGATCACGAGGACGTATTTCAGCGTGACGATCAGCATCATCGTCCAGAAGATCAGCGAAAGCACGCCGAAGATATGCGGGGCATCGACCGTCAGCGGGTGATGGCCGATGAAGCTTTCCTTTAGCGCATAGAGCGGCGAGGTGCCGATATCGCCGAACACCACGCCGATCGCGCCGATCGCCAGGGCGGTCTGGCTGTCGGGGTGGGCGTGCGCGCCCTGCGGATCGGTGGAGGCATCGCTCATGGTTTGCGCGCGTATCCCCGCGCGCGCGACGGCGCTACGAATTTTACGGAAGCTTTACGGTCGGGGCCGTTTTCCCTGTAGAACCTTTACGCCGGAAGGGCGCACATGAACCACCGCACACTTGGTGCGGGAGCGTTTCATGTCACCACATCTTGAACGGCTGCAACAGGGGCGGCGCTGGTGGACGGCCGAGGTCGTCCTGCGTGGCATCGGCCTGCTGTTGCTCGCGTCTTGCTACCGTTTGGCGCTCTTCACGCATCGTGTGGTGGCGCTGCCGCACCACGCCACGCCGGGTGACTTCGCCCTGTGCCTGGGGATCATCGCCTCGCTCACCTGCGGCCTGGCGCTGAGTCTTTTCGGCCCCCGCCTGTTGGCGGAAGTCCCGCTGTCCGCGCTCAACGCCCCTTACTGGAAGGATCGCTAGATGCCCGACCTGTCGTGGCTCGCCCTGCTGGGCGGCCTGTTCCTCATCACCCTGGCGTTCGTGCGCCTGTGCGAAAAAGCCTGAGGAGACCGCGATGACCCTGCCGCTCGCGCTCGCCGGCCTCACCGCCGCCGGGCTGCTCGTCTATCTGGTCGCCGTGCTCGTGCGGCCCGAACGCTTCTGAACGGACGTATGACATGACCATCGAAGGCTGGACGCTGATCCTCCTCTTCACCGCGCTGACCATCGCTCTGGCGAAACCGGTCGGTGTGTTCCTGTTCGCCCTGTATGAGGGGCGGAGCACCCCGCTGCACCCGGTGCTGGGCCCGGTCGAGCGCGGCTTTTACCGTCTCGCCGGGGTCAGGCCTGACGCCGAGCAGAGCTGGCGCGCATATGCGCTGCACATGCTGCTGTTCCAACTGGTGCTGACGGTGTTCACTTATGCCCTGCTGCGGCTTCAGGCGGTGCTGCCGCTCAACCCGCGCGGACTGGCCGCCGTCGGCCCGGATGGGGCGATGAACACCGCGATCGCGTTTGTCACCAACACCAACTGGCAGTGGTATGCGGGCGAAGGCACGCTTTCCAACCTCAGCCAGATGGTGGCGCTGACTATCCACAATTTCCTCTCCGCCGCCACCGGCATCGCCATCGCCTTCGCGCTGTTCCGCGGCTTCGCGCGGCGCGAGGCGGGGACGATCGGCAATTTCTGGGCCGATTGCACACGGGTGACGCTCTACCTGCTGCTGCCGGCCTGCGTCATCTACGCGCTGTTCCTGGTGGCGAGCGGGGTGCCGCAGACGCTGGCATCCAGCATCGATGCGACGACGCTGGAAGGGGCGAAGCAGACGCTGATCCTGGGGCCGGTCGCCAGCCAGGAAGCGATCAAGATGCTTGGGACGAACGGCGGTGGCTTCTTCAACGCCAACAGCGCCCATCCGTTCGAGAATCCCACCGCATTGACCAATCTCGTGCAGATGCTGTCGATCTTCGCGATCGGCTCGGGCCTGACCTGGTGTTTCGGCAAGGCCGTGGGCAACACGCGCCAGGGCTGGGCGATCCTCGCGGCGATGATGGTACTGTTTCTCACCGGGGCCGGCATTGCCTACTGGCAGGAAGCGGCGGGCAATCCGGTGCTGCACAACCTGGGCGTGGCCGGCGGCAACATGGAAGGCAAGGAAGTCCGCTTCGGCATCGCCGCCAGTGCGCTGTTCTCGGTCGTCACCACCGCCGCTTCGTGCGGCGCGGTCAATGCCATGCATGACAGCTTTACCGCGCTCGGCGGCGTGATCCCGCTGTTCAACATGCAACTGGGCGAGATCGTCGTCGGCGGAGTCGGGGCCGGCATTTACGGCTTCCTGCTGTTCGCGCTGCTGGCGGTGTTCATCGCCGGGCTGATGGTCGGCCGCACACCCGAATATGTCGGCAAGAAGATCGAGGCGCGCGAAGTGAAGCTGGCAGTGCTGGCCATCGCCGTCCTGCCGTTGTGCATCCTGGGCTTCACCGCGATCAGCGCGGTGCTGCCCGCCGGGCTTGCCGGGCCGCTCAACAAGGGGCCGCACGGCTTTACCGAAATCCTCTATGCCTATTCCTCGGGCACCGGCAACAACGGCTCCGCCTTTGCCGGGCTGACGGCCGGGACGCCGTTCTACAACGGCCTGCTGGGCATCGCGATGTGGATCGGCCGGTTCTTCATGATCGTCCCCGCGCTCGCCATCGCCGGCAGCCTGGCCGCCAAGAAGTACACGCCCGAAACCGCCGGCTCGTTCCCGACCACGGGACCGCTGTGGATCGGCCTGCTGGTGGCCATCATCCTGATCGTCGGCGGCCTCACCTTTCTTCCCGGCCTCGCGCTTGGTCCGATTGCCGATCATCTCGCGATGATCTCCGGCCGGCTGTTCTGAGGGATTGACCATCATGACCACGGTATCCTCGATGTTCTCGGCAAAGCTGGTCGTACCCGCGATCGGCGATGCCTTCCGGAAGCTCCACCCGCGCGCGCTGGTCAGGAACCCGGTGCTGTTCACCACCGCCGTCGTGGCGTTGCTGCTCACCGTGCTGCTGGCGGTGGGCGGCGAGCCGCTGCCGCTGGGCTTTCAGGTCCAGTTGATCGGCTGGTTGTGGCTGACCGTCCTGTTCGGCACGTTTGCCGAGGCGCTGGCCGAAGGGCGCGGGCGCGCACAGGCCGCTTCGCTGCGCGCCACCAAGAGCGATCTGGTCGCCCGCCTGCCCGACGGCAGCACGATCGCCGCCTCCGCGCTCCGGCGCGGAGACGAGGTGGTGGTCGAAACCGGCGATCTCATCCCCGCCGACGGCGAGGTGATCGCCGGGGTCGCCGCGGTCAACGAAGCCGCGATCACCGGCGAAAGCGCGCCGGTCATCCGCGAGGCGGGCGGTGACCGGTCGGCGGTGACGGCGGGCACTCGGGTCATCTCCGATGCGATCCGCGTCCGGGTGACGCAGGAGCCGGGGCAGGGCTTTCTCGATCGCATGATCGCGCTGGTCGAAGGGGCCGAGCGGCAGAAGACGCCGAACGAGATCGCGCTGACGATCCTGCTGGTCGGCCTGACCATCATCTTCCTGATCGCGGTCGCCACCATTCCGTCGTTCGCGAGCTATGCCGGGGGGCACATCCCGGTCGCCGTGCTGGCGGCGCTGCTGATCACCCTGATCCCGACCACGATCGCCGCGCTGCTTTCCGCGATCGGCATTGCCGGGATGGACCGTCTGGTCCGGTTCAACGTGCTGGCCAAGTCCGGCCGCGCGGTGGAGGCGGCGGGCGATGTCGATGTGCTGCTGCTCGACAAGACCGGCACCATCACCATCGGCGACCGGCAGGCGAGCGAGTTCCGCCCGCTTGCCGGGGTGCAGGCCGGCGTTCTGGCGCAGGCCGCGATGCTCGCCAGCCTGGCCGACGAGACCCCGGAGGGACGCTCGATCGTGGTGCTGGCGCGCGAAGGGTTCGGGGCCGCCGCCACCCGCTTGCCCGACGATGCCGAGATCATCCCGTTCACCGCGCAAACGCGGATATCGGGGGTGAAGAGCAGCGCCGGCCTGATCCGCAAGGGCGCGGTCGATGCCATCCTGCGCGCGCATCCGGAAGCGGCATCGAGCGCAGCGGCGGCCGAACTGCGGCGCATCGCCGAGGATATCGCCCGGTCCGGCCAGACCCCGCTGGCGGTGGCGCAGGACGGCCGCCTGCTGGGTGTGATCGCCCTCAAGGACGTCATCAAGGCCGGCGTTCGGGAACGCTTCAGCGAACTGCGCCGGATGGGCATCCGCACGGTAATGATCACCGGCGACAATCCGCTAACCGCTGCCTCGATCGCCGCCGAAGCCGGCGTCGACGATTTCCTCGCCGAGGCGACGCCGGAGGACAAACTGGCGCTGATCCGCAAGGAACAGCAGGGCGGCAAGCTGGTGGCGATGTGCGGCGACGGCACCAACGATGCCCCCGCGCTGGCGCAGGCCGATGTCGGCGTTGCCATGAACACCGGCACCCAGGCCGCGCGCGAGGCGGGCAACATGGTCGATCTCGACAGCGATCCGACCAAGCTCATCGAGATCGTCGGGCTGGGCAAGCAACTGCTGATGACGCGCGGCGCGCTGACCACGTTTTCGGTGGCGAACGATGTCGCCAAGTATTTCGCCATCATCCCGGCGATGTTCGTGGTGCTCTATCCCGGCCTTGGCGTGCTGAACGTGATGAAGCTCGCCTCGCCGGAATCGGCGATCCTGTCGGCGATCATCTTCAACGCCCTCATCATTCCCGCACTGGTCCCGCTGGCGCTCAAGGGCGTGACTTACCGGCCGATGGGTGCTGGTCCGCTGCTCGCCCGCAACCTCGCGGTCTACGGCCTCGGCGGTCTCGTCGCGCCGTTTGTCGGCATAAAGGCGATCGATCTCGCGGTCGCCGGGCTCAACCTCGTCTGAGGACTATCACATGACCAAGGAATTCTCCGCCGCCCTGCGCCCCGCCATCGTGCTGACCGTGCTGTTCGCGCTGCTGCTCGGCATCGCTTACCCGCTGGCCCTGACCGGCATCGCCCAGGTGGTTTTTCCCGGCGCAGCCAACGGCAGCCTGATCGCGCGCGATGGCCGGATCGTCGGCTCGCACCTGATCGGGCAGGGCTTCACCGCCGATCGCTATTTTCACGGCCGCCCCTCCGCCGCCGGCAAGGGCTATGACGCGACCGCCTCGGCCGGGTCCAATCTCGGCCCGACCAGCCAGGCTCTGGCGGACCGCGTGAAGGGCGATGTCGCCGCGCTCGGGGCCGTGCCGGGGGTTTCGGTTCCGGCCGACCTCGTGACCACCTCCGCCTCGGGCCTCGATCCTCATGTCAGCCCCGATGCCGCCTATTGGCAGGCATCGCGCGTTGCCCGCGCAAGGGGGATGGATGAAGCGGCGCTGCGCCGGATGATCGCCGCGCACACCGAGGGCCCCGCGCTTGGTTTTCTCGGCGAACCCCGGGTTAATGTGCTCGAACTCAACCTCGCTCTCGACAAAGCTGCGGGCGCGCGCAAACACTGACGGATGAGCGAACCGCGCCCCGATCCCGAAGCGCTCCTGCGCGCCGCCGCGCGCGAGGGGAAGGGCCGCCTCAAGGTATTCCTTGGGGCGGCTCCGGGCGTGGGCAAGACCTTCGAGATGCTGTCAGACGGGGCCGGTCGGCGCGACGCCGGAGTGGACGTGGTGATCGGCGTGGTGGAAACCCACGGTCGCCGCGAAACCGAGGCCAAGGTGCATGGCTTCGAACTGATTCCGCGCCGGCAGATCGCCTATCAGGGCCATGTGCTGGAAGAGATGGACATCGACGCCGTGCTGGCGCGCAAGCCGGCGCTGGTGCTGGTCGATGAACTGGCGCACACCAACGCGCCGGGCAGTCGCCATGACAAGCGCTATCAGGATGTCGAGGAACTGCTGGAAGCCGGGATCGACGTCTACTCCACCCTCAACATCCAGCATCTCGAAAGCCTGAACGATCTGGTGGCCTCGTTCACCCGCGTCCGCGTTCGAGAAACCCTGCCAGACCGCGTGATCGAGGATGCCGATCTGGAGATCGTCGATATCCCGCCCGACGAGCTGATCGAGCGGCTGCGCGAGGGCAAGGTCTATGTCCCGGCTGAAGCATCCCGCGCGCTCGGCCACTTCTTTACAAAGTCGAACCTCTCGGCGCTGCGCGAACTGGCGCTGCGGCGCGCGGCGCAGGCGGTCGATGCGCAGATGCTCGATTACATGCGGGCCAACGCGGTGGGCGGCAATTTCGCCGTCAACGACCGGCTGATCGTGGCGATCAGCGAGCAGCCCGGCGCGCCCGAACTGGTGCGCGCGGCCAAGCGGCTGGCCGATGCGCTGCGCGCGCCGTGGACGGCAATCCACATCGAAACGCCGCGCACCAGCGGCTTTACCGCCGCCGAGAACACCCAACTGGCAGAAACCATGCACCTCGCCTCGCAGCTTGGTGCCCAGGTGGCCACAGTGCCCGCCGAAACCGTGGTGCAGGGCCTCATGCAGTTCGCGGCGGAGGCGCGCGCCACCCAGCTTATCGTCGGCAAATCGATCCGCTCGCGCTGGTTCGAGCTGCGCCACGGCTCGATCGTCGATCGGCTGGTGCGCGAAACGCCGGAGCTGGCGGTGCATGTCGTGCCGCTGCCGCCCGGCTCCGGCACCCGGCCCGCCCGGCCGCAGCGGCGATCGGGCGCGTGGGGCTCGCTTGAGGGCTATCTGCTGTCGCTGGGGATGACCGGGCTGGTCACCCTCCTCGGCGCAGCGCTGTTCGCGCGCGGCAATATAACCAATATCGGCCTGCTGTTCCTGCTGCCGGTGCTGTTCGCGGCAACCCGCTATGGCCTGCGGTCAGGCGTGGTGACGGGGTTGGTATCCTCGCTCGCCTACAATTTCTTCTTCATCCCGCCCACGCACACGTTCACCATCGAAGATCCGCAGAACATCATCACCGTGCTGGTGCTACTTGGGGTTGCCGTGGTGGGTAGCCAGTTGGCGGCCCGGCTGCGCGATCAGGCGGTGCTGGCCCGCGCCAGTTCGGCACAGAACAGTTCGCTGGCCGGATTCGCGCGTCAGTTGACGGGCATCAGCAGCACCGACGAATTCGCGCGGCTGGTGTGTGCGGAAGTCGGTCGTCTGTTCGGGATCAACACTCTGGTGTTGGTGCCGGACGGGGACGGCCTGCCGGTGCGATCATCGCAGCCGCCCGGCTGCCAGCTTGAAGTGCTGGACGCCGCCGCCGCGCGCTGGTGCTTCGATAACCGCAGGCCCGCCGGCCGGGGGTCGGACACGCTGACCGCATCCGAATGGCTGTTCTACCCGCTGGGCACGGCGGACGAGGTGCTGGCGGTATTCGGCGTGGCGCGGCCGGATGCGCGTGCTCCGGTGCGGGCGGACCAGTTGCCGCTGTTGCTCAGTCTGTTGGACCAGGCCGGGCTGGCGCTGGAACGGATCGTGCTGGAGGACGAGATGCTGAGCCTCGCCCAGGTGCGCGAGCGCGACCGGCTGCGTCACGCGCTGCTGTCCTCGGTCAGCCACGATCTGCGCACCCCGCTCACCACCATTCTCGGCTCGTTGCAGGAAATCACGCCGCTGTCGCCGGAACAGGACATCCAGCTCGCCGCGACCCGGACCGAGGCCGAACGGCTGCACCGGTTCGTCGCCAACCTCCTCGACATGGTTCGCATAGAAGCGGGATCGCTGCACCAGAGCATCGAGCCGGTCGATCTGCCGGAAGCGGTCGCCAGCGCCTTGCACGACCTTGGTGCGGCGCTGAAGGACCATCCCGCGCGGATTGTCATCCCGCCCGACCTGCCGCTGGTCCTCGTCGATCCGCAACTGTTCCATCACTGCCTGATCAACCTCATTGAAAACGCGGCGAAGTACGGCAACAGCGGGGCTCCGGTTACCGTCAGGGCGAGCGGCGATGCCACCGGGCTGGCGCTGTCGATCGAGGATGAAGGGCCGGGCATCCCGGAAGGGCAGGAGACGCGCATTTTCGAGACTTTCGCACGGATCGAAGGGTCCGATCGCCGTGGCGGGACCGGCCTTGGCCTTGCGATCGTCAAGGGCTTCGCCGAAGCGATGGGGCTTCAGGTTTCGGCCGCCAACCGCACCGATCGCCCAGGTGCCGCCTTTACCATCCGCTTTGCGGCGGACCAGTTGCGGGAGCTGCCCGGCCTATGAAGACCCCGCTGACCGTGCTGGTGGTGGATGATGAACCGGCGATCCGGCGGCTGCTCCACGCCGGCCTTGTGCGCGCCGACTATCGCGTGGTCGAGGCGGGGACCGCGCGGGAGGCGCTGACGTCGGTGCAGATCGACAAGCCGGATATCGTCCTGCTCGATCTCGGCCTGCCGGACCGGGACGGGCTGGAACTGATCCCGATCATCAAGGCTGCCGGCGCGGCGGTGATTGTCGTATCGGCGCGCGATGCGACCGACCAGAAGGTCGCCGCGCTCGATCTGGGGGCGGACGACTATGTCTCCAAGCCGTTCGACAGCGAGGAAGTCCTTGCCCGCATCCGCGCCGCCTTGCGCCATCGCCTCGCCAGCACCACCAGCGATCCGGTGGTCCGCCAGGGCGATGTGGAGATCGATCTGGCGCTGCGGCTGGTGCGCAAGGCGGGCCGCGAGGTCCACCTGACGCCGAAGGAATACGGCTTCGTCGCGGAGCTGGCGAAAAGCCCCGGCAAGGTCGTCACCCACAGCAGTCTGCTGCGTGAAGTGTGGGGACCGGGCCACGAAACCGACGTCGAATACCTGCGCGTCGCGGCAAGGGGCGTGCGGCGAAAGCTGGAAGACGACCCCGCCCGCCCCTCGCTGATCCGCAACGAGCCCGGTGTCGGATATCGGCTGGTCACCTCGTATTGAATGGTGTCAGGTAGCGGGTCGAAGATTTGTGATGAAATAACAGATATCAGCGCGATTTGCGTCTCGCGTACAGAAGTGAGCGGAACTTCGCAGTGCGGATCAAGTTCCTGATTACACTCGCCCGCTCGGGCTGATTACGTGGAATCAGGATGCCTCCCTCACTCGCCGATCGTTTCAAGGATTTCATCACCGACCGTGCCTTCCCCTGCGTCGGCGCGAAAAGCGCGTTGGCGCGGGGTACTCTCAAGATCGTGCCGTGCCGGCTTCTGACCAGCGCCTGGAACGATGTCCAGATTCATCGTGAACTGGCGCAATGGTCGCTGGACTACCGCCGCGAGCCCGGGCTGTTCCGGTCGCTCGCCTTCGTTTTCGAGGGGCCTGACGATCTGGGCGAGGCACAGTTCGAACGGGCGATGTGGGAGCGGGTGCAGTCACTCGCCGACAAGGATGCCTGGCTGGAGCAGCCTTACGACAGCCGGGTCAGCTCCGACCCCGACGATCCGCACTTCTCGCTCAGCTTCGGCGGCGAGGCCTATTTCGTGGTCGGCCTGCATCCCCACGCCACGCGCCCGGCGCGCCGGTTCGATACGCCGGTGCTGGTTTTCAACCTGCACGACCAGTTCGAGACGCTGCGCGCGCAGGAGCGGTACGAGCCGATCCGGCAGACTATCCTGGAACGCGATCTGGCGCTGGCGGGTTCGGTCAACCCCATGCTGGCGCGCCACGGCGAACGCAGCGAGGCGTCGCAATATTCCGGCCGGGCGGTGAGCGAGGACTGGCGCTGCCCGTTCCGCGACAAGCGGAGCGCGGGCTGATGGCCGCTCCCCACCGCATCGCGCCGCGTTCCGGGGTGGCCTTCGAACTGCGTCGGGGGCAGGCGCTGACGGTGATAGACCCCGAAGGCCGTCAGGTCGCCGACCTGCTGGCCTTCGCGAGCGACGATGTGCGCGAGGTGATCTCGAACGGACGCACCTTCGATTACGAGGAGACCATTCATCTGGGGACCGGCAACCGGCTATGGTCCAATCGCTCGAACGTACTGCTGACGATCGAAGAGGATACCGTGGGTCGCCACGACTTCCTGCTGACCCCCTGCAGCGAGGCGACCTTTCGCCACTTCTATCCCACCCAGCCGGTCCATCGCGGCTGCTTCGGCAACCTTGCCGCCGCGCTGGCCCCCTGGGGGATCGTGCCGGACGATATCCCGGTCGCCTTCAATTGCTTCATGCAGGTGCCGGTGGACGGCAGCGGCAAGCTGAAAGTCCTGCCCCCCGATACCCGCCCCGGCGACAGCATCCGCTTCCGCGCCGAACGGGATCTGGTCATCGGCCTGACCGCGTGCTCGGCTTATGACAGCAACGGCGGCAGCTTCAAACCGATCGATTACCGGGTAGACTGAGCGGATTCGGAGGCGCCACCGCCAGCGCCCGGCCTCAGCGTGAACCTGGCTATGTCGGCAAACTGATTGGCCTGGGATGGCGCAGGGGGGAGGCCGGAACGACATCACGGCCGAAAGACGGAAATGCTGAGATGCGCAAACTTTGGAGGCCCGAGCCGGAATCGAACCGGCGTGCACGGATTTGCAGTCCGCTGCGTCACCACTCCGCCATCGGGCCATCCGTGTGGAGAGGGGCCCCCTAACAACTGTCCCTGCCGGGTGCAACTCGTTTTGCGTCTCGCGGTCAGGCGGGGGTGAAGGTCAGGGTGCGGTGGACCGGGTCGGCGTGGGTGAGGATGACTTCCACGTCGTCGCCGGGGAATACCTCGGGCGCGAGCATGGTCGATATCACCGGCAGGTCACGCAAGTGGAGCGAGGCCTTGTCGCCGCGCACGTCGGTGACCGTCGCGTGGAAGCGGCAGCCTTCGAGGTTGGCCATCATCGCGGTTTCGGCGAGGTTGATGACCTCGCGTTCGATCCGCCCGTCGCGGGCGGCGGCGCGGGACATGACGGCGGGGAGGCGGGTGAAGGCCTCTTCTATGCCCGGCGGCATTGGCCGTCCCCCGGCGATCGCCAGCACCGCTTCCAGCACGAAGCGATCGGCCAGCCGCCGTAGCGGCGCGGTAGCGTGGGCATAGGGCGCGGCGACGGCGGCGTGCCAGGGCGGTTCGGCCGGGTCGAACGGCTTGTAGCCGGCACCCGGTGCGGCGCGGCGGATCGCCATCATGAAGGCGGCATGCGGTGGCTTCGCGGGATCGAGCGTGGCTTCGATCTGGTCGAGCGATTGCCCGGCCGGCCAGTCGATGTGCAGCGCCGGCGCAGTCGCGCGCAGGCGTTCCTGCGCCCGCGCGTCGGGTTCGGGCATGGTCCGGAACAGCCCGGTCCGCGCGTCCATCATCGCCCGCGCCACCGCCATGTTCGCGGCGAGCGACAGCGCGGCATTGCGCTGTTCGGCGGGCAGGGCTGGCCGGAAGGCGAGGGCGAAGCCGCCGCGTCCGTTGCTTTCGACCTGCTGCTCGGGCGGATCGACCCGCGCCGCGCCGCGCGCCTGCTCGGCCGCAGCCAGCCGGGCGGCGAGCGGGGCGAAACCATCGGGCAGATCGGTGTCGCGCACGGTTTCGTATGCCAGCTTCGCTCGGCTGCGGATCACCGCGCGCTCCACCGTATCGAGCTGCACTGCGCCGGCCGGGTCCACCCGCACCGTCAGCACCACGGCGCGCCGATCACCGTCTGGGAGCAGGCTGGCCGCGCCTTCGCTCAGCACCGGGGGATAGAGGCTGGCCTTGCCGTCCGGCAGATAGGTCGTCTCCCCGCGCGCCCAGGCTTCGCGATCAATGACGTCGCCATCGCGGACGAAAGCACCGATGTCGGCAATGGCATAGTGCAACAGCCAGTCCGCCCCGGCCGCTTCGATGCAGAACGCCTGGTCGAGATCGACCGCGCCCGCCGGGTCGAGCGTGACGAAGGGGCGGGCGGTGCGATCCGTGTATTCACCCGGCGGCGGTGCACCCGCGCGGGCGACGGCGGCCGTGGCCGCCTCGGTCACCTCCGGCGGGAAGCCGGCGGGGACGGAGAATTCCTCGCGGATTTGCGCAAGGCCCTGCGTCAGCAGCCGGTCGGGATCGCGCAGTGCCTTCATCCGCGCGAGTGGAGCGCATGGGGGCCTGCTTGGCAAGAGGGCGGGAACGCTTGGCGGCCCAGGCGGCTTTCTCCGCTTGAGGCCTCCCTGTCACGTCTGACATGATGGCCGGCCCACCGGAATGAACCGGAGGGCAGCGGCGGAGAAGGCTTTTGTTGCTAGGCGTGGTACTTGCTGGCGGGAAATCGTCGCGCTTCGGCAGTGACAAGGCGCTGGCCGAACTGGATGGCCATTCGCTGCTGGCGCTGGCGGTGGATACGCTGTCAGGCTGGTGCGAACGGGTGGTGGTGTGCGGGCGAGAGCAGGCACCCGCGCCGACCCTGCCCGATTGGCCGCGGGCCGGGATGGGGCCGCTCGGCGGGCTGGCGGCGGCGCTGCGCCATGCCTGCGACGAAGGCTACGAGCATGTCCTCAGTTGCGGGGTGGACGCGGGGCGGCTGCCCGATGATCTGCCCGGGCTGTTGCAGCCGGGGCCCGCCTGCCTGATCGATCAGCCGGTGATCGGCCTGTGGCCGGCCAGCGCCGCCTCCGTGCTCGAACGCCTGCTGCTGTCCGACGAGCGCCATTCGATGCGGCATTTCGCCGAGCTGTGCGGGGCGCGAGAGGTGCGGATCGCAGGCGCGATCCCCAACATCAATACGCCGCAGGACCTGGCCGCGCTGACCGGTTTGCAGCCGCCGCGCTGACGGTCAGATGCCGGTCTGCGGGTTTCCCCGGCCGTTCGCCTTGCGGACCCCTGGTTCTTGCGGCAGCGGGTCCGGGACAGCGTAGAGCGTTGTTCCGTGGCAGTGGGCCAGATCGCGCACGCACAGGCGATAGCCGCCGGTGTTGCACGTCTCGATGATCCGGGGCAGGCCGACGTCCGACAGTTTGCGCCGCAGCCGCGACATATGGACGGCGATGCTGTTGGTTTCCGGGATGAAGCCCATGTTCCACACGTCGCGGATCAAATCCGGCTTGCTCACCGTTACATCGGGACTGTCAGACAGTCGCCACAGCAGGGTGAATTCGCGCGGGTTGAGATCGAGCGGCCTGCCGGCGAAATAGGCATCACGGCCCAGTAGGTCGATCCGCAGGCGGCCAAACGTGCGAAACCGGGGCAGGTAGGCTGATCGCGTCACCAGCCGCTTCGCGCGCACCGCCAGTTCCTCCAGTGTCACGTCGTCGCCCAGAACCTCGGCAAAACCCATGCCGACCAGCACGGCCCGCTGGCTCGATGCGGTTACCCCCAGCACTATGGCCATGGTGCGCTCCGCCTCGCTGAAGCCGACCAGCGCGCACATCATCGCCGCGCTGTCCATCCCGGCCGCGTCGAACAGGCTGACCCGTCCGGTGCGAAAAGAACTATCGTCGAGAGTCCATCCGAACCGGCGCAAATCCCGCTCCGGGACGATTTTTCCCAAAGGCCGGAACCGCAGTTCCGGGTGATCCTCTGCTGTCTTGCCAGTCTGATCCTGAGCTGCCCGTATGTGCATATCTGTCACGCTTTGCCCCACGTTGACCGGGTTTCCTTCCCCAAGGAACCCCGGCCTTCGTGGTCAGCTAACGGCGATAAGACAGCACCCACAACTCACATTTAATTACAGGGAAGGGCTGTGATTTTCCAACATTTCAATATGTTAATTCAGGCGGCAGAACTATTTACACCCATCGAGGTGAGATATTTCTTGATGTTGCGGGCGGCCTGGCGAAGCCGCTGTTCGTTCTCCACCATGGCGATCCGGACGAAGCCTTCGCCATCCTCGCCGTAACCCACGCCGGGGGCGACCGCCACTTCGGCATGTGTCAGCAACTGCTTTGAGAATTCGAGGCTGCCCATGTCCTTGAGCGCCGGGGGCAGTGGGGCCCACGCAAACATTGACGCCTTGGGGCTCGGGATGTCCCAGCCGGCCCGGCCGAACGCCTCGACCATGACGTCGCGGCGCTTCTGGTAGAGTTCGCGGTTCTTCTCGACGATGTCCTGCGGACCGTTCAGCGCGGCGCAGGCGGCGGCCTGGATCGGGGTGAACGCCCCGTAATCGAGGTAGGACTTCACCCGCTTGAGCGCGGCGATCAGCTTGGGGTTGCCGACCGCAAAGCCCACGCGCCACCCCGCCATCGAGAACGTCTTGGACATCGAGGTGAATTCGACCGCGATGTCTTTGGCCCCCGGCACTTCGAGGATCGAGCGGGTCGGCTGACCGTCGTAATAAAGTTCGGAATAGGCCAGATCGGAGAGGACCCAGACCTTGTTTTCCTTCGCCCAGGCGACCAGCCGTTCGTAGAATGCCAGATCCACCGTTTCGGCGGTCGGGTTGGACGGGTAGTTGACGATCAGGATCGATGGACGCGGCACGGTGAACGCCATCGCCCGGTCGAGCGAGCGCCAGTAGCCTTCGTCGGGCGTCGTCGGCACGGAGCGGATCGTCGCCCCGGCGATGATGAAGCCGAAGGTGTGGATCGGATAGCTGGGGTTGGGGGCCAGCACCACATCGCCGGGCGCGGTGATCGCGGTGGCAAGGCTGGCGAGCCCTTCCTTGGATCCCATCGTCATCACCACTTCGGTTTCGGGATCGAGTTCCACGTTGAAGCGGCGGGCGTAATAGTTGGCTTGGGCGCGGCGGATGCCGGGAATGCCCGAGCTTGCCGAATAACCGTGCGCGTCCGGCTTCTGCGCCACCTCGCACAGCTTGTCGATCACGTGGGCGGGCGGTGGCAGGTCCGGGTTGCCCATCCCCAGGTCGATGATGTCCCGGCCCGCCTGGCGTGCCGCATGGCGCATCGCGTTCACTTCGGCGATGACATAGGGCGGCAGTCGCTTGATGCGGTAGAACTCGTCTTCCATGACCTGTGTTGATTCCATGCTTGCGGCGGAATGTGCCGCGCCGCTCCTGTAGAAGATTACGCGCGGCGCGCAAATGGGAGTTGCGCCGGCTTCAGCGTGGCCATCGACGGTGCCGCGCATGCTGTCGGCGGATCGATCCCGATTTCGGGCTTAGCGGACTCGACAGGGGCGGGCCGACGGGTCCACTAAGGCAAACGTCCGGTGGGCGCGGGGCGCAGCGGATCGCGAGGGGAATTGGTGCCGATGGCGCATGACGTGGCCGATATGATGTCCAGCCTGTTCCAGGCGCAAGGTGAAGGCGTGGCCACGATCATGGGCAAGATGATGCCCGCTGCCGGCGCCACCGAAGCCGAGAAGATTGTCCACTGGGCCCAGGTTGCCGGGCGGATGCAGTCGATCTGGACCGATTTCCAGGTGGAGCAGATCGGGCAGGCGGCGGCCCCGAATTCGCACCTCAGCGATCCGGTGCGCTGGATCGCCACGGTGGAAGCGGTGCTGCGGCAACTGCCGCTGGCCGATCCCGATGTGCAGGCCGGGCTGTGGAACGAGGTGCTGGACCTGATCGGCACCGTCATGGGGCAATACGGCCTGGGCCCGCGCGCAAGCGAACAATCCGCCGGTGACGATCCCGCGCTGCCGCTGGCCGATCGCCGCTTCGCCGATCCCCGCTGGCGGCGTCAGCCGGTGTTCGCGCTGCTGCATCAGGTCTACCTGCTGCTGTCGCGACAGGTGACGGCGCTGGCCGAATCGGTGGAAGGGATGGAGCCGGGCAAGAAGGCCCAGTTGATCTTCGCCACCAACATCCTGCTCGATGCGCTGAGCCCGGCGAATTTCCCGCTGACCAACCCCGTCGCTCTCGACAAGGCGGGCGAGACGCAGGGTGACAGTCTGGTGCGCGGGTTCGAGCATCTGGTGAGCGATCTGCGCAAGCGCCAGCTTACCCACACCGCGCCCGGCGCATTCGTGATCGGCGAGAATATCGCCACCACGCCCGGCAAGGTGATCCTCGAAACCCCGCTGTACCAGCTTATCCAGTACACCCCGACCACCGACAAGGTGCTCAAGACGCCGCTGCTGATCTTCCCGCCGTGGATCAACCGGTTCTACATCCTCGATCTCAACGCCAAGAAAAGCTTCGTGCGCTGGGCGGTGGAGCAGGGGGTGAGCGTGTTCATGGTGTCGTGGAAATCGGCCGATGCCACGCTCGCCGACGTGACTTGGGACGATTACATCCAGGCGCAGATGGATTGCATCGACACGGTATGCACCCGGCTTGCCGTGCCCGCGACGCACACCATCGGCTATTGCGTGGCCGGGACCACGCTGGCGGCGACG
Source organism: Novosphingobium colocasiae (assembly GCF_014652555.1). Taxonomy (GTDB): domain Bacteria; phylum Pseudomonadota; class Alphaproteobacteria; order Sphingomonadales; family Sphingomonadaceae; genus Novosphingobium; species Novosphingobium colocasiae. The sequence goes on from NZ_BMZA01000001.1 coordinate 702,881, forward strand.
CTGGCGGTGATGGCGCGCAAGGGCACGGCCGACAAGGTCGCCAGCGGCACCTTCTTCACCGCGCAGGTCGATTTCGAGGAAGCCGGCGATCTCAAGAACTTCATCGACGATCAGCAGATCGATGCGATCGGCCGCTTGGCTACGGACGGCTACATCGACGGCCGGTACATGGCTGCGACGTTCAATATCCTGCGCGGCAACGATCTGATCTGGAGCACGGTCCAAAAGAACTACCTGCTGGGCGAAGCCTATCCGGCTTTCGACCTGCTCCACTGGAACGGCGATGTCACGAACCTGCCGGCCAGGTGGCACCGCGATTACCTGCGCGATCTCTACCGTGACAACCGCATGGTGGTGCCCGATTCGCTGCAGGCCTGCGGCGAGCCGATCGACCTCAGGCGCATTCATACCCCGTGCTACATCCAGGCCGGGCGCGAGGATCATATCGCGCCGACGCACAGCGTATGGAAGCTGACCCGCTATCTGCAAGGGCCATGGACGTTCCTGCTCGCCGGATCGGGCCATATCGCTGGGGTGGTCAACCCACCGTCCTCCGACAAGTACGGGTATTGGACGAACGACGATGCCCCGCGCTCGCTGGCCGAGTTCCAGTCGGGCGCGGTCGCGCATCCGGGCAGTTGGTGGCCGCACTGGATCGGCTGGATCCGGAGCCTTGACGCACAAACGGTGCCTGCGCGCGGCAAGCGCCGACCCGGCGGGCGTGGCGATCGGGTGATCGAGGATGCGCCGGGGCGTTACGTCGCCACGCGCTGACACTGCAGTGCAACCAATCGCTGCGCAAATGCGTTGCTGAAACGATAACGCTGCGGCGATGAGCACCGTCTCCGGCCAGACAGTCCGGGGCCCGGAAACCCTTACAAATTTTTCATGCTGCACTGCAACATAACGGGTTGACTTCGCGTTCGCGGAATCGTATTTTGCAATGCAACAAGCGTAATCAGTGCTGTCGAACGCTGATCCGGTCGCGATGATCCGTTACAAAAGTTCGCGTCCGGTCGGGTTCAGGGTTCAGATTGCGGCTGTGCCACGGTGTGGCCCACTGTTTGCAATGCGGGAATGTCGGGATGGTCGATAAGGACAAAGTGACGGGATCGGCAAAGAAGGCCGTGCCTGCCGGGCGCGCCCCGCGCAAGGCTCCCGCAGCCAAGAAGGCAGTCGTTGCGAAAGCGCCGGCGGTCCGTGCTCCCCAGCCCGTTGCCGCCAAGCCCGCGCCGGCCCCGAAGGTCGCGGCCGCTGTGGCCAAGCCTACGCCGCCTGTCGCTGCTCCGGTTCCGGTCAAGGCTGAAAAGCCGGCCAAGCCTGCGGCCATCAAGGCCGCGGTGGCAGTGCCGGCAAAGATCCCGGCCCCGGCCGAGATCGCACCTCCGGCGGCCCCGGCTCCGGCTCCGGCTCCGGTCGTTGCGGCAGCGATCGTTCCACCCGTTCCCAAGGCGGCACCAAAGACCGTCCCTACTGAAAAACCACGTTTCGCAGGACTTTCTTTCAATCTTTTCTCCGAGGACAGAACCATGGATTTCAACGCCAACTTCAGCGGCATGCAGGACGCGATCACCGAAGCCCAGACCAAGGCCAAGGCCGCGTTCGACAAGAGCACCTCGATGCTGGGCGAAGTCAGCGACTTCACCAAGGGCAACGTCGAAGCGATCATCGAATCGGGCAAGATCCTCGCCGAAGGCGTGCAGGGTCTGGGCACCGAGATCGTTTCGGAAAGCCGCAGCGCTTTCGAAACGATGACCGGTGACATCAAGGAACTGGCCGCAGCCAAGTCGCCGACCGATTTCTTCAAGCTCCAGGGTGACCTGATGCGCAAGAACTTCGACAGTGCCGTGGCTTATGGCTCGAAGAGCAGCGAAACCATGCTCAAGCTCGCCAGCGACGTGATTGCCCCCATTTCGGGCCGCGTCAGCCTGGCGATGGAAAAGGCTCGCACCATTTCGGTCTGATCCTTTCTAATGGGTACCGTGTCCGGCCGGATGGGCAGATCGCCCGTCCGGCCGGATGCGTTTTTCCGGTGCAAAGACTTGGTTTCGTGCAGACTGCGACGGGCCGGGCCTCGGCCGCTGTCGCCGGATTTGACAATCGATCCGGGCCATCTTGTGAGAATGGGCCCGGTTGCGGTATCCTGACCCACATGCATCTCCAGTTTCGTGATTCCCTTTCCGGCCGCGCGCCGATTGCGCGCATGGTGCGCGATGCGGTTCCCGTGCGCCTTGCCGCCGGCAGCAAGCCCCCCCGCGAAGGGGAAGGCGACGGCGAAGTGGGCGTCGCCACCAAGACCCGCGCCCGCCCCAAGAAGCCGAGCCAGTTCAAGGTCTTGATGCTCAATGATGATTACACCCCGATGGAATTCGTGGTGATGGTCCTCAAGCGGTTCTTCCATATGGACATGGAACAGGCGACCCGGGTGATGCTCCACGTTCACCAGCGCGGCGTCGGCGTCTGCGGGATTTTCCCTTATGAAATCGCTGAAACCAAGGTGAACCAGGTGATGGACTTCGCCCGGCAGAACCAGCATCCCTTGCAGTGCACGCTGGAAAAGGCCTGATCGCCTGCCGCCTGTCGCGGGCCCGTGTAAAGCTGCCATTATGCGCTTTGCCCCGGCACCGCTTGCCGTTAAGGGATGAGGCCTAAGGTGCCCTAACGACTGATCCCAGTGAAATTTTTCAGCGCCATCGACAGGTACATCTTCCGCCTTGTGCTGATGCCGATGGTTGGCATCTTCCTGCTGGCGGCTTCGCTGCTCATCCTCGACAAGATGCTGCGCCTGTTCGATTTTGTCGCTGCCGAAGGCGGCCCGGTCGGCGTGGTGTTCCGTCTGCTCGCCAACATGCTGCCCGAATATGCCAGCCTCGCGATTCCGCTGGGGCTGATGCTGGGCATCCTGCTCGCTTTCCGCAAACTGGCGACCAGCAGCGAACTCGACGTGATGCGCGCGGTGGGCCTCAGCTATACCCGCCTGCTGCGGGTACCGTTGATCCTGACGGTGGTGATGGCCGGGGCCAATCTGGCGATCGTCGGCTATCTCCAGCCGCTTTCAAGGTATTACTACGAGGAGCTCAACTACGAGCTCAAGTCCGGCGCGCTGGGCGCATCGATCAAGGTCGGCGAGTTTACCACGCTGAAAGATCGCATCGCGCTGCGCATCGATGAAAGCCAGGACGACGGCCGCAAGCTGATCGGCATCTTCGCCCGGGTGGCCGACAAGAAAGGGCAGGTCCTGTCGATCTCGGCGCGGCAGGGCCAGTTCCTGGCGCTGCAGGGGCAGCCCGATACGATCATCTTCCGCCTGATCGACGGCCAGATCATCCAGGACGAACCGGGCAAGGTATCGCGGGTGCTGACCTTCAGCCGCCACGACATGCCGATCGACCTGCCGGAGGTGGAAAAGTTCCGTCAGCGCGGCGGCAAGGACCGCGAATATCTGCTCCCCGAACTGCTGCGGCTGAGCTGGAACGATGCGCTGCCCAAGGCTGAGCGGGTGTCGAGCCTGGCCAACTTCAATTACCGCATGGTCGAGGTCATCATGATGCTGATGCTGCCGTTCCTGGCGGTGGCGCTGGCGATCCCGCCCAAGCGCTCCACATCGGCGCTGGGTGTGTTCGTCTCGATCGTGATGGTGGTGGCCTATCACAAGGTCAACGAATACGCGCAGGACGTGGCGACGCTGGGCCGGGTCGATCCCTGGATCGCGCTGTGGGGGCCGTTCGTGATCTTCGGCATCCTGATCGCGTGGATGTATTACCGCGTCGCCTATGTGCCCGGCGGCCAGGCGATCGGCTGGCTGGAGACGGCATCGGGCCGCCTCGTCAAGCGGCTCAAATCGCTGCTGCGCCGCAAGCGGCGCGGGCCGATCCTTCCCGCTCCCTCGGACGTGCATTGATGCAGATGGATTTTTTCCCCTCGCGCACGCTGACGCTGTACCTCGCGCGGCTGTTCTTCACGCGCATCGTTGCCGTGCTGATCATGCTGGTGCTGGTGCTGCAGACGCTCGACCTGCTGGGCGAGAGCGGCGATATCCTGGCCTATCCGGGCAACGGGCAGGCGCAGTTGCTCTACTACGTGTCGCTGCGGCTGCCGCAACTGGTGGCGCGGTTCCTGCCCTATTCGGTCCTGCTGGCCACGATCTTCACACTGGCGACGCTGAACCAGAACAGCGAAGTGGTGGCGATGAAATCGGCCGGGCTTTCGGCGCACCAGGTGCTGGCCCCGCTGATCCTGACCGCCGCGCTGTTCTCGCTGTTCAGCTTCGGCTTCAACGAACGCGTCGTCACCCGCGCGACCGCCACGCTCGATGCCTGGGACAAGGCGGATTACGGCCCGATACCAAAGGATTCGGGCGTGCGCACCAACGTCTATCTGACGGATGGCCACAATCTGCTGCTGGCGCGATCGGTGGCGGGAGTGGGAGAGGCGATGACGATGACCGGGGTGACCTGGTATCGCCGCGATGCGACCGGGATGATCGTCGAAAAGGTGCAGTCGCCGCGGGCGACCCACGGGGCCGCCGGCTGGACGCTGGAGCAGCCGGTGCGGTTCCGCGTGGCCGATTCGAGCACGGCGGCGCTCGCCCCGCTCGTCGTCGGGCCGGAACTGACGCCCGAGAAGGTCAGCCTCGCCTCGGTGGACGCCGATGAACAGAACATCGTCACGCTATGGGCCACCATCGGCAAGATGCGCGAAGCCGGCCGGCGCACCGATGCGCTCGAATCGGTGTGGTGGCACAAGATTTCGGGGCCGCTGTCATCGGTCCTGATGCCGCTCCTGGGAGCCATCGCCGCGTTCGGTCTGGCCCGCAGCGGCCAGTTGCTGATCCGCGCGGTGATCGGCATGGCGCTCGGCTTCGCCTACTTCGTGATCGATAACGCGGCGCTGGCGATGGGCAGCTTCGGGGGATACCCGCCGATGGTGGCCGCCTGGGCCCCGTTCATCCTCTTCGCCCTGATCGGCGAAGCGGTGCTGGTCCGCACCGAAGAGTAGGGCTCGCCGACGGGCACTCTGCCGGTCTCAACCCTCTGCTCCGTCTTTGCGAGCGACCGCAGGTCGCGCGGCAATCCAGGGCGGTTTACGCGGCCCTGGATTGCTTCGCCCGCTTCGCGGGTTCGCAACGACCAATGAAATCAAAGGTTTGGTTCAGCAGTTCTTGGCACAGCGCTTGGCGGAGCCCTCAGCGGCCACCCATGGTGCTGCGTGCCAGCCGGGCGACTAGCGGGAACAGACCCGGATAGCTCGCCTTGGCATAGGTATCCCGCCCGCCGATATGCGCGCTGAGCCGGCGGTGGGCCTCTGCCAGCGAATGATAGGGCATGCTGGGCAGGAGGTGGTGCAGCGCGTGATAGCGCAGCCCCACCGGGGCCCACAGCGGAGCGAGCAGCGCCGGCGGCGGCACGTTGACAGAATCGAGGTACTGGGCGGTGACGGTCATCGTCTCGCCCTCGTTCTCCCACAAGTGCGCCACCAGGGTGCGGATCTGGTTGAGCAGTGCCGCGCCCGATGCGATCACCAGCGCGATCAGCAGCGGACGCAGGCCGAACGCGAACACGCTGGCGATCAGCGTGATCGCCCAGATGCTGGCCCCCAGTTCCTGCCAGAACACCATCCGCGCGAATTCGCCTTCGGGCGGGCGGCGGCGGAACGCCGGGTTGATCGACAGTGCCGAAATGCGCGCCCACACCAGCCGGCGCAGGGGCGGTACGACCGTGCCCAGCGGCACCAGCACCGCCGAGCGGATCAGCAGTGCCACAGGCAGCAGCAGCGCGGTGACGACGAACAGCGGCAAGGTCCACGGCTTCATCAGCGCCAGCGGCAGGTATTCAGGGTCTTCCACGGTGCCATAACGGGTGCGGGCATGATGCAGCGTGTGGACGCCTTCGTACATGAACGAGGGCGTGAGCAACGGAATGCCGACCAGCAGGTTCCAGCCGAAGCGGAAGCCGGGCAGGGCATCGCGGTGGATATGGGTCAGTTCGTGGATGAACAGCATCGCCCGATACAGGCCGAGCACGCCGACCACGGCGCAAAGGATCGCGGCCGGGGGGTGCGTGAACAGGATCGCGCCGGCAACCCCGCCATAGCCAAGGGCTGCCGAAACCAGCATGTCGGGCCAGTAGATCGCGGCGCGGGCGGTGGTGAGGTCACGGGTCAGTTCCACGGCGGCGCGCAGCAGTTCCCGGTCATCGGGAATACCCGCGCGCGGGCCCGGCGCGGCCGTGGCTGGGCCGGCCAGCGGAGAAAAGGGCGTTTCGATCACGTTTTGCGCAGTCATGCACTCAAATCCAAAATTGCCATGCCGTTTTGCCGGCCGTCTTCCCCGCGTCGAAAATCTTGCGGCCATTCGTACCGTGGCCTTTGCGCTTTGCGGACGGCGGGCCGCTTGACATCGCACCCCAACGCGCCACACCACGCGCAACCTGCCGGTCCGTAACGGGCAGGCGCTTAATACCAAACAAAGGCAGCATCGTGGCCGAAGCCGAACTAGTCATTGTCCCCGTTTCCAACAAGGCCGATCTCCATGCATTCGTGGACTGCGCCTATCGCCTCAACGCGGATGACCCGAACTGGGTGGCCAACCTGCGGATGGAGGAGATCGAGAAGTTCACGCCCGGCAAGAACCCTTTCTTCGCGCACGCCCGCTGCCAGCTTTTCCTGGCAAAGCGCGGCGCTCGGGTGGTTGGCCGGATATCGGCGCATATCGATGAACTGGCGCTGAGCCAGCCCGTCGAACAGGGCATGGGGCCGGGCACCGGCAACTGGGGCGCGATCGAGGCAGAGGATGAGGGCGCGGCGCAGGCGCTGATAGCGCGGGCCGAGCAGTGGCTGCGCGATGAGGGGATGACGCGGGTCCTCGCGCCGATGAACCTGTCGGTGTGGGAAGAGCCGGGGCTGCAGGTCACCGGACACGATCATTCGCCGATGGTGATGATGGCGCACCATTCGCCGCGTTATCAGGGATGGATCGAAGGCGCGGGCTATCAGCGCGTAAAGACCCTGCGGACCTATGATCTGGACGTGACATCGCCGTTCCCGCCGCTGGTCCAGCGGATCGTCCGTGCGGGCGAAAAGAACGAGCGCATCACCGTGCGCGATGCCAGGATGAAGGATTTCGCCAAGGAAGCGGCGCTGATCTGCGACATCATCAACGATGCCTGGTCGGACAACTGGGGTTTCGTCCCGTTCACCCCGGAAGAGATCGCCTATACCGGCAAGAAGCTGAAACCGCTGGTCCACGAATCGCTGATCCGCATCGCCGAATACGATGGCGAGCCGGTCGCGTTCATGATGACGCTGCCCGATCTCAACCAGATCCAGGCGCGGGTGAACGGGCGCACCGGCAAGCCATCGCTGCTCGGCTGGCTCAAGCTGGCACTATGGTTGCGCAAGCCCCGCTCGGCAGACATGCGCGTGCCCTTGATGGGGGTGCGCAAGAAACTGCAATCCTCGCGGATGGCCAGCCAGCTCGCCTTCATGATGATCGAGACGATTCGCGTCGCGGCCATCGCCCAGTTCAAGACGACGCGGGCGGAGATCGGCTGGGTCCTTGAGGACAACCAAGGCATGGTGGGCATCGCCCAAGCCATCGAGAGCAAGGTGAATCGCGAATACGCGATCTATGAAAAGCCGCTTTGACCAGCGAATTGCCCCGCATTGCCGCCATTCTGACCGTTTTGGTCGCAATTCGTTAAGTCGTTGCCCCTAGCCTATGGCGGTGCGACGGGTGCGAAGGACGCGCCGGCACGCAAGGGCTGGCATAGGCAATGACACTTCGATCCTGGCTGATCGTTCCCGGGCACAGCGAAAAGCAGTTGGCCCAGGCCCCGCGCGCCGGGGCGGATGTGGTCGTCGTCGATCTGTGCGCCACGGTGCCGGCGGCGGAAAAGGCGGCGGCGCGGGCACTGTCGGCCGAATGGCTGCGGGCTTTTCGCGAACCGGTATCGGGCGGGCAGGGCATGGCCCGCTGGGTGCGGATTTCGCCGTTCGATTCGGGGCTGTGGCGCGAAGACCTGCTGGCGGCGCTGGCCGGCGCAGCCGATGGCGTGATCCTGCCGCATGCAGCAGGGCCCGAGGCGGTCCGCCAACTGGGCATCGAACTCTATGAATTCGAACAGAAGCTGGGCGTTCCGGCCAATTCCACGCTGATCCTGCCGATTGTCGGCGAAACGCCGCGCACCGCGCTCGGGATCGCCGATTATGCCGAAGCGGTCCATCCGCGCCTGGCCGGGCTGACCTGGCGGCCCGATGGCCTGGCGGATGCGCTGGGTATCGGCCGCGATACGGGCTCCGGTGCCCTCGGCGATCCGTTCGCCTATGTCCGCGCGACCTGCCTCCTCACCGCCCGCGCCACCGATCTCGCCGCGCTCGACGCGCCGTGCGAAACCTGGGAGGACGAGGCGGTCCTGCGCGGTGCGATCATGTCCGCGCGGCGTGACGGGTTTACCGGGATGTTCGCGATCCATCCGGCGCAAGTGCCGGCGATCAATGCCGCGTTCTCCAACGATCCCTTCACGATGCCGGTGGTAACCGCCGCAGCCGATCACGTCGCCGCGATCCCGCAGGTCAGCGCCGCCGCAGCGCCGTCGGTCGCCGCTCAGGTCCAGCCCGGCCTCATGCCCGGACTGATCCGGCGCGCGCCTATTCTGCGCTCGACGTAGCCTCTGCCGCCTCGGCCGGCTCTGCCTTGTCCGCTTCGGCCCCTTGTGCTTCGCTTGACGCGGCGTCGCTGGCGCTGCCGGCCGGATGGGCCGGTGCCCCCACCACGGCGTCCGGCCCGGATTGCGAGCGGACGGTGTCATACGGCAGCATGTCGTCAGTGATGGACCGGGGCAGCACTTCGCCGCCCTTGGCCGCCTGGACCGCGCCGTCGTCCTTCTTGTCCCCGCATCCGCTCAGGACGACGCAGGCCGCGATGCTCAACGCGATTCTGGCGCGACGGGACAGGCGGTGGCTCATCATGCGGGAAACTCCGGCGGCTGCGGGGAAGCGGGGCAGGTCTGTGCGGGCGGGCAGGGCCGGTCGAGCGCGGCGAGGAACGCCCCGGCGCGCGCCAGCATCGCTGCGTCCCAGGCGGCAAGGCTGACATCGCGCCCCAGCCGCTGCAGGCTGGTGACGCCGAATTCGTCGATGCCACAGGGCACGATGCCGGAAAAATGCGCCAGATCCGGCGCGATGTTGACCGAAAAACCGTGCATCGTCACCCACTTGCGGATGCGCACGCCGATCGCGCCGATCTTTGCCTCGCGGCCGTCGATATCCTGCGTCCAGATGCCGATCCGGCCTTCGCTGCGAAAGCTTTCGATCCCGAAGTCCGCCAGCGTATCGATCACCCAGCCTTCGAGCGCGTGAACGAAGCCCCGCACATCGCGGGCGCGTTTGCGCAGGTCGATCAGGACATAGCCGACCCGCTGGCCGGGGCCGTGATAGGTATACCGCCCGCCCCGCCCGGCATCGACGACCTCGAATCGCGGATCCAGCAGCTCGGCGCGCGCGGCGCTGGTGCCGGCGGTGTAGACCGGCGGGTGTTCCAGCAGCCAGATCAGCTCGCGCGCCTCACCGGCGGCGATGGCGGCGTTGCGCGCGGCCATTTCTTCCAGCGCGACGCGGTACGGCACCGGGCTGGTGGACACGCGCCATTCGATATCGGAGCCAAGTTGCGGATCGCCGGTCATGGCGCGTTGCGTGGCGGCATTCCATGCGGTTATCAAGTGCCTTTCCGTGCCCGGTTCGCGGCGCGCCTGGAGCGACTCATGAAATTCGACAGTAACCGGTGCTGGATGGAGGCGCTCGCCGATATCAGGGCCAACCGCGATCTTCTGCTGACCGTGGGGGCATTTTTCTTCCTGCTGCCGACGCTGGTTTCACTGGTGCTGACCGCCGATCTCCAGGTCGGCCTCGCCAAGGCGATGGAGAATGCCAAGGCGATGAAGGCCTTCGTCGAACAGCACGGCTCCACTCTGGTTCTGGCGACGAGCGCGGAACTGCTGGTCAATGCCTTCGGCATGCTGGCACTGCTGCGCCTGCTGTCGGACCGGTACCGCTCCACCGTGGGGCAGGCGCTGCTCGCGGCCTTGCAGGGCATCCCCGGCCTGGTGGGCATCGCCGCGCTGCTGATGCTCATCTTCCTTGCCGCGCTGACGGTGGTGGCGATCACGCTGGGATCGCTGTTGATCGCGGTGCTGGGCGAAGCGGTGGGCGGGATTGTGACCGCCGTCGTCGCGCTGGCGGTGGGCGGTCTTTACCCGCTGGCTCGCCTGTCGATGGCTCCGCCCGCCCTGGTGCTGGAAGGGCAGATCAATCCGCTGCGCGCTGCCTTGTGGTCCTGGCGCGTCACCCGGGGCAACGGCGTGGCGCTGGCGCTGTTCTATTTCCTGCTGTCGATGGCGTTCGGGATGGTCGGCCTCGTCACGATGCTGCTGTTCGGCCCGCTGCTGCTGGCTGTGGCCGGGCAGGGCATGGTGTTCTACCTGCTGGCGGGCGTGCTCAACGGGCTGGTGTCGCTCGCAAAGTGGCTGCTTCTGACGGCAGTGCTCTACCGCGCCTATCGCCAGTTGACGGAAAAGGCCGGGGTGGCCGCATGAGCGGCCGCCGTGCGGCGGGTCAGTCGTTCGCGACCTGACCGTCGGCGGCGTCTTTCCAGCCCCAGTACATGAAGCAGGGCGGGACGTTCAGCGGTTCCAGCGCATTGTCGATCCGGCGGAAATGGCGCGCCATGAAATCGCGCGCGCGCGGCGTGAACTGGTAGACCAGAAACGCCCCGTTCTGCCGGATCACGCGCCAGGTGGCGGCGGCGATCGCCGGCCCGACGCCATCGGGCAGGGTGGAGAAGGGCAGGCCCGACAGCACATAGTCGGCCTTTTCGAAGCCGTGCTGGCGGACGATATCCTCAACATCGGCGGCCGATCCCAGCACCGCGCGAAAGCGGCTGTCGGTGATGGTGCGGCGCAAATAGTCGATGAACAGCGGGTTGGTGTCGATCACCAGCAGCATGCCGTCCCGCGCCAGCCGATCCAGCACCGGGCGGCAGAAGGTGCCAACGCCCGGCCCGTATTCGACGAAGAGCTTGCAGTTGCCCCAGTCCACCGGGGCCAGCATGCGGTTGATGGTGAAGCGCGAGGACGGAACGATCGAGCCGACCATCACCGGATTGCGCACAAAACCTTCGATAAATACGCCCCAGGGGCCCATCGCGTTCCGTACCCGGCGCTTGATCTTGTGTGACCATGCCTCGCGGGCAAGCTCGGTGCCGGACATGCTTCAGGGAACCCCTACAATTCGTTGCGTATTACCGCGACTTCCTCGCCTCCCGGTGACAGAATTATCCCCGCAAGGCAAGCAAGCCACCCGCCGGTTTAAAGAATTTCATGCACCTTGTCCTGTGGACGGCACAGCCGGACGCCTTTGTCGGTTTCGACCAGCGGCCGCTCGATCAGCACCGGTTCCGCCGCCATCGCCGCCAGCACCGTTTCATCATCTGCGGCGGGCAGGCCGCGCTCGGCGGCGTCGGTTCCGCGCAGGCGCAACCCCTGCTGCGGGGTGATCCCGGCATCGGTATAAAGCTGGCCCAGCTTCGCGGCGGTCGGCGGGGTCTTGAGGTATTCGATCACCGTCACGTCCACGCCCGGTGCCTCCTCAAGGATCGCCAGCGTCTTGCGCGATGTGCCGCAGGCAGGATTGTGCCAGATGGTGGCCTTCATGGAGATATCCTTTCGTGACGGTCAGCGCGGGGTATCGCCGGACGGTGCGGGGGAGAGCGCCGGAGTCGTGCGGGCCGCGTCGGCCGGGGCGATGCCGGGCACGGGCGCGGCGTGAAGGGTCGTTTCGCGGCGCATCACCCGCGCCGCCCGGCGGACGGCTTCGAGCAGCCGGGGCTGGACCCCGCAGCGGCACAGGTTCGGGATCGCATCGCGAATATCGTCGTCGGAAGGATTGGCGTTGCGCGCCAGCAGCGCGGCGGCGGCCATGACGATGCCGGGGGTGCAGAAGCCGCACTGGATCGCCTGTTCGGCCACCATCGCCTGCTGCACCGGGTGCGACCGGTCGGGCGAAAGACCCTCGATCGTGGTGATGAAACGCCCCTCGCACTCGCTCAGCGTCACCAGGCAGGCGCGCAGCGCCGCGCCGTCGACCATCACCGTGCAGGCCCCGCAATCGCCTGCGCCGCAGCCGTACTTGGTGCCGGTCAGGTTGGCCGCGTCGCGCAGGGCCCACAGCAGCGGCGTGCGCGGGTCCATGGCAATATCGACGGGGCGGTCGTTGACGATCATGCGCGGCATCGTGAAGCCCTTGCGGCGGACGGACGGTTCGGCACCGCTCTTGGACCAGCGGTGCGACAAGGTGAAGGACAAAAAGGCATGGCCGGTGTCCCTCGTCCCCTTGTCGGGGGCGGTGGGGTGGCTAAGTTCAACTACGTGACCGACGCCCAATATCTCTCCGGCCGGCTGCTGCTGGCGATGCCCGGGATGTTCGATCCCCGGTTCGACCATTCCGTCAACGCCTTGTGCATCCACGATGAAAACGGGGCCTTCGGCCTCAACCTGGGGCGGACCCGGTCGGACGTGACGTTCCACGCCGTGCTGGCGGAGATGGGGATAGACCCCGGGCAGGCCCCCGATTGCGCGGTGCTAGATGGCGGGCCGGTGGAGCAGGGGCGCGGGTTCGTGCTGCATTCGACCGACTGGGACGGGCCCGGCACGATCCCGGTGCCCGCAATCGGGGCGCTGTCCACCACGTCCGAAGTGCTGCGCGCGATTGCCGCTGGCGAAGGGCCCCGGCAGTGGCTCATGGCGCTGGGCTATGCCGGCTGGGGCGCGGGCCAGTTGGAAGACGAAATGCGCCAGCACGGCTGGTATGCGGCCGAAGGGCGGGCCGCCGTGGTGTTCGATACTGCGACAGAAGCGCGCTGGCTGGCCGCATGGGCCGCAGAGGGGATTGATCCCGCAGCACTTTCGCCCGATATTGGCAGGGCCTGACCGGGGAAAGACCGGCGGGCAGGTCGCGTTTCGAAATGAGAATGTGCCGGCAACGGAGCTACCGCTCCGGTATTGCCAGCTTTTGTGCACTTATGTACATTTCGGGCACTAAAAAGTAGAACCTGAATATCGGGAGGGTATTGGCGATGTCCGAACCCAGTCCAGGTCGATCCGTTCCGGCTTCCGCCGGCGAGGAGCCGCGTCGCGGCCCCGGCCGTCCCAGCATCAGTAACGAAGCCCTGCTGGATAAAGCGCTCGAACTTTTTCTGGACCACGGCTTTGCCGGCACCAGCATCGACGCGATTACCCAGTCCGCCAGCATGGCCAAGCGCACCATCTATGCCCGCTATGGTGACAAGGCGAGCCTGTTTCGCGCCGCCGTGGCGCACGGGCTGGACCGGTTCAAGCCCACTTTCGACCGGCTCAGCGCGCTGGAAGCCGATGACATGGACGAAACGATGGACCGGATCGCCGATGCGATCGTGGCCAGCGTCGTTTCACCCGACAGCATCCGCCTGCTGCGCCTGATCCGCTCCGATGCCGGCGCGGTCCCGGAAATCGTCGGCGACTTTTCGGATCGGACGCTGGACCCGGTAACTGCCTTCCTGGCCGATCTGTTCCGCCGCCGCACCGCTCTGGGTCAGGCTGCGGTTGAGGATTCGCGGCTGGTGGCCGAACTGTTCATCGATGTCATCGCGCGCGGGCCCTGCAGCAAAGCGGCGGCCGATCTGGTATTCGCGCCCGATTATGTCGAACGGCACACCCGGTTCGCGGTAAAGCTGTTCCTGCACGGGCTGATGACGATCGGCGATGGTCCTGACGGACATAGCGGCGCGCGCACCGAACTGTGCGGGTAGGATATCGTTCGTTCAATCAGCCCCATACATCCCGTTCGCTCGACACGAACGGAGAATGAAACAGCTTTTACGCATTGCTTCAGTCGCCGCTGGCCTTCGTCTCAAGCTTCGCCGATCCGGTCGGCGAACAGCAGGCGACCGCCCGAAAGGTGCCACAGCGCTTCGTTGAAATCGGACGGTGCCATCGCGAAGCAGCCTTCGCTGCGGCCGATCTTGCCCCACTTTTCGATCATGGCCGGATCGACGTACCAGGCCGGGTGCATCACGATCGCGCGATCGAGCGCCATCGAATTATCGCCGTCCAGCCCTTCGAGACGGATCGAGGTGCCGTATTTGCCCTGATACCATTGGCAGGTAAGATAGGCCCCGCGCGAGGTTGCCTCGGAACCGGGGGTGTTCGAAAACCGCTGCAACCAGCCGCTGTGGTCCGGGTCCGATCCCCGGCCATGGGCGAGGAGGAACGAGCGCACGGTGCCGTTTTCCAGATTGGCGAAATGCAGGCGCGGCAGCCACGAGGGGCGTGCGAAATCGGCCACGCCGACCACGTCGGTCCGCCACAGGCGGCTGCCGATGCGATCGCGTTCGCGTGCCGCCACTTCCAGCACGCGGCGCAGATAGGCGGGATCGTTGGCGATCGGCGCCATGATCGGCGGTGGCACGTCGGCCGGCGGCACGGCGGTCACATCGGGGCCGAAACCCGGTTGCGGCGGGGTTGCCGGGACGAGGTCCCAGCTTGCCACTTGCGCCAGCGCCCGGCCCGGAAACAGCGCAGGAACGGTCAGCCCGGCACCAAGTGCCAGCCCCCGCGCCAAGACTGTCCGCCGTTCCAGTTTGCGATCCATCGCTTCAAGATAGCGCCATTGTGGCAGGATTTCCAGATAGCTGCGTCAGGCGGGACGCCGCGACCGCTCAGTTGGGCGAAGGGACGGCGTTGCGATGGGCCGCGATCCACTGTTCTACCACCGGGGCGATGGCGTTGCGCCACTTCGATCCGTTGAAGATGCCATAATGGCCGACGCCATCGGCCAGATAGTACTTCTTGCGCGCTTCGGGCAGCGCGGTGGCCAGGTGCAGCGCGGCGCGGGTCTGGCCGATGCCCGAGATATCGTCCCGCTCCCCCTCCACCGCCAGCAGCGCGGTGTCGCGGATAGCCCCCAGGTCCACCCGCTTGCCGCGATGGATCAGTTCGCCCTTGGGCAGCGAATGGCGCTGGAACACATGCTCCACCGTCTGCAGGTAATAGTCCGCGGTCATGTCACAGACCGAGCGGTATTCGTCGTAGAACGCCTTGGTCGCCGCGGCGCTTTCCCCGTCGCCGGTGACGAGGTGGTTGAACATAGCGTAGTGGCTCATCATGTGCGACCCCAGGTTCATCGCCAGGAACCCGGTCAGTTGCAGGAACCCCGGATAGACCCTGCGGCCCGATCCGGGATAAGTGATCGGCACCGTGGTGATCACATGGTGTTCGAACCACGAAAGCGGCCTGTCCATCGCCACGTCGTTGACCGAGGTCGGCGCTTCGCGGGTATCGACCGGACCACCCATCATCGTCAGCGAGGCCGGGCGGCAGGGGTTTTCGGCCCCGGCCATGATCGCGGCGGTTGCCAGTGCCGGCACTGACGGCTGGCAGACGGCGAGCATGTGCGTGTTGGGACCGATGAATTCGAGGAAGCCGATCACGTAATCGATGTAGTCATCGAGGTCGAACGTGCCCTCGGAAAGCGGCACCATCTTCGCATCGGCCCAGTCGGTGATGTAGACCACGCAGCTTTCCACCATCCGCGCCACGGTGCCGCGCAGCAGGGTCGCGAAATGGCCGCTCATCGGGGCGACGATCAGCAGGCGCGGCGCGTCTTCGGGCAGGCCGGCATGGTCGAAGCGCAGCAGGTTGCCGAACGGGCGATGCAGCACGATCGATTCGGTGACGGTGTGGGTCTTGCCGCCGACCGTGACCGCTTCGATATCAAACGCCGGCTTGCCGCGCGGCGCGGCAGCGTGGGCAAACACGTCGAGCGCGGAAGCGAGATATGGGCCGAAACCGAAGTAGCCGATCGGCAGCGCCGGGTTGGTCAGCAGCTCCGCACCGACCGAAGCGAATGCGGCGGCGTTGCCAAGCATGGTGCGCTGCAATTCATAGGCGTTGTAAAGCAAGCAATATCTCCTGGGCGACTCTGTCCGTTGCGCCGGATTTCGGGAAGCTATGTGGGCTTCCCAAGCCGATTGTGCAACGCAAACAGGGCCGACGGGTTCGCGGCAGGGTCTTGAAACCGCTATGGCATTAAATCCATTGCACTATGCTTGCCGGGCACCTTGGGCTCTTTCCCTGATCGGGACGGGATAGTAGAGGGCGCGGCATGACAAACGCACAGGCCAGCCTGGAAACGCCCCCCGCTCAGCCCGCCGCCGCCGAAATCGCGCCTGACGGGGCCGAAGCGGTCAAGAAGCGGCCCAGCCTTGGCCCGCTGCGGATGGTCGTGGCGGAGATGCTGCAATATCCCGGCCGCGCCACCACCGCGTTCCTGGCGATGGTCGTCACCTCCACCTCCACGCTCGCCATTCCCTACGCCTTCCGCCACATCATCGATCAAGGCCTGTCGCGCGGGTCCGATCCCGGGATCGTCAACCGCTGGTTCTTCACCCTGCTGGCGGTGGTCATCGTGCTGTCGATCGCCACCGCGATCCGCTACTATTCGGTCACTTGGCTGGGTGAACGGATCGTCGCCGACATCCGCCGCCGGGTGCAGGGCCACCTGCTGGGGCTGGCCCCCAGTTTCTTCGAGGTGAACAGCCCCAAGGAAATCGCCTCGCGGATGACGGCGGATACCACGATCATCGAACAGGTCATCAGCACCGCCGTCTCGATCGCGCTGCGCAACGCGGTGCTGGCGATCGGCGGGACGATCTATCTCTTCGCGCTGGCCCCCGGCCTGACGCTGGCGCTGCTGGTGGCGATCCCGCTGATCATCGGCCCGATCGCCTGGTTCGGCAGCAAGCTGAGCGCGGCATCGCGCCAGAGCCAGGACCGCATCGCCGATATCGGCGCGCTGACCTCCGAAGTGCTGGGGGCGCTGCGCATCGTCCAGGCGTTCAACCAGGAAGGGCGCGAGCTGGACCGGTTCGGCACCACGGTGGAGCAGTCGTTCCTGACCGCGCGCTATCGCGTGCGGGTGCGGGCGGTGATGACGGCGGTGGTCATGCTGCTGATCTTCGGCGCGATCACGCTGGTGCTGTGGTACGGCACGCTGGGCGTCATCAGCGGCAACATCACCGGCGGCACGCTGGCCGCGTTCGTCGCCACCGCCGTGATCGTGGCGGGGGCCTTCGGCGCGCTGACCGATATCTACGGCGATCTGGTGCGCGGCGCGGGCGCGGCCAGCCGGCTGGCCGAACTGCTGTCCGAAACCCCGGAGATCGCGGCCCCTGCGCGGCCGCTCGAACTGCCCGAACCGGCACGCGGCAAGATCGCGTTCGAAAAGGTCACCTTCCGCTATCCGGCGCGCCCCGACCTGCCGGCGCTGCACGAATTCAGCCTGACGATCGAGCCGGGTGAGACCGTCGCGGTCGTCGGGCCCTCGGGCGCGGGCAAATCGACGCTGTTCCAGTTGGCCGAGCGGTTCTACGATCCGCAGGCGGGCGTGGTGAAGATCGACGGCGTGCCGCTGGCCCAGGCCGATCCCGCCGCCATCCGCCGCCGCACCGCGCTGGTTCCGCAGGAAGACGTGATCTTCGCCGCCAACGCGCGCGACAACCTGCGCTACGGCAAATGGGACGCCAGCGACGCGGAAATCTGGGAGGCGGCGCGCGCCGCCAACGCGGAAAACTTCCTGCGCGCGCTGCCCGACGGGCTCGACACCTTTCTGGGTGAGGCTGGGGCCCGGCTTTCGGGTGGCCAGCGCCAGCGCATCGCCATCGCCCGCGCGATCCTGCGCGATGCGCCGATCCTGCTGCTCGACGAGGCGACCAGCGCGCTGGACGCCGAGAGCGAGATGCTGGTACAAGGCGCGCTGGAACGGCTGATGGAGCATCGTACCACCATGGTGATCGCGCACCGCCTTGCCACCGTGCGCAAGGCCGATCGCATCATCGTGATGGACGAAGGGCGGATCGTCGAGGAAGGCACGCACGAAAGCCTGTTCGCTGCCGGCGGCCTTTATGCCCGCCTTGCGTCGCTGCAGTTCGACCATCACCACATCCCGCCGCTGGACTGACCGGACCTTCCGGGGGCGGCGGGCGATGAATCTGAAATCCGGTTCACTTTTAGGCTGGCGTTACCCGGCGGGGTAATTATGTTGCGCGCGGTTCGCTGCCCGCAACGCCGCGCCGCATCGCCGTGCGCCGCCTTGCCTTGCCAAGGGATTTTTCGATGACCCGATTTTTCCGCCAGTCCTGCCTCGGCTCGGTGGCCGCCTGCGCCCTGATTCTGGGTACCCAAGCCGCCCGGGCCGAGTCCCCGGCTACGGCTGAGACGCAGGCGACCGCCGATGCCGCCAAGCCGGTCGAATGGGGCGCGTTCGGCGTCCAGACGCAGTGGATCGACAGCGCGGTCAAGCCCGGCGATGATTTCGACGAGTACGTCAACGGTGGCTGGAAGAAGGCCACCGTCCTGGCGGACGACAAGACCCGCATCGGCTCGTTCGACGAACTGAACGACCTCTCGCAAGAGCGCCTGCGCGGTATCCTGGATGGTCTGGTCGCCGCCAAGCCCAAGCCGGGCACCGATGAGGCGCGCGTGGCCGCTGCCTACAGCGCGTTCATGGATACCAAGGCGATTGACGCCGCCGGGATGACGCCGCTGACGCCTTATCTCAAGCGCATCTATGCGGCCGCGACTCCTGCGGATCTGATCGCCCTGTTCGCCACGCCCGGCTTCGCCTCGCCGATCGGGGCCTATGTCGGAGCCGACGAGAAGCAGAGCGATATCTACGCGCTCAACATGGGGATGAGCGGGCTGTCGCTGCCGGATCGCGATTATTACCTCAAGAACGACCAGCGCTTTCAGGACATCCGCGCCAAGTTCGTCGATTACATGACGCTGGTGTTCGGCAAGCTCGGCTATGCCGATGCTGCCGGGGCCGCGAAGTCGGTGCTGGCGCTGGAGACGCAGCTTGCCCAGACCGACTGGGACCGCACCGTCGCGCGCAACAGCGATCTGACCTACAACAAGGTGGAAGCCAAGGACTTCGCCACGCTGGCCGATCCGGCGCTGTTCGATGCCTTCCTGAACGGGATGGGCGCCAACAAGCCGTCCTATGTGCTGGTCCTGGACCTGCCGCCCACGGCTGAGGAACTGAAGGCCGCCAAGATCGATCCGGCGCAGGCGAAGGGGCTGATCGGCGGCGGGCTCCCGGCGGCGTTCAGGCTGGTCCAGTCGCAGCCGGTGGCGACCTGGCAGGCCTGGCTCGCCATGCGCTTCGTGCGCGATCATGCCTCGGTCCTGCCCAGCGACATCGATGCCGCCACCTTCGATTTCTTCAACAAGACGCTGACCGGCCAGCCGGTCCAGCGCCCGCGCTGGAAGCGCGGCATTGCCGCCGTCGAAGGGCAGGCGGGCGAACTGCTCGGCAAAATCTATGCCGCCAAGTATTACCCGCCGGCGCAGAAGGCGGCGATGCAGGATCTGGTCTCCAACCTGCGCAAGGCCATGGCCAGCAACCTCCAGACGCTGAGCTGGATGGGCCCGGCCACGCGAGAGCAGGCCGAGGCCAAGCTGGAAGCCTTCACCCCCAAGATCGGCGCCCCGGACAAGTTCAAGACTTACGAAGGACTGGCCTTCTCGGCCACCGATCCGGTTGGCAACGATATCGCCGCGTCGCGCTGGTCGACCAGCTACGACATGAACCGCATCGGCAAGCCGGTCGATCGCTCCGAGTGGTTCATGCTGCCCGAAACGATCAACGCCTATTACAACCCGACCTATAACGAGATCGTGTTCCCCGCCGCGATCCTGCAGCCGCCGTTCTTCAACCTGACCGCCGACCCGGCCGTCAATTACGGCGGCATCGGCGCGGTGATCGGCCACGAGATGGGCCACGGCTTTGACGACGAAGGCGCGAAGGCCGACGGGCAGGGCAACCTGCGCGACTGGTGGACTGCCGCCGACAAGGCCAATTTCGAGAAGCTGCAGGAAAAGCTGGCCGCCCAGTACGACAAGTTCTGCCCGTTCGATGATGGCAAGACCTGCGTCAACGGCCACCTGACCATGGGCGAGAACATTGGCGATCTGGGTGGCCTGAGTCTCGCCTACCGCGCCTACAAGCTGTCGCTCGGCGGCAAAGAGGCTCCGGTCATCGACGGGTATACCGGCGATCAGCGCTTCTTCATGTCGTGGGCGCAGGTGTGGCGTTCCAAGGTGCGCGAGGAACTGGCGCGCCAGTACCTCATCATGGACCCGCACTCGCCGCCGCACTACCGGATCAACGGCATCGTGCGCAATTTTGATGAATGGTACAAGGCGTTCGACATCAAGCCGGGCGATGCCCTGTACCTGCCGCCCGAACAGCGCGTGCGGATCTGGTAAGCGCCAAAGTCCACGATTTCAGCGTTCGCCATTGCCAACCCGCGCAGCGGGTGAAGCAATCTAGAGCGGCTCAAACCGCCTTGGATTGCCGCCCGACCTTCGGCCGCATGCCCAAACAGCCAGAGCATCGTGCGTTTAATCAGCACCACAATTTCCGAACGGAGAGTGATTCAGATTTCACGCGCTTGGCTCTAGCGACAGGCCGATGCGCAGGCGGCATCGCTCTTTCCTACAAACTGCGCTTTGGGGCATGATCCGTGCGGGTCGTTCCCATGGTCATGGCCAAATTCCGGCAGTCGAAGAAAGTTTTCGCCCGTAAAGTGTAACTTTCGTTGTTTTGGCGAACTAACTATTGATAAAAAACGATAAATTGCGCAATCCGAAATTTACACCGTGTAACCTTCGTCACTTTCGCTCCGGCCGGCCAACTCAGCGGTGTGGACAAATTTGATCGATCGTTCTCGCCCAGATGTTGCCAAAGATGTCCCAAGTTTTATTCATCAACTGCGAACATTTCGCCAGAGGAGATGACGGCTTGAAACTGTGGATGCTCATCTTTGCGGGCGTGCTTGTTCAAACGCCCGCGCTCGCTTGCGAATGTGTCTTCTACCCCAGCAACGCGGAGATGGTGGAGGCGGAAATCAATCGTCTCGATAGCGCATCTGTAGCCTTGGACGGAGAAGTGATTAGTTCCTCGACTTCCATCTTCGGTTCTACAACAACGGCTATAATTAGGCCAACTCACATATGGTTTGGCGAACGACTAAAAGAATATCGGATTGACAGTCAGACAAACTGCGATTTGAATCCCCATGTCGGCGAGAAGGTTAGACTTGATCTCCGGAAAATACCACCTGATACCGGGCTTATGGCGCGCCTTCACACAAAATTATTCGGTGAATATCCGCGGTTTACAAGCTCGGGCTGTAGCAAATTTGCTGAAGCAATGAGAAGCCCGAAGATGCGAAGGGCAGTTAGTGCCCGATCACTCAAAGTCCGATAATCCGTTTCATCTGCACCCAACCTGCCAGTCCGCTCCCCCCCACTCGTTCATTCCCCTGACCACTGAACTCGTCCACCCCGCCAAGGCAAAAGGCTGGCCGGCGACGACGAAGCGAAACGCGAGAGCCCCAATCACAAGTTCCACCCACGGTATATTTCGCGGACGCAGCATGCCGCGCCTTGACTTGGCCTGCCACTGCGGCATGACCTCTGCGCGATGGATCTGAACACAACCGCAATCCTCCTCGGCATCGTCGAGGGGCTCACCGAGTTCCTTCCGGTCTCGTCGACCGGGCACCTCATCCTTGCCACCCGCATCTTCGGTTTCGATGCCGCGCAATGGGCGACGTTCAACATCGTCATCCAGTTGGGCGCGATTCTGGCGGTCATCGTCCAGTTCTGGCGCACCTTCTGGGCGGTCGGCATGGGGCTGCTGAAGCTGCAGCCGGTATCGCTGCGCTTCGTGCGCAATGTGCTGTTGGCGTTCCTGCCCTCGGCGGTGCTGGGGCTGGCGCTGAAGGACCAGATCGAAGCCATGCTCGGCTCCGCCTCGATCGTGTGCTGGGCGCTGATTATCGGCGGCATCGGCATCCTGGCGATCGAGAAGGTGGCCAAGCCGGGGCCGCTGACCGGCGTCGCCGAACTGCCGGCGATCCAGTGCCTGGGCGTCGGCGCGGCGCAGTGTCTGGCGATGGTGCCGGGCGTCAGCCGGTCGGGCGCGACCATCATGGGCGCGCTCGCGATGGGCATCGAGCGGCGCACGGCGGCAGAATTCAGCTTCTTCCTGGCGGTGCCGACGATGATGGGTGCGACCACGCTTGAACTGCTCGGCGCGCGCCATGAACTGATGGCGGGCACCGGGCCGGTCGGCTGGACCCAGATCGGCATCGGCTTCTTCGTCTCGTTCGTGGTGGCGCTGGTGGTCATCAAGGCGTTCATGGCCTTCGTTAGCCGCTCCGGCTTCGCACCGTTCGCGTGGTACCGCATCGTCGCCGGGGCGCTGGGCCTGTACCTGCTCGGCCAGGTCGCCGGCTGACCGGAAAGGGGCACGCGGTGGGAGAAGGGCTGAAACGCAAGGAATACGAGGCCCTGCTCGAACCGCTGGAGGAAGAGCTGGTGGCCATGGCCCGCTGGGTCGCCGCCACCGGCGCGCGCATCTGCATCCTGTTCGAAGGGCGCGATACCGCCGGGAAGGGCGGGGCGATCCAGGCGATGTCCCACGTGCTGAACCCGCGCCAGTGCCGCGTCGTCGCCCTGTCCGCCCCCAGCGAGCGGGAGAAGGGGCAGTGGTACTTCCAGCGCTATGCCGCGCACTTGCCGGCGGCGGGCGAGATCGTGCTGTTCGATCGTTCGTGGTACAACCGCGCCGGGGTCGAAAAGGTGATGGGCTTTGCCACCGGGCCCGACGTGGACGCGTTCCTGCGCCATGCCCCGGTGTTCGAAAAGCTGCTGATCGATGACGGCATGCTGCTGTTCAAGTACTGGCTGGCCTGCGATCAGGAGCAGCAGGAAAAGCGCCTGCACGAACGGCTGGACGATCCGTTGAAGCGGTGGAAGCTGTCGCCCATCGATCTGGCCGCGCGCGAGCAGTACGGGGCCTATACCAAGGCGCGCGAAGCCATGCTGGAGGCGACGCATACCAGGCACGCGCCGTGGACCCTGGTGGACTTCAACGACCAGCGCCTTGGCCGGCTGACCCTGATTCGCGACCTGCTCGATCGCCTGCCCGATACCCGCGTCGATCCGCCCGCGCTGGAGATGAAGCCGCTGGACGAAAAGCCGGCGAAAGAGAAGTTCGGCATTATTGCGCCGATCAAGCCGTTTCCGGTGCCCTGACCGGCGGGTCCGGCTTGACTTTGCCACGCCGCTGAAGCATGGGCCGCAGCCTTGAAGGGCGGCGCGCTGTTGCCGCCCGTTGTTTTTCCCGGCCCGCCAGCCACGGCGGCTGAAACGAGAGTACAGGATACCGCCATGGCGAAGCCCGCAACCGTCAAGATCCGTCTGGTCTCGACCGCCGACACCGGATTTTTCTACGTCACCAAGAAGAATCCCCGGAACACGACCGAGAAGATGAGCTTTCGCAAGTACGATCCCGTCGTGCGCAAGCACGTCGAGTTCAAGGAAGCCAAGATCAAGTAACGAAGGGCCGCGGCCCGTCGGGTTCGCGTCTTTGCGGGTTCACGACTTCGCGGGTTAACGGGCGGTTCAACGCCGTGGCCGTAGCGGAGATTGCATGAAACCGAACACTCCTCTCTTTCGCAAGATCGCCGGCGCGGCTGCCTGTCTCTCGATGACGGCGGCCGCGCTGGGCGTTTCGGCACTCGCTCCCGCCGCGCCGGCCGTGGCCGCTCCCGCCTCGGGGCAGCTCGATGCGGCCGTGGCGGCGCTGCGCGGCATCTCGACGATGACCGCCGATTTCATCCAGACCGATCGCAACGGCAGCACCGTCAAGGGCAAGCTGACGCTCAAACGCCCCGGCCGCATCCGCTTCCAGTACGAACCTTCGGCCAAGATGCTGATCGTCGGCGATGGCCGGGCGCTGACCTTCGTCGATTACGATGTGCGTCAGGTGCAGCGCTGGCCGATCAAGAACAGCCCGCTGGGCGCGCTGCTCGATCCCGGCCGCGACGTGTCGAAGTATGGCCGCGTGGTGCCGACCGGCAGCGCCAACGTCACCAGCATCGAAGTGCGCGACAAGTCGCACCCTGAATACGGCATCATCACCCTGATCTTCACCCGCAATGCCGCCGCGCCGGGCGGGCTGGAGCTGTCGTACTGGGTGGCGCTGGATTCGCAGAATCAGCGCACCACCATCCAGCTCGCCAACCAGCGCTACGGCGCTGCCGTTCCTGACAGCACCTTTCGCTGGACAGACCCGCGCCCCAACATTCGTCGATGATGCGGAACGCCCCGTCGCTGCCTGAGGCGGGCGTGCGACAAATTGGTACAAAGCGGCGGATTTCGTTCACTTGGCAGAAAGCCGCGAGTACCTAAATAGGTCTTGTCAGAACGGCTGGTGACTGGTTTCCCCCCTGTTGCCCATGTCACCCAAAAGTCGCCTGACAAGCGTGACGAACGCGAGAAGGACCCTCGAGCCCCTGCCCCCGGCTCGAGGGTTTTTCTTTGCCGATTGATACATTGCAAGCTCGCGATCAGCGGATTGAATTTCTCCGGTCCCATCGCTCTTTCGCCCAATGCCAGACGAATGGCAGCGCAAAGAAGATGGGGAGCGAGATCAGTAGCCCCAGCCAACCGAAATTGGCGACGATCCCGTAAGTGGCTATGGTGCCCCCAATCGGGCTGACCCAAGTCTTCACTCCGGCTTCTCCGGCACGGGTTTCACCTGCGCAATCCTGCCCAGCCAATTATCCCAGCGGGCTTCGTACTCGCAGACAGCTTGCTTGAAATGGTGGACTGGGTGGCTTTAGAACCGGTCATGGCCGGGGCCATAACATAAAAATGGAACCGCCAAAAACAGCCTCTGAAAGGCGCTGACATTTACCGGCTACCGCATAGTCGCCTTTTTCTTTTCGGCTCGTGCGGCTTCCGCTCGGCCCATCTCCTTGCGATACCGGGCCCGCATCCCTAAAGCCCGCTGCATGGTAAAGATCGCCTCCTGGAACATCAATTCCGTCCGCCTGCGCATCGATCAGGTGGAGCGTCTGCTGACCGAGCAGGCTCCGGACGTGCTGTGCCTCCAGGAAATCAAGGTGGCCGAACCGCTGTTCCCGCACGCAATGTTCGAACGGCTGGGCTATACCCACCGCGCGATCCACGGCCAGAAGGGGTATCACGGCGTCGCCACGGTCTCGAAGATCCCCTTCACCGAATTCAGCCGCCATGACTGGCAGGACAACGGAGAGGCCCGCCACGTCGGCGTCGAACTGCACGGTGCGGGGCAGGGGCTAATCCTCGAAAACGTCTATATCCCCGCCGGCGGCGACATCGCCGACCGCGCGGTGAACCCGAAGTTCGGGCAGAAGCTGGACTTTCTTGGCCGGATGACCCGCTGGGCCGACAAGATCGATCGGCCCACCCTGATCGTCGGCGATTTCAACATCGCCCCGCTCGAATGCGACGTCTATGATCACAAGGCGCTGCTCAAGGTCGTCAGCCACACCCCGATCGAGGTGGAGGCGCTGGGCGCTTTTCGCGATGCCCACGGCTGGGTCGATCTGGGCCGCCGGTTCATCCCGGCCCCGGAACGCAACTATTCCTGGTGGTCCTATCGCAGCTACTGGCGCGAAAAGGACCAGGGGCGGCGGCTGGATCATATGTGGGCCTCGCCCGACCTCGCACCGCAGGCGCGGGCGCACCGTTTCATCGAGGAGACGCGGCGCTGGGAAAGCCCGAGCGATCACGTGCCGCTGATCACCGAGTTCGACCTCTGAGCGGCGACCTGCCCGGCGATCCGGCGCGGCGGGTGGCGCTGGCGATCGACGCCTTGCGTCACGGCTGGCCGATTGCCGTGGGCGAGGGGCCGCTGCTGCTCCCGGCGGAAACCGGCTTCGCGCCCGGTGCATCGGCCCCCCGGATGCTGATCTCGGCGGCGCGGGCGATCACCCTCAAGCTCGCGAACCAGCGCGAGGCGGCGGTGCCCGAAGCGCCGGTGCTGATCCGGGGCGGCGCGCCGTTCGATCTGGAAACCGCACGCGCGGTCGCCGATCCCGCGCTCGATCTGCTGCATCCGATGAAAGGGCCGTTCCTGGCCCAGCCGCTCACCGATCCGGCCGCCGCCCGCACCGCGATGGAACTGGCCCGCCTGGCCGGTATCCTGCCGGCGTTTCTGGTCGGTCCCGACCTGCCGGAAGTCGCAGCGCAGCGCGTTGCGCCTGCCGATCTGGACGATTTCAAGGACCCGCGTCACTTGCTGGTCGCCTCGCGCGCGCACCTGCCGGTTGCTGCCTGCGAGGAAGCGGAAATCGTCGCGTTCCGGGCGCGCGATGATCTGCGTGAGCATGTCGCGCTGGTCATCGGCCGGCAGGACGGCGATCGCGCGCCGCTGGTCAGGCTGCACTCCGAATGCCTGACCGGCGACATTCTCGGCAGTCTCAAGTGTGATTGCGGCCCGCAGCTCGATGCGGCCCTGCGGGCGATGGCTGACGAGGCATCGTGCGGAGGCTGGGGCGTGCTGCTGTACCTGCGGCAGGAGGGGCGCGGCATCGGCCTTATCAACAAGCTGCGCGCCTATCGCCTGCAGGATCAGGGCTTCGATACAGTGGACGCGAACAACCGCCTCGGCCTGCCGACTGAGGCGCGGGACTTTCCGGTCGCCGCGCGGATGCTGGACCTGCTCGGCGTCCGGGCGATCCGGTTGATGACGAACAACCCCGCCAAGGTCGCTGCGCTGCAGGAAGTGGGGGTGCATGTGCTGGAGCGGGTGCCGCACCAGTTGCCACCCAATCCGCACAACGCCCGCTATCTTGAAACCAAGCGCGACCGCACCGGCCACCTGCTGTAAGCGCCACCGCCTGCCGGCCCGCCCGACGCTTCGACAACCCAATGGCGGAACGTCGCACGGGAATCAGGCGGGCGGCAGACGGTGACTCATGCGCGGTTGCGCATGTCCGTGACAGGTGTTGGCCGGGACGCGGGAGGGGTATTGGGGGGGGGACCCCGCGTCCCGGCCCCGTCCTCAGGGCGCTAGATAAGCGATAGACCCAAGGACGGATGTAATGGCACCGAGCCACAGCGCCGCAACCCCGAAATCGCGGGCGTTCAGACGATCGATGTGCTCGGCGCGAAAGGCGCGATATTGCGGCTGGATGGACGCTTCCGAAGCCAGCAGGCCCACTTCCTGGGCAGAGGCGGTCTTCAGAAACCAGCGGCGCAGGAACTGCAGTTCCTCCTGATCGATAGCTGGATAGCGCGCCAGCAGCGCCGCGATGGCATCGCGATCGCTCCCGGCAGACTTGTAGTGTTTCGGCATCGGCCGACCTTTCCTGAATGCATGCAAACGGGGCCCTCGCGCGAAAAGCGCAAGCGCCGGGCTGTCATTCAGGAGAGGGGAGGAGCCATGCAGTCAGGGACGCGGGCAGGATGCTGCCGGGGCGGCGGCCCGCGCGTTTGCGGACGGATGAACGCGGGGTGCGCACAGGCCCGCGGGGATACGAACTCAACCGGCTGAAGCGGCATTTGCGCCGTTGGCACAAGCGGATCGACCAGCGTTCGCACAGCCGCTTCGGCTTGGACCTTGCGGACGGGCGCGATCGCCACGCCCACTGTCCAAACGCTCCACACCGGGCCTTCCTGACGATCAAGTACCCCGGCCTGCGCGGGCGCAACCGCTTGCAGGCCAATGGCCGCAAGCAGCATCAGCGCCGCAAGGCGCAGCCGTAACAGGGAGGACAAGACCGGGGTCATGGCTTCTAGGCTATGGGAAGTTTGACTGAGGGGCAAGCGCCCACGGCGCAAAGAATCGGTTTGGCACCGTTCGTAGCGGGCAATCCCCGGTTCCGAGGCAGGTGCCGCAGGGCGGGGACGGCGCGGGTGGACGATTCGGACAGCCGAAGGGTCTGATCTGCCAATAATCGCCTCGTTCGCAGCGCCTGGCAAAGAACGCGCGGCCAGCCGGGGTTTGGCCATCCTTCCAGTCAGTTGCCCGGTTAACCCGGCGACCGGCCGTGGAAACCATGCGACGAAGCGAGCGCCGCACGTGACAAATTCCGCCTATTCGGACCCGAAACCCTTGAAAATCTCCCGGATGCGTCATAAAAAATCAGGGCGGGCCGGGCCCCTCTGGCGCCAAGCGGTGGATTATCATGATCCGCCTGGCGTGATGTCGGACCGCATCGGTTGAGGCCGATGCTGGTTGACGATTGGTCGCGGGGCAAAACAGAACCCCACAAGCGCAAGACGGCATCACTCTTCCGATCGAACCTGAACTCTAGGTCGATAGGGAAATGAAATGACCGAACGCATGTATCGTCTGCTCGAAGCTCTCCAGCGCGTAGACCGCCTGCTGGATCTGGCACGCAGCAGAAAGCTGCCCGATCCGTTCGAGATCGCGGGGCTTGAGAGGAAACGCCGGATGGCAGGGTCAAGATTCAGGGACGGGCTGGTTCAGTCGTAGCCCCCGCGACGCAAGTTGACCGCCTGGATCCCCGCGCCGGCGGTGTGTGTCCCCCGTGCACCCGCCGGCGCACTTCCCTCCTTCATCCGGAGCGCTTCCGATGACTTTCCTGTTTGTTGACTGGCTGGGTACCCCGGCCTGGTTCTGGCTGGCGTTCGCCGGCCTTGTCCTGCTGCTGACCGTGTTCGATCTCGGCGTCCTCCACAAGGACGACCGGGCGATGGGCATCCGCGAATCGCTCAAGCTTTCGGTGTTCTACATCGCCGTTGCAATGGCCTTTGGCGGCTGGATCTGGTGGGCCAAGGGCAGCACGCCTGCGGTCGAGTATTTCACCGGCTATTTCATCGAAAAGGCGCTGTCGATCGACAATGTCTTCGTCATATCGATGATCTTCGGCTTCTTCGCGATCGCGCCGAAATACCAGTACCGCGCCTTGCTGTGGGGTATCGTCGCGGTGATTGTCCTGCGCGGGGCGATGATTGCAGGTGGCGCGGCACTGATCAGCCATGCCTACTGGGTCATGTACCTGTTCGCGGCGTTCCTGATCTTCACCGGCGTGAAGATGCTGTTCACCTCCGATCACGATCCCGATATCGGCAACAACCCGGCGGTGCGCTGGATTTCGCGCCACATGCGCGTGACCAAGGAGCACCACGGCGCGCACTTTTTCGTGAAGACACCGGATGCCGCCGGGCGGGTGGCATGGGCGGCGACGCCGCTGTTCCTGGCGCTGGTGGTGATCAACCTGGCCGATCTGGTGTTCGCGGTGGATTCGGTCCCGGCGATCTTTTCTATCACCGATGATACGTTCATCGTTTACACCAGCAACATCATGGCCATCCTGGGCCTGCGGGCGCTGTATTTCGCGCTGGCGGCGATGGTCCACCGCTTTCACTACCTCAAGTATGCGCTGGCGCTGGTGCTGGTGTTCATCGGCGGCAAGATCCTGATCGCCGATTTCGTGCTGGGCGGGGCCAAGTTCCCGCCGCTGATCAGCCTTGGCGTCACCCTCGCGCTGATCGCGGGCGGGGTCGGCTGGTCGCTGCTCAGCACGCGGGGTGACAAGGGCGAAGGGCCCGCGACGCCTGCCTGATCGTCAGGTCGAACGGCCCCGGCGCACGCTGGCGTGCCGTTCGATCACCTGATCGCGGCTGGGCCCGTCGAGGTGCAGCAGCGCCTGTTCCAGCAGCAGGTCGGCTTCCGCCAGCACCAGTTTGCGCCGGTGTTCGGCATCCAGCCCCAGCAGGATCGATCGCAAGGTGTCGAACGCCACCAGGCAGGCAATCGGCGAAGTCGCCACGCCGGACCGGACGCAACCGAAACCGCGCGAAACGAAGTGATCGAAACCGTCGCGCAGCGGCTGCACCGGGCAGTGCCGGCCGGGCTCGTTCCAGGCATCGCGATCAAGGTCGCGCTGGCCCAGCAGCACGGTCGCCGCGCCGAGCCAGTGGAGGGCGTTGAGCGCGGTGAAGGGATCGTTCACCGCCGGCGATAGCGCGCGCAGGGTTATCTCCACCAGCTCGTCGATCGAGAATTCGAGGTCCTGTTCGGGCGTGCGCGATCCGCCCAAGGCAAAGGTCGCGCGGATGTGCGGGGCCGCCTGCGCCACTGCCGCGTCGTCACTGATCGTCGCCAGCGGCATCCCGGCGTGGACGAAATCACCCGGCCGCGCGGTCAGCCAGATGGTGAACCCGTGCCGCCGCGCCAGCGTATCCAGCGCCCCGAAGTCGATCACCCGGATATAGCCGGCGGCCTGCGCCTCGACTTGCGCCCCGCCCGGCCATCCCAATGCCTGCGGCTCGCCGGTGCCCTCGTCGGGGAAGCGCGACACGATCTCTCGCAGCAACCGGGTGCCGATCGCTTCGAGGACCGAGTTGATGCGGATGGAATCGGGGACGTGGTGCAGGAAGTAGACCAGCACCGCGACGCTGAGCAGCAGCAGCAGCCAGGCGATCGTCAGCGCCAGTTGCGGCACGAACGCGCTTTGGTCGCCATCGCCGCTGCGCACGCTTTGCAGCACGGTGATCGCATAGACAAAGGTGCCGACGAACGTCGCGAGGCTGAACTGGTTGCCCTTGTCCTCCATGAAGTTGTTCAGCAGCCGCGGGCCGAAGGTGCCGCTGGCATAGGCGACGGCGGCGATCGTGATGGAGAACACCGTCGACGCGACCCCGATCACGGACCCCGCAAGGACGGAGAGCATGTTGGCCGCGCCGTCGGGCCGTGCGGGCACGATCCAGTGCCGTTCGGCCAGCCACTGGCTCGCCCCGCTGCGATCGACATGGACGATCCCGAATCCCAGCAACAACCCGGCCAGCGCGAACAGCGCCGGCCAGAACCAGTAGCTGGCGCGAATCGCGAACCAGTCGGAGCGCAGTCTGGCGAGCATCGTTTACGGGTTCCCCTTGCCTGCCCCGGATGCCGCAACGCGCAAGGCACGGCAAGGCTGCCGTGTCAGGCACAGTCGGCCATCTGCGAAAAACCGATGGTTTGCCGGAACAGGGGCGGCTAGGGCGGCGCGATGAGCACGAACACTCCGCCGCCACGCACCTGGAAGACCCGCCAGCTTGTGGCGTTGCTGGTGGCCAACATGATGCTGGCCTGCGGCGGCCTGCTGGTCCGCTGGGCGGATACCGGCGCGGTCGCCGCCGGCTTCTGGCGGGTGACGCTGGCGCTGCCGATCCTGCTGCTGGTCGCCTGGCGCGAACCCGGCGGCCTTGCCCGCATCGCCCCGCGCCGCCTGGTGGTCCTGCTCTGCGCGGGCGGGATATTTGGGCTGAACATCGCCGCCTGGCACATCGGTATCGATAAGACCAAGCTGGGCAATGCGGCGCTGTTCGGCAATGCCGGCAGTCTGGTGCTGATGGCCTGGGGCGTCATCGCCGCGCGCCGTCCGCCCCGGTTGCCGGAACTGCTGGCCATTGGCGCGGCGCTGGGCGGAGCGGCGCTGCTGATGGTGGGGTCGCTGGAGATCGGCCATGCCAACCTGACCGGCGATCTCATGTGCCTGCTCGCCGGGCTGCTGTTCGCCGTCTACGTCCTGCTGCTCAATTCCGCGCGGCGCGAACTGCCGCCGGTCACGGTGCTGGCCGGGTCCATGCTGGCCAGCGCGCCGGTCCTGCTGGCCATCGCCACCCTGCGCGGAGAGGCGATCCTGCCGCATGACTGGACCCCGCTGATCCTGCTGGCCTTTTCCAGCCAGATCGTGGGGCAGGGACTGCTCATCAATTACCTGCGCTATTTCTCGCCGCTGATGATCGGCGTGGCGCTGCTGACCCAGCCGGCAATCTCGGCGCTGGTCGGCTGGATCGCCTTTGCCGAGACGCTTTCGGTACAGGACGTGATCGGCATGGTGCTGCTTGCGACAGCGCTGGTGATGGCGCGGGCCGGTGACCGGGCGTGAAAAAGGCGGGCCAAAGGTTACAAAGGTTACACCATGTAAACTTTAAGATTGGCCATTATCCATTTGAAAATACTAACTATAATTGTCATTTTCGAAAGTTACACTCCTCCCGGATTATTTCCTCTACGAATGGCTTCACGGTGAGAATGAGCGGTTCCGCCACGATCGCACGAAACCCGGGCTGTAGGAAAACGGGACCGCGATGGACGCAAGTTAACTGGCCATGCTATATGTGATTCACATAGTCACGCGGCATGGAGTTCACGTTCGATCCCGCCAAGGACGAAGCCAACCGGTTCAAGCACGGCCTGCGGCTGGCGTTCGGCATGCGGGTGTTCGAGGATCCGTATCACGAACTTGTCCCCTCGTTCCGGCCGAGCGACGGTGAAGACCGTTACAAGGCGATCGGACTGGTGGACCGGAAGCTGATTACGACTGTCTATGTGATCCAAGGCTCGTTGATCCGAACTCGTAGCCCTCTCCCCTTCAGGGGAGAGGGTTGGGAGAGGGGGGATGGTGCCACTTCGCCCCCTCTCTACTCCGGCTAGGCGGACAAGCCGCCAAGCCTGCGTATCTCTCCCCTGAAGGGGAGAGAGCGACATGAGTCAAAATTATCGAGACTTGGTATGAGGCGAAACGGCGTTATCCGGCTGATTTCGGTGCGCAGGAGCAATGCAGGTGAACAAAGAGACTACTATAGCGATCCCGGCCGATCCGAATGACCCTGAGGATTTCGATGTCTCGGTCGCTGGTCTCGAACGCGCGCGCATGGGGCGGCGCTTTCGCATCCTGCGCCATCGTCTCGGCTTGAGCCAAACGGAGTTTGCGGCCGTTTACGGCATCCCCGTGGCAAACCTGCGGCAATATGAACTGGCGCGCCACATGCCGCCGCCGGCCGTGCGCGCCTATCTCAAGGTGATAGAAGCGGAGCCGGAGATGGTGCGCCGCGTCATTGCCGGATAAGCGCGCCCGGCTATCCCCTCACCGCGCCCCCAAGTCACCCTTGCCCACCGTCCCGCTGGCCATCGCCAGCATCGCGTCGAGGCTTTTCTTGGCGTCGAGACGGAGCTGTTCGTCGATCTCGATGCGCGGGGCGAGGTCGCGCAGGGCGATGTAGAGCTTCTCCATCGTGTTGAGCGCCATGTAGGGGCAGATGTTGCAGTTGCAGTTGCCGTCGGCCCCCGGCGCGCCGATGAAAGTCTTGTTCGGCACCGCCTTTTCCATCTGGTGGATGATGTGCGGTTCGGTCGCCACGATCAGGGTATCGCCCGGCATCGTCTTGGCGAACTGCAGGATGCCGCTGGTCGATCCCACGTAATCGGCGTGATCGATGATCGTCGGCGGGCATTCGGGATGCGCGGCGATCGGGGCACCGGGGTGCTGGGCCTTGAGCTTGAGCAGTTCGGTCTCGCTGAACGCCTCGTGGACGATGCAGACGCCGGGCCACAGCAGCATCTCGCGGTTGAACTTGCGCGACAGGTAGCCGCCCAAATGACGGTCAGGGCCGAAAATGATCTTCTGGTCGGCCGGGATCTGCGACAGGATCGTCTCGGCGCTGGAACTGGTGACGATGATGTCCGACAGCGCCTTCACCTCGGTCGAACAGTTGATGTAGGTGAGGGCGATGTGATCGGGATGCGCGGCGCGGAAGGCGGCGAACTTTTCCGGCGGGCACGAATCTTCAAGGCTGCAGCCCGCTTCCACGTCGGGCAGCACCACGATCTTGTTCGGCGAAAGGATCTTGGCGGTTTCCGCCATGAACTTGACGCCGCAGAACGCGATCACCTCGGCATCGGTTTCGGCCGCCTTGCGTGACAGTTCCAGGCTGTCGCCGACGAAATCGGCAAGGTCCTGCAGTTCCGGCTTCTGGTAATAGTGGGCGAGGATGACCGCGTTGCGTTCCTTGCGCAGCCGTTCGATCTCGGCACGCAGGTCGAGACCGGAAAGGTTGGCGGGCATGGCAGTCATGGCGGATATCCCCTGAAGTCCTGTGATTGGCGCAGAAGCCCCGAACCGCGCCTATCTAGGGATGGAGCGCCCCGGACCCAAGGGGAAAATGCGGTCAGCCGACGAGCGTCCAGTCGGCGTCCGCCTGACGGACCAAACCGCGCTTTTCGAGATCGATGAGGTGCGCGAGGACCGACCGTCCGGCGGCCGGCCACAGGCGCTGGTCCACGCCCTTGTACATCTGCGGGATCATCTGCGGGATGGCGGTATGGCCGGCCTCGATCTGGCGCAGGATCTGCTTTTCCCGGCTGCGGCGATGGCCGATCATCCCGCGCACCAGTTGGCGCGGCTTGTCGACCTGGGGGCCGTGCGCCGGATAGTAGACCGTGTCCTGTTCTCGCTCGTAAAGCCGGGCCAGGCTTTCCATGTAGGCGGTCATGTCGCCATCGGGCGGGGAGACGACGGTGGTCGACCAGCCCATGATGTGATCGCCGGTGAACAGCGCGCCGGTTTCCTCCAGCGCAAAGCACAGGTGGTTCGAGGTGTGGCCCGGCGTGGCGACCGCGGTGAGCGTCCAGCCATTGCCGCAAAGCTGCTCGCCATCGGCCAGCACCCGCGCGGGGGCATAGTCGGGGTCGAAGGCGGCATCGGCGCGGGGGCCGTCATCGTCCAGCGTCAAGGGTGCGCAGCCGATGATCGGCGCGCCGGTGCGCAGGCTGAGCGGACCGGCGGCGGGTGAATGATCGCGGTGGGTGTGGGTGCAGCAGATCGCCGCCACCCGGTCGCTGCCGATCGCCGCCATCAGCGCATCGAGATGCTCGACTTCGTCCGGGCCCGGATCGATCACCGCGACATCGCCGGCCCCGCCGACCAGATAGGTCTGCGTGCCGGTATAGGTGAACGCCGACGGATTGTGGGCCAGCACGCGGCGCACCAGCGGGCCGACCTGTTCGGCAACGGCATAGGGCGCGGCGATCTCGCGGGGGTCTTTGGGGCTATCGGCCATCGGGGCGATATGGCGATTGCGGCCCGGCGTGTCGAGCCATTCGGTGTTGCTGCGCGCGGCGGTAAAGCCGTTAACCTTGTCGGGTAAGCTTCGCGGACGCTCCGCGCATCGCCTGCGCGGTCACACCGCGAGGCGGCGTTCGATCCGGTCGCGCAGGCGCTGGATGGCGCTGGTCTGGGCGGGCTCGGGCATCTGCCGCCAGCCCCGGTCAAGCCGCAGCAGCCGGTCATAGAAGCGGCGCGTGCGCTCGATCAGGTCCTGCACGTCGGCGTCGATCAGGTCGAACTGGCGCGGATCGGACTCGCGCATTTCGGCCGAGAGGCGGCCATGATGACGCAACTGAAAGGCGCTGATCTCGCCCATGTGATAGGCCCGGTGGTTCAGCAGCCAGGCGATCGCGTGCATCATCCGGGTGGTGGTGCGCAGACCCTCGCTCGACAGGGCGATGCGCGCGAGGTCCTCATCCGTGCGGGCGGTGTCGAGCCGGCCGGACAAGCTGAACACGTTGCGCACGTCGTCCGAGAGGACGAGAGCCTCGCAATAAAGCGCTTCGATGATGCGCGGGGAGATGGTCAGCCGGTGTGCCATGG
The DNA here is from genome assembly GCF_014652555.1 of Novosphingobium colocasiae. Taxonomy (GTDB): domain Bacteria; phylum Pseudomonadota; class Alphaproteobacteria; order Sphingomonadales; family Sphingomonadaceae; genus Novosphingobium; species Novosphingobium colocasiae. The sequence continues at coordinate 738,255 of NZ_BMZA01000001.1, forward strand.
AGGTTCATATTTCTTAACGGCGACTCGGCGGCAACCTTAAAAAATGAACAATCCGCCGCAACATTGCCGCCGTGCCGGGATGACACAGATTTTGGTTAATATCCACTAGGACTCACAAGCGGCGGGCAGACTCGATTACCGCCTCGGGCGCGCGCGCGCCGGAGTGCCGGACCGGCAGAAAACCTCGGAATTCTACGGAATCTCAGGCGATGATGTCGGGGATCAGATAGTCCTCGATCAGCGCGATCTGGTCCTTCAGGCGCAGCTTGCGCTTCTTGAGACGGGCGATCTGCAACTGGTCCGATGCCCCGGCCTTCTCCAGCGCCTCGATCGCGGCGTCGAGGTCGCGATGCTCCACCCGCAAAATTTCGAGCCGCTTGCGCATCTCCTCTTCGGTCAACCCGGCGGCTCCTCAGCATTCATGTCGGGCAAAAACGGCACCCACCGCCGGCCATCGGCGCGGCGGCGACGAATCCCGCCCGGCGCAGCGATAACGCGACTTATCGATATGAACCATTCTCCCTCTTCGCAAGAGCGCGCGATTGTGTTTCCATCATCCTTGCGCCGGGTCTCAAAAGATGCCGAGTCGCCTTTTCGGGACATAATGTTTCGCAAGGCTTGGGCTGCACGAAACACTGCCTCGAAAAGACCGGCCCTTCGGAAAACGAAGGGTCGTGACTTTGGCAAGCCGGAGATGCGGCGCGCCCCATAACAAAGAGGAGAACCATCCATGGATAGTTCGCATGTCAGCGCCCTTCAGTTCAAGCACGCCGGGATCGATCGGCAGCTTCACGTGGAAATGTGCCGACCTATGCCCGACCATGCGGTAATCCAGGCGCTCAAGAAGCAGAAGCTGCGCCTCAAGGATGAAATCGGCCGGCACTGACCCGGCCTGATCCCGCCCGGAGGGCGGGACACCCCCCATATAACGCCGGCCCCGCGAAGCGGGGTCGGCACACGGGTCTGACGGCCTGAGTACACGGCCTGTCGGCGATCCGGTCGCTCACGGCATTCAGCGGTTTTGCATTTCGGGCACTTTAGGGTAGGCCTTTGGGCATGAGCAGTGCCGTTGCCGCAGCAAGAAACATTCTTACCCGCCTCCACGAGGTCATGGCCTCGCGCAGCAATGCGCAGGCGAAACTGAACACCGTTGTCGAGGTGATCGGCGAATGCCTCGATAGCGAGGTCTGTTCGATCTACCTGCTGCGCGAAGGGATGCTGGAACTGTTCGCCACGCGCGGGCTGGCCCAGGAAGCCGTCCACGTTACCCGGATGGGCGTGGGCGAAGGGCTGGTGGGAACTATCGCCGAAAAGGCCGGCATGCTGAACCTTGCCGAGGCGGCCGCGCATCCCGACTTTTCGTATCGCCCCGAAACGGGCGAGGACAAGTTCCACTCCTTCGCGGGCGTTCCCATCGTCCACCGCGAACGTGCGGTGGGCGTGCTGTGCGTCCAGCATGTCGAACCGCGCCGCTACGAGGAAGTCGAGATCGAGGCGTTGCAGACGGTGGCGATGGTGCTGTCCGAACTGATTACCAATGCCGACCTGATCGACGAGGACGATGCGCGGGCGCTGAGCGCGGCGATGAGCGGGCCGCAGCAACTGTCCGGGCTGACGCTGGTCAAGGGGCTCGCCATCGGTGCCGCCGTCTATCACCAGCCGCGCGTCAACATCGAGCATATCGTTGCCGAGGACACCGAAGCCGAACGCAGCCGGGTGATCCACGCCTTCGACAAGATGCGCGAACAGATCGACCGCATGGCCAACCAGGCCGAGTTCGGCGTGGGCGGCGAGCATGAGGAAGTGCTCCAGACCTATCGCATGTTCGCTTACGATGAAGGCTGGACCCGGCGGATCAACGAAGCGATCGATTCCGGGCTGACCGCCGAGGCCGCGATCGAACGGGTGCAGCAACGCACCCGCATGCGCATGCGCCAGATCGACGATCCGTTGCTGGCCGATCGGATGCACGATCTGGAAGACCTTGCGAACCGGCTGCTGCGGATCGTTTCGGGCCAGATCGGCACCGCCGCCAGCCTGGGCCTGCGCAGCGACGCGATCCTGATCGCCCGCAACCTGGGGCCCGCCGAACTGCTCGAATACGATCGGCGCAAGCTGAAGGGCGTCATCCTGGAGGAAGGTTCGCTGACCAGCCATGTCGTGATCGTGGCGCGGGCGATGGGCGTGCCGGTGCTCGGCCGGGTCCGCTCGCTGCGGGCGATGGTGCGCGAAGGCGATCCCCTGTTGCTGGATGCCGACCAGGGGCTGGCCATGGTCCGCCCCTCCGCCGGCGCGGTCGAGGCGTTCGAGGCACGGTTCGCCCGCAGCCGCGAACGCCAGGCGACCTATGCGGCACTGCGCGATGTCGCCCCGGTCACCCGCGATGGCAAGCGCGTGACGATCATGATGAACGCCGGCCTGCGCGAGGACATGAGCAACCTCAGCCTGACGGGCGCTGACGGGGTGGGGCTGTTCCGCACCGAGTTCCAGTTCCTCGTTTCGGCCACGCTCCCTGCGCGCGAACGCCAGACCCGGCTCTATCGCGACGTGCTGGACGCGGCGGGCGACAAGCCGGTGATGTTCCGCACCGTCGATATCGGCGGCGACAAGACCCTGCCGTACCTGCGCCACGATGATGGCGAGGGTGAGGAAAATCCCGCGATGGGCTGGCGCGCACTGCGAGTGGCGCTTGAACGCGAAGGCCTGCTCAAGGTCCAGGCGCGCTCGCTGATCGAGGCGGCGGCGGGGCGGACGCTCAACGTCATGTTCCCGCTGGTCGCCGAACCGTGGGAATTCGATGCCGCCAAGACCGTGTTCGACGGCCAGATCCAGTACCTGCGCGGCCAGAAGAAGACCCTGCCCGAAGCGATCCGCTATGGCGTGATGCTGGAAGTTCCGGCGCTGGCCGAACAGCTCGATCTGCTGGCACCGAAGATTTCGTTTCTGTCGCTGGGCACGAACGACCTCACCCAGTTCCTGTTCGCCGCCGATCGGTCCAACCCCAAGCTGGCGGAGCGCTATGACTGGCTGAGCCCGGCGATCCTGCGCTTCGTGCGCCGCGTGGTGCGCGGGGTGGAAGGGCACAAGGTGGACATCGGGGTGTGCGGCGAAATGGGCGGACGCCGGCTGGAGGCGCTGGCGCTGATGGGCCTTGGCATTCATCGCCTGTCGATCACCCCGGCGTCGGTCGGCCCGATCAAGGAACTGGTCGGGATGATCGACCTGGCCGAGTTGCAGACGGCGGTCTCCGGCTGGCTCGACCACCCGCCCGCCGACATGCGCGCGACGATGAGCGAATGGGCGACGGCGCGGGGCCTGCCAATCGATTGAAGTTTCCCCGGCGCGGGCTTGCGGGGTGGGGCGAGGCGGCGCTGCGTTCGCCGCCTTCATCCGGCCTTACGCGCGGCTTGCGTATGCCTTGCAAGTCATTAAGGTCAGGGTTCGGGCGGATCGTGGTGCACCAGGAGCGGGATGGAACAGTCACAAGTGCAGTCGGTCAGTTCCGGGGTCGGGCATGATTTGCGACAGGCGCGCGAGGCTGCGGGGCTGACGCGCGCCGATATCGCGGCGCAGACGAAAATTGCCGAACGCCATATCCTGGCGATAGAGGAGGGCCGTTTCGCCGATCTTGCCGGGCGCACCTATGCGGTCGGCTTCGCGCGCGCCTATGCCCGCCATGTCGGGCTGGATGAGGGCGAGATCGCCGCGCGGGTCAAGCGGCAGATGGACGCGCAGGAACCGCGCGAAGTGCGCATGCCGTCCAATTTCGAGCCGGGCGATCCGGCCCGGGTGCCGCCGCGCCGCTTGGCGCTGCTCGCTGCCGGTGTCGGCGCGCTCGTCCTGGCGGTCCTGGGCACCTTCTGGAGCGGACTGCTCTCGCCCGAGGCGCAGATGCCCGATCTGCTGTCGGATGCCCCCGCCGCGCCGCCGCCGGCCGTGCCTGCGCCTGCCGCAGCGGCCGCGCCGGTCACACCCGCCGATCCGGTATCGATCACCGCCATCGCCGACGGCATTTGGATTCAGGTGACCGATGGCAGCGGTGCCAAGCTGATCGAGCGGGAACTCAAAAGCGGCGAAGTCTGGGCGGTTCCCGCCGGCGCGCAAGGCGCGGCCTTGCGAACCGGGCGGCCCGACGCACTGCTGATCCGCGTTGGCGGCCGCACCCTGCCGCCGCTGGCGGACAAGCCGATGACGATCAGCAACGTCTCGCTTGCCCCGCAGGCGCTGTTGGCGAAGTCCTCCGGTCCCGCCGCGGTGCCTTCCGCCGCGCCGACGGTGCCGCCGATCTACACCCTGCCGCAGACCCTGCGGACGCCGTCGCGCCCCCGCACGACGGTGAGCGAGCGGACCGTCCCGGCCCCCGAGCCGACGGCGGCCGCTCCGGTTGGCCCGCCGGCAGCCGAACCCCCGGCTGCGGCTCCGGCGGTTTCCACCGAAACCCCATAGCCACGGCTCGACAATGCACCCACCGGTCGGGCATGGCGTCCGGACCGGTTTCATATGGTTAAGGTCCGGTACGGTCGCCCGACGCCAGAAGGCGACGCACCGCACGATAGAATGGAGATGGTTTGGCGATGACCTTCAACGGCAGACCCGCGCGGCGATGGCTGACCGCCCGAACCCCGTCTTCGGGCGCGGCGATCGTGGCGCTGACGCTGGCCGCTCATCCGGCGCTGGCCCAGGGCACCCCGGAGGCACGGCTGGACAAGGTGGAATCCGAAGTCCGCGCGTTGCAGCGCAAGGTCTTCCCCGGCCCTGACGGCAAGTATTTCGAACCGCAGGTGACCACCGGTCAGGCCGCTGCGCCCGCCACCGGTACGCCGCCGCCCGCCACCACGGCGGTGACTGACCTGCTGACCCGCATGGATTCGATCGAAGCGCAAATGCGGCAACTGACCTCGCAGGTCGAACAGAACACCAACCGCATCAACCTGATCGAAGCGCGCATGGGAAGCCAGCTTCAGGCCGGTGTGGCTGCTACCAGCCCGCCCGCCTCCACGCCTGCGGCGACCAGCGCGGTGGGGCCCGGCTTCACGCCTGCGGCCGCTCCGGTGCCCGCCCCGGTCGTCACACCGACGCCCAAGCCCACCGCTTCGGCTCCGGCCGCCAAGCCGGTCGCCCCGAGTTCGGCCCGCGTCGAAGCGGTCAAGGCCATCGTCAAGCCGCAGACGGCCGATGCGGGCGACGATGAGTACAGCTACGGCTTCCGCCTGTGGGAAGCCAAGTTCTACCCGGAGGCGGAACAGCAGCTCAAAGCCTATCTGCAAAAGTATCCCAAGCACGCCCGCGTCAGCTATGCCCGCAACCTGCTCGGTCGTGCCTATCTCGATGAAGGCAATGCGAGCGAGGCGGCCAAGTGGTTCTGGCAGAACTATCTGGCCGACAAGCGCGGCGATCGTGCGTCGGACAGCCTGCTGTACCTGGCCGTGTCGATGAAGCAGCTCAAGGACACCAACCGCGCCTGCATCGCGCTGGCCGAGTTCAGCGAGACTTACGCCAGCGAAGCGGCGGGGCGTCTGAAGGGCCTATACGATTCCACCCGCAGTGGCCTCTCCTGTTCCTGATCCCGCGCTGATCCCCTCGTCGGATAGCGTCTCCCGCTTCCGCGCCGATCTCGGCACCATCTGGCCGGGGGCGATCGATGCCGAGACCGCGCGGCTGGGCATCGCGGTTTCGGGCGGGCCGGACAGTCTGGCGCTGCTGTTGCTGGCGGCGATGGCCTTGCCGGGGCGGGTCGAGGCGGCGACGGTCGACCACCGGTTGCGCGCGGCCAGTGCACAGGAGGCTGCGCAAGTCGCTGCGGTCTGCGCGCGGCTGGGGGTGCCTCACGCCACATTGCCGGTCGATGTGGCGGAGGGAAATGTTCAGGCCGAAGCCCGCAGTGCGCGCTATGCGGCGCTGGCGGGGTGGGCGGCGGATCGCGGTCTTGCCGCCATCGCCACCGCGCACCATGCCGACGATCAGGCCGAAACGCTGGTGATGCGGCTCAACCGCGCCAGCGGCGTCGCCGGGCTTGCGGGTGCGCGGGCGCGTGGAGCCGTGCCGGGTGCGCGGCTGGATCTGCTGCGCCCGGTGCTGGGCTGGCGGCGCAGCGATCTTGGCGCGGTGGTCGATAGCGCGGGGCTTGCGGCCGCACAGGACCCGTCCAACGCCGATCCCCGCTTCGATCGCGCCCGCATCCGCGCGGCGCTGGCGGGGGCCGATTGGCTGGATGTCGCCGCCATCGCCCAGAGCGCCGGGCACCTCGCCGATGCCGACGCCGCGATCGAATGGGCGGCGGCAATGGAATATCGCCAGATGGTCAAGAAGGAGCCGTTCGGCCTGCTCTACCGGCCTTATGCCCCGCGCGCGATCGTGCTGCGGGTGATCGGCCGGATCGTGCGCGAACTCGATGGCGAGGAACCGCGCGGCGGGGCCGTGGCGCGGCTGTTCGATGCGCTGGTCGATGGCCGGCCATCGTCGATCGGCAATCTGGTGGTGCGGCCCAACGCATCGGGCTGGAGCTTTGCCAAGGCCCCCGTTCGCGCTGCCCGCAAGCGCGACTGACGGCTTCACCCGCCGACCAGCGAATCCCCCACACCCACCTGCTTGCCGCGCGTTACATAGACCTTGTCGCCGATGTGGGTGGTGGCGAACAGCCTGGCAGCGAACTTCTCCGGCATGCCGATGCAGCCGTGGCTGGCATAGCCCAGTTCGACCTGCGAGCCGTGGAGGGTGATGCCGTCATTCGTCAGCCGCTGCATGTAGGGCATGGGCGCGCCGGTATAGATGCTGGAGAAGTGGACCTTCTCCTTCTGGGTGATCGGGAACACGCCGAGCGGGGTGGGATGATCCTCGGTGCCGAGCAGGACGGCGGTGGCGCCGATTTCATAACCGGCGCGGAAAACCGAAAGAACGCGGGCATCGAGATCCACCGTCAGCACGATCGGCCCGGCCGGTACGCCTTCCTCGTCCCAGTGCCAGTCGCCATACTTGATCGGGCCCGAGATCGGCAGGATGCGCTTGATCACGAACCCGGTATCGACCGGCTTGGGAGCAGGGGTGGCGGCAGCCTGCGGCGCGGCAGGCGCCTTGCTCCGGCTCAGCCCGGCTTCGGCGAGCGAGGCGGGCAGCGGCGCTTCGGGCCGCGCCGCGACGAACAGCACGGCAGCGATCGCCGCCAGCGCGGCTATGCCGGAAAACAGCAGGATGCGAGCGTTCACTTGGCGTTGGACCCAGGTTTCATGAGCAAGTGTCCGGTTGTCGCCCACATCCGCATCGGATGCCAGCGCCGTCCCGCGCCTGTCCCGCAAGAGGACTGCGCCGGGGGAGGGAGTTAATCCGCCTTGCCCTGGGGCAGGGCGATACCGTCGCGGAGCAGGGAATTGGCGATATCGGCGATTTCGTCCAGCGATTCATCGTTGCCCCACGATCCGTAGCGCAGCCCCAGCATCGAAGACATGCCCATGATTGCCCAGGCATGCGCCTCGGTCAGGTCGCTGCGCAGTTCGCCGCGCGCGATGCCGTCCTGCAGGCGTTCGAAGATGCGCTGGGCGATCAGTTCATAGCGGTTGCGAAAGCCTTCGGGCTCGACAAATTCGCACTGGTCGATGATCCGGTAGATTTCCTTGTGCTCGCGCGCGAACGCCAGATAGCGCAGCGAAATCTCGCGCTCGCGGTCGAGCATGGGGCGCGCGGGCTCGTCCTCTATGGCCGAGGTTTCGACGACCTTGCTGGTCAGATCCTCGACCAGCGCGTGGAAGATTTCCTCTTTGGAACTGAAGTAGGTGTAGAAGCTGCCGAGCGCGGTGCCGGCGCGGCGGGTGATGCCAGTGATCGAGGCGTCGTGAAAACCGTGTTCACCAAACTCCAGCGCGGCGGCATCGATCAGCTTGCGCGCGGTCCTGCGGCCGCGCTCTGTCCGCGGCATCTTGTCGTCCGCAGACGGCTCGTTCGGTTCGGTTTCGTCGATTTCTGCCACAAGCATCTGTGCTAAACCCTTCGGCCGAGATTGGCAAACCGCTTTGTTGAAACTTGGTTCACATTTGGGACTGCGGTTGACACCCAGGCGATTTTTCCCGGTACTTCAGGCGATTGCTTTTAACCCGGCCCGGGGGCGAAACACAAGTGCGGCCGTAATCCCCGTCGCAGGAGGGCGCGCGCAGGGGGTACTTGAAACCTGTGGCGGTTTTGTTGCAATGCACTAAAGTGCTGCGCAGATGCCGTGGGGTGTCCGGTCTGATGGCCGGGCGGGTCGCCCACGGCGGCAAGCGTGACGAACTGCTGTCTGTGGCGTATGGCAGGCCCTTGCCGGGAACGGTCAGGGGCCATTGCCGCTTAACGGGGCAGCGAGTGAAACGAAGGGAATAAGAAATGAAGCTGCTTCGGTGGGCCGTCGGAGGCGCCTCGGTCTATGTGATCTACAAATATTCGATCGGCCGCAAGGCCAAGGGCGAAGACGTTTTCGTCAACGCCGATCAGGCCGTGCAGGACCTGACCGACGACAGCGGCAAGGCTGCCGTTGCCGAAAAGGCCGAAGCGGCCGAATAACCCGCCGCGCCACCGGTCGGCCCGGCCGACCGGTGGGCGTGCGCTTGGGGGGAGTGGCCCCCGGGCAACTTCGCGGCTATGGGCATCCCCGATGCTTCGCCTTTCCGACCTGACCCTGCCGCTGGACCACGCGCCGGCTGACCTCGATCGCGCGGTGTGCGACCGGCTCGGCCTGCAACCCGCAGAGCTGGAACGCCTGACGGTGGTGCGGCGCGGCAACGATGCTCGCCGCAAGAACGCGATCCGGCTGGTCTACACTCTCGATCTGGTACTGGCCGACGAGGAAGCGGTGCTCGCCCGGCAGGCAGGCGATGCGCACCTGCGTCGTACCCCCGATACCGGCTATCGCTTCGTCACGCGCGCGCCTGCCGATTATGCCGGCCCGCGTCCGGTGGTGATCGGGGCCGGGCCCTGCGGTCTGCTGGCGGCGCTGGTGCTGGCGCAGATGGGCCTGCGCCCGATCATCGTCGAACGCGGCAAGGCTGTGCGCGAGCGGACCAAGGACACCTGGGGGCTGTGGCGGCGTTCGGTGCTGGACCCGGAAAGCAACGTCCAGTTCGGCGAAGGCGGTGCCGGCACGTTCTCGGACGGCAAGCTTTACAGCCGCATCAAGGATCCGCGCCATCTCGGCCGCAAGGTGCTGACCGAGTTCGTCAAGGCCGGTGCGCCCGAAGACATCCTGACCGAAGCGCACCCGCATATCGGCACATTCCGCCTTGTCACCATGGTGATGAGCATGCGCGAAGCGATCGAGAAGCTGGGCGGCGAATACCGCTTCGGCACCCGCGTCGATGATTTCGAGATCGCGCAGGACAGTGACGGCGAGCGGCGGCTGGTCGGGCTGCATCTGTCGAACGGGGAATTCCTGCCCGCCAGCCACGTGGTAATGGCGGTCGGCCATTCCGCGCGGGATACCTTCCAGGTCCTCTATGATCGCGGCGTCCATGTGGAGGCCAAGCCGTTTGCCATCGGCGTGCGCATCGAACACCCGCAAAGCTGGATCGATGTGGCCCGCTATGGCCCCCATGCCGGCAACGCGATCCTCGGCCCCGCCGCTTATGCGATCAGCCATCAGGCGAGCAACGGCCGCACCGTCTATTCCTTCTGCATGTGCCCCGGCGGCCGCGTGGTCGCCGCCACCAGCGAGGAAGGCCGCGTCGTCACCAATGGCATGAGCCAGTATTCGCGGGCCGAATTCAACGCCAATTCCGGCCTCGTCGTCGATATCACGCCCGAGCGCGATTTCCCCGGCCACCCGCTGGCCGGCGTCGCCCTGCAGAGGAAGTTCGAGGAACTGGCCTTCGTCGCCGGCGGCTCGAACTACAAGGCACCGGGGCAGAAGCTGGGCGATTTCCTGGCGGACCGGCCGTCCAGCGAATTCGGGGTGGTCACGCCCAGCTATCAGCCCGGCGTTCACCTGACCGACCTCAAGGCCTGCCTGCCGGACTACGCGATCGACGCCATTCGCGAGGCGCTGCCGGTGTTTGGCCGGCAGGTGCCGGGATACGATCATCCCGATGTGGTGATGACGGGCGTGGAAACGCGCACCTCATCGCCCGTCCGCATCACCCGCGGCCGCGATTTCCAGAGTCTCAACACACGCGGACTCTACCCTGCGGGCGAAGGGGCGGGCTATGCCGGGGGCATTCTTTCCGCCGCCGTCGACGGCATCCGCGTGGCCGAGGCGCTGGCGCTGGAACTGGTCCCCGCCGCCACCGTCCAGCCCGCGTGAGCGAAGCCTTCGACGCTATCGTCCTGGGCGGAGGGGCCGCCGGGCTGTTCTGCGCCGCCACCGCCGGGCAACGCGGGGCGCGGGTGCTGGTGATCGATCATGCCCCCGAAGTGGGCCGCAAGATCATCATATCGGGCGGCGGGCGCTGCAATTTCACCAATATCCACACCGCCCCGGACCGCTACATTTCGGGCAACCGGCATTTCGCCAAATCCGCGCTGGCGCGCTTCAGCCCACGCGATTTCATCGATCTGGTCGATGCTTACGGCATCGCCTGGCATGAAAAGACGCTGGGCCAGTTGTTCTGCGACGGGTCGGCGCGGCAGATCGTTGCGCTGTTGCTGGAAGAATGCGCCAAGGGCGCGGTGGAGATGGCCTGCGGCGTTCCGGTCAGCGGGGTCGATCACGCCGATGGCCGCTTCCGCGTCAGTTTCGGCGGGCGTGAGGCCAGCGCCCCGGCCCTGGTAATCGCCACCGGCGGGCCGTCGATCCCCAAGATGGGTGCCAGCAGCTTCGCTTACGATCTGGCCCGCCAGTTCGGGCTCAAGGTGGTGCAGCCCCGCCCGGCGCTGGTGCCGCTGACCTTGCCCGGCACTGAAGCCCTGTTCCGCGAACTGTCCGGCGTTTCGACCGAGATCATCGCGCGGGTCGATGGGCCATGGGGCAAGGCGGCGTTCCGCGAGGCGGCGCTGTTCACCCATCGCGGCCTGTCCGGCCCGGCGATCCTGCAGGTTTCAAGCTACTGGCAGCGCGGGAGCAGCGTTACCGCCCAGTTCCTCCCCGATCGCGCGCCCGGCTGGCTGCGCGCGGCCAAGCGCGATCGCCCGCGCACATCGCTGCAGCGCGTCTTGGCGGAAGGTCTGCCCGAACGGCTGGCCGAGGCGCTGTGCGACCGGCTGGCGCTGGCGGGTGAACTGGGGGCGCTGACCGACAAAGCGCTCGACGCGGCCGAGCAGCGGCTGGCGCATTGGGCTTTCGTTCCCGATGGCTCGGAAGGGTTCGCCAAGGCGGAAGTGACTGCCGGCGGCATCGCCGTCGATGGCCTGTCCTCGCGCACCATGGAAGCGACCAAGATGCCGGGGCTCTACGCCATCGGCGAGGCGGTGGACGTTACCGGGTGGCTTGGCGGGTACAATTTCCAGTGGGCCTGGGCCAGTGCCCGTGCGGCGGGCGAAGCGCTCATACCAAGGCTCGTTGATCCGAACTCATAACCCTCTCCCCTTCAGGGGAGAGGGTTGGGAGAGGGGGATGGTGCCGCTTCGCCCCTCTCTACTCCGGCTAGGCGGTCAAGCCGCCAAGCCTGCGTATCTCTCCCCTGAAGGAGAGAGAGCGACATGAGCCAAAGTTAATGAGCCTTGGTATCAGTTCCGGTAAAGCCCCGCAAACCGCGCCTTGAATGCGGCCAGCTTGGGCTTGTCCCAGCGGACGATATAGCCGTGATCGGGGTTCCGGCGCATGAAGTTCTGGTGATAGGCCTCGGCCGGATAGAACGCGCCGGTCTCGATCCGCGTGGCGACCGGCTTCGCGAATGCGCCCGCCTTGTCGATCGCGGCGATGTAGGTGGTCGCCACCGCCTTTTGCGCGGCGTTCTGCGGGAAGATGGCGGAACGATAGCTGGGGCCGGTGTCAGGATACTGGCGGTTCACTTGCGTCGGGTCATGCGCCGCCGCGAAGAACACCTTGAGCAGGGTACCATAGCGGATCTGCGCCGGATCATAGACGATCCGCACCGCTTCGGCGTGCCCGGTCTTCTCGGAAGAGACGGCGGGATAATTCGCGGTTTCGGCCGTGCCCCCGGCATAGCCGGACGTGACCGTCTTCACGCCCTTCACATGTTCGAACAATCCCTCCATCCCCCAGAAGCAGCCCCCCGCCAGCACCGCCACCTGATCCCCGGTGGCCGGCTTTTCGGCCGGCGGTTCGGGCAGCGTGATCGCTGCCGGCGGCGCGGCGATCAGCGGGGCGGGATCGGACAGCAGCATCACGCCGCCGGCCGCCAATGAGCCGGAGATCGCGGCGGCAAGCAGGAAGGGGCGGATACGGCTGACAGGACGTTCCATGGCAAGGCCTTTCGACGGGAACGCTGCGCCTACACGATCGCGGCTGCCGCCAGCCTGAACGGATGGTGCAGGGGCGCTTTTCTTTCCGCTTCTCCCCAACAGGCAACCGAGGCGAAGATCGACAGTAGCCCAGTGCGCCGAGCGGCTTGATCAACCGTGCATTCGAAAACCAACCTCCTTAACTGCAGAAGGCAATTAAAGGTCTTTCTTATAGGGCAACTACGTGCCATCGTTTTCAAGAAATTATCATAAAGGTCGACGATGTCAGATGTTCAACATGCTCTCCTAGAGGCCATCACTGCCTTGAACACCGCTCAAATGCAGGCGAACGAAGTGCTCCGGGCGCACGAAAGCAGCATTAACAATGGTGTCGAGGTTTCCAAGGCCATTTTGGATATCACCAATACACTCAGCGACCAGTATATGATATTGGCCAGCCGAGTACAGGCCTACAGTGTCCTTACTGCGACGATGCTGGCTCATATCGCTAAACACGATCCCGATCCTCGCGGCACGCTGGGCAATATACTGGCTCAAGCCGAGGGTATCCAAGAGCGGGCCATTAAGGAGGCCGATATATCCGGCCCCACTGATGAGCGCCTCCGGCAGGAAATGAATGAACTTGTCCTCGCTGCCGAAGAGGTTCTGGGGATCTTGGAATAAAGGCCGCTTATAGGCGAGACAGGCGGGTGGGAACGCTTGAGCCTGCCGCGGGAGGCGGGTCGCGCCGGCAGGCCGTGCTGGGCGGCGGGAGTTCATAATTGCCCGCCAGCGTCATGGCCCATGGTACAGTTATCTTAGCCCTTGTAGTCGCCGTATCTCGGCTGCGCTCGATACGAACGGGCGTGGGGCCGTGTGCCGGCGGGGTCTCGCTCAGCCCTCGGCGCGGGTGCTCTGTCTGACGACCAGCGTGGGTGCCATCACCAGGCTGGTGGCCGGTTCCTTTTCGACCAGCGCGCGCAGGCGTTCGACCATGGCGCGGGCACCGGCGGCGATTTCCTGACGGATGGTGGTCAGCGGCGGCGAGGTCTGCGCGGCCAGCGGCAGATCGTCGAAGCCCACGATCTGCACGTCTTCGGGCACCCGCATGCCCTTCTGGTGGAGGCAGCGCAGCGCCGCCATTGCCACCAGGTCCGACGCGGCAACCACGCCGTTGATGCCGCTGCACTGGCTGGCCATGGCCGCCTCGATCTCAGGCCCCATGGCATCAGTGGCCAGGGGGATGGGGATATGGCGGATCGGCACACCCGCAGCCGTCGCCGCCTCGGTCGCCCCGCGCAGGCGATCGGCGATTTCGATGCCGGTGGTATCGCCCAGGAACGCCAGGCTGGTGGCCCCGCTGGCGACGAGGTGTTCCACCGCGATCCGTCCGCCTGCGGCATTGTCCGTCCCCACCACGCAGTGGTTCTGGCCGGCGCGATGCTGCCCCCAGACGACCAGCGGGCGATAGCTGTGCGATGCCGCTTCGATCAGATCGTACTGGTCCGACTGGCCGATCACGATCACACCATCGACCATGCCCGACCCGGCAATGCGATCGAGCCAGTCCGAGGTGCCATCGGGCAGGGCGCGGCTGAGCATGAGATCGTACCCGCCCTCGGTCAGCTCATCGGCGAGGTAGCCGACCAGGGTGAGGAAGAACGGGTCAGAGATGTGCTGGCGCAGTTCGTGGCCGAGCGGGATGACCACGCCGATCACCCCGGTGCGGCGCGACCGCAGCTTGCTGGCCATCTGGTTGGGGCGAAAGCCATGCTCGCGCGCCAGGGTCTGGATGCGCTCGCGCGTTTCCACGTTGACCAGCGATTTGCCGGCCAGCGCCCGCGAAACGGTGCCGGTGGAGACGCCCGCTACCCGTGCGAGATCGGCCAGAGTGCGGATCGCCGGCACTTCGTTGTCCTTTTGCCCGGCCATGCTCTTGTACGTCTCACCACCCATAGTTCGGCGTGCCTTCTTGCGGATCATGCCGTTTCCGCGCGTTCATAGGAATGTATCCGGCCACTTAGCAATCGGCGTTGTCGCAATTGCGAATTTTTATCGTTTGCACGAACACCGTGGCCAGCGCTCCGGCCAGCATGAGCATCCCGGCCAGGGTCACGGCATTGCGCGGGTCCGAGCCGAGCAGCGCATCGTACATCAAAGGCATGGTCAGTGTCTCGATCAACATGGGGATTACGATGAACATGTTAAAAATGCCCATGTAGATGCCGTTGCGGGCGGGCGGGATCGCTCCGGCGAGCATAACATAGGTATTTCCCATCATTCCGGCCCAACCCAGTCCGATTCCGACCATCAGCGCCAGCAACTGCGGCATCGCCGTTGCATGGGGCACGAGCAGCATCGCCAGACCCGACGCGGCGAGGCAGCCGATATGCGCGACGCGCGCGCCGATCCGCCGCACGACCGGAATCAGGGCCAGAGCGCCTGCGAAGGCGACAAAGTTGTAGAACGCGCCAAGCTGCTGAGCGATCAGCGCGGCGCTGCGGAACTGGTCGGAGGTGTGGTCCGCCGTGGCGTAGAGCGACCGGGCGAGGGCGAAGGCGATGAACTGCCAGTAGACGAACATCGCGTACCACTGGCACAGCATCGCCACCGCAAGCCGGCGCATCGTCGGCGGCATTTCGACGATGGCGTCGCGGATCTCGCGCAGGGTCGCTCCGGCGGTCATCGGTGTTCCTGCGATTCGCGCCCGCTCATCGCTGGACAGCGGCAGTTCCGGCACGCGCACCACCGAATAGACGATGGTCGAGAGCGAGAGCACCGCGCCGATCACGAAGGCGATGCGGACGACGACCGGAATTCCGTTGGCGTCCAGCACGTTGCGATCGATCATCTGTGCCAGCAGCGACGGGGCCAGGTACGACAGCGTCTGTGCCAGCCCGGTGAACGCGCTTTGCGTCAGGAACCCGGTCGATCGCTGGTCCGCCGCCAGCCGATCCGCGACATAGGCGCGATAGGGCTCCATCGTCACGTTGTTGCCGGCGTCCAGCAGCCACAGCAGCCCCGCCGCCATCCACAACGCCGAGGAATGCGGCATCGCCCACAGGCAGGCCGAACACAGCAGCGCGCCGATCAGGAAATAGGGCGTCCGCCGCCCGAAGCGCGACAGGGTGCGATCGCTCAGCGCGCCGATCAGCGGCTGGATGATCAGCCCGGTCATCGGCCCCGCAAGCCACAGCAGCGGCATTTTCGCTTCGTCCGCCCCGAGATAGCCGTATATCGGGCCCATGTTCGCCTGCTGGAGCCCGAAGCTGAACTGCAAGCCGAAAAAGCCGACATTCATCTCTATTATTCGCGCCAGCGACAGACGCGGTTTCATACCGCTTTCCATCCGTATCTCTCCCATGCCGCCGGTGACTTTCCGTCTACCCTTCGCGGCTAGTGTTGCACAAGTCCCACAATCCTCGGTTACATTGCATACACCCGGAATACCCCTATTGCAATCGATTGCATAAGCCATTAATCCGACCTTCAACAAGAAAAGGGGAGAGGATTCGTGAAGTATCATGCGATTCTGGCCAGTGGCGTTGCGCTGGCCGCGTTGTTCATCGCTCCGGCTCAGGGCCTTGCCGCAGACAACCCGCCGGCAGAAAAGGGCGACGCGCTGGGGCTGGACGAAATCATTGTCACCGCTTCGGTGCGCCCCGCCAACAAGCTCGACAGTTCGGTATCGGTCAGCGCACTCGACAGCGAGGCTATCGCCGAAGCGGCACCGCGCACCACGGCGGAAATCTTCCGCCAGATCCCCGGCATCCGCTCGGAATCGACCGGGGGCGACGGCAATGCCAATATCGCCGTGCGCGGCCTGCCGGTCGCTTCCGGCGGCGCGAAGTTCCTGCAGTTGCAGGAAGACGGGCTGCCGGTGATGCAGTTCGGCGATATCGCGTTCGGCAACGCCGACATTTTCCTGCGCGCAGACCAGACGATCGCCTCGATCCAGGCAGTGCGCGGCGGCTCCGCATCCACGCTCGCCAGCAACGCGCCGGGTGGCGTGATCAACTTCCTCTCGAAGGACGGCAGCCGCGAAGGCGGGCTGATCATGGCTTCGGTCGGCCTCGACTATGAGGACTATCGGGTCGATTTCGACTATGGCGGGAAGCTGGGCGAGAATACCCGCTTCAACCTCGGCGGTTTCTGGCGCGAGGGCGAAGGGCCGCGCGACGCCGGCTATAACGGCAACAAGGGCTATCAGATCAAGGCCAACCTGACGCAGGAGTTTTCGGGCGGCCATATCCGCCTCTATGCCAAGCACCTGGATGACCGGGCGATCGGCTACCTGCCGATGCCGACCCTGGTGACCGGGACCAACGGCAACCCGCACTTCGGCTCGCTGCCCGGCTTCGACATCAAGTCCGACACCCCGCACAGCCGCTATTTCACCACGGACCTCGGGCTCGATGGCGATAACAACCCGCATTCCACCGATATCAAGGACGGGATGCACCCGCTGGTGACGACGCTGGGCCTGGAGGCGGTCTACGCCCCGGCCGATGGCTGGAGCGTGGAGGAACGGTTCCGCTGGTCCAGCGTGAAGGGGCGCTTCGTCTCGCCGTTTCCGGCAGAAGTGGGCGACGGCCAGGCCATCGCCAATTCGGTGGGCGAGCTGCTGACCGGAACGCCCGGTGCCTACAACCTCGTCTACGCCAACGGGCCGAACGCGGGCGGGGCACCGGCGGCGGGCGCACTGGTCATGCGCACGCATCTGTTCAATGTCGATATCAACGATTTCGGCGGCTTCACGAACGACTTCAAGGTCAGCAAGAGCTTCGGCGGTGCCGGATCGCTGACGGCCGGCTTCTACAAGGCGCGCCAGAACATCGACATGGACTGGGTATGGAATTCATACCTCATGGAAGTGAAGGGCCACAATGCGGCGCTGCTGGATGTGGCGAACGCAGCCGGAACGGTGCTGACGCGGGGCGGGCTTTACGCCTATGGCGTGCCCTTCTGGGGCAACTGCTGCACGCGCAGCTATGACGTGCGCTACGATATCGACGCGCCCTATCTGGCCGGCACTTTCGAGACCGGCGGGCTGACGCTCGACGCCAGCGTGCGCCACGATCATGTCCGGGCGCGCGGGGACTATGCCGGAGCGCTGCAGGGCGCGTTCGACGTCAACGGGGACGGCGCGATCCAGCCGGTCGAGCAGAGCGTCTCGCTGATGGACAACGCCCATGCTTCCCCCGTGCGCTATTCGGTGGGGTACTGGTCATGGTCGGTCGGGGCCAACTATCGCTTCAATCCCGATGCGGCGGTGTTCGCGCGGGTCAGCCGGGGCGGACGCGCCAATGCCGATCGTCTGCTGTTCGGCGTGGTCCAGCCTGACGGGTCGGTGCGCAAGCAGGACGCGGTGGACTTTGTCGACCAGATCGAACTGGGCGTGAAATACCGCAGCGGTCCGTTCGGCCTGTTCGTCACCGGCTTCCACGCCAAGACGCAGGAACAGAACTTCGAAGCGACGACCCAGCGGTTCCTCGATCGCACGTACAAGGCCAAGGGCGTGGAGATCGAGGCGGCTTATCGTCAGGGTATCTTCGATCTGCGCGCCGGGGCCACCTGGACCGACGCGAAGATTTCCAAGGACGCCATCACCCCCGCGAACGAAGGCAACCGCCCGCGTCGTCAGGCCAAGCTGATCTATCAGGTCACTCCGGCGGTGGATTTCGACATCGTGCGGGCCGGGTTCAACGTGATCGGCACCACCAAGGCCTATGCGCAGGACAACAACCAGCTTGTTTTCCCCGCCTATGCGCAGGTCAACGCATTCGTGAACCTGCGTCCGATGGACAAGGTGGAAGTGTCGATCAACGCCAACAACCTGTTCAACGCCACCGGCATAACCGAGGCCGAGGAGGGCTCCATCATCGACAACGCCAGCAACATCGTGCGCGCCCGTTCGATCAACGGCCGCACCATCTCCGCCTCGGTCAAATACAGCTTCTGACCCCATGCCATCCGCGCTGCGGCCGGCAGATGATCCGGTCGGGCGCGGGTTTCGCTTTGACTTTGATTGCAATCGATTTAACAAAGGGTCGCAATGTTCACGCCTTTCGGAAATGCATTCGCCGGAGACGTCCTGCGTTGGTCAGGAGACGATCTGGCCTGGCTGGAACGGGGCCCGGTGTGGAGGGCCCCGGTCATCCGTGCCGGCGATGTGGTGCGGGTTTCCGACTCTATCGATGTCTGGGATTCGTGGCCGCTGGCCGACAGCTATGGCATGCCGGTGCGCTGGCGCGGCGGCGAATTGTGGTTCGCGCTGGCCGCACCCGTGCTGGACGATCCCGAAGCGCGCCATGGCCATGCGCGCATCCATCACTTCCACCGGATCGATGGGCGGTTCGTCCATCTTGGGCCGACCTTCCCGGACGGCTTTACGCCGGGCAGCCGCGAATGGTCGGGCAGCGCGACCTTGCGCGAAGGGCTGGTCACCCTGCGCTTCACCGCCGCCGGCGAACGCGGCGAGGATCGGCCGAGCTTCCGCCAGCGGCTGTTCTCCGCCACCACCCGCCTGATCGATCCTGACGCATCGGAGCAGACCGGCGGCGCGGTGTTCGCCGCATGGTCCGAGCCGGCCGAACTCGCCGTGCCGCGCGATGTGATCTACACCAGTCGGCATGACGGCACCGGCCGGGTCGGTGAAATCAAGGCCTTCCGCGATCCCGCCGCCTGGTGGGCCGAAGGTGGGGCCGAATACCTGTTGTTCACCGCAAGCTGTGCCGAGGCACCGTCGTCCCATGACGGTCTGATCGGGCTGGCCCGCCGCGAGCCTGACGGCACCTGGTGCAACTTGCCGCCGATGGTCGATGCGCGCGGCACCAACAACGAACTGGAACGTCCGCACATCATCCAGAGCGGCGGGCTGCTCTACCTGTTCTGGTCCACCCAGGCCGCCGTCTTCGCCCCCGGCATCGCCGCGCCGACCGGGCTTTATGGCGCGGTGGCGGAGCGGATAGAGGGGCCGTGGCGCTTGCTGAACGGCCATGGCCTCGTCTTCGCCAATCCGGTGGCGGAACCTTACCAGACCTATAGCTGGTGGGTGCTGCCCGATCTCACCGTGGCGGCTTTCGTCGATTACTGGGGCATAGACAATCCGGGGGCCGTCGCCAAACCGGCGGGGCGGAGCCACTTCGGCGGAACTTTCGCGCCGTTCCTGCGCTTGAAGCTGAATGGCGCACGCTCGATTCTGAAGGGCACTCCCGCATCATGAAGCGGCTCGCCGGTATAGAAATGGGCGGCACTAAGACCGTGGTTGTGCTCGGCCGCCCCGGCGCGATTCTCGATCGCGTGGAATTTGCTACCGCAGGCCCCGATGAAACGCTGAAACGCGCGGCGCGGATCGTCGTCGATTGGCATGCCAACGAGCCAGTCGCGGCGCTCGGCGTCGCCAGCTTCGGGCCGATCCGGGTCAACCCGTCGGCCGACGATTTCGGGACAATGCTCGATACCCCCAAGCCCGGCTGGAAAGGCGCGCAAGTCTACGCCCGTCTTGCCGAGTGGACCGGCCTGCCGCTGGCGCTCGATACCGATGTCAACGGCGCGGCGCTGGCAGAGCATCGGCTGGGCGCGGGGCTGGGGTGCGAGACGCTGGTATATTACACGATCGGTACCGGCATCGGCGGCGGCGTGCTGGTGCGGGGCTCCCCGCTCCACGGCGCGCTCCACCCGGAGATCGGCCATGTCCGGCTGCGGCGCGCGCCGGGCGATACTTTTGCCGGGGCCTGCGCCTTCCATGGTGATTGCGCCGAGGGCCTGCTGAGCGGTCCCGCGCTGGCCGCGCGCTTCGGCCGCCATCCCGCCACTGTCCCTCCGCAAGACCCCGCCTGGGCTCCCGCCGCACGCGATCTGGCAGAGCTTCTGGCGATGACCGTGCTGACTTTCTCGCCGCAAAGGATCGTCGTCGGCGGCGGCGTGACCGGCCGCCAACCGCGCTTGCTGAGCGCCGCCATCGGCCGCATGCCGGCGATTCTGGGCGGTTACCTGCGCGATTGCACCGCCGCGACGCTGCAGGACCTGGTGGTCGCGCCTCACCTGGGGGACGATGCCGGGCCGACCGGTGCGCTGATCCTCGCCGAACGCGCCTTGGCGGCCTGACTGCACCTCGTACCAAGTCTCAATAACATTGAGTCATGTCGCTCTCTCCCCTTCAGGGGAGAGATACGCAGGCTTGGCGGCTTGCCGCCTAGCCGGAGTAGAGAGGGGGCGAAGCGGCGTCATCCCCCTCTCCCAACCCTCTCCCCTGAAGGGGCTACCGGATTCACACATTGAGTTGGCATTGTAGTGTTTGAGCGGCGCGTTTGGCGGCTTGGA
>NZ_BMZA01000002.1 GCF_014652555.1 Novosphingobium colocasiae
TGAACGGCTTCAGCCCCTCCGCATGATCCTACCGGCGTCAGCCGGTATGTCATTCAGTAGGCATCGTGACCGCCCGCGATGAACTGACGATCGACATGGATCGCGGCGCACTGTGGCTGCGTGTGCAGGACTTCACCAAGCTTGCCGCAGAGGCCCTGCGCGATAAGTATAAGTTGGGCGAGGACGCACGGGATTGGACCGTCGAAGGGGCTAAGGCCGATGTAACGGTGAACTTTGGTCAAAACTATCTAATGCCAATTGCCTACCGCCCGTTCGATACGCGCTGGACCTATTACACTGGCAATTCGCGTGGTTTTCTCTGCTATCCGCGTGAAGAAGTCATGCGCCATTTGGCAGACCACGAGAACATCTCAATGATGTTGCCGAAGCAGACCAAGGACGGTCTGGGTGCATTGGTATGCGCCCACATTGCCGGACACAAAGCTTTCAGCGGATTCGATATTACATCAAATCTCCCGCTTTACCTCTACCCCCACCCTAATTACCCAAGATATACTGATACCGGCCATTTGGACGAATCCATCCACGTTAATTTCGATCTCGAGCTATATGCCCAAATCCGCAAGGCGGCTGGCCTCACATCCCCGCTGACCAAACCCGATGGCACCGATACCTTCCGCAAGGCCACCGGCAATGCCCGCCCCGATGAGGTCAAGGTATTCGATTACATCTATGGCGTGCTGCACAGCCCCGCCTATCGCGCGCGCTATGCCGAGTTCCTGAAGATCGGCTTCCCCCGCATCCCTTTCCCGGCCAGCCCGGAGAGCTTCCGCGCGATCAGCGAAAAGGGCGAGGCGCTGCGCCGCCTGCATCTAATGGAAGATGCCGCCATCGGCGCAACGCCCTATCCCTTCCACGGCGATGGCGACAGCGTGCTGGACAAGCCGCGCCATGAAAACGGCCAAGTCTGGATCAATGCGGACCAGTATTTTGACGGCGTGCCCGCGATTGCGTGGGACTTCCACATCGGCGGCTATCAGCCCGCGCAAAAGTGGCTGAAAGACCGCAAGGGCCGCGCCCTGACCTATGACGACATCCGCCACTATCAGCGAATTATCAAAATTTTGGCCGAAACCGACCGCATCATGCGCACCATTGAAGTGCCACTGGATTGAGCGGCAGCGCCATGGATAAGCGCGCCGAAGCCGCCACTGCCGCACTGGACATCATGCGCGAATGGGACTGGCAACACTGGTATGATGATGCTTGCGATTACAACGCCCCAAAGAGCTTGAGCTTGATAGTAAACCGGCTGGCTTTGGAAGGCATCGTCAGGCCCGCCGAGGCAGTCCTGACGCTGTTGTGCAGAGGCGAGCTTACGGCATGGGGAGACTACCAGTGGCGGAAATATCAACATGGCGATTTCTATCATCTTGAAGGCACTCAAGAGATTTTGAAGCCACTGCGCTGGCAAGCCCTCGCTGACTCAATCGCCGAGGAATTTCGGAGTTTGGCGGGGAATGAGTGGCCGAGCCACACAGTGGACCTAGAGCGACTCGGCATAAAGGCGTGCGCCCGTTATGAATGGGAGTTTGGCGATAATCGCTTCAGTATCGCCGTTTGTCCGCCGGACACGGACACGTGGTCATCGAATTATCTGGAAGAGTGGTACTCGGCTTGGAATATCGATGTCCGTCTGAGCAATCCGAAGCCGATTCTAAGCGAGAATTTGCCAGAGCCGGAAACCGTCCAGTTCACGCCCAACACTAATAAGGGCGGACGTCCACCCGCTGCCGATTGGGAATTGGCGGCACTGGAAATGGCCGGCCGCTACTATCGCGGCGACTTTAAACCCCATACTATTGCCGACGTGGGCCGCGAGCTTGCCTCATGGCTTGCCAGTCAGGACTTGCACCCGTCTGATTCCGTTGTCCGGACCCACGCCAAGCGCATTTTCGATGCCTTTCGGGCTTGGGAGAAGGAGTAATAAAAACCCGGTTTCAGGCAGTTTTTGCGGGTAACCGGCGGACCAGCCGTCCGCATCCAGAGCAGGTTAGCCCCGTTCGCAAATGAACGGAGACTTTCCCATGAATACCGCAAGCCCGACGATTGAACCGCTGGCCTATTCCGTCCGCGAAGCCTGCCGCATTTCGTCGCTAGGCCGTACCCGGTTGTACCAGTTGATCGGCGAAGGGCGGCTGGAAGCGCGCAAGATCGGCAGGCGCACCCTGATCCCCGCCGCCAGCCTGCGCGCGCTGATTGAAGGGCAGAGCTGATCGCCATGGCCCCGCAACGGGCCAAGCTGCACCGGGTCAAGCTCCACCGCATCTACAGTGCGGCGGAACTGGCAACCTGCCTTGGCGTCCACAAGAACACCGTGCTGCACTGGCAGGCCAACGGGCTGGTCCCTGTCAGCAAGGGCCGCCCCACGCTGTTTGACGGGGCGACGGTTCGCGCTTTCCTTGCCAAGCGTAAAGCCAGCCGCAAGCGGCCCTGTCCACCCGGCACGCTCTATTGCTTCAAGTGCCGCCAGCCGCGCGCGCCAGCTATGGGCATGGTCGAAGCCACCCGCCAGAATGCCACCACGGGCAACCTGATCGCCCTTTGCGAGGCCTGCGGCACCATGATGCACCGCCGCACCCGATTGGCCGCAATTCCGGCGATCATGCCCGATTTGGACGTCCAAATCAGGGAGGCAGGCCCACGCATATGTGAGCGCACCGAACCTTCCCTGAATTGTGACAACCGAAAGGACCGTTAGACCATGGCAAAACACAATGCCGCGAACGCCCGGATCAAGCGCGAATACTTCATCTATCTGAAGGAGGCGCAGCGCCGCGACGAAGGATCGATCGATGCCGTTGCCAAGGCGCTGGCGCGTTTTGAAGAGGCGAACGGGCATAGGGACTTCAAGACCTTTCACCGGGCGCAGGCGGTGGCCTTCAAGAGCAAGCTGGACAAGGAAACCGCTGTCCGCACCGGCAAGCCGCTGAGCCGGGCGACGGTTCATTCCACGCTGTCCGCCCTGCGCGCGTTCTTCGTCTGGCTGGCGGGCCAGCCCGGTTACAAGTCCCGCCTGTCCTATGCCGATGCCGACTATTTCAACCTGGCCGAAAAGGACGTGCGGATTGCCAAAGCGGCGCGGCACAAGGCGTTTCCGACGCTGGAACAGGTCCACCACGTCATCGCCACCATGCCGACCGGCGATTCCATCGAACTGCGCAACCGGGCGCTGGTGGCTTTTGCCCTGCTGACAGGCGCACGCGACGGGGCGCTGGCTTCGTTCCGGTTGAAGCATGTCGATCTGGTGCAAGGTCGCGTCGATCAGGACGCGCGCGACGTGCGGACGAAGGCCAGCAAGACCTTTGCGACATGGTTCTTCCCGGTTGGCGGTGACGCGCTCCAGATAGTGCGGGACTGGTGCGATCACCTGCGCAGCACCATGCTTTGGGGCGACGATGACCCGCTGTTCCCGCCCACGCAAATGGGGCTGGGCGAAAATGGCGGCTTTGCCCCGGTTGGCCTGCGCCGGGGAGAGTGCTGGCAGGGGGCCGGGCCGATCCGGGACATTTTCCGCAAAGCCTTTACGGCCGCTGGCCTACCCTATTTCAACCCGCATTCGCTGCGCGATACGCTGGTGCAGCTTGGCGAACAGGTCTGCACCACGCCGGAGCAATTCAAGGCATGGTCCCAAAACCTTGGGCACGAGCGGGTGATGACGACGCTTACGAGCTATGGAACCGTTGCCCCACACCGGCAGGCGGAATTGATCCGGGGCTTGGGAGCTGCGAAAGGCGCGGCTGGCAGGTTTGCATCCGGAGTTGATCCAGCCTTTGCCGCGCAATTCATGGCGATGATGCAAAATGTTGTCGGCGGGCAAAGTTAGAAGTCAGCTTGGCGTCCAGCCGCTCACTGCCTTTGCTCGATGATCGCAAGCCGCTATCATTTCTTGATGTGCAATCACTACCGCAACAATCCTGAAGCAATTTCGACCTGGCGCGAGTATATCGGCTGGGATTTGTATGATGGATTGCCGGAACCGGACCTCTGGCCGAAACGGCAGGCGCTGGTTGCCCGGACGGTGGAAGGCCGGAAGGCTTTGGATAAGATGGCGTGGGGGGTGCCGCTGGCGCTTGCCGGTAAACGCCCCGGCACCACGATAACCAAGCACGTTACCAATGTTCGCAATCTGGCCAGTCCGTTCTGGAAGGCGATCTTGGCGGAACCATTGCAGCGCTGCCTTGTGCCGTTCTCATCCTTTGCAGAACCACAAACCGGAGCGGGCAGGGCCGAACACTGGTTTACGGTAAACGACGCGCTGTTGTCTGCGTTCGCGGGGATTTGGCGGGCGAGCGATTCGGGCAACGTGTTCGCCTTCCTGACGTGCGAACCCAACCCGCTTGTTGCAGCGCTGCATCCCAAGGCGATGCCGGTGATCCTACATACGGATGATTATGACGAATGGCTTTCGGCTGACTACGCCGGGGCCTGTGAACTGGCAGTCCCTTATCCATCGCAAATGATGAAGGTGGAATGACGCTTCGCGCCCCTTAGCGTCCAGCCATAAGCTGCTGTTCCTTATGGCGGTCAAGCGCGATGCGGCTGGCCGTGGTGTGATAGAACAAATCCTGCACAAGATCGGTTTGGGCGGTTAGCGGGGGCTGGGGAATGTGGGGGCAGTCAACATTCCGTCGCGGCTATCTCGATCTTGTCGCTTTCGGCCTGTCCTCGCCCCAATAGTGTGGGGGAGAATGTGGGGGCGGAATTTTCCAGTCAATAAATTCACAAATAAATCAATTGATTGTGTCGGTAGTTCGATACAAGCCCTGGCCCTTCAACCCGACATCGCGGTTGCGGCCCGATCGACAGGGCCGGGCCACTGCCGGGGAATTTGGCCGGTGCCATTGCCCTCATGCCGGGCGGGGCCTAGATGGACCCGATGACGGACGATATTTTCAACAATCAGGGGCGCGGCGAAGCGTCGTGGAGCTGGCCTTCGGTGCATCCCGAAGGACGCAAGTTCGGGGCCATCGCCGGGGCGGTCGCGCTGGCGGGGTGGCTGGTGTTCGGCCCCTGGGTGGGCTGGCCGCTGACGGTGCTGACCTATTGCGTCTGTGCGTTCTTTCGCGATCCGGTGCGGGTCACCCCGCGCGACGACCGCGCGATCGTGGCCCCGGCCGACGGGCTGGTGACGCTGATCCGCAAGGTTGCCCCTCCGCGCGAACTGCTGGTCGATGACGGCAGCGGCCATGCGCCGATGAACCCCGAGCCGCTCACGCGCGTTTCGATCTTCATGAGCGTGTTCGATGTCCACATCAACCGTGCCCCGATCGGCGGATCGGTGCGGCGCGTGGTCTATATCCCCGGCAAGTTCGTCAACGCCGACCTCGACAAGGCGAGCGAGGAGAACGAGCGCCAGCATATCCTGATCGAGCGGGGCGATGGCCTGCGTGTCTGCTTCACGCAGATCGCCGGGCTGGTCGCGCGCCGCATCGTGCCGTTCGTCAAGCCGGGCGATATCGTTGCCGGAGGGCAGCGCATCGGGCTGATCCGCTTCGGCAGCCGGGTTGACGTCTATCTTCCCGCCGGGACCGAACCGCGCGTGCTGATGGGCCAGCGGATCATCGCCGGCGAAACCGTGCTCGGCATGGTCGGCGATGCGCCGGTGATCGAGGGCATCGCCCAGTGAGGCCGCGGCCGCGCCTTGCGTCCAGTCTGTCGATGCGCGCGGTCGTTCCCAACGCCATCACCGCCGCCGCGCTCTGTTCGGGGCTGACCGGCATCCGCTTTGCCATCGGCGGCGATTTCGACCGGGCGGTGCAGGCCGTGATCCTGGCGGGGGTGCTCGACGGGCTGGACGGCCGCGCCGCGCGCCTGCTCAAGGCACAGACGCGGTTCGGTGCCGAGCTGGACAGTCTGGCCGATGCGATCTCGTTCGGCGTTGCACCTGCGCTGATCGTCTATCTGTGGACCCTGCACCAGTTGCCCAGCCTGGGCTGGATCGCGGCGCTGGCTTTCGCGATTTGCTGCGTGCTGCGGCTGGCGCGGTTCAATTCGCGGCTCGACATCTTCGATCAGCCGCACAAGGCCGCCGGCTTCCTGACCGGGGTTCCCGCGCCGCTGGGGGCGGGCATGGCGTTTCTGCCGATGTACCTTTGGATCGCCAGCGGCCGACCCGAATTCGCGCAGCCGCTGATCGTGGCCGCCTGGGTTGCGCTGGTGGCGGTGCTTATGATTTCGAGCGTTCCGACCTTGAGCTGGCAACGGCTGCGTCCGCCACCGGGAATGCGCATCGCCGTGATCGCACTGGCCGGGCTGGTGGTCGCTGCGCTGCTGACCGAGCCCTGGCTGACGCTGGTGGCAGTCACGCTGGTCTATATCGCCTTGATCCCGGTCGGCCTTGCCACTTATGCCAGGGTCAAGCCGCGCATGAGGGCTGCGGCCACGCCAGCATCGGCCGATCCATATGGCGACGTCCTTCCGGCAAGCGACGAGCCGACACAGCCCTGAGCGAGGCGAGAGGAGCGGCACCGATCCGCTCGACTACGGCCCATTCTACCGTCAGCTCTCCGGAACAGCCTGCAAGCTGGTGGCGCAGGGCCAAGGCTTCACGTCCGCTTGCTGTCCAGGCCCGGATGATCGTGGCCAGCGCGGCGATAGCGGCAAGAGCGAACAGGGTGCTGGCGAACACGGTCATCGGGCTACCTCGCGAAAGGGATTGCCCGCCCCAAGGGGCAAGGCTGTTGACGGGCTGTGGACAACTTGTGGGAAACGCCGATTTGTTCTATCGATGTTCCTCTGCTCCATCTGTTCGCTGTTTGTTCTGTCGCTGTCAAGCGCGAATTTGCGCTTGGCATATGTGTAGCAAGAAGAGACCGCGCTCGCGTTCATCCATAACATCGGAAATGCGCCCGTTGCCCGCGTGACGTTCAGGCAAAGTGGACCACCTGATTCTGGCGTACCGCCGCGCGCATTGGCTTCGTCGCAAGGCTGCGCTGGGTCGCAATAGCAGGAAACGGGCCGAAGCTGCGCTTGCGGATCGGCGGCAGCGTCAGCCGGGTGCGGACCGGCAGGGTTTCCGGCACACCGTCAAGTTCGGCGCGCAGGGCGCGGTAGGCGGGGATGAGGGCGGTCCAGCAGCGCCACAGGATCATGATTGCCGTGGTCAGCGCGGCCATGAACAGGGCCGTGAACAGCAAGTTGGGCAGGGTCATGATGCTCATGCTTCGTCGCTCCGGTTGTCGTGCCCCCTTTGCTGACTTTGTGTGCCGGCTGTGCCGATCCTGATGTGGCGCGCCGCTGAACAGTCTTGTCTGTTGATCGGCTTAACCTATCGCAAAATGCGCCGCGCTGGACGCTGGTTCCGCCCTATCTGGTCCGTTTCGACGCAAACGCCGCGCTGTCCGGCGAAACTTCCCGCAAATCGGCGATGCAACCTTGCGCCAAAATGCTGGATTTCGCGGCGGAGGGGGGCTAAGGGCACCGGCGCAGGCGAATCGCAGGCTCCATGCGGGGCCGGCGGCGCGTCGATACAAATCCACATGGAAAGCACACATCCCGGTGCCGATCGTGGCCGGAGCTTTCGGGCTCTTGCGCGCGGTTCCAGCTTTCCAGAGGTCGAACCGGAAAGGAATTGAATTATGGCGGCTCCCGTCGTCACCATGTCGCAGCTTATCGAAGTCGGCGCTCACTTCGGCCACCAGACGCATCGCTGGAACCCGCGGATGAAGCCCTACATCTTCGGTGCCCGCAACGGCATCCACATCATCGATCTGTCGCAGACCGTGCCGCTGATGGCCCGCGCGCTCGACTTCATCGCGTCGACCGTCCAGGCCGGTGGCAAGGTGCTGTTCGTCGGCACCAAGCGCCAGGCGCAGGAGCCGATCGCCGAAGCCGCCCGTTCGTGCGGCCAGCACTTCGTCAACCACCGCTGGCTGGGCGGCATGCTCACCAACTGGAAGACCATCTCGGGCTCGATCAAGCGCTTCAAGTCGCTCGAAGAGCAGCTTTCGGGCGACATGTCGGGTTTCACCAAGAAGGAAATCCTGCAGATGACCCGCGAGCGCGACAAGCTTGAGCTGTCGCTGGGCGGCATCCGCGACATGGGCGGCATCCCGGACGTGATGTTCGTGATCGACGCCAACAAGGAAGACCTCGCCATCAAGGAAGCGAACGTGCTGGGTATCCCGGTCGTCGCCATCCTCGATTCGAACGTCTCGCCCGATGGCATCGCTTTCCCGATCCCGGCCAACGACGACGCCAGCCGCGCCGTGCGCCTCTATTGCGAAGCCGTTGCCCAGGCAGCGACCAAGGGCGGCCGCGAAGCGGTCATCACCAGCGGTGCCGATCTCGGCGCCATGGACGAGCCCGTCGCCGAGGCTGCTGTCGAAGCCTGAGCGCCCCGGCGCTGACGACACTTTCGTCATGGAATTGTCGCGCGCCGGGTCCAATGGGCCTGGCGCGCACCCATTTTGAGCATCCCTGCCAAGGGGGCTTTTCTAGCCAGAAGGATTTGAGCGATGGCTTACACCGCCGCTGACGTGAAGAACCTGCGCGAGCGCACCGGCGCCGGCATGATGGACTGCAAGAAGGCGCTGACCGAAACCAACGGCGATCTCGAAGCCGCGGTCGACGCGCTGCGCGCCAAGGGCTTGGCCGCCGCTGCCAAGAAGTCGAGCCGCACCGCGGCAGAGGGCCTGGTCGGCGTGGCCGTGACCGGAACCCGGGGCGTTGCCGTCGAGGTCAACTCGGAAACCGATTTCGTCGCCAAGAACGATCAGTTCCAGGATTTCGTGCGCAACACCACCGAAGTCGCCCTCAGCGTTTCGGGCGATGACGTCGAAGCGCTCAAGGCCGCTGCCTACCCCGCCGGCGGCACCGTCGGCGAGGCGCTGACCAACAATGTCGCCACCATCGGCGAAAACCAGCAGGTCCGCCGCCTCAAGACCGTCGAAGTCTCGGAAGGTCTCGTGGTGCCTTACATGCACAACGCCGCCGCCCCGAACCTCGGCAAGATCGGCGTGCTCGTCGCGCTCGAATCGGCCGCTCCCGCTGCCGCCCTTGAAGCGCTCGGCAAGCAGATCGCGATGCACATCGCCGCCGCTTTCCCGCTGGCGCTGACCGCTGACGACCTCGACGCCGAGCTGATCGAGCGCGAACGCAAGATCGCGCAGGAAAAGGCTGCCGAATCGGGCAAGCCCGAAGCGGTCCAGGCCAAGATGGTCGATGGCGCGATCGCCAAGTACGCCAAGGAAAACGCACTGCTCTCGCAGGTCTTCGTGATGGACAACAAGACCCCGATCCAGCAGGTCGTCGACGCTGCCGGCAAGGAAGCCGGCGCGAAGATCGTCCTCAAGGACTACGTGCGCTTCCAGCTTGGCGAAGGCATCGAAAAGGAAGTCACCGACTTCGCGGCCGAAGTGGCTGCGGCGGTCGCCGGCTGATTTCCAGCCGGTTCCTTCGGGAACGGAACAACAAGGGCCCGGGAAGTGCATTCGCTTCCCGGGCCCTTGTTGTTCACATCACATCGAAGATCACGAATAGCAGTCCGATCACGCCCCATTGGAAGGCTATCCCGATCAGGAGGCATATCCAGGCTTCTCGACTTTTTCGTCGGTAACCGCGCGCGCCAAGTATAATCGCCGGCCAGAAACTGAACGGGCCGATTACTATCAAGACGATGCGCGCTAGCGTGCTAAGCGGCAGATCGGGCCGAAGGGCTTCCGCACGGTCTCGTAACTCTTCATGCTCAAGTGCGGTGGTGACAAAATCTTCCGCCAGCCCGCGTCGCGCGATCTCGTTACGGGCGGCCGCCATTGCAGCCTGCTCGTAATCGTCTGTATCGCCATGAGCGATCAGCACCAGTTCGTCGTCGGTCAGCCCCTGCATCGTCGATTCAAAGCTGTCGGTCACAGTTACCCCTGTCAGTCCGAACTGTTTGAGGCAGCCGGTTCGGCTACCTGAGCGAACTTTCGCATTCCATCATCACGCGTAAGACTTGCTTCGGTCAATACCAACCCCTTGGCAATCCGCGCCTGTCACCCTAAAGCCGCACCCGACCCCAGTCCCCAGGAGATCGTGCGGCATGTCGACCACCCTCTACAAGCGCGTCCTGCTCAAGCTTTCGGGCGAAGTCTTGATGGGGAACCAGGCATTCGGCATCGATCCCGATTTCGTCGCCGAGATGGCGCAGGAGATCAAGGAAGCGCGCGATAGCGGGCTGGAGATCTGCCTGGTCATCGGCGGGGGCAATATCTTTCGCGGCATGGCCGGGGCGGCCAAAGGCATGGACCGCGCGCAGGCTGATTACATGGGCATGCTGGCGACCGTGATGAACGCGCTGGCGATGCAGAACGCACTGGAAAAGCTGGGCGTGCACACCCGCGTGCAATCCGCGATCGAGATGGACAAGGTTTGCGAACCGGTGATCCGCCGCCGGGCCGAGCGGCATCTGGAAAAGGGCAGGGTGGTGATCTTCGCCGCCGGTGTCGGCGCGCCTTATTTCACCACCGATAGCGGCGCGGCGCTGCGGGCTGCGGAAATGCGCTGCGATGCATTGCTCAAGGGCACCAGTGTGGATGGCGTCTATGACAGCGATCCCAAGACGAATGCCGATGCAAAGCGTTATGAAACAGTCAATTATGATACGGTCCTCGCCGATAATCTGAAGGTGATGGACGCTTCCGCCGTGGCCCTGTGCCGCGATAACGCGATCCCGATCGTCGTCTTCTCGATCCGCGAGAAGGGCAATCTTGCCCGGATCCTGGCGGGCGAGGGGACCAAGACGATCGTCCAGAAAGGAGCCTGACCCATGGCCAAGTACGACAAGGCCGATCTTGAGCGCCGGATGAAGGGGGCGGTCGAATCGCTGCGGCATGATCTGTCGGGCCTGCGCACCGGGCGGGCCAACACGGCGCTGCTCGAACCGATCCAAGTCGAGGTCTACGGCGCGATGATGCCGATCGTCCAGGTGGCGACGATTTCCGCCCCGGAACCGCGCATGCTTTCGGTGCAGGTGTGGGACAAATCGAACATCAGCCCGGTCGAAAAGGCGATCCGCTCTGCCGGTCTGGGGCTCAACCCGATCAACGATGGCAACACCCTGCGCCTGCCGATCCCGGACCTGACCGAGGAACGCCGCAAGGAACTGGCCAAGCTGGCCGGGCAGTATGCGGAAAAGGCCCGTGTCGCCATTCGCAACGTCCGCCGCGACGGCATGGAAAACCTCAAGACCGACGAGAACAAGAAGGAAATCTCGGAAGACGACCGCAAGCGCGGCGAGACCGAGGTGCAGAAGCTGACCGACGAGACGATCAAGTCGGTCGATGAGGTGTTCGCGTCGAAGGAAAAGGAAATCCTCGGCAAGTGACCCGGCTGCGGGGCACTTGCGGGGGCAGGACGGGATGAGCAAGCCGGAACCGGGGCGCGTGCGGCACGTCGCCATCATCATGGACGGCAACGGCCGCTGGGCCAAGAAACGCCTGCTGCCCCGCGCGCTGGGGCACCAGAAGGGCGTGGAGGCGGTGCGCCGCGTGGTCCGCGGCGCGCGCGAGCTGGGGCTGGAAGCGCTGACGCTCTACGCCTTTTCGACCGAGAACTGGGGCCGGCCCGAGGACGAGGTTGCCGACCTGATGGGGCTGATGAAGCGCTTCATCCTGTCCGACCTGGAAGAGTTCGCGCAGGCTGGTGTGCGGCTCAAGATCATCGGCGATTACAAGGCCTTCAAGCCCGATGTTGTCGAACTGATCGAAGGCGCGCTGGCGCGCACGGCGGCCAATACCGGCACGACCATGGTGGTCGCCCTCAACTATGGCAGCCATGACGAGATTGCCCGCGCCGCCCGCTCTGCTGCCGCGAAAGGCGCGATCACGCCCGAGACGATCGCGGCCGAACTGGACACCGCCGACCTGCCGCCGCTCGACCTCCTGATCCGCACTTCGGGCGAGGTGCGGCTGTCGAACTTCCTGCTGTGGCAGGCGGCCTACGCCGAGATGCTGTTCACCGATGTGCTGTGGCCCGATTTCACCGTGGACCACTTGCGCGACGCCATCGCCGAATTCGGCCGCAGGGACCGGCGCTATGGCGGACGCTGAGGCACCCGCCCCGAAGCGCTCGGACCTCGGCCCGCGCACCGCCTCGGCGGTGGTGATGATCGCGGTTGCCGGCACCGCGCTGTGGCTGGGGAGCATGGTCTGGACGCTGTTCGTCGCGCTGGTCAGTGCCGGGGTGATGTGGGAATGGATCCGCATCGCCCGCGCGGGAACGCCTCACCCGGTGGCGCGCGGCCTGTGGAACGCGGGCGGGATCGTCTATGTCGGCATCGCCGGGCTGACGCTGGTCGAACTGCGCGGCGCTGACGGGGGGCTGCATCTGGTTCTGACCGTGGTCGGCGCGGTGATCGCTACCGACATCGGTGCCTATTTCGCCGGCCGGACGTTCGGTGGCCCGAAGATTGCCCCGCGCATCAGCCCGTCGAAAACCTGGTCCGGGCTGCTGGGCGGCATGACTGCAGCTTCAGCCGTGCTGGCCGGCCTCACTTTATACGCGGCGCGCGTGCCCGGGCTGGCAGGGATCGAACGCATGGCCTGGATACCGGCGCTTTACGGCGCACTGCTGGCGGTGGTCGCGCAAGTGGGGGACTTCTTCGAAAGCTGGATGAAGCGGCGCGCCGGGGTGAAGGACTCATCTCGTCTCATTCCCGGTCACGGCGGGCTGTTCGACCGGGTGGATGGTCTGCTATCGGTCTGCTTCGTGCTGGGCCTGTTCTACATCGCGCTGAAAGCGCAAGGCTACACCTGATGGTGCGCAGCCTGTCCGTGCTCGGAGCCACCGGTTCGATCGGGGCGTCGACGCTCGATCTCGTGCGCCGCAACCGTGCCGACTGGCGGGTGGTCGCGCTCACCGCGAACTCCAGCGTGCTCGACCTTGCCCGGCTCGCGCGCGAATTTTCCGCCGAACTCGCCGTCGTTGCCGACGAAACGCAGCTTCCCGCCCTGCGCGAGGCGCTGGCCGGCAGCGGCATTGCGGTTGCGGGCGGCCCGCAGGCGGTGGTCGAGGCCGCGGCCCGTGGGGCTGACGTCACCGTGGCGGCGATTGTCGGCTGCGCCGGGCTTGCGCCGACGATGGCGGCGATCGAGCAGGGCGGCGTGATCGCGCTGGCCAACAAGGAAGCGCTGGTGTCCGCCGGCGAGGTGATGACGGCGGCGGTGACCCGGCATGGGGCCACGCTGTTGCCGATCGATTCCGAACACAATGCCATCTTCCAGTGCCTGTCCGGCAACGATCTCGATCACGTCCGCTCGATTACCCTCACGGCCAGCGGCGGGCCGTTTCGTGACTGGTCGGCCGAGCGGCTGAGCGCCGCCACCCCCGCCGAAGCGGTCCGCCATCCCAACTGGGACATGGGGGCCAAGATCAGCGTCGACAGCGCGACGATGTTCAACAAGGGCCTTGAACTGATCGAGGCGCATTACCTGTTCCCGGTCGGCCTCGATCGGCTGCGGATCATCGTCCATCCGCAGTCAGTGGTGCATTCGATGGTCGAGTATCGCGACGGGTCGACGCTGGCGCAGCTTGGCCCATCGGACATGCGCGTGCCGATCGCATCGGCGCTGGCCTGGCCGGGGCGGATGGACACGCCGTGCGCGCCGCTCGATCTGGCGGCGATCGGCGAGCTGACCTTTCGCGCGCCCGATGAAGAGCGCTTCCCCGCCACCCGCCTGGCGCGGCAGGCGGCAGAGGCGGGCGGGGCCATCCCCGCCGTGCTCAATGCGGCCAACGAAGTGGCGGTGGCGGCGTTCCTTGCCGGTCAGATTGCGTTCACCCGGATTGCCGCACAGGTGGACCATGTGCTCGGCTGCTTCGCGCCCGCGCCGCCCGCGAGCCTGGCGGACGTGCTGGCCGTTGACGCCGAAGCCAGGGCGCGGACGCGCGAGCTTGCCGCCAGTGCCTGACCCTCTTTCCTTTCGGGGAGTTTTCCCAAGTTGACCGCATCACCCGGCCTGATCACCACGCTGTTCGCTTTCCTGCTGGTGCTGGGGCCGCTGGTGCTGATCCATGAACTCGGCCACTATCTGGTCGGCCGCCTGTTCGGGGTAAAGGCCAACGCCTTCTCGATCGGCTTCGGCAAGGAACTGTTCGGGTGGACCGACCGGCGCGGCACCCGCTGGAAGATTTCCGCCGTGCCACTGGGCGGCTACGTCCAGTTCGCGGGCGACATGAACCCGGCCAGTGCCGCCGCCGATGACAGCAACCTGACCCCGCAAGAGCGGTCGGAGACGTTCCACGTCAAGCCGCTGTGGCAGCGCGCGCTGATCGTGCTGGCGGGGCCGCTGACCAACCTGATCCTCGCGATCCTTATCTTCGCGGCGTTCAGCTTCGCCTATGGCAAGATCGTTGCCGATCCGATCGTCTATGGTTTTGCCGAAACCTCCGATGCGCGCGATGCCGGGCTGCGGGTGCAGGATCGCATCGTCGCGGTCGATGGCAACAACGTAGAGACGCCTTACGATATCGGCCAGTACGTGACCCCTTATCCCGGCCGTACCGTCGCGCTGGCGGTCGATCGCGATGGCCGGCGCGTCGTCGTTCCGGTGCGGTTGCACGATCGCACCGTGCGCGACCAGTTCGGCAACGAAGGGCGGATCGCCGATCTCGGCATCGATTTCGCCCCGGCGGTGATCGGCCACTTTGCGGTCGATTCCCCGGCGCACAAAGCCGGGCTCAAGATCGGTGACCGGCTGCTGGCGGTGGACGGCAAGGCGGTCAACGGCTTTGCAGCGCTGGCTGAAACCATCGCGACGATGCCGGGCCGGACGGTCGTCGTCACTGTGGCGCGGGGTGACGAGCGGCTGACGGTGCCGGTCACGCTGGCAGCGGTGCCCACGGTCGGCCCGGACGGCAAGCCCACTACCATCGGCAGGCTGGGCGTGCGCAACTCGCGCGGGCTGATCGAACCGGTCGGCGTGGGCGAGGCGCTGCAGCTTGGCGTGACGCAAAGCTGGAGCACCATGCGCATGATGGGGGCTGGAATCGGCCAGATCTTCAGCGGCGAACGGTCGGTCAAGGAACTGGGCGGCCCGATCAAGATCGCCAAGTATTCGGGCGAGCAGTTCAGCCTTGGCTGGGAAGAATTCGTGGCCTTCGTCGGGCTCATCTCGATTAACTTGGCATTCATCAACCTCCTGCCAATTCCGGGCCTCGACGGCGGGCATCTGGCTTTCTACGCAGCCGAATGCATCCGTCGCAAACCGCTGGGTCTGCGCAGCCAGGAATGGGCGATCCGGACAGGTGTGGCGCTGGTTCTGGCGCTCATGCTGTTCGTCACCGTCAACGATCTGGTGTCGCTGCCGATATTCGGCGGGTGAGGGGGCGTTCATCACCTTTTTCGGGGGATAGCGCCAAGGAAAATGCGGGGAACGGGCCGCGTCCGGGATTGGCTGCTTGATCGCATCCGCTCCATCGGGCAGATGGCTGCGATTGTCCGCCCGTGCGCCGGCTTCATGCCGGTTGCGCGGGCATTCATCAGGGTCTTGCGTGCCAGCCGGGCTGCCGCAAGTGCGCTAACAGGATTTTGCGTAGAATGACGGGACGGGAAATGGTTGGCAGCACGAAAGCGCGCCCGGTGACGAAGCTTGCCGCGGCATTGCTGGCAACCACGATCATCGGTGGGATGCCTGCCGTCGCTGCGGCGCAGGACGCCGCCGCTGCCGCCACGGCAGCACCCCCGCCCGCCGCCGCGCCGGCAGTTGTCCAGCGAATCGATTCCATCCAGGTCACCGGTGCCGAACGGCTCGAACCGCAGACGGTGATGTCGTACATCGATCTGCGCGTCGGCCAGCCCTATACGGCCGCCGCTGCCGACAAGGCGCTCAAGGACCTTTACGCGACCGAGTTGTTCACCAACGTCCAGGTCACGAACGATGCCGGCAAGGTGACCATCCA
Organism: Novosphingobium colocasiae; assembly: GCF_014652555.1. Classification (GTDB taxonomy): domain Bacteria; phylum Pseudomonadota; class Alphaproteobacteria; order Sphingomonadales; family Sphingomonadaceae; genus Novosphingobium; species Novosphingobium colocasiae. The sequence goes on from NZ_BMZA01000002.1 coordinate 15,904, forward strand.
GGTTCAGGAAAACCCGGTCGTCAACCGCATCATCCTTGAAGGCAACAAGCGCATCAAGGACGACAAGATCCTGCCGGAGATCAAGGTCGCCGCGCGCCAGATCTTCACCCGGTCCAAGGTCCGCGCCGATGTTGCCCGCATCATCGAGCTGTACAAGCGCCAGGGTCGCTACGCCGCCACGGTTGAACCCAAGATGGTCATGCTCGACCAGAACCGGGTCGATATCGTGTTCGAGATCACCGAGGGCGACAAGTCCAAGGTCCGCCAGATCAACATCATCGGCAACGACAAGTTTTCGGACGGCAAGCTGCGCGGCGAGATGGTCACCAAGGAGGCTGGGCTCACCAAGATCTTCAGCTCCGCCACCAGCTATGATCCCGATCGCATGGCGTTCGACCAGCAGAAGCTGCGCCAGTTCTACCTGACCGAGGGTTATGCCGATTTCCGCGTCGTTTCGGCCGTGGCCGAACTGACGCCGGACAAGAAGGACTTCATCATCACTTACGTGGTGGAGGAAGGGAAGCGCTACAAGTTCGGCGATGTCAAGGTGGACAGCCAGTTGCGCGATTTCGATGGCGACAAGCTGGCCTCCGGTCTGCCGATGAAGAAGGGCGACTGGTACAACGCCAAGATGGTCGAAGACACCATCGACCGCCTGAACGAGACCGCCGGCGCGTTCGGCTATGCCTTCGCCGATGTGCGCCCGCAGTACGATCGCAACAAGGAAGACCTCACCATGGGTCTGACCTTCGTGATCGCCGAGGCCCCGCGCGTCTATGTCGAGCGGATCGACATCAACGGCAACACGCTGACCCAGGACAAGGTGGTACGCCGCGAATTCCGTCTGGCCGAAGGCGATGCGTTCAACTCGCTGCAGGTCAAGCGTTCGACCAACCGCATCAAGTCGCTGGGCTATTTCCAGGAAAAGTTCGAAGTCGAACAAAAGCCGGGATCGGCACCCGATCGCATCATCCTCGAAGCCAACGTGGAAGAAAAGCCGACCGGCGAACTCCAGCTTTCTGCCGGCTTCTCCAGCCTTGAAAGCTTCATCTTCCAGGCCTCGATCCAGCAGCGCAACTTCCGCGGGCGCGGGCAGACGATCGGCCTTTCCGGCAGCTATTCGCGCTATTCCAAGAGCGTGCAGACCAGCTTCGTCGAACCCTACCTGTTCGACAAGAACGTGTCGCTCGGCGTCGATATCTACCGCCGCGATTACAACAGCTTCAACTATGCGAACTCCGATCGCAACACGACTTACCAGCAATCGACCACCGGTTTCCAGGTTCGCGCCGGCGTCCCGCTGACCGAATATCTGACCACGGTCGGTCGTTATACGCTCAACTACGACGACGTGACGCTCGACAAGGGCACCTATTACTCGATCGATTCCAGCGGCAAGCTGTCATGCGATCCGTTGCGCGCCGGCCGTTACCTGTGCGATGCGATCGGCAAGCGGCTGAGTTCGATTGCCGGGCTGTCGCTGATCTACGACACGCTCGACAACCGGGTGCGTCCGACGCGCGGCATCACCGCTTCGGTCAATGTCGATGTCGCGGGGCTGGGCGGCGATGTCCACTACATCCGCGGGCGGCTGAATGCCTCGAAGTTCTTCCCGCTCTACAAGGGCTTCATCTTCTCGCTCTCGGGTGAAGGCGGTGCCATCAAGGGCTGGGGGGGTGACGATATCCGCCTGACCGACCGTTTCTACCTGGGAGAGCCGCAGTTGCGCGGTTTCGGCATCCGCGGCGTGGGTCCGCGCGTGATCCGCCAGTATTACAGCAAGACGACGACGGGGACGCCGCCGGTCACCACGGTTGAAGAGACGACCGACACCGACGACGCGCTGGGTGGCCGTTTCTACTATCAGGCACGCGCCGAACTGGAGATTCCGCTGGGATCGGGTGCCAAGGAACTGGGCCTTCGTCCGTCCATTTTCGCGGATGCCGGCGCGGTCTGGAGCATCAAGAGCCCCAATCTTTCGCAATGCGATCCCAATCAGCCGGACAAGCCGGAATGCTTCTTCGGGTCGCGTAACAGCTCGGGCCAGCAACTCTACTATCCGGTGAAGGCCGACGGCACTTTTGACACCACCACAACCACAACCGATCCGACGAATGCCAGCGGGGTCGCCAACCAGGCTATCGGCTCGCGGCAGTACTTCACCGAAACCTATGTCGGCGATTCGTGGAAGCCGCGCCTTGCCGTGGGTATCGGCGTGAACTGGAACTCGCCCTTCGGGCCGTTCCGCATCGATTTCTCGAAGGTTATCCTCAAAGAGAAGGGTGATAACCCCAAGACCTTCACTTTCAACGTGGGAACCCAATTCTGATGCGTAACTCGTTCAAGACGGCGCTTCTCGCCGCAACCACCCTGCTCGTCCTCGCCGGCACGCAGCCCGCGCTCGCCAAGGACAAGGACAAGGCGGCTCCCGCCGCTGCTCCGGCCGCCACTGGAACCATCGCCCAAGGCATCGGCATCGCCGATATCGAAGCGATCGTCGCCAATTCGTCGGCGCAGCAGACCGCCGCGACCCAGCGTCAGACCACGTACAAGGCCCAGTTCGACGCGGCCAAGGCCAAGGAAGATCAGCTCAACGCCCAGCTCAAGCCGCTGGTCGACAAGTTCAACGCCGATCGCGCCGCCGCCAAGCCCAACAATGCGCTGCTGCAGCAGGAACTGGAACAGCTCCAGGGCATCCAGAACCAGGGCAAGCAGGACATCCAGAAGATCCTGATGCCGGTCGGCATGTCGCAGGCCTATGTCCAGGAACAGATCGAGGGCAAGCTGAACGACGCGATCAAGAACGCGATGACCAAGAAGGGCGTCTCGCTCCTGCTTGCGCCGGATTCGGTGATCGCGGCCAATGGCGGCGCTTACTACCTCAATCAGGACATCCTGAACGAACTGAACGCGCTGATCCCGGCCGCGCAGCTTGTGCCGCCCGCCGGCTGGGAACCGCGCCAGGTCCGTGAAGCCAAGGCTCAGCAGGCTGCGGCCCAGGGTCAGCAGCCCGCCGCGCCCGCCACCGGTGGCCGCTGAGCCAGGCTGATCCGTCCATGAGCGAGCTTGCCGAGCCTTACGATACCGCAAAGATCCTGGCGGCGCTTCCGCACCGCTATCCGATGTTGCTGGTCGACCGTGTCGTCTCGATTTCCGACGAGGAGATCGAGGCGGTCAAGGCGGTCAGCTTCAACGAAGGGTTCTTTCAGGGCCATTTCCCCGGCCGTCCGATCATGCCCGGCGTCCTCCAGATTGAGGCGCTGGCGCAGGCGGCGGGGATTCTGGCGATCGAAAGCCTCGGCCTCGCCGGGACCGGCAAGCTGGTCTATTTCATGGCGATCGAGGAAGCCAAGTTCCGCGCTCCGGTCACCCCCGGCAACCTGCTGACCCTGCGTGCCGGCTTCGTCCAGAAGCGCGCACGGGTTTGCAAGTTCTGGGGCAAGGCGTCGATCGAGGACAAGGTGACTTGCGACGTCAATTTCACGGCGATGATCGCGGACGGTTGACGGCATCCGGGGGCAGGGCCACTCGCGCCTTGCTTTTTGCCCGATCCGGCGCTATGCGCGCCGCTTTCCGAAAGCAGGCCGGTCGGAACCGGCCACATGCGAAAGAGTAAGACCATGAAGGCCGATACCCATCCCGATTACCACATGATCACGGTCCAGATGACCGATGGCAGCACGTTCCAGACCCGTTCGACCTGGGGTTCGGAAGGTGATACGCTGGTGCTCGACATCGATCCCACCTCGCACCCGGCCTGGACCGGCGGCAAGGCGCAGTTGCAGGATGGTGGCCGCGTGGCCCAGTTCAACAAGCGTTTCGGCGGTCTCTCGCTCAACAAGAAGTAAGCGAACCACCGGTGCCGCCCGCATCGCGGGTGGTCGATATGCAAACGGGCGGTCCCTGCGGGCCGCCCGTTTTCGTTTGGGGAGCGCCTTTACAGCCCGAAGCCGCTATCCATCAGGTCGTGCCATTCACGGCGTTCGACCGGCACCGGGTGGAGGAACTCCATCCCGGCGGTATCATCGCGCACCCAGCGCACGATCGCGTCGAGCATCGGGTGGTCGTTCAGGCCGATCGACAGGATGCGGCCCTGATGCAGGCGATCGCTGTCGCCGCGAATGCAGCAGCCGTGCAGCGATACGTCGGTAAGCTGGACGGAAGTGCGGCTGCCCGAGGCGAACTGCAGCATGACCGTGACCGCCGAATTGTGGCGCGTTTCGCGGCGGCGCTCGAACGGATCGTCGTCGATCTCGGACTGAAACCTCATCAGCGGCATGTTCACGCGATCACGTCCTGTTCTCGTACCGCTCCGGGTATCCGGAGGCACTGTTATCGATTGCAACCCGGCTGATCGGCGCTGCCGGCGTCACCTGCATCTTGGCGGATTTGCCTTACTGCCCGGTAAACGCCATAGAAGGGGGACAGGCGGGGGAGATGCCGCAAACGGCATCCGGGTGAAACCAAGCCGCGAACGACCGGGCTGAGGAGCCGGGCCGGGCGCGGCGTCTGCACCAAACGGGCCCGGCCGATCGCGGCGGGTCCGCAACCGGAGGATTTCATGACCAGCCTTATCCGCCTTGCCGCCGCCGGGAGCATGCTGCTCGCCGGCTGTGTCGCTCATGCCGATGCCCCGCCCGCACCGCCGCCCGCCGCCGCGCCGCTTACCGTCAAGGCCAGCGTGATCGGCCTCGACGGCGCGACGCTCGGCACGGTGACCCTGACCGACGCGCCGACCGGGGTGCTGATCAGCACGGATCTCGCCGGTCTGCCCGCCGGCGATCACGGCTTTCACTTCCACGAAACCGGGCTGTGCGATGCCGCTACCAAGTTCGCCTCGGCCGGGGCCCATTTCGCGGCGGGCGGCATGGCGCACGGGCTGATGGCGATGGGCGGGCCGCATGGCGGTGACATGCCGAACCAGCATGTCGGCTCGGACGGCAAGCTCGTCAGCCAGGTGTTCAATTCCGGCGTCACGCTGCGGGCAGGGCCGCATTCGCTGCTTGATGCCGATGGCTCGGCGCTGGTGATCCATGCCGTGGCGGATGATTATACCAGCCAGCCGGCCGGAGCCGCCGGTGCCCGCATCGCCTGCGCGGTCATCAAGCCCGCGAGCTAACCCCAGGGCCGCTCGCGGTACCAGCGGGTGATGACGTACTTGCGCCCCCGGCGAACCTTCATCGCGTGATGGAGGGTCGCCGGATTGGGCCGACCATCAGGGCGGCGATTGTTCCAGGCGACGAGCTTGCCGGTTTCGGGCTGGATGATCTTGTCGATCGCCTTGAACCGCGTCGCCCCGCCGGCGGCCACGTCGTTGAGATAGACCATGAAGGTCCAGGTGCGCTGCCCGGCGATGGCGCAGTATTTCTGGAAGTCCGGGTTGCCCGGCTCGAAATAGTCGGTGTGGGCCTTGAACTCCTGCCCCACTTCGTAGCGCTGCCCCTGCAAGGGTTCGCCATATTGCGGGTCGATGCCCGAAATCTGCGTAAACCTCGCGGTCAGCGCGGCGACCAGCGGCTCATCGAAGCTCAGATCGCAGGTCGAACTGGTGCGGAAGGCGGAATCGCCGTTGCTGTCGGCCACGGTAGAGGGGCGATGCTGGCGCTCGATCAGGTCGATCAGCCCGGCACACATCTCCGGATCGAGAAACCCGCGCTGGACGAACATCTCGACCCGGCCATCGGGCACGCGCTGCATATCGGCGTGCGCCATCAGGAAGGCGGGGAACGATTCGCCATCGAAAGTCGCATCGGGATTCATGCCGGCCTTTTATCGCGCCGCCTGCCGCATGAGAATGTCCCGGTTGCAGCACCGTCCGCTTTTTTGGGTGCCCGGCGTTTTTTCCTTGGCAACCCGACGTGCCTCGTGCAAAGGCCCGCTCCCACGCCGGTCGCTTCGTGAAGCGGCTCCGTGCGGCGTTTCCGCGAGGTCTGACGACCGCGGGAATGGCAGAATATGGCGATCGTAGCTCAGTTGGTTAGAGCGCCGGTTTGTGGTACCGGAGGTCGTGGGTTCGAACCCCATCGATCGCCCCATTCTTCCCCTTTGCCGCCGCCAAGGCCTAATGTCCTACCAAGGTCTCCCTGCCTGACGCTGAAAGGCGTTGGTAAGCAGGCGTTGTTGATCGCGGTCACTTGCGTCCACCGCACAGGATACTAGAAGCGCGCCTGTCATGCACGGCTTTGCCAACCCCGCCCGTTTCCTGCGCATCGCCCGCTGGCTGATGCCGCTGTGCATGGGCGTGGGAATCGTGCTCACCGCCGTCGCGCTGGGCTGGGGGCTGTTCGTGGTCCCGCCCGAACGGTTGCAGGGTGAAACGGTGCGCATCCTGTTCCTCCACGTCCCCGCCGCTTGGCTGGGCATGGCGGGGTGGATGGGCATTGCCGCCGCTTCGTTCACCGAAGTGGTCTGGCGTCATCCGCTGGCTGCCATCGCCGCGCGGGCCTGCGCGGTGCCGGGCGCGCTGTTCACGGCGATCTGCCTCGTTACCGGTTCGCTGTGGGGCCGTCCCGCCTGGGGCACCTGGTGGGTATGGGACGGACGGCTGACCAGCATGCTGGTGCTGCTGTTTCTCTATTTTGGCTGGCTGGCGCTGGCCCGCGCCAGCGAAGGCGTGGAAGGCGGCGCGGCGCGCGCTCCGGCCATTTTCGGGCTGGTTGGCGCGGTCAATATCCCGATCATCCATTATTCCGTGATCTGGTGGAAAGTCCAGCACCAGCCCCCCAGCATCACCATGGGCAAATCGGCGATCGACGGCGCGTTCCTGTGGCCGCTGCTGGCGGCAACGCTGGGTTTTACCCTGATCTTTGCCGGTGTCGTGCTGGCGCGGATGCGTGCCTTGCTGGCCAGCCAGCAGGCCGAGGCACGGCTGCGCCGCAAGGCCATGGCCGAAGTGGAGTTCTGACCGCCATGCGCGAGGCGATGGACGCCTGGACATTTGTGATCGCGTCCTACGCCATCGGTGTCGGCGCGACGGCGGTGATGATCGCATGGTCGCTCATCACCATGAAACGCGCGGAACGCCGCCGCGACGAGACGAGGGCGCGCTGATGGCTGCAGCAGGCGGAACCGGGCTCAAGGCCAAGCACCAGCGGCTTATCCTGCTGGCGGTGGCGATGGTGGTGCTGATCGGCGCGGCAATCCTTGCGATCTGGGGCCTGCGCAATCAGGCCAGCTACTTCTACGTCCCGAGCGACATCATGGCCAACCGGCCCGATCCGGACCGCGCGGTGCGGCTGGGCGGCATGGTGGAACGCGGCTCGATCCGGACCGAGGCGGACGGCGTCACCGTCCATTTCGTGGTGCAGGACGGCAAGGCCACGGTTCCGGTGAAGTTCGCCGGGATTGTCCCGTCGCTGTTCGTCGAAGGTTCGGGTGTGGTCGCCGAGGGCAAGCTGGGCGCTGACGGCACGTTCGTGGCCGACAACCTGCTCGCCAAGCATGACGAGAATTACGTGCCGCGCCAGATGCAGGACATGACCAAGGACGATGCCCGCAAGGTGGTGGCCGAAACCCGATGATGGCTGAACTCGGCCTTGCCGCGCTCTGGCTCGCCGCCGCGCTTGCCGGGCTGCAACTTGTTGCTGGGGCACTGGCGCTGACGACGCGGGGCGCTTCGCTCGGCGCGATCGTGCGGCCGGTGGCTTTCGTGCAGGGGCTGCTGGCGCTGCTGGCGTTCTTATGCCTGATCTGGGTCTTTGCCCAGACTGACCTTTCGGTGAAGCTGGTCGCGCTCAACTCGCACTCGCTCAAGCCGCTGATCTTCAAGATCGCCGGAGCCTGGGGCAATCACGAAGGCTCGATGCTGCTGTGGGTGACGGTGATGGGCCTTGCCGGCGGCTTCGTCGCTCTGGTCGAGCGGCGGCTGCCCGAGCCGACCATGCTGGCGACTCTGGCCGGGCAGGCTTTCGTCAGCCTGGGGTTCTATGCCTTCCTGCTGATGGCGTCGAACCCGTTCGAGCGGCTGAACCCGGTGCCGGTCGAAGGCAATGGGCTCAACCCGCTGTTGCAGGACCTTGGCCTCGCCTTCCACCCGCCCACGCTTTACCTTGGCTATGTCGGCCTTTCGATCGCCTTTTCGTTCGCGATCGGCGCGCTGGTTACGCGGCAGGTCGGGCCCGAATTCGCCCGCGCCATGCGCCCTTGGGTACTGGGGGCCTGGATATTCCTGACGCTGGGGATCACTGCCGGATCGTACTGGGCCTATTACGAGCTGGGCTGGGGCGGCTGGTGGTTCTGGGACCCGGTGGAAAATGCCAGCCTGATGCCGTGGCTGGCGGCCACCGCGCTGCTCCATTCGGCCGGTGTCCTGGCCGCCCGTGATGCCTTGCGCGCCTGGACGGTGATGCTGGGCGTGGTGGCATTCTCGATGTCGATGATCGGGACGTTCCTCGTCCGCTCGGGCATTCTCACCAGCGTGCATGCCTTTGCCGTCGATCCGCAGCGCGGCAGTTTCATCCTGGCGCTGCTGGCGATCAACATCGGCGGCGCATTGACCCTGTTCGCCCTGCGCGCTGCCACGGTAACCGAAGGCCAGCGCTTTGCCGTTGTCAGCCGCGAGGGTGCGCTGGTGGTCAACAACGTGATGCTGACCGCGATCCTGGGCATCGTCCTGTTCGGCACGCTCTATCCGCTGTTCGCCGAAGCGATGGGGGCCAAGGTCTCGGTCGGGCCGCCCTATTTCAACCCGATGGGCGCGCTGTTCGCGGTGCCGATGCTGGTGGTGATGGCGGTGGGCCCCGTGCTGCGCTGGCGGCGCGATACGCTGGAGCGCAACGGCAAGGCACTGGCGTTGCCGGCTATGGTCGCGGTTGTCGGCATCGGCGCGCTGGTGCTGATCGGCGGGGTGCCGCTGCTGCCGTTGCTCGGCCTGTCGCTGGGCGTGGCGCTCATCCCTGCCAGCGTCCTGCCGCTGCGCGATCGTGATCTGCGCCGCACGCCGCTGCCGATCTGGGGCATGGTGCTGGCCCATCTTGGCGTGGGCGTCGCTTTGATCGGGATGGGGAGCGAAAGTGCTTTCTCCGTCGAAAAGCTGGTGGCGGTGCACAAGGGCGAGACGACGCATGTCGGGCCGTGGTCGGTCACGCTGGCCGATATCGAGCCGGTCGCCGGGCCTAACTGGACCGCGCTGGAAGGAGTGCTTCAGGTCAGCAGGGGCAAGGCTGACCCGGTCATCCTGCGGCCCCAGTCGCGCAATTTCTGGGCCCCGCCGCAGCAGACTGCCGAATCGGCGCTGCTGACCCGGTGGAACGGTCAGCTTTATGCCGTGCTCGGCGGGGAAGCGCCGGGTGCCATTGCGGGCGGGCCGGGCGATGGCCGGTGGCAGTTGCGGCTGTGGTGGAAGCCGTTCGTGCCGCTTATCTGGCTGGGCGGCGTGCTGATCGCGCTGGGCGGCGTGCTGGCGCTGTTGGGGCGGGTTGCCGCCGATCTGCGCCGCATCATCCTGCGCGACAAGATCGCCTATCGCCGCGAAAGGCAGGGCCGATGACCCCGCCGCAGGACAGCCCGCAAGTGGGCCGTTGGGCGATCTGGCTGCCGCTGGCGCTGTTCGTGGGCTTCGCTGCGCTGGCCGCATTCATGCTGCGCCATCCGGCCGACAACACCGTGGACAGCAAGCTGGTCGGCCAGCCGGTGCCGCAGTTCGATCTCCCGCCCGCGCTTCCCGGCCGTCCGGGCCTCGACAGCCGGGTGCTCGGCAACGGCAAGGTTCACCTCGTCAACATCTTCGCAAGCTGGTGCGTCCCCTGCGGCGTCGAAGCGCCGCAGTTGCAGGCGCTGGCCCGGGCCGGGGTGCCGATCGAAGGCATCTCCGTGCGTGATACCACCGAGGCGCTGAACCAGTTTCTCGATCGCAACGGCGACCCGTATCAACGCATCGGGGCCGATGATGACGGCAAGGTGCAGCTCGCGCTGGGTTCCTCGGGCGTGCCCGAAACCTTCGTCGTCGATGGCGAGGGCATCATTCGCTACCAGCATATCGGCGAAATCCGGCCCGAACAGCTCGACATGATCCTGGCCAAAGTCCGCGAGGCGCAGCAGTGAACCGGCTGCTCACCTGCCTTGCCGCAGCCTCGCTGCTGGCCGCGCCGGCGCTGGCGCAGCAGGAAGAAAGCACCGCGCCTTACGCTTACCGTCAGCTTGATGATCCGGCGGCCGAGGCCAAGGCGCAAGGGCTGATGGAAACGCTGCGCTGCCTGCAGTGTCAGGGCCAGTCGATCGCCGATTCCGATGCGCCGATCGCCGGATCCATGCGCAGCCTGGTGCGGGAGCGGATCGCCGCCGGAGAGAGCCCGGAAGCGATCCGGGGCTGGCTGATCCGGCGCTATGGCGATTACGTCAGCTATGCGCCGCGCGTCACCTCGCTCACCTGGCCGCTGTTCGCGGTGCCGGCGGCGCTGATGCTGCTGGCGTTCCTGCTGCTGCGCAAGCGCTTCCGCCGGGGCACGGCGGATATGGCCGGAGATGACGCATGATCTGGCTGTTCGTCATCCTGCTCGCACTGGCCGCTTTCGGGGTCATGCTGGTGGCCTTCAAGCTGCCCGCCGGTGGCCGTGAGGCGGTGGCGGCGGCACTGCTGCTGGGTATCGCCGGATATGCCCTGCAAGGGCACCCTGACGAGCCTTCCGCCCCGAAAGCCGGGCGCGAGGCTGACGGCATGGACGGTACCGCCGTGGTCGGTGCCCGGCTGGCCTTGCGCGACAGTTCGATCCCGCCCACCGATCGCTGGATCGTGGTGGCGGACGGGCTCGCGCGCAACGGGCAGTTCAGCGATGCCGCCGAGACGCTGCGCATCGCCCTGCGCACCGATCCGAAAAATGCCGAAGCCTGGGTGGCGATGGGCAACGCCCTGATCGCCCATGCGCAGGGCCAGCCGACCCCGGCCGCGCTTTATGCTTATCGGCAGGCGATGGCGGCAGACCCCAAGAATTCGGCCGCGCCGTTCTTCCTCGGTATGACGCTGGCGCAGACCGGCGATTACCGGCAGGCACGCGATCTCCTGGCCGGGATGCTGAAAAACGCACCCGATGATGCCCCATGGCGCGGGCTGGTGACGGAACGAATTGCCCAACTGGACCGTTTGCTGGCCGGGGCCGCGCAATGATGGCGTTTTTCCGCCGGTGATCCATCGGCGAACGGCGCGCTAAGTGACATTGCTTGGCACTGACGGTGCTGCTAACGGCCGAGGCCTTGCGGCACAGCCATTTGGCCATGCCCGAGTCCAGCAGGGGCGCAGGAATGAGTGAGGCACCGCCGGCAACGGCAGAGGGACCGGATTCAGGCCAGGGAGCGGCGGGCGGCGCTGTTCCGGTGGTCCATGCGTCGGCCGGGCATCACCGCACCGGCAACCTCACCAAACTGGCTTTCGGCGCGATCGGCGTCGTCTTCGGCGATATCGGCACCAGCCCGATCTACGCCTTTCGCGAAACCTTTGTCGGCCCGCACCCGCTGGCGATCGACGAATTGCACGTTCTCGGCGTCGTCAGCCTGATCTTCTGGTCGATGACGCTGGTGGTGGCGGTGCAGTACGTCGGCATCCTGATGCGCGCGGACAACAAGGGGCAGGGCGGAAGCCTTGCCCTCGTCGCATTGATCTCGGGCCATATCAGCAAGTCGCGCTATGGCGGCCTTGTGGTGCTGCTGGGCGTGTTCGCGACATCGCTGTTCTACGGCGATTCGATGATTACCCCGGCGGTGTCGGTGTTGTCCGCCGTCGAAGGCCTGACCGTCGTCGAATCGCGGCTGCAACCGCTGGTCCTGCCGATCGCGCTGTTGCTGCTGGTCGGCCTGTTCGTCCTGCAACAGCGCGGTACCGCCAAGGTCGGGGCGATCTTCGCGCCGGTCATGGTCCTCTATTTCGTCGTGCTGGCGGTGCTGGGCATCTATCATCTGGTGCAGATGCCGCAGGTGCTGGTGGCGCTGAACCCGTGGTATGCGGTGCAGTTCTTCCTGACCGACAAGATCCTCGGTTTCCTGGCGCTCGGCTCGGTCGTGCTGGCGGTGACGGGGGCGGAGGCGCTCTATTCCGATATGGGGCATTTCGGCCGGGGGCCGATGCGGGTTTCCTGGTTCTCGTTCGTCATGCCGTGCCTGCTGATCAACTATTTCGGCCAGGCGGCGATGATCCTGGGGCTGGACGATGCCGCCGCCGCGCAGGCGATGGAGAGCCCGTTCTTCAACCTTGCCCCGGACAGCCTGCGCCTTCCGCTGGTGATCCTGGCGACCTGCGCCACCTTCATCGCCAGCCAGGCGGTGATTTCGGGGGCGTTCTCGATCACTCACCAGGCCATGCAACTGGGCTTCATCCCCCGCATCTCCACCCGCCACACCAGCGAGCATGAGGTGGGCCAGATCTACATCCCCTTCGTCAACTGGGCGCTGATGACCGGGGTGATCGTGCTGGTGCTGGTGTTCCAGAACTCGTCCAACCTGGCATCGGCCTATGGCATCGCGGTGACCGGGGCGATGCTGATCGATACCTGCCTGATGACCGTGCTGCTGGTGGTGATGTGGCGCTGGAAACTGTGGCTGGCGATCCCGATCATCGTCACCTTCTTCATCGTCGACGGGGCCTACTTCGCCGCTAACGCCACCAAGGTTGCCGATGGCGGCTGGTTCCCGCTACTGATCGGCGGGATCGCCTTCACCTTGCTGACGACGTGGAACAAGGGCCGCCGCCTGATGCGCCAGCGGATGACCGAATCGGCGCTGCCGCTCAACGTCTTCGCCAAGAGCGCGCACGGCAGCGCGGCGCGCGTGCCCGGTACGGCGGTGTTCATGGCCTCCAGCAACGCTGGCGTGCCTTCGGCGCTGCTCCACAACATCAAGCACAACAAGGTGCTGCACGAACGGGTGGTGGTGCTGACCGCCGATGTGCAGGACGTGCCCTATGTCGAGCCGGGCGAGCGTTCGTCCGTGGTCGATCTGGGGCAGGGCTTCTATCGCATGACCCTGCGCTATGGCTTCATGGAAGAGACCGACATCCCGCTGGCGCTGTGCAGCACCAACCTGTGCGGCGCGCCGTTCGAGATGATGAAGACCAGCTTCTTCCTCTCGCGCCAGACCCTGGTGCCTTCGGAAAAGCCCGGCATGGCCCTGTGGCGCGAAAAGCTGTTCGCCTGGATGATGCGCAACGCCGCCAGCGCGATGGAGTTCTTCCGCCTGCCGACCAACCGGGTGGTGGAACTGGGCAGCCAGCTCGAAATCTGATCGGCCGGGAAAGCGCTCACGAAAAAGGCGGGCCGCCGTTGCCGGCGGGCCCGCCCTTTTCCTGTCTGCGGCGATCAGCCCAGGTTGGCGCTGACCATGCAATAGAGCATCGCGATCGATAGCAGCGTGTTGGTGCGGCTGGCGAACAGGGCGCGCGGCGCGGCGGCGGCCTTTTCCTCTGCAGTGGCTTCGACGATGCCGAGGATCTTCTTCTGGGCGGGCCAGATGATGAACCACACGTTGAACGCCATCACCAGCGCCAGCCACATGCCGACGCCGATCAGCGCGATCGAGCCGGTGCCCGCGAAGGTCAACGCCTGCACCAGATAGCCGTTGACCCAGGCGATCGTGAGCCCGGTCAGCACGGTCAGCAGCGCCGCATAGCGGAAGTAGAAGAACACCTTGGGGGCGATGTGTCCGGTGATCGCGCCTTTCTGTTCGGCAGGGATCGCCGGCATCGTCGGCACCTGCACGAAGTTCAGGTAATAGAGCAGCCCGATCCACAGGATGCCGAAGAACACGTGCAGCCAGCGGAACACCGAATTGACATCGACCGGCAAGGTCGGCGCGAAGGCCAGCATCACCGCGATCGCCAGGGCAAAGCCCACGCCGACCACAAGATTCAGATTTCCAAAGAATTTTGCCATTTGCATCCCCCGTCAGATTTTTGCGCGCAGGCCCTGTTGCATGCAGTCCGGCCGGCGAGAAACGCACTATCGCGTTTCTGCCACGGGTTGTCACATCAAATCGCGCAAAAAGAGGGGAGGCGGTCAGTCGTGCGGCGGGGTGTCGACGAATTCCTCGGTCTCATCCTCGCCCATGCCGTGCTTGAGGACCATGGGGATCTGCGAGAAGGTGAACAGGAACGACAGGCCGGTGAATAGCCACAGCTTGGCCTGCAGCCAGCCGCCGAAGGTCAGCACCTGGCGCAGCACCTCGTTCAGCCCGGCCAGGAACAGGAAGAACAGGCCCCAGTTGCGCGAAAGCTTCAGCCAGCCTTCCTGCGTCAGCCCTTCGAAGGCCGATTGGAGTAGTATCTGCAGCATGGCCTTGCCGCGCAGCAACCCGCCCAGCAGCAACGCCGCGAAGACGAGATAGACGGCGGTGGGCTTGATCTGAATCCAGAACGGATCGTGGAAGAACACGGTCAGCGTGCCGAAACCCAGGATCAGCGTGGTGGACAGCCACAGCATCGGCGAAATCCTGCCCAGCTTCCACTTCGACAGGATCAACGCGAGCACGGTGGCGATCATGAACGCCGCCGTGCTCTTGGTCACCGCGACAACCACGCCCAGCCCGTTCTGGGCATCGGCGGGGGCGAAGTGCTTGTAGACCACGAAGAACACCGCCAGCGGGCCGAAATCGACCAGCAGGTTCACCCAACTGCTCTTGGCGGCGGGCTTTTCGGGGGGCTGCTCGGCCATCAGGCGATCCCCGCGATCACGCGGGCCAGCAGGTCCGGGTTGAACGGGCGCAGATCGTCGATCTTCTCGCCCACGCCGATCGCGTGGATCGGCAGGCCATACTGCTCTGCCGCCGCCACCAGCACGCCGCCGCGGGCGGTGCCGTCCAGCTTGGTCATGATGAGGCCGGACACCCCGGCCACTTCCTTGAAAATCTCTATCTGCGACAGCGCGTTCTGGCCGTTGGTGGCGTCCAGCACCAGCACCACGTCGTGCGGCGCTTCGGGGTTGAGCCGGCCCAGCACGCGGTGGATCTTGGCCAGTTCGTCCATCAGCTCGCGCTTGTTCTGCAGGCGCCCGGCGGTGTCGACGATCAGCGCATCGATGCCCTGATCGGTCGCCGCCTTGACCGCGTCGAACACGACCGAGGCCGGGTCTCCGCCTTCGGGACCGCGCACGATCGGGATCGACAGACGATCGGCCCAGACGGCGAGCTGGCCGATGGCGGCGGCGCGGAAGGTATCGCCGGCGGCCAGCATCACCGAATAGTCCTGTTCCTGGAACAGGTGCGCCAGCTTGGCGATGGTGGTGGTCTTGCCGGAACCGTTGACGCCGATCACCAGGACCACTTGGGGGCGCGGGAAGGCGACGACATCAAGCGGCTTGGCCACCGGGCGAAGAATTTCGGCGATCTCGCGAGCGACCACCTCCATGATCGCGCGCTCATCCGCACCGCGCTCGAAGCGCTCCTCGGCCAGCCGGTCGCGGATGCGGGCGGCGGCGCGGGGGCCAAGGTCGGACATGATGAGTGCATCTTCCAGCGCATCGAGCTGCGCGCTGTCGAGCCGGCCACCGCCGACGATGCCGGAGAGATTGCCGGTCAGCCGCTCGGAGGTGCGGCGAAAGCCGCCGAACAGCCGGTCGGACCAGTCGCCTTCGGTTTCGGAGGGGCCGGTTTCGGGAACGGTCGGAGCGGCCGGCAGGCCGTCAGTGCTCATGCTTCCAGTATTCCTTCACAGACCCTTGCGGGCGTAATCCGCAGCAAGGTCCCGGGTTGCGTGCCGGGGGGCAGCCGCACGGGCGCGAAATTTTCCGCGTGGCCGGTGCCGCCCTTTTCGGCAAGGACCTTTAGCGGCTTGCCGGTTTCGGCTTCAAGCCATCCATTGCGCACCTGCGCGATCGCTTCGCGCAACTGGCCGGCGCGGGCGCGTACCGTCGCCGCCGGGACTTGCGGCATCCGCGCCGCCGGGGTGCCGGGGCGGGGCGAGAACGGAAAGACATGGCCGTGGACCACGCCCAGCGCGGTGATGATCGACAGGTTATCGGCGTGCGCGGCCTCATCCTCGGTGGGGAAGCCGGCGATCAGGTCCGCGCCGATCGCCAGATCGGGCCGTCGCGCGCGCAATCCTTCCACCAGCGCCAGCGCCTGCGCGCGGGTATGGCGGCGCTTCATCCGCTTGAGGATAAGGTCGTTTCCGTGCTGGAGCGAGAGATGGAGGTGCGGCATCAGCCGAGGCTCTGCCGCGATCAGGTCGAACAGCGCCGCATCGATCTCCGCCCCGTCCACGGATGACAGCCGCAGACGCGGCAGCGCGGGGAACGCGGCAAGGATCGCCTCGCACAGGGCTCCCAGGCGCGGCGCGCCAGGCAGATCGCTGCCCCACGAGGTCAGATCGACCCCGGTCAGCACGATCTCGTTCACCCCGGCGTCCAGATGCAGGCGCACATCGGCCAGCGCCTGTTCCACCGTGCGCGAGCGGCCGGGGCCGCGCCCCTGCGGGATCACGCAAAAGGTGCAGGCGTGATCGCAGCCGTTCTGCACCTGCACAAAGCCCCGGGTATATCCGCGCCGCAGTGGCCGTACAGCCGGAGCAGGGACGTTCCAGGCACGCGGATCGAGCTTGACCGCGTTAGCGACAAGGCCGTCCACCTCGGGCATCGCCGCCAGCATGGTGCGCTCCACCTCGGCGGCGCAGCCGGTGACGATCAGCCGGGCATCGGGCCGGGCGCGCCGGGCGCGGCGGATGGTCTGGCGGGTCTGGCGCAGCGCCTCGGCGGTGACCGCGCAGGAATTGACGACGACCAGTTCCTCCGCCCCATCCAGCAGGCCGCGCAGTTCCTCGCTCTCGGACAGGTTGAGGCGGCAGCCGAGGGTGTGGACTTCCACCGTCAAGCGGAGATCATGCCATAGGCAGCGGCGTCGAAACTGCCCCGGAACGATTGGGTGGCCGGGCCGGTCATCAGGATTTCACCATCCTCGCGCCAGCATATCTCCAGCGGGCCGCCGGGCAGGGTGACAGTGACGCGGCGATCGACCAGCCCGCGCTTCATCGCGCCGATGGCGGTGGCGCAGGCCCCGGTGCCGCAAGCGAGCGTCAACCCCGCGCCGCGTTCCCATACCCGCAGCGTGATCGCATCGCGCGCGGTTACGGCGGCGACGTTGACGTTGATCCGGGCGGGGAAGATCGCGTCGTTCTCGATCAGCGGCCCCAGCCGCGCCATGTCGATCGCATATGGATCATCGACGAAGAAAATCGCATGCGGATTGCCGACGTTGACGGCGATGGGGTTGGCGAGCTCCTCCCAGGCCACCGGCATCGCCTGGGTATCCATGGCGAAGGCGAGCGGGATCACGTCCCAATCGAACCGGGGCTTGCCCATTTCCACGGTAATGCCGCTTTCGGCGGGAGAGGCGTGGATGATGCCGGCCAGTGTCTCGATCGAAGCGGCGGTGCCGATCAGCAGGCCGACCGCGCGGGTGGCGTTGCCGCAGGCTTCCACTTCGCTGCCATCGGCGTTGAATATCCGCATGCGCAAGTCCGCGAAGGTGGAGGGTTCGAGCACCACCAACTGGTCACAGCCGATGCCGGTGTGGCGGTCCGCCAGCGCGGCGGCGCTGGTTGCATCGATGGCGGGCAGCGCGGTGGCGCGCCCGTCGAGCACGACAAAGTCGTTGCCCAGTCCGTGCATTTTGGTGAAATCGATCCGCATGACCGCTGCGCTCTATGCGCTGCGACGGGCGAGGTCCAGAGGCTGAAGGGCGCGATCAGGCCTGACGCACGCGCCTTGTGCCTTCGCGCGACGGTGTGGCGGCGACAGCTTCGGGTTCTGCCACGGCCTCGGGCGCAATCGCGACATCGCCCGTAACCGCGCTCAGGCTCTTGCCGTGGCGGTCGAGCCAGTCCTGCAGGTCGGCGGCGGGCACCGGGCGGCCATAGAAGAAACCCTGGCCCTTGATTTCGCCATACTGGCGCAAGTGATCGAGGATCGCGCCGCTTTCGATGCCTTCGGCGGTGATCGGCAGGTTCAGACCCCGGCCCAGCAGGGCGATGGCGTGGACGATGGCGGCGCTGTCGGTGCTGTCGACCAGGTTGGTCACGAAACTGCGGTCAATCTTGATGCGGTCGAACGGCAGGGTGCGCAACTGCGCCAGCGAGCTGTAGCCGGTGCCGAAATCATCCAGGCTGATCTTGATGCCCTGGTTCTTCAGGCTGGCGATCAGCGAGCGGACCTGGGCGACGTTCTGGTGCAGGCAGCTTTCGGTGATCTCGATTTCCAGCCGGTGCCCAGGAAAGCTGGCTTCGACCAGCAGCTTGAGCAGCTTTTGCGCAAACCAGGGATCGCGCAACTGCAGCGGCGAGATGTTGACCGCCAGCGTCAGCGACGGGTCCCAGCCCTTGGCATCTTCCAGCGCGCGGCCGATGACCTGTTCCGACAGGTCGCTGATCGCGCCGATTTCTTCGGCGATGGGAATGAATACTTCGGGCGAGACGAGGCCGAGCGTGGGGGACTGCCACCGCGCCAGCATCTCGAACCCGGTAACCTCGCCGGTCTGGAGATCGACCTGCTGTTCGTAATAGGGCACGAACTCTCCGTTAGCGATGCCCTGGCGGATGCCCGATTCCAGTTGCGCGCGGTAGCGCATCTCGCTGGCCATCGGCTCCTCGAACCACGACCAGTTGTTCCGGCCCTGCCGCTTGACGTGGTACATCGCGATATCGGCCATATCGAGCAGGCTGCGCGCATCGGCGCTCTTGCCTTCGGCCAGTGCCGCGTCGGCGCGGGCGATGCCGACCGATGCGGTGATCTTGAGTTCCAGACCGTTGATCGGCACGCTGCGGTTGAATGTCGCGACCAGGCTGGTGGCGATTTGCGCGACCTTTTCCGGCCGGCCCGGCTCGAAAGTGAAGGCCACCGCGAACTCGTCGCCGCCGATGCGGCCCAGCGCCGCGTCCTGCGGCACGCAGCCGCGGATGCGGCGGGCCGCTTCGAGGAGCAACTGGTCGCCGGTCTGGTGGCCGTTGTAGTCGTTGATCTGCTTGAAATTGTCGATGTCGATCATCATCAGCGCGACGGTGCGGCCGCGTTGCGGCGCTTCCTCCAGCCGCGCGCCAACCATCTCGTTGAACGAACGGCGGTTCAGGAAGCCGGTCAGCGGATCGGTTTCGGCCAGCCGCCGGGCCTTGGTTTCGGCCACCGTGCAGGCGTGGATTTCGCGGCACAGATCGCGATAGCGGCTCCAGCCGAAGATGATGATGGCGATGTTGAGGAGAAAGGCGTTGAGGATGAACGGGTCCGGCCCGGCCGTTCCGTGGCGCAGCGAGGCGATCACGTCAGGCCCGATCTCGGCCCCGATCGCGACGAACATCAGGATCGCGGCGGCAACGATGCCCAGCGCGATGACATCGACCTCACGCCGCACGGACGCCAGATCGTCTTCCAATGTTGATGCCTGGCCTTCGGTCCCGCTCACGGATTCCCCCTGCTGGTCCCCGCCGTAGGTAGTAACCCTTTGCCGTAAAATAACTGTTAAGCGATAGGGAGTTGTGCGGGGTTAGCGGCCACCGATCGTTGCAGCCGTCACATTTTCAGGCCGATTTCGCGCAAGCGCTGCTGCAGGTATTCGTCAGCGGTGATCGCGTCGGGATAGCCATCGGGGCTATCGGGGGCGATGCATTGCGGCAGGGTGCGGATCGCGAAATCGCTGCGCAGGTGGAGGAAGAACGGCATCGAATAGCGGCTGAAACCGGCGCGTGCGCCTTCGGGGTTGCGCACGCGGTGCGTGGTGGAGGGCAGGACATGGTTCGTCAGCCGTTGCAGCATGTCGCCGATGTTGACGACCATCGCACCGGGCGGCGGTGCCACCGCGCGCCAGATGCCATCGGCATCGAGCAGTTCGAGCCCCGCTTCTTCGGCGCCCAGCAGCAGGGTGATAAGGTTGATATCCTCGTGCGCCCCGGCGCGCACCGCGCCGCCGGGCTCGTCCGTCACCGGCGGATAGTGCAGCAGTCGCAGCACGGAGTTGCCGTCCGCCACCGCCGGTTCGAACCAGTCGGGTGCCAGATCGAGATCGACGGCGATGGCGCGCAGCAGTCTCGCGCCCGCCTGATCGAACGCCGCGAACAGTTCGGTGAACGTCTCGCGAAAACCGGGCAGGAGGTCGGGCCACACGTTGGGCGGCATCATCGCCGCCAACGGCGATCCCGCCGGAAGATCGCGGCCGATGTGCCAGAACTCCTTCAGGTCATGCGCGCTGGCACCCTTGGCGATCTCGGCGCGGAACGGCGTATAGCCGCGCGCGCCGGCGATTCCGGGAACATGCCAGCCGCGCTTGATCGGTTCGGGCAGAGCGAACAGCGCGCGGGTCAGCTCCCAGCCCCGCGCGATCAGCGCGTCCGGGATGCCATGGTCGCGCACCATCGCGAAACCGTGCGTGCGAAACGACGCGCCGATCTGCTCCGCCAGCGCCGGGCCTTCGTCGGCAAGGCTGAGAACGGGGATATCGGCAATGTCCATGGTGGCGAGGTCCGGCGTGACTCGGTAACGAGGGCCGGCAATAGACGATGAGGACGGATCACGCATGCCCAAGCGCTACTGGCTGATGAAATCGGAGCCCGATGCCTATAGCTGGGACGATCTCGTCGCAGAGGGCGAGGGGACCTGGGACGGGGTGCGCAACCACCGTGCCGCCAACAACATGCGGGCGATGCAGGTGGGCGATGAAGCGTTCTTCTACCACTCCAACATCGGCAAGGAAGTGGTCGGCGTGATCTCGATCAGCGTGACCGGGATCACCGATCCGTCCGATCCGGACGGCAAGTGGGCAGCGGTCAAGGTCAGGCCGGTGCGCAAGCTGGCGCGGCCGGTGACCCTAGCCGAAATCAAGGCCGATCCCGCGCTTGAAGGCATAGAACTGGTCCGGCTCTCGCGCCTTTCGGTGGCCGAACTCACCGAACCCGAGTGGAAGCACATCCTGTCGCTATCGGACGGCTGAACGGGAACCGATCGCCGTCGTGGCTGGTTGTCCTGGGTGAAGCTGGCGGCGTTGTCGCTGCCTGCACCATTACAGGAGAATTTTCATGGGTCAGCTCAAGGACACCGTCAAAGGTATCGCCAACGAAGTCGCCGGCAATGTCAAGCAGGCTGCGGGCCGGGCCACCAACGATCCTGCCAAGGTCGGCGAAGGTGTCGCGCAGGAACGCAAGGGCGAAGTCCAGCAGGGCGTCGGCAAGATAAAGGGGGCGGTCGGCAATCGCGTCTGATCCCGCGCGATCGTCACAAACCCTCTGGAAGGGCCGCCTGCGGGCGGCCCTTTTTCGTTGCGTACCAATTCGGGATGCCCGCCGAACGGCGCTTGGCAATATGGTAAACAAATCCTTAATGCTTGATCCATGCACACGATCAAGCGTCGCGCTCTGGTTCTCACCCAGGAAGGTGCCGGACATCCGTTCCGGCGCAGCCTGCCGTCGCATGTGTTCACGCGGCCGTGCGATGGCGAAGCACCGGCGGAACCGGTATCGCGCTGGAAACTGTCGGGCGCGGACTGGCGCGGGTTCTTTTCGGCCTATTGCCTGGCGTTCGTGGCAGTGAGCCTGTTCATCGCCTGAGCGCGCCGCCGGTCAGGCGGCGTCCGTGACGCTTTCCGCGCGATAGAGCAGGTGCCCGAGCCACGCCGCCACGAGGCATGAAGCCGCCACCACCAGCATCTGCTTGGCGGTGGCGACGCCCAGCAGGGTCATCGCGCCGGTCATCAGCGACCCTGCCACCATCGCGCCCGAATTGACGATGTTGTTGGCTGCGATCGTGCGTGCGGTCTGCGATTTGTCGACGAAGGTGGTCAGGAAGGCATAGAGCGGCACCACGAACATGCCGCCGCACACCGCTATGCCCAGCAGCGTGCCCACCAGCGGTAGCGCCAGCGGTTGGGCGGCGAAATCGGCGACGTTCATCAGCCCTTTGCTTGGGCCGCCGGCAGCCCACGCCCCGCATACCGCTTCGAACGCGATCAGGAACGCCCCCATGCCGATGACCGAAACCGGTGCGTAGCGGGCCGACACCTTGCCTTTCAGCAGCGCGTTGATCGCCATCGAGCCGATCGCGACCCCGACCGAGAAGATCACCAGAAACAGGCTGGCCACTTCCTTCGAGGCATTGAGGAGGTTCTTGGCGAGCGGCGGGAACTGGATGAACAGCACCGTGCCGATCGCCCAGAAAAAGCTGATCGCGCAGATCGCCAGGAACACCCGCCGGTCCGCCATGGTCGTGCGCACCAGCCGGGCAGACGCGCGCACGATGTGGAAATCGAGCGGCTCGCACACGCCGAGCGGCGGGGCGGACGGCACTTGCCGCCCGGCGGCGAAGCCGATCAGCGCCAGCACCACCACCGCGACCGCCGCCTTGTCGACGCTGATCCAGCCGGCAACGATGGTGCCGGCCAGTACGGCTAGATAAGTCCCCGCCTCGACCAGCCCGGTGCCGGCCAGCACTTCGTCCTTGCCCAGATGCTGGGGCAGGATGGCGTACTTGATCGGCCCGAAGAAGGTGGAATGGACGCCCATCGCGAACAGCGCCAGCAGCATCAGCGGCATCGCCAGCGTTGTCAGAGCGACCCCCTGCCAGGCCAGCGCCAGGCCCGCGCCGCCCACCAGCATGATGAGGATCTCGCAGAACTTCACCCAGCGGATGATCTTCGCCTTGTCGCGCATATCGGCAAGCTGCCCGGCCAGCGCCGAGAGCAGGAAGAACGGAATGATGAAAATCGCCGAGGCCAGCGCGCTGAACCGGGCCTCCTGCGCCTCCGAATGGTAGACGTTGTACACCACGAAAAGCACCATGGCGTTCTTGAACAGGTTATCGTTGAACGCGCCGAGCAACTGCGTGATGAATAGCGGCAGGAAGCGGCGAGCCCTGATGAGCTGGGTCGTCGTGGTCATATCGGGATCGAACGCGCTCTCGTTGCTCCGGGCTGCGGCACACTTAATGCCGGGCCGGCAAGGCACAACCCCTGATCGGCACTTTATCCGGGAGGGCATTCCCGGCTAAGAGGGCAGCGTCATGCTGACCCTGCCCAATATCCTGACGCTCTCGCGCATTCTCACTGTGCCGCTGCTCGCCTTCCTGCTGTGGTGGCCGGACTGGGAATTCGGCTATGGTCTGGCCTTCGGGCTCTATTGCCTGATGGGCATCACCGACTATTTCGACGGCTATCTGGCCCGGTCCAGCGGCACCGTATCGAAGCTGGGCGTGTTCCTCGATCCGATCGCGGACAAGATCATGGTGGCTGCGGTGATCCTGGTGCTGACCGCGCAAGGCATCCTCAAAGGGCCTTATGTGGGCGACATGCACGTGATCGCCGGCCTGGTGATCCTGATCCGCGAAATCGCGGTATCTGGCCTGCGCGAATTCCTCGGACCGTTGCAGGTCTCGATTCCGGTCAGCAAGCTGGCGAAGTGGAAGACGACCTTCCAGATGATCTCGCTCGGCGCACTGATTCTCGGCAACGCGACGCCGTGGTGGACGGTCGATCTCGATGCGATCGTGATCAACCTGCCGCACACCGTGGGGCTGACAACGCTATGGGGCGCGGCTGCGCTGACGCTGGTGACGGGGTGGGATTACTTGCGCGTCGGTTTGAAGCATATGGATTGAGGTGCGTGACGATGTGATGTGGTGGATTTTGCCCGCAGGGCAATCGCATCCCATTGGCCCGAAGAAGGAAAAATGGTTCACGCAGAGGCGCGAAGGCGCAGAGACGTCCTGCTTGCCGAAACCCGGCCTTCCTCTCCGCCGCTGCGTTTGTCGCGTCGTCGGAAAGGATGAGAAGGGCTGCGTCGTTGCCCGACACTTCTGCGCCTTCGCGCCTCTGCGTGAATCCGTCTATTTTCGCTATCCAAGGGGAAAAGCCGATGTTGCTTGGCCCCCGTTCGCTTGCGGGAGGGGCAGCGAGAGTTGCTGAGCCGCAGGCGAATCCGACCGCAGCGCGGTGGGCTCGACGCGATGTCCGCAAGGGTGGCGCGCCCGGTTTTCCTACATCACCTGCCTTTGATACCGTGCAACCGTGCGGGGGCTGCTCTGCCTCCGCGGGGCACGGATCGCGAAATTCTTCCGCGCAGTGTAACTTTCGTGGGTTTGAATCAAATATATGATTTCACGAAGTAAAATCAGGAATTCGAAAGTTACACTGTGTAACCTTTGTAACCTTCGCCGACCGCCTCGGGGGGCGATTGCGGGGTTGTGTCAACCAGCCCGCAATTCATCCGCAAGCATGCGGAATTCTTCCGCGCGGGGGGAGTTCTTGCGCCACACCAGCGCGATCTCGCGGTTGGCGTTCGGGGAGATCAGCGGCCGGGCGACCACATTGGTGCCGTTGAGGATGCCGGCGTCCAGCGCCATTTCCGGCAGCATCGTCAGGCCAAGCCCGTTGTCGACCATCTGCACCAGCGTATGCAGGCTCGTGCCGATCATCGTCGCGCTGGCGCGCAGTTCGGGGCGGTTGCAGGCGGCGAGCGCGTGGTCTTTGAGGCAATGCCCGTCTTCCAGCAGCAGCAGCCGGTGTTCGTCGATCACGTCCGGGCTGACTTCGGCGGGCGGATCGCGCGGATCGTCCTTGGGGAAGGCGACGAAGAAGGCATCGAGTTCGATAGTCTCCTTCTCCACCTCGCCCGTTGCATAGGGCAGGGCCAGCAGCACGCAATCGGCGCGGCCGTGATGCAGCGATTCGATTGCCGCCGCGCTCGGCTCCTCGCGCAGGAACAGCTTGAGATTGGGCCGCTCGCGGCGCAGGCGGGGCAACATGCGCGGTAGCAGGAACGGCGCGATGGTGGGGATCACGCTCATCCGCACTTCGCCCGAAAGCGGCTTGCCGCTGGAGTGGATGAGGTCGGACAGCTCTTCGGTCTCGCGCAGGATACGGTGCGCCTTGGCCACCACGGCATTGCCCAGCGGCGTGAACCGCACCGCTCGCTTGGTCCGCTCCACCAGCACCACGCCGAGGAGCTGCTCGAGATCGCGCAAGCCCGCCGACAGCGTGGATTGCGAGACGAAGCAACTCTCGGCGGCGCGGCCGAAATGCTCGTGCTCGTGCAGGGCGACCAGATACTGAAGCTGTTTGAGGGTGGGCTGATAGACTGTCATCGCTCGCAGCTATGCCGGACACGGCGGCAAACGCCAAGGCTGCTCCCGCCCGGGCCTTCTACTCGACGGCGTCGTCCACCCGCGTCATCTTGAGCTTGCCGTTCTCCACCGCGAAGGCCAGCTTGCCTTCCACCAGGTCGAGCGCGTCCTTGCCGAATACGCCGAAGCGCCAGCCTTCGAGCACCGCGAGGTTCTTGCGCACCCCGGCCGCCAGCAGTTCGAGATCGTCAGTGCGGGCCAGCAGGCGGGCGGCGGCGTCGATCTCGCGGGCGCGGATCTTGAGCAGCAGCTTGAGGAGGTCCGCCACCAGCGATCCTTCCTTGCCCAGCGGCGCTCCGCGCGGCGCGCGGGGGGGCAGTTCGTCTTCGGACAGCGGCTCGGCGGTGGTGATCGCGGTCATCAGCCGGCGGCCGATCTCGTTGTCCTTCCACCCTTGCGAAAGCCCGCGCACTTTGGCGAGATCGGCCTGCTGGCGGGGCGGGTGGCTGGCCAGATCGGCCAGTGTCTCGTCGCGGGCGATGCGGCCGCGCGGCAGGTTTTTGCCTTGCGCTTCGATCTCGCGCCACTCGGCGATGGCTTTCAGCCGGCCGAGCACGGCCGGGTTGCGCCCGGATGCCTTGATCCTCTTCCACACCTGGCCGGGATCGTTGCGGTAGTTTTCCGGATCGGCCAGCTTTTCCATTTCCTGATCCAGCCACTCGCCGCGCCCGGTCTTCATCAGGCGCTTGAGGATCTTCGGGAAAATCTTGGCAAGATGGGTAACATCGCCGATGGCGTATTCGATCTGCCGATCGGTCAGCGGGCGGCGCGACCAGTCGGTAAACCGCGCGCCCTTGTCGATCGTCAGGCCCAGCCAGCTTTCGACAAGGTTCGAATAGCCGATCTGCTCCGACTGGCTGATCGCCATCATCGCGATCTGCGTATCGAAGATCGGGTGCGGGGTGCG
Source organism: Novosphingobium colocasiae (assembly GCF_014652555.1). Classification (GTDB taxonomy): domain Bacteria; phylum Pseudomonadota; class Alphaproteobacteria; order Sphingomonadales; family Sphingomonadaceae; genus Novosphingobium; species Novosphingobium colocasiae. Next base: position 41,872 of record NZ_BMZA01000002.1, read on the forward strand.
GCCGGTGGCGTTGAACACTATTTCCACGTCCTGCCCGCCGGCATGAAAAACCTTCAGCACATCCTCGTTATCGACCAAAAGGTCGTACAACGGGGTCATGTCGAGACCCGGGGCCATCGGATCGACAGCGGCCGCTTCCTCGGTATTGGCGATCTGCACGAGGCACAGTTCGGGCCAATACGTGTTCTCGCGCATGAACTCGGTATCGACGGTCACGAATTCGGATTTCGCGAGACGCGCGCACAAGTCGGCCAAGTCTTCGGTTTTGGTAATAAGCGGGTGAATATGCATGGCCGCTCGCGTTACGCCGTTAATGGGGCGCGATCAACGGCGCTGACGCCGGTTTGCGCGGATAGCTGGCTGCCGGGGGCTATTTAGCGCCGGACCAGAGAGTCCCGGATCTTTGCGGTGATCCGCTGCAGCAGGCTTTGCGGCGGCTGGGGTTCCTCCGCCAGGCTCTCGGGCGTGATGAGACGGCGGCGCAGTTCGGCACCGGACGGATGCAGGCCGTGGCCCGGATCGGCATAGTCTGACCAGCCTAGGTCCATTTCCATTTCGAGCATATGGTCGTGCGGCGCGGAGACGTCCTCTGCCGGGCCGACCGGAAAATCACGGTCCGGCGGCACATCGCCCGGCCCGGTATCAACGCTGTTCGCGTTCATCTTGCAACTCCTTGCAGCACCCTCCCGGGTGTTGCTGCAATCGTTTGATAGCATTCCTCTGGTTTATGCAAGGTTACGCAAGCGGTCTCTTTGTCGCATGGCAAGGCCACGCTGCCGCCGCGTCGCCCGCGGCAATGTCCATCTGGCAATCTGTCGGTCGCCGGGCTAGGGGCTCGGCTTGACTGTTCATCACCAGCGAAGAAGCGCGACCACGCCATGACCCATCCCTATCGCTCCCACACTTGCGGTGCCCTGACTTCTGCCGAGGTCGGCGAGACCGTGCGCCTTTCGGGCTGGGTTCATCGCAAGCGCGATCATGGCGGGGTGCTGTTCGTCGATCTGCGCGATCACTACGGGCTGACCCAGGTGGTGTGCGACGGTGATAGCGCCGCGTTCGGCACGCTCGATTCGCTGCGGCTGGAATCGGTGGTCACGATCGAAGGCACGGTGAAGGCGCGCACCGAGGCGACGGTGAACCCGAACCTGTCCACCGGCGCGATCGAAGTCTATGCCCGCGCCGCGACGGTGCTGTCCAAGGCCGAGGAACTGCCGATGCCGGTGGCGGGCGAGCAGGAGTATCCCGAAGACATCCGCCTGCGCTACCGCTTCCTCGATCTGCGACGCGAGACGTTGCACGCCAACATCGTCAAACGCACCCGGATCATCCGCGATATCCGTAACCGCATGGAAGATATCGGCTTCACCGAATATTCGACGCCGATCCTCACTGCTTCCAGCCCCGAAGGCGCGCGCGACTTTCTGGTGCCGAGCCGCATCCATGCCGGCAAGTTCTATGCGCTGCCGCAAGCGCCGCAGCAGTACAAGCAGCTCCTGATGGTGGCCGGGTTCGATCGCTATTTCCAGATCGCCCCATGCTTCCGCGACGAAGACCCGCGCGCCGACCGCCTGCCCGGCGAATTCTACCAGCTCGATCTGGAGATGAGCTTCGTCACTCAGGAAGAAATCTGGGAAACGATGGAGCCGGTAATCCAGGGCGTCTTCGCCCAGTTCGCCGGTGACAAGCCGGTGACCCCGGCGGGCAGCTTCCGCCGCATTCCCCACGCGCAGTCCATGCTTGATTACGGTTCGGACAAGCCGGACCTGCGCAACCCGCTGATCATCAAGGATGTGACCGCGCACTTCGAAGGTTCGGGCTTCGGCATCTTCGCCGGCATCGTCGGGAATGGCGGGACGATCCGCGCGATCCCGGCACCGGGCGCGGGCGCGGGCAGCCGCAAGTTCTTCGATGAAATGAACAACTGGGCGCGCGGCGAGGGCTTTTCGGGCCTCGGCTACATCAACATCAAGGACGGCGTCCCCGGCGGCCCGATCGCCAAGAACCATGGCGACGAACAGACGGCGGCGCTGATCGCCGCGCTGGGTCTTGGTCCGAACGACGGCGTGTTCTTCGCCGCGGGCAAGGAAGAGCAGGCGGCGAAGCTCGCGGGCCTCGCGCGCACCCGTGTCGGCGAACAGCTTGACCTGATCGACAAGGACCGTTTCGAGCTGGCCTGGATCGTCGATTTCCCGTTCTTTGAATGGGACGAGGAAAACAAGAAGGTCGATTTCGCGCACAACCCCTTCTCGATGCCGCAGGGCGGGATGGAAGCGCTGGCCGGGCAGGACCCGCTGAGCATCAAGGCTTTCCAGTACGATCTCGTCTGCAACGGCTTCGAGATCGCCTCGGGCTCGATCCGCAACCAGCACCCCGATCTGATGGTCGCCGCGTTCGAAAAGGTCGGCCTGTCCCAACAGGATGTGGAAGACCGCTTCGGCGGCCTGTACCGCGCCTTCCAGTACGGTGCCCCGCCGCATGGCGGCATGGCGGCCGGTATCGATCGCATCGTGATGCTGCTGTGCGGGGCGCAGAACCTGCGCGAAATCACGCTGTTCCCGATGAACCAGCGCGCGGAAGACCTGCTGATGGCCGCGCCGAGCCCGGCCGAGCCCAAGCAGTTGCGCGAACTTCACCTGCGCGTGGTGGAGCCGCAAAAGCAGGGCGCCTGATGATCCCTGTCTGCCGGCAATAAACGGGCAGGGCGGCAAGTGGCGAGCGTGGCTGCGCGTTCGACGGTCAAATAGTACGGAAGAGGCCCTGACCATGCAGCAGCAAATATCGCTTATCACTCTGGGCGTGGCCGATGTGGCGCGGGCCAGGGCGTTCTATCGCGACGGTTTCGGCTGGGAGCCCGTCTTTGAAATGGACGACATCGCCTTCTTCCAGATGAACGGGCTGGTGTTCGGGCTCTGGGAAAAGGCGCAGCTTGAGGGGGACATGCAACGCCCCTGCGCGGCGGCGGGCAGTTTCGCGCTGGCGCACAATGTCGGGAGCGCGGCTGAAGTGGACTCGGTGATCGCCCGTCTGGTGGCAGCCGGTGCCACCCTGTTGCGACCCGCCGATGCGCCGCCGCACGGTGGTTATCGCGGTTATATCGCCGATCCGGACGGCAACGCCTGGGAGATCGCGTGGAACCCCGCCTGGACGGTGGACGAAAGCGGCCACGTTTCGTTCGCCGTCTGAGCCGTTTGCATCCTAACTGTGTCGAGCCACTTGCCAGCGCGCGCGCCAGTCATTAGGGCGGCTGGCGAGATACCATCCTCCGCTTATGAAGGGGTCAAAGAATGAGCGATACCGCCGATCGGGTTAAGAAGATCGTTGTCGAGCACCTGGGTGTGGAAGCCGACAAGGTCACCGAAGAAGCAAGCTTCATCGACGATCTGGGTGCGGACTCGCTCGACATCGTCGAGCTGGTCATGGCCTTCGAGGAAGAATTCGGCGTCGAGATTCCCGACGATGCCGCCGAGAAGATCAGCACGGTTTCCGATGCCATCAAGTACATCGAGGAAAACAAGGGCTGAGCCGTCTCGCCGGACGGGAGAGCGCAGTGTCTCGTGGCATCCTTGCCGCTGCTGCGCCCCGGTCCGGACCAGAAGACACCCTACCCGCAGGCTCGCCCTTACAGGGTTGAGCCTGTTGGCTTTTCGGCCATATGGCTTTTTGCCCATGGCTATGCGGAGAGTGTGAATGCGTCGCGTCGTCGTCACCGGACTTGGACTTGTCACCCCGCTCGGGGCTGATGTGGAAACCACCTGGGCCAACATCCTTGCCGGCAAGTCCGGCGCGGGGCCCATCACCAAGTTCGACGCTTCGAACCAGAAGTGCCGCATCGCCTGCGAAGTGAAACCCGCCGATCACGAATACGGCTTCGATGCCAACCAGCGGGTGGACCACAAGGTCCAGCGCCAGGTCGATCCGTTCATCGTCTTCGGTATCGATGCCGCCGGCCAGGCCATCGAGGATGCCGGCCTCGAAAACATGGACGAAGCGATGCGCCTGCGCGCCGGCTGCTCGATCGGCTCGGGCATCGGCGGGCTTCCCGGCATCGAAAGCGAATCGCTGGTCCTGGCAGAAAAGGGCCCGGGTCGCGTCAGCCCGCACTTCGTGCACGGTCGCCTCATCAATCTCATTTCCGGGCAGGTCTCGATCAAGTACGGCCTGATGGGCCCGAACCACGCGGTTGTGACGGCTTGCTCCACCGGCGCGCACTCGATCGGCGATGCCGCGCGGATGATCCGCGACGATGATGCCGACATCATGCTGGCAGGCGGCGCGGAATCGACCATCTGCCCGATCGGCATCGCCGGCTTCGCGCAGGCCCGCGCGCTATCGACCGCATTCAACGACGAGCCGACCCGCGCCAGCCGCCCTTACGATCAGGCCCGCGACGGCTTCGTGATGGGCGAAGGTGCGGGCGTCGTGGTCCTTGAGGAATACGAGCACGCCAAGGCGCGCGGTGCCAAGATCTATGCCGAAGTGGTGGGCTATGGCCTGTCGGGCGATGCCTATCACGTCACCGCGCCGCACCCCGAAGGCTCGGGCGCGTTCCGCTCGATGGAGATGGCGCTGCGCAAGGCCGGCCTCGCCCCCGCCGATATCGACTATATCAACGCGCACGGCACCTCGACCCCGCTGGGCGACGAGCTGGAACTGGGCGCGGTGCGTCGCCTGTTCGGCGATGCCATCGAAACCGTCTCGATGAGCAGCACCAAATCGGCCATCGGCCACTTGCTCGGCGGTGCCGGCGCGGTCGAATCGATCTTCTGCATTCTTGCCCTGCGCGATCAGATCGTGCCGCCCACGCTCAACCTCGATAATCCGAGCGATAGCTGCCAGGGCGTCGATCTGGTGCCCTACACCGCCAAGAAGCGCGAAGTGCGCGCGGTGCTCAACAACAGCTTCGGGTTTGGCGGCACGAACGCCAGCCTGGTCATGAAGAAGATCGACTGAGGCCCGCCGGCCGATGATCCGCTGGCGTGGGTGGCTGGTGCCGGCCGCCGTTGCCGTGGCCCTGTTGCTGGGCGTTGGGGCGCTGCTGTCCGGCTGGTACGGCTCTGGCCCGCTGGCGAAGGACGTGACCTTTATCGTGCCCAATGGTGCCAGCCTGGGCACCGTGGCGCAGCGCCTTGAAGACAAGGGCATCGTACCCTCGGCGCAAGGCTTTTCGCTGCGCGCGCGGGTGTTCGGCGGCGGCGGGGCGATCAAGGCAGGTGAATTCGCCATCCCCGCCCATGCCAGCGCCGCGCGGGTGCTGTCGATCATCTCCAGCGACGATGTGATCCGCCGCTTCGTCACCATTCCCGAAGGCATGCCTTCGATCATGGTGCAGGAAAGGCTGATGGCGCAGCCGCAGCTTACCGGTGAAGTCGCCCGCCCGGAGGAGGGCAGCGTGCTGCCGGACAGCTACGCCTTCGACAACGGCGAAAGCCGCGAGGATGTGCTGCGCCGGATGCAGGCGGCGATGAGCCGCACGGTGTCCGAACTGTGGGCCAAGCGCGGCTCCGGCCTTGCCGTCAAGACGCCGGAGGAAGCGGTGATCCTCGCTTCGATCGTGGAAAAGGAGACCGGCAAGCCGCAGGAGCGCCGGATGGTGGCCGGGCTCTATTCCAACCGGCTCAAAAAGGGCATGCTGCTGCAGGCCGATCCGACGATCATCTATCCGATCACGCTGGGCAAGCCGCTGGGCCGGCGCATCCTCCAGTCCGAGATTCAGGCGGTCAACGGTTACAATACCTATGCGATGGTCGGCCTGCCGACCGGGCCGATCACGAACCCCGGCCGCGCCTCGATCGAAGCGGTGCTGCACCCGGCATCGACCGATGCGCTCTACATGGTGGCCGACGGCACCGGCGGCCACGCCTTCGCGGCGACGCTGGAGGCGCATAACCGCAACGTCCAGAAATGGTTCGCCATCCGCCGCGCGCGCGGCGAGCTGTAGCCTAGCGCCGCAGCGTGCCGTCCAGCGCGCGGGCGCGGGCATAGGCCAGCGACGCGGCGGTGATGGCCACGATTACCAGCGGAAAGATCCCGGTTGACGCACCCTTGCGCGCGATCAGCCCGAACCCCAGGAACGTCCAGCCGAACTGGGCAATCTCGGCCGCCAGCGACACCACGAACAGCGGCACCGCCACCCGCCGGCCCAGCAGCAGCGCGATCGCGCCAAGCGTCCCCGCGCCCAACGCCAGGCCATAGGCACCCCACACCCAGCCCGGCATGGCGGCAAACGCTTGCGCACTGACGGGGTCGGTCTTCGCCAGTTCCGCGAGGTCCATCCGTGATTGCGCCGCAAAAAAAAGGCGATTGTATAGATTGCAAACACGCGGCTCGGAAGGCATCATTCTCCCAATAGCTTGAGTCGGTGGTGATATGCCTATTTTCAATTCGAGTGCTATCAAGCGCGCAGAGTATGACGCGCCTTCCATGCGCTTGAAGCTGTGGTTTCCAGACGGTGGCCCCTACGACTTTTGCCGGGTCCCCCAGCATATATGGGACGGCCTGCTTAGTGCGAGATCCAAGGGCACATACTATAACGATCACATTCGCGACCGCTATCAATGCTAGTCCTCGTTCACCGTTAGCCAGCAAACACCTTTGATGGTGATCGTCTCACTGATTCCTGACGGAATGAAGCGGGCATCCACGCCAGGGCGGCCAACTAAGGCATTTTGCAACGCATAGGTAGGAACAGCCCGGAGCGTCAATTTCCAGATTGGTTCAAGCCAATTTCGCATAGCGGTGCCATAATACCACAGGTAAAATGATACCTCAAGAGTCTGTGGGTTTCTCCGGTGCAGGCTTGTGCTTCACCACCTTCTTCAGTCGCACTTCCCATCGGGCTTCATCTTCGTCGGCTTCAAGTTCGCGGGCAGCTTCCTTGAACTTGTCGAGTTGGGGTTGCTCGCTATTCGGCTTCTTCATCATATGCGACCTCAGAGAACCTCACAGCCACGATTTCCACGACCTCATCACCGATCTTGAAAAGCGACCATATGCTCGGGGTTCCTGCAAGATGATCCCCCTCTTGAACATAAAGGCGCAAGCCATCGTGTCCGACAGAGGGAGCAAGTCCCAAGGTTCCTGCCCGTCTTGCGAGCAGCCAATGGAACGCCTGCCACGCATCTTCGAAGCGCGGGAACTTGTCCCGCGCTTCGTCTGCCGCAGTAGCGGTTTCCTCTGATTCAATGATAGTCTTAAGGCGACTGAAAAACGGAACGGTCACATTGCCCCCAAGGAGGTTTTAGGCTGCTAGCTTGCCAACCACCTCGTTGGCCCACGCACGAACGTCATCTGTGATGGCACCGGCCTGGGATGCGAAAATTGCGTAAAGAGGAATTTCTTCTCCCTCATCAGCCGCTTCCCATACTTGGTCATGCGACGCATCACTAATCGCTGCCGCCGTGAATCTCTCACAAATCACTTCAGCGTAACCTTTGAGAAGATCGCGGTCAGCTTCGCTGAGGCCGTGCGTGTCCGGATTCGTGCGTGAGATAAACTCGCGATACGTTTTCCGTGTTGAATAGGGAACCTCGCGCACAACGACCTTCCCTTCGCCCTCCAAATCTCGGAGGGCGGCGAGAACGTGCTTCGGCACGGGGCCAAATTTGCGCTTCAAATAGGTGTCGCCAGTGATACTCACGCCGTTCTCGCGAAAGGCATGGCAGTCGGCAAACCACAGTATCTTGTTGAGACGGATTGCCCCCAAGCGACTCGCGTCGGGGCAATTCTCAATCACATAATGAAGCGCCTCCTTCAGCTTTTCATGAGGCACAATCGTTCTCCATTCGTTTCAAATTTGCTCTTGACATATAGATTCTAGCTGCGTTTCACAAGCCCATTTTGAGAACAAATGTGGAACGAACGGCCGAATTTTCATGCCTTCACGAGTGGCCGATATGAAACCCTCTTTCCTACTATGCCGTTAAGGGCGCATTCTGAGCGATACGTGTCATTGTATCCCAGCTTCTCGCGGTTGTTGTAACGGAACTCGAACTCGGCGAGGTAGCGGTGCAGGTGCTGCTCACCACAGTGCTGATAGATGCCCTTCATGCCGCGCTTGAAGATGCTGAAATAGCCTTCAACGGTGTTGCTGTGGATCGTGCGATCCTGAAGGTTCACGTATTCGCCCTTGCCGTGGCTGGTGGTGCCATGACCGGCGAACCACTTGCCAGCGTCACGATAGCCGCTGTGCTCGTCGGTCATTATGCGGGCTTCGCGCGACACGTTGGCGATCACAATAGGCATCAGGGTTTCAGCCTTCACGTTGTCGATTACCATCGTGCGAGCCTTTCCGCTGTCACGGTCAACCAGTGCGAGAACCTTCATCTTGTGATGGAAGGCGCGCTTCTTTTCGACGCCCTTCAGCTTACCGATGAAAGTCTCATCAACTTCGACAATACCGCCGTTGCCGCCGAATGCAGACAGATCGCCGTCACGCATGGCTTCGCGGATACGGTGGGCGAGAAACCATGCCGACTTGTAGGTAATCTCAAGAACGCGGTGCAACTGGTGGGCGCTGATGCCCTTCTTGCTGCTGGTCATAAGATAGACGGCCTGCAAAGCCTTGTGGAGCGGAAGGCGCATGTGTTCGAACACAGTGCCCACCTTCACGGTGAACTGCTTCTTGCAGTCACCACAGCGCCACAGACCTTCACGGATACGCTTTACAGGGTTCGCCTTGACTTTGGTGATACGATCAACGCCGCCGCAGTGCGGGCAAGTCGTTCCATCAGCCCAGACGATGCCTTCCAGATAGGTGAAGGCAGCTTCTTCGTTATGGAAATAGGGCTTCGAGAGGACGGACACTGGCTTAACTCCTTACCCTTGCGGGTATAACAGATTCAGCCGTGTTTGCAAAGTATATAATCACCAAAGAAAAGGCACCCGATCGCATTCCACGCCAGGATTGCCCCGGCGATCATCTTCGTTCTGGTCATCGCCCACCCCTTCGCTTTCGCGGCCCTCAGCCGCAACGATCTTGCCACATTGGCGGTGCAGGGCAAGGATGAAGATGATGACCACCCCGAGATCCGAAACCGGCTTGCTCGATCCCGCCCAGCGCAAGGCCGGGGCACCGCTGCTGCTGACCGCAGAATTGCCGCCCGATGTGTTGGCCTGGGCCGATGGGCTGCGGCGCGCGCACTATCCGCCGGATCGCAACCGGCTGCGTGCGCACGTGACGCTGTTCCACGCGCTGCCGCCCTCGGTGGAGGAAGAACTGATCGGCGTGCTGGCGGACCTTGCCCGCGCACCGCCGCCCGAGGCCCGCATCGATGGCCTGATGAAGCTGGGGACGGGGACGGCGCTGGCGGTGGACTCGCCCGCGATGATCGCCATCCACGCGGCGATTGCCGAGCGGATGCATGGCCTCCTGACCCGACAGGACGCGCAGCCGCTGCGCCTGCATGTGACGATCCAGAACAAGGTCACCGCACAGGCCGCGCGCGCCCTCCAGACCGCGCTCGCCCCGGACCTCCGTCCGCGTCCGTTCCGCTTTCGCGGGCTGGGCCTCTATGCCTGGCAGGACGGGCTCTGGTGCCCGATCCGGATGGTCCCGTTTCGCGGATGAAGCCGTCCCCGCATCGGCCGCGATTTCACTGTTGACCCGCCGCCGCCGCATCCCTAAAGGCAGCGGCCTGCACCGCATGGCCGGCGCATAACCGGGCCGCCATCGGCGGCCGGCCATGGTATGGCGGAGTAGCTCAGTCGGTTAGAGCAGCGGAATCATAATCCGCGTGTCGGGGGTTCGAGTCCCTCCTCCGCTACCACTATTCATCTGAAATTGTTCGGGAAATTCCGGGCGTCGGCACTGTTCGCGGGCGGTCGGTGGGGCTGGTTTACAAAGTGCTGTAAACTTCAGGCCGAAAGGCTGTCTGCCAGGATGATGATTGTGCGGGCTTCATCGACGTAGCGGGCGCGGATTTCCGCAATGGCGGTCGCTGCCGGATTCTTGGCGCGACGGGACATGGCGATCGTGGCTTTGTTTGCGCACAACGATAAGCGGCGGGGTTGCTGAGCGCACCGCCGGATCAAGGCCGCCGGGAGTGCGGTGCGAGAGGAGTTGGCCGTGGACGAGGTTCTCGAAGCGCAGGCGCGTGGCGGGGTGCAGCCCGATATCGACGTGGATGTGGTCATCGTCGGGGCGGGTATCTCGGGGATCGGCAGCGCCTATCACCTCAAGACCCAGCTTCCCGGCAAGAGCTTCGTCATCCTGGAAGCGCAGGACTCGTTCGGCGGCACGTGGAAGACGCACAAGTACCCTGGCGTGCGCTCGGATTCCGATCTCTACACCTTCGGCTATCGCTTCAAGCCGTGGGTTGGCCCGCCGATCGCGACCGGCGCGGAAATCCAGAAGTACCTGGGCGGAGTGATCGCCGAAAACGGGCTGGACGAGAACCTCCGCTACCAGACCCGCATCGCGCGCTGTTCCTGGTCTAGCGAGGCGCAGGCCTGGACGGTGGAGACGCGAGCGGCGGACGGTGAGCCGGGTCCGACCTATCGCTGCACCTTCCTGTGGATGTGCCAGGGATACTATGACCACAATACCCCCTACCTGCCCGACTGGAAGGGCATGGACGATTTCAGGGGCGAGTTGATCCATGCGCAGAAATGGCGCGAGGATACCGATTATGCCGGCAAGAACGTGGTCGTCATCGGATCGGGGGCCACGGCCGCGACGGTGATCCCGGCGATCGCCAGGAAGGCGGCGCATGTCACCATGCTGCAGCGTTCGCCCACCTATTTCCTGTGCTACCCCAACCGCAGCGATCTGGCTGACCGGCTGCGCCTGATCGGCGTGGACGAGGAAACCGTCCATCGCTGTGCACGGCTCGATTATCTCAACAATCTCAAGACCCTCGACTATCGCTCGAAAGCCGAGCCGGACGCGGTGTTCGATGAACTGAAGCAGGCGGTGCGGGCCTATGCCGGCGACGATTTCGAGTTCGCGCCGCACTTCACACCGCGGTATCGGCCGTGGCAGCAGCGGGTGGCGTTCATCCCGGATGGCGACATGTTCGTGGCGATCAGGGAGGGCAAGGTCTCGGTCCGCACCGATCAGATCGATCACTTCACCGCCGATGGCATCGCGCTGGGTTCCGGCGAGGAGCTGGCGGCGGACATGGTGGTCGCCGCCACCGGGTTCAACCTGTCGGTGATGGGCGGGATCGAGTTCGTGGTCGACGGCCGGACGGTCGATTGGGGCGAGACGGCGACATATCGCGGGATGATGTTCACCGGGGTGCCGAACCTTGTGTGGGTATTCGGGTACTTCCGCGCGGCATGGACGCTGCGCGTCGATCTGCTGGGGGATTTCGTCTGCCGGCTGCTGGCGCACATGGACGAAAAGGGCGCGCGGCAGGTAGATCTGGTGGTTCCAGAAGGGGCTGAGGACGATGCGCTGATGCCGTGGATCGAAGGTGACAACTTCAACCCCGGCTATCTCATGCGCGAGATCGACAAGCTGCCCAAGCGGCTGGGCGAGCGGCCGGAATGGCGGCACACCCAGGATTACTGGCGCGAGGCCGAGGATATTCCGGCGATCGATCTGGCCGGGTCCGAATTCGCTTACCGCTAGCAATGCATTTCGGGCCACCGCGAACCGGCGGGGCCCTGGAGGGGACAGGATGGGAAAACCGCGCCTGACGGCCATGGCCACCGTGTTGATGGCGGTCGCTCTATACGGATGTTCCGCCGGCGACCTGACCGGCAACGGCAGCGGTGGCGGCTCCGCTGACGATGCGTGGACCGGTCTGCTGCACGCGACGAAGAACCCTGCCGACTGGGTGACGTATGGCGGGACTTTCGATGAGCAGCGGTTCAGCCGGCTCACCGCGATAAACGACAAGACAGTCGCCCGGCTGGGCACCGCGTGGTCGTTCGAATTCGACACCAACCGCGCGCAGGAGTCGACGCCGCTGGAATATCAGGGCGTCATCTATGTCACCACGGCCTGGTCGAAGGTCTATGCGCTGGACGCCAAGAGCGGGAAGCAGTTGTGGTTCTACGATCCGCAAGTGCCGGGCGAATATGGCGCGAAAGGGTGCTGCGATGTCGGCAACCGGGGCGCAGCGATCTATGACGGCAAGCTCTATTTCGGCACGTTCGACGGCCGCCTGATCGCGCTTGATCTGAAAAGCGGCAAACCCGCCTGGTCGGTCGTCACGGTGGACCAGTCCAAGACCTATACGATCACCGGCGCGCCGCGGATCGTGAAGGGCAAGGTGGTAATCGGCAATGGCGGCGCGGAACTGGGCGTGCGCGGCTATGTGACCGCTTATGATGCGCAGACCGGCAAGCAGGCGTGGCGGTTCTACACCGTGCCCGGCAACCCCGCCGATGGCCCCGACAATGCCGCGTCCGACCCGGCCCTGAAGGACAAGGCCGGCAAGACCTGGTTCGGGGAATACTGGAAGAACGGCGGCGGCGGCACCGTATGGGATTCCATCGTCTACGATGCCGAGCTGGATCAGCTCTATATCGGCGTCGGCAACGGTAGCCCGTGGAACCACAAAGTCCGCAGCCAGGGCAAGGGCGACAACCTGTTCCTGTCTTCGATCGTCGCGCTCGATCCCGATACCGGGGCATACCTGTGGCACTATCAGGGCACGCCCGGGGAAACCTGGGACTATACCCATACGCAGACGATCACGCTGGCCACGCTGCCGGTCGACGGCAAACCCCGCAAGGTGCTGATGCAGGCACCCAAGAACGGGTTCTTCTATGTCATTGATCGCCAGAGCGGAAAGCTGCTCTCGGCCAAGAACTACGTCGATGTGAACTGGGCCAGCGGGTACGATATCAAGACCGGGCGGCCGATCGAGAAGCCCGAGGCGCGCTATCCCAAGGGACCGGTGGTCGTCACCCCCGGCGCACTGGGGGCGCACAACTGGCAGCCGATGGCGTTCAGCCCGCAGACCGGGCTCGCCTATGTCCCGGGCAACCACGCGCTGTTCGGATATGAGAACGCCGGCGATTTCCAGCGTCGCGACGGGCGCTGGAACCTGGGCATCAAGTCCGACGATACCTCTCCGCCCGATGATCCCAAGGCGGTGGCCGGGATTCGCAAGATGCTGAGCGGCCGGCTGATCGCCTGGGACCCGGTGCGCCAGAAGGAAGCCTGGGGTTTCGATTATCCCGAACCGTGGAACGGTGGCGTGCTGACCACCGCCGGGAACCTGGTGTTTCAGGGCGATACGCGGGGCAACTTCAGGGCATTCGCGGCCGACAGCGGCAAAGTGCTGTGGAGCGCCAATGTCGGCATCCCGATCATGGCCGCGCCGATAACCTTTGCCTTGGGCAGCGATCAGTATGTGGCGGTAGTGGCCGGTTACGGCGGCGCTTATGCGCTGACATCATCGTTCAACGACGATCCGGGGCCGCGTCCCAACGGCCGTATTTTCGTGTTCCGGCTGGATGCGAAGGGCACCTTGCCGAAGATCGAAAAGATCGTGGCCGGGCCCGCCAACCCGCCGCCAGAAATGTTCCCGCCTGCTCAAGTCACCCATGGCCGCCACCTTTACGAGCGCGATTGCTGGGTGTGCCATGGCCCCGGCGCGATTTCGAGCGGGGTGGTGCCGGACCTGCGGCGCTCGGGCGCGCTGACCAGTGCCGAGGCATGGCAGGCGGTTGTCATCGACGGCGCGTTGAAGGACCGCGGGATGGTCAGCTTCGCCAAGTACCTGTCGAAGCAGGATGCCGAGGATCTGCGCGCCTATGTGGCCGATCGGGCGCGGCTGCTGCAGCAACAGGAAGGGAAGAAGCCGCAATGAGCCAGCCTTTCGTCCTCCCCGAAACGCAGGCCGTGCTGGACCTGCTGGCAGCGCAGCCGGGGCCGCATCTTGCCGATCTGCCTGCGGCCGATGCGCGCGCGGTCTATCACCTGCTGGGCGATCTGTTCGAAGAGCCGGCCGATCTGTCCGTGCGCACGCTTGACCTGCCGCCCGACAACACCGGCCTTGGCACGCCCTTGCGCGCCTATTTCCCGGGCCCAGCGCAGGCCGGACCGGTCATCGTCTACATGCACGGCGGCGGGTTCGTGATCGGTGATCTCGATACGCACAATGCGGTGTGCACGCTGGTTGCACGGATTTCGGGATTGCGGGTGGTGGCGGTCGATTACCGGCTGGCACCCGAGCATCCCTATCCCGCCGCGCATGAGGATTGCCTTGCCGCCGCGCGGTTCGTGGCCGGGGCAGGGGCGGTCCTGGAAGCGCCCGTGGAAGGGATCGCGGTGGCCGGCGACAGCGCCGGCGGGGCGCTGGCCTGCTATCTGGCCGCCAGACTGGGGCGCGATACGGTGCGGGCGCAGTTGCTCATCTATCCCTGGCTCGATGCGACAGCGGCGGACGAGGGTTCCTATCGCGATTTTGCCGAGGGCTTCTTGCTCGATCGCCGGCTGATGGACCGGTTTATCACCGATAGCCTGCCGGCCGGAACCGATGTGGCGGGGCCGGACCTGTCGCCGGTGCGGCATCCGCTGCCGGCGCACCTGCCACCTGCCGTGATCGTTTCTGCCGGGCTCGATCCGCTGCGCGATCAGGCGCGGGCGTTGGCCGCTGCAATGGCGGTGCAGGGGCTGGAATGCCACTTCCTCGAAGCGCGCGGGCTGATCCACGGGATCGCCACGATGCGCAAGGCGCTGCCTTCCGGCGATGCTGTCATCCGCCGCGCCACCACCATCTTTGCGGATATGATCCGCGCCACCACTGCCTGAAGGGACCCTGACCATGCGCAAATATCTGGATTTCTACATCGACGGTGCCTGGACAGCCCCGGTCGAGGCACGCGCGCTCGATGTCATCAACCCGGCGACCGAAGCGGTGGCGGGACGGATCAGCATTGGCGCTGCGGCAGACGTGGACCGGGCGGTCAGCGCCGCGCGCCGCGCTTTCGAGACCTTCTCGCAGACCACGCGCGAGGAACGGATCGCGCTGCTCGATGCGATCATTGCCGAGATGAACCGCCGCACGCAGGACCTGGCCGACGCCGTGCGCGAGGAGATGGGCGCACCGGCGGCACTGGCGACCGCCGCGCATGTGCCGCTGGCGCTGGCGCATTTCCAGATCGCCCGGCAGCTTCTGGAAAGCTTCGATCCGAGCGTCGGGATGGGCAGCACGCGGCTGGTGAAGGAGCCGATCGGCGTGGTCGGCATGATCACGCCATGGAACTGGCCGCTCAACCAGATTGCCTGCAAGGTCGCGCCCGCGCTGGCCGTGGGCTGCACGATGGTGCTCAAGCCGTCCGAAGTCGCACCGTTCAGCGGTCAGGTCTTTGCCGAGATCATGGATGCCGCCGGGGTTCCGGCGGGGGTATTCAACATGGTGAACGGCGACGGGCCGGGCGTGGGCACCGCGATTTCCTCACATCCCGATGTCGACATGGTGTCGTTCACCGGATCGACCCGGGCGGGCGTCGAAGTGGCGCGCAATGCTGCCGCCACGGTCAAGCGGGTGCATCAGGAACTGGGCGGCAAATCCGCCAACATCATCCTGGAGGATGCCGATCTGGCGGCAGCGGTGCGCCAGGGCGTGGAGGCACTGATGGTCAACAGCGGGCAGAGCTGCAACGCCCCCACCCGCATGCTGCTCCCCGCCGCGCGGATGGCCGAGGCCAGTGCCGTAGCGGCGCAGACGATCGCCGCGCAGAAAGTCGGCGCGCCCGAGGATGAGGTGAATCTTGGCCCGGTGGTGTCCGATGTGCAGTGGAACCGCATCCAGACTCTCATCAACAAGGGCATCGCCGAAGGTGCCGATCTGGTCGCCGGCGGGCCCGGTAAGCCCGAGGGGCTGGAGCAGGGATACTACGTCCGCCCCACCGTGTTTGCCGGGGTCAACAACCAGATGGCCATCGCACGGGAGGAGATCTTCGGGCCGGTGCTGGTGATGATCGGTTATGACGACGAGGAGCAGGCGATCGCGATCGCGAACGACACCCCCTATGGCCTTGCCGGCTACGTCCAGACAGGTGACATCGAACATGGCCGCAAGGTGGCCGCGCGCATCCGTGCGGGGCAGGTTGCGGTCAATTACGCCCCGCTCGATTTCGCTGCGCCGTTCGGCGGCTACAAGCAGTCCGGCAACGGGCGCGAGTGGGGCGAGCACGCCTTCCATGAGTTCATGGAGGTCAAGGCGATCCTGGGTTACGAGCCCGCTTGAGCGTGCTCGGGTGCCCGGCAGGCATGGGTTGCGTCAGGATGCCTGCCGGGTCGCCGTTCTTGGGATCAACCGCGCTTGCCGGGCAGGTGCTGCCGCCGATATTCGAACGCGCCCATCCCCGACCAGCGCTTGAACGCCCGCGACAGGCTGGACGGTTCGGAAAAGCCGACTGCGAAGGCCACCGCCTCGATCGACATGCGCCGGTCCGCCAGCAAATCGCGGGCGCGCCGGAACCGCGCTTCGTCGACGATAGCGGAATAGCGCGTACCCTCTTCGGCAAGCCGGCGGTGGAGGGTCCGTTCGGACAGCGCCAGTTGTCGCGCGGCGTCGGCGGCGCTGAGCAGGTCTTCTCCCCGCGCGTTGAGCAGGGCGGTCAGCCGCTGGGCGACCGGCACGGCGCTGCGCGCGTGATCGAGCAATTCGTCGCAACGCGAGCTGTACATCGCCAGCAGCGACTGGTCGCCGAGCGGCAGCGGCCGGCCTGCGGCACCGGGCCGGAAAATCCACGCCGTGCGATCGGCGTAAAATTCCACCGGGCAGCAGAACGACCGCCGGATCGCTTCCCAATTGCCGGGGGGCGGGGCGGAGACGGTGATGCGCTCCAGCACCGGCTCGCCGGCCGTCAGGTCATCGATCAGCGTCTTGATGGCACCGAGATCGCGATGCTGGGTAAAATCGTGGAGATCCGCCGGGATGCCGCCGGTATCGCCCAGCAGAGCGCAGGAGCCGTTAGGCGCGCTCACATAGCGGTAATCGATCAGCGAATAGGTCAGCGCCTGGTAGCGGCAGGCCACTTCCAGCGCCTGGGCCAGGGTCCCGGCGGTCATCATCGCCAGCCCCAGCGTGCCGTACTTCAGCGAGCGATAGCGCAGGCCCACATCGAACCACAGATCGGGATGGTTCGATGTGACATGCGCGAAGCCCTGCTGCAGCAGCATTTCATCCTGCGCCAGCAGTTCCCGGCTGCCTTCGTCGAGCCGCATCGGCTTGATCCGGCTGTTGACGCAGAAAGCGTCCCAACTGACGTTGAGCCGGGTGGTGACCGTGTGGTGCATGATGCGCGCGCTCAGGTCCGGCAGCGCCGCATGGAGCGCATTAGGGTTCATGCCTGCCCCTCCTCAACCAAAACTTGTTATCGTGGTGCGGAGGCTACGCCGCGCGGGGCCGCCTCGTCAAGGAAGGCCCGCCGCCCGAGCCGTTCGGGCCCGCAGGCCAGTGCCCGCACTGCGCGCTTGTACCCTCCCGCGTGCTCTCATAGGCTCCGCCAGCGCGGCCCGGCCGCGCCTGATGAGAGAAGGAACGCGGCAGTCCGGCCCGCCCGTGCGGCGCTACTCAAAGGACCGATCGCGAAGAAAGGCAGGATCTACCGATGACTGATAACGGCGCGGCGCTCGACGCCATCGTCGCCACCGCCCGGCGACAATCGCTGTCGGCCATGCTGCGGCGATCGGCGGCGCGGCATGGGGCCCGGTCCGCGATCGTGTGCGGCGAGACGGCGTGGACCTATGCCGAGTTCGATGCGCTCGTCGATCAACTGGCGGCAGGTCTGAAGCACGGCGGGCTCAACCCGGGGGACCGGGTGGCGCTGCTGGCGCGCAACAGTCATGCCTTCATCGCCCTGCGCTTCGCCATCGCCCGCGCCGATCTGGTGCTGGTACCGATCAACTTCATGCTCAACGCCGAGGATGTGCGGTATATCCTCGATCACTGCGGTGCGCGGTGGCTGTTCGCCGATCCATCGACGATTGAGGTGGCGCTGGTCGCATCACAGGGTCTGGTGGAACGGGTGCTCGGCATTCCCGGCGAGCGCGAGGGTGAACCGGCAGAGGTCCCTTCCTGGACCGGGCTGATGCTCGATCAGGGCCGGCAGATGGAGACCCGGGGCGGCGAAGACCTGCTGCAGATCATCTACACCAGCGGTACCGAATCGCGGCCCAAGGGGGTGATGCTGTCGCATGACAGCGTGCTGTGGGAATACCAGGGCTGCGTGATCGATTGCGAGTGGACGGCCGACACGGTGGCGGTCCACGCGATGCCGATGTTTCACTGTGCCCAGCTTGATTGCATGATCGGCCCGGCACTGCAGGTGGGCGCTCGCAACATCATCACCAGCGCGCCGACGGCCGACAACATTATCACCCTGATCGCCCGGCACGGTGCCAATTCGTTCTTCGCCCCGCCGACGATCTGGATTTCGCTGCTGCGCAGTCCCTTGCTTGCCTCGCACGATCTGACCGGGCTGACCAAGGGCTATTACGGGGCATCGATCATGCCGGTTGAGGTGCTGCGGGAGATCCGGGAGCGCCTGTCCGCGCTCCGGCTGTGGAACCTCTACGGCCAGACGGAGATCGCGCCGGTGGCGACGATCCTGTTTCCAGAGGAGCATGCGGAGCGGCTCGGCTCGGCCGGGCGGCCGACGCTGCATGTCGAAACCCGCGTGGTTGATGACGCCATGCAGGACGTCGCACCGGGCGAAGTGGGCGAGATCGTCCACCGTTCCCCGCAATTGTTGAGCGGCTACTGGAACGATCCGGTCAAGACCGCCGAAGCCTTTGCCGGGGGCTGGTTCCATTCGGGCGACCTGGGCGTGCTGGATGCCGATGGCTATCTCACCGTGGTCGATCGCAAGAAGGACATGATCAAGTCCGGCGGTGAAAACGTCGCCTCGCGCGAGGTGGAGGAGGTGCTCTACCTTCACCCCGCCGTCAGCGAGGTTGCGGTGGTTGGGCTGCCCGATCCGCGCTGGATCGAGGCGGTGAGCGCGGTGATCGTGGTCCGCGCCGGCGAGGCGCTGTGCGAGGCCGAGATCGGCCGCCATTGTGCGCAGCATCTGTCCGGCTTCAAGGTGCCGAAGAACGTGTTCTTTCGCAGCAACCTGCCGCGCAATGCCAGCGGCAAGATACTCAAGCGCGAATTGCGCCAGTCGCTTCTGGATGATGCCGCCACGCCCGGAGCGTCCGCATGAAAGCCATCCAGTGCGTCGCGTTCGGTGCGCCTGAAGACCTGATCGTGGCCGATGTGCCACTGCCTGAACCGGGGCCGGGAGAATTGCGGGTCAGGGTTCATGCAGCGGCGGTCAACTATCCCGATGGGCTGATCGTGCAGGGGCTGTACCAGCACAAGCCGGCGTTGCCGTTCGTGCCCGGCCTCGAAGCGGCGGGCGTGATCGATGCGGTTGGCCCCGGCTGCAGCGGCTTTGCGCCGGGCGAACGGGTGGCGGCGATGGCGCCGGTCGGGGCCTATGCCGAGGCGATGATCGTCCCGGCGGAAAAGGTGGTGAAGCTGGATGATGCGATGTCGTTCGCGCACGGCGCGGCGTTCTGCACCACTTACGGCACAGCTTATCACGCGCTGGTCCAGCGCGGCCGTCTGGCGGCGCGCGAAACGCTGCTGGTGCTGGGTGCGGCGGGTGGAGTTGGTCTGGCCGCAGTGCAGATCGGCAAGGCGCTCGGCGCGCGCGTCATCGCTGCCGCATCGACGCCGGCCAAGCTGGCGCTGGCCAAGGCGATGGGGGCCGATGCGCTGATCGATTACTCGACCGAGGACCTGCGGGAACGGGTGAAGGAGATCACCGGGGGGCGCGGCGTCGACGTGGTCTACGATCCGCTGGGCGATCGCTTCGCCGAACCGGCTATGCGATCGCTGGCGTGGGACGGACGCTATCTCGTCGTCGGTTTCGCGGCGGGGGAAATACCCCGGCTGCCCACCAATATCCTGCTGTTGAAGAACGCCGCGATCCTCGGCGTTTTCTATGGCGAATGGGCGCGGCGCGAGCCGGCGGCGAACCGGGACAATCTGGCGGCGCTGTTCCGGCTCTACCGCGAGGCCGACGTTCGCCCGCACATCGACCGCACGTTCGCGCTGGAAGACGCCGCGACGGCGATCCGTTTCCTGCTGGATCGCAAGGTCATGGGCAAGGTCGTACTGACGATGTGATCGCGCCCCGGCTACCTTACCGCCAATCGGCACGGTAGCCATGGACTGCGAGGTCAGCCCGGGATTTCGAACAGCCCTGCCGAACCCATGCCGCCCGCGACGCACATCGAGACGACCGCCCAGCGCACGCCGCGCCGGCGCGCTTCGATCAGCGCGTGGCCGACAAGGCGGCTGCCGGTCATGCCGAAGGGATGGCCCAGAGCAATCCCGCCGCCATCGACATTGATCTTGTCGGGATCGATGCCCAGCTTGTCGCGGCAATAGAGGTACTGGCTGGCAAACGCCTCGTTGATTTCCCAAAGCCCGATGTCGTTGATCGAAAGGCCGGCGCGGTCGAGCAGCTTGGGGATGGCGAAGACCGGGCCGATGCCCATTTCCTCCGGTGCGCAGCCGGCGGACTGGAAGCCGCGGAACAGGCCCAGGATCGGGCGGCTTTCGGCCTCAGCGATGCTGCGCTCCATCAGCACCTGGGCAGAGGCACCGTCGGAAAGCTGGCTGGCGTTGCCCGCGGTGACGTGCTTGCCTTCCTTGACGATCAGCCCGTCCTTCCACACCGGCTTGAGCCGCGCCAGCCCTTCGGCAGTGGTATCGCCGCGAATGCCTTCGTCCGTGCTCGCGGTCACCTGTTCGCGGCCGGAGATCGTGCCGTCTTTCTCGATCACGTTCCTGGTGACGGTGATCGGGGCGATCTCTTCGGCGAAGCGGCCGGCCGCGGTGGCGGCTGCGGCGCGCTGGTGGCTGATCGCGGAAATTGCGTCCTGCGCCTCGCGGGTGATGCCATAGCGTTCGGCCACCAGTTCGGCGGTCTCGATCATCGCCATGTAGCCATAGGGCTTGGCATCGAGCACCACCTTGGGCTGGGCGCGATAGGTCGGCGCGTGGTTGTTCCGGGTGTGCGTGATGCACTCGGCCCCGCCGCTCATCGCCACGTCGAGATCGCCCGAGATGATCCCGCGCGCCGCGAATGCGAGCGAGGTCAGGCCCGAGCCGCACTTGCGATCGAGCGTGGTGCCGGGAATGCTGTCAGGCAGGCCGGCGGCAAAGATCGCGGTGCGGGCCAGGTTGTTGCCCTGCGTGCCCCACTGGGTGGCGACGCCCATGATGACATCGTCGATCCGTGCCGGGTCGATCCCGGCCCGTTCGATCGCCGCGTTGAACACGTGGGCGGTCAGTTCCGGAGCATCGGTATCGTTGAACGCGCCCTTGAAGGCCCGGGTGACGGGGGTCCGGGCTGTCGAGACGATGGCGGCTTCACGCATGCTTGGTCACTTTCTGCAAGGGGCCCTGTTCGGGTGCGTTCAGGAAGGTCGTCAGGTCGGCGAAGAACGGCTCGCGCGCCTGATGATGCAGCCAGTGGCTCGCCCCGGGGTAGGTGACGAGATGGTGGCGGCGAAGGCGGTTCAGCCGTGCGGCCGAAGGCACGGGTATCCAGCTATCCTCGCCATAAGCGAGCAGAACCGGGCATGTGATCGCGTCCAGCACATCGTCAAGGTCGATGCCGTGCGAATCTTCCGGCGGGCGCAGGCGGCAGGCGTGGTCGAACTTCCAGCGCAATCCCTTGCCCGCTTCGCCGATGATCCCGTGGCGGGTGAGCTCGGCGATCAGTGCCGCATCGAAGCCCTCGTTCTCCTCCGCCATCCGCGCCTCTGCCTCGGCGGTCGTGGCAAAGTAGCGGATCAAACGGCCGCGCGCCTTGCGGCGGTTTTCGACCCACTGGCGCAGGCGCTGCGGGTACGGCTTGGGCGCGGCCAACTGATCGCGCACGATCGGCAGTTCGATCCCTTCGATGATGGTCAGCGAGCGCAGCATTTCGGGGAATGTCCCGGCATAGCGCAGGCTGATGTGCGCCCCCAGCGAGTGCCCGACGAGATCGAACCCCGCCAGGCCGAGTGACGCGACGATCTCGGCCAGATCGAAGACGTAGTCCGAAAGCCCGTAAGCGCCCTCTGCCGACCAGTCGCTGTCACCATGGCCGCGCAAGTCGGGGACGACGACATGGTGATCGCGGGCAAGGCGGCTGGCGAACCAGTCCCAACTGCGGGCATGATCGCGCATGCCGTGCTGCAGGAGAACCGTCGGTGCACCGGGCTCGCCCCATTCCACGAGGTGACGGCGCGAACCGTCGATATCGACGAAGCGCGAGCGGGGCTGTGGGGTGGATGTCATCGGATCGCCTTAACCATCCGCCGGAACGGGCCGCAAGGCGCGGCGCAGGATCTTGCCGGTCGGCCCCTTGGGCAACTCATCGCGAATTTCGATGCGCGCCGGGCACTTGTATCCGGCGAGCGAGGCCTTGCAGTGTGCCAGCATCGCCTCGATCGTGGCGGTGACGCCGGGGCGCAGCGCGACGAAAGCGATCGGCACTTCGCCCAGCATCTCGTCCGGCTGGGCCACAACCGCAACTTCGCACACCCCGGGCACTTCGTAGAGCACTTCCTCGATATCCGCTGGATAGATGTTCTGGCCGCCGCGGATGATGATGTCTTTCTTGCGATCGACGATGAAGGCATAGCCGTCTGCATCGAGATAGCCGATATCGCCGGTGCGCAGCCAGCGTCCGTCAAGCGCAGCGGCGGTATCGTCCGGTGCCCGATAATACCCCTGCATCACGTTGGGGCCGCTGATCGCAATCTCGCCGTTCTCGCCTGCGGCCAGCGGCTCGCTGGCGTCGTCAAGGATGGCCAGCGTCATCCCGTCCAGCACCCGGCCGATCGTGCGATCGCGCACGATGCGTCCGTCCGGGCCAAGCTTCACGTCGGTGAGGGTGACCAGCGCGGTCCCTTCCGTCAGACCGTATCCGGTCAGCACTTCTACATCGGGGGCCAGATCGAGCAGGCGCAGGAGCATGGTCGACGGCACGGGGGCACCGCCGGTCATGATCGTGCGCAAGTGGTGCAGCGCCTCGCGGCTGGCGGCGGGGTGGTCGATGATCTTCTGCAGCATCGTCGGCACGGCAGGCATGAAGGTGCATTTATGCGTGCCGATCGTCTCGATGCATCGCTCGGCGTCGAAGCGGTCCAGCAGAACCAGCGTGCAGCCGGTAACCAGCATCGCGTTGATGCACTGGTTCAGCCCGAAGGTGTTGTACAGCGGCAGCGCGCACAGGATCACGCTGTCATGGCCAAGCCCGAGCCAGCCGGGAGTGCGATCGTAATTGGCGGCCAGGTTGCCCGCTGTCAGCATCACGCCCTTGGCCTTGCCGGTGGTGGCGCTGGTCAGCAGCAGCATCGCCAGATCATCATCGGTGACGACAGCCGGCTGAGGGCAGGGGGGCGCACTGGCAATGGCAGCGGGCAGGGCGTGCAGCCCTTCACCGTCGGCTGCCAGATCGATCGCGATCAGCGGGCAGGGCGCGGCATCGCCAAGGCTTGCGCCCAGCGCGGCGGTGGTGACGATCCAGCCCAGATCGCAACACGATACCGCGTGCGCCACTTCGCCGGGTCGGTAGAGCACGTTGATCGGGGTGACTGTCGCCCCCAGCATGAACAGCGCTTGCTGCACCGTGATGAAGGCGGGGCAGGCGGGGAGCCAGATGCCGACGTGCGCGTCCTTGGCGATGCTCAGGCTGGCCAGCGCCCCGGCGCAGGCACGCACATCATCGGCGAGTGCCGCGAAAGTGGTCTCGGTCCCGTCGAATACGAGCGAGACCGCATCGGGCGTCTTATGCGCCCAATCGAACAAGTGGCCGGCGCGGTTAGCCATGTGCCGGCGCTCCCCTCAGCGCGGGGACGGGGAGACGGTAAGCATCCGCCGCCGTGCGCCAGAACAGCGCCGCCTGCTCATCCTCGCTCGCGCCCGAGGCGATGCGCTTGAAGGCGTTCCACAAGGCGCGATAGGAAACCATCGCCTTGTCGACCGGGAAATTGCTTTCGAACATGCAGCGATCCGCGCCGAACAGGTCAATGCAGGTCTCGACGTAGGGACGCCAGGCGTGGGCCAGCTCTTGCGACGATGGCGGCACCGCCCGTTCGTGCCAGCGCGCCCCGGTGATGATCATGCCGAACCCGCCGACCTTGACGCGGACATTGTCGCACCCGGCCAGATCGCGCATCGATCTTGTCCATTCGGCGAGGTTCTCGGCCTCCCGCCCCTCGTAAGGGCCGACGCCGATGATGCAGCCGACATGGTCCAGCACGATCGGCAGTTCCGGCATCGCCCGCGCCAGCGCGGTCAGTTCGGGGATCTGGCGGTGGTAGAGCATCGCGTCGTAGCTTAGCCCGTGCGCCTGGCAGCGCGCCAGCCCGGCACGGTAGGCGGGATCGGCAAGCATTCCTGCGGGGGAGGGGCGCAGGACAATGCCATCCGGAAACAGCTCGTCGCGCGAGACGCTGTGGCGGATGCCGCGCAGCCGGCCATCGGCAGCGGCCTGATGGGCGGCGAGCACCTCGTCCAGCGCATCGCCCAGTTGCAGGTCGGCATAGGCGACGATCCCGGCGGCGACATCGCAAGCCATGCCGCGAGCATGTGCTGCATGGGCCATGGCGGCGACCTTCTCGGTCTCGCCAACCGGGGCCAGATGGGCCGGACCATCGGCGCGATATCCGTAGTGCGCCTGGACGAACACGGTGGCGACCACATTATGGCCATCGCCCACATCCCCGGCCAGCTCGTCGAGCAAGTATGGGTGGCCGCCTTCCTCCCAGAGATGGTGGTGCGGATCGATGATCGGCTGTTCCGGCGCGATCACGTCTTCCTGGTGCAGGGCGAGCCAGGCAGCGTCGGGCGCGGGGTAGCGATACCGCCCGCTCACGTCCAAACCCATGCCATCCTCTCCTTGTTTTATCCGACATAACATCGGGTAAATGGCATCGGTAACGAACAATTTCCCCTGTAACAAGCTTTTATACACTGGAAATAGGCGGGGATTTATCGCCCCTTAAATCCGACATAATATCGATAAACTGTTGACTGGTGGGGAAATGGAGGCATAACGAGGCGGTCAACGGCAAGGGTCCGGTGATCGTCAGAAGCGCTTTCTTCGGCGGTTGCGTGATGGTTTCCGGGCCGAATCTGGGACGAGGAAAGCATTTGATGGCGCTAGACAAGGTGGGGGTCGTTGCGACCGCCCAGACGGAACTTCGGCCTGCCTGGGGCAACGCCCAGCATATCGATCTGATCTCTTCGGTGGTCACGTCGGTGTTCAAGGGCACCGGCCTTTCGCTCGACGACGTCGATTTCATCATCGACTCGGGCAGCGACGTGCTTGACGGGCGCTCGATTTCGAACTGCGGGTTCCTGGGGGCGCTGGGTGCGCACCACAAGGAAGAGGCCCGTGTCGAGGAGGACGGTTTGTGGGCCGCTCTCTACGGCGTCAACAAGATCCGCGCCGGATCGGGCGCGGTCGGCCTGATCGTCGCCTACTCCAAGCCTTCGGAATCGAACGTGGACCTGTACTGGAACGCGCAGGTCGAGCCGTTCTATCAGCGCCCGGTCGGCTTCGGTCAGCGGGCGGCGAACGGCGTGCTCGCGCAGCAGTACATGGCGGACCACGGCCTTTCGGCCGATGAACTGGCGGCACTGGTCGCGCAGCGCTGGGCTGCGGCGGCTCAGGGCGGGCGGGTGCAGATCGATGCCGTTCCCGATGCAGCCGCCGTGCTGGCGGCCAAAGAGGGCGCAGCGCCGCTGACCGAACTGATGTTCGCCCGTCCGGTCGATGGCGCGGTGGCGGTCCTGATCGCGCGGGAAGACGTTGCCCGGCGGGTCAGCCGCAATCCGGCCTTCATCACCGGCATGGGCACGTCGATGGCGACGCACAGCTTTGCCACCCGGGATCGCGATCGCCTGGTCGCCGCCGAGAACGCTGCGAAGATGGCCTATCGCTCCGCCGGGTGGGACAAGCCCGATGCCCAGGTTGCCGAAGTCAGCAGCAGCTCGGTCGTCGGCGAACTGATGGCGATCGAAGCGCTCGGTCTCGCCGATCGTGGCAAGGGCCTGTCCGCCACCAAGGGTGATAAGGTGGCGATCAACCGTTCGGGCGGCGCGCTGCCGGCCGATCCGATCATGGCGACCGGCCTGGTCCGTCTCGCCGAGGCGAGCCGTCAGCTCAGCCAGCCCGAGCTTAACGGCTCGTCGGGCGGTGCGGCACCCAGCCGTGCCATCGTTCACGGTGCCGGCGGCGTCGGCATGCAGAACAACTGCGTATTCACTCTCGAGGTTTGATTATGAGCCGTCATGTAGGAATTGTCGGGGTCGGTCAGACCCACCATTCGCGGCGGCGGACCGACGTCAGCCAGGCCGGCCTCGTTCGCGAGGCGGTCGATCGGGCGCTGGCCGATGCCAAGCTGTCGATGGACGATATCGATACCGTCGTCGTCGCTACCGGGCCGGTGCTGTTCGCTGCGGTGAACCAGCCGGAAAAGTGGGTCGTCGATGCCATCGGCGCGCAGAACAAGTCGGTCGTGCGCCTGACCAGCGGTGGCGGCGCAGGCTTTGCCGGTGCGCTGGCCGGATACTATCAGGTTGCCGGCGGCTTCTCCGAACGCACGCTCGTGGTCGCCTATGACAAACTGTCCGAAGGGCAGTTGCAGTATTCGATCTCGACGCTTTACGATCCGTTCTGGGGCCGTGAATTCGCCGTCGGCATCATGGGCTTCTCCGCCGCCTACTGGCGCGCCCGCATGGATGCGCTGGGGCATACCGAGGAAGCGGCGGCCATGGTTGCGGCCAAGAACCGCAACAACGCCATCGCCAACCCTTACGCGCACCAGAAAAAGCAGGTCACGGTCGAGGACGTGCTCAACTCCAAGCCGCTGTGCTGGCCGATCAAGCTGCTCGACGTGCCGCCGATCTCGGACGGTGCCGCCGCCATCGTGCTGGCATCGGAAAAGGTCGCTCACCATTCGACTGGGCGTCCGGCGTGGATCCGGGGCATGGCCTATTGCTGCGAGGCGGACAACGCCGCCGAGCGTTCGCTGATGCTGTCAGAGCCGCTGGCGATTGCCAGCCGCCATGTCTACCGCGCTGCCGGCATCACTAACCCCCGCCGCCAGTTCGACGTGGTCGAGGTGCAGGAGCCCTATAGCTGCTTCGAGCTGAACTACTACGAAAGCCTGGGGCTGTGCGCTCCGGGTGAAGCGGCCGAACTGATCGCATCGGGCGCGACGCAGTTGGACGGTGATATTCCGGTCAACCCGTCGGGCGGTTGCATGGGTGCGAACCCGATCGGCGCGGTCGGCGTGATCCGTCTGATCGAAGCTGCGACCCAGGTGATGGGCCGGAACGAAACGCATCAGATCAAGGACGCCAAGACGGCGCTGGTCCAGTCGGGCGGCGGTTGGGCCAACCTGCGCGGCTGCGCGGTGTTGAGCGCTTAAGGGAGAGACGAGCCATGTTTTCCGCACCGGACAGCTATCCGATCGACCTGCCGACTTTCCACAGCCGGATCGATCTTCCCTACACCCTGACCCCCGGCAAGGCCGCCGGGACATTCCTGGCCGAAGTGAAGAACCAGCGCATCATCGGTTCGCGCTTCGCCTCGGGCCGCGTGGTTGCCCCGGCGCAGGACTTCTCGTCGATCGACGGCGAAGAGCCCGAAGCCTTCGTCGAAGCGCCGCACACCGGCGTCATCACCGCCTTCACCCGCGTTGACGGCAATGTCATCGGCTTCATCAAGCTCGATGGCTGCGACAACGAATTCCCGCACAAGGTCCTGGCCGACATGGCGGACGTTTCAATCGGCCTGCGCGTCAAGGCGGAGTGGGACCCGGGCGTCGAGCAGTCGGTGCTGGCGATCAAGGGCTTCGTCCCTGCGCCTGACGCGCCGACGGGCGAAGTGAAGCCGGTGGTCGCCACCGAAGATGCGCTGGGCGTCATCCCCTATGAGATGAAGCTGGATTTCTATCACGCTTACGGCCCCTACTATGGCCGCATGTTCGATGAGATCAAGGAAAACGGCCGGATCATGGGCGTGCGTCAGCCCGGCATCGATTCCGCGCTGCTCCCCCCGCGCGAGATCGACGACATCTCGCACAAGCGGACCGGCACCTGGAAGGCCTGCGCCGATACCGGCACCATCCGCGCCTGCTCGATCATCAACATGGACGTCTATGGCGTTACCCGCAAGGTGCCCTACGTCTATGCCGAAATCGTGCTGGACGGGGCATCGACGCGCATGATCCACGTGATCGAGATCGACAGCCTTGAAGAAGCCAAGGAAAAGATCAAGCCGGGTACTCGCGTCCGTGCGGTCTGGGCCGAAGGCGAACGCCAGGGCCGCGTTTCGGACATCGCCCGCTTCGAGGTTATCGAGGCGTGAGCCACTATACGATCAAGGCGCTGCGCATCGGCGAGCTCTATCTGCCGCACGGCGGATCGCTGATGCGCGACCCTATCCATTGCTGGCTGGTGCAGGGGAACGGGTACAATATCCTGGTCGACAGCGGGATGGCCGAAATTCCCGTCATCCGGCAGCGCCTCAAGGTCGGCGGCAGCGGGGGCGGTCATCCGGCCCTGCTGGCGCTGCTGGCCGAACACGGACTGACCCCCGCCGACATCCATTACGTCGTTCTCACCCACATGCACTTCGACCATGCGGAGAACCTGGACCTGTTCCCGGATTCGATGGTCGTCGTGCAGCGTGCGGAACTGCTCGGCGCGGTCGATCCGGTGCCGTCACAGCGGGTCTACTACTGGCAATCGAGCATCGACAACCTGCTGGCGCGCAAGCGCACCCGCAAGGTGATGCTGCTGGATGGCGACCACGAACTGGTTCCCGGCGTGCAACTGCTCTCGGTCCCCAGCCATACCGAGGGCATGCAGGTCGTCGTCGTTTCGACCGAAAAGGGCCGGGCGGCGATCGTCTCGGACCTGGGCGATCATTACAGGTACTGGTTTCCCGCCGATGCGCGGGCGACCAAAAGTCCGCAGCGGTCCCTTTCGGACGCCTTCCTCACGGGCAATATCCGTAGCGAGAGCGAGCGGACCTGGCAGAAGGCCATGGCGCACGTCGTCGCCAACAGCGACATCGTGATCCCCGCGCATGATTTCCGCGTCCCTACTTCCGTTCCGGAGCAGTGGTTCGCGATCCCCGATTCCACCGACGGCGACCTGGCCCATGTGCCCCCGCCGGGCGGCTTCAATTGAAAGGCCGGCCATGAGCTTTGAGAACATCATCTACGAGCTGGAAGACAACATCGCGACGGTTACGTTCAACCGTCCCGAGGCCTACAACGCCACGACCGACGGCCTTTATGGCGAACTGGAATCGCTGATCCCGCAACTGCGCGACGATCCCGAGGTTGGCGTGGTCATTCTCACCGGCGCGGGCAAGGGCTTCTGTTCGGGCGCGGATCTCAAGAACCGCCGGACGGACCTCAATCCGCTCCAGCTCAGCGCGCGTCACCGGTGGATTCTCGAAGGAATCATGGAGCCGC
Source organism: Novosphingobium colocasiae (assembly GCF_014652555.1). GTDB lineage: Bacteria > Pseudomonadota > Alphaproteobacteria > Sphingomonadales > Sphingomonadaceae > Novosphingobium > Novosphingobium colocasiae. The sequence continues at coordinate 71,330 of NZ_BMZA01000002.1, forward strand.
TCTATCGCCTCCACAAGCCGACGATCGCCGCCGTCAACGGTGCCGCGGCCGGGGCCGGTGCCAACATCCCGCTGGCCTGCGACATCGTGATCGCCAGCGAACTGGCCAAGTTCACCCAGTCGTTCGTCAAGGTCGGCCTGGTTCCGGACTTCGGCGGGCTTTACTTCCTGCAGCGTGCCGTCGGCCGCGCGCGGGCCAAGGAACTGGCCTTCACCGCCCGCACCGTCGATGCGGCCGAAGCGCTGGCGTTGGGGCTGGTCCAGAAGGTGGTGCCGCACGATCAGTTGCTGGCCGAGGCGAAAGCCATGGCGAAGATGATCCTGGCGAACGCGCCGACTGCGGTGTCGATGGCCAAGTCATTCATCAACAAGTCGGAATATGCGACGTTTGACCAGATGACCGAATACGAAATCCTCGGCCAGACCGTGGCGTTCATTTCGCCCGATTACATGGAAGGGGTCACCGCCTTCCGCGAAAAGCGCAAGCCTGCGTTCAGCGCCAGCCCGGCGCAGACCGACCAGTCCTGGCGCTGATACGGAGCGGGGGGAATGGACTTCAACTACACGCCTGCAGAAGAGCAGTTCCGCATGGAGCTGCGGGCATTCCTGGCCGAAGCCCTGCCCGAGGGCTGGGGCGAGACCGTGTTCCTGCCCGAGGACGAAGACGAACAGGCGGTGTTCCGGCTCGACTGGGAGCGCAAGCTCTATGAAGGTGGCTGGTCCTGCATCGGCTGGCCCAAGGAATACGGCGGGCGCGACGCCACGCTGAGCGAGCGGGCAATCTATGCCGAGGAACTGGCCCGCGCACGCGCGCCGGAGCTGATCAACATCATCGGCCAGAACCTGGCCGGTCATACGATCATCCACCACGGAACTCCCGAACAGAAGGCGCGCTTCCTCCCCGGGATCATCAGCTCGCGGGAGGTGTGGTGCCAAGGCTTCTCCGAGCCCAATGCCGGATCGGACCTGGCCAGCATCAAGACCCGGGCCGAACTGAAGGGCGACAAGTTCATCGTCAACGGCCAGAAGATCTGGACCAGCTTCGCCCAGCATTCCCAGTGGTGCCTGGCGCTGGTGCGGACCAGCAATGAAGGGCCGCGCCACAAGGGCATCAGCCTGCTGCTGATCGACATGCGTAGCCCCGGTATCACGCTGCGGCCGCTGCGCCAGATTTCCGGCGAGAACGAGTTCAACGAAACCTTCTTCGATGATGTCGAGGTGCCGATTGAAAACCTGCTGGGCCCGATCAACGAAGGGTGGCGGATCACCATGACCACGCTCAGCTACGAGCGCGGCCCGGAAGACGCGTTGGGCCGCCAGGTCCGCATCAAGCAGGAACTCGATACGCTGATCGCGAAGACGACCGAACTGCGCAATGATGGCAAGCGGCTGATCGATGATCCGCTGGTGCGCCAGAAGCTGGGCCGGTCGATCGCCGAAGTGGAGATCATCCGCCTCAACTGCCTGCGCGCGCTCAGCCGCTATCTGGCGGGCGAGGATCGCGGGTCGGACGCATCGATACTCAAGCTGTTCTGGAGCGAAGTGGGCGTGCGCATGTCCGAAACCGCGATGGACGTGCTGGGGCCTCTCGCCACGCTGAACGGCGACGACCCGCTGGCGGTGGGCAGCGGGCGCTGGCTGACCAGTTGGCTGCAGTCGAAGGCATTCACGATCTATGCCGGATCGTCCGAAATCCAGCGCAACATCATCGGCGAGCGCGTGCTCGGCCTGCCGCGATAGAATAAAGCGACAAGATACTGGAGAGAGGCGGCATGAACTTCAATTTCGATGAAGACCAGCGCAGTCTGGGCGAAACCGTGGCGGCGGTGCTGGCGGATGATGCGCAACTGCTGGCGCCCGATCCGGTCGAAGCCGGAACTTCGAAGGCCTGGGAAGCGCTGGCCGAGCTGGGCCTGTTCTCGCTGCTGGTGCCGGAAGACCTGGGCGGGGCGGGTTTCTCGCTGATAGACGTGTCGCTGGCGATCGAGGCGCTGGGGGCCGGCCTCGCTCCTCCGGGCATCGCTTCCACGCTCGTCGTGACCGAGCTGCTGTCGCGCTATGGTTCGGATCAGCTCAAGGCGCGGTGGCTGCCGGGTATCGCCACTGGCGAACTGCACGCGGCGCTGGCGATCCAGGAAGTGGGCAGCGGCCCCGATCCGCTGTCGATGCGCACGGCATTCGTCGCCAATGGCCTCAGCGGAACCAAGATGCTGGTCGATGGCGGCTCCGAGGCGGACCTGTTCCTGGTCCTGGCCGGCAGCGCCGATGGGCCGGCAGTGGTGGTGATCGATGCCAAGGCCGACGGCGTGTCCTGCCGCGCGCACGACGGCCTCGATCCCTCAAGCGCGCTGGCGGAAGTGACTTTCGACAATGTCGCGGTCGGCGATGACGATATCCTCGGCGGCGCGGCCGCTGCCGATGCCGTCGCGACCTTGCAGGATCTCGGCGCGACGGTTGCCGCCGGCATGCAGATCGGGATCGCCGCCCGGGTGCTCGATATTTCGGTCGAATATGCCAAGGTCCGTGTCCAGTTCGGCCAGCCGATCGGCGCGTTCCAGGGCATCAAGCACGTCTGCGCCGATCTTGCGGTGGCGGTCGAATCCGGGCGCTCTGCGGCCTACTATGCGTTCTGGGCGGTTGCCGAAGACGCCCCCGATCGCGCCCGTGCGGCGTCGATGGCCAAGGCCTATTGCGGCGAAGTGGCGCGCGACGGGTGTAACCGGGCGACGCAGATCCACGGCGGCATGGGATTTACCTGGGAACTGGCGCTGCACCGCTACATGCGCCGCGCGCGCATCCTGGAGCAGGCGTTCGGCAACAGCGACTGGCATTACGATCGGGTGACCGAGCAGACGGTGCTGGCCAATGGCCATGCGACGCGCGACGAAGCCGTCAGCGTCTGATCCATCCGGCACGATCCACAAGGTACGGACTGACATGAGCGACCAACTCGCCCGAGACATCGAAATACTGGCCGAACTGTTCAAGGCCGGCGGCTGGGCGGAACTGCGCGTCGAAGGCGGCGGGCTGAGCCTGCTGATGTCGAACGACAGGGCTGCGGCGGGGCTGGAAGGAACGGCGGTCGTGGCGGCCGCGCCGGTGCCGGCTGCGGTGCAGGCACCTGCGGCGACTGCACCGGCCGCATCGGCTGCCACCCCCGCGTCGGCCAAGTCCGGACCGATCGATCCGGCCTGGACGGCGGTGCTCGCCCCGAACCTCGGCACCTTCTACCGCGCGCCCAAGCCGGGGGCCGCGCCGTTCGTCGAGATCGGCCAGCGGATCGATGCGGATGCCGAAATCTGCCTCATCGAGGTCATGAAGCTGTTCACCTCGGTCAAGGCCGGGATCACCGGTACGGTGCGCCATGTCGCCGCCGCCGATGCGCAGCTTGTCGAGGGTGGCGAGCCGCTCATCTACATCGAACAGGATTGACGGAATTACGCGCGCCGGCTGGCGCGCCGGGAAGGATCTGCGATGGCACATATTGAATTTCTCGACGAAACCATGCGCGATGGTCAGCAGAGCCTGTGGGGCCTGCGGATGCGCGCCGGAATGGCGCTGCCGGTTTCGCCGCTCATCGACAAAACCGGGTTCAAGATCATCGATTTGACCGGCGGCGGCATGCTCGACGTGCTGACCCGCTATTGCCAGGAAAACTACTGGGAAGGGCTCGACCTGCTGGTCGCCTCGATGCCCAACACCCCGCTTCGTGCCGGCCTGCGTGCCAATGCCAACGTCACCTTCGGCATTACGCCGCCGGCGCTGATGGACCTGTGGGTCAAGCGGCTGTGCGCGCACGGCGTGCGCTCGTTCTGGATCTACGACGTGCTGTTCGGGATCGAGAACATGACGCGCCTTGCCAAGGTGGCCAAGGAAGCCAACGGCGCGCAGGTGGCGGGCGCGATCATGTTCGCGCTATCGCCCGTCCATACCGACGAATTCTTCGTCGCCAACGCCAAGCGGCTGGCCGACAGCCCGCACATCGATTCCATCCTGCTCTATGACACCGCCGGCGTGCTGGAAAAGGATCGCATCGAAAAGCTGGTGCCGGCGCTGGTCAAGGTGGCGAACGGCAAGCCGATCGAGTTCCACTCGAACAATCTGCTCGGCCTTTCGGCCAAGGCCTATCTCGATGCGATCGATAACGGCGTGTCCGTGATCCACACCGCCAGTCGGCCGATGGCGAATGGCCCGTCGGTTCCGTCGACCGAAATCATGGCCAAGAACATCCAGTTGCGCGGGCATACGCATAATCTGGATGAATCGCTGTTCGAACCGGTCGCCACCCATTTCCGCGCGGTCGGCCAGGCGGCAGGCTTCCTGGTCGACCAGTATGCCGAATACGACGAATTCTCCATCCAGCACCAGATTCCGGGCGGCATGATGGGCACCTTTAAGGCCCAGCTTGCCATGCACAAGATGATGGACAAGCTGCCCGAAGTGCTCGACGAAGTGGCCGCCGTGCGCCGTGATCTCGGTTATCCGGGCATGGCAACGCCGTTCAGCCAGCTCGTCGGCATCCAGGCGGTGCTCAACGTGGTGACCGGCAAGCGCTATGGCACGGTGCCCGATGAAGTCATTCAGTACAGCGCCGGCTTCTATGGCCAGACGGTCGCTCCGGTCGATCCCAACGTGCTCGACAAGATCATGGCCGCGCCGCGTGCCAAGGAAGTGCTCGCCAACCCGCCGCAAAGCCCAGACATTCCCGAGCTGATGAAGCAATACGGCACTGAAGACGAGGACGAACTGATCTATCGCGCGTTCGTGCCGCAGGCCGATATCGACAAGATGCGGGCGGCCGGGCCGGTCCGCCGGGACTTCCCGCTGCTGTCCTCGCCCGAACTGGAGCAGGTCCGCAAGCTGATGCAAACGGTCAAGGTACCGGTCGTCGAGCTCAAGTCGGCAGGTCTCAACCTGAGCCTGCGACGGGCCGACTAAGGGCGAAGCGGGTGCCACAGCGAGTGATGCCCTGTTTCCGACTAATCGTCGTATAATGGAAGGGCGCGGTAGTGGCGGACACCGATAAGGCGCGGCAACACGTATTCGGCGCATTTGTCCTGACCGTGGCCGCCGATGGCATCGCGACGCTGGTGTTCGACCGCCCGCCAGTCAACGCCGTGTCGATCGATGTCTACGAGGCAATCGGGCGGATCGTCGATCATATCGAATCCGACAATGCCATCCGCGCGGTGGTCTGGACTGCGGCCGAAGGGGCCCGGACCTGGTGTGGCGGGGCCGATCTGCACGATTTCGACGGCATCGACGTTGCCGGCCGTAAGGCCCGCTATGCCTTCATCAACGAGGTGCTGCCCCGGTTCTATCGGCTGGACCGGCCGGTCATTGCTGCGGTCTGTGGGCCGGCAATCGGGATCGGCATGATCTTCACCGCCTTGTGCGACATGCGCATCGCGGCTGAAGATGCGATCTTCGCCTGCCCCGAGATCGATTACGGGCTGGTAGCCGGGGGTGCCGGGCTGTTCGCGCATGTTGGCATTCCCGAGGCCAAAGTGCGCGAAATGCTGTTCACCGGCGCGCGTTTTACCGCGCGCGAGCTGGAGCCGACCGGTTTCTTCAACTACGTACTCCCGCGCGAGGAAGTGGTGCCGCGTGCGCTGGAGATCGCCCGGCGGATCGCCGCCAAGAGCCTGCCCTCTATCCGGGCGCGCAAGGTGGCATCGGCCCGCCTTGAAGGGATGACCTGGACCGAAGCCTACCTTGATGCCCAGCAATTGAGCGCGGCGCTGACCGCCGGCAGCGATGGCGGCGAAGGTGTGCGGGCGTTTCTTGCGGGCCGCGATCCGAATTACCAGGATTGTTGAGGCGTTGCGGATAAGCCGCTGCCGTTGAGCCTATTTCTGTGCCTGCGCGGCTTCCAGTTCGAGGATCGTTATCATCCGCGCGGCCATTTCCGAACCGGCCTTGGTGAGGTTGCGAGGCTTTCGATAGAGCAGCCAGGTGATGATGACCTGGTTGATCCCGCCGATCAGCAGCGCGGCCGTTTCATAGGGATCGTTCGCGCGGCTGATCCAGCCTTCCTCCATCCCCTCCTTGATGAGGAACAGGATGACGCGGGCGAAATCGTCGATCGTGTGCTTGAGCTCGGTCTCGCTGACGAAGACGCTGGGCCAGATTTCGAGATAGAGCAGCCGCGCCCACTCGGAATGTTCGCGGGCATAGTCGGCCGACATCGTCAGATAGAGCGACAGGCGCTCCTTCGTGGTCAGCTTTTCGGTCGCCGCTTCGGCGAAAAGCGCCGAGAATTCGGTCATGTGGGCTTGCGGCAGTTCGTAGGCCAGGTCTTCCTTGCTCTTGTAGTAGTCATAGAGCGTGGAGGTGGATATGCCCGCTTCGGCGGCGATATCGGCAATGCGCGAACGCGAGATACCGTCGCGCGCGAACACTCGCAGCGCAGCGTTCAGGATCTGCTGTTCGGTCCGTTTGCTGCGCGCCTGCTTGCGTTCGACCGGGGGCTTGCGACGCTCCAGCACTTCGGTGAGGAGCGCATTCCACCGGATTTCCACGTTCGACGGAGCAGCTTCAGGTTCGGCAGCGAGGCTTTTTGCGGGCACGTGATACTCCAGAAAGCCAGCTCAACTATGCAGTATTGCCAGCTCTAAAACCGAAAATTGTTCACTGCCGACAGCAGGGCGCGTTGACAACCGTTTTTTGTAATCGAAGCGGCCGCTCGTCTGATCTGGCCGGGTTAGGAAGCACTCGGCGCGCGGCCTTCTCGCACGTTGAAATTCCGATGAATAGTCGAATATTTGTTGACGGGGTGGGGGTGGCCTTGTACGCCGTTGCGTGCAAAAAGCGGATCAGCCGGTTCGCGGCATGACCCGGCGAACCACGCGGCAGGAGAGGGCCGTCCATCGATGACGCTGCACCATTCCTGTTCACATGGCCAATCCAACCGCATCCCCTGGAATGGAACCCGTGATGACTGACAAGTGCGCCGATCTGCCGGCCAATCTGGAGGCGCTGCTTGCGGAATTCGCCGCATCGGGCGTTCGCGAACTGCATCTGCGTCGCGGCGATTTCGAGATTTTCCTGTCGAGTGACGCTTCGGCCCGGTGGAGCGCGCCTGCGCCCGGGGCTGCCGCTGTGGCACCCGCTGCAGCGCCGATTGCGGCCCCGACCGCTGCGGCCGCGCCGGCAAAGCCTACCGCTCCCGTTGCTGCAGCGCCAGCGCCCCGCGCTGCTTCGGGTCCGGTTCCGGCCGATGCCCTCATTATCAATGCCCCCAACCTTGGCACCTTCTATCGCGCCCCGAAGCCGGGTGCAGCGAACTACGTCGAAGTCGGATCGAAGGTGAAGGCGGGCGACGAGCTGTGCCTGATCGAGGTGATGAAGCTGTTCACTGCGCTCACCGCCGAGACCTCGGGCACCATTCATTCGGTGCTCGTCGATGACGGTGAGATGGTCGAGGGCGGCCAGCCGCTGTTCGCGCTGGTGAGGGACTGATGGCAATCAAGCGGCTTTTCATCGCCAATCGCGGCGAAATCGCGCTGCGTATCGTGCGGGCGGCGCAGGCGCTCAACATTGAAACAGTCGTTGCGGTATCCGATGCCGATCGGGACACGGCGGCCGCGCGTCTGGCCGACCGGTCAGTCGTGCTGGGCCCGGCATCCGCCGCCAAGAGCTACCTCGATCCGCGCCTGATCGTCCATGCGGCGCGGGAAAGCGGCTGCGACGGACTGCATCCGGGTTATGGCTTCCTGTCCGAACGCGCGATCCTGCCGCGCCTCTGTTCCGCGCAGGGCATCGCCTTTGTTGGCCCCGAGCCGGACGTGATCGATGCGCTGGGCGACAAGCTGAGCGCGCGGGCGATGGCCAAGGCGGCGGGCGTGCCGCTGGTGCCGGGCAGCGAATGCGTGGCATCGGCCGCCGATGCCCGCCGCGAAGGCGATCGCATCGGGTATCCGGTCCTGCTCAAGGCATCGGCGGGCGGCGGCGGGCGCGGCATGGTGATCGCCAACAACCGTGATGAGGCCGAAGCCGGATTCCACCGCGCTTCCGCCGAAGCGGTTGCGGCCTTCGGCGACGGCACCCTGTTCATGGAGCGTTTCGTGCCCGAGGCGCGCCACGTCGAAGTCCAGCTCATGGGCGACGGCAAGGGCCAGGTCGTCCATTTCGGCGAGCGCGACTGTTCGGTCCAGCGCCGCTACCAGAAGCTGATCGAGGAAGCGCCTTGCGCGGCGATGCCCGATCATTTGCGCGCGCAATTGCACAAGTCGGCGGTCGATCTGGCCGCCAGCGTCAACTACCGTAACGCTGGGACCGCCGAATTCCTGTTCGACGTTCGCCGTCAGGAGTTTTACTTCATCGAGGTCAATGCCCGCATCCAGGTGGAGCATCCGGTATCGGAGATGATCTCCGGCTTCGATCTGGTGCAGGAACAGATACGCATCGCCGGCGGAGCGCCGCTGTCGGTGGCTCAGGATCAGGTCAAGCTGTCCGGCCATGCCATCGAATGTCGCATCAATGCGGAGGATCCGGCGCGCGATTTCCTGCCCAGCCCGGGGCGGATCACCCGCTGGGACCCGCCGACGGGCGACGGTATCCGGCTTGACAGCCATATGTCGGAAGGCGCGATGATCCCGCCGTTCTATGACAGCATGGTCGGCAAGCTGATCGTCCATGGTGAAACCCGCGCGGAAGCGGTGGCGAAGCTGACCGATGCGATCGATCGCTTCACCGTGGAAGGGGTGCCGACCACGCTGGGCTTGCACCGGGCGATCATCACGCATCCCGATTTCATCGCCAACACCATCCACACCCGCTGGCTGGAGCAGGTGTTCCTGCCCGACATGGCGGCCAAGGCGGCCTGATGACAAGCGAGACCATGACCATCGCGAAAGACCCGGCCGCACAGGCCATCGACGATGCCCGCGCGCTGCTCGAAGCGCTGCTTTCCAGCGGTTCGCAGCAGATCCATCTCGATTCCGGCGGTACCGAAATCTACATAGCCCGGATGGGCGCAGCGCCCAGCCCGATGCGGGCGCGGGCGGTTGCGGTGGCACCGCCGGTTGCCCCTGCGGCGCTCGGTACCGAGGTTGCGATCAAGGCTCCGCATGTGGCGACGCTGGTCCAGGTTCTGGGCGTGGGTACGCCAGTGTCGGCCGGGCAGGCGGTCGCCACGGTCCATGTCCTTGATGAGCCCGAAGATATCGTGTCGCCGGTGGCCGGGGTCATCACCGGCATCGGCGCGGCGGCGGGCGATCTGCTGGACTACGGCACCGTCGTGCTGACCGTGCGCGAGGCGGCGTGATGTCCGGAGTTATCGACAATATCGCCGTTTGCGGTGCCGGGGCGATGGGTTCGGGCATCGCCCAGGTCGCCGCGCAGGCGGGGGCCACCGTCAAGGTGTTCGACGTCAACGCCGAAGCGCTGGCCGCAAGCAGGAAGCGCACGCTGGCCGATCTCGACAAGCTGGTCGCGCGGGGCAAGCTCAGCGTCGAGGCGGGCGAGGCGGTGGCCGGGCGCATGGCCTGGGTTTCCTCGCTCGACGAACTGGCCGGGTGCGATCTGGTGGTCGAGGCGATCATCGAGGATGCCGGGATCAAGGGCCAGTTGTTCGAGAAGCTGGAAGCGGTCCTGGCCGAAAGCGCCGTGATTGCAACCAACACGTCGTCGCTCCCGGTCTCGCGGCTCGCCCGCAGCCTGCGCCACCCCGGTCGCTTCGTCGGTATGCACTTCTTCAATCCGGCCACGGCGATGAAGCTGGTGGAGGTGATTTCCGGGGCGGCCACCGATCCGGCGGTCGCGGCGCGGATCGTTGCCACGGCGAAGCACTGGGGCAAGGTCGCGATCCCTGCCGCCGATGTGGCGGGTTTTATCGTCAACCGCGTTGCCCGGCCGTTCTATGGCGAAGCATTCGCGGCACTCAACGAAGGCGCGGCGGAGCCGGTGGCGATCGATGCGCTGTTCAAGAGCGCCGGGTTCCGCATGGGCCCGCTCGAACTGACCGATCTGATCGGCCAGGATGTGAACTTCGCGGTCGCCCGGTCCGTGTTCGATTCCTATTTCGGCCGCACCCGGTTCGTGCCCCAGACGCGGCAGGCCGCGCTTGTCGATGCCGGGTGGCTGGGCCGCAAGACGGGCCGTGGCGTTTATGATTATGCCGACGGCGCAAGCGACAGGTCTTTGCCTGAAGCGCCGGTTGTGGCGGTAAGCGATACCCACCGGCAGGCGGCCGAAGCGCTCAAGGCCGGCCAGGGCGATCAGTTCGTGCGCTGCGACGGCGTGGCGATCGGTTTGACCCGTGGCCGCACCGCGCGCAGCGAGGCGCGCGTGCAGGGCGTGTCGGTCGCCTTGCTGGACTGGTGCCCGCAGGATGTGCAAGGGGCCGTGGGCTTCGCGGTGTCCGACGAGGCGGCGCGCGAGCCGGCGCTGGCGGTGCTGGCCGCATCGCAGCGGCAGGGACTGGAGCTGGCCGATCGGCCGGGCCTGATCGTGGCGCGCACGCTCGCCCAGATCGCCAACAGCGGTGCCGATGCGGTGCTGGAAAAGGTGGCGGACGAAGCGGGTATCGATGCCGCGCTGCGGTTCGGTGCCAATTACCCCTATGGCCCCTTCGCTTTTGCCGATCTGTTCGGCCGCGCGGGCCTGGTCGCGCTGCTTGACGGCATCGCCGATGAAACCGGCGAGGCGCTGTACCGACCGTCCGTATATCTGAGGAACACGGCATGACCGATACCATTCTGCTGGTCGAGCGTGCCGGCGAATACGGCCTGCTGCTGCGCCTCAACCGCCCCGAAAAGCGCAACGCGCTGGCGACCGACCTGCTGACCCGCGTGGCAGAAGAGCTGGAAACCGCCGCCGCCGATCCGTCGGTGCGCACGGTGGTCATCACCGGGGCGGACAAGTTCTTTGCCGCCGGGGCCGATATCAACGAACTGCATGCGCGCGATACCGGCGGCGCGCTCGCCGATCCGCGACCGGCGATCTGGGCGCGCATTCGTGGGTTTGCCAAGCCGCTGATCGCGGCGGTCGAAGGTTGGTCGCTGGGGGCGGGCAACGAACTGGTGATGTGCTGCGATCTGGTGATCGCGGGGCAGGGCGCGAAGTTCGGCCAGCCCGAGACGAACCTGGGCATCATCCCCGGTGCCGGCGGCACCGCGATCCTGCCCCGTCTGGTCGGGCGCAGCCGCGCGATGAAGATGGTGCTGCTGGGCGATCCGCTGTCGGCCACCGAAGCGCAGGCCGCGGGCCTTGTCGCCGAAGTGGTGGAGGACGGGCAGGCGCTCGATACCGCGCTGGCGCTCGCCGCCCGCATCGCCGCGCGCGCGCCGCTGGCCATGCAGCAGGGCAAGGCGATGGTCCGCGCCGCTTTCGAAACCCACCAGTCTGCGCACCTGATCCTGGAACGGCAGGCGTTCTCGGCGCTGTTCGGCACCGCCGACAAGCGCGAAGGGACCACCGCATTCTTCGAGAAGCGCGATCCGCAATGGACCGGCTCGTAGCCTGGGAAACGCGATGACCCTGAAGACCCGCATCACCGACCTGCTGGGCATCCGCTATCCGATCGTGCAGGGCGGGATGCAGAACGTCGGCTACGCCTCGCTCGCCTCGGCGGTGTCGAACGCCGGCGGGCTGGGGCTCATCACCGCGCTGACCTTTCCCGATCCCGAGGCCCTGGCGCAGGAACTGGCGCTGTGCCGGTCGCTGACGAACGCGCCGTTCGGCGTCAACATCTCGGTCTTTCCGACGATGCGGCCGCCCGATTACGAAGCGATCGTCGATGTGGTGGCCGATGCCGGTGTCACCGTGGTCGAGACGGCCGGCACCCCCGAAGTACGCGGCGTGTGGGACATGCTGCTGGCGCGGGGGATGACCGTGGTCCACAAGTGCACTTCGGTGCGCCACGCGGTGTCGTCGCAGAAGTATGGCGTTCACGCGGTGTCGATCGATGGCTTCGAATGCGCAGGCCATCCCGGCGAGGATGACGTGCCGGGGCTGGTGCTGATCCCGGCGGCGGTCGATGCGCTGGACGTGCCGGTGATCGCCAGCGGCGGGATTGCCGACGGGCGCGGCCTTGCCGCCGCGCTGGCGCTGGGGGCCGATGGTATCAACATGGGCACCCGCTTTTGCGCCACGGTCGAAGCGCCGATCCACGATCGGGTCAAGCAGGCCTATGTCGATGGCAGCGAGACCGACACCGACCTCCTGTTCCGTCCGTTCCGCAACAGCGCCAGGGTGGGCCGCAATTCGGTCTCGCAGGAAGTGCTGCGCCGGCTTGCCGTGCCCGAACCCAGGTTCGAGGACGTGGCCCAACTGGTCAGTGGCCTGAAGGGCAAGGAACTGCTGAAGTCGGGTGATCTCGACAGCGGCATCTACTGGTCCAGCATGGCGCAGGGGTTGATCCACGACATCCCGACTTGCGCCGACCTGATCGAGCGCATCGTGCGTGAGGCGCGCGAGATCATCGGCGGGCGGTTGGCGGCGATGCTGGCGCACTGACGGCCCCTTCGAAGTTTACAAAGGTTACAGTGTGTAACTTTCGAAATCCGCATAATATTCATATATAACAATACGATATAGCCTCTTTGCAAAAGTTACAGTGTGCGTTGAAAAAACCATAAAACATGGAAGCGGTTCACGCAGAGGCGCAAAGGCGCTGAGGTGTCGTGCCTGCGGCGCAGCCGCACTTTTACTCGACGATGCGTTTACCTCACCGTTGAGGCGGGAACGAAGCCTGCGGCGCTGCGCAGCAGCTCTGCGCCTTCGCGCCTTTGCGTGAACCCTTTTTCTGTTGTTCTTCGCCTCATTCCACCATCGGTCGCCAAGGCGATGACAATGGGCGAGGAAATCTCTGTAACGGCCAGCGTGCGCATGAGCATGGGGGTTTTCGGATGACGATGGGAAAGAGCGGCGCCAATCATGCCTGAACGGGATGTCTGTAGGAAACAGGCGAATGGCCTTGCCTTGATGCGTGCCCGCCCTTGCGACAGCGCGCCTGCTGGCTGTGGATCGATGCGCGACAGGGCGGGAGATGGGTCCCCGCCTGCGCGGGGATGACGAAGTAAGTATCGGAAAATCGGGGTAATATCATGTGCGGCGCGGCGGGAGAGCGCCGACCAGCGCCGCCTCAGCCTTGTCCGCGCGGGCGTCGTTTCTTGCCGCTTTCAAGCGCCGCCAGCACCGCCGCGCTGCTTTCCGGGCTTTCGATCAGTGCGTAGGACAATTCCTGCGCTTCGAGATAGGCATCCATCCATTCCGAGCCTTCCCACATCAGCGAGGCGAGCTTGCGCGCGCGCAGGGCGGGCATGGGCTTGCGGGCGATGTGGGCGGCCATGTCAAGCGCGATGGGCAGGACCGCCGCGCGCGGGACGACGTAGTTGAAGAAGCCGGTCGATTCCAGTTCGCGGGCGGTGAAGGCGCGGCCGGTGTAGACCATTTCGCGCACTTTCGCCTCGGGCATGCGCAAGGTTGCGAACAGGCCGGCGCTGCCGCCGATCAGGCCGTAATCCACCTCGGGGCAGGCGAAGCGCGCGTCCTCGCTGGCGACCCGCAGATCGCACATGCCCGCCAGCATCACCCCGACGCCGACGGCGGGGTGGCGGATCGCGGCGATCATCGGCCGGTCGATCTGGTGGAAGCGGGGTAGCTGTTCGTTGATGAAGGCATAGCGCTCCTTGCGCCGTTCCATCGTCATCCCCTTGAATTCGTGCAGGTCCGCCCCGCCGCACCAGGCCCGCGCCTCGTCCGGCGCGGTGATGACGAGGACCTTGATCCGCTGGTCGCCCCTGACATGATCGGCGAAACGGCCGATGTCCTCATAGACCGAGATCGAGACGGCGTTGACCGGCGGACGCCAGAACGTGACGATGCCGACGCCATCGTCGCGCACCTCGAGCGTGAACGCACCGAATTCGTGGCGGCTGCTCATGCCGGGAGCAAGGCGCTTTCGAGCGGGACGCCAGTCAGTTCGCGCAAGGTATCCAACGTCATCCCATCCACCATTTCGATCACGCGCGCGCCATCGGGCCCCAGGTCGAAAATGGCAAGGTCGCTGTAGACGCGCGAGACGCAGGCGAGGCCGGTGAGCGGGTAAGTGCAGGCCGGGACGAGCTTGCTTTCGCCGGTCTTGGTCAACAGGTCCATCATCACGAACACCTGCTTGGCCCCGATCGCCAGATCCATCGCGCCGCCGACGGCGGGGATCGCATCGGGTGCGCCGGTGTGCCAGTTGGCGAGATCGCCGCAGACCGAAACCTGGAATGCGCCGAGCACGCAGATATCGATATGGCCGCCGCGCATCATGGTGAAACTGTCGCCATGGTGGAAGAACGATCCGCCGCTCAGCAGGGTGACCGGCTGCTTGCCGGCGTTGATCAGGTCCCAGTCGATATCGTCATCATCAGGGGCGGGCCCCATGCCGAGGATGCCGTTCTCGCTCTGCAGGAACACGTCCTTGTCCTGCGGCAGGTAGTTGGCGATCCGCGTCGGCAGGCCGATGCCGAGGTTGACATAGGCACCTTCGGGAATGTCGCGGGCGACGCGGGCGGCCATTGCTTCGCGGCTCATGCGTTCCATGTTCGTTGCTCCTGCCTTCAGGCTGCAGCCGCAGCGGCGCTGCGCGGGGTGACCTGGACCAGCCGGTTGACGAAGATGCCGGGGGTGACGATGGTTTCCGGATCGAGTTCGCCCAGTTCGCGCAATTCGGCAACCTGGACGATGGTGGTCCTGGCCGCCATCGCCATGATCGGGCCGAAATTGCGCGCCGCCTTGCGATAGACCAGATTGCCCCAGCGGTCACCGGCCTGTGCCTTGATGAGCGCGAAATCGGCGTGGATGGGGTATTCGAGGACGTAGTTGCGCCCGTCGATCTCGCGCGTTTCCTTGCCTTCTGCCAGCAGCGTGCCGTAGCCTGTGGGGGTGTAGACCGCGCCCAGCCCCGATCCGGCCGCCTGGATGCGCGCCGCCAGGTTGCCCTGGGGGACCAGTTCCAGTTCCACGTCGCCGGCGCGGTAACGTGCTTCGAAATGATGCGAGGCGGCCATGCGCGGGTATGTGCAGATCACCTTGCGGATGCGGTTTGCCTTGAGCAGGGCGGCGATGCCGGTTTCCCCCGATCCGGCGTTGTTGCTGATGATCGTCAGATCGGTCGCGCCATGGTCGATCACCGCCTGGATCAGCTCGTGCGGGGACCCGGCGTCGCCGAACCCGCTGATCATGATGGCCGCCCCGTCATGCAGGTCGGCCACGGCCTCTGCAATGGACCTCTTGATCTTGTTGATCATCCCTCGCGTCCTCTCGCGCTGCGCGGCGGAACGCGAACGCTCCTTGGCACCTGTTATAAACCCGACTAAATATCGGATAAATAGAGGCGGACTGCCTTCGTCGCAAGGGAAAATGCGCGGCCGCACCGATCGGCCGCGCACATGCCCCTTGTCCCGCCCGTCAGGCGGGCGCGTTCGAGACCGAAAGAACCTGGAATTGCGCGACGCCGTCGCGCAGCTTGATTACCTCCGCGTACTCCGGAGAGTACCAGAAGGCGTTGATCGCCTCGGCGCTCGGGAACTGGAGGACGGCGAATGTCTGCCATGGCCATTCGCCTTCGAGCACCGGCGGATCAAAGGCGCGCACCACCATCTTGCCGCCATGCGCGGCGATCAGCGGCTGCACGGCGGCCACATAGGGGCCGAAGCCTTCGGGGTCGCTGATGCTGGCCTGGACGATGAGATAACCCGGCTCGACCTTCGCCGCCGTGGCATCGCTGCCCCAGCAATCGCGCGCGAAGCCGGCGATCTCGCCCATCGCCTCGCGGGTGGATTCGAGGAAGGGGAAGAAGGTCCAGATGTGGACGACATCGGGGTAGAGCGACAGGCGCACCTTGCCCTGGGCGCGGCCGATCGATGCGGCCAATCGCACCGCGTCGTCACGCAGCGCCTCGGAGCTGCTGGCGAGGAGATAGAGCGGGGCGAGGCCGTGGTGTTCGCCCCACAACGGCGAGGCGCGGGGGTGTTCGTGCGGGTCGCGCTCGCCGATGTAGACCGAGCCCATCCCGACGATCAGGTCGCGCCCGATCAGCGGGTCGCTCGGGATATCGGCGCTATCGCCCTCGCCGGCGAGATCGAGCAGCGGGCAGATGGCGATGGCTCCGGCCGGCTGCGGCAGGCCGCCGTCGCGGGCACCCAGCAGCGTCGACATGCACAGGCCACCGCCGGCGGAATCGCCGCTGAGGATAATCTGGCCGGGCGCGAATCGCTCCAGCAGCGCGGTGTAGATCGCGAGGCCGTCTTCGGCGGCGGCGGGATAGACGTGCTCTGGTGCCAGCCGGTAATCGGGAACGAACACCGGCGCGCCGCAAGCGGCCGAAAGGCGACCACCGAATTCGCGGTAATCGTGCGCGCAGCCCATGACGTAGCCGCCGCTGTGGAAGTGCACCACGATCCGCCCCTGATCGACGCCGGGCGCGGCCACGCGGTAGCCGGGCACGCCGGCGACGGTCCAGGGTTCGATCGCCAGATCGGCAGGCAGCGGGATCTTTGCGGCCATCGCCGAGAACCCTTGCCGCCATTCTTCGATCGGAGCGTCCACTCGGGTCGGAGTCGCTTCGCGGAACATCGCGACAGTGCGCTCTCTGGCTTCCTTCTCGGTCATGAACTCTCCATCGTGTCGCCGTTTAGCGGTCTTGTGATCCACACGTTAGTGCGGCATTCCCGGAATAGAAAGTTCGAAAAAAATTCGCATATGGTTATGGCATTGACCAGATGGTCTGTGTATCACCTCGGGCAATCGGGAGAGAGGACAAAGCAATGGCGAAGAGACTTCAAGGCAAAGTTGCGATCATCACCGGCGCTGCGCAGGGACAAGGCGCGCATGAGGCGAAGGCCTTTGTGGCCGAAGGTGCCAAGGTGATGATTACCGATGTGAAGGCCGAGGTGCTGGATCTGGCAAAGTCGCTGGGTGACGATGCCCGGGCGATGATTCATGACGTTTCGGATGAAGACCAGTGGCAGGCCGTGGTCGCGGCGGCGATCGATGCGTTCGGCAAGGTCGATATCCTCGTCAACAACGCGGGGATTTTCTCGCCGGGGCCGGTCACGGAGACGAGCAAAGCGACCTTCGTCGCGCATTTCAACGTCAACCAGCTCGGCACGTTCCTGGGGATCAAGTCGGTCGTCCCGGCCATGAAGGAAAACGGCGGCGGATCGATCGTCAACATCAGCTCTGGCGCGGGGCAGCGCGGTTATCCTGACATGGTGGCGTACCAGGCCACCAAATACGCGGTGACCGGCATGACCAAGGGGTTGGCGCGCGAGCTGGCGCCGTTCGGCATCCGCGTGAACTCGATCCACCCCGGCCTGATCGAAACGCCGATGATCGCCGGCCCTGAGGGCAAAGCGGACTTCATGGTCGAAATCGCCAAGACCGTGCCGCTCGGCCGGATCGGCTCGACCGACGACGTGGTGGAACCGGTGATCTACCTCGCCAGCGACATGTCGGGCTACGTCACCGGATCGGAAATGACCATGGACGGCGGCACCGGCCTCTGATCCGGACGGCACCCGCGGCCGTATGGCGCGGCGGGTGCCGATCGATACCGGCGGGCAAGGCCAGTTTTCCCCGACTTCAGCTTGAGAGGTGAACGTGACGGCAGCTACCCTCGATACGCCCCTGCGCCTGCCTTGCGGCACGACGATTCCCAACCGCATCGGCAAATCGGCCACGCAGGAAGGGTTGGCGACGCCGCTGGGGCATGCTTCGGAGCTCAACCGGACGTTGTACCGGCGCTGGTCCGAAGGCGGCGCGGGACTGCTGATTTCCGGCGACGTCATGGTCGATTATTCGCACCGCGAGCGGCCGGGCAATATCGTCATCGACAACAACGGCGGCATGGCCGAACTGCGCGCCTGGGCGGAGGCGGGGCAGGTGGCCGGCAACCAGTTGTGGATGCAGATCAACCAGCCCGGCCGGCAGACTCCGATCGATGTGCAGAAGCACCCGCTCGGCCCTTCGGCCAACATGGAAGGCCTGCCGCCCGAAGGCTTCGGCATGCCCCGGGCGATGACCGGTTCGCAGATCGAGGACCTGATCCGACGCTTCGGCGTGGTTGCCGCGATTGCGCGTGAGACCGGGTTTTCCGGTGTCCAGCTTCATGCCGCGCACGGCTTCATGGCCTCCTCGTTCCTGAGCCCGCTGTGCAATACGCGCACGGACGAATGGGGCGGCAGCCTGGAAAACCGCGCCCGCTTCCTGATCGAAAGCCTGCGCGCGATCCGTCGGGCGGTGGGTGCCGATTTCCCGGTGTCCGTGAAGATGAACTCCGCCGATTTCCACAAGGGCGGGTTCGATATGGATCAGTCCATGGCGGTGATCGAAATGCTCAACGCTGAAAATCTCGATCTGCTCGAAGTCTCGGGAGGCAATTACAATGCCCCGGCGATGATCGGGGCGATCGGGGAGAACCAGCCGCTGGCCCGCAAGAAGGCCGAACGGACACTGCGGCGGGAGGCCTATTTCATGGATTATGCCCGCCGCGTGCGCCCGGTGGCGAAGATGCCGCTGATGATCACCGGCGGGTTCCGCACGCGCGACAACATGGACGAAGCGCTGGCCGAAAATGCCACCGACGTGATCGGCCTGGCCCGCCCGTTCTGCGCCTCTACCGATTTTCCCGCCAGGCTGCTGCGCGGCGAGATCACGCAAGTGCCGATGATCGAGGAAACGATGCTGCTCGATCGTGCGGCCTATGTCGGCAAGCTGGACGACCGCGAGTTCAACCTGATGGAATCCAATTTCCAGCTTGCCTGGATGTACGTCCAGCTCACCAACCTGGGCAAGGGCGAGGATATCGATTGGGGGCTGTCGCTGGAAGACGCACCCGGCGCGTTCGAGGACCTGGAGCGCAGCCGCGAGATGGCGCGCCGGGAAGCGCGCGGCGAACTGCAACCCGCCGGCTGAGGAAGCACGATGACACAGGCCGACGCGGCGCGCTGGGCACCCGACGATCGCTTTATCGCCGCAGTGCGCGCGCGGTTCCCGGTGGAGCCGGAAATGGACCGTGTGCTGACCGCCAAGCTGCGCGATCGCGCATCCGGCGCGCACCGCCCGGTCGGCCTTGATGAACTGGTGGACAGCACCCGGACGCTGATCGAACGCGAGATCGGGCCCGATTTCCAGATCAGCCGCGCCCGCTGGCTGGGTGGCGGGGCTTCGAAATTGCAGATGGCATTCGATTTGCACTGGCGCGGACTCGAATGTGGCGAACCGCGCGTAACGCCGATGGTGGTGCGCATGCAGCCGGCCGCCTCGATCGTCGAGACCAGCCGGCGGCGCGAGTTCGAGATGCTGCAGGCGATGCGCGGTGTGGTGCCGGTGCCCGAATGTTACTGGATCGATGAGCTGGGCGAAATCATGCCCCACCCCGCGATCATCTACGCGCTGGCGCAAGGGGTGGCCAAGCCGCGCGCGCGGCCGAGCGTGCAGGTGACCGGGATCGGCACCAACTTCGGTCCCGAACTGCGGCCGGTGCTGGCGCAGCAGTTCGTCGAGCATCTCGCCAGGGTCCACACTGCCCCGGCGGCCACGCTCGCCGGGTTGACCGCGTTCGAACCGGCAGCGGTCGGGTCAAACGCGGGCATCGTCCGGCAAGTGATGTGGTGGCGGCGGGTGTGGGAGGAAGACCGGCCCGAAGCGATGCCGCTGGTCGAACTGGCGGCGCAATGGCTGGTCGCCAATGCCCCGGTGCTGGACCATGCCTCGGCGGTGCACGGAGACTTTCGCGCCGGCAACTTCCTGTTCGATGAGGACAGCCGCCAGATCACTGCATGGCTGGACTGGGAACTGGCCGTCATCGGCGACCGGCATCAGGACCTGTCTTGGCTGAGCGGCCATCACTTCGGCCACTTCGCCGAGGATGGCCGGACCTTCCTCGCCTGCGGCCTGCTGCCGCGCGATGAACTGTTCGAACGCTACGAGAAGGCATCGGGCCTGACGGTTGATCCGGCGCGGCTGAAATACTTCCGCGTCTATAACGACTTCGCATCCTGCGTGCACATGCTGGCCACCGCCTGCCGCGTGGCGATGCACGGCAAGAGCCATCAGGACGTGCTGGTCGCGTGGCTGGCATCGATCGGCCATGTCATCAGCGGGGCGTTGCGCGATACGCTTGAGGAGGTGCTCTGATGGTCCCCGATCTCGAACTGCAACTGGCAGCGGCCACCAAGGCGCTGCGCGAAGTGGTCGCCCCGGCGATCGATCCCGCCAACGCGGTGGCGCTGGAGCAGTTGCATCTGGCGATGGCCACGGTCGATTTCGTCCGCACCCGCCTGCCGCTGCGTCGCCGCCGCGTGGTGCGCGAACTGGAAAACGCGCAGGCACTGGCGACGCAAGTGGCGGCCGCCGGCGGACGAGCCCTGGCGGCGCTGGCCGAGGAGGCGCAGGCCCTGCTGGACAGCGGTGCCGATGGCGCGGCGATGGATGCGCTGCGCCTGGGCATCCTCGACGCCGCCGAACAGGCGGTTGCCGCTGATCCGGGGAACAAGGACCTGTCGCGCGCGGTGCTGGACGTCGCCAGGCAGCAGACCGACCTCGCCCGCGCCTGGTTCGCGCCGATGGGCTTCGAAGTCGATCCCGCCGGGCGACCGACGCTGGAGCACCTGTTGGAGCGCTGAAGCGGGAGGGTTTCCCGACCCGCCGCCGCCCATCCGCATTGGACCCCCGGGCCAAGCTGCGCTAGTCGCACTGCACAATGGCTGACGAATCTCCCACCGATCGCTTCAAGTCCGTGCTGGCCGGTGCCAGCCGCGCCATCTCGCACAACGACGAGGTGGAGGTGAACTGGACGGCGGATGCGCCCAGTTCTTCGGGCGCGACGTTCCGACTGCCGATGCCCGGCCGCGCGGTCCCGCGCGAAGCGGCGATGCAGGCGCGCGGCTTTGCCGACAGTTTCGCGCTGAAGCTTCGCCACCATAACGACCGGCTGCACATGCGCGGTGCCCCGGCCGAGCCGGCGGCGCGTGCCTGCTATGACGCGGTGGAGATGGTGCGCTACGAAGCGCTCGGCTCCAACGCCTATGCCGGCATGCGCGACAATCTCGATGCGGCGCTGATGGTGCGGATGGGCGGCGATCCGATCACCCGCGCTGGCCGGCCCGATGAAGTGCCGGTACAGGCGGCGCTGGCGCTGCTGCTGCGGCAGAAGCTGACCGGCCAGCCGGTGCCTGCCGCGGCCGAACCCGGCGTCGCCATGGTCCGCGAGTGGATCGAGGACAAGGCTGGTGCCGATTTCGAACGGCTGGCCACCGCGCTTGACGATCAGGCCGCGTTCCAGTCGCTCGCGCTCGACATGCTCCAGCACCTGGAACTGACCCGCGCCGAGCTGCCGCAGGAGCCGAACGAGGACGACGATACCTCCGACGGCGAGGACGAGACGGACGACGATCAGCCTGGCAACGACGATCAGGCCGATCAGCAGCAGCCCGAAATGGCGGCTGACCCCAGCGCCGAAGGCGAGAGTGACGACGGCGAGGGCGAGACCGAAACCACGGACGACTACGAGGACGGCGACGTCAGCGAGGACGGCGAGGACGGCATGATGCCGGTCCGCCCGAACCGCCCGTGGACCGAAATTCCCGAAAGCTTCGAATACAAGGTGTTCACCGAGGCGTTCGACGAAGTCGTCAGCGCGTCGGACCTTTGCGACGAGGACGAGCTGGCGCGGCTTCGCGATTATCTCGATGCCCAGCTCAAGAACCTGCAGAGCGTGGTGACGCGCCTAGCCAACCGGCTGCAGCGCCGGTTGCTGGCGCAGCAGCTCCGGTCGTGGGATTTCGATCAGGAAGAGGGCGTGCTCGATGCCGCGCGGCTGGCGCGTGTCGTGGTCTCTCCGGGGCAGTCGCTGTCCTACAAGGTCGAGCGCGATGTCGAGTTCAAGGACACCGTGGTTACCCTGCTGCTCGACAATTCCGGCTCGATGCGCGGGCGGCCGATCTCGATCGCCGCGATCAGCGCCGATGTGCTGGCGCGCACGCTGGAGCGGTGCGGCGTCAAGGTCGAGATTCTCGGCTTCACCACCCGCGCGTGGAAGGGCGGCCTCAGCCGCGAACAATGGCTGGCCGGCGGCAAGCCGCCGCAGCCCGGCCGCCTGAACGATCTGCGCCACATCATCTACAAGAAGGCGGATGAACCCTATCGCCGCGCCCGGCTGAACCTGGGCCTGATGATGCGCGAGGGCCTGCTGAAGGAGAACATCGACGGCGAGGCGCTGCTGTGGGCGCATGCCCGCCTGCTCGCCCGGCCCGAGGAGCGGCGCATCATGATGGTCATTTCCGACGGCGCGCCGGTCGACGATTCCACCCTATCGGTCAACAGCGCCGGCTATCTCGAAGCGCACTTGCGCCGGGTGATCGAATGGATCGAGGACAAGAGCCCGATCCAACTCGTCGCCATCGGCATCGGCCACGACGTGACCCGTTACTACCGCCGCGCGGTGACGATCATGGATGTCGAGCAACTGGGCGGCACGATGATCGAACAGTTGGCGGGGCTGTTCGAGGAAGAGTGAATCGGGCTTGTGAAAGAATTGTAATCCCGGACTGCGGATCTTGACCTGGGTTTAGGGCGTGGTAACGCCGCTGGCGGGAAGTTGGCCAAGTATACTTCGCGGCGGGGGTGTGATGAAACTTATCGGGGGTGTTGCCTTCCTTGCCAGCGCGACCCTTTGCGTCAGCGATGCCTGTGCATTACCGGGCGATCCGCAAAACGCTGCGACAGTAACAGAGCCTTCACCCGCTGACAGCATTGCGCCCATCTCAGGGCCGGTAGTGCCGAAGCTCACGCCGGTAACCTTGCAGATCGACGGTGCGCTGGGCAGCCGCATCAGCAAGACTTTCGACCGGTTTCCGATCCACCTGTACGAAGCCATCGTCATCGACGGCCGCACTCTGGTGCCTGCCGGGGCGAGCGGATGGGGCGAGGTCGTTCACGCCAAGAAGGCGGGGGGAAGCGGGGCCGCCGGGGAGCTGGTGCTGGCGGCGCGGGTTCTGACCGTGGACGGGCGGGAACTGCACCTGCGGTCGCTCAGGCTGGGCGGCAGCGGCGAAAATCACAATCAGGCAGCGACAACGCTGGCTGCCGTGGCCGGGCTGGCCGGTGCGGTGGGCGGCTGGCTGATGAAGGGCAGCGAAGTCGATGTGCCGTCGGGCACGATCGCCGGTGCCAAGGTGGCCGAAGACTTCGCTGTGGCGGAAAGTGCCGTCACGCCGCAAGCGCCGCCGGCTGTGCTGGTCGATACCAAGGTTCAATCAGAAGGGACAAAGCAATAATGAAATATTTGGCACGCGCCGGGCGTAACCTTTGGCTGGCATCGGCCTTCGGAATTGCGGTTGCAGCAGCCGCCGTTCCGGCATCAGCCGCTACAGACAAAGCCGAAGTGGTCATCCCCGCGCCGCCGCCGGGCAAGGGTCAGATCGTGTTCTATCGCACCGGCACGATCATGGGTGCCGCCATGGGCTGTGCGGTCAACGAAAACGGTCAGAAGATCAGCTCGCTGGGGGCTGGCCGCTATTTCATTCTCGTGACGGAACCTGGCCGGCACGAATACATGGTCAAGAGCGAGGCAAAGGATTTTCTCGCGCTTGAAGTGGAGCCCGACGAAACGCAGTATGCCATGTGCAAGATCAAGATGGGCATGATGGCCGGGCGTCCTGACCTGCAGCCTTCCACGCGCGAAGCATTCGTGAAGGCGGGTACGGATCGGCCCGTCGATGATGCCGACATGGGCCCCGGACCGGGCGCGATGCGTGCGGCTGAACGAGTCGCTGCCCAGGCGGCTGCTGCACCCGCCGCTCCGACAAACTGAGTCCTCAAGCGCGGAGCGGCGAAGGTCCGCTCCGCGCTTGACCGCGACGCTGCCGCTTTCTAGCAACACGGCCGACCGGCGCCTGTGGCTGCCTCGAAACCCGGAGAATCCCTTGATCGTTTCCGATGCCGTCGCCAGCCGCCGCACCGTGCGCAGTTTTCTTGACACCCCGGTAGATCTGGAAACGGTCACGCGCGTTCTCGATCGGGCGCGGATGACGCCGTCGGGGTGCAATTTCCAGCCCTGGCTGGCCACCGTGCTGACCGGTGAGCCGCTGCGGGCGATGCAGGACAAGATGCTGGCGGCCAAGCCGCAGGACCCGATCGAATACAGCTTTTCCGAACCCAACGCCTCGCCGCGCCACCTCTCCCGGCTTCAGGAAGTGGGCGCGCGGATGTATGGCGCGCTCGGGGTTTCGCGCGATGACGCGGCGGCGCGGGAGGAATTCATGCGCGAAAACCTCGTCTCGTTCGGCGCGCCGGTGGTGCTGGTCTGCTATTTCGAGCGCTTCATGGGCCCGCCGCAGTGGTCCGACGTCGGCATGTGGCTGCAGACCATCATGCTGCTGCTGCGCGAGGAGGGGCTCGACAGTTGCCCGCAGGAATACCTGTCGCTCCACGCCCGGCTGATCAAGGATCACATCGGCGTTTCGGACGAGACGCACATCCTGTTCTGCGGGCTCGCCATCGGCCATCGCGATCCGGATGCGCCGGTCAACACCTTCGAACGCCCGCGCCTGCCGCTCGACCAGCAGGTGACGTTCCTCGGGTTCTGAGTCGGATGGGTCATGGCCGGGCGTTGACCTGACCGGCGAAGCCGCGCAATGAGCCGCCCATGACCCAGGCCCACCCGCTTACGCTCTACAACAGCCTCACCCGCACGGCGGAGCCGTTCCGGCCGGTCCATCCCGGCGAGGCGCGGGTCTATACCTGCGGGCCGACGGTCTACAACTATCCCCATATCGGCAACATGCGCGCTTATGTGTTCGCCGATGTGCTGGGGCGCACGCTGACCTTCAAAGGCTATGCCCTCACGCATGTCATCAACATCACCGATGTCGGCCATCTGACCGACGATGCCGATGCCGGTGAGGACAAGATGGAGAAGATGGCGGCGCAGCAGGCGCAGTCGATCTGGGACATCGCCCGCCACTATACCGAGGCCTACTGGGCCGATATCCGCGCGCTGAACATCCGCGAGCCGGCGCACTGGTCGATCGCCACCGACTATGTGCCGCGCATGATCGAGTTCGCCCGCAAGATCGCCCCCCGGCACTGCTACGAGCTGGACAGCGGGCTTTACTTCGACACCGCCAGCGTCGCCGATTACGGCCGCCTCGCCCGCGCCGTGACCGAGGATGGCGCGGGGCGGATCGAGGCGGTCGAAGGCAAGCGCAACGCCGCCGATTTCGCGATCTGGCGCAAGACCCCGCCCGGGGAAAAGCGGCAGATGGAATGGGATTCGCCATGGGGCCGGGGTGCGCCGGGCTGGCATCTGGAATGCTCGGTCATGTCGGGCGAACTGCTGGGCTTCCCGTTCGATATCCACACCGGCGGGATCGATCACCGCGAGATACACCACCCCAACGAGATCGCGCAGAACCAGGCGTTCTGCTGCGCCAACGGCCTCGACGTGGCAGCCAATTCCGGGGCCAACTGGTGGATGCACAACAATTTTCTTGTCGAACGCTCGGGCAAGATGAGCAAGTCCTCGGGCGAGTTCCTGCGGCTGCAACTGCTGATCGACAAGGGCTATCACCCGCTCGCCTATCGCCTGCTGTGCCTGCAGGCGCATTATCGCAGCGAGCTGGAGTTCAGTTGGGAAGGGCTGGCGGCGGCGCTGACCCGGCTGAAAAGGATGCTGATGGCGGCCGAACGTCTGCGCGATGTGCCGGCGGGGGAGGGGGCACACCCCAAGCTTGATCCGCTGCTCGACAAGTTCGATGCCGCGCTGAGCGATGATCTCAACACCGCCGTCGCGCTGACGACGCTGGACGAAGTGCTGGCCGCCAAGAAGGTCGATCCGGCCGCCAAGCGCGAGGTGGCAGAGGCGATGGATGCGGTGCTCGGCCTTGGCCTGTTCCGGCTGACCCGTGCCGATCTGCGCCTGCGCCCGAAAGCGGCGACGATCGCCGAAGCCGCGATAGAGGACATTCTCGAACGCCGCCGCGCCGCCCGCGCCGACAAGGACTTCGCCGCTTCCGACGCCCTGCGCGATGAACTCGCCGCACAGGGCGTGGAAGTGATGGACGGCGATCCGCTCGGCTGGGAGTGGCAGCTCGGGTGATGCGGGGCCGCAATCGCGCGGCCCTTGCCAAGTGTCAGGCGTCCTCGACCAACAGCAGTTCGGCGGTGATCGTCAGGCGCGGTTGCGGTAGCTGGGTGTGGTCGGTCTCGATGATCGTGGCATCGGCCACCAGGTGGCCGGGCACCGCAAATTCATGGTCGGGCAGGGTGCGGATATAGTGTTCCCCCGCTGCGATCGCCTCGCTCCCGGTAAACTCCATTTCGATGACGTGGCGCGAGCCGGTGAACGTCGCGCTGGTCCAGCCGCGTTCTGCGTGGCGCAGCAGTTGGCCCTGGCCCTGCGCCAGTGCCATCACCTGCGATAGCAACGCCAGCCATGGGCTGCGGCGCGGCAGCAGCGGATCGGCACGCCGGGTAAAGCGGGTCTGGTCTTGCTCACAGTGCATCGGCGGTCTCCCGGTATTGATTCATGAAGCGTTCGATCCGCGTCCGGGTGCGGGCGCGGGGAGTGCGGCCGTTCCGCAAGTCGCCCACGAAGCGCGGGTCGTGCGCGGCGAGGCGGCCGAACTTGGTGGAGGGCATCGCTGTCTCCTCCAGGAATTTTTCGATCTGGCGAATCAGCATGGCTGGCTCTCCTCAATTGTTGCGGTCGATTCTGTTCTCTATATGTTCCAAGTGAAATCCTACTTGTCTAGGAAAATTCCTTCGTCTAGGATTACATTATGGACACCAGCGATCCCCGCCAGCGGCTGCTGGACCTTGCCCGGGCCAGCGGGGTCAGCTTGTCCGCGCTGTCGCGGATGATCGGCAAGAATGCTGCCTACCTTCAGCAGTTCGTCAAACGCGGCACCCCGCGCAAGCTGGAGGAGGACGATCGGGCACGGCTCGCGCGCTTTTTCGGCGTCGCGCAAAGCGAACTCGGCGGATCACAGGATTTTTCCTCAAGCAGTGGCCTGCGCGGTGAATGGCTCGACGTGCCGCGCCTTGATGCCAGCGCCTCGGCCGGGCCGGGCGCGGTGGCGGCGGACGGTCGCATCACCGGGGCCTTGCGGTTTTCGGCAAGCTGGCTGCGGACGCAGGGCCTGCACGCCGATCGGCTTTCGGCGATTTCGGTAACAGGCGATTCGATGGAGCCGACCTTGCGCGATGGCGACGAGATATTGGTCGATTGCACTCCGGCCCCGCTGCGCGACGGGGTGCACGTGGTCCGGCTGGGCGATACCCTGCTGGTCAAGCGGGTAGCAGCCGGCGGCGGCGGCCGGATCGCGCTGCTGAGCGACAATCCCGCCTACCGCCCGATCGAATGCGCCCCCGGCGAGGCCGAGATCGTCGGCCGGGTCGTCTGGAAGGGCGGCCGGCTGTAATATAATACAAATAGAACAATATCGTATCGTCGCCCCGGGCTTGACCAGCGCCCCGCTTTCGGACCTGCGTTGCCGAAGAAAAGCGGGGTCCCGGATCAAGGTCCGGGACGACGACTGTGGGGAGGCGTTCAGCGTGGACGGCTGTTTGGTTTTGGTGACCAGTGCGTCAGGCTTTCAGTTGCGCGCCCATCCCCGTTCGTGTCGAGCGAAGTCGAGACGCATTGGCGCTAGTCAGGCCCCCGGTTGCAAACGCGCGCGCGGCGCGCCATGTCCGGCGGCATGAGCGAAGCCAACTCCCCGCAGCCTCAGCCGCCCATGCGCGCGGCGATCATTCCTGTGACCGCGTTTCAGCAGAACTGCTCGCTGATCTGGTGCACCCGGACGATGCGCGGCGCGTTCGTCGATCCCGGCGGCGATCTGGCCAAGCTGCGCGAGGCGCTGGCGAAGACCGGGGTCACGCTGGAAAAGATCCTCGTCACCCACGGCCATCTCGATCACTGCGGCATGGCCGGCGAACTGGCGAAGGAAGCCGGCGTGCCGATCGAAGGCCCGCACGAGGATGATCGCTTCTGGATCGCGCAACTGGGCGATGACAGCCGCAAGTGGCAGATGGAAGGCCATGTCTTCGAGCCCGATCGCTGGCTGGTCGACGGCGATCAGGTGACGGTGGGCGAACTGGTGCTCGATGTCATCCATTGCCCCGGCCACACGCCCGGCCACGTCGTGTTCCACCATCCGGCATCGCATCTGGCGATCGTCGGCGACGTGCTGTTCCAGGGATCGATCGGCCGCACCGATTTCCCGCGCGGCAACCATGCGGACCTCATCGCGTCCATCACCCAGAAGCTGTGGCCGCTGGGCGAGGAGACGACCTTCATCCCCGGGCACGGCGCTGTCAGCACCTTCGGTCAGGAGCGGGCCAGCAACCCCTTCGTCAGCGATCGCGCCCTGGCCTGAGGCGATTCGGCCTTCAGATCACCTGAAGCGCGATCAGCACCGCGACCGCGGAAAGGCCGATCAGCGTCAGCATTGTGACGAGATAGCCCAGCATCCGGGCCGGGTTCACCACCAGCTTGTCCATCCCGAAGCCATGGGCGACGCGGGCGAGCATATAGGCCGCGCCGACGAAGGCCAGCCAGCGGCCACCCTTGCCGGTCATCTCGATCAGCCCGGAAAGGATCAGCACGAACACCGTGTTTTCCACATAGTTCAACTGCGCGCGGATGCGCTGGCCGAGCAGGGCGTCGCCGCCATCGCCGTGGAGAACCTTGGCGCTGCGGCGCACCGCCGCCACGCGCATCGCCAGCCACAGGTTGATGATCGCGGCGGCGGCGGCCAGGCTCAGCGTTGTTTGCAGAATCATGCTTGTCTCTTTTTCCCGATTGCCGGGGCTGCATGACGCACGGACGAACGGGTTGCAACTCGCGTGAAATCGGTTATAGGCGCGCCTTCGCAAGCCGCCGGTCCCGAACGGTTCCCGGCGGCCTTTTTGACAGACACGCAATTTGCAGGAACAGGTGCCGAAATGGCTGTCCCTAAGAGAAAAACGAGCCCCTCCCGCCGGGGCATGCGCCGCAGCCATGATGCGCTGACGGTCGCGGCATTCCACGAATGCTCGAACTGCGGTGAACTCAAGCGTCCGCACAACCTGTGCAATGCCTGCGGCCACTACAACGGTCGCGAAATCGTCGCCGTCGAAATCTAAGCCCTCACAGGGAACGGAGACAGCCTGATGAGTCTGCCGCGTATCGCTGTCGATGCGATGGGCGGCGACGAAGGCGTTCGCGTCATGATCGAAGGCGCTGCGCTCGCGCGTCGCCGTCATGACCGCTTCAAGTTCCTGCTTGTCGGCGATGAGACGCGGATCAAGGCCGCGCTCGAAAATCACCCCAACTTGCGGGCTTCTTCGGAAATCCTGCACACCGAAGGGGTGATCACCGGCGAGGACAAGCCGAGCCAGGCGCTGCGCCGGGCCAAGTCCACGTCGATGGGAATGGCGATCCAGGCGGTGAAGGCGGGTGACGCCGGAGCCGCCGTCAGCGCCGGCAATACCGGCGCACTGATGGCCATCGCCAAGGTCACCTTGCGCACGCTGCCCGGGATCGACCGGCCGGCGCTGGCAGCGTTGCTGCCGACGCTGGGCGATAATGACGTCATCATGCTCGACCTTGGTGCCAATACCGAGTGCGACAGCCGCAATCTCGTGCAGTTCGCGATCATGGGCGCGGCCTATTCACGGGTCGTCACCGGGCGCGAAACGCCGCGCGTGCGCCTGCTCAACATCGGGACCGAGGAAATCAAGGGCACAGAGCTGCTGCGCGATGCCGCCGCCACCCTCAAGGCCGCCGGGCCCGATCTCCAGATTTCCTTCGACGGCTTCACCGAGGCGGACAAGATCTGTCGCGGCGATGTCGACGTGGTGGTGACTGACGGATTTTCGGGCAACATCGCCCTCAAGGCGGTGGAAGGCACGGCGCGGTTCGTGGCCGACCTGCTGCGGCGCGGATTTTCCAGCTCGCTGCGTTCCAAGGTCGGTTTCCTGATCTCGCGCCCGGCGACCGAGCTGCTCAAACATCACCTTGACCCGAACAATCACAACGGCGGCGTCTTCCTCGGGCTGAACGGCCTGGTCGTGAAGAGCCACGGCAGTGCCAACGCGGTCGGTGTCGCAAATGCCGTGGCGGTTACCGCGCGGCTTCTGGAGGAAAACGTGACCGAGCGGATCACCGCAAGTCTGGCCCGCGTGGGCGAGAATTCGCTGCGCAAGAATGCGGCGCAGGAAGTGCGCGTCTGATGCTGCGGTCCGTCCTCATCGGCACCGGTTCGGCGCTGCCGCGCCAGGCGGTCAGCAACGCCGAACTGTCCGAACGCGTCGATACCAGCGACGAGTGGATCGTCGAGCGGACCGGCATCACCAACCGCTATATCGCCGCCGAGGACGAGACCACCTCCACGCTGGCGCTCGCTGCCGCGAAGAACGCGATCGAGGCGGCCGGGATCGATGCCGCCACCGTCGATCTCATCATTCTTGCCACCGCCACCCCGGACCAGACCTTTCCGGCTACCGCCACGATCGTCCAGCATGGCCTGGGTTGCCCCGGCGGCATCGCCTTCGATGTCGCGGCGGTCTGTTCGGGCTTCCTCTACGCGCTCGGCGTTGCCGATTCGATGCTGCGCACCGGCATGGCGCGCCGCGCCGTGGTGATCGGGGCGGAGACTTTCAGCCGCATTCTCGATTGGGAAGATCGCACCACCTGCGTCCTGTTCGGCGATGGTGCCGGCGCGGTCGTGCTCGAAGCGCGCGACGATGACGGTGCCGCCCAGCCGCGCGGGATACTCTCCACCCGGCTCCACGCCGATGGCGCGCACAACCAGTTGCTGTTCGTCGATGGCGGTCCGTCGACCACGGGGACGGTCGGCAAGCTGCGCATGAAGGGCCGCGAGGTGTTCCGCCACGCGATCACCAATCTGGCCGACGTGCTGAACGAAGTCCTTGCGGATGAGGGGCTTACCCCGGCCGATATCGATTGGCTGGTCCCGCACCAAGCCAATGCCCGCATTCTCGAAGGTACGGCGAAAAAGCTGAACCTGCCGCGCGAAAAGGTCGTCATGACCGTCGCGGAACACGCCAACACCTCCGCCGCCTCGGTGCCGCTGGCACTGGACAAGGCGACGCGCGACGGGCGCGTGAAGCAGGGCGATCTCGTCGTCCTGGAGGCGATGGGTGGCGGTTTCACCTGGGGTGCCAGCCTGATCCGGATCTAACGCGGGAAAAGCTTGCCGTTCACGGCCATTGCTTTTTGTTTCCCGATCCATATCATTACCCTAGGAGCAAGTGCTCAAAGGGGAATTGCGCTTGATACCCTCTACCGAAACACTCACGCGGGCGGAGATCGCCGAAACCATCCACCGCAAGCTGGGCTTGTCGCGGGCGGAATCGCTGTCGATGGTGGAATCCATCCTCCAGCACATGGGCAGCGCGCTCGAAAACGGCGAAAACGTGAAGATTTCGGGCTTCGGCACGTTTCTTCTGCGCGACAAGGGAGAGCGCGTCGGCCGCAATCCCAAGACCGGCATCGAAGTGCCGATCACCCCGCGCCGGGTCATGACCTTCCGCGCCAGCCAGATGCTCAAGGACAAGATCATCGACGGCTGACCTCACGGTCACACAGGAGGCGCACGGCCATGGACGACGATCTGTCCCGCCTGGGATACGATGACGGGAAAGACCCCGGGGCCATGCGCACGATCGGCGAAGTGGCCAAGGCGCTTGGCATCCGCCAGCATGTGCTGCGCTACTGGGAAGACCAGTTCCCATCGCTGCGCCCGGTCAAGCGCAGCGGCGGGCGGCGCTATTACCGCCCCGATGATGTGGCGATGATCGCCCGGATCGATCGGCTGGTCCACAAGGAAGGCTATACCTTGCGCGGCGCACGGCTGGCGTTGCAGGGTGCATCCGGGGAAGCGGCATCGGTGCCGGCAGAACCGTTACCGATGCCCGCAATTCAGCCCGTCGCGCCAAGGGCAGGAGCAGAATGGCCGGACCAACTGGCCCGCATCCGTGACGGTTTGGCGAAAGCGCTCGCCGAGGCCTGAAAACAGGCGCTTTGGCGTGCGGCGGTGGCGCTGGCCCACCCCGCTGCGACTAAGGCCGAAGGCCTAAGTCTCGCTCCCCTCCCGCAAGCGGGCGGGGAAACTCGAGTACGCCCTCCCGTACACGGGAAGGCCGGAAGGCTTGGCGGCTTGCCGCGTAGCCGGACGGGGTGGGCTCGCACAGCCCACACTTCAATCACTAAGCTGGGGCGCTAGTGACGGGTCCAGATCGCGCGGGCGGACAAGGTGGACCAGCCGGGCGCAGCCTTCGGTCACATCGTCCCAGTTCTCGATATCCAGTTCCAGAACCGCGAAGGCGGCGGTGGGGAATTTCTCTTCCACCTCGTCGCGCAGCGGGTTGCTGCCGTCGTCGGGGACCAGGTCGAAGATCAGGTCTTCCAACCCGGGATTGTGGCCGCACAGCATTATCGATGGCGGATCGCCTTCCTGTTCGCGCAGGACTTCGATCAACGTCTCCGAATTGGCGAGGTAGACGCGCCGGTCCCACACCACGTGCGGCGTGATCCGCGCGGCCTTGGCGGCGATTTCCATGGTCTGGGTGACG
The DNA here is from genome assembly GCF_014652555.1 of Novosphingobium colocasiae. Lineage (GTDB taxonomy): Bacteria > Pseudomonadota > Alphaproteobacteria > Sphingomonadales > Sphingomonadaceae > Novosphingobium > Novosphingobium colocasiae. The sequence goes on from NZ_BMZA01000002.1 coordinate 103,906, forward strand.
CGCACGGCGGGCGATGCCACGAAGCGCGCCCACGGCACGCCATGTTCGCGCACGTACTTGCCCATCACTTCCGCCCCGGCCCGCCCGCGCGCGTTGAGCGGGCGATCGAAATCGCGCAGGCGTGCGTCGTTCCAGTCTGACTTGGCGTGGCGGAACAGGCCGAGAATTTTCATGGGGCAGTTTTCATCCGGGTGGAGGGTCACCTTGCGGGGCGGACGTCGGGTGCGTCAATCGGCAATTGCCCGCAAGCGTGGTTGGCGATGCGCTGCAAAGCCTCTTCCAGCGGTACGCGCCGGATCGGCGTGCCCTTGGGAAAGGCCGACAGCAGCCGCGAGGGAAACGCCGAGGACAGGACGACGAAATGGCCGCGATCGGCGCGGGTGCGGATCAGCCGGCCGAACGCCTGCGCCAGCCGCGCGCGAATCAGGCTGTCGTCATAAGCGGGGCCGCCATTGGCAAGGCGGCGCGCGCGGTGGAGGATCGTCGGGCGTGGCCACGGCACCTGCTCCATCACCACCAGCCGCAGCGAATGACCGGGCACGTCCATGCCGTCACGCAGGGCATCGGTGCCGAGCAGCGAGGCGGCAGGATCGTCGCGGAAGATATCGACCAGGGTGCCGGTATCGATCGGATCGACATGCTGGGCGTAAAGCGGCAGTCCTTGCCGAGCGAGCCGGTCGGCAATGCGGCCGTGGACCGCGCGCAGCCGGCGGATCGCGGTAAACAAGCCCAGCGCGCCGCCGCCCGAAGCCTCGAACAGCCGGGCATAGGCCCCGGCCAGCGCCGGGATATCGCCGCGCGGGACATCGGTAACGATCAGCACTTCGGCCTGCTGTGCATAATCGAACGGGCTTTCGTGCGCGGTGAGGTGTGGGGCAACCTCGATGTGACCGGCACCGGACCGGGCAACGGCGGCGCGCCAGTCCTCGCCATCGCGCAGCGTCGCGCTGGTCAGCACGACGCCATGCGCCGGTTCCAGCACGGTGCGGGCGAACGGCTTCATGGGATCGAGCCAGTGGCGGTGGATACCGATATCGTACTCGCGCGCTTCGGAGCGATCGACCGCCAGCCAATCGACGAATTCCGCATCCGCCGCGCCGCCGAGCCGATCGAGCATGGCTTCCCATGCGCCGATCATGTCGATCCGCCAGGTCAGCGAATGGCGCGCGCCTTCGATGCGGGCGCGGCCCGCGCCGTCGAGCCAGTCCGGCGGCTCTTCCAGCAGCGCTTCCAGCCGCACGCCCAGCCGGATCAGCGGCAGGCGCAAGTCGGCCAGCGCGGCGCGCGCGCCTTGCGCCTTTTCCACCAACGCGCCGTCAAGCCCGGCGGCTTCGGTTTCGAGGCCGTAGCCGGCGTCCTGCCCGCCGCTCTCGTCCCGCGCGTAGACGGCTGCGCGCACGGCGGCGAGCAGTTCCTCCACCGGCCCCCATGGCGCGCCTTCGGCCAGCCGCTGCATCCAGCCATCGCCGGGCAGGGCCTCGGCAGCCTCGCGCGCGGCGGCGATCGCCAGGCTGCCCGCTTCGTCATAGCTGGCGATATCGGCGAGCCGCGCGGCCAGACCCCGGCGACGGCCGCGTGCGGACTTTTCCGGGCCGATCACCCAGCGCCGCAACTCGATCGCCTCCGCGCCGGTCAGGGCGGCGGCGAAGGTGGCGTCAGCGGCGTCGAACAGGTGGTGCCCTTCGTCGAACACCACGCGGGTGGGGCGGGCGGCATGATCGCGCCCGCGCGCGGCGTTGACCATGACGAGCGCGTGATTGGCGATCACAAGATCGGCCTGCGCGCTGGCACGGCTGGCCCGCTCGATGAAGCATTTGCGGAAATGCGGACACCCGGCATAGATGCATTCGCCGCGCCGGTCGGTCAGCGAAGCGATGGCCCGCTGGCGGAACAGCGTGCCCAGCCAGCCGGGCAGATCGCCGCCGATCATGTCGCCATCGCGCGAATAGGCGGCCCAGCGGGCGACGAGTTGCGCCAGAATGGCGGCGCGCCCGGCAAACCCGCCCTGCAGCGCGTCCTCCAGGTTGAGCAGGCACAGATAGTTCTCGCGCCCCTTGCGCAGGACCACCGGGGCGCTGCCGTCAGCCCGGCGCTCGGGCCAGGCGCGGGCGCTTTCCTGCCGCAACTGGCGCTGCAGCGCCTTGGTGAAGGTGGATACCCAGATCGTACCGTCCGACCGCTCGCTCCACAGCGATGCCGGGGCCAGATAGCCCAGCGTCTTGCCGATCCCCGTCCCGGCCTCGGCCAGCACCACGTGCGGATTGCCGGCACGGGCGCGCGGCGCGAAGGCGCGGGCGACTTCGATGGCATAGTTCCGCTGGCCGGGCCGCTGCTCGGCATCGCGGCCGGTCAGATCGGCCAGGCGATCGAGCACGGACGCATCGTCCAGCGTCACCTGGCGGGGCTGGTGCTGCTCGCCGGCCTCGTCCCACTCGGGCAGCCGGGTGAACAGCCAGCGCTCGGCGCGTGCGGGGCGTTCGATCACCGGGTTGAGCAGCGTCGCCCAGGGCCAGCGCATGCGGATCAGTGATTGCAGCGCGGTCCATGCGCCCTCGCGCTCGGCCCAGTCCGGCGCGGCGCAGGTGGCGAGGAGATGTGCCGCCGCTTCCTGAAGCAGGGCAGGCACCGCCGCGTCGTTGGCCGGTTCGGCCAGCCCCAGCGCATGGGCAAGCCCCTTGGGGGTGGGAACCATGAACCGGGCCGGGTGCACGAACGCGAAGAGTTCGAGCAGGTCCAGCCCCGACAGGTCGGGATAACCCAGCCGGCTGGCCAGCACCGGGGCATTGAGCACGAGATGCGGAGTATCGGCGGCGGCGGTCACCGCCTCGCCCTTGGAGATGGCGCGCGTCGGCAAGTCGTCCACGCGCGCCCAGCAGCCGGCGTGGCTGGCGTGAAGCGCGGGCAGGACGCGGAGAGGGGCGGCGCTCATGCCAGCGGGCTTAGGGGCACGGGGGGTGGCGAGGGAAGGGGCGGCAACCCGCCCCTGCCCAATTTTTGCGAAGGACTGGCGATTGTCTCTTGCAGGATAGCTATCAAGATATATCTTAGAGACATCATGAAACAATCAGGAACTACGATGAACCCCTACCCCTCAAATCCCGGTCGCGGCGGTCGAGGGCCGTTCGGCGGCCGTGACCGGCATCGCGACGAACGCGGCCAGTTCGGCCATCATCACGGCCACCCGCATCGCCACGGCCGCCACGCCATGGGGCTCGGTCCGCGCGGGTTCGACCCGGAAGGCGGCGCGCCGTTCGCTGGCGGCTTTCCGGGCGGCTTCGGTGGTGGCCGGGGCGGCGGGCGTCGGCGGCGGATATTCGATCAGGGCGAGCTGCAGGTGCTGCTGCTGGCGCTGATCGTCGAAAGTCCGCGCCACGGCTACGATCTTATCCGCGCGATAGAGGCGCTGTCCGGCGGGGCCTATGCGCCCAGCCCGGGCGTGGTCTATCCGGCACTGACTTACATGGAAGAAGCCGGAACGATTGCCCCGGTTGCCGATGGCGGTGCCCGCAAGGCGTTCGAGGCGACCGCGCAGGGCCGGGCCCAGGCCGAGGCCGATGCCGACAAGGCCGAAGCGCTGCGGGCCCGGCTGGCGGCGCTGGCGCAGGAGCGCGAGCGGCTGGACCCGGCCCCCGTGCGCCGGGCGATGCACAACCTCAAGCTGGCGCTGCACGAACGGCTGTCTGCCGCCGAAACCACCCGCGCAACCCTGCTCGAAATCGCCGACCTGATCGACGATGCGGCGCGCCGGATCGAAAGGATCGAACCGTGACCCATACGATCGCCACCCACGTGGCCACCGCCAGCGGCGCGAAATACGTCGCCCAGCTTTGCAAGCACTGGTCGCACAAGTTCGCCGTCACAATGGAAGGCACCACCGGCTCGGTGCCATTCGGCGACGCCACCGCCGTGATGGCTCCGGACGATTCCGGGATTGCGCTGTCGATTACCGGCACGGACCGCGACGGGGTGGCGCGTCTGACCGACGTCCTCGCCCGCCACATCGACCGCTTCGCCTTCCGCGAGGCACCGCTGGATTACGACTGGCAGTGGCAGGAAGGATAGTTGCGGGCACCCAGGTATGGCCGATAAGGGTGACGATGGCTTCCGGCCGCGAGCGTCAGACGCACCGTTCTGTTCCGTAACATTACCCCGTTCATGTCGAGCGAAGTCGAGACATCCTGCGCCGTGCTTTCCGTATCTCGACTACGCTCGATACGAACGGAGGGGGCATTTCGCGGTAATCGCCTCAGGCGGCGCGGCGGTCATCGTCCGGCTTGGGAGCGCGGTCGAGCGGTAGCGGTTCCTTGAAGGTGTTGGTGACGTAGGGGAAGGGGATTTCGATCCCAGCCTCGTCCAGCGCCCGCTTCACGGCCTTCACCACCTCGCTCTTGGTGATCCGCAAATCGCGCGGCTGGCTGTCCGCCCACCACTGGACCAGGAAGTCCACCGAGCTGGAGTTGAATTCCTGCGCCACGACCAGGATGGGGCGTTCCTTGTGGATTGCCTCGATCCCGTCCAGCGCGCCGCGGATGATCGCTTCGGCCTGATCCAGATCGCTGTCATAGGATATGCCGACGATGATCTCGCTGCGGCGGATGGTGGCGTCGGTCAGGATCTTGACCGGGTTCTTGAACAGCATCGAATTGGGCATGACCGTGAGCTCGTTGGAAAGCTGGCGCACATGGGTTTCGCGCAGCGTGATGCGTTCAACCCGGCCCTGGATCTTTTCGCATTCGATGACATCGCCGATGTTCATCTTGTCGCGCAGCATGATGAGGATCCCGGCAAGGAAATTCTCGAAAATGTCCTGAAAGGCAAAGCCGATCGCCAATGCGCCGACGCCGAGCCCGGCGAATGCACCGGCCGGGGTGAAGCTGGGGATCGCCACGGTGGCCGCGATCAGCAGGCCGATGATCCAGATCACCAGCCGCACCATCGTATCGAGCAGTTGCTTGAGGTCCGCGCGGATCTGCGTGCGCCCGGTGATCCGGTCGGCGATCTTCACCGCGAACCTGGCGGCGACGAAGGTCAGCAGCAGGATGACCAGCGAAATGGCCAGGGAGGGGAGCGACTGCATGAACCCCTTGCCCATGCTTTCGATCTGCTTTTGCAGGGTGGCGACGTAATCCAAAGGCTTGTTTCCGGTCAGCGGCGTTCATGAACAAACGGCCGGCCGGCGGCGGGGTTCCCCCACCTTCGCGCTTGCGCGGGGGCGCAGTTTGGCCGAAAGGCCCGAGACCATGACTGACAATGCCCTGATCGAAGCCGCTCGCGTATCCAAGGCCTGGCCTTTCCAGGAGGCGCAGAAGCTGCTCAAGCGTTACCCGCAGGGTAAGCCCGATGGCGCGCCGATGGTGTTCGAATCCGGCTACGGTCCTTCGGGCCTGCCTCATATCGGCACCTTTCAGGAGGTTCTGCGCACCACACTGGTGCGCCGCGCCTATGAAGCGCTGACCGGCGGCGCGCCGACCCGGCTGATCGCCTTTTCGGATGACATGGACGGGCTGCGCAAGGTGCCGGACAACGTGCCGAATGCCGATCTGCTCGCCGCCAATATCGGCAAGCCGCTCAGCCGCATTCCCGATCCTTTCGAAAAGTACGAGAGCTTCGCGCATCACAACAACGCGATGCTGCGCGAATTCCTCGACCGTTTCGGGTTCGATTACGAATTCGTGGCGGCGAGCGACCGCTACAATGCCGGTAGTTTTGATTCGGCGCTGGCCCGCGTGCTGGAATGCAATCAGGCTATCCTTGACGTCATGCTGCCGACCCTGCGCGAAGAGCGGCGGCGGACCTATTCGCCGATCCTGCCGATTTCGCCGACCACAGGAGTCGTGCTGCAGGTTCCGGTCGAAGTGATCGACGCCGCGAGTGGCATGGTCCGCTTTACCGATAGCGACGGGTCAGTGATCGAACAGTCGGTGTTCGGTGGCCAGGCCAAGCTGCAGTGGAAAGTCGATTGGGCGATGCGCTGGTATGCGCTCGGCGTCGATTACGAGATGTACGGCAAGGACCTGACCGATAGCGGCACCCAGTCGGGCAAGATCATCCAGATCCTCGGCGGCCGGCGTCCCGAAGGGCTGATCTACGAGCTGTTCCTCGATGAGAACGGCGAGAAGATTTCCAAGTCCAAGGGCAACGGCCTGACCATCGACCAGTGGCTGATTTACGGGACCGAGGAAAGCCTCGGCTTCTACCTGTTCCGCGAACCCAAGAGCGCCAAGCAGTTGCATATCGGCGTGATCCCCAAGGCGGTGGACGAATACTGGCAGTTCTATGGCAACCTGCCGTCGCAGCCGCTCGACAAGCAACTGGGCAACCCCGTCTGGCACCTGCTGCGGGCGAACGGCGACGGCGAGGCTGATGGCGAAGTGCCGCCGGTCACCTTTGCGCTGCTGCTCAACCTCGTCGGCGTGCTGGGCGCGCAGGCGACGCGCGATCAGGTCTGGTCCTATCTTGCCAACTATGTCGCCGATGCCGATCCGCAGGCGCACCCCGCGCTCGATGCCATGGTGACGGCGGCGCTGGCGACCAACCGGGACTACATCGCCCCGACGCTGAAGCGCCGATCGCCCGATGCTGACGAAGCGCGGGCGCTGGCGGTGCTCGACGAGGAACTCGCCGGGCTGGGCGAAGACGCGACGGCTGAAGAGCTGCAGAACATCGTCTACGAGATCGGCAAGGACCCGCACTTCAAGTTCGAATCGCTGCGTGACTGGTTCAAGGCGCTGTACGAGACCCTGCTGGGGTCGCCGCAAGGGCCGCGCATGGGCAGCTTCATCGCGCTTTATGGTATTGCCGAAACGCGCAAGCTGATCGCCGAGGCCCTGCATGAGACCGACGTCACGAACGCCTGAACAACTGGCCGAGGATCTGCTCGGCCGCATTTTCGACGAGCTTGACGCCGAGGAACAGCACGTCCTCAGGCGCATCGCCTCGCGCGAACTGGTGGGCCCCAGTTCGGACGAAGTGGCGGCGATCCACATGACCTATGGCGATCGGTTGGCTGACAAGGTGGCGGCGATCGGCGGGTCCTGGGCGTTTATCCTGAGCTTCCTGGGCGTGCTGATGGCATGGATCATCATCAACAGCCGCGTGCTCGAAGCGATGGGGCTGCATCCGTTCGATGCCTATCCGTTCATCTTCCTCAACCTGCTGTTGTCGATGCTGGCGGCGATCCAGGCCCCGGTGATTATGATGAGTCAGAACCGCCAGTCGGAAAAGGACCGCATCACCGCGCGGCACGATTACGAAGTGAACCTGCGTACCCAGCTTGAGATCATCCACCTCCACCGCCGGTTCGACCACCTCGTCGAATACCTCGCCACCCGCGCGGTGGTCGCCGACGGCGAGGAAACCTGACGATTTTCCCCGATGGGGGAAGGGAAAGCATCGCACATCAAGCGGGACCCCGGGGCAAGCCCGGGGAGACGACAGTCGGCTGATTTTGACCGTTCGCTGACAGGTGCCGTCATCCGCTCGTGCCCCTCCACCATGCTACGCATGGTCCCCCTCCACGGTTCGGGGAAGACCTTCAGCGCGACGCCGGAAGCACGGGTATGCGCGCGGTGCGATCGATCCAGCGGTCCAGTTTCTCCTCCAGCACCGGCAGTGGCAGGGCACCGGACCCCAGCACCTGCTCATGAAAGTCGCGAATGTCGAAGCGGGGGCCCAGCCGGGATTCGGCCTTGTCGCGCAGGCGCTGGATGGTCAGCGCGCCGATCTTGTAGGACAGCGCCTGCGCCGGCAGCGCAATATAGCGGTCCACCTCAGTCTCGGCGTCCTGGCGTCCCATGCCGGAATTGGCCAGCATGTAGGCCACCGCCTGATCGCGAGTCCAGTGCCGCACGTGCAGCCCGGTATCGACCACCAGCCGCATCGCGCGCAGCATCTCGTCGTCCAGCGTACCCCAATGCTGCAGCGGATCGGCATAGAGCCCCATGCGGTAGCCCAGCGTTTCGGCATAGAGCGCCCAGCCTTCGACGAAGGCGGTGCTCATTCCCTGACGCTGGAACGGGGCCAAGGAGGCATCCTCGGCGGCGAGGCTGAGTTGCAGGTGGTGGCCCGGCATCGCCTCGTGCAGGTATAGCGTGGTCATCCCGCTCAGGAAGCGATGCGGCAGGTCCGATGTGTTGTAGAAGAACACTCCGGGGAGACCATGCGCGGGATCGCCTTCGCTGTAGCTGCCGCCGGGCTCGTAAAGCGCGCGGAAGTCCGGGTAAGGCTGCACGATCAGCGGCGTGACCGGCAGGCGGTGGAACAGTGCCGGCAGTTGCCCGTCCACCCGCGCACCGATCGCGGCATAGCCTTGCGCCAGTTCGCCGGCCGACCGCGGGTGAAAGCGCGGGTCGGTGCGGACGGTCGCGAAGAAGGTGTCCAGCGGCTCGGCATAGCCTAGCTGGCGGCGGACGAGGTCCATCTGCGCTCGGATGCGGGCCACTTCGGACAGGCCCAACTGGTGGACCTGCTCGGGATCGAGGGCGAGGCCGGTTTCGTGCGCAACCAATTGGCGGTAAAGCGCATCGCCGCCCGGCATCGCCCACAGCCCCGGCTGTTCGCGCGCGGCGGGCAGGTAAGTCTCGGCCAGGAACCGCCGCAAGCGCGCGTAGGCGGGGCGGACCTGCCCCGTCACCGCCTGCTCGAAGGCGCGCCGCTGTTCGGCCCGCACCTCCGGCGCGGTGTCCGCTCCCTGCGCTTGCAGGGGGGCCAGAAAGGCACTGCCCGCCAGCGGCTGATTTTGCAGCATGTCGATCTGGCTGATCATCAGTTCGACGGTGCGCCTCGGTTCGACCACCCCGGCTGCCATGCCCTCGCGAAAGCGCAGGATCGCGTTGTCGATCGCTTCGGGGAACACCGCATACAGCGCCAGGATGTTGCGCAGTGCGGCGGCGTTCGCAGTACCGCTGGGCGCGCTGCCGCTGCTGGTACCGGCGAACAGCGCCGGGAAGGCGATGGGCAGCCCGCCAAAATGGTTGAACGGCCGCACCCGGGTCAACGCCCGGTTTTCAGGGCGCAGCATCGCGAGCTGGTCCTGCTTGATAACTGCGAAGGCGTCGTAGGCAAGCTGCAGGCTGGGCGGCAGGCTGTCGTGCGGGATCGCGTTTAACCGCGAAAGGCTGTCGCGCACCTCGGCCATATGCTCGCGATCAAGCTCGTCCGTGAAGATCAACCGCATCGTCCCGGCCTCGGGCAGTTCGCCGCGCAGGATCTGGCCGAGCGGATCGAGACCGGCTTCCGCCTGCGCGTCCTCGTCGAACAGTGTCCGCAGCGCCGTCACCGCGTCGGGTGCCGGCGTCGCGTGAGGAGCCGGTGTGGCCCTTTCCTGCGCCGCCGCCGACACGTAGGTGAGCGCGAGGGTCGCAGCGAGCAGGGCGGTTCGAAAAAGGTCAAGCATGCGCCGCCCTTGTGTCGGCAGCGGGACAGCCGCGCAAGGGACGGGCGGGCAATGATCCGCTGATACAATCGATGACCGGACCGGCGTTGCACCGTTGCGGCGGTTCGTGCAGAACTGCGCACTATGAACACCACCGCATCGGCGCGGTATACGCGCACCGCCATCGTCCTGCACTGGCTGATCGCCGTGCTGATCCTTGCCAACTTCGCGCTGGCCTGGGGTTCGGAAGACCTCTCCAAGGCTGCGCACGCGGCGGCAATGGGCTATCACAAGTCGATCGGGCTCAGCATTCTGGCGCTGTCCCTTGTCCGCCTGTTCTGGCGCATCGGGCACAAGGCCCCGCCCTATCTGCCCAGCGTCAGCCCGCTGGAAGCGCGGGCGGCCACCGTTACCACCTGGGGTTTTTACGCCCTGATGATCGCCATTCCGCTGTCCGGCTGGGCGATGGTATCGGGCGGGCAGAAGCCGCTGGAGTATTTCGGACTGTTCCCGGTGGCCAAGCTGCCAGTGACCAAGGCGTTGGCCGAGGCCGGGCACGAAAGCCACGAAGTGCTCGCCTTCCTGTTCCTCGCGCTGCTGGCGCTGCATCTGGCCGGGGCGTTGAAGCACCGGCTGATCGACAAGGACGGTACGCTGCAACGCATGATGTGAACGCGAAAACCCCCGACCGCTGCGACACGGCCGGGGGCTCCTGATCCGGGGCTGCGCCCCCGGAAATGACTGCGATGCTTTTTACCAGAAGATATCGTAGATCACGTCCACCACTTCTCCGGTGTAGGTGTCGACCAGCAGGGCATCGTCGTAGTACCGCACCCAGCGATACGGGCCGTAGGCCGGCGGCAGGCGATAGCTCCATGGATCATTGATCCAGTACCGATCGCTGTAGAACATCGCCCCTAGGCTGAAGCCGATGCTCAGCCGGCGGTACGACCAGTTGTTGTAGGGCGAATAGTAACGGCCCATGCGATAGTGCGAGCGGTTGCGATCGCGGTAGCTGCGCCAGTCGTAGCGATTGTCGCGCCGCCAGTTGTCGCGGTCCCAGTTCCTGCGATCGTTGTTGCCCCAACGGTTGTCGCGATCGCGCCAGCCGTCGTTGGAGTGCCAGCGGTTATCGTTGCCCCGCCAGCGCGTCTGGCTGCGGTTGTCGTTGTCGCGCCAGCGATCCCGATCGCGGTCGCGATCATTGCGGCCATCGCGATCCCGGTCGCGCCAGCGGTTATCATTGTCGCGCCAGCGGTTGTCGTTATCGCGCTGGTTGTCGCGATCGCGGGCGTTGTTGTCGCCGCGATTGTCGTTGCTCCACCGGCCCGGCGTTCCGGTCGGAGCCGCGCCACTGTTGCCGCGCCAGTTGCCATCACCCCGGCCGCGATCGGGACGATTCGCGCCCTGATCGGTTGCCTGAGCGTCGCGCCAGTCGCGCTGGGTGCGCGCCTGAGCCTGAGCCTGAGCCTGAGCGCGGGCTTGCGCCTGAACCGAGCGTTCGGCCTGCGCGTTCTGTACGGCCTCGCGACGGGTCTGGGCCCAGTTGCCGCCGTTGTCGCCGTTGCCCGGTGCCCGGCCGCGCCATGCGCCGGCGTTGCCCTGGCTTTCGCTGCGGCGGCTTGCGCCGTCGCCCTGGCTCTGGCCGCGCCAGCCACCGCCGCGCTCGCCGCCGTTGCCCTGCGCCTGCGCCTGGCCGCGCCAGCCGCGCTCGTCCGCCGAAGCGACCGAGGGGAGAACCAGTCCTGCGGTAACCAGCGCCATGGCCGTCCATGCGGCCGCTGTTCTCGATATATGCCGTTTCACGTCGTGGTGCCTTTGCGCTCTCCCGTCCCTCTCCGGAGCGGGAACTGTTGTCAGGCTGGGAGCGCCCGGCGACTGCGCTTGTTCCGACCTTATGCCAGACATCTACGCGCGGCGCGCTGTCCGCTACGTGAACCGCTGCATGTCCTGTTGTTCAGATTGTTGAGTTAAAAAATGAACAGGCCGCCGGTCCCGAAAGACCGGCGGCCCGCATTTCTGCTATTCCGGCCGAAGGATCAGCGCGTCAGCTTCTTGTAAGCCAGACGGGTCGGCCGGTCGGCGGCATCGCCGAGGCGGCGGCGCTTGTCTTCTTCATAGGCTTCGAAGTTACCTTCGAACCATTCGACATGGCTGTTGCCTTCGAACGCGAGAATGTGAGTCGCGAGCCGATCGAGGAAGAAGCGGTCGTGGCTGATGACCACGGCGCAGCCCGCGAAGTTCTCGATCGCCTCTTCCAGCGCGCCGAGCGTTTCCACGTCGAGGTCGTTGGTCGGCTCGTCGAGCAGCAGGACGTTGCCGCCCAGCTTCAGCATCTTGGCCATGTGCACGCGGTTGCGTTCACCGCCCGACAGCTTGCCGACGTTCTTCTGCTGATCCGCACCCTTGAAGTTGAACGCGCCGACATAGGCGCGGGTCGACATGTCGTGCCCGTTGACCTTCATGTAATCGAGCCCGTCGGAGATTTCTTCCCAGACGTTGTTCTTGGCGTCGAGGTGATCGCGGCTCTGGTCGACGAAGCCCAGATGCACGGTCGAGCCGATATCGATCTCGCCCGAATCGGGCGTTTCCTTGCCGGTCAGCAGCTTGAACAGCGTGGACTTGCCCGCACCGTTCGGGCCGATGACGCCGACGATGCCGCCCGGCGGCAAGATGAACGACAGGTCTTCGAACAGCAGCTTGTCACCATAGGCCTTGGAGATGTTCTTCACCTCGATGACCTTGCCGCCCAGGCGTTCGGGCACCTGGATGACGATCTGCGCCTTGCCAGGCTTGCGGCCGGCCTGGGCCTCCTGCAACTGCTCGAACTTGCGGATACGCGCCTTGGACTTGGTCTGGCGGGCGGCCGGCGTCTGCCGGATCCACTCCAGCTCTTCCTTGAGCGCTTTCTGGCGGCCGGATTCCTCGCGGTCCTCCTGCTCCATGCGCTTGGCCTTTTTCTCCAGATACGTGGAGTAGTTGCCTTCATAGGGGAAATACTTGCCGCGATCGAGTTCGAGGATCCAGTCCACCACGTGATCGAGGAAGTAACGGTCGTGGGTGATCATCAGCACCGCGCCGGCATATTCCTTGAGGTGGTTTTCCAGCCATTCGACAGATTCGGCGTCGAGGTGGTTGGTCGGTTCGTCCAGCAGCAGGATCGACGGCTTCTGGATCAGCAGCCGGGTCAGCGCGACGCGGCGCTTTTCACCGCCAGAAAGCTTGTCCACAGGCCAGTCGCCCGGCGGGCAGCGCAGCGCTTCCATGGCGATTTCGAGCTGGTTGTCGAGCGTCCAGCCATCGACCGCGTCGATCTTGTCCTGAAGCTCGCTCATCTCGGCACCGAGCGCGTCGAAATCGGCGTCTTCCTCGGCCATTTCCATGCCGATCTGGTTGAACCGCTCCACCATGTCGGCGGTGGCGCGCGCCCCGTCCTTGACGTTTTCCAGCACCGTCTTGGACGGATCGAGTTCCGGTTCCTGTTCGAGGTAGCCGACAGTGATGTTCTCACCCGGCCAGGCTTCGCCGGTGAAATCGGTATCGATGCCGGCCATGATCTTGATCAGGGTGGATTTACCCGCACCGTTCGGGCCGACGATGCCGATCTTCGCGCCCTGATAGAACTGCAGGCTGATATCGGACAGCACCGGCTTCTGGGCACCGGGGAAGGTTTTGGTCATGCCCTTCATGACGAAGGCGTATTGGGCGGCCATCGGATTCCTCTGGGATCGAGCGTATGGAAGATTGCCGGCCGCTCTACAGGCGGCGGGCAGGGGCCGCAAGCGTGGCAGTGCCGGCATCCTCCCTCATGCCGTCGCGACAGGACTGCGCCCGATCTTTTTGCAAGTGCGAAGGCGGCGATGATCTGCGACAAGGGCCGCCATGCCCCGTTCCGCGATTCTGTCCATTGCGCCGAAGCTAGGTTTCTTCGCGCTGTTTGCCGTCATCCTGGTCCTTGCGCTCGAACCGCACCCGCCAGCCGTCGGCGCGCGCTGGGACAAGCTCAACCACATGGCCGCTTTCTTCGTGCTCACCGCCGCAGCGCGGGTCCTGTGGCCGCGCCGCAGCGCTTTGGCGCTAGTGCTGGTGATGATCGGTGTCGGGGGTGCGATCGAGCTTTTGCAGCTTTGGTTGCCGTTTGGCCGCGATGCCGAGTGGATGGACTGGGTGGCCGACAGCTTCGCCACGCTGGTCGGTCTCGCCGTCGGCTCCGCCGCGTTGCTGCTGCTGCCGCCTTCGCCGGAATACGACGCGGAGGATGCCGCCTGAACCGGCCGCCGGTTCAGAGCCCGGCGATCTTCCCGGCAACCGCGACGAGCCGCTGAGCCTGTTCCAGATGCAGCAACTCGGTCATCTTGCCATCGACCCGGATCGCTCCGCGTCCCTGATTTTCCGGCAGCGCGAAGGCGGCTATCACGCTGTGCGCCCAGGCAAGATCGCTTTGGGAAGGGCTGAACACCGCGTTGCACGGCTCGATCTGCGCCGGGTGGATCAGGCTCTTGCCGTCGAAACCGAACATCAGCCCCTGCCGCGCTTCAGCGCTGAAGGCCTCGATATCGCGAAATTCGTTGCAGACACCGTCGAGGATGGCGATGCCACCGGTTCGGGCCGCCGCTACCGCCATCGTCAGGAACGGCAGGAACGGGGTGCGGCAGGGGGTAAGCTGCGCCCGCATCTCCTTGGCGAGATCGTTCGTCCCCATGATCCACAGCGAGAGCCGTCCGCCGGCGGCGCAGTTCGCAATGGCCGGCAGATTGGCCACGCTCGCGCAGGTCTCGATCATCGTCCACAGTTGCATGCCGGGATGCGCACTTGCCAGCGCGGCGTCATAGCGGGCGATATCGGCAGCGTCGTTCACCTTGGGCACCAGCACCGCATCGACCCCGCTGGCAGCAATCGCTGCCAGATCCTCGGCACCCCACGGCGTATCGATGCCGTTGGCCCGGATCGCCACCTCGCGCCCGCCGAACCCGCCTTCGGCCACGGCGGCGATGGCGGCGGCACGGGCCTCGTCCTTCATTTCGGGGGCGACAGCATCCTCCAGGTCGAGAATCACCACGTCGCACGGCAGCGTGCGCGCCTTCGCGATCGCCTTGGCGTTCGACGCGGGAAGATAGAGCGCGGAACGGCGCGGGCGATCGGATGCTTTGGTCATGCTGGAATGTCCCTGTATTCGCGGTGCAGTCCCTGGCGTGATGGCATGCGGGCGGTCAAGCCCTGATCGGTCGCCCCCTCGGACGGCGTTCAGACGCAAGGGCGACGTTTGCCCGCACAAAAGCCTCATGTCGTTTGGTGACGTGTGCCTGTTCTTTGGGGCGTTGTTTGCCTTTGCCACCCTCGTACTGAAGGTGGTTGAGGTGGCCCGCCACAAGTAGGCATCGGGCGGGGGGCGCGTTGCCGCGCGTCCCCCAAACGATTGACCCCCCGCCATTGCCGTGGCGAGGGGTCATCCAAAGGCAAAGCCCATGTCGTTTGGTTAGACGTAGATACAATGGATCGGATCGTATTTCAACCCGGCGGCCAAGTGACTCATCCGTATCGAACAAGCTGGGGAGGCGTAAATTCAACTCACCATGAACATAGTGCTTTTGACGGATTTAAATCGATTGCAGGTATGCTATAAGCGAATCACGTCGCGGCAAAGCCGAACCCTCCCGGCCGCAGGGTGTCCCCGCACAGGTGCCCTGCACGTGACGAGCCCGCAAGGGTCGCAAAGTCCGCCTCGCGTCGGTCCTCCACCACAGTCATGTCGGTGCGAGGCGGCACTTTCCCCCATCCACAGCCTGCAAACGGACACTTGAACAGGTGCCGTCCCCGCGGGTAAGAGCGCCGCTTTCCCGTGCGCTGCGGGATGGCTGTTCGCCGCATCCGCAGCGTGCCCTCGTCGAACTGGAGTTGCTGTCATGCGTGCCGAAGGGCAGGCCCATGTGGATCGCATCGAGAAAGCCCTGGCACTGGTGCGCAAGTTCCTTGACTGGGACCGCGCGCTGCGCCGGTTCGATGAACTCAACGCGCGAGTCGAGGACCCGACCTTGTGGGACAAGCCCAAGGAAGCCGAAGCGGTGATGAAGGAGCGCCGCCGGCTGGAAGCGGCGATCGAGGCCGTCAACCAGATCAGCCGCGAGATGACCGACGCTGTCGAATTCGTCGAGCTGGGCGAGATGGAGGATGATGACGACACCATTCGCGAAGGCCTGGATTCGCTCGCCGCGCTGGCCGAGCGCGCCGACAAGGACAAGGTCACCGCGCTGCTCTCGGGCGAGGCGGACGGTAATGATACCTACCTAGAAGTCCACGCCGGGGCGGGCGGCACCGAAAGCCAGGACTGGGCCGAAATGCTCCAGCGGATGTACACCCGCTGGGCCGAGCGCCGGGGCTACAAGGTGGAACTGGTCGATTATCATGCCGGCGAAGCTGCGGGCATCAAGAGCGCGACGTTGCTGATCAAGGGCGAGAACGCCTATGGCTATGCCAAGACCGAAAGCGGCGTCCACCGCCTGGTCCGGATCAGCCCTTATGACAGCTCGGCGCGCCGCCACACCAGCTTTTCCAGCGTCTGGGTCTATCCTGTGATCGATGACAACATCGAGATCGAGATCAACCCGGCCGACCTGAAGATCGATACCTATCGCGCCTCGGGCGCCGGTGGCCAGCACGTCAACACCACCGATTCGGCGGTGCGCATCACGCACCAGCCGAGCGGCATCGTCGTCGCCAGCCAGATCGACCGGTCGCAGCACAAGAACCGCGAAATCGCGATGGGCATGCTGAAAGCGCGCATGTTCGAAGAGGAAATGCGCCGCCGCGAGGAAGCCGCCAGTGCAGAACATGCGAGCAAGAGCGACATCGGCTGGGGCCATCAGATCCGCTCCTACGTGCTGCAGCCCTATCAGCAGGTGAAAGACCTGCGCACCGGCGTCGTTTCCACCTCGCCGGGCGATGTGCTCGATGGCGAACTCGACCCGTTCATGGCCGCCGCCCTGTCGCAGCGCGTCTCGGGCGAGAAGGTCGAAGTTGAGGACATCGACTAGGAACGGTTTACGGCCTAGAGAAGCGCATGCTCTTTTTCGGACGCCCGACCGGCACGATTGCCTGCGGGGCGATGGCACTGGCCATCGTCGCGCTGGGGCTGTCCGGGTGCAAGGAAAGCCGGAAGGACGACAAGCGGGCCGAGGCGGTGCGCGCCTTTCCGATCGCCGATCGCCCGGTTTCGAAATCGGCCGATAATACCTTCGCCACCGAAGTCCAGCGCGACAGCATGAACGAAGCGCGCACCGTCATGGACCTGGCGCGGATCGAGCCGGGCATGACCGTGGCCGATATCGGTGCGGGCGAGGGATATTACACAGTCCGGCTGGCCCAGCGGGTAGGGGCCAAGGGCCGGGTGCTGGCGGAGGACATCGACAGCGCGGCGATCAATCGCCTCGGCCTGCGCATCGAGCGCGAGCAGTTGCAGAACGTGTCGATCAAGTCCGGCCTGCCCGAAGACCCGCGCCTGCCCGAAGGCAGCTTCGATCGCATTTTCCTGGTCCACATGTACCACGAGGTGACCGAGCCTTATGCGTTCCTGTGGAATCTCAGGCCGGCCGTCAAGGCGAAGGGCCGCGTCATCGTCGTCGATGTCGATCGCCCCACCGATCGCCACGGGATACCGCCCGCCTTGCTTTTCTGCGAATTCGCGGCAGTAGGCTTTCGTTTGACGGAATTTGTCCGTAAGCCGGAATTACAAGGGTACTATGCCCAGTTCGAAGCGAGCGGCCCGCGGCCGACGCCGGGGGAAATCAAGTCCTGCCGTCTCGCAGCCACTCCGGCTGCGGCTGCACGGTGATTGCAGGGTTATTTGAAAGTCGAAAGTTAAGATGGGTTTCAAGGGTCTCAAGCCGATTGTTTATGGCGGGCGCGAAGTCTGGCCGCTGGTGGAAGGGGGCAAGGGCGTTTCAGCCACAAACCACATGAGTTCGGGCGCATGGGCGGCTGCCGGCGGCATCGGCACGGTCAGCGCGGTCAATGCCGACAGCTATGACGCCAGCGGCAAGATCGTGCCGCAAGTCTACAACGAGCTGACCCGCCGCGAACGCCACGAACAATTGATCCGCTATGCAATCGATGGCGCTGTCGAACAGGTGCGCCGCGCGCACGAGATTTCGGGCGGACAGGGCGCGATCAATATCAACGTGCTGTGGGAAATGGGCGGCGCGCAAGCGGTGCTCGAAGGGACGCTGGAACAGACCAAGGGGCTGGTCACCGGTGTCACTTGCGGGGCCGGCATGCCCTACAAGCTGTCCGAGATCGCCGCGCGCTATAACGTCCAGTACCTGCCGATCGTCAGCTCCGGCCGCGCGTTCCGGGCGTTGTGGAAGCGGGCCTATCACAAGGTCCCGGAACTGCTCGGCGCGGTCGTCTATGAAGATCCCTGGCTGGCGGGCGGTCATAACGGCCTGTCGAACGCGGAAGACCCGCTCAAGCCCGAAGACCCCTATCCGCGCGTGCAGGCGCTGCGCGATGTGATGCGCAAGGAAGGCATCGCCGATAGCGTGCCGATCGTCATGGCCGGCGGCGTCTGGTACCTGCGCGACTGGAACGACTGGATCGACAGTCCCGAGCTGGGCTCGATCGCGTTCCAGTACGGCACCCGTCCGCTGCTCACGCACGAAAGCCCGATCCCGCAAGGGTGGAAGGATGCGCTGCGCGACCTCGATCCCGGCGATGTGCTGCTGCACCGGTTCTCGCCCACAGGCTTCTATTCCTCGGCGGTGCGCAATCCGTTCCTGCGCAGCCTTGAGGCGCGTTCCGAACGCCAGATCCCGTATTCCAAGGTCGAGGCCGGCGAACATACCGCCCGCCTTGATGTCGGCGTCAAGGGCAAGAACTTCTGGGTCACGCCCAAGGACCTCGAACGCGCGCGGGGCTGGGTCGCGCAGGGTTATACCGATGGCCTGCGCACGCCGGACGATACCATCGTCTTCGTCGGCGCGACTGAGCGGGACGAAATCCGCAAGGACCAGGCGGACTGCATGGGCTGCCTGTCGCACTGCGGTTTCTCGTCGTGGAAGGACCATGACGATTACACCACCGGCCGCCTTGCCGATCCGCGCAGCTTCTGCATCCAGAAGACGTTGCAGGACATCGCCCACGGCGGCCCGATCGACGAGAACCTGATGTTCGCCGGTCATGCCGCTTACAAGTTCAAGCAGGACCCTTTCTATTCCAACGGCTTCACGCCGACGGTGAAGGAACTGGTCGACCGCATCCTGACGGGCGACTGATCTGCCGGGTTAACCGGCCGGCGCTTCCTCTGCAGCGTCGGCCGCCTCGGGCTGTTTGCTCGCGGGCAGGATCGCCAGCAGCGCGGCAAGGATGAACGCGGGCAGCGCCAACAGCCAGTCGACATACGACAGCACCCGCTCGACCATAGATCTGGGCGTGTCGCCCGCCAGCGCCAGCAGGTCCAGGCCGAGCGCCCGCAGCGCCAGTGCCAGCAACAGCAGCCCAAGCGCGGGTGGCAATCCGCAATCGCGCAACCGGCGGGTCACCAGCGCCGGGGCGGGGATTAGCATCAGCCAGGACAGCCCCGCCAGCACCGGTTGTGCGGTGGCAGCCGGGACCAGCAGCCGGACCGGTACGGCCAGCAGCAGCAGCGGCACTTGCGACAGGATCAGGTAGGACAGAAATTCCGCCCGGCCGGCGCGGCCGGTGAAATCGAAAGTCCGGCGCAGCGCTTGTGCGGAAAGCCTGAGGCTGTCCATGCGCGTCAATCGCCAAGGCCGTGGCTGGCCCGGTCCAGCCCATCGCGTTCGGCATCTTCCGAAACTCGCATCGGGAACAGGGTGGAGACCATCACCGCCAGGATGACGGTGGCGATGATCGCCCAGACGCTGACCACCAGCATGGCGACCACTTGCGCCGTCATTTGCGCGATCATCCCCATGCCTTCGTCGTAACCGACGCCGCCGAGGCTCGGGCTGGTGAACACGCCGAGCAGCAGCGCGCCGAGCAGGCCACCGATGCCGAAGGTGGCGAAAACGCTGAGGCGATCGTCGATGCCTAGCCGGTCCTGGAACAGGCGGGTCGCCGCGCGGCAGGCGGCGGCACCGACGATGCCGAACAGGATCGCCGCGCCGGGCGAGACATAGCCTGACGCCGGCGTCGCGATCGCCAGTCCGGCTATGGCCCCGCCGGCAAATCCCGCGGCCGTGGGCTTGCCATGGCGCCAGTTGTCGAGCGCCAGTCCGGTCAACGCGCCGGCGGCGGCAGCGGCGTGCGCGGCGATGATGGCGGCGGCGGCATCGTCATTGGCAGCCAGCGCCGCGCCGCCGACCAGCCCGAGCCAGCCCAGCCACACCAGGCCCGCTCCGGCGAGCGCGCCGAATGCGGGGGGCGCAGCATCGCTGGTTGCGAACTTGCCGCGTCCCAGCATGATCGCCACCACCAGCGCGGAAACCCCGGCCGTCGTCTCGACGACGATGCCGCCACCCCAGTCGAGCGTGCCCACGCCTTGCGACAGCCAGCCGCCGCCCCAGATCCAGTGCGCGACCGGGGCATAGACGACGAGCGACCACAGCGTGCAGAACGCCAGCACCCAGCCGAAGCGTGCGCGCCCGGCCCAGGCCCCGGTCATCAGCACCGCCGCCAGCGCCGCCAGCGCGATCTGGTACAAGGCAAAGGCGCTCTCGGGCGCGCCGGTGTTCTGGCGGACATTGCCCAGCTCGATCAGCATCCAGGCATTGCCGCTGCCCAGCCAGCCGTTCGTCACCGTGCCGAACGCCACGGTATAGCCGACGATGATCCAGACCAGCGATACCGCCATCGTCACCGCGGCGGCCTGAAGCATCACCGAGACGGCATTGCCGGCCCGCACGCGTGCGCCATGATAGAGGCCAAGGCCCGGCACTGCCGCGAGCAGCACCAGCAGCGCCGCGATCAGCAGCCAGCCGGTGTCGCCGCTATCGGCCACGTCGAGCGCGCCGTCCTGCGCCAGCGCGGCCTGGGGAAGCAGCGCGAGGACCGCCAGCGCGGCGCGGCGCAGCCGTGATGCGCTGGGGGGGCGATGCGGCGAAACGGGCCGTGGTGAACTGGTCATTGCATCATCCCCCGAAAGGCGGGCAGCCTGGCCACGCCTGTCGCGCCGGAGTAAAGCAGGAAATCCCGCGCAGACAAGCCGATGGTGGCGTCCACGATGTCTTGACTGGGGAAAGCCGATCCGCTCGCCGCGATCACGGCAGGGCGGGCAACACCATGTCAGGCGGGCGATGGCCATCGGCCCAGAAGCGGATGTTGGCGATGATGCGATCACCCGCCGCCTCGCGCCCTTCGACGGTAGCGCTGCCGAGATGGGGAATGGCCACAAGGTTCGGGGTGGCCAGCAGGCGCGGGTTGACGTCCGGCTCGGTGGCGAAGACATCCAGCCCCGCGGCGGCGATCCGCCCTTCGGTCAGCGCGGCGATGAGGGCATCCTCGTCGATCAACTGGCCGCGTGCGGTGTTCACGATGCAGGCGTTCGGCTTCATCAGGCCGAGCCGGCGCGCGTCGATCAGGTGGTGGGTTTGCGGCGATGCCGGGCAATGGAGCGTCACGAAGTCCGATTCGGCCAGCAGCCGGTCCAGATCGGGCTCGTAGTGCGCCGCCAGCATGTTCTCGATCGCGGCGGGAAAGCGGTGGCGGTTGTGATAGCGAACCGCCATGCCGAAGGCGCGGGCGCGATGCGCCACGGCTTGCCCTATCCGCCCCATGCCGACGATGCCCAGTCGCTTGCCGCCGAGCGACTGGCCGAGCAGTTCGGCCGGTCCCCACCCGCCCCACGATCCTTCGCGCAGCACGCGTTCGCCCTCGGCGAAGCGGCGGGCGGTGAGGATGATGAGGGCCAGCGTCAGGTCAGCGGTATCGTCCGTGAAGACGCCGGGGGTGTTAGTGACCATGATCCGCCGGGCATGAGCGGCGGCAAGATCGATATGTTCGGTGCCCATGCCGAAGCTGGCGATCAGGCGCAGGTCCGGCCCGGCCTGTTCGATCAGTTGCGAATCGATGTGGTCCGTCACGCAGGGAACGAATACCTCGCACTCGCGCATCGCCGCTGCCAGTGCATCGCGGGTCATCGGCACGTCCACCTCGCGCAGTCGCACGTCGAACAGCTCGCGCATGCGCGCTTCGGTCAGCGGCAGCAGCCTGCGGGTGACGATGACGCGCGGTCTGCCTTCGAAACGCTTTTCTTCATAGTTCGCCATGCCTGCCGGGCTAGGCGCTTCGTGGCGCTGTGGTCAAGATTGCACGGCGTCTGCGGTGCGGTTGCCCTCTTGAACAGGGACCGGCGACGGCGGTAGAACGGGCCATGATGAAACGCCCCCTGCTTTCGGCCATCGCCCTGGCTTCGCTGGTGATTTGCGCTCCGGCGCGCGCGGACGAGGATGACAAGGTGCCGTACTGGGCCACCATCGATACCGATCTTGCCAACCTGCGCGTCGGCCCGGGCGATAGCTACCGGATCGACTGGGTTTACCGCCGGCTGCATTTGCCGGTGAAAGTGGTGCGCCGCGAAGGGCCGTGGCGGCTGATAGAGGACCCTGACGGCACGCAGGGGTGGATGCGCGACCTGCTGCTGTCGCGCCAGCGCGGCGGCATCGTCAAGGGCAAGGAGCTGGTGGCGATGCGGGTCAAGCCCGACGATTCGGCACCGATCGCCTGGCGGATCGAGCCGGGGGTGGTCGGCGTGATGCCCGAAGACTGCAAGCAGAGCTGGTGCCTGTTCGATGTGAACGGCCACAAGGGCTTCGTCCATGAAACCCAGCTCTGGGGTACCGGAGCTCCGTAACGCGAAAAGGGCGGGTGTGACCCCGCCCCTCGGTGCCGCTTAGCGCCGCGAGATCAGGCCAGTTCCACCGCGATGGCCGTGGCCTCGCCGCCGCCGATGCACAGCGAGGCGATGCCGCGCTTCAGGCCGCGTTCCTTCAGTGCATTGATGAGGGTGACGACGATCCGGGTGCCCGATGCACCGATCGGGTGGCCCAGCGCGGTGGCGCCGCCGTTGACGTTGATCTTGTCATGCGGGATGCCGAGATCGTGCATCGCGAACATCGCCACGCAGGCGAACGCCTCGTTGATCTCGAACAGATCGACCTCCCCCAGCGACCACCCGGTCTGCTTCAGCAGCTTGTTGATCGCGCCGACCGGAGCGGTGGTGAATTGCGCCGGTTCCTGCGCATGCGCGGCAACGCCGACCACGGTGGCGACCGGCGAGAGGCCCTTGGCGGCCGCGACGCTGGCGCGGGTCATGACCACGGCGGCGGCACCGTCCGAGATCGAGCTGGAGGTGGCGGCGGTGATGGTGCCGTCCTTGGCGAAGGCGGGGCGCAGTTCGGGGATCTTGTCCGGCTTGCCCTTGCCCGGCTGCTCGTCGGTATCGACCAGCACTTCGCCCTTGCGGCTCTTGACCGCCACCGGCACCACTTCGCCGGCGAACGCGCCCGAGGCGATGGCATCCTGCGCGCGGCGCAGCGATTCGATCGAATAGGCGTCCTGCGCTTCGCGGGTGAGCTGGTATTCGTCAGCGGTCACTTGCGCGAACGAACCCATCGACCCGCCAGAATAGGCGTCCTCCAGCCCGTCGAGGAACATGTGGTCATAAGCGGTATCGTGGCCGATGCGGGCGCCGCTGCGGTGCTTCTTGAGGAGGTACGGCGCGTTGGTCATCGATTCCATGCCGCCCGCCACGATCAGGTCGAGCGTCCCGGCGGCAAGCGCCTCCGCGCCCATGATCACCGTCTGCATGCCCGACCCGCAGACCTTGTTGACCGTGGTCGCTTCGACCGACTTGGGCAGGCCCGCCTTGATCGCGACCTGACGCGCCGGTGCCTGGCCCAGCCCGGCGGGGAGCACGCAGCCCATGTAGATGCGTTCGATATCCTCGCCCGCCACGCCCGCGCGCTCGACAGCGGCCTTGACGGCAGTGGCCCCCAGTTCCGGGGCCGAGACGTCGGACAGCGCCCCCTGCATTCCGCCCATTGGCGTGCGGGCATAAGACAGGATGACGATCGGATCGGATGCGGAAATCTGGGGCACTGGCTTCCCTCTCTTCTGAGCCGAAAATGACGGGGTGGAGGGGGAGATAGTGCTGCGCTGCCGCAAAGGCAATGTGGCTAATAGTCGCATGCCATGCGGGGCATGGCGGGGGCGCGGATTGCCGTCGGTCGCCGAGCTCGCCATGCCGAGTGGGTGCGGCTCATCAACATTGTTGCAGTGCGGTGTAATTCGCCCCAATATTGCGCGGGGACGGCTTGCGATAGCGGGGCGGCTGGCCTAAGAGCGCCGCCAACGCCTGTGGGCCGTAACTGCGCCTGCGAGTCCGCCAGCCGTTTCGGTATGAGGCAAGAAACCATTGACTGACCTGTCGCAATACCTGCCGATCCTGATCTTCCTGGTCATCGCGGTGGCGCTATCGTCCATCATCGTGCTGCTGCCGATGGGCGTTTCCCTGCTGACCGGCACGCACCGCCCGAATGCGGAAAAGAACAGCGAATACGAATGCGGTTTCCCCGCGTTCGAGGACCCGCGCAGCCAGTTCGACGTGCGCTTCTACCTCGTCGCCATCCTGTTCATCGTGTTCGACCTTGAAGCCGCGTTCCTGTTTCCCTGGGCGGTCAGCCTGAAGATGACCGGCTGGGCCGGTTGGCTGACGATGATGGTGTTCCTCGGAGAACTCGCCATCGGCCTTGCCTATGCCTGGAAAAAGGGAGCTCTGGACTGGGAATGAGCACTCTCGTGAACTCCGCCGGACAGCCGCTGGCCGCCGCCCATCCGGGTACCGCTCATGGCGCGGTGACCGCGCCGGATCAGGGCTTTTTCAACGACCTCAACCAGGAAGTGTCTGACAAGGGCTTCCTCGTCACCAGCACCGAGGAGCTGTTCCAGTGGGCCCGTACCGGCTCGCTGTGGTGGATGACCTTCGGGCTCGCCTGCTGCGCGGTCGAGATGATCCACGTCAACATGCCGCGCTACGACATGGAACGCTTCGGTGCCGCCCCGCGCGCTTCGCCGCGCCAGTCGGACGTGATGATCGTGGCCGGCACGCTGTGCAACAAGATGGCCCCGGCGCTGCGCAAGGTCTACGACCAGATGTCGGAACCCAAGTACGTCATCTCGATGGGAAGCTGCGCCAACGGTGGCGGCTATTATCACTACAGTTATTCGGTGGTGCGCGGGTGTGACCGGATCGTGCCGGTGGATATCTACGTGCCCGGCTGCCCGCCCACTGCAGAGGCGCTGCTCTATGGCGTGATGCAGTTGCAGCGGAAAATCCGCCGCGTCGGCACGGTGGAGAGGTAAGGCCAGATGCCCGTTCTGCATTCCGCTCCCAAATTCGCCTCCAACGATGGTGTGCTCGAAACGCTGTCCGCCGCGCTCGGCGCGATGCTGCTGTCCGGCGTCGAACAGCATGGCGAGCTGGTCCTGACCGTTGCGCGTGATCGGATCGAGGACGCGCTGCGCCTGCTGCGCGATGACCACGAATACCAGCAGCTCATGGAAATCGCGGGGGTGGACTATCCCTCGCGGCCCGAGCGTTTCGAAGTCGTCTACATGCTGCTGTCGGTGACGAAGAACCACCGGCTGCTGGTGAAAGTGACGGCTGCGGAGAATACCCCGGTGCCCACCGTCACCACGCTGTGGCCGAACGCCGGCTGGCTGGAACGCGAAGTGTTCGACATGTACGGCGTGATCTTCGCCGGCAACCCGGACCTGCGCCGCATCCTGACCGACTATGGTTTCGAAGGGCACCCGTTCCGCAAGGACTTCCCGCTCACCGGCTATGTCGAACTGCGCTATTCCGAAGAGGACAAGCGGGTGGTCTATGAGCCGGTGAAGCTGGCCCAGGACCTGCGCCAGTTCGATTTCATGAGCCCGTGGGAAGGTGCAGACTACGTGCTGCCCGGCGATGAAAAGGCTGCCGAAGCTGCGCCCCCGCCGCCCGTGGCAACGCCCAAGACGACCGACGCCAAGGCCGACACCGGTGCCGGCGACAAGGCGAATGACAAGGCCGCCGAAACGGTTGCCGCGCCCGCTCCGGACAAGGCGACGGGCGGCAAGGATGCCGGCGCACCCAAGGACACCGACAGCCGTCCCGCCAAGGAGGACGACAAGTGAGCATGCAGCTCGAACAGTCGCCGACCACCGGCGACGAGGTCATCACCAACTACACGATCAACTTCGGGCCCCAGCACCCTGCGGCGCACGGCGTGCTGCGCATGGTGATGGAGCTTGACGGCGAGATCATCGAACGGATTGATCCGCACGTCGGCCTGCTTCATCGCGGCACCGAAAAGCTGATCGAGCACAAGACCTATCTGCAGGCGCTGCCCTATTTCGACCGGCTGGACTATTGCTCGCCGCTGGGCATGGAGCATTCCTATGTGCTCGCCATCGAGAAGCTGCTGAACCTTGAGGTGCCGCTGCGCGCCCAGTACCTGCGGGTGCTGTTTGCCGAGCTGACCCGCATCTGCAACCACATGCTCAACATGGGGTCGCACGTGATGGACGTCGGCGCGATGACGCCGAACCTGTGGCTGTTCGAAGTGCGCGAGGATTGCCTCAACTTCTTCGAACGCGCATCGGGCGCGCGCATGCACTCGGCGTGGTTCCGGCCGGGCGGCGTCCATCAGGACGTGCCGCTCAAGCTGCTGACCGACATCGCCGACTGGCTCGACACCCGCCTGCCGCGCCTGTTCGAGGATGCGATGAGCCTGGTGGTCGACAACCGCATCTTCAAGCAGCGCAATGTCGATATCGCCATCGTCTCCAAGGAAGATGCGCTGGCCTGGGGCTTCTCCGGCCCGATGATCCGCGCCGCCGGCATCCCGTGGGATTTGCGCAAGAGCCAGCCTTACGACGTCTATGACCGCATGGACTTCGAGATCCCGGTCGGCACCAATTCGGATTGCTATGACCGGTTCATGGTCCGCGTCGAGGAAGTGCGCCAGTCCGCCCGGATCATGAAGCAGTGCCTGGCGGAAATGCCCGAAGGCCCGGTGGCATCGGATGATCGCAAGGTGGTGCCGCCCAAGCGCGGCGAGATGAAGCAGTCGATGGAATCGCTGATCCATCACTTCAAGCTCTACACCGAAGGCTTCCACGTGCCGGAAGGCGAAGTCTACGTCGCCACCGAAAGCCCCAAGGGCGAATTCGGCGTCTACCTGGTGAGCGACGGCTCCAACAAGCCGTATCGCTGCAAGATCCGTCCAACCGCGTTCAGCCACCTTCAGGCGATGGACTTCATGAGCAAGGGCCACATGCTGCCCGACGCGACCGCCATCCTTGGTGCCATCGACGTGGTGTTCGGGGAGTGTGACCGGTAATGGGCGTGCGGACTGCATGGCTTGTGTGTGCGCCCGGCTTGGTTTGGTGGGCTAACGCCAATGCACAGACCGATTTGCAAACGCAGGTCCGGTTGCTTGTAGGTCGGGTTGAGGATGCTGTGAACAAACACGACGCTTTAGCACTTCGAGCACTAGGGGGTGATTTTCTGCGTGAAGGAAATCCGGTTTCCGCTGAAGAAATGATCTCCGAACTACGTTCATGCACCCTGTCGAAACGTGCTGATCACTCTGACCATGGATTTGAGTGGCTCGGATATGAGTGTCCAGGTCGTAAGAGACCAAATGTTTGCGAAAATGGTGAACTCGATCTGTTGGTCGATACCTCCTTTGGCCAAAGAATCCACTTGTTCGAAGGTCGGAAGAATGTTCCAGAGTGCGAAGTTTCGCCTCCACCCAAAATCAAAGTGGTGCAATAAGTGTCAAGAAACCTAACCACCGCCAAGGCGATGATCGCGGCCTACAACGCGCAGGACGTGGACACCTACGTCTCGTACATGACCGACGATGCCTGTGAGGCGAACTATCGCGGGGCGGTGGTGCGCGAGGGCAAGGAAGGCACGCGTTCGGGGCTTGCCGCCGCTTTCGCCAAGTGGCCGCAGAATCATGCCGAGATCAAGGACGCGCAGGCCATCGGCTCCTACGTTCTGATGCGGGAATATGTGACGCGCGGGGCGGCGACCGACGGGTCGGAGCTGGTCGAGCCGTTCGAGGTGGTGGCGGTCTATTCCTTCGAGGGCGACAAGTGCTCGCGGGTCGAATTCATTCGGTAATCCGGGACAAACGCAGCTTTTGCGGGGTGTGGGTATGACGAAGTTCAACGCGATGGAGATGGTCCGCATCTGGGCCGCGCTGACCGGGCTGTTCCTGGTCGCGTTCTATTTCGGCCAGATGTGGGTGCAGGGCGCGCCCTCCGCCACCGTGGCAATGCTGGCGACCGCCATCGCCGGTTTCGAGATTTTCTTTTTCGGCCAGGACCAGTGGCTGAAGCGCAGGAAGAAGCATGGCTGATCGCTTTATCGAACCCGATACGCCCGAATTGCGGGCGCGTTGGGGCACCTTTGCCTGGACCGAGGCCAACGCCGCCAAGGCGAAGGACATCGTCGCGCGCTATCCGGCCGGGCGTCAGCGCTCGGCGGTGATGCCGCTGCTCGATCTGGCCCAGCGCCAGGTGGGTGCGGAAGAAAACACGCAAGGCTGGCTGCCGATCCCGGTGATGGAATACATCGCCACTTATCTAGATATGCCGGTGATCCGCGTGGTCGAGGTGGCGACGTTCTACACGATGTACAACATCGCACCGATCGGCCGCTTTCACGTGCAGGTCTGCGGCACCACGCCGTGCATGCTGCGCGGGTCCGATGCGATCATCGATGCCTGCAAGGCGCGCGGCATGAAGAAGGGCCACACCACGGCGGACGGGATCTGGTCGTTCACCGAGGTGGAGTGCATGGGCAACTGCTCGTCCGCGCCGATGGTCCAGATCAACGACGACAATTACGAAGACCTGACGCCCGAGCGGCTGAACGCCGTGCTCGACGCGCTGGCCCGTGGCGAAACGCCCAAGGCCGGCACGCAGGAGCCGGGCCGCCACACGGTGGAGCCTTCGGGCGGGCCGACCTCGCTGGTCGCGATGGTCACCGAAAACCACGATTATCGGGGTGAATGGTGATGGTCGAAACGAAAAAGTTATTGTGGTCCGAGCGAGACGCGGGGCAAAAGTTTTCGCTCGCGATGATCGGCCTATGTTTGACTGGTGTGGTGGGCCTCAGTTTCTACGCTCTCGTTTACCATGCGCTGCGAGCCGACTGGTGGAAAGCTGCGGGTCCGCTTGGCGTCGTTCTATCGTTGGTAAGTCTATTGCTTGCACGGAGGCGGCGCAATGCTCGCTGACAAGGACCGCATCTTCACCAACGTCTACGGTTACCAGCCGTGGAACCTTGCCGAAGCGCAGGCGCGCGGGGCGTGGGATGGCACCAAGGACCTGATCGCGCGCGGACGCGATGCCATCATCGAGGAGATGAAGGCATCGGGCCTGCGCGGCCGTGGCGGTGCGGGCTTCCCCACCGGCATGAAGTGGTCGTTCATGCCCAAGCAGCCGCCGCTGGACCACAACGGCAATCCCAAGCCCAGCTTCCTCGTCATCAATGCCGACGAGAGCGAACCCGGTTCGTGCAAGGACCGCGAGATCATCCGCCACGATCCGCACCTGCTGCTCGAAGGCGCGCTGGTGGCGGGCTTCGCGATGGGCGCGCGCGCGGCCTATATCTACATTCGCGGCGAATATATCCGCGAGGCGGAAACGCTGTTCGCCGCGCGTGACGAAGCCTATGCGGCGGGCCTGCTCGGCAAGAATGCCAGCGGTTCGGGGTACGATTTCGACGTCTTCGTCCATCGCGGCGCGGGCGCCTACATCTGCGGTGAAGAGACCGCAATGATCGAAAGCCTCGAAGGCAAGAAAGGCCAGCCCCGGCTCAAGCCGCCGTTCCCGGCCGGCGCCGGCCTCTATGGCTGCCCGACCACGGTCAACAACGTCGAATCGATCGCCGTCGCGCCCACCATCCTGCGGCGCGGCGCGACCTGGTTCTCGTCGTTCGGGCGCGACAACAACAAGGGTACCAAGCTCTTTCAGATCAGCGGGCACGTGAACAAGCCCTGTGTGGTCGAGGAGGAGATGTCGATCCCGTTCAGCGAGCTGATCGAGAAGCACTGCGGCGGCATTCGCGGCGGGCGCGACAACCTGCTGGCGGTGATCCCCGGCGGTTCCTCGGTCCCGCTGGTCCCGGCGGACCAGATCTGGGACGCCCCGATGGATTTCGATGGCCTCAAGGCGGTCGGGTCCGGGCTCGGCACCGCCGCTGTCATCGTCATGGACAAGTCGACCGACATCGTCCGCGCCATTTCGCGCCTCTCGTATTTCTACAAGCACGAAAGCTGCGGCCAGTGCACGCCGTGCCGCGAAGGCACCGGGTGGATGTGGCGGGTGATGGAGCGCCTGCGCACCGGCGATGCCGACGTGGCCGAGATCGACATGCTGTTCAACGTGACCAAGCAGGTCGAAGGCCACACCATCTGCGCGCTGGGCGATGCGGCCGCCTGGCCGATCCAGGGCCTGATCCGCCACTTCCGTCCGGAAATCGAACGCCGGATCGCAGAGAACGTCCGCGAGGCTGCCGAGTAATGCCTAAGGTCAAAGTCGACGGCGTCGAGATCGACGTCCCCAATGGCGCCACGGTGCTCCAGGCCTGCGAGCTTGCCGGCAAGGAAATCCCGCGCTTCTGCTATCACGAGCGGCTGAGCATCGCCGGCAATTGCCGGATGTGCCTCGTCGAGGTGAAGCCCGGGCCGCCCAAGCCGCAGGCTTCGTGCGCACTGCCCGCGTCGGAAGGCCAGGAAATCCGCACCGACAGCGAGATGGTGAAGAAGGCGCGTGAGGGGGTGATGGAGTTTCTCCTTATCAACCACCCGCTCGATTGCCCGATCTGCGACCAGGGCGGCGAGTGCGACCTGCAGGACCAGTCGGTCGCCTACGGTCGTGGCGGCTCGCGCTATCATGAGCACAAGCGTGCGGTGACCGAGAAGTACATGGGCCCGCTCATCAAGACGGTGATGACCCGCTGCATCCACTGCACCCGTTGCGTGCGTTTCTCGGAAGAGATCGCCGGCGTGGACGAGATCGGCGCGCTCTATCGCGGCGAGAACATGCAGATCAGCACCTATCTCGAACATGCTGCCAAGCACGAGATGAGCGCCAACGTGATCGACCTGTGCCCGGTCGGCGCGCTGACCAGCCGGCCTTACGCCTATGAAGCGCGGCCGTGGGAACTGAAGAAGACGCTCGGCATCGACGTTTCGGACGCGGTGGGTGCCAATATCCGCATCGACAGCCGGGGCCGCGAAGTGCTGCGCGTGCTGCCGCGCGTGAACGACGAGGTGAACGAGGAATGGATCTCGGACAAGGCGCGCTATCAGGTCGATGGCCTGACCAAGCGCCGGCTCGACAAGCCTTACCTGCGCCGTGACGGCAAGCTGGTGCAGGCCACCTGGGCCGAAGCGTTCGCTGCCGTCGCCTCGCTGAACCCCGGCAATTCCATCGCTGCGGTTGCCGGCGACATGGTCGATTGCGAAACGATGTTCGCGGCCAAGGCGCTGCTCGGCGCGCTGGGCTCCAGCCTGCTGGAAGGCCGCCAGACCGGCATGGACTACGATACGTCCAGCCTTGCGGCAGTGAACTTCAACACCACGCTTAGCGGCATCGAGAATGCCGATGCGGTGCTGATCATCGGCTCCAACGTGCGCTGGGAAGCGCCGCTGGTGAACGTGCGCCTGCGCAAGGCGGTGAAGAAGGGGGCCAAGGTCTTCCTGATCGGGCCGGAGTGGGACACCACCTTCGGCGGCGAGTTCCTGGGCGACGATCTGTCCGTGATCGGCAACCTGCCCGATGCGGTGTGGGAAACCATCCGCGATGCCAAGCGCCCGGCGATCATCGTCGGCGGCGCGGGGCTGGGCCGGGGTGGTCTTGAAGCGGCGCTGGCGCTGGGCGAAAGGATCGGTTTGGTCCGCGAACTCGAAGACGGCAGCAAGTGGAACGGCTTCAACGTCCTGCACATGGCGGCCAGCCGCATGGGCGGGCTGATGCTGGGCTATGCGCAGAAGGGCGGAATCGCCGATCTGGTGGCCGCCGCACCCAGGGTCGTGCTCTCGCTCGGCGCGGACGAGGTGGATTACACGCGGTTCGCCAATTCGATGGTCGTCTACATCGGCCACCACGGCGACAAGGGCGCGCATGCGGCGGACGTGATCCTGCCTGCCGCCGCCTATACCGAGAAGGCCGGCACTTACGTCAACACCGAAGGCCGCGTGCAGTTTGCCGACAAGGCGGTGTTCGCGCCCGGCGATGCGCGCGAGGACTGGACGATCCTGCGCGCGCTGGCCGATGCCTTCGGCGTTTCGGTCGGTTTCGACTGCTTCGACGAGTTGCGCGCGGCGATGATTTCGGCGGTGCCGGCTCTTGGCATCGAAGGCCTTGCGGACTACGGGGCAGACCTGCCTGCCGGTGGCGGTTCCGCTGCCGGCCTCATCGCCTCGCCGATCAAGGACTTCTACATGACCAACCCCATCGCCCGCGCCAGCGCGACGATGCAGCGTTGCTCGGCCGAGCTGCTGCACGGGGAACTCTTCGCGGAGGCGGCCGAGTAATGGGACTGGTCTATCAGCAAATAAGGATCGCCAACGCTGCACGGCCCGACCTCGAAGAGGTCGATGCCAAGGCGCTTGTCGATTCGGGTGCCATTGATTTGTGCATCCCGAAACTCGTGGCTTTGCAGCTCAAGCTTCAAACCATGGAGCAGCGCATGGTCACTTACGCGGACGGACGCTCCGAACTGGTCGACTATGTCGGTCCGGTTCTGGTGGAAGTTTTCGGCCGCAAGGCTTTCACCGGCGCGATGGTGATGGGCAACCAGGTTTTGCTCGGGGCCATTCCGATGGAATCGATGGACGTGCTCATCGATCCGCGCGGCCAGCAACTGATCCCCAATCCCGATCATCCCAACGTGCCGGGCGCGCTGGCGATGGGTTTCAGGACTAGCCGCCCATGACCGAACTGTTCCAATCGCTTGGCCTGAACCATGACTGGGCCTGGGGCCTGTCGACCGTCGCCGGCATCCTGCTGATCGCGCTGCCGCTGATGCTGGCGGTGGCCATGATTATCTATGTCGATCGCAAGATCTGGGCGGCGATGGCGCTGCGCAAGGGCCCTAACGTGGTCGGCCCGTTCGGGCTGCTGCAGTCTTTCGCCGATGGCCTGAAGGTGTTCCTCCAGGAAACCATCGTCCCTTCGGCCGCGAACAAGGGCATCTTCCTGATTGCGCCGGTGGTCACCTTCACGGTGGCGTTGATGGCCTGGGCGGTGATCCCGTTCTCGGACGTGGCGATCCTGTCGAACATCAACGTCGGCCTGCTCTACATCCTCGCGATTTCCTCGCTCGGGGTTTACGGCACGGTGATGGCGGGCTGGGCTTCGAACTCGAAGTACCCGTTCTTCTCGGCCATGCGCGCCTCGGCGCAGATGATCTCTTATGAAGTCTCGATCGGCTTCATCCTGATCTGCGTGGTGCTGTGGGCGGGGTCGTTCAACCTGAATGATATTGTCATGGCGCAGAAGGGCCATGGCCTGGGCATGGTCAATGCTTTCGGGTTCAACCTGCTGCTGTTCCCGATGTGGGTGATGTTCCTCATATCCGGCATGGCCGAAACCCAGCGCGCGCCGTTCGACCTGACCGAGGCGGAGAGCGAACTCGTCGCCGGGTACCAGACCGAATACTCGTCGATGGCCTTCGCCGCTTACTGGCTGGGCGAATACGCCAACGTGCTGCTGATGTGCGCGCTCAATGCCGTGCTGTTCTGGGGTGGCTGGCTGCCGCCGCTCGATATCGACGTGCTCTACCTGCCCTATGGCCTCAATATCCTGTGGCTGCTGGCCAAGATCTTCTTCTTCTTCTTCGTATTCTCGTGGGTGAAGGCGACGGTGCCGCGGTATCGGTATGACCAGTTGATGCGCCTGGGCTGGAAGGTGTTCCTCCCCGTTTCGCTGCTGTTCGTGGTTCTCGTCAGCGGCTACCTCATGGCTACCGGACATTTCGCATGAAGCGTCATCGTCCCTTCCTCGCGCTGGCAGTCATGATGGCTGGCCTGATGCCTGCTTGGGTGGTGGCCGCGCCCAAGGAGTTCGATGGACAGGGCTTTGACTGCTACTTCCAAACCGGCTTGCAGAAGCTGGATCGCGTCTCGGTGTGGTATGGGGGGCTCAAGTACGCCAACGACAAGACCCCGCAGTTTGCCGATCCGGCACGCCTCATCGTGCGGCAAGGTGTCGTGAATGGAGCGAAGATGACGTTCTACGTGTCGGACAAATGGCCAGACACGTTCGATTTTCAGTATTTCGAGACGTCGAGCACGTCGCCGCTCTCCGCGTTAACTATTCGTGGCACGGACAAGCAGGAC
This sequence comes from Novosphingobium colocasiae, assembly GCF_014652555.1. Taxonomy (GTDB): domain Bacteria; phylum Pseudomonadota; class Alphaproteobacteria; order Sphingomonadales; family Sphingomonadaceae; genus Novosphingobium; species Novosphingobium colocasiae. Next base: position 137,641 of record NZ_BMZA01000002.1, read on the forward strand.
GAAGGGCTGCAGGCTGAAATAGTTTACCTGCCCCCCAACGTGCAGCCCGGTGTCTCGATCAAACCCAGTCGCCGGATCAACGGCATGTGCACCTACACCGCGGTCGTAAAGCTGGCCGCCTTCCGGACGCAGACACAACCATGACCGCCGCCCAACTCATCAAGTCGTTCACCCTCTGGGAGTTCGTGAAGGCGCACTGGCTGACCTTGAAGTATTTCTTCAAGCCCAAGGCGACCATCAACTACCCGTTCGAGAAGAACCCGCTTTCGCCCCGCTTCCGTGGCGAGCACGCGCTGCGCCGGTATCCCAACGGCGAGGAACGCTGCATCGCCTGCAAGCTGTGCGAGGCGGTCTGTCCGGCGCAGGCGATCACGATCGAGGCCAGCCCGCGTGCTGACGGTTCGCGGCGCACCACGCGCTACGATATCGACATGACGAAGTGCATCTACTGCGGCTTCTGCCAGGAAGCCTGCCCGGTCGATGCCATCGTCGAAGGGCCGAACTTCGAATACGCGACCGAAACGCGCGAGGAACTGCTCTATGACAAGGCCAAGCTCTTGGCGAACGGGGACAAGTGGGAGCGGGCGATTGCCGCGAACCTTGAAGCCGATGCGCCGTATCGCTAGGGCGCGGCCAACAGTGGGGCACCCAATGATTCACTCCTCCTTCGTCATTCCCGCGCAAGCGGGAACCCTTCTCCGCACATCGGAGACGGGCATCGGCGTCGCGAGATGGGCCCCCGCTTTCGCAGGGGTGACGGTGACGGCATGATTCACGTTCTCGCCTTCTACCTGTTCGCGGTGATGACCATCGCCTCAGGGGCTATCACGATCCTTTCGCGCAATCCGGTCCATTCGGTGCTGTGGCTGATCCTGGCGTTTTTCAACGCCGCCGGGCTGATGGTGCTGGCCGGGGCCGAATTCATCGCGATGCTGCTGGTCATCGTCTATGTCGGCGCGGTTGCGGTGCTGTTCCTGTTCGTGGTGATGATGCTCGACATCGACTTCGCGGAGTTGCGCGCCGGTTTCGTGCGCTACATGCCGTTCGGCGCGCTCGTCGCCGTGGTGCTGCTGTGCGAGATGGTGCTGGGCATCGGCGCCTATCGCGCCGGCAACCTCAAGCTGGGCACGCCCGACGGCACGGCGGCCACCCCGGTCGGCGCTTCCAACATCGAGGCGATCGGCGCGCTGCTTTACAGCCGCTACCTGTTCCTGTTCGAGGCGGCCGGCCTGATCCTGCTGGTCGCGATGATCGGCGCCATCGTGCTGACCCATCGCCAGCGTTCGGACACGCGCGGCCAGAACATCTCGAAGCAGGTGGCGCGCCGCCCGGATGAGGCGACGGTCAACGTGAAGCCGGAAGTGGGCCAGGGTGTGACGCTGTGATCTGCTGCGGAACGCTCAACCACCCTACACTCGCCATCCCCGCGAAGGCGGGGACCCATCACCTAGGGCTTCGTTTGCCTCTGGGGCATCAGATAGGCCCCCGCCTTCGCGGGGGTGACGAAGATTTTGGAATGAGAATGCGCATGGCGGGAGGCGATGCATGATCGGCGTCGAACATTACGTGGTCGTGAGCTCGATCCTTTTCGTGCTCGGCGTCCTCGGCATTTTCCTGAACCGCAAGAACGTCATCGTCATCCTGATGGCGATCGAACTGATCCTGCTCGCGGTGAACCTCAACCTCGTCGCCTTCAGCGCCTTCCTGGGCGATCTGACCGGGCAGATCTTTGCGATGTTCGTGCTGACCGTCGCGGCGGGTGAGGCGGCCGTGGGCCTTGCCATTCTCGTGATCTACTTCCGTGGCCGCGGCACCATTGCCGTCGACGACGTCAACCGGATGAAGGGATAAGACCCGGTGCACCCGATCCTCTTCATCGTCTTCCTGCCGCTGCTCGCCGCGATCATCGCCGGGCTGGGCAACAAGCAACTGGGCAAGGTCCCGGCCAAGGTGCTGACCACCGGCGCGCTGTTCATTTCGTGCGCGCTGTCCTGGCCGATCTTCCTCGGGTTCGTCGCGGGCGCGGGCGAAGTCACTGTCGTTCCGGTGCTCAAGTGGGTGCAGTCGGGCTCGCTGAGCTTCGACTGGGCACTGCGCGTCGATACGCTGACCGCCGTCATGCTGGTGGTCATCACCTCGGTCTCGGCGTTGGTCCATCTCTATTCGTGGGGCTACATGGATGAGGAGCCGGATCAGCCGCGCTTCTTCGCCTATCTGTCGCTGTTCACATTCGCCATGCTGATGCTGGTGACCGCCGATAACCTGGTGCAGATGTTCTTTGGCTGGGAAGGCGTGGGCCTCGCCTCGTACCTCCTGATCGGCTTCTGGTTCCGCAAGCCTTCGGCCGGTGCCGCCGCGATCAAGGCGTTTGTGGTGAACCGCGTGGGTGACCTTGGTTTCATGCTGGGCATCTTCGGCATCTATCTGGTGTTCAACACCGTCTCGATCCCCGAAATCCTCGCCGCCGCGCCGGGCATGAAGGGCACCACCATCGGTTTCCTCGGCCATCGCTGGGATACGCTGACGGTGCTGTGCATCTGCCTGTTCATCGGCGCGATGGGCAAATCGGCGCAGCTTGGCCTGCACACCTGGCTGCCTGACGCCATGGAAGGCCCGACCCCGGTTTCGGCGCTGATCCACGCCGCCACCATGGTGACCGCTGGCGTGTTCATGGTCTGCCGCCTTTCGCCGCTGTTCGAAACCAGCGAGACGGCGATGCACGTTGTCGCCTTCGTCGGCGCGATCACCTGCTTCTTCGCCGCCACGGTCGGCTGCACGCAGTGGGACATCAAGCGCGTCATCGCCTATTCGACCTGTTCGCAGCTCGGCTACATGTTCTTCGCGGCCGGCGTCGGCGCTTATGGCGCGGCGATGTTCCACCTGTTCACGCACGCCTTCTTCAAGGCGCTGCTGTTCCTGGGAGCCGGTTCGGTCATCCACGCGATGCACCATGAACAGGACATGCGGTTCTACGGCGGCCTCAGGAAGCACATCCCGATCACCTTCTGGGCGATGACGGCGGGGACGCTTGCGATCACCGGTGTTGGCGTGGCCGGCTTTATCGGCTTTGCCGGGTTCCATTCGAAGGATGCCGTGCTCGAAGCTGCGTTCGGTTCGGGCAGCTCGGTCGGCCAGTTCGCGTTCTGGATGGGCATCCTCGCCGCGCTGATGACCAGCTTCTATTCCTGGCGGCTGGCGTTCCTGACCTTCTTCGGCAAGCCTCGCTGGGCCAGCTCGGAGCATATCCAGCACGCCGTCCATGACGCGCACGGGCACGGCGATCATGGTCATGACGATCACGCCCACGGCCATGACGATCATCACTGCCACGCCGATCATGGTGACGGAACGGCAGGCTATCATCCGCATGAAAGCCCGCTGGTCATGCTGATCCCGCTGATCGTTCTGTCGATCGGCGCGGTGGCTGCCGGCTTCACGTTCCAGCACGCGTTCATCTCTGAAGGGGCGGGCGAATTCTGGAAGGGGGCGCTGGTGTTCCACGAACACCTGATCCACGCGATGCACGGCGTGCCGACCTGGGTGAAGTGGGCGCCGTTCACGGTGATGTCGCTCGGCCTGCTGACGGCGTGGTATGGCTATGTGAAGAACCTCAGCTTCCCCGCCATGGTCGTGGAGCAGATCGGCCCGGTCTACACCTTCGTCTATCGCAAGTGGATGTTCGACGAACTCTATCACTATGCCTTCGTCGTGCCGGCGTTCTGGCTGGGCAAGGTGTTCTGGAAGGTGGTCGATATCGGCATCGTCGACCGGTTCGGTCCGGACGGGGCCGCCTGGACGGTGTCCAAGGGTTCGGTCTATGCGCAAAAGGTCCAGTCGGGCTACCTCTACAGCTATGCTCTTGTCATGCTGCTGGGCCTTGTCGGTGCCATCAGTTGGGTGATCGCGGGATAAGATGATGACTGGTTTTCCGATCCTCAGCCTGATGCTGCTGGTGCCGCTTGCCGGCGCGCTGGCCTGCCTGTTTCTTGACGCGAAGGGCGCGCGCACGGTTGCGCTGGCGGCAACGCTGATCAATCTCGCGCTGGGCGCGGTGCTGTGGCTCAACTTCGAAGTCGGCGGGCCGCAGTGGCAGTTTCAGGAAAAGGTGGAACTGTTCCACGGCTTTTCCTGGGCGCTCGGCATTGACGGTATCGCCCTGCTGCTGATCGAGCTGTCGGTGTTCCTGATGCCGATCTGCATAGGCGCAAGCTGGAACTCGATCGAGAAGCGCGTCGGCGAATACATGGCCGCGTTCCTGCTGGTCGAAGTGTTCATGCTGGGCGTGTTCACCGCGCAGGACCTGCTGCTGTTCTATATGTTCTTCGAAGCCGGCCTGATCCCGATGTACCTCATCATCGGCATCTGGGGTGGTGCGGACCGCATCTACGCCAGCTACAAGTTCTTCCTCTATACGCTGCTCGGTTCGGTGCTGATGCTGGTCGCCATGCTGTGGATGATCCACGAAGCGGGCACGACTGACATCCCGACGCTGATGGCCTACGATTTCGATCCGCGCGTGCAGACGTGGCTGTGGCTTGCGTTCTTCGCCAGTTTTGCGGTGAAAATGCCGATGTGGCCGGTCCATACCTGGCTGCCCGCCGCGCACGTTCAGGCCCCCACCGCAGGCTCCGTGATCCTCGCCGGCGTGCTGCTGAAGATGGGCGGCTATGGCTTCATCCGCTTCTCGCTGCCGATGTTCCCCGAAGCCAGCGCGCAGTTCGCGCCGCTGATCTGGGGCCTGTCGATGGCGGCGGTGGTCATCACCAGCCTGATCGCGCTGGTGCAGGACGATATGAAGAAGCTGATCGCCTATTCGTCGGTCGCCCACATGGCGATCGTGACGATCGGCCTCTTCGCCTTCAACCCGCAGGGCCTCGAAGGCTCGATGCTGGTGATGCTGAGCCATGGCCTGGTATCGGGCGCGCTGTTCCTGTCGGTCGGCATCATTTACGATCGCCTGCACACCCGCGAGATAAGCCGCTACGGCGGCCTGTCGATCAACATGCCGCGCTATGCCCTGTTCTTCATGCTGTTCACCATGGCATCGGTGGGCCTGCCGGGCACTTCGGGCTTCGTCGGCGAATTCCTGAGCCTCGCGGGCATCTATCAGGTGTCCACCTGGACCACAGCCGTGTGCGGCACCGGGATCATCCTTGGCGCAGCCTACATGCTCTATCTCTATCGCCGGGTCGCTTTCGGTGAACAGAAGAACGCCGATGCCGCCGCCATGCCCGATCTCGACCTGCGCGAGATCCTGATGGTGGTGCCGCTGGCGCTGGCGGTGCTGTGGATGGGCATTTATCCCGAAAGCTTCATGGCGCCGATGCGCGCCGATATCGCCGCGCTCGACGCCCGCCTGGCCCAGGCCAAGCCCAGGGGCGATGCCAGCATCGCGGTCGCCAAGGACAAGCCTGCGCCGGCCGAAGCCGCGCATGAGGGGGCACACTGATGGACTGGGTACAGTCGCTGCGCCTGATCGCGCCGGAAGAAACGCTGAGCATCGTCGGGCTGGTCCTGCTGCTGGTCGCCGCCTGGGGTGGCGACAAGGCCGCGCGGCTGATCTCGATCCTCGCGGTGGCCGCGCTGGTCGCCGCTACGTTCATGGTCGCGCCGGCGCTGTGCGGCGGGGCGATGGGGCCCGATACTTCGGCCTTCTTCGGCCAGTTCCGCGCCGATGCCTTCGCATCATACGGCAAGATCCTGATCTATCTGTCGGCAGCGGCTTCGCTGGTGATCGCGCCGGCGTTCTTCGAACGCTACAACGCGATGCGTGCCGAGTACCCGATCCTGGTGCTCTTCGCGGCGCTGGGCATGGGGATCATGGTTTCGGCCGGTGATCTGCTGACGCTCTACATCGGGCTGGAGATGAACTCGCTGGCCGCTTACGTGCTGGCCGCGTTCCTGCGCGTGGATGGCCGTTCGGCGGAAGCGGGGCTGAAGTATTTCGTGCTCGGCGCGCTGGCTTCGGGCATCCTGCTGTTCGGGATGAGCCTGATCTACGGGTTCACCGGGTCCACCTCGTTCTCCGGCATCAACGCGGCGATCAGCGGTGGCGTGAGCCATGGCGTGGTGTTCGGCGTGGTGTTCATGCTGGCAGGGCTGGCGTTCAAGATCAGCGCGGTGCCGTTCCACATGTGGACGCCGGACGTCTATGAAGGCGCGCCCACCCCGGTCACGACCTTCTTCGCCACCGCGCCCAAGGTCGCCGCGCTGGGGCTGACCATGCGGGTCATGCTCGATGCCTTCGGCGATCAGGCGCAGGTCTGGCAGCAGATCGTGGTGTTCGTGTCGCTGGCCTCGATCGTGGTCGGCGCGCTGGGCGCGATCGGTCAGCGCAACATCAAGCGGCTGATGGCCTATTCGTCGATCAACAACGTCGGCTTCATGCTGGTCGGCCTGGCCGTGGCGACCCCGCAGGGCGCTTCGGCGATGCTGTTCTACCTGGCGACTTACGTGGCCATGTCGATGGGCGGCTTCGTCGCGATCCTGATGCTCAAGGACGCAGATGGCGAAGCGGTGGAAGACATTGCCAGCCTTGCCGGTCTGTCGCGCACGCGGCCGATGCTGGCGCTGGCGCTGGCCGTGATCATGTTCAGCCTTGCCGGCATCCCCCCGCTGTTCGGGTTCTGGGGCAAGCTGCTGGTGTTCAAGGCGGCGGTCGATGGCGGCATGATCGCGCTCGCCGCGCTGGGCTTCGCGGCTTCGGTGATCGGCGCGTTCTACTATCTCAAGGTCGTCAAGATCGTCTATTTCGACGAACCCGCCGACGTTGTTACGGGCGAAAGCGATGTTTGGCACAAGGCGATCCTTGCGGTGTGCTGTGTGTTCATCTCGCCGCTGGGTTTCCTGCTGACCGGGTGGCTCGGCCGCCTTGCCGATACGGCCGCGCAGGCGCTGACCGCTGCCATCTGATGCCCGCTTTTCGGGCGTCTCACCTGTCGTGATTACCGTCGTTCCCCGCACCGGTTCGACCAACGCCGATGTGCTGGCGGCGCTGGATGCGGGCGAATACTGGCCGGAAGCGCAGTGGCTGGTCGCCGATCGTCAGGATGCCGGTCGCGGCCGGCTCGGGCGGGAATGGTCGGATGGGGCGGGCAACTTCATGGGCTCGACCGTGGTCCGCCCCGGCCCGCACGAACCGCCGCCGCACACGCTGGCGCTGCTGGCTGGCCTAGCCCTGTTCGAAGCGCTTTCCATGCCGCTGCGGGCGCAGGCACTGCGGCCGATGCTGAAATGGCCGAATGACGTGATGCTGGACGGTGCCAAGCTGGCCGGTATCCTGCTTGAAGCGAGTGGCCCCGCCATCGTCATCGGCATCGGCGTCAACCTTGCCAGCGCGCCTGATCTTCCCGAACGGCGCGCGGTGTCGCTGGCCGATGTCGGCATTGGGATGGACCGGGATGCCTTCGCAGCCCTGTTGCGCGATCGGTTTGACGTTGAATTGCAGCGCTGGCGCATGGCCGGCCTTGCCCCCATGCTGCGCCGCTGGCACAGTGCCGCGCATCCGGCGGGGACAGGCCTGAAGGTCTCGCCGCCGGGCGAGGAAGCGCTTGAAGGCACATTCGCGGGCCTGACGCCGGAGGGCAACCTGCGGCTGACACTGGCCGACGGATCGCTCCGCACGATCCATGCCGGCGACGTTGTCCTCACCTGATTCCGTTTGTTTTTTCGTAAAGGCGGTGCCGTCCCATGCTGCTAGCCATCGATGCCGGCAATACCAATGTCGTTTTCGCCCTGCTGGACGGGCGCGAGATCCGGGGCCGCTGGCGCATTGCCACTGACCCGCGCCGGACGGGCGACGAATATGCCGTGTGGCTGATGCAGCTCATCCAGATCCAAGGCTATGCCAAGGGCGATGTCACCGGGATCATCATCTCCACCGTCGTGCCGCGCGCGCTGCACAACCTCGAAATCCTGGCGCGTCACTATTTCTCGATCGAGCCGCTGATCGCCGGGCACGGCAAGGCGGACTATGCGATCGACATCGATGTGGACGAACCGCGCTCGCTCGGCGCGGATCGCGCCGTCAACGCCATCGCCGCGCATGCCGCTTATGAAGGCGATCTGATCGTGGTCGATTTCGGCACTGCCACCACGTTCGATGTGATCGACTTCAACGGTGCCTACAAGGGCGGGATCATCGCGCCGGGGATAAACCTCTCGCTCGATGCGCTGGTGGGGAACACGGCCAAACTCCCGCGCATCGCCATCGAGGTGCCGCGCTCGACCAGCGTGATCGGCCGGAACACCGAGGATCAGATGCTGATCGGGGTGTTCTGGGGCTATGTGGCGATGATGGAGGGCCTGATCGCCCGCATGCGCGCCGAAATCGGCCGGCCGGCACGGGTGATCGCCACCGGCGGGCTGGCGGTGCTGTTCAACGAGGCGACACAGATATTCGATGCGGTGGACGCCGACCTGACGCTTCAGGGCCTGGCGATCCTTGCCGAAAGGGCTGGCAACAAGTGATTCCCGGTAATGAACTGATATTCTGTGCGCTCGGCGGGTCGGGCGAGATCGGCATGAACGTCAACCTCTACGGCTGCGAAGGCAAGTGGCTGATGGTTGACCTGGGGATGACCTTTAGCGGCAACGAATACCCCGGCGTCGAACTGGTCTTCGCCGATCTCGATTTCATCGAGCGCGAACGGGACAACCTGCTCGGCGTGGTGCTGACTCACGCGCACGAAGACCATATCGGCGCGGTTCCTTATTTCGCGCAAGAACTGGGCGTCCCCCTCTACGCCACGCCGTTCACGGCGCGGCTCGTCGCCGCCAAGCTGCAGGAAGCGGGTTTGCTCGACGAGGTGGAACTGATCGTGATCGATCACCTCGACCGGTTCGAGCTGGGGCCGTTCGGTATCCGCTATGTGCCGCTGGCCCATTCGATCGCCGAGGGTAACGCGCTGCTGATCGACACGCCGCAGGGCCGGATATTCCACACCGGCGACTGGAAGCTGGACGACGAACCGCAAGTGGGAACCCCGGCGACTTCGGAAGAACTGACCGCGATCGGTGACGAAGGGGTGATGGCGCTGGTCTGCGATTCGACCAACGTGTTCAACTCCAAGGCTTCGGGTTCCGAGGGCGAGGTCTTTCGCGCGCTGCTGGAGGAAGTGAAGCGGCACAAGGGCAAGCGGGTGCTGGTGACCACATTCGCCAGCAATGTCGCCCGGCTGCAGACGCTGGGCGCGGTGGCCAAGGCGACCGGGCGCGAGCTGTGCTTTGCCGGCCGCTCGCTCGATCGCATCATCGAGACCGCCCGCTCCTCCGGCTATCTCGGCGAGCTGCCCGAGGTGATCGACCAGCAGGCGGCGATGGACCTGCCGCGCGGTGAAGTGCTGATCGTTGCCACCGGCGGGCAGGGTGAGCCGCGCGCCGCGCTGGCCCGGATTTGCGAGGGCAGCCATACCATCCAGCTCGAAAAGGGCGATGTCGTGCTGTTCTCCAGCCGCCAGATTCCCGGCAACGAGATCGCCATCGGCCGCATCCAGAACAAGCTTGCCCTAGATGGAATCACCATTGTCACCGATCGGCAGAGCCTGATCCACGTATCGGGCCATCCCGGCCGACCCGAGCTGGAGGCGCTTTATGGCTGGTTGCGCCCGCAGATCCTGATGCCGGTGCATGGCGAAGTGCGGCATATGCGCGAACAGGCGGCGCTCGGCCGGGCCTGCGGCATTCCGCATACGGTATTCCAGACCAACGGCGATCTGGTCCGTCTTGCGCCGGGCAAGCCGGGCAAGTTCGGGGCCGTGCGGGCAGGGAGGCTCGTCCTCGATGGCGATATCATCGCCCCCGCCGATGGCGAGGCGATGGTCATGCGTCGCCGCATTGCTTTCAACGGCGTCGTTTCGGTCGCCGCCGACGGCAAGGGGCAGGTGCGCGTTTCGGCGTTGGGCCTCCCGCTGGACGAGGATTATGCCGCATTCGTCGAAGAGGCCGAACGCGATGTCGCGCTGGCGCTGGGCAAGACCCGCAAGGGCGATGCCGAAGCCCGCCGCGAAGCCGTTCGCCTTGCCGCCCGCCGCGCCGCCACCCGCTGGAGCGGCAAGCGCCCGCAGGTGCAGGTCCTGCTGCTCGAGAGCTGAAGGCGACCGGCATGCAGTGGACTTCGATCATCGCGATCTACAGCCTGTTCTGGGTGCTCAGCGCGTTTCTGGTGATGCCCTTCGGCCTGCGCACCCCCGATGAGGTGGAAGGGCACAAGGTCGAAAAAGGCCACGCCGACAGCGCCCCTGTGAACTTCCGCCCCAAACTGATCGCCAAGCGCGCGACCGTCGTCGCAGCGGTGCTGTGCGGGCTGTTCTACCTGAACTACGTCAACGACTGGATCAGCGTGGACGATGCCAATCTGCTCGGCAAACTGACCGGAGAGCCGCCGGTCAAGGATTTGGGATACTGACCTGACCGGGCTTCCCGCCCCAGCCTAGCCCCGCAGGCGTTCGATCCCCTGGGCCAACGCCACGTAGAGCTTGCCCATGTCCGACGACAGCAAGGTCACGCCCAGCGCATTGCCGTCGCGGGTGGACAGGACCTGGCGCAGGATCGCCTCGAAATCGTGGATGTAACGGTTGACCTGTTCGCGGAAAGCATCATCGCGTTCGTAGACCTGCTGGATAGACCGGGCCTCGCCCGCTTCGAGCAGGGACACCGCGCGCCGGGTGAAGATACCGCGATCGCCGCGCAGGTACGCAGCCCAGGCGGTGTCGGCGATATCGGTCGATAGGGCGGTCGAGATGTCGATCGCGCTGGAGTTGAGCGATTCGGTGATCAGCGCGGCGCGGCGGGCGAAGTCGTTGTCGACCTGATCCTCGGCCTGCCGGCGGGCATCGGCCACCCGCTGTTCGAGGTTTTCGAGAAGCTTATCGACCTGCGTCAGCTCTTCGCGCAGTTGCCCGGTCGCCTCGCGGCTGACCCCGCTGGCATGGGCGACCGCCTGTTCGAGCTGACCGGAAATCTCGGCCACGCGGGCGCGCATTGCCTTGTCCACCGCCTTGACGCTTTCATCGCCCAGGGTTCCGGCGAACGTGGTGATCCGGGCCGCGCCTTCATCCTCGAAAGTGGCGGCGGCATCGGCCTGCGCCTGTGCCAGTTCGCGCAAGGCCGTGGCGAGGTCATCGCGGGTCTGCGCGGAGACGCGCGCGGCGGCGGCCTCGATATCCTCGATCGTGCAGCGCAGCGCGTCCATCGCCGCCACCTGGTCGGCGCCGCGCCCGTCTACCTGCTCGTGCGCGACGGCAAGGTCGGTGGCGAGGGCGGACAGCCGCGCGTTGCAGGCTTCGATCGCCTCGCCCAGCGTGACGCTGTTCTCACCGGACTGGTGCAGGGTTGCCAGCATCGCCTGAATGCGGGCTTCGGTGCGTGCGAGGCGATCCTCGGAAAAGGCGAGCGCTTCGGGCAGCTTTTCGTGCGCGTGCTTGCTGCCGGCCTGGATCATTTCCAGCAGGCGCAGGCTCGAATCGGTCAGCCGCATCACGTCGCCATCGGTGGAAGCCAGCGTGGCGCGGGCTGCATTGAGGCGATCGCCCAGCGTGCCGAGGTGGGTGGTCATCTCGTCTTCCAGCCCGCGCACATTGGCGACGATCTGGCGCACCGATGCCTCGGCCTCGCGCAGCCGGCCGTTAAGCGCTTCGGCCTGGAACGCGGCCTGATCCGCGTGCTGGCGGTGCGATGCCTGATGATCGGCCATGCGCGCTTCGATACCGGCCAGGGTCTGCGCAAAGCTGTTGGCGGCTTCGGTCTCGAGTTCGGCCATGCGCTGGCGGCGCGCTTCGGCATCGGCCGCGATCCGGCCCGCGCGACTGGCGATATCGCCGTCGATCCGCCCGGTGTCCGCCTCGATCGCCGCCAGCCGTTCGGACAGGCTGGCGAGGGCGGCGGTCTGCGCCGCGCCCATTGCCCGCGCCGCGCGGTCATGCGCCGTTTCCAGCTCGGCCAGATCGGCCTGCCACTGCGCCAGCGTCCGCGCCTGCTCTGCCGTCAGCGCGCGCGAGACGACGTCGCTTTCATCGCGCAGGGCCCCGAGGCGGGCGCGCAGCGAGGTCAGGCTTTCAGCTTCGTGGCGGTCCAACTGGCCGCGCGTCGCCTCGATCTCGGTGGTGAGCGCGGCGATCCGGCTGCGCATGGCGGCCAGTGCATCGACTTCGCTGAGGTCGAGCGCGGTGCGGAAGGCATCGCTTTGTTCATTGAGCGCGGCGAAACGCTGGTTTGTCAGCACTTCGAGCTGATCGCAGCGCACCGCGAATTCGCCCAGCGATTCTTCCACTGCCTGGCGCAGGGTCGCCACTTGGCGCTCGCTGGCGGTGCCGAAATCGTTCAGCCGGTTGAAGCCGTTGATCATGTCTTCAAGCTGGGCATGCGCGGCGCGACCGGCGTTGCCGATGTTGTTCGTCACGTCCTTGGCCGAGCTGGCGATGACCGGCAACTGGCCGCGCAGCTTCTCCATGTTGTCCAGCGCCGCCTTGCTGACATTGCCGATCGTATCCACGCGGGCACCATTGTCGGCGATCAGGGTGCGCAGCGTCTCGGCGTTCTGCGACAGCCGATCGGCGGCGATCCGGCCCAGCGCTTCAAGGTCGCGGGCCTGCGCGGCGACGAATTCACGCGCCAGGCTCAGCTCGCGGTTGACCGAACCCAGCCGTACCTCCAGTTCGTGCGATTGCAGCGAGAGCTGGCGGGCGACATCGCCGAAACGCCGCCCTTCGCGGGCGCTGTGCCGCATGACCAGCAGCCAGACGATGCCGATCAGCAGCACCGGTCCGCTCCATGCCGAAATCAGCCCGGCGATAGCGTCAGCAGCGGCACCGCTGCGCAGGCGCGGGGCCTGTGCGATGGCGAAGAACACGGTCCAGCCGAGCGTGGCGGCTCCGGCCAGCAGCGCCGGAAGCCGGGGCGATGGCCCGCGCACGGGCGCTTCATCGTCTGCCGCGCTATCGGCGTCCCAGGCCGTATCCAGGGTGGCATCGCCCGCATATCCGGTGTCCGGCATCATATCGTGTATAGGCTCGGACTGACCGAAACCGCCGTTCGCGCCCGCTGGCGAGCCCTCGTTCGCGCCGAACGCGACGATCCTGTTTTCCCCTGTCATCGCCTATGAATACCACGCTGCGGGCTGCGATAAACCCCGGATTAACATCTGTCCGTCTATGCCATGTGGATATGGCCTATGAAGCAGGAGCCCTCGAAGCGACGATCGCGGCCGCCGCCGGCGGAGATGCGGAGTTGTTCGCGCAATTGCGCGAGTCCTACGTCCAGAGCGTGGAGCGGCAGGTCGATCTGCTGGAACGCGCCCGCTGCGACGGCAACTGGAACGTCGCGGCGATGCGGCTCAAGGGGCTGGCGGCCAGCTTTCATTCGCGCGAACTGCTGCAACTGGCCGAACAGGCGCTCGATACCGCGCCGGGCGATCCGGCGGTGGTCCGCCGGCTCAAGCTTTACATCCGCGATCTCGCGCTCGACTGAGCGCGCCGCCGCGCTTGGCACTTGCCGCCCGTCGGAGTAGACAGGGCCCCCGCCAACCTGGGAGCCGACCCTGCGCATAGCCCTGCTTGCCATGACCGATCACATCGGCACCGAACGCGCACCCGCGCGCGCGTTCCTCCGGGTTGCAGGGGCCAGCGTGGCGAAGCACCAGCTTGGCCTGGTGCTGGCGCTCGATTGCCAGCGGGTGATCTGTTTTGCACGCGGAAGCAGCCCCGAGATGATCGAGCTGCAGCACGCCGCCGAAGCTGCCGGGCTGCAATTCTATCTGGCCGTATCGACCAGCCAGTTGGCCGGGCTCATCACTGCCGCCGATGAACTCATCGTGGTCACCGAGGGGCTGCTGGCCGACCCTGCCGCTGCGGCGGGGTTGCTGGAGGGCAGGGGACCGGTCGTGCTGGTCCAGCCGGCGGAAACCGCCATTCCCCAAGGGTTTGAACGGATCGACATCAATCGCGGTGCCGGCGGGGTGATGCGCCTGCCGGGCCAGCTTGCCGAACATCTCCATGCCTTGCCGCCCGATGTCGATGTGGTCTCGGCATTGACCCGGATCGCGCTGCAGTCCGGCATCGGCACCCGCGAAATTCCGGCGGCCGTGCGGGTGGGGCCGAACTGGCGGATGATCGGCAGCGAGGCCGAGGCGCAAGGGGTCGAGCAGGACTGGCTGCGCGCGTCGTTCGGTAGCGAAGGGCGCAGCGTTGGTGGCAAGGTGCTGGCGCGGATGGCCGTTCTGGCGCTCGGGCCGTCGCTGTTGCATGCCGGCAATGCCAGCGTGGTGGCCAGTCTGGCGGTGCTGGCGCTGGTGTTGCTGGTTGCGGCAAGCACCTGGTTCGGCGTGTTCTGGCTGGCGTTCGCGCTGCTGGCCATGGCCACGATCGTGGTGGAGGCCGGACGGTTGCTGCGCGCGGCCGAACGCCGGGCTACCGGGATTCAGCCTCCGGCGATCCCGCGCGCCGATGCGCTGACGCTGCTGTGCGATGGCGCGCTGGTCGGGGTCATGCTGGCAGCATCGCCGCAGTGGCAGGGGTTGAGCTGGCTGGGCTGGCTGTTCGCGCCGTTAATGCTGATGCTGATGCTGCTATTGGTCCCGCGGGTCGTGGGTACCGCTGCGGAGCGATGGGCGGGGGACCGGACGATCCTGTGCCTGCTGCTCACGGCTGCTGCTGCCGCCGGGATGGTGAACCATGCGGTGCAGATTATGGCTCTGGGCCTTGCGGCTGCGGCCCTGTTGCTTCCGGCGAGGGCGCGTTAGGGCTCCAGCCACGCCGGGTCCCGCTCGTCCCTCAGGCGTAAAGCGCGGTGCCTTCATAGACCAGCCGCACCAGTTCCGCCTGGCCGCGCACGTCGAGCTTGGCGTAGAGGCGTTTGGAATAGTTGCGCGTCGTCTCCAGCGTCAGGCCCAGCGCCGCCCCGGCTTCGGGCAGCGACAGACCGTCGGCGAGACCGAGCGCCAGCTCCGCTTCGCGCAGCGGCAGAGCGTGGACGGTGGCGAAGCGGGCTGCACCTGAACTGCCGCCGCGCCGAGGCAGCCGGCACACGGCCAGAATGCGCCGATCGTCCGGCCCGGACGCCGCTTCGCCGGGCGCGGGCGAGAGCAGGGCCTCGATCCTTGGATCGTCGTTCAGGGTAATCGCCTGTGCCGGGTGTGTGGGGTTGTCGCATTGCGCCGCCGTGATCGCGGCCAACCGGCGCTGCACCGCAGGGGCGAGGCCGATCAGGCGTTCGCCGATGCGCGGTGCGGCAGCATGCAGATCGGTCCAGCAGGCGCGCGTGGCATGATCGATGGCGGCGATGCGGGCATCGCGATCGAACAGCACCCAGCCGGTGCCGCTGCGCGCCATCCCCGCTGCGGCGAGCCGCGCTTCGCGGGCGATCCGGTCAAGCGTTTCGCGCTGGTCGATCGCGGCGTTGAGATAAGGGACGAGGCTGGACACCAGCGCGCTGTCTTCGGCCCTGCAGCGCGTGGTCCGCGTTAGCACCAGCCAGCCGGCCCAGTCCTCTTCACCGGTCAGCCGCACCACCCGCTCGTCCACTGTCGCCAGCGGCCGCAGCGCCCGCGCCCTTTCGGCGCGGGCGAGGAGATCATGCTCGATCAGCTCGCTGATCGCATAGACGCGGCCGGGGCGTAGCTGTTCGTAGAAGGTCCGGTTGCGCAGGTGATACGGGGATTCGCCGGCCGCTATGGCCCGGCCATCGATATCGTCGCCGGCAAAGGCGATGACAGGATCACGCCCCGTCTCGCTATCGCGTCGCAACACAAGCGCAACATGCTGAGCGTGAGTTCGACGGTGTAACCGCTTCAGGAACAACGGAAACATATGCTCCTGCAGCCCGCCGGACAGCAGCGGCAGCAGGAGATCGGTCTCTTCGGTTCCGGTTAGTGCCATTACCCTCCCATATGGGAGGTTTCGTAAAAAGTCATGCTTGTATTCACACGAGCACAATACGATTTTTGGATGCGACAGCGCCGATGGCGGCAGTACGTCGCTCCATCCGCCGGGAAGGACAGTGCCATGAAAACGCTCACACACCTCGAACGGCTCGAAGCGGAAAGCATCCACATCATCCGCGAGGTCGTGGCCGAGGCGGAAAAGCCGGTGATGCTCTATTCGGTCGGCAAGGACAGCGCGGTGATGCTGCATCTCGCGCGCAAGGCGTTCTACCCCTCGCCGCCGCCGTTCCCGCTGCTGCACGTCGATACCACCTGGAAGTTCCAGGAAATGTACAAGCTGCGCGACCAGATGGCCGAGCTTTCGGGCATGGAGCTGCTGGTCTATCAGAACCCCGAAGCGCAGGCGAAAGGGATCAACCCGTTCGATCACGGCGCGCTCCACACCGACATGTGGAAGACCGAGGGGCTGAAGCAGGCGCTCGACAAGTACGGGTTCGACGCCGCCTTCGGCGGGGCCCGCCGCGACGAGGAGAAGAGCCGCGCCAAGGAGCGCATCTTCTCGTTCCGCACCTCCAGCCATGGCTGGGACCCCAAGAACCAGCGCCCGGAGCTGTGGAACCTCTACAATGCCCGCAAGGCGCGCGGCGAATCGATCCGGGTCTTTCCGATCTCGAACTGGACCGAGCTGGATATCTGGCAGTACATCCACCTCAACGACATTCCGATCGTCCCGCTCTACTTTGCCGACAAGCGCCCGACGGTGGAGCGCGACGGCATGCTGCTGATGGTCGATGACGATCGCTTCCCGCTGCAGCCCGGCGAAGAACCGGTGATGCGCTCGATCCGCTTCCGCACGCTCGGCTGCTACCCGCTGACCGGCGCCGTGGAGAGCGAGGCGAAGACGCTGCCCGAAG
This sequence comes from Novosphingobium colocasiae, assembly GCF_014652555.1. Lineage (GTDB taxonomy): Bacteria > Pseudomonadota > Alphaproteobacteria > Sphingomonadales > Sphingomonadaceae > Novosphingobium > Novosphingobium colocasiae. Next base: position 154,429 of record NZ_BMZA01000002.1, read on the forward strand.
TGATCCAGGAAACGCTGCTGACCACCACTTCGGAACGGCAGGGCCGGGCGATCGACAAGGACGCCGGCGGGGCCGGGATGGAAGTGAAGAAGCAGCAGGGATATTTCTGAGGGGCTTCTCGGCCGCTCTGATCGATCAAACTTTACCCTCGTCATTCCCGCGAAAGCGGGAACCTAGCTTCGAACATCGCCGGTGACCCACCGGCAGGAGATGGGTCCCCGCTTTCGCGGGGATGACGAAACGGGAGGCATGTATGACTGAATCCGCTACCGATCCCGTCTACGTCACGGACAAGCTGATCGCCGAGGACATCGACGCCTATCTGGTGCAGCACGAGCATAAGACGATGCTGCGCTTCATCACCTGCGGCAGCGTCGATGACGGCAAGTCGACGTTGATCGGCCGGCTGCTCTACGATTCCAAGATGATCTTCGAGGATCAGCTCGACGCGCTGGCGTCCGATTCCAAGAAGGTCGGCACCCAGGGGCAGGAGATTGACTTCGCCCTTCTGGTCGATGGCCTCGCCGCAGAACGCGAGCAGGGCATCACCATCGATGTCGCCTATCGCTTCTTCAACACCGAAAAGCGCAAGTTCATCGTCGCCGATTGCCCCGGCCACGAACAGTACACGCGCAACATGATCACGGGCGCGTCCACCGCCGATCTGGCGGTGATCCTGATCGATGCGCGCAAGGGCGTGCTGGTGCAGACCCGCCGCCACTCGTTCCTGTGCCACCAGATCGGCATCAAGAACATCGTGCTGGCGGTCAACAAGATGGACCTGGTCGATTACAGCCAGGAGGTCTTCGACAAGATCCTGGCCGACTATACCGAGTTCGCCGCCTCGATCGGCATCGAGAGCTTCACCGCGATGCCGATCTCGGGCTTCAAGGGCGACAACATCACCACGCTGTCGACCAACACCCCTTGGTACACCGGGCCGACGCTGGTCGAGCACCTGGAAACGGTGGAAGTCCTCAGCTCCGTCGATGCGGAAAAGCCGTTCCGCCTGCCGGTGCAGTGGGTCAACCGTCCCAACCTCGACTTCCGCGGTTTCTCGGGCCTGATCGCCACCGGCTCGGTCAAGCCCGGCGACAAGGTGCGGGTGCTGCCTTCCGGCAAGACCAGCACCGTCACCCGCATCGTCACGTTCGACGGCGACCTGGATGAAGCGGTTGCCGGCCAGTCGGTGACGGTATGCTTCGCGGACGAGATCGACTGCTCGCGCGGGTCGGTGATCTCGATTGCCGACAATCCGCCGCAGAGCGCCGACCAGTTCGAGGCGACGCTCGTGTGGATGGCCGACGAGGCGATGATCCCCGGCCGCGCCTATTGGCTCAAGCTTGGCACGCAGTTGGTCTCGGCGACGGTGGCCGAGCCCAAGTACGAGGTCAACGTCAACACGATGGAGCACCTGGCGGCCAAGACACTGGAGCTGAACGCGATCGGCGTGGCCGAAGTGACCACCGACAAGCAGATCGTGTTCGAGCCTTATGGCGACAACCGCTCGCTGGGCGGGTTCATCCTGATCGACAAGATGACCAATGCCACCGTCGCCGGCGGCATGCTCAACTTCTCGCTGCGCCGCTCGCAGAACGTCCACTGGCAGGCGCTGGACATCGGCCGGGCGCAGCACGCCGGCCTCAAGAACCAGAAACCGGCGGTGCTGTGGTTCACGGGTCTGTCCGGCTCGGGCAAGTCGACCATCGCCAACATGGTCGAGAAGAAGCTGCACCGGATGAACCGGCACACCTTCCTGCTCGATGGCGATAACGTGCGCCATGGCCTCAACAAGGACCTGGGCTTTACCGAGGCCGACCGCATCGAGAACATCCGCCGCGTGGGCGAAGTCTCGAAGCTGATGGCGGATGCGGGCCTGATCGTCATCACCGCGTTCATCTCGCCGTTCAAGGCGGATCGCGACATGGTGCGCTCGATGCTGCCTGAAGGCGAGTTCATCGAGGTGTTCATCGACACCCCGCTTAAGGTGGCCGAAGCGCGCGACGTCAAGGGGCTCTACAAGAAGGCGCGGTCAGGTGAGCTGAAGAACTTCACCGGCATCGACAGCCCTTATGAAGCCCCGCGCGACCCGGAAATTCGCATCGACACCACCGTGGTCTCGCCCGAAGAAGCCGCCAGCCTTATTGTCGACAAGCTGCTGGGAGACGCCTGATGACACTGTCTGACGGCGATCTTGCGGCGCATCTCGCGGATCAGGCGGGCAGGATTCTGCTCCAAGTTCGCGCCTCGGGGATGTTCAGCGGCAAGTCGCTGGGCAAGGCCGGGGATCAGACCGCGAACCAGTTTCTCGTCCATGCGCTGCGCGAGCAGCGCATGGAGGACGGGCTGCTCTCCGAGGAGGAAAAGGACAACGCGGCGCGGCTCGGCAAGGAGCGGGTGTGGATCGTCGACCCGGTCGACGGCACCCGCGAATATGGTGAGGAGCGCACCGACTGGGCGGTTCACGTGGCGATGGCGGTGAACGGTGCGCCGGTGCTGGGTGCCGTGGCGCTGCCCGGCCTCGACGTGGTGCTGCGGTCCGACCAGCCGGGCGAGGTGCCGCCTGCCCCGGAAGTGCTCCGCATGGTCGTCAGCCGCACTCGCCCTGCACCCGAGGCGACCGGCGTTGCCGAGAAGATCGGTGCCGAACTGGTGCCGATGGGCTCGGCCGGAGCCAAGGCGATGGCGATCCTGCGCGGCGAAGCGGATATCTACCTGCATTCGGGCGGCCAGTACGAATGGGACAGTTGCGCCCCGGCAGCGGTGGCGCTGGGCTGGGGGCTTCACGCCTCGCGAATCGACGGCAGCCCGCTGGTCTACAACCAGACCGACGTCTACATGCCGGACCTGCTGATCTGCCGCCAGGAGCACGCCGAAATGGTGCTGGCGCAGGTGCGCGCGCTTTCCTGAAGCCGTCCCGCTGCGGCACGATCCATGCACTCCGGCGCGGATTGGGCTTGTGGTTCGATCGCCGGGGCGGTTAGCATCGCGCATGGAACGAAAATTCGGCCCGGTGCTGGGCCAGATCACGCGCCTCATCCGCAGGTCGTTCGATGTGCGGGCGCGCAAGATCGGGGTTACCCGGGCACAATGGCAGGTTCTCTACCACTTGCGCGAACACCCGGGCGTAAAGCAGAGCGGCCTGGCCGAGCTGCTTGAGGTGGAGCCGATCACCGCGGGCCGGATGATCGATCGTATGGAGGAAGCCGGGCTGGTCGAACGGCGGCCCGATCCGGCCGATCGGCGCGCCTGGCGTCTGCATCTGACGGCGCAGGGGGCCGACGTGATGGACCGGCTCGAACCGCTTGCCGATGAAACGATCGAAACCGCGCTGAACGGCCTGCCCCGCGAAGAGCGCGACAGCCTGTTCGCCAGCCTGCAGAAAATCCGCACCAACCTGCTGCGCGATTCCGGGGCGGCCGAGTGCGATTGAGTGGAAGGTTTGCACTATCCCTGAATGCGGATCAGCGAAGCGAGCTGTGCAATCTTGGAGCAACTTTGACGACCCTAAGCAACCGCCCCCAGACCCTTGCGCTGAATGATCGAGAGCAACCTCAGGGCCGGACCGCCCGGTCGCTTTTTCCCGCGCTCCCAGTCGGATACAAGATTCTTCGAAACATTGAGATAGCGGGCGAACACCGGTTGCGAGACGTTCTCCGCTTCGCGGATCGCCTTGATCTCTTCGGGTTGAAGCGGGGTTGCCGGGACAAGGCAGGCTTCGTCGAACTCACGCAGTGTGCGCTTGTCGACAGCACCGGCCTCGTGGAGCCCTTCGATCATCTCATGGACAGCGGCTAGCGTCTCGGTCTTATAGGTCCTGGGCATCGTCATTCACCTCGAACAACCTTTCTGCGCGTACTTCGGTGTCGATCTGCGCCTGCGTTAGTGTGAGCACGATCCTGGCGGCCGCTTTATAAACTTTCAACTCGGCCGCGCTGAGGTTGGCCTTGTCACTTTTGGCGAAGCCAAACGCGAATATGGCCCGCTCTTCCTGGCGGAAGAAGACCAGCGTCCGGTAGCCGCCCGACTTGCCTCCACCTTCGCGCGCGATGCGCTGCTTGATCAGGCCGCCACCAAGATCGGCGTTCAGCAGGCCGCTATTGGCCTGATCGATCGCCGCAACAAGCATTGCATCGCTGATGCCTTCACGGTTCGCGAACTTGGAAAACCAGCGATTCTTGTAGATTTTCATCTGCTGTCCGCTGGTTCTGATTGAATTCAATATCACACATTGTGTGATGATTCAATGAGTGGACTCGCTATCGACAACACGGTGAAGGGGCTTGTTCGAGCAGGCGAAAGCCGCTCTCCCGGCCGACCGCCCCGCCCGGAAAACCCTCAGCCCTTGCGGCTGGTGTTCACGTTGATCCGCTGGATATAGCCCAGCAACTGCTCGATTTCCGCGTCTTCGAAACCTTCGAACACGGTGGCTTCGTAATTCGCGATCATCGCCCCGGCGCTGCGCACCAGCGGCAGGGCCGGTTCGGCGAGGTATACTGCGCGTGCGCGGCGATCGTCGGCGCGTTCGTGGCGTTCCAGCAGGCCGTCGGCGCAGAGGCGATCGATCAGGCGGCCCGCCGAGGCTTCGGACATTTCCAGCCGATCGGCGATCGTGCGCTGGGTGGAGCCGGGCTCCTTGCTGACCGCAGAGATCATGTTCCATTGCGAGCGGGTGACGTTCAGCCCGGCAATGCGCCGATCGAAATAGCCGCGCAGGGTGCGCGCGAGCACGGTGATCTGGATGCACACCTGACGGCGTGGCGTATTGATGAAAATCTCGTCATCGACGATCGACGAGCGTTCGCGCGTCGCAGTCTGTTCAGCGGCTATCATCGTGCAGTCCTCATGCCCTATTTGGACACTTGCATAGGTCAGCATTCGTGGCAAGCCCGGCCGGCCGATCAGGACTGCGGAGTAGCTGCCGCCTGGTCGCCGCCCAGTACGCTGTAAAGGGTGATACGGTTGCTTGCGACTTGCAGGCGCAGCGCCAGTTCTGTGTTGCGCGCGGTGTAGAGGCTGCGCTGCGCATCAAGGCTGCTCAGGTAGCTGTCCACCCCTTCGCGATAGCGCGCTTCGGTCAGCCTGGCGGTATCCTGCGCTGCAGCAGTATTCGCCACGGCGGCGCGCAGTCGCTCGCCCAGCGTTGCCTGATCGGCGAGCGCATCGGCCACTTCGCGAAACGCGGTCTGGATGGTCTTTTCATAGGTCGCCAGTGCGGCATCGCGCTGCGCCTTGGCGACATCGACGTCGGCGGTCTTGCCGCCGGCGTTGAACAACGACCAACTGGCATCCGCCGCGCCGGTGGCGGCAAAGGCCCCGCTGGTGAACAGCGAGGACAGCGCGTTACTGGCAAAGCCGAGCAGCCCGGTGAGCGAGATCGACGGGAAAAGCTGCGCCCGCGCCACCCCGATATCGGCGTTAGCGGCGCGCAGATCGTATTCCGCGCCGATCACGTCGGGGCGGCGCAGCAGCACTTGCGAACTGGTCCCGGCGGGCAGCACCGCAAGGTGCGCGGTCACGTCGGCCAGTGATGTCGGCAGCAGGGTTTCGTCGAACCCGCCGCCAACGAGAAGGCGGACCGCGTTGATATCTTGCGCCAGCGCCGCCTGCTGCGCCGCGACTGCGCCGCGGGCCGTTTCCAGTATCTGCTCGGCCTGGCGCACGTCAGTGCGGGGCGCGACGCCGCCTTTGAGCCGGGCCGTGGTGAGCGTGACGCTGCGTTGCGCGTTGTCTGCGGTGGACCGGGCGATATCCAGCAGTTCGCGATCATAGGCATAGGTCGCCCAGGCCAGTGCGAGGTCGGCGATGACGCCGAGCCTGACGGTGCGGGCCCCGGCTTCGGTCGATAAAGCGGCGTCGCGCTGGGCCTGCGTGGCGTTGGCCAGCTTGCCGAACAGGTCAAGCTCGAAGCCAGACACGCCGCCTTGCGCCGAATAGCTGGTGTTATCGCCCGCCTTGCCGCCACCCTGTTCGACGCGGGTGACATTGCCGCCGACGCCGATCTCCGGGAACTGGTTGGCGCGGGTCACCCGCACTTGCGCGCGGGCGGCGGCGAGGTTGGCGGCGGCGACGCGGATATCGCGGTTGTTGTCGAGCGCGCTGGCGATCAGGGTCTGCAAACGCGGATCGGTGAAGATATCGCGATAGGACACCACCGGCAGCGCCGCCTCGTTCGCGGCGAGCTGCACCGAGCCGGCGGGCCAGGTCGGCGGCACCGGCGGCGCGGGCAGGACGGTGCGGGGTGCCAGCGAACAGCCCGCCAGCAGCAGCGCGCCAAGCGTCGCGGCGATCATCGGGGCGCGGGTCATGCGGGGTCTCCTGCCGTGCCGTTACGCGCGGCCTTGCGGGCTTCGAGGCGGCGGCGGATCGCAGCCACGCCATCGCGCATGCCGCGCCGCACCAGCACGAAGAACAGCGGAATGTAGAAGATCGCCAGCACCGTTGCCGTGATCATCCCGCCGATCACCGATGTGCCGATGGCGACGCGGCTATTGGCCCCGGCACCGGTGGCGACCGCCAGCGGAACGACGCCGAAGATGAACGCGAAGCTGGTCATCAGGATCGGCCGCAACCGCAGCCGGGCGGCTTCGAGTGCCGATTCCAGCACGCCCTTGCCCTGCTTTTCCGCCTGTTCGGCGAATTCGATCATCAGGATCGCGTTCTTCGCGGAAAGGCCCATCGTCGTCAGCAGGCCGATCTGGAGATAGACGTCGTTCTCCAGCCCGCGCAGGGTGACAAACAGGATCGCGCCGAGCAGCCCCAGTGGTATCACCAGCAGCACGGCGACCGGGATCGACCAGCTTTCATAAAGCGCCGCGAGGCACAGGAATACCACCAGCAGAGACAGCCCGTAAAGCAACGGTGCCTGTCCGGATGAGAGCCGCTCCTGGAATGACGATCCTGACCAGGCGACGCGGGTACCCGGCAGCTTCTTCGCCAGATCTTCCATGATCTGCATCGCCGTGCCGGAACTTTCGCCCGGAGCCGGGGTGCCGGAAATCTCGAACGCCTGAAGGCCGTTGAAGCGCGACGACGAACTGGGCGCCACCGACCAGCCGGTCTGCGCGAACGAGCTGAATGGCACCATCTGCCCGTCGCTGCCGCGCACGAACCAGCGTGCCAGGTCTTCGGGGCGCGAACGGAACGGCGCATCGCCCTGGACATAGACCTTCTTGATGCGGCCGTTTTCGAGGTAATCGTTGACGTAGGAGCCGCCCCAGGCGGTTGCCAGCGTGGAATTGGCGCTGGCAGGCGTCACCCCCAACGCGGTCATGCGCGGCACGTCTGTGTTGACTTTCAGGGTGGCTACATCGGGAAGATCGCTCAGCCGCACGGCGACCAGCCGAGAGTCGGCATTGGCCTGCGCCAGCAACTGGTCGCGCACTTTCAGGAACTGCTGCCGGGTCATGCCGCCGGCGTTCTGCAGTTCCATGGTAAACCCGGACGACTGGCCGAGCCCGCGAATGGCACCAGGGACAAGGACATAGACCTGCGCGTTGCGGAAGCCGGCGAAAGCCTGCGAAGCGCGCGCGACGACGGCGTTGGCGGTATTGTCCTGATCGCCGGTCCGGTCAGCCCAGTTCTTGAGCTGGATGAAACCCATGCCGGTGTTTTGACCCGTAGCGCCCAGGCCGGAACCGACCACAGTGAAGACGGTGTGCACGGCCCCTGCCTCGTGCGACAGGAAGTATTTCTCGATGTCGTGCTGGACCTTTTCGGTTTCCGACCGGACGGTGCCGCCGGGCAGGCGCCACTGGACCATGACGATGCTCTGGTCCTCGGTCGGCAGGAAGCCGGTGGGCAGGCGCAGGAACATCGTTGCCGTAACCACGCAGACCGCTGCATAGATGCCCAGCCAGAACCATTTGTGCTCCACTACTCGCTCGGTCCTGAGGACATAGGCATTCTGCATCCGTTCGAAGGTGGCGTTGAACCAGCCGTGGAACCGATCGAAAATTGCGCCGACGCGGGCGCTCATGCCTGTACGCGGCGCGGTATGTTCGTGCTTGGGCTTGAGCAGGCTGGCGGTCATTGCCGGGGTCAGGATCAGGGCGACCAGCACCGAAAGACCCATTGCCGCCACGATCGTCAGTGAAAACTGCCGGTAAATCACGCCGGTCGAGCCACCGAAGAACGCCATCGGCAGGAATACAGCGCACAGCACCAACGCGATGGCGACCAGCGCGACCTGGATTTCCTCCATCGACCTGATCGTCGCCTCGCGCGGCGACATGCCGGGGTTTTCTTCCATCAACCGCTCGACGTTCTCGACAACGACGATGGCGTCATCGACCAGGAGGCCGATCGCCAGCACGAGCCCGAAGAGGGTGAGCGTGTTGATCGAGAAGCCGGCTGCGTAGAAGATGGCGAATGTACCCAGGAGCACGATCGGCACCGCGATCGCCGGGATCAGCGTCGCCCGCCAGCTCTGCAGGAACACGAACATCACCAGCACGACGAGCACGATGGCTTCGAAAAGTGATTGCTGCACTTCCTCGACCGAGAGCTTGATGAACTCCGTCGAATCCGAGCCATAGGTGACGACCAGACCGTCCGGCAGATCGGGGGTCAGCCTGGCCATTTCGTCCTTGACCCTCTGCGCAGTCTGCAGCGCATCGGCACCCGGGCTCAGCGATATCGCAAGGCCTGTGCCGGGGTGGTTGTTGACGCGCACCACAGCCGCATAATCTTCCGAACCGACTTCCACCCGGGCGACATCGCCGATGGTGACGCGCGAGCCGTCGGAGTTGTTCTTCAGCACCACCGCCCGAAACTGTTCGGGCGTTTGCAGCCGTGAGCCGGCGGTGACTACGGCGTTGATCGCCTGCCCAGCAGCGGCAGGACTGCCGCCCAGTTCACCCGCTGAAACCTCAGTATTTTGCGAGGTCAGCGCACCCGTCACGTCGCTCGGCATCAGCGACACGGCGGCCATCTTTGCCGGATCGAGCCAGATGCGCATGGCGTGCGGCGCGCCGAACACCCGCACTTCTCCCACGCCTTCCAGGCGCGACAGCGGGTCCTGAATGTGGGAGCTGAGGAAGTCGCTGATGTCCTGGAATTTGCGCTGGTCGGTCTTGTCGTAGAGAGCCATGACGAGGAGGTAATCGGCGTTGGCCTTGGTGACGGTCACGCCCTGGTTCTGCACTGCCTGCGGCAAGCGGGCGAGGGCGCTCTGGACCTTGTTCTGGACCTGCACCTGGGCAATGTCGGGGTCGGTACCCTTCGCGAATACCGCCGTGATCGTGGCCGAGCCGCGATTGCTCGACTGCGAACTGAAATAGAGCAGCCCGTCGATGCCGGTCAGTTGCTGCTCGATGATCTGGGTGACGCTGTTCTCGATCGTTTCGGCCGACGCGCCGGGGTAGTTCGCGCGGATGTTGACCTGGGTGGGCGCGATATCCGGATATTGTTCATTCGGCAGGGCGTTAAGCGCACCCACGCCGCACAGCATGATGATGATCGCGAGGACCCAGGCCAGAATCGGACGATCGATAAATACCTTCGACATCAGCGGTTCACCGGCTCTTGCCGGCAGGAGCAGCACCCGCAATCGTCTGCCGGGTCGCGGCGGGAACCGCCTTTACCGGCGTGCCCTGTCGCAGATCGCCCAGGCCCTGGACGATGACTTTGTCGCCCTTGGCCAGTCCTTTGGTAACCACGAAGCTGGCTCCCCGCGACTGGTCGGCGGTGACCGTCTTGCGCAGTGCCTTGCCGTCCTTGCCGACGACCATGACGTAGGATGCATTGTCGAAATCGCGCTGGACGGCGGTTTGCGGGATCAGGAAAGCATTGGGATCGACCGCCTGGTCGAACACCGCGTTCACGTACATGCCCGGCAGCAGCAGACCGTCGCGGTTGGGGAACTGGGCGCGCAGGGTCACCGTGCCGGTGGCGGGATCGACCGAGACTTCGGAAAACCGGACAGTGCCGGTCACGCCATAGTCGCTGCCGTCTTCCAGCTTGAGGTGGACCACCGTGCTGCCCGAGGAGAGGCCGCCGCTGGCCAGCTTGCGGCGCAGGGCAACGAGGTCGGCAGCGGATTGCTGGATATCGACGTAAATCGGATCGAGCCGCTGGATGACTGCGAGCGGTTCGGTCTGGCTGGCGCTGGCAAGCGCGCCCACGGTCGACAGCGATCGGCCGATGCGGCCGCTGATCGGGGCCGGCACGGTCGTGAACCGCAAGTTGATCCGCGCGGTATCGAGCGAGGCGGCGTTCTGGGCGATGCCCGCCCGCGCGACTTTCGCCGCCGATGCGGCATCGGTGTAGTCCTGCCGGGATACGGCCTCCATTTCGGCCAACGGCTTGTAGCGCGCGGCCTTTGCCGATGCGGCTTCGGACGAGGCTTGCGCGCTGGCCAGATTGGCCTGCGCCTGGTTGACGGCGGCGCGGTAAAGGCTGGGATCGATCTGGAACAGCGGCTGCCCGGCCCGCACAAGGCTGCCCTCGGTGAAATAGCGCCGCAGAATCACGCCGGAAACTTGCGGGCGCACCTCGGATGTCTCGTAAGCCACGGTGCGCCCGCCAAGCGTGACCTCGCGCGGCACCGAGGTGGGGTTGGCGACGATGAAGCCGACTTGCTTTTCCGGCTGCTGCGGGGGCGCAGAGCCGGCCGAGCATCCTGACAGCAGCAGAAGCGAGGCTGCCATGGCGGTTCCGATCGGCGCGAAAGCCCGCGATTGTGATGGGGGGGTGAGCAAGATCGTTTATCGCCGCTGAATGAAGTTGGTCCGGAAATGGATACGGGCTGGTATTGTTGCAAGCGCGAAATGATGCGCTGCGACAAAATGCGACGTTCTGACCATCTGGGCAACCAATGCCGGCGGCGGCAGCGGCTTCGGCAGGCGTCATTGGACGGCATCGACGTGGGCTGTTCGGGGTTAGGGCCTGTTAATCACGCCATTGAGGATTGACGCAGAATGGCCCAGTGCAAGGAAGAGAGACGCGGGATATGTCCATATTCAAGCCTCGCCGACGCGGCAATGAGCCATTTTGGTCAAATCCTTTCGGGACGTGGCGCGATCAATCGGTCCCGGCTCTAATCCCGAAAATTCAGCGCAACAATGTCATCGCCGAAATGCACGCCCCGCCCGGGGATTGTCTTGCTGCCGGCAGAAGGCTAAGCAACGGCACGGCCTCCCGGCGTTCCGATTTGCGGAATACTGGGGAACAAGTTCAATTTTATGCGTTTATCCTTGTCAGGTATGACGCGCTGCGGTATGGATCGGCTTCAGCGTCGGTCTACGGATCGGGCAAAACAGGAGACAAAGATCATGAAGATTGCTTCTCTGATGGCTGCTCTGGCTGTTGCTGGCGCGGTTGTCGCTCCGGTAGCCGCTCAGGCAGGAACCAAGCCGTCTGCGGCCGTGATCGCTCCGGCTGAATACGGTTCGCGCGTCTCGGCTCAGGTGGCCACGAAGAATGCCGCCGTGAACAAGAAGAACTACGCGCTCGCAGGCGCTGCCGCCATCGCGGTTGGCCTGGGCCTGTACTTCGCGTTTGATGACGGCTCGCGGGGCTAAGTTCCCGAGACGACTGTGAAAAGTTTTGAGGGTCTGGCATTTCTTTTGGATTTGCCAGGCCCTTTTCATGTCCGGTTCTGACAGGTTGCCGCACCGTTGACACCCAGTTCCCGCCGGACTTCGCGCCGCCTCCCGGCAAGGCGTACAGATGGGCGGTGGAGGGTAGCGTCGCTGCTCCTCGGGCTCATTCTTTTGTGCCTCGCGCTGGGCGGCGGCGGCTTGCCGCTGAGCCCGCTAAACCTGATCGTGCAGTGCATCTGCATTCTCTCGATCGGCTTCGTCCGGCCCGAGGCTATGCGATTCGTGAAAGAGGCACCGCGTGGTCTTGTGGTGCTGGTTTGCCTCACCATCGCTTTGCCGGCATTGCAATTGATACCGCTTCCCCCCGGTCTGTGGCAGGGGCTGCCAGGGCGTAGCGCCGTCGTCCAATCTTTCGGCCTCATCGGCGCGACGCAGACGTGGATGCCGCTCAGTCTCGATCCCAACCGCACTGCAGTCGCGCTCATGGCAGTGTTGAGCTGTCTGCCGATCGTGATCCTGACCCTTGCGGCCGATCGCCGGATCGCCCGGATGATCCCGGTAACCCTGGTCGGGTTCGGGCTGTTCAGCGCCGTGCTGGGGGCAGGGCAGCTTGCGCGCGGCAACCAGGGCGTGGTGCTGCAGCCGCGCGGTGTCATGCGGCATCAGCTTTATGCCACTTTCGCCAATCACAACGCTTCTGGGCTGTTTTTCGTCATCTGCCTCGTCGCTCTCGTCGCAATCAGGCCCGACTGGTTGGCGGAGCGCTTGCGCGCCGGCCGTCGGCTGCGGCGGGGGGATCTTGCCGATACGCTCGCACGCAATGTCCCGGCCATCAAGCTGGTGCTGGGGGCGCTCTTCGCGCTGTGCACGGTGTTGACCCAGTCGCGTTCGTCGGTGCTGGTGCTGGCCGCGGTGCTGGTCTGGCTGGGCTTCCGGTCTCGCCATGCCGCGATCGGGCTCGTGCGGCGTTCTCTTGCGGGAGGACCCGGCCGGGTCTGGCTCGTCGCCGGACTGCTCGGACTCGCCGCGGTCGGTGCGGTGACCGTCTCCGGCAGTCGCGGAGTGCGGGATAGTTTCGCCCGGTTCGAAAGGATGGACGATCCCCGGTTTGCGATCTGGGCTGACGTTCACGCCACGATCGATCGCTACATGCCCATCGGCGCCGGTCTTGGCGCGTTCGACGAGGTATTTCCGCTCGACGAATCGCTGGAGACAATCTCGACCCTCACCGTGGGACGCGCGCACAGCGATTATCTGGAGGCGACGGTGGAATCCGGTGTGGCCGGCCCGCTGCTGATCCTCGGCTGGGCGATCTGGATCGGGCTGCGGGCGTGGCAGGCGAGGGCAGGGCGCAGCGCCCGGCAGACAACAACGGCGTTTGCCGTGATGGTCTGTTTCGCGCTGCAATCGGTGGTCGATTATCCGTTGCGCAACATGGCGATGCTCGCCATCGCCGCCTCCATGGTCGGGCTGCTGGGACGGCCGTCCCCTCCCGCCGATCGTACAGACGGCAGTGCGTCCGAGGCCGAGGCATGACGCCGGCGCTGCGTTCCGGACTGTGGTGGTCCATGGCGATCCTTCTCGCCTGCTGTGCAGCGCTGCTGCAGCTTGACCTGTGGACCCAGACCAGACCCACGCTGGCCCGCCTCGTCCCGGCTCCGTTCCAGAGCCGTGCGGCGACCTTCTCTGCCAATCAGGCCATCGAGCAGGGCGATTGGACCAAGGCGCGCGCACTCTCGATCCGGGCGCTGCGGCACCGGCCGATCCCGGCATCGAGCCTTTCGGCACTGGCTCTGGCACGTTCGCAGGCCGGGACCATTGCCGATGAAACCGCTTGGGCTGCGCTGGCCGAAGCAGCCGCGCGCGGATGGCGTGACGGCGCGGCACAGACCGGCGCGCTCGCCATGGCGATGGAAGTCGGCCGATACGATGTGGCAGCGATGCGGATGGACGCTTTGTGGCGCACCCGGATCGCGACATCCGGGGCCGAGCCGATTCTGACGGCGGCGTTCGCCGAACCCCGACTGCGTGCCGAGCTTGCCAAACGCTACGCCGCCGGGGTGCCTTGGGCCTCCGATTTTTTGAGCTGGGCCGGGGCCAATGTGCCGCCCGATCAACTGGGTGATTTTCTCGATCAGGCCGCAGCCGGCGGGGCGCGTCCCGATTGCGGGGTGATTGCAGACGTTGCGCTGAAAAGCGTGCAGGCCGGAAAGGGCGCGATGGCGCGCCAGCTCTGGACGCGGTTCTGCGACGGCCGTTCCGCCGGGAGCGAGACCCGACTGGTCGCACCGGCCGGCGACGACAATCTTACCGGCCCGTTTGACTGGACTTTCCCGGTCGGCGCGGAGGTGACGCGATCTTTCGATCGACGCGGGACGTTGCACTATCAGGCGCATGGTCTGGTCCGCGCGCGACTGGCGCAACGCTGGGCCGATCTCGCGCCGGGTGAACACAGCGTCACGCTGCGCCACGCCGGGGGCGATCCGGTGTTGAAAGTGCAGTGCATTGCGGCCGGTCAGTCCAGCCGGCCGATTTCAGCCGCGTTCGTTTACGGCGTCGCCAGTTTCACCGTCGCGGCCGAGGGTTGCGCGGCGCAGCGGCTGACGTTGGAGGTGGAGCGGGGCGAGGGCGCGATTGCGGGTGTCAGCGTTCGCTGAAGCGGGAATTTCGTAAGTCTGCCGGTATCGCCGACGATCGATCCGTAGTCGCCGGTTGCGGGCAGGTAGGGGCCGAAAGAGCGGGGTAAAGCATGGCAATCGCCGGATATCGAAGAGACATCGACGGCCTGCGCTCGATCGCGATCGGCTCCGTGGTGCTGTACCACGCCGGGTTCCAGGTGTTTTCCGGCGGCTTCGTCGGGGTCGATATCTTCTTCGTGATTTCCGGCTTCCTGATCACCAGCGGGTTGCTCAAGGATGCTGCGGGCGACGGGATTTCGATCGCCCGTTTCTACGTCCGGCGCATCCGCCGCATCGTGCCGGCCTATCTCGCCGTCGTCCTCGCCGCGCTCGTCGTCGGCGCGTTCCTGTTGTTGCCGAGCGAATACCTCGCTCTTGGTCGCAGCGCGCTGGCGACATCGCTGTTCGTCGCCAATATCCATTCGTGGAGCGAGACCGGCTATTTCTCCGGATCGGCAATCAGCCATCCGCTGCTGCATATGTGGTCGCTGGCGGTGGAAGAGCAGTATTACCTGATCTGGCCGATCGTGATGATGGGCTTTTTCGGGTTGCAGCGCCGGACCGGCCTGTCCACGGCATGGCTGCCCCGGTTGATCGTGGTCGCCATCGTGCTGAGCCTTGCGGCCAGCGAAGTGATGCTGAGCTATTCGGCCAAGACCGTGTTCTACATGGCACCGTTCCGGGCCTGGGAACTGCTGCTCGGCTCGCTGCTGGCCAGCGTGCGCTGGCCGCGGCTGCCCGGGCCCTGGGCCGCCCATGCGGTCGGTGGCCTGGCGCTGGCGCTGATGGTCGTGCCGATCCTGCTGCTGACCGAAGCCTCGCGTTTCCCCGGCCTGTCGGCGCTGGCCCCGTGCCTGGGGGCTGTGCTGATCCTCTATCGCGACGAGCGCTACCCTTCGTTCGCCGCGATGCTGCTGTCGCGGCGCATTCCGGTCTTTCTCGGGCTGATCTCCTACTCGCTGTACCTGTGGCACTGGCCGGTGCTGTCGTTCTACTGGTTCGCCACCCGCAGTGATCCCTCGCCCGGTTGGGCACTCGCACTCGTGCTCCTGATGCTCGCTCTGGCGACGCTATCGTGGCGCTATATCGAACGCCCGTTCCGCGTTTCGGCAGTGCCGCATGCCGCAGGGAGTGAGCGGCATGTGCTACTGCTGGGAGCCGGCGGACTGGCGGCAGCGGCCATCGCGGCGGTGGCGGTACTGGCGGGACAGGGCTTTCCGGCCAGACTGCCGCCCGCCGCCGCGCGCGTCGACGCGCTGGCGCGCGAGCCTTACGTTTCGCGCCATGGCTGCGTTCTGACGGATGCCTTGCCGGATGATCCCGCGCGATCGTGCTTTGCCGCCGCCGATCGTCTGCCCGGACGCAAGATCGTCCTGTGGGGCGATTCCTTTGCCGGCCAGCATGTCAACACCATAGAAGGCGCGCTCGACCGGCCGGGCCGACCGGTCATTTCGGTCGTCGCCACCGGCTGCACGCCGCTGGCGGGGGTGGACCAGTACTTCGGCAAGGGCCGCCTTGACGCGCGCTGCGGCCAGTTCAACCGCGCGGTTTTTCAGGAACTGCTGCGGCGCCCCGACATCGACAGCGTGATCATCGCCGGCCGCTGGTCCAATCTCTACGGGTTGCCGGCCAGGAAGGGCACGTTCGATCCGACCGCACGGTTCCTGATGGACGCAGACCACCGTGCCCGCAACGTCCGGTCCTCGCTCGATGTGATGGCGCGCTCGCTCGATCGCATGGCGGGACAGTTGCTGGACAGGGGTGTGGCCGTGACCATGCTGCGCGAACCGCCGCGCTATGCCGCCAATGTGCGCGACTGCGTGGCCCTGGCGCTGTGGCGTGGCCAGTCCGTCGTGAGCAGGTGCGGCATGCCGGAAGCGGAGGCGCGGGCCATGCGCGAACCGGTGGATGCGGTGTTTTCGCGTCTTCACCAGCGTTACAACAACCTGCTGATTTACGATCAGATCACCCAACTGTGCCCGGCGGATTATTGTCTCGGTTACAAGAATGAAACCCTGATTACGCGCGATACCGAACATCTTACCCGGGCCGGAAGCGTGATTGCTCTGGGGCCCCTGCTGAAATCGGCGCGTTTCTCCAATTTCCCTGCGGAATGATTTGAAGTTGACCCATTCGGGGTCATGCTGCGTTTGCGAATGAGGGTTGCGGATGGCCGCGCAGCATGTCATGAGCGGGTGAAACCACCTAGGGTGCGGGGACTAAGTTCGTGAAATTGAACCGCTCGTTGATGTTGTTGGGCGCATTCCTTGCGACCGCAGGCTGCGCAACCGTTCCAGCCAGTGACCTGATTACGTCGGGGCCCCGATACGAAGCACCAAGCGTCCAGGCACCTTATGCATTGGGCACCGGAGATCAGCTTCGCGTCATCGTCTATGGCGATCAGGTCATCAATAACGTCTACAAGGTCGGGCCGGACGGCATGGTCGTGCTGCCGCTGATCGGTGCCATCGCCGCCGCCGGCCGCTCCACCGGAGACGTGCAGGCCGAAGCAACCCGCCGGTTCGCCGCCGGTTACCTGAATTCGCCCAGCGTCGCGATCGAAATCGATCGCTACCGTCCGGTCTATGTTCTCGGCGAAGTGCTCAAACCGGGTGCTTACGACTATGCGCCCGACATGACGGCGGCATCGCTCATCGCCAACGGCGGCGGCTTCACCCCGCGCGCGAAGAAGTCCTACGTCTTCATCCGCGCTGAAGGCGGCACGGATGAAAAGGCCTATGAAGTGACGCCGGCCCTGCACATCCTGCCTGGCGATACCGTTCGCGTGGTCGAGCGGTATTTCTGATAGCGTGACATTGCGTTCCGTGCGCGATCCTGAATGGACCCGAATGCCCGGCGAAATGCTGCACGGGCAGGGTGTCTTAGCGTTGCTTTCTGCTTGCTTGCGCGGTGGTTCGGCCGACGGCCCCGCCCTGCGCGTTGCCGTCGGCCGGGGGGTGCTTTGCGCATTCTTCGGGCTAGGCGCTGTTTGCCTTCCTCAGGGGGCGGCGCTGGCACAGGTTACATCGAACATTCTTATCAATCCCAAAGTTCCGGATTACATGGTTCCCTATCAGGAGCGCAGTGTTCCAGAACAGGGGGACGGTGATTGGGCGGCGTTGGGCATCCGCGCCGGCAGCTTCAGGGTTTCACCGACGGCCAGCGTCGGCCAGAGCATCACCAGCAATGCCTATGCCACGGCGAAAGGCACGGCGGCGGCCTTTGAGACCATCGAAGCGGACGTGAAAGCGCAGTCGGAATGGGCGCGCCACTCGCTCGCTCTGGACGCCTACCGGCGCATCGATTTCTACGTCGGCCACAAGGATCGCAAGGAAGACGAATGGTCGCTCAAGGCGTCCGGTGATATTGACGTAACCGATGCCGACCAGATCAGTCTCGATGCCGACCTGAACCGGGTTGTGTTTAACACGCTTACCAGCAGTGACGTGACGACCACGGGTGCGATCGTATCAATGGTGTATGATCATCAGGCCATCGGCGCGACCAGAACATTCGGTGCCGGCCGCCTGCTGGTTCAGGGTGAGCGATACCACGTCAACTTCCTCGCCAAAGGCCTGCTACCGGCTGCAAGCCGGACCTATCGCGATCATGATATTTATCAGGCATCGGTCCAGGGCGAATACAGTTTCGCACCGTCATTTATGGTGTTTTCCCGGTTTAACTACGTCAAGACGGATTTCGGCAGCACAGTTAGCGTCAGCGGCTCCACGCAAAACAGCGAGGGCGTGCGATTGATTGTCGGCGCGCGCAAGACCATTCCCGGACTGGGCCGTGCCACGGTGGCCGTGGCGTACTCCCGTCGGACTCACGCCAGCCCGGCCTTCGGCCCAGTTAGCGGGCTTTCGGCCCAGGCGCGGGTCGAAGTATTCCTTTCGGCGTTGACCACGATCAAAGGTGAGATCGGCAACCGCATAGCCGACACGCAACTTATTTCAACGGCAGCGACCCGCGACAAATATGTGCAGATTGGCGTTGACCATGCGCTACTCCGGAACTTCAAGCTTGGCGCGGATTCGCGAATTGTCTGGCAGAAGGGACTAATCGGCAGTGATCCGAGCAAGTTCCTCAGCATCGGTTTTCGCGGCGATTATCTCGCTTCCCGACGCTTCGTGATTGCCGGCAGAGTTTCGTATACAAGCCGCACCTACCCACAAAGCGTTAACCGCCCCGGCATCAAAGAACTGACGGGCGGCCTCACTTTGACTTATCGTATCTAACATTCACCCGCACGAAGAGCATAGCACCATGGAAATCGTAGCCACACAGCAAAACGAAGCCACGCTTGCCGAACTCTACGTTCGCGTGCGGGATGTCCTGAAAAGACGATGGAAAATGTTCGGCATCGTCGCTGCTGCCACCTTCATCGTGCTGGCGGCGGGCATCATGCTGATCAAACCGACGTACACCGCGCAGACGCAGGTTCGCATCGATCCAACGCGCGATCCGGTCGCGAACAAGGACCCCAGCGGGCGCACGACGCTGTCGGACGAGGCGATCGATACAGAAGTCTCTTCGTTCTATTCGATGGCGCTGGCTAAGCAAGTGGTCGAGGAACTGAACCTCGTAAAAGACCCCGAACTTTACAAGAAGGCAACGGCGGCGACGCTGGTCAATAACGACGAAGATGTCCGAACCGCGATCGCGACTCTGCTGCTGCATGAACTAGCGGTTTACCGTGAACAGCAGACTTATGTCCTCGACGTTGACTACTCGGATGGCGATCCAGTCAAGGCGGCGATGATCTCTAACTCGTTTGCGAACAATTACATCAAGGGGGCCGTGGGGTCGCGCACCAGCGTGGCGACTGAACAGGCCAAGTGGTATCAGGAGCAGCTCAACAAATTGAGCTCGGAAATTGCTGCGGCGGACAACGCATCAGCTTCGTTCAAGGCCCAGCATGGGTTGACGGTCGGTACCGTCGAAAACGGTTACACCGGAACAATTGTCGACCAGCAAGTACCGTCTCTGGCCGCCAGCCTCGCGCAAGCAGAATCGGATGCGGCAGCATCGCGCGCCGAATATCAGGCTGCCCTTTCGCAGTCGCGCCGCTCCGGGTCAGGTGCGGTAACCGGGGTGCTGGCATCGTCGGTGGTTGCGCAATTGCGGGCTCAACTGGCACAATTGAACCAGCAGCGCGACCAGCAAGCGGCGCTTTATGGGCCGTTGCACCCCATGACGAAGCAGTATGCGACCAGCGCAGCAGAAATTGAAAAACAGATTTCGGCAGAAAGCTCCCGGATCATTTCGGCGCTGGGTTCTGCGGCTGCTGCTTCAGAAGCGCGGGCACAGAGCCTGCGGTCTGCGCTCAATCAGATCGAAGGAATTCGCACGGACCAGGCACGCGCCAGCGTAGTTGCGAACACCTTGGACAGGGACGCCGATTCCAAGCGCGAGCTTTACAAGCAGTTGTCGCAAGAGGCTCAGGAAAGCCTGCAGTCCTCGCAGAACTCGATGTCCTCGGCAACCGTGGTCAACCAGGCCATTCCGCCGCAGGAACCGAGCGCGCCGAACCGGCCGCTGTTCCTGGCGTTCGCTCTCATCGTCGGCATTCTTGCCGGTGGCGGAACGATCGCGGCGCAGGAAATGCTGGCTGCGGTGATCCGCTCCACCGACGATGTCGAGGACAAGCTCGGGCTGCCGATGCTGGCCGCCGTGCCGTTCGAAACGTCGAGCCGGCCGGCGCTCCAGGTTCGCGAGAACCCGACGTCGTTCTACTCGGAATCGTTCCGCATCGCCCGCACGGCGCTGTTCGGGGCAGGGGGGTGGCCGAGCGACTCCCCGGTCATCGCCTTCACTTCGTCGCTACCGGGCGAAGGCAAGACCACCTGTTCGCTGGCGTTCGCCCAGTCGATCGCCAGCAGCGGCCGGCGCACGATCCTGATCGACTGCGACGTGCGGCGCGCATCGCTGTCGGGCGCGATGGGCACCGCCGCCGGCGCGAACGGTCTCGTCGAATATCTCTCGGGCGAAGCGCAGATCAGCGACATCATCACGCCGACCGATGTCGACAATTTCCACACTATCATGGTGCGGGTGCCGTACTTCAACGCCACCAACCTGTTTGATGGCGAGCGCATGGCCAAGCTGATCGCTTACGCGCGAGCCAACTATGATCAGGTCGTGATCGATCTTCCGCCGATCGTCGGTCTGGCTGACGGCCGCTTCCTTGCCGGTCTGGCCGACCAGCTCATCTTCGTCATCAAGTGGAACTCCACGCCGATGCCGGCGGCGCGCGCTGCGGTCGAAGCCCTGCGCGCCATTGGCAAGGAACCTTCGGGTGCGCTCGTCAACGCGGTCGAACAGAACTCGGACATGCTGGTGGCCGGGTATTACCTCGATCGCTATTCCAATTACTACAACCAGTCGAGCACCTCGAACGGTTGACCAGCAGGCGTGAACCCGGCGGACCCGTCGGATGCCGATACCTAGGCGGAGCAGGTCCTTCGCGGACCTGAGCCGTTACGCCGTCGCCTTGGTGGGCAATGCGGGTAGCTCGGGTGCCCAGTTTCTCCTCAGCCTGGTGCTGGTCGCCAGGCTCCCGGCAGCGGGGTTCGGACAGTTTACGTTCCTGCTGTTGCTCGCCCAGTTCATCATGGCGGTGGCGGCGGCCCTGTTTGCCGCCCCGGTTGCCTCACTACAGCGGGAACCTGAGCCGGACGGACAGGATGCCTGGGTCGCGCTTAGCGGTCTGCAACTGGTTTTCGTGATACCGGCGGCTGGCGTGGCGATGGGTGCAGCGATGCTGGTTGGCGCGGATGGCCGGACTGCGCCTGTCTTCGCACTGGTCGTGGTGCTCGGATGCTTGCGGCAGTTCGGGCGCATTTCGCAATACAGCCGCAGCGATCAGCGCGGCGTGGCGCTGTCCGATGCGCTGTTCTGCCTGATCCTGCTGGGCGGGATAGCACTGCTTCTGGTCGCCCCGACGGCGCAGGCGCTGCTGCTTGCATTCGCAAGCCTGTCCCTGGCGCATGCGCTCGGCATCATCCCGCTTGCCGGGCAGTTTTCCGCGCTGGGCCGTTCCGCTTCTGGCCTTGGCGTAAAGATGGGCATGCTGGCGCGCTACCGGTCCATCTGGGGGCAATACAGCCGGTGGTCACTGCTCGGGGTGATCTCGACCGAGGCCACCGCCAATGCGCACAGCTATCTCGTGACGCTTGCCCTGGGGCCGGGCGGTTACGGAGCAATCGCCGCCAGCGCCGTGCTGACCCGCCCCGGCAATGTCGCGTTGATCGCCCTGGGCGAATTCGAACGCGCGCGCCTTGGCCGGCTGCATGCTCTGGGGGGCGATCTGGCGGGCAGTCGCGGGCTGTTCATT
This sequence comes from Novosphingobium colocasiae, assembly GCF_014652555.1. GTDB lineage: Bacteria > Pseudomonadota > Alphaproteobacteria > Sphingomonadales > Sphingomonadaceae > Novosphingobium > Novosphingobium colocasiae. The sequence goes on from NZ_BMZA01000002.1 coordinate 175,986, forward strand.
GCCGCCGCCGCAATCGTCTGGCTGGCGAGTGCCGGATTGACGGCAGCGGTCCTGGTCTGGTTCCCCGACCTGCTGCTGGAGCGGGGCTACGAGCCGGCGGCATTCACCATCGCCGCCTGGGGGTGGCTGGCGGTACTACTGGCCCGCTGCGCCTATCTGCCCGCTTCCACCGAAATGCAGGCGCTGGGCGCCTTCCGGGAACTCGCCTGGCCGACTGTCATCGCCATGCCGGTGAGCATCGCCGGGACGGTCATCCTGCTTCACTATGCCAGTCCGAGCTGGACCTTGGCCGCGATCACGCTCGGCCAGATTGTGGCTGGTGCCCTGATCCTGATCCGCTATCGCGGCCTGATGACCCGAGCCGAGACATGACCGTGGCCGTGACCATCGCGATCAAGGCCTATAACGAAGCGGACAACATCGCCGCTGCGATCGAAAGTGCGCTGGCAGCGATCGCCGAGTTGGGCGGCGGCGAGGTGGTGCTTGCCGATTGCGCATCGACCGACGGCACCGCACAAATCGCGTCACGCTATCCGATCCGGGTCCTGTCGCTCGCCAAACCGGACGAGCGATCGTGCGGGGCCGGTGCGCAACTGGCCTATCAGGGCGTGCGGACCGAATTCTTCTATCTGATGGATGGCGATATGACCCTGATCCCGGGGTTCCTGCCGCAGGCGCTGGCCTGGCTCCAGGCGCACCCGGATTTTGCCGGTGTCGGCGGCAACGTGAAGGATCGTTACCTTGAAAATGCCGAGTTCCTGATCCGCGAAGCGTCGCTGGCGCGCGATGCGCATCGGCGCGAAGGGCCGGTCGATCGCCTTGACGGTGGTGGGTTGTACCGTGCTGCGGCGATCGAACACCTCGGCTATTTCGCCGATCCGGCACTGCGGTCCTTCGAGGAGTTCGAACTTGCCGCCCGCCTTGGCGTGGCGGGGTGGAAGATGGCGCGTATCGACGTCGATGCGGTGCTGCACAGCGGGCATCGCATCGATGGCCTTTCACTGATGTGGTACCGGTTTACCTCCGGGCAGATGGGCGGCGCGGGCACCCTGCTGCGTGCGGCACTGGGCAAACCACACTGGCGCTATACCCTCGCGCACTTGCGGCAGGTGCGCGCAGTCGCGACCGTCACGGGATGGTGGATGCTGTTGCTCGCCGGTGCGATAGCAGGGGCCTGGCTGGCTGTTGCTTTACTGGTGGTAATACCTGCAGCATTTCTGGGGTTTCGGCGGCGCAGCCTCAAACTGGGCCTCTACTCTTTCCTCGTGTGGAATCTCGCGGCTATCGCGACGTTGCGCAGCTTTGTGGAACATCCCCGGCGGTCCAGCTTACAAGGCAAACAGCTCGCCTTCACCGTGCTTCACGAGGGCTGAGTAGCTCTCAGCGCAAGCGCAGCACAGCCGCATGCATTGCGTCGAGCGCTGCGTCCACAATTCGCGACCAGCCGTAGGCGGCACGGGCCCGCTCACCGGCTTCCCGGCCCTCGCGTCGAAGCTGGTGCAGGTCCTTTCCGGCAAGCCAGGCGTAAGCGTCGGCAGCGGGTTGATCGTCGCCCGTGGCGTGGCCGCCACACGTCCGGACCATGGACAGGCTTCCGGCCATGGGGCGCACGATCGGCAGCGTATCAGCCGCCAGCGCTTCCAGCACGATCAGCGGAAAACTGTCGATCGCCGACAGATGCACCAGCACGTCAGCCTCACGCAGAGCCTGGGCGATGCCGTCCGCATCCAGCCAGTCGATGAGGATGACCTGATCTGCCATCTTGGCCTCGGCGATTTTCCGCGCGATTTCCTCCACCACTTCCGTATCGCCTCGACCGATGAGACGGGCGGCAAACGGAATTCCGGCGCGCTTCAACTTCGCGCACAGGTCGAGCATCAGCAGTGACCCTTTGGCGGCGGAAAAACGCGCGGCGTGGATCAGACGCAGCGGCGCATCGGTCGCGGGCGCGGGCGGCGTGGCGAAGGCCTGCGCGGGCAGGAACGTCCCGATCACATGGCGCGGAAGATCCGAAGGCAGGCTGATCTCGCCGTCCTGCCCCGCGAACAGCAGGCCCAGACCGTGCGCCCGCCCCATGATCGCCAGCCGCAGCCGGCGAACCCATCCGCGCGTTTCCAATCGACTGGTGGCACCGAAATGGGGGGTGACGAGGACGGTCCACCCCAGCGCCCGGGCGAGGGGCACGAACAAGGCCTCGGCCAAGCAACTGACATGGACCCAGGCCAGATCGAAATCGCCGCGGCGTGCCACCAGCGCCTTGGCGCAGCGGATCATCCGCGCCAGGCCGCGATCGTTGACATAGGCGGCCTCGGTCGGAAACAGGGCGACTTCGGCCTTGGGAGCGTGGCAGCGGAACGCCTGCAGCGCACGTTCGCAATAGGCCTCTAACCCGCCCGGATGGCTGGGCGAGCCACCGATGATGCACAGGCGAACCGGTGCGTCGCCGGGCGAATCGGCGCGTTGGCCGGCTTGCGCCGCCGGCGGGGTCATCGGCTGCGCGGCTGTCCGCCAGAGGAACGGGATGATCGCCCTGACGACGATCCACCGCCAGAGCGACGGCGCGATTGTCCTCGACTACCGGAACGGGCGGTGCTGACAGGCTGCGGCTCGTCCTCGTCACGGGTCGCCCAGGCCAGGAGATCGACATTGCCGGACGGAACGCGGCCGCCCGGCCGGGTGACCAGAAACACCATTGCCGCAGCCAGGACGACGAAGACCTGACCGATCGAATCGCGATCGAACAGCGTGCTTTCAGTGGCGTTGTGGGCGATCAGGAATACCAGCGTCGACAACAGCAAGGCCCCGACCTGCTTGTCGCCGCGACGCCAGTTGAGCAGCCGCAGTATCGGCCAGACGAACGCGGCATAGACGCACAGGCCCAGGCCGACCGGCCCGATCGTGATCAACAGGTCGAGGTAGCCGTTGTGCCCTTGGGCAATTTCCAGCAGCCAGCCACGTCCGAACTGATTGATCGGGCTGGCCCGGCCGATATCCCAGAACGATCCGTATCCCGCGCCGAAGTAAGGGGCGTTGCGGTAATAGGCCCATAGGGCCTCCCAGATTATCGTGCGGCCGCTCAGGGTTGTGGGATCGTCCACCGTAACGCGCATGAAGGGATCGGAAATGACGTTCTGCACGATCGCGCCGATCCCCCCGAGCACGATAACCAGTGTAATGATCGCCGGTCGCCAGCGATAGGAATAGAACGAGAAAAGCCCCCCGGCGACCAGTGCGGCAGCGCAGCCGGCAATCGATGTGCGGGACTGGGTCAACCACAGAAACGCACCGGCTGCCGCGAGCACGGCGAACCGGATGACGATCGGCATGCGCCTGGGGTCGAACGTGAACAGCAGCACCGTCAGCGCACAGGTCATCCCGGCGATATTCTTGTGCTCCATCATGCCGCGCCAGTCGCCGACCAACCCTTCGTCGCCGGACTCGTTGATCTGGTGGATACCCATGGTAGGGTCGCTCAGCACTGTGATCCAGTTGGCGGCGAGCAGCACGGTCAGCAGCACGCGCAGGATCAGCAGGCTCGTCCGGTAGCCGATCTGGCGCACCATAATGAAGATCAACCAGGTGACCATCGTAAGCAGCAGGACGCGGCGTATCGCGATCAAGGGCTCGATCGCCCAGGTCATGCTCAGCCAGCACCAGCCCAGCGCGAAAATGAAGGGCCAGGGCATGACGAAAAGTCGGCTGCGGACCTGAACCCCGTGCACCGCCCAGACAGTGAGTCCGGCGATGGTGAGATAGCCGATCTGTCGGGACAACTGCCCGCCAGTGCCGTCGGTCGACGAGTAAGTCATGAACGGGCCGAGCAGCGACAGCCCGACCAGAGCGGCGAATGCGACGATCAGCCAGAGCGGTCTTACGGCCAGGTCGGGGGTTTTCGGCCGTCGCCGGCGTCGTCGGCTGCCCTCGTCAGACGACGGAGCAGTGGCTCCGGCAGCATCCTGGCCGCCTCCCACCACGTCGGATTCCGACGGCGACGGAGATTCGATTACGCTGGCAGGCTGGTCAACGGGCGAAGCGGGCGTTGCGGGCGAGGACATCTACGAACTCCTGCGCGCTGTATCGAGAAACGCGCTGATGGCGTTGCAGATTTGCTCGCGGCTGGTGATGCTGGGCTGGGGTGTCTGGCTGGCGGGGGGATTGAGGACGGCGTGGCGCAACTGGGTCTCGTCGTTGGCGACGGCGAGGCCGGGGCGGCCGGAGATCATGGTGACGGTGGCCATCTGGTGTTCGTTGCGGTGCTCGCCGAGGTAGCAGGTGCGCGGGAACAGGATGATCGGCTTGCTGTGCCGCTCGGCGGTGAGCAGCGAGCCGATGCCGGCGTGCGAGACGATGAAGCGGGCGTCGGCGACATAGCGCTCGAACTCGACCGGCTCGATCACCCGGTGCCAGGTCATGTTGCGCGGCAGATAGCTGCCGCGGCCGATCTGGGCGATCACCGGATCGGCGAGCGACGGGGCGATCTCGTCCATCAGCCGGACCAGGCGATCGAACGGAAGCTGGGTGCCGACCGTCAAGAGGATCATAGCAGCGCGCCGCAATACTTGCGCTTGCGCCCTTTAGCGAGATGCGGCCACTGGGTCAGCCACAGCGACGCGAACGGCAGCGCGATCCGCCCGCTGAGCGAGGGCACCTCGTAATTGGCGATGGAATCGATCCAGATCGTGCGCGCCCCCAGCAGCCGCGCGACGATCAGGCAGAACAGCCCGGGCAGCGCCCCGGTGGTGATGAGGACTTCGGGCCGGTGCCGCCGGATCAGCTTGACCGAGGCGACCAGGCAGCGCCAGGCATCGCCCGGATTATCGCGGTTGGCATCGGGCAGCAGCAGCGCCGCATCGATCCCGTCACGATCCGCCATGCCCTTGAACGTCGTCACATAAGTCACGTCGCACCCCGCGTAGGCCGGGTGCAGCAGCATGAGTTCGTCCCAGTGTCCGCCCCCCGAAGCGACCGCCATCACCCGCATGCCCCCGCTTATCAATGTGGTCCCCGACAGGCGAGCCTCCAAACACTAGTCCGCGCAACACGCGATATCAAACCAAGCCGCTCCGCAACGCCCGCCCCGATCAGCCCACATCAACCGCCAAGCCCGATCAGGCATTCTCCCGATACACTTAGCCCGCACACCCAACCTTCGCAAACGCAATATCAACCTTCATCAACCATTTCAGCGCCGCCCCGAAATGAGATGCGCGGTGGGCAGGCCGGTTCTTTTCCGGCCGGTACTTTGGCCAAGTGTTCCCGCTTTTTCCGAGTTAGTGCGCCAGTCGCGGAAGCGCACGATGATCGTGACCTGATTGCGCCGGGGCGCACGGCGACCACCGAACAGCGCCGTGGCGAGGAACAGGCACGAGGTGATCGCGATCGATTCCTTCATGTATACCCCCAGCACCATTTCGGTTCCCGCGATCGACGCAAAGGTCAGCAGGACCAGGCTGACGATGCGCCAGCCGGGAGCATCGGGCCCGCCGCGCCGCGCCAGCGTTTCGGCGCGGCTGACCGCGAAGAACAGCATCAACCCGAATGCGGCGAGGCCGACGATCCCGACATCGAGCAGCATTTGCAGAAACGCATTGTGCACCGAAATCGCGCTGCGGTCTTCGGCCGGCCAATAGGCGAACATGGCGGCATACTGGCGGGAAATCCCGGTGTTGGCCTGCCCGAACAGCCCGTTTCCCAACAGCAGCGGGCCCGACTTTGTCCAGGCGAGATAATCCCAGCACTTTTCCCAGATGAACTGGCGGCCGCTGAACAGGCCATAGGCGGTGGACCGTCCACCGGCGATCTCTGCGACGGACGGGAACAGATCGGCGTAGACGACCACCGCGACCTCCAGCCACGGCAAGGCCAAGGCGGTCGCCGCCAGCGCCCATGGGATGCGGCTGAGGACCCTCGAAAGGAATGCGATGGCGATGGCGAGGATGAACATGCGGGTGTCGAGCAGGAGCAGCAGCAGCAGGCCAAGGCCGAAGGCTGCTCCGCGCAGCCACACCCAGCGCCCGCCGGCCCCCATCGCGATGACGCACAGCAGGGTCGGCACCACCGCCCCGTTCTGGAAGGCGGAGGACAGCGGCATCATCACCCGATGGGCCTTGAAGCCGAGGAGCGTGAAGAACAGCCCCGGCGTCTTCGTCTGTGGTTGCCAGGCGCTGCCCGGGTTGACGTATCCGCCGAGGTGGAGCGCCAGATCGAGACTGCAGATGGCGAGCGCAGCAAGGAGCAGCCCGCTCATCAGCGCGCTCACCGGCCTTGGTTCACCCGATGCGGCAAGGCAGAAAGCGAGCGCGGAGATCGCCGCGAGGATGTTGAAGCCGAAGGTGTTGAGCACCGGCTCACGCACCGGACGCAGGCCGTGGTTGTACGAATAGACAGCAGCCAAACACAGGATTGCGAAGTTGGCGACAAACAGCGCCAGCCTCCCCCAGCTTATGTTGAGGCCCAGCGGCTGCTTCCACATCGCACCCAGCCAGAACCGGGCAAAGATGATGGTCGGGATGAAGAACAGCAGCGGCACCATGGCGATCTTCGGGAAATCGAGAATCAGGAGTGACGGCACTGTCAGGATCACGAAAAACCCGATGCCCAGCAGCGCGGATCCGCGGGTAATACACAACCCGGACGGGTGCAGTTCCACGCTCTACACCATCCGCTGCAGCAGAAAGGCTGCACCGATCAGCATGGCGAGGCCCGCTGCGGGCCTTACGGCTGCGTCCAAGTCGCACGCCGGCCACTCCATGCCGAAGCGCCGGACGGCCATCACCGTGGGTAGCCACGCATAGCACACCAGCAAGCTCAGCGTATTCGCCCATGCCGCCCCCAGCGCGCCATGGCCGGGTATCCACCACAGGCACAGGGCCAGGTTGACCAGCCCGGTCGCCCCGTCGAGCCAGTGCCAGACGATGTGGTTGGTGATCGAATAGTGCTGCAGATGCACTGCCCCATAGCGTTGCAGGAACAGCCCGGCCGCCATCACGCTCCACACGGGCAGCGATACGAACGGGTGATGCGGTTGCCAGCGTGCCAGCAGCGGCGTTGCCAGCGCGAGGATGCCGCACAACAGCGCCGCGACCCAAAGCGAGCGGCGCATGGCGATGGCGGCGATTGCGACATGCGCTTGCGTCCGCTCCGCCGCAAAGGCCTGAACCATGCGATGGAGGGCGGACTGGACCGGCACCGCGCTCAGCATCATGATCACGGCGATGCCGTTCAGCGCGAGGAGGTATCCAGCCAGAGTGCCGGCGGACACGTACTTCGCCAGAAGCACGCCCGAGCCCTGCCGCACGCCGGTACTCAGCAGCACTCCCAGCCCGGCCCGCCAGGTCGGCGGCCATATCACTCGCGCCGTTGGCCCAAGCCGCGCAGTGCGCGGCTCTTGCCATCCCGTCCAGCCATGACGGCGTGCAAGGTATCCGTTCGCAATGGTCGCGGCCATGATCGGCACTTGCGCGATGATCGCCATCACCAGCAGCGACCCGGAAAACCGGAGCGCGATCATAGCCAGCAAGCCGGACAGCGCCCAGCCAATGCCGTCGATCAGGCGCGGCCGGGCGAGGACACCGCAGCCGTTGAGATAGGTCAGGTGACACAGCAGCGCGGTCCGCAGGGGCGCACTCGCCACAATCACACTCCACGCTGCCCACATATCGTCCGGCCGGACCGACGCGGCGATCACCGGGGCGACGAAGTGACTGCCCGCCGTCGCCATCAGCACGGTGATCGCCACGGTTGCGGCCAGGAACACCCGATGCATCAGTGCCCGGATATCCGCCATCGACGGCGCTGCGCCCGCGCTGGACGATGGCTGCCGCCCCGCCCCAACCTGCGCCACCGCCAGCATGCGGATGAAGATTTGCGGCGCGCCGAGCAGGAGGAGGTTCTGCATCCCGATCATCGTCGTCGCTAGCAGCCAGAACGCCGCACCGGGCGCGCCGTGATCGCGGTACAGCAGGGGCACCGGCAGGACGCAGCTCCCCGCCCTGGCGAGGTTCGAAAAGGCCAGCATCAGCGCAGGCGATTCCAGAACAAACCGTGGGCGAGAGCGCAGCGCCTTGGCGGGGGGCCGGCGGGACAGATTTGGCGCGATCAGCACCAGCGAACGCTCAACAGCGTGCCATCGAGCGCGTTCCGGGACAGGCCGGTCGCGGCGCTGGTCACGAACGCGTGGGTCGGGTCGGCGAAGGCGATGCTGGTGGGGCGGCGGACCGGCAGCGCGACCTCGGCGATGATCCGGCCCGTCCGGTCGAGCTGGCGGATGCATCCGCCGTCCCAGAATGCGACCCACAAGGTTCCGTCGGGGGCGATCGTCATTCCGTCGGGGAAACCCTGATCGGGTTCGAAATCGCGCCAGGGGGCAATATCGCGGCAGCCGTGGACCGGCTGAAGGTGCCCCGATATATCCGCCGGATCGCGCTATCGGTCAGGTAGACGTGGTTGTTGGCGGGATCGAAGGCGGGGCCGTTGGTAATGCCAAATCCGGCCGCTATTTCGGTCCGTGCGCCGCTGGCCGGATCGTAGCGGAACCAGCGACCGCAAGTATCCTGCTCCGCATCGTCCATCGTGCCGATCCACAAGCGGCCACCAGGATCGAGCTTGGCATCGTTGAAGCGGATATTGCCGGGGAATTCGCACAACGTCGCGATCGGAGGCTGTAGTTGGGGAGGCGCGCCAAGGGCGATCGTCACCAGTTCCCTTCGCGTGGCCGCGATCAGGGTGGCTGCTCCGGGCAGCGGGATGGCGCACGTCAGCATGTCCGCGATCGGCCAGCTTTCGTTGCGGTTCGCCTGGGGCATGTGGCGCTTGAGTCGGCCGCGCCGGATGTCCACCCACCACAGTACACCGCGTCCCGCGTCCCAGTACGGGCCTTCTCCGAGCAGTGCTTGCCCGCTGTCGACGCACGAGATGCGGGGCGCGCTCACGCCGGATCGTGCAGCCGCGACAGGATGCCGCCGTCGAGAAAAAAGGTCGAACCCGAAGCGAACGCGGCGGCTGGCGACGACAGGAACAGCGCCGCATCGGCAACGTCCTCAGGCCGGCCGATCCGGCCCGTCGGGTGCGCTGCGCCGAGCGCTGCCAGCTTGTCCTCGTGCCCTGCGAAACCGTCAGCGAGCATCGGCGTGGCGATAGCTGCGGGGGCGAGGCAGACCGCACGGATGTCCGGCCCAAGGTCCACCGCCAGCGCGCGGGTCAGGCCGTGCAGCGCCGCCTTGGAGGTGGCATATGCGACGAATTCGCGCTTGGTCGCCTGGGCATGGACCGACCCGATGTTCACCACGCAGCCTTGCGCATCGCTCAGGTTTTCGCGGAATAGCTGAGTCAGCGCGAACGGAGCGGTGACGTTGATGTCCTGTGTCGCCTGCCAGTCATCGATCGCCAGTGCGCCGGTGGGTGCCAGCCGCTGGATCGCGGCGTTGTTGACGAGGATCTGGAGCCCCACGGCACCCAGCGCGCCGATGACGGCATCGTGAAACGCCGCCCGCGCGGGCGCTTCGCGGGCAATCGCGCGCAAGTCTGCCGGCACATAGGCGCTGACGTGCGGCGGCGCGGCCGGCGGCAGGTCGGTGCCGACGACGAACCACCCTGCCGCCAGAAAGCGCGCGCAGATGGCCCTGCCGATGCCGCCCAGCGCGCCGGTGACGAGAACAGCGCCGTCCGTCATGCGATGCCCAGAAACCCGAACAGCCGCTCGATCGCGAGGTGCGACACGCGGCGAACCGCATCGCGGGTGTTCGAGGCATTGTGCGACCCGAAGATATTCAGCGGGTACTGGCGCAGCGCATTGCCGGGGCCGAGCGGCTCGGTCTCGAACACATCGAGCGCGACCGAATGGATCGCCCCGCTCTGCAGCCCGGCGACCAGCGCCGCCTCCTCGATCACCGGCCCGCGACCGACATTGACGATCCGCACGCCGGGCTTGACCCGGGGCAGGACCGGGCGGCGGAACATGTGCCGGGTCGATGGGTTCAGCGGCGCGGTGAACACGAGGAAATCGCACTGTTCGATACCGTTCGGCCATGCCGGGTTGGCGAGGATTGGCAGATCGCCGGTATCCCGGTAAGCCGGATCATAGACGCGGACTGCCATATCAGCCGCCAGCAGCCGCCGCGCGACGTTTCGGCCGATGTCGCCAAAACCGATCAGGCCGACCACCTTGTCCGCCAGCGACAGGCCCGGCGGCTTGGGCCAGCCACCGTTCAGGCGGATCTCGCGGTCAATGTGGTAGGTCTCGCGCGCCAGGCCGGTGACATAATGCATCGCCAGATCGGCCACCTCGCGCCCGAACACGCCCGGCGTATTGACTGCATCGAGGCCGAATTCTGCGGCAGCGGCAAAGTCGACGTTGTCGATGCCCACCCCCCACTTGACGATCGCCCGCAGCCGCCCCGCCGCACCGGCAGCCAGCACCGGCCGCGTCGCCGGGTCGTCACCGATGATCCAGCCGTCGAACCCCGGCAGGACTGCCATCAGTTCACGCTCGCTCATGGTCTGGATCACCGGCGCACAGCACAGGGTGACGCCGCGCTCGGCGAACAGCGGCCTGAACTCATCGATCAGGCCCAGCATCGGCGGGCAGGTGACGATGACCTTCGCCTCGGGCATCACCGCGCGCCCCGCCAATGGAGCGCCAGCGCTTCGGCAATGCACCATTGCTCGGGCGTATCGATATCGATGGCTTCCAGCGCCGGGCTTTCGAACAGAATGGGGTGCCGGCCGATCCGGGCACTGGTCCGGGCGAAGCTGTTACGGCTGAAAATGTAGAGGTTCGAATTCTCCTCGAACCACGGTTCCAAGTCCTGCGTGCGGATCAGATTGTTAGGGTCGTGATTGATCGGCCGGCCGCAGCCTGCGTAGAACCGCGTCTGGATGCGGTTGACGGTGAACAGCGAATCCGCCTCGCCGCTCTCGACCGCCCGCTGATACTGCGCCAGCGCGGCAGTGATCGATGCGGCCGACAGGAACGGGTTGGTGGTGTGGGTCATCAGATAAGTGTCGGCCGCCAGCGCCGCGATATCGTCGACCAGAATACGGTTCATCGAGACGAGATCGCCGCAAATCTCCGGCCGGCGATCGCGGATGATGACCCGGCCCCCGGCGAACCCGTCTTTCAGGCCATGCCCGGCCAACATATCGCGCGCATCGGTATTGATGACCACCGCATCGATCGCCGGCACCGCCAGCAGGGTATCGAGTATCCAGCGGAACAGGGGCCGATCGCCAAGGTGCCGGAAATTCTTGCCCGACACCCTCTCGCTGTGCGCCTTCATCGGCAGCAGGGCGACGGTGCGGGTCAACGCGGGCCCTCCAGTTCGGCCACCAGCGCGCGGGCGGCGGGGCGCTTCTGGGGAAAGAAGTACTGCTCCTTCATCCGGCGGGAGAGATGGCGATGCTCGTGGTTGCCGCGATAGGTGCCGTAAAACTGCATCAGCCGATACTTGCAGATGTCCAGCCAAGCCCGGCTCAGGCGGCGCTCGGCCAGCGCGGCGGACCAGTCAAACACGATCCCGGCAACGAAATAGCGGACGAAATCCGGGAAACTGACATGCACTTCGGGCATGATGCTCTTGAGCGCCACCGCCTCGCGCTCGAACCGGCGCTTGATCTGCCGACAGCGCTCCTGATGAATGTGATAGACCGCCGACGTCGCCACGTACCCCGTGGCATGGCCGGCGTCGCGCAGCCTCTTGGCCAGCGCCATATCCTCCAACCCCGTCAATTCCTCGTCGAACGGATGGAGACGCCAGACCGATCGCAGCAGCGCCGCGTTGGCGTTGTTGCAGAAGAAACCCTCCTGCGGGACGGCGGAGGTTTCGGGGTAGTATTTGCGGAACAATTGCCCTTCCGAAAACCGCGTCAATTCGGGATGGCCCTGCTGCCGGCCATAGGCATAGACGCAAACCCCGCGCGCCAGCGGCGTGACAAGGTTGTGCAGCCAGTCGGCATCGGTCGGGATGCAATGCCCGCTGATAAACACCAGCCAACGGCCGCGGGCGGCATGGCATCCGGTGTTCAGCGACCGGCCGAACGAGAAGCGATGCTGCTCGATCCTGACGATCCGGCAGCCATGCTCCTGCGCAATCTGCACGGTGCCGTCCGTCGAACCGGAATCGACCACCACGATTTCGCGGGTCATGCCGTGCATCGCCTGACGGTCGATGGCGGCCAGCAGCTCGGGCAGCCAGCGCGCCTCGTTATACGTGCGGATGACGATGCTGACATCGATCGCCCCGCTATCGGGATCGCCGCCCATGGTCGAAGTCATCGGTCGAGCGCGTCCTTGAGCGCCATCTTCTCGAACACCGTGCAGGCCCCGTCCACAGTGGCATCGATGATCCGGCGGCCTGCAGCTTCGTAAGCCTGCCGCGCGAAGCGATAGGCGATCTCGGAGCGGCGCAGATCGGGCAGTTCCCACTTGGTGCCCTTGGGGAAATAATCGGGATGCATGTGATCGCGATCGACCTCGGACTGCCGGACCTCGGTTGCATTCGGGGTGCCCTGCGCGGCAAAGCGATGGTCCATGCCGATGATGATGACTGTCGCGAACCCCAGGTGATAGGCCACCTGCAACGCGGCATAGGTGACTGTCCCGCCGGACGAGATCGGCTGCGCCAGGTCTGTCCCGAATGCCTGCACCACGCGCGGCGGGATGCGCAGGTAGAAGCAATCCCGATCGCCTGCGAAGCGTGACCGGTAGCTTGCGTTCACGAACTTGGGCATCGGCAATTGCCGGATGTCCTCTGCGAACTGCTCGATCACATGCTGGGCGGTGACCGCGAAATAAGTGGGCACGAATCCCCATTGTTCGAACATCAGGTAGGACCGGTTCATGCCGATCGACGGTAAGTCCCGGATCAATTTCAGATCGGTCCGATTCAGCGACGGCCCGTTGCAGATGATGACGCAGGTCTCGCCGCGATGCCGGTCCTTGAGCTCCCGCAAAGCCGTGCGGTTGTGCCGGGCACCGCTGCCGAACAGCCACCACAGCCGATCCGGCACATCCGCAATCCGACGTCTCAATGCATCGAGAATGCGGCTTGCCGGGAATTCGTTCATCATCAGTAGATGAGGTTTTTCAGTATCTTTCGCCGTGAATCTACGAAGAGTGGAGAGGTCACGAGTCATGCCGCCACCTGCTTTCGCCCATCGAATTCCCGGATCAGGTTTACGGTATCGATGATGTTGCTGCGGCTCGATGCGCCGAACAGGATGGATTCGACGTAAGGTTCATTGACGACCCATTCGATCGCCTCGCGCGGGCGAATGCCGCCCGATGCCAGCACCGACATGGCGATTACCCGGGCGGGGTATCGGGCCGTGGCTTCGCGGTAGCTTTCGATGCCCCCCGCCATGCGGAACGCGATCTTGTTCACATTTGCGCAGACGATCGGATTTTCGATCCCCGCCTGATGGAGCAAGGGCAGCAACCGTGGCAGGTTCATCGTGATGAAGCCGGCCCGCGCGCCGTATCGCGTCTGGCAGTGGTCGGCAAAGATGCGGAACGCATCGATGATGCCCAGACCCTGGATCAGGTCGGTAACGACGTTCTGAAGGAAGATGACGGGGGTTTTGAGGCCTTCGAACATCTGCATTTCGGCATCGACGAGCAGGGTCATCATGCCTTCGATGTCGCGGTTCAGCAGCGCCATGCCCCCGCGCAGCATCGTATCGACCAGCCCGTCCTTCGGGAGGAATTTGCGCAGCGCATCGAAGTAGCCGAGTTCGGTGACGGCGTTGGCGTATTTGTGGGCGTAAGGCATGCCCGGATAGAAGGTGAAACCCTCCCACGCCCCGGCATCGGCGCGAACCCGATCGGCGATCTTTTCGATCGTGTCATGGGTGGTGCACATGAACCCGCCGACCCCGGCCTTCAAAGCCTCCTGCAGAACATCGATGACGCTATCGATGTTCTGGAACCGCATCGCCTGATTGCGGGCCTTTTCCTCCGACAAGTGGTTGATGCCGAAGAACTGGTTATCGCCGAACAGTATCCGCTCCATCGTCGTCAGGCCCCCGCAGGCGACGGGCGCGGCCCGTCGAGAAACGATCGCACTCCGGCAAGCAGTTCGGGCGATGCGCGATCGGCAATCGCCGCGTCGATCACGAGAGGATTTGCCAACAGGCCGGTCATCTCGCGGTGCAGGTCCTCGATCGTATCGACCACTCTCAGCCCCGGCCGCTGCGCGAAGCGCTCGGCGCTGTCGATCTGGTGGTCGGTGGTGTGTTCCCCCCGGTCACGGTGGCGCGGCAAGACCAGCATTTGCTTGCGTTCCTCAAGCGCCTGGAGGATCGATCCCATCCCGGCATGAGCGACGAACAGATCGCAGGCCCGCAAGCGCTCACGAAATTCGGTGAGCGGCAGGATGCGCGCAAACCGCGCGTGACGCGGCTCGTATGCGGTTTCACCGATCTGGATGAAAACCGGCGCTTCGGGATTGGCCCCGGCCCATTGATCGACCCAGCGCACCATGCGTTCGAACGGCAGCATCGATCCGACCGAGGCGAAGATCACAGCACCGCGCCCCAGCATGGCAGCCGCTCCGCCCTGGCAACCTCCGGCCACTGGCTCACCACCGTGGTCGCCAGCCTTTTCGCCACTCGCCCGGACAAGGAGATGCCCTTTGGCTGAGCGATGGAGTCTATCCACAGCGTCCGCGCGCCGAGCAGCCTGCCCAGCACCAGAAACGCCAGCATGGGCGCGGACCCGGTGGTGACGATGGCAGAGGGTCTCTCTTTCAATGCGATAGGAAGGGCTTTGGCGAGGACCTTGAAAAACGCGATCTTGTTGAACCGCGAGGCATCGGGAACGATGTAGTATCGCGCGCCCGGCACGGTCGTGGCGTAGTTCGCGAAGGTCGATACATAAGCGACGTCCCACCCAGAAAAGGCCGGGCGCAGCCGGAGCAACTCGATCCAGTGACCGCCGCCCGATGCGACCGCGAGCATTCGCCGTGGAGGTTGCACCATGGTTCACCTGCCCATCATGCGGCCAACGAAGCCCGCCCGTCGCGGCATGGCCTCGTGGTGGCGATAGGTGCCGACGGTTCCACCGCTTTCGGCGGCGGCGCGGATCATCTCGATCGTTTCGTCCGTCTCAGCCGAGCTGTGAAACGAGTTCTGCTGCGATATCTTGTGTTTAACGATTGATTCGCTGAACGATTCGAGCTGCGCGCTGTATTCCTCACCACGTAGGTAGAACGTCACCGGCGGCGTTAGCTCGGTGATATACCTGACGGTCCAGCCCTTCTTGTAATCCGGCGGCGTCTTGGTTGTGCCGGTGAGATACGTCTGGATCTCCTGCCGATCGGCATGAATGATGCCAGACGTTCCCCAGATCGCAATACGGGTGCTCATCTTGCGGACAGAGTGGTCCGACCAGTTGACCGAAATCTGCCCGGTCGCCCCGCAGGCGAAGCCGAGCGTGGCGTAGACCTCGTCATCCACTTCGGCTGAAAATCCGCTCTTCAGGAAGGCCCCGTTGCAGGTTTCCGGCGTGCCGAGGAACCAGTTCATCAGGTTGATCGGGTGCGCGGCATAATCGTAGAGACAGCCGCCCCCGCCGGCTTTCGCCCGCCAACTCGGCTTCGGTCGCTTGAGCACGACGGGGCCGTAAGCCTGCCCCTGGATGTGGCTCACCGTGCCGATCGCGCCCGCATCGAGCAGCCGTTTCACTTCGCGGAACGTGCCGATGAAGCGGTTGTGATAGCCGACTTGGGCGACCAACCCTTTCGCTGCAGCCGTCGCGCCGAGGCTGCGCGATTGGGCGGACGAGAGCGTCAGCGGCTTTTCGCAGAAGACGTGCAGGCCCTTGTCGATCGCCTTGCGGACCATCCAGTCGTGCGCGGTGGTCGGGGTCGCGATGATTACGCCTTGCAGCCCGGGCAAGTCGAGGAGCTTTTCATAATTCGCGATGAAGGGGATCTGTGTGTATTTCTGAAGTATTCGCCCGACGACCTCTGAAGAATCACATATCGCAACGACCTTGAGGTGCTCTAAAGCATTGGCGACCGCGAGGTGGGATAGCCCCATCTTGCCCAGACCGACGACGGCAACATTTGCTGGCACCGAGTATCCCCCAATACCTCTGGGCATGAGCCCGCAATTGCAGCGATGAGTACATCGATACAACCAGTATGGAGGAAAATTAGCTTGGTTATACGGGGTTGTCTAATTGACAATTTGTAAGGCTACGCGAATTACATAAATTTCATCGTGACGCGAGAACTGCGATGATCTCCCGGCGCGATTTTTGAACTGCGGATGGAACGCAGCACGACCGCTTCGCATGGCGCGGAGAATGGCCCGTTTCATGATCGGGTGCGCAAACGCCCGGTGCACACACGCACGGCACGGCGGGCCGCCGTCGCGGTCAGAACGGAAGGTGAGGTCATTTCGGCGGGTCGATGCCTACCCTGCTGTAACAAGTGAATTTTCCTTCACACGCACCAGCACGGCCTTATTCAACGCAATGGCCGCATCGGCATTGTCGCACTCGGTGTAGCAACGCAGTTCAGGAGCGTTGCCGCTGGGGCGCAAGTGGATAATCTTGCCGCTGTCGAACGTCACACGCAAGCCGTCGGTTTCGTCGACCATCGTGGCTCGACCGGCAAGGTCGCCGAACGCAGCCGAGAGGCGTTCGAGCACCTCTTGCGGCGTGCCCTTGCGCAATTCGGCGAGCAACGCTTGGCTCTGGCTGGTCGGAAAATCCTGAATCCGTTCGCTGAACGTGAACCGCGCCGGCAGATCGTCGGTCAGGCGAGACACCGGCACACCCCGACGTCGGGCGTCGGCCAGTACCGCCAGCATCGGCAGCACCGCATCGCGGGTGGGCAAAGCGCCCAGTTCCGCCCCGCCGTGCACGATCGGCGTGCCGAGGATGAACCCGCCGTTTGCCTCATAACCGCAGGCTGTGGGCGCCGAAGCAATCAGCGCATTCATCGCCTCGATCACGAAGGGCGAGCCGATGCGGGTGCGGCGGATCTCGGGAAACAGTCCGCAGCGTTCAAGCGCGGTGTTCGAGCTGACCGGGGTGGCGACGGCCGCGATGTTCAGCGCCCGCGCGCACAGAATGCCGAGCACATCCCCGCGCATCCACGCGCCGGTTTCATCGGCAAGCAGCGGCCGGTCCGAATCGCCGTCGGTCGACAAGATGGCGTCCAGCGCGAACTCTCGCGCCCAGGTGAGAGCCAGCGCTTCATCCTGCGGGCGGACGGCTTCGGTATCGACGGGAATGAACCTGTCCGACCGGCCAAGCCGCACGACTTCTGCACCCAGAGCCTCGACGATGCGCACCAGAATGTCGCGCCCGACGGCGGAGTGCTCGTAGACACCCAGTTTCATGCCGGCCAGCGCCCCTGCTCCGAAAAACGCCGCATACCGCTCCAGGTAGGCCGCCTCGACATCGATCAGCGCGGGTTCGGGCTGGGCATCGCGCAACATACCGGCGGTGTCGAACAGGTCGGGGAGTGCAACCTCCTGGGCCCGCATCGCTTGTTCGTCAGGCTTGAGAACTTCACCATCCACCCGATTGAACTTTATCCCATTCCGGTCATCCGGAATATGACTTCCGGTGACCATGAGTGACGGTATCTGCCGCGCGAAGCCGTAGCCCGCCAGGGCGGGTGACGGGACGAAGCCGCAATAGTCGACCACGCCACCCATATGCCGCACCGCCGCCGCGCAGGCGGCGATGATGCGCGGAGTCGAGGGGCGAAGATCCCCGGCGATCGCCACGGCGCGGCCCGGCTCGAACTGGCCGATCTGCGTCATGTGCTGCAGGAAGGCGCAGGTATAGATGAAGCACACCTGATCGGTCATCGCGCTGACAAGCCCGCGCGCGCCGCTGGTGCCGAACGCCACCCCTGAGCTGGCCATCACGTCAGAAACTGAGTGCGGCTTGATCGTCATGTCCATACCTTCCGGATTTCGTGTAATTTCGGGTCTGGCCTTACCGCCAAAATGCTAACGCCGGGCAATGCCATTGCAATATCGCACTATCATGGCGGCGGTTGCCCGGACTTGCGCCATGACCGCAGCAAGCGCTGCGCTTCGCGGCGCGGCCGCATCGTCAGGCCGCCAAGCGAAAACCGCCGGATCTTGAGATCGACCAGCGTGACCGGTCCGGCGGCGCTCATCGTATGCAGCCCGTCGCGATACGGCACGGCAGCATCCGGTGGCGACCACAAGGGGCCGCTAGTGAATGCGAGCGAAGGCGCATCGGCCGATTGGCAAGGCGTCGCCGTAATCGTGACAATGCGCAGGCCCGACCCATAACTGCCCCGGCAGTCCTGCACCGGCAGCCTCACCGTATCGCCGGAAACCAGCGCGGTGCCGCCGGGCCTTGCGCCGAGCGGATCGATCAGCACCGGATTGGCGGGGTGGGGCGTCCACGGCCCTTCCAGCTTGTCGGCAAAGGCAGCGTGGAGGTGGGTCAGCCGCTGCTCGGCAGTGCCGGCAGGGGCATAGAACAGCCACCACTTCCCCTGCCAATGCACCGGCGTCGCGTCGATCGGCACGACATCGAGGCGGATCGGGCAGTGCGGCTCCCATTCGCCGGGAAAGGCGCGGGCGCGATACAGCGTCAGCCCGCCGGAGGCGCAGGCTTCGGGCAACATCCATGTTTCGCCCTCGGCTTCGAACACCGTCGGGTAGGACAAGTGCCACGGCTCGGACAGCACACGCCGGCTCGCGGTGTGGCGCAGCCCGGCATCGAAGATATGGCAATCGATCCTGCCGTGGGCGTCGCGATAGTCGAATGCCTCGACGAAGACGAAAAGCTGCCCGTCACGCCACAGGGCAAACGGATCGGCATCGTAGGCGAGCTTGCGGCGGGGGGGCAGCGCGGTCAGCGTCAGGCCGTCGAGATTGCCCCGCTCGATCAGCGCGTCCATCGGCGCGTGGACGAGGAAGGGCCGCCAGATATCCTTCTTCAGTTCCACTTCGCCGCGCCTCCGCCCTGCCAGCCTGCGGCCGTCGAGGCGCGGATCATTGCGCCTGTGCGATGGCCACCGCCTCTGTCGCCGGTTCGGTCACGATGAACTCCCGCTCTGCCCCGTCGAGATAGAGCGCGGTCAGCACGCCGGTGCGATAGGCACCGGTGTCGATGCCGATGCGGTTATGCCGCGTCTCTGCCTCTGCCGAGATCGAATGGCCGTGGACAATCACCGCGCCGTGATCGCGATCGCTGTTGAGGAATTCGCTGCGAATCCACATCAGATCGGTTTTTGCCTGCCGCGCCAGTTCGACGCCGGGGCGCACCCCGGCATGGCAGAAGAAATAATCGCCCGAACGCGCCACCGTCGGCCAGCGATTGACGAAGTCAATCGTCGCCTTGGGAATGGCGGCGGCGATATCGGCCATGAAGCGGGGCGGGATCGGTTCGCCAGAGCCCGGCACTGTCAGCCCGAAGCTCTCCAGCGTCTCGCGCCCGCCTACCTGCAGCCAACTGCGCAACAGCCGCCGTTCGCCGGCATGGACCTTGAGCATCAGTTCCTCGTGATTGCCCTGGAGCATGACCTGGCCTTCGGTATTGGCAGCCCAATCGCGCAGGAACTGCAGAAGCTGGGCCGAGGCCGGGCCACGATCGACCACATCGCCCAGCAGCACGACGTGGAGCTTCTCCGGGCTGGGCAGGCCGCGATTGAACTGCTCGATGCTCTTCAGGATCTGGCGCAGCAGGTCATACCGGCCATGAATGTCGCCGATGGCGTAGATGCGCTCTCCCTTTGCAGTGCTGGGCAGATTGCTCTTGCGGTGACGCGATCTCGGATTGGCCATTTTGCTGCATTACAACAATTTGCCGCCCAAGGACAACGCCGGCTGCAGCGGCCTGTGCTTGACCACGCGTGAATGCTGTACGAGCCCTGCTTACGGCACAATTCGGTGAATATAGATTCTGATCCGGAAGGCAAACCGAACGGCCTGATACCGGGTCCGAATCGAAAATCTTCGTTCTTCGGTTTTGTTTGTTGGCTGAAATGGTTGATGAAGGTTGATATTGCGTTTGCGAAGGTTGGGTGTGCGGGCTAAGTGTATGGGGGAAGTACCTGATCGGGCTTGGCGGTTGATGTAGGCTGATCGGGCGGGCGTTGCGGAGCGGCTTGGTTTGATATCGCGTGTTGCGCGGACTAGTGTTTGGAGGCTCGCCTGTCGGGGACCACATTGATAAGCGGGGGCATGCGGGTGATGGCGGTCGCTTCGGGGGGCGGACACTGGGACGAACTCATGCTGCTGCACCCGGCCTACGCGGGGTGCGACGTGACCTATGTGACGACGTTCAAGGGCATGGCGGATCGCGACGGGATCGATGCGGCGCTGCTGCTGCCCGATGCCAACCGCGATAATCCGGGCGATGCCTGGCGCTGCCTGGTCGCCTCGGTCAAGCTGATCCGGCGGCACCGGCCTGAAGTGCTCATCACCACCGGGGCGCTGCCCGGGCTGTTCTGCCTGATCGTCGCGCGGCTGCTGGGGGCGCGCACGATCTGGATCGATTCCATCGCCAATTACGAGGTGCCCTCGCTCAGCGGCCGGATCGCGCTGCCGTTCGCGTCGCTGTGGCTGACCCAGTGGCCGCATCTCGCTAACGGGCGCAAACGCAAGTATTGCGGCGCGCTGCTATGATCCTCTTGACGGTCGGCACCCAGCTTCCGTTCGATCGCCTGGTCCGGCTGATGGACGAGATCGCCCCGTCGCTCGCCGATCCGGTGATCGCCCAGATCGGCCGCGGCAGCTACCTGCCGCGCAACATGACCTGGCACCGGGTGATCGAGCCGGTCGAGTTCGAGCGCTATGTCGCTGACGCCCGCTTCATCGTCTCGCACGCCGGCATCGGCTCGCTGCTCACCGCCGAGCGGCACAGCAAGCCGATCATCCTGTTCCCGCGCACCTGCTACCTCGGAGAGCACCGCAACGAACACCAGATGGCCACCGTCACCATGATCTCCGGCCGCCCCGGCCTCGCCGTCGCCAACGACGAGGCCCAATTGCGCCAGGCCGTCCTCAATCCCCCCGCCAGCCAGACACCCCAGCCCAGCATCACCAGCCGCGAACAAATCTGCAACGCCATCAGCGCGTTTCTGCGAGGACCGGTAGCGGCCTGAAGCGGGAAGGGCAGGGCGGAGCCCGGCCTACACCCTATAATATTCGCGATACCATTCGACGAATCTGGCCACACCTTCGGGCACCCCGGTTTTCGGCGCATAGCCGGTCAGCGTCTGTAGCAGCCGGGCATCGGCCCAGGTGGCGGGCACATCGCCGGCCTGCATCGGCATCAGGTTGCGCACCGCCTTGCGGCCGGTCGCCTGCTCGATCGCCGCGATGAAGTCGGTCAGTTGCACGGCATCTGAATTGCCGATGTTGACCACCCGCCACGGCGCTACCGGCGACAGGCTGTCACCCTCGGGCACCGCCTCGCCCTCGGCCGGGCGCACCGGCGGGACATCGATCAACAGCCGGATCGCCTCGACCAGATCCTCGACGTACGTGAAGTCGCGCTTCATGTCACCGTGGTTGTAGACGTCGATCGGGCGGTCTTCGAGGATCGCCTTGGTGAACTTGAACAGCGCCATGTCCGGCCGGCCCGACGGCCCATAGACCGTGAAGAAGCGGAACATCGTCACCGGCAGGCCGAACAGGTGCGCATAGCTGTGCGCCATGTTCTCGGTCGCCTTCTTGGTGGCGGCATAGAACGACATCTGGTGATCGGCCTTGTCAGTCTCGCGATATGGCATCTCGGTATTGGCCCCGAAGGCCGAGGAGGTCGAGGCCAGCAGCATGTGCTGGGGCGGATGGGCGCGGGCGGCTTCGAGCAGTTCGAAAGTGCCGACGATGTTGCTTTCCAGATAGGAGCGCGGGTTCTCGATCGAGTAGCGCACCCCAGCCTGCGCGGCGAGGTGAACCACGACATCGGGCTTTTCCGCCGCGAACAGCTCCATCAGCAGGCCCGGCGTCTCGACGAAATCCTCGACCGCGCGGAAATGCTCGGACTGGAGCAACTGCGCCAGCCGGCGCTGCTTGAGCGAGACCTCGTAATAATCGGTCATCGCATCGACGCCGATGACCCGAAACCCGTCGCGCAGCAGCCGCGCGCAGACGAAAGAACCGATGAAGCCGGCCGAACCGGTGACGAGGGCAGTGCGCATGGCGACGCCTATCCGGTCTTCGGTGGTTGCAGTCAACGGGTGCGATTTGCTCTGCGAATCCCGCAAGATCGACCCGCCGGGTTTTCCCCGCGTCATCGGGCGTTTTCCCGCGGGATTGTGCAAAAGCGAATAGTGCGGATACGATTCTGATAAGCTTGGGAAATTGCCCGAAAAGGAGACGAAACCCGGCCATGACAGCCAGTCTTTGCATGTTGCAACACAGCGAAAATGCGGATAGTGAAAATGCTACTGTAAGCTGCTCGGGAACATGCAACCACGTGCCAGTCACCGCACCTGAGGGGCATGGCCTCGCTGAAACGGCAAAGTCTCATGAAATCGCAGGGTATTGCCGCGAGGGGGGCAGGGTGAGAATTCGAAATCAGCTAATCGCCGCGCTGATGTGCGTGACCGCACTGCAAGGTTGCGCGGGCAGCTATCGTGCCGCGCCGACTGTGGCGCGGGGTGCCGCCGGCCGTGAGATCATGGACAATGCGGCGCGGCAGATCGATGCCCAATCCTACCGGATCAACGTCGACGATACCCTGAGCGTCAATGTCTTCCTCGAGCCTGATCTTTCGGTTCCGGCGGTCAAGGTCGATCGCTCGGGTGACATCGCGCTGCCCGCGATCGGCTCGATCAAGGCCGAAGGGCGCACGATCCCGGAGATGACCAGCGCCATTTCGACGGCGCTCAAGGGCCGCTACTTGCGCGATCCGCGCGTCAGTGTGGGCATTGTCAGTTCGTCGCGCGACAAGGTGGTCGTCACCGGTCAGGTCACGACGCCGGGCGTCTACGACATGCGCAAAGGCATGACCCTGCTGGAAGCACTGGCGGTCGCGGCGGGGGAAACCGACGTGTCGCGGCTTGAGGATGTCGTCGTCTATCGCACCGTGAATGGCGAGCGCATGGCGGCCGCGTTCAACGTGGCGGCGATGATGAGCGGCACCGAGCCCGATCTCGCCCTCGAAAGCAACGACATGGTCGTGGTGGGCTATTCCGGCAACCGGGCTTTCTGGAAGGCGTTCCGCGAAAGCGCGGGGATCATGGCGCTCTTCATCCGATTTGCGTATTGAGGCGGCGGGCATGAATTCGGCACTTTTGAACCAGTCGACCCTTGAGAACGATGCATTCGTCACGGGCGGCGGCGCTGATTTCGGCGAAATGGATTTCGCCTGGCTGAAGGCGGCGATCTATCGCAGCCGCTGGATCCTCCTCGGTGGCGCCATCCTGGGCGCGGTGATCGGGCTGGTTCTGGCACTGCTGGCGACCCCGCTCTACACCGCGACCGCGACGATCCAGATCGAAAGTCAGGGCCCGCAGATCCTGGGCGGCGAATCCGATGCGTCGGGCATTCAGGAAACCAACGAAAAGGAATACCGCAAGACGCAGGTGGCGATCCTGACCAGCCGCACCTTGCTGGAGCGTGTGGCCCGGACGCTGAACTACACCAAGGACCCCGCATTTTTCGACCGGCTCGACATGGACCGGCCGTCCAGCGCAGTCGGTAGCGATGACTATGTGCGCAGCGTCGTTTCGGCGCTGTCGGAGCGGACCAACGTCAGCGAGCAGACCGACACCCGGCTGGTCGATATTCATTTCACCGGGCCCGATCCGAAGCAGGCGCAATCGATCGTCAACACGATCGGCACGCAGTTCATCCAGGAAACGCTGGAACGCCGCTTTGCTACCACGGACTATTCACGCCGTTATCTGCAGCAGCAGATCGACCGCACGCGCGCCCTGCTTCAGAACAGCGAGCGCGCACTGATCAATTATGAGCAGAGTGCGGGCATTACCAATGTCGGCGCGTCGAACGACGACAAGACACATGTCTCGCTGACCGACTCCAACCTCAATGCAATGAATGATGCCTTTGCCAAAGCGCAGTCGGCCCGCATTCTGGCGGAAACCCAGTGGAGCAAGACTGCGGGTGCGGCGCTGATGTCGATCCCGGAAGTGATGAACAATCCGACCATCCAGTCGATGCAGATCGACCGGGCCGGCAAGGTTACCCAGTTGCAGGGCGAGCTGGAGCGCCATTCGGAAACCTATCCGACCGTCCAGACGCTGCGGGCGCAGATCGCCTCGATCGACGTCATGATGGACACGGCCGCGAAGCGCATCCGCCAGTCGATCAAGGACCAGTACGATATCGCGCGCGATCAGGAAGCCAGCATGGCGCAGAGCGTCACGGCGTTGCGCAATGCCAGCCTGAACGAGCAGACGCGCGGTATCCAGCTTTCCACGCTCAAGCGCGATGCCGATACCAACCACCAGTTGTATGACGCGCTGCTCGGCCGTTTCCGCGAAATCAACGCGACCGCCGGGGTGACGATCAACAATATCTCGGTGATCGATCCGGCCGAAGTGCCGCAGACGCCGGTGTGGCCATTGCCCGTCTTCAACTTCCTGATCGGCCTGGTCGCCGGTGCGATTGCCGGCATGCTGGTGGCATTCCTCCGCGAACGCCTGGATGACACGGTGCGCACGCCTGACGAAGTGGAGCGCCGGCTTGGCCTCCCCCTCGTCGGTCTGGTGCCGATGCTCAAGGACAGCGACGTCGCGGCCGATATCGCCGATCCGACCTCGTCGTTCTCGGAATCGATCTACTCGATCCGCACTTCGCTTCAGCTCGCGACCGCGCACGGCATTCCGCGCACGCTGGCGTTCACCAGCACTCAGCAGGGCGAAGGCAAGTCCACCACCGCGCTGGCGCTGGCGAAGGAACTGGCGCAGTCCGGGCAGCGCACGCTGATCATCGACGCCGACCTGCGTCGCCCGGCGTTGCACCGCCATTGCGGGCTCGAAAACGAATCCGGCTTCTCCAATCTGCTGACCGGGCAGACCGACGTGGCAAGCCTGGTGCGCAAATCGGCGGCGCTTGGCGATCTGGGCATCATGACCAGTGGGCCGCTCCCGGTCAGCGCGCCGCGCCTGCTGACGCTGGAGACGATTTCGGCCGCGCTCGATCTGCTGACACCTTCTTACGATGTCATCATCATCGACTGTCCGCCGGTCCTTGGCCTTGCCGACGCGCTGCAGATCAGTTCGGCGACCGAAGGCACGCTGTACGTCCATGAGGCCGGCCGGGCGAGCCAGCGGCAGACGATCTCGTCGCTGCGGCGTCTGCGGCGCGGCGGGGCGAACGTGATCGGTATCCTGCTGACCAAGTTCGATTTCCATCGCGATGGATATTCGAACTACGGGTACTCGCAATACTACTATAACTACGAAGCGGCCAAGAATTGAGCGCTGGCATAAGGAAACCGTGATGCGCGCAGGGGGCACTGCGGGAGTGGCTGGCAACGCGCGCACAGGGTCGATCCTGGGCCAAGCCTGGCATTCCGGCGCATCGGTGCAGAAGCTGCTGCTGGCCGGCTTCATTGCCCTGTGCCTGTTCAATCTGGCGCTGCCCAAGGGCGGTTTCCGGCTGCTCGAATACCCGGTTACCTGGGGCTACATCATCCTTGCCATGCTGGCGGTGCCGGCGGCCGTGAACCTGCTGGTCCGCGGCAATCTGGCGGTGCAGCCGATCATCCATTTCGGCCTGTTCTGCCTGCCGGTTTCGCTGCTGATCGTGGTGAAGGCGGTGGTCTATTCCAGCCCGCCGTCGGAAACCGTGGTCTATCTCACGGTGTTCATGATCCTGCCGCTGATCATGCTGGTGCTGATGGCCCCGTTTCTGGAGGATCTGCCGGCGCAAGTGATCGGCACGATCTTCGTCTGGTGCATCCGGTTCACCGTGGCGTGGGGGCTGATGAACTTCGTCCTCTATCCGATCATCAAGAATATCATCCAGATACCATACGTTACCGTCAACGTGGCGGATTATGGCACGATCTTCCTGCGCAACAACACGCGCGGTCCGTTCCTCAAGCTGCTGTCCACATACAACAACGGCAACCTCTACGGTGACTGCATGCTGATGCTGGCCCCGATCTACTTCCTTTACGAACGCTCGCGGGTGTGGATGCTGATGCTGATCGCTGCGCTGGTGTGCACCCTTAGCCGTACAGTGTGGATCGGCATGCTGGCGGTTGCCGGGCTGATGATGCTGACCGGGCAGGTGAACTTGCGCCGGGCCAGCCTGTGGGGCGGTATTTTCGCAGGGCTGGGGCTGATCCTGGTGCTGATTCCGGCGATGGGCTGGACCGCGGAGAATGTCGTCAACGCGCAGCTCGGAGGGCGCATCCGCAGTTTCACGACGTTCGAGTTGACCCTGTTCGGCCGTTCGAAGCTGGCGATTCCGGAAATGGTCTATTTCGGGATGCTCAATTCTTTCGGCGTGCTGGGCTTCCCCTTCGCGCTCGGCACCCTGTTTGCAGGACCGATTTTCGCGATCACCCATTTCAATCAGCTATCGCCACTGCGCAAGGCAGCCTTTTGCGGCTTGGGCGGTTATCTGGTCGCCGCCATGTCTGACGGCGCTTTCGTCTTCCCGCCGACCATGATGCTGTTCTATCTGGTGACCGGACTGCTTTACAGGAGAGGATTGCGGCCAGCAGGAACCAATTGGAATCGAATAGCAAGTTAGGTATGTTGCAAGACGGTAATGCAAAACGGGATGGCATGACGACCATTGGCGCAGTCATATGAAAATCCTGCATGTCGCACAGAAACTGCCGGGCGGCCCGGCCAGCTATCTGGGAGAGATATTGCCGTACCAGCAGGCGCTGTTTGGTGCCGGCAACGTTCTCGTCAGCGGCTGCGAGGCAGAGCTCAATCATGTTGCCGATTTTCCGGGTTCCGATTTTCGTCCGTTCCGTTCATCATCGCGCAGTCCCCGTCACCTGCTTGATTTCATGACCGAAACGATGGCTGTCATCCGCCGCGATCGGCCGGATCTGGTCCATCTTCACAGCAGCTTTTCGGGCTTGCTGCGCTATCCGATTTCAAGGCTGCCCGATAACGTGCGGCCCGCAGTGGTCTATTGCCCGCATGGCTGGGCCTTCAATATCGCCACCAACGGTTTGCGCCGGCGGTTGTATGCGTTGGTTGAGCGGACACTGGCAGGCAAGTCCGACGCGACGATCGTGATCTCGCGTTTCGAGCATGCGACGGCGATCGCCAAAAGGTTGCCCGCAGGGAATATGCACGTGGTACGCAACGGCATTGCCGAGACGCCGCCGTCAATTGTGCCCCCACCGGTGCCGTTCGACCCGGCGAAGATCAATCTGCTGTTTATCGGGCGTCTTGATCGTCAGAAGGGCTTCGACGTGCTTCGCGAGGCGATGATGCGGATTGCCGATGCGCCGGTGCACCTCCACATGCTCGGGGCCAACGTGGTCGACGGGGATGGGGCCGGCGTCGGCGATATGGACAATCTGACCATGCATGGCTGGATTCCCCGGCGCGAGGTGTTCGGGTTCATCAATGCTGCCGACGCGGTGGTGATGCCGTCGCGGTGGGAAGGCTTCGGGCTGGCTGCGATCGAGGCCATGCGCCAGGGCAAGCCGGTCATTGCCAGCCAGGTCGATGCCTTGCCCGAGGTGATCGGCGATGCCGGATTTTTCGTGCCCCCAGCAGACCCGGTGATGCTGGCGCAGACCCTTGCTGCGCTGGATCGGCCGATGCTGGCACGACTTGGCGAGAAGGCGCGTGGGCGGTTCGTGGCGAACTTCACCGCCGAGCGCCTCAACCGCGAACTGTTCGAGGTCTATCGCGCCGCGCTTGCGGCCCGTTACGGCCCCGGTCTGGGCCCGGTCCCGCCGCTGGTCCCGGCGGATCGCCAGCCGATGGCCGAAGCGCGCAAGATCGCCTGAATGGAATCGCTCGCAATAATCCCCGCGCGCGGCGGGTCCAAGGGAATTCCGCGCAAGAACGTGGCGATGCTGCTGGACAAGCCGCTGATCGCGCACACCATCCAGGCTGCTCGCGACGCCGCCCGGGTTACGCGCGTGGTGGTATCCACCGATGATCCCGAGATCGCGCAAGTCAGCCGCGCTTATGGTGCCGAAGTGGTCATGCGCCCGGACGAACTGGCGGGAGACATGGCCCGATCCGAAGATGCGTTGCTCCATGTGCTGGAGCGTCTTGCGGTGGCCGAAGGGTATGCGCCCGATCTGGTCGTTTTTCTCCAGTGCACATCGCCGCTAACCAGCGCGGAGGATATTGACGGGACGATCGCCAGCCTGATCGAACAGGGGGCCGATACCGCGCACAGCGTCATCCCGTTCCACTACTTCCTGTGGCGTGAGGGAGCGGGTGGCGCGGATGGCATCAATCATGACAAGTCGTTCCGATTGATGCGCCAGCAGCGCGAGCCGGAATATCTGGAAACCGGGTCAGTCTACGTCATGCGCACGGAGGGGTTTCTGAACGCCCGGTTCCGGTTTTTCGGCCGCACCGCGATGAACGCGATCCCGGTCGATCACTGGCAGGAGATTGACGAGCCGGTCGATTTCCAGATCGCCGCAGAGCGCATGGCCCGGTTGCGCCGACGCGACCGCAGCGCAGGTCTGCCGCGCCCGTTGCGCGCGCTGGTGATGGATTTCGATGGCGTCCACACCGATGACCGGGTCCTGGTCAGCACCAGCGGCGAGGAGGCGGTGGCCTGTTCGCGCGCCGATGGCATGGGCATCGAACTGTTGCGCAAGGCGGGGCTGGCGATGACCGTCATCTCCAAGGAGCGCAATGCAGTGGTGGCGGCACGTTGTGCCAAGCTGCAGATCGATTGCACGCACGGGGTGGAGGACAAGCTGCCGCTGATGCTCGCATGGCTGGCGCAACGCGGCGTCACTCCCGCCGAGGCGATTTATGTCGGCAACGATATCAACGATCTGGCCTGCATGGCGGCGGTGGGCTGTGCCGTCGCGCCGGCCGATGCGCACCCGGCGGCGCTGGCGCAGGCGGGCATTGTGCTGTCGGTTGGCGGCGGCAAGGGCGCACTGCGCGAACTGGCGGAGATGATCCTCGACGCCGGCGTGCTGAGCGCTGCACCGGCATGACCCGCCTGCCTGCATGACCCGCATCGCCGCGCTGCCCCGCTCCTCACTTCATCTGGCCTTTCTGGCCCATAACGCTCCCCCGCTCGACCATGTGCTCTATCGCGATGCCCGATTGGCCGACGCGATTGAGGCGGCCTATCCGGGCAAGGGCATCTACCTCGGCCGCGAAGGGAGGTTGCCGCGCCGGCCGCTGGCGGCATGGCGGCAAATTCGCGCTAACCGGGCTTACTACAAGGCGGTGCGCGGCCAGGTGGAGCCGCTGGCGCTGGACAGGCTGATCCTGTTCCTGGAGGCCGAACCGCTGGAACTGTCGATCCAGCACTGGTTCGAGGGCGAGCTGGAACTGTGGGAAGAAGGCCTGTCGCACTACGTCGATCTGACCAGCCCCGTTTGGTATGGCGCGCGCGGGCTGATCCAGATCGCTTCGGGGTTCTATCCGCGTGGTGCCATGTATCGCCGCGCCGATCGTTCGCGGTTCACCGTGAAAGACCGGTATGACAAGGGCGGGCTGAGCCTGCCGCTGCCAACGCGCGCGCCGCCGCAGGATGCAGTGTGCTTCGTGGGTTCGCCGCTGGTGGAGGACGGCCTGATCAGCCGCGGCCGGCTGGTGCAGGGGCTTCGCACGATCGCGGCAGTCTCTCCTTACCCGATCCGCTATCTGCCCCACCCGCGGGAGGACCTTGCAGCGCTACGGGCGGCGCTGGCGCTGTGTCCCGGAGCGTCCCTGGCGGCAGAACCGTTCGGCATCGGACCGCACGCGGCCGCGCACGGCTACCGTGCCTTCGTGGCCCCGGTATCGACCGCGCTGCTCGATCTGGGGGCCTATTCCGATTCGCTGTTCGTGCCGGCGCTGTTCGGGCAGGCGCGCATGCACCGGGCACTGTCGGGCTGGGAGCACAACCCGGTGGCAACTGCAGGCGGGCCAGATGATCTAGAGCGGTTCTTCGCCCGGTAGCGCGGGCGCGCTATGCGAAATGCGGGGCGCAGAGGCGCAGGTTTTCAGCCATCAGGGTCCATAGCCGGTCCTGCTCTGCATGGATCACCTGCCGGGTGGCGGCCGGATCGACGATCACCGCTTCCATCCCGGCGATCAGGGCATCGCGAAAGCCCGGGGTGCGGATATCGACGCCCCATTGGGTCTGGCCGATATCTTCCAGGAAGTAGTTCATCTTGGGATGGGAGGAGAGGGTGAAGATCATGCCTCCCAGCCCGAACGGCGCCATCTGGCCGTGGCCGCGCATGCCGATGGTCAGATCGACGCCCTGGTAGAAGGCGAGGATGGCCGGCAGCCGGGCGTGGGCTATATCCACCACGTCGAACGACAGCCCGGCATTACGCAGCAACGGCAGGAAGAACCGGTCACGCGGATCATGGAGCGCCACGGTCACGCGCCAGCCTTGGCTGGCGAGATGGCGCGCGGCATCGGCGATTTCGGCCACGCATTCCTCGACCTTGCCGTTGAACCGGCGCTCGGCCCGGTCATAGGCGAGGTTGATCGACAAATGCCGGCCCGCCGTTTCGCCCGACTGGGCATATTGTGGCAACAGCTTGCCCAGCACCGTCGTCGGGCAGGGCTGGAAGCGCAGCTTGGCGGCCAGATCGTCGGGCAGATGCGCGGCGAGCGAGCGGATCGAGCCGGTGTTGCGCAGCCCGACGAATGCCGCACGCGACACCGTTTCGGTCACATGCTCGGCGAACTTCTGGGCGAAGGCGGACTGGCCGTGGAAGGTGTTATAGCCGACCGCGCTCAGCACCAGCGGTACTTCCAGCCGCTTGAGATCGGCCAGCGCGATATTCCATTGCCAGCCCGACTGGCTGGCGCTCACCGAATCGGGAATGATCAGCCCGCCGCCGCCGACCAGCACGGCCTTGGCATGCCGGTTGATCCGATCGACATCGGCGGGGCGCACGGCGGAGCGGACCGGCAGCTTGATCCAGTCCTGCTTGCCCAGATGGCTTTCGAACAGCAGCCGGGTGGCGGCGAACAGCGCGGTATCACCGGCATTTCCGTTGCGATGCACGCCATAATGCACCACCGCGCCGCGCTGCGGCGACAGGCGGCGATAAGCGGCCAACCGAGCGCGTTCGAGCAAGGCGCTGCCGGCGCGCGGGGCGAAGCCGGCCGGATCGCTCAGCAAGGATTTCAAAGTCTTGAGAAACAATGTGCGTTGAGCCTGCTGAAAAACCTGTCCGGTGACGTGCCCGATCGAACCGGCACCACCGGCGCTGACATGCCCCAGTCCACCGGCCGAGGTCCAGCGAAATTGGTGCATTGCGGCGAGAGTGCGTCTATCGGTTGCCAGGTTCGCCGGACCTACGCATAACTGCGGCGCTGGCCCGGCCGGTTCCAGCCCCCAATTCTTCGGCAAGGATGCCCCCATTGCAAGAAACCCGATATGCGGACGGCACTTACCTGGAGAACAACCCGACCTGGCATGAAGAGGATTCGGTCCAGAAAGTGATGTGGATCGAGCGGTTCCTGCGCAAGAACCGGATCACGCCGCGCACGATCGCCGAAGTGGGATGCGGGGCCGGGGGCATTCTGGCGGGGATGCAGCAGCACTTTCCGCAGGCGCGCCTGTACGGTTACGAAATTTCGCCGCAAGCTTATGCCATCGCCCAGGCCAAGGCCAACGACAGCCTGCAGATACACTATCAGGATATCCTGCAAGTCGATCACGAGCCGTTCGATCTGCTGATGGCGATCGACGTGTTCGAACATGTGCCCGACTATCTCGATTTTATCACCCGGCTGCGGGATCGTGCGCAGTACAAGCTGTTTCACGTCCCGCTCGACCTGTCGGTGCGGATGCTGCTGCAGCCCCGCATTTTCACCGATATCCGCGCCGATCTGGGTCATTTGCACTATTTCAACAAGACTACCACGCTCGATACCCTGACCTACTGCGGGTACGAGATCGTCGATCACGCCTATACCTACTGGTCGCTCGACTATCCTAGCCTGTCTTTGAAGAGCCGGCTGGCGAAGATCCCGCGAAGGCTCTTCGCCCGCGTCGCGCCCGATCTGGCGATGTCGGTGCTGGGCGGCGGGTCGATGCTGGTGCTCACGCGATAGGGCAGGGGCAAAGCGGCTCCCGCGCGTGTTGCGAAGCGGGATCAAAATGCTTGTGGAACAGGTGCTTCGTACAAGGTATAAGGTGGCCTT
The DNA here is from genome assembly GCF_014652555.1 of Novosphingobium colocasiae. Taxonomy (GTDB): domain Bacteria; phylum Pseudomonadota; class Alphaproteobacteria; order Sphingomonadales; family Sphingomonadaceae; genus Novosphingobium; species Novosphingobium colocasiae. Next base: position 208,244 of record NZ_BMZA01000002.1, read on the forward strand.
GGTATGTGTCATTTCGCACATGCAGCACGAAAGCGTTTGACTCGCGCCCGACCCCGGTCAAGGGTTACAGCACGTTCACCGGGCATCGCAGGCGCTGCCGACACACATGACGGGGAGTTCCCAGTTGACGACCGTGAAGATCATCGCCGAAGTCGGCTGCAATCACAAAGGCGATATGGAAATCGCCAAGGAACATATCCGCGTGGCCGCGATCTACGCCAAAGCCGATGTCGTGAAGTTCCAGAAGCGCAACAACCGCGAATTGCTGACGCCCGAACAGTACGCCGCGCCGCATCCCAATGCCGCGAATTCCTATGGCGATACGTATGGCGCACATCGGGAATTCCTGGAATTCACCGTGGACCAGCACCGCGAGCTCAAGGCCGAGTGCGAAGCTAACGGCATCATCTATTCGACGTCGGTCTGGGACACCACTTCGGCGCGCGAGATCGCTTCGATCAACCCGGTGCTGATCAAGGTCCCTTCGGCCTGCAACCTGCATTTCGACATGCTGGCGGTGCTGGCGGACGAATATGATGGCGAAATCCACCTGTCGTTCGGCATGACCACGCATGAAGAGGAAGAGGCGATCGTCCGCTTCTTCGAACAGCGCGGCCGCGCGGGCGATCTGGTGATCTATTCCTGCACCTCGGGTTATCCGGTGGCGTTCGAAGACATCTGCCTGGGCGAAATCACCCGGTTGAAAGAATCCTTCGAACATCGCGTCAAGGCCATCGGCTTTTCCGGCCATCACCTCGGCATCGCTGCCGATGTGGCGGCGCTGGCGATGGGCGCGGTCTGGGTCGAACGCCACTTCACGCTGGACCGGACCTGGAAGGGCACCGACCATGCTGCCTCGCTCGAACCGGACGGCCTGCGCCGCCTGTGCCGCGATCTGCGCAATGTCGAGAAGGCGCTCGCCAGCAAGGCGATGGAAGTGCTGCCGGTGGAGCAGGTGCAGCGTGACAAGCTGAAATGGCGCAACGCCGAAGTGATCATCCCCACCCAGTAAAGCGCAGCGCGGTGGGGGACGATCGACGGGCATTGCTGGCCATGCGATGACCAGCCGCGTCGACCCTTCCCCTCCCGTTCGCAGCTTGGGGCGCGAGGTCGGGATCGATGCGCTGCGGATCATCGCGGCGCTGGCGGTGGTGCTGATCCACGTTCACTACGAACTGGTACCCGGGGCAGCGCTGCAACCCTGGCTGCGCGCGCCCGCGCGGTTCGCGGTGCCGACCTTTTTTGCGCTTTCGGGCTATTTCCTTTCGGACAGCCACGGGCTGCCGAACGGCGCGGCCCGGCGCATACCGCGCATCGTCCGGATATTCGCACTCGCCTGCCTGCTCTATCTGCCTTTCGCGCTGATCCAGCACCGGGCGTTCGACCCGCTTTCCCTGCTGACGGCAGGGACGTGGCTGCACTTGTGGTTCCTGCCCGCGCTGGCCGTGGGGCTGGCCGGCGCAGACTTGGTTGCCCGCTTGCCCGCGCCGAAGGTGTGGTTCTGGTTGCTGAGCGCGGGCCTGCTGGCGGGGTTGATGATCAGCGATGCGACGTCGATCCTGGCCGGCTCGACCGATGAGGCGGCGCGCCGGACGGTGGTGATCTTCCGCTTTCTGCAGGCGCTGCCGATGCTGTGGATCGGGTTCCGGCTCGCTAGGGCGAATATGGCGTTTCGCACCGGCTTGCTGGCCTTTCTGGGCGGCGTCATGCTGCTGGTGGCGCAACTGCTGTGGTATCGCGGGCAAGGCGTGATCGACGCCAATCCCGAATTCCCGGTCGGCGTTCTGCCGATCACCATCGGCCTGATCGCGATGGCCCGCCATGCCTCGGCCAGCCTCGATGCAAAGCCGCTTCTGGCGCAACTCGGCGGCCGTCTGACGCTGCCGCTCTATCTGCTCCACCCGATGGCGATCGTCGTCCTGGACCGTGCCTGCATGGCGCTGCACGGTCGGTCAGACCTGATGGTCTGGGCCGAAACGGTGCTGCTGGGTCCCGCCATGCTGGCAGGATTGTGGCTGCTTGACCGGTACGCGCCGAAGGCGGTGGATGCGCTGAACGGCTCTTTCACCCGCACCCGACCTGCGCCGGTCACTTGAGGGGCAACGCCCCTTCGGCCGTTAGCCGGCGGGCGAGGTAGAGCGAGCCGCCTTCGCTGAGGTGGCTGGTATCCCACACCAGCGGCACCAGTCCCTTGGGTGATGCCACCAAGGCTTCGCAAAGATCGTCGCGGCACAGCCGGCTGCGTAGCGGAACGAAGCGCGCGCCATGTTCGCGGGCTGCGGTGGCGACCGCGCGGTCGGCCGGGCCGGTGCGGCTATCGGAGGAGAAGGCGCGGTTGGGCCGGTCCAGCGTGGCTCCGGTGGCGATCAGCCGCTGGGGCAGGGTGGGGGTGAATTCGGGCATACTGCCGATCACGGTGATGCGGCGGATGCCCATCTGGTTCAGCTCGGCCAGCGTGCTGGACAGCAGGCCGTGGATGTCGTCATGCGGGTGGTTCCCCCAGTACGCAAACAGGATGAGCTGGCGCGGCGGGTGGCGACGCAAGTGATCGAGCACGAAGGCATTGATCTGTGTGCAGCCCGGCCGAGCCGGGTCCGCATAGCCGAGCAGGGGGGGGCAGGCGGCAGAGGTGAACTGGCCGATATCCGGAACCAGCGCGCGCAATCCGGGTGCCAGCGCTGCGCCGTGGCTATCGGCCCAGATCACCGTATTGCCAGACCCGCCGCAGGCCGGGCCGAAGTCCCCCGAGCTTTGTGCGGCACCGATGTAGCAATGGCGCGGTCCGGCATAGAGCTTGGCCGGCTTGCTTTGCCCATATTCCGCAAGCTGGCGCTGCGCGGCGGAGAGGCTGGCCTGCTTTGCCTGCGTCCGGCTACCCCACAGGCCGATCGCGAGGAACAGCGCCAACCCTGCAAGGCTGAGGGTGAAGATGGCGCGCCGATCGAACCGGCTGGACGAGCCGCGAAAGGGCCGCTCGACATAGCGCCAGCTCAGGTACCCAAGGCCGAGCGAGGCCAGCGCCAGCATCGGCATCAGCCCGGCAGGCGGCTGGCCCAGCGTGCGGATGCGCGCGAACGTCAGCAGCGGCTGGTGCCACAAGTATGCGCTGTAGCTGATCAGCCCGATCGATGTGAACAGCCGGTTGGCGAGGATGCGCCCGGCCCAGGTTTCGGCCGTCCCCCAGATCAGGATCGCCATCACCCCGACGATCGGCAGGAGGGCATAGACGCTGGGGAACGGCACCGTCTCGTCGAACAGGAACAGTGATACGGCCACGCCGATCAGCCCTGCCATCGCCAGCCCCTGATGCGCGCGCGGGCCGCGGTTGCGCACGATAATCGCGGCGATGGAGCCGGCGAACAATTCCCACACCCGGGTTGGCGCGAGGTAGAAGTTGGCGGAGGGCAGATGACGCCATGCCCATTCGCTCAGCAGCAGGCTGGCGAAGGCGCAAGCCGCGATCAGCCATAGCAGCCGGCGCGGGCCCAGCGGCCACAGGGCGGCAAGGAAGATCGGGAAGAACAGGTAGTACTGCTCCTCCACCGCCAGGCTCCAGGTGTGCAGCAGCGGCATGTATTCCGAGGAGGCGGCGAAATAGTCGCTGCCCTGCCAGAACACGATGTTGGACGCGAACAGGCTGACCCCGGTCAGGCTTTGGGCGAAATCGTGCCACTGATCCGGCAGCATCCACGCCCAGGCGAACGGCAGGCAGGTGGCCAGCATGACGAACAGCGCCGGCAGGATGCGCCGGGCGCGCTTTTCGTAGAAATTGGCGATGCTGTAATGACCGCCGGCGATATCGGTCATCAGGATCGACGTGATCAGGAAGCCGCTGATCACGAAGAAGATATCGACACCGACGAAGCCGCCGCGAAACGGGCCGATGCCGGCGTGAAAAAGGATGACGGGGACGACTGCCACCGCGCGCAATCCGTCGATCTCCGGGCGATAGGCGACGCCCGGGTGCGCCGGGGCGGCAAGCGGCCGGGTCATGGATTCGGTCCCTTCGCCAGCGGCGCGATGGTGCCGGGCGCGGCCAGGCGGGCGGCAAGGTAATCCGAACCGGCGCTGGTGAGGTGGCTGGAATCCCACGCCAGCGGCGCGAACCCGGCACCGTCAGGCACCACCGCCGCGCACCGGCCGGAACCGCATAGCAGGTCCAGCAGCGACACGAACTGTGCGTGCTGCGCAGTGGCGGCGCGGGCGATGGCCGTGTCGATATCGGCCAGCCCGGCGACCGGCACCGGGGCGGACGCCGCGCGATCAAGGCCGATGCCGGCGGCGATCAGCCGTTCGGGCAAGCTGGGCGCAAACTGCGGCAGGCTGCCGAGCACATAGATGCGGTCGATCCCGGCGGCGCGCAGCGCGCTGATCGTGCGGGCAAGATCGGCTTCCAGGCTGCTGGTTTGGTAGAGCATCCAGTTCCCGGCGAGGATCACCGTCTGCGGGCGGCGCTTGCGGATCAGGTCCAGCACGTGGGCATTGTCAGCGGCGCAGTTGGGCTGCGAGGCATTGTTGCGGCCGAGCAGTGGGGGGCAGGCGGCGGCGGTGTACTGCGCGAGGTCGGGCCAGTAGCGGCGCAGGCCCGGCGCGATCGCGGCGGCGTGGCTATCGCCCCAGACGACCACGCGGCCGTCTCCTGCGCAATCGGGCGTGAAGGCGGCGGGGCCCTGCGTGGCGTAGAGCAGGCACGAGCCGGCGCGGTACATCGCAGCCGGGTTGCTTTCCACATAGGCGTAGAGCGCGCGCTGCTCCGGCGTCAGCATCGCGATCCGGGCGCGATGGGCGGGCGCGGAAGCTCCGGCGACGCCTAGTGCCAGAAACAAGGCGAGGCCCGCCCCGCTCATCGCGAAGATCGCGCCCCGGCTGAAACCGCCGTCGGCCTTGCGGAACGGCCGCTCCACAAAACGCCAGCTCAGATAACCGAAACCAAGCGAAGCCAGTGCCAGCACCGCCATCAGCGCATGGCCAGGTTCGTCCATCGCGCGGACGCGGGCGAAGGCGAACAGCGGCTGGTGCCACAGATAGGCGCTGTAGCTGATGAGGCCGACGCCGACGAGCGCGGGGTGCGCAAGGATGCGTCCGGCCAGCGTGTCACGTCGGGCGAACAGCAGCAGCAGCACGACACCGAGGATCGGCGGCAAGGCATAGACGCTAGGGAAGGGCACGGCCGGGCCGTAGAACAGCAGGGCGGCGATCACGACGATCAGGCCGACCATCGCCAGCACGCCGTTGGCTGCCAGCGGGTTACCCTGTTTGCCCCGCCGTTCAACCTCCAGCGCCGCGATCGAGCCGGCGAACAGTTCCCAGACGCGGGTGGGGGCGAGGAAATAGTTGGCGTTGGGGTAATGACGCCAGGCCCATTCGCTCAGCAGCAGGCTGGCGAGAGCGCAGGCGGTGACCAGCCAGGTCAGCCGGGTGCGGCCGAGCCGCCAGAACGCGGCCAGAAATAGCGGGAAGACGACGTAGTACTGCTCTTCCACCGCCAGGCTCCAGGTGTGGAGGAGCGGCTTGGTTTCGCTGGCTGCCGCGAAATAGCCGCTCTCCTGCCAGAATTCCACGTTGGAGGCGAACAGGCTGACGGCGGCGATGCTGCGTGAAAAATCGCGGAAAGGCCCCGGCATCAGCCAGGCCCAGGCGAACGGCAGGCACAGCGCCATCACCGCGAACAGCGCCGGCAGGATGCGCCTTGCGCGCCTTTCGTAGAAGCCCGCGATCGAGAAACGGCCTTGAGCGATCTCATCGACGAGGATGGTGGTGATGAGGAAGCCGCTGATGACGAAGAACACGTCGACCCCGACGAAGCCGCCGCGAAACAGTGGAAAGCCTGCGTGGAACAAGATCACCGGCAGCACGGCCACGGCACGCAGGCCGTCAATCTCGGCGCGGTATTTCATCAGGTGCGGGCCGGAGCCTGCACGGCGTTGCGCCGCGCCAGCACCCGCTTGAGCCAGCGGCGAATGGGTTCATCATACAGCCGCAGCGCCAGGGTCGCGAGGGCGAGGAGCGCGGCGATCACCAGCACGAACAGTGGGGTAGCATACGGCGCGTGGCGGGCGAGGATCGGGGTGAGCCATGGGTCCAGCGCGAAGACGAACGGGACGTGGAGCGCGTAGACCGGGAACGACACGGCTCCCAGCCAGCGCCACAGCGCCGTGAGGGGGCCTTGCTCTGGCAGCCGCGCCGCGATCAGGATAATTGCCGGAAACAGCACCAGCACCGCGCCGAGGCGGATCCAGGTGGGCTGGATCGGCATGAACAGCACGGCGGCCAGCGCCAGCGCCACAAGTACGCCGGTGCCGGTGGCGGCGAGGCCCGATCCGCCGGTAGAGGCAGTATGGGCGGGGAGCAGGCGGTAGAGGAAAATCCCCAGAACGAATGGGGCCAGCGCGCGGAAGAAGGCGTAGGCCTGATCCTGCCAGGCGATCGTCGCATCGAGCCGGCCGGCCTGCGCCACGGCGATGAGGGCGACCACGCTGATCGCCAGAAAGGCGATGAAGCGCCAGCTTCGTCCCAGCCACGGGGCCATCGCCGCCAGCAGGAAGTTGGTGGCGAGTTCATGCGTCAGCGACCAAAACGCGCCGTTTAGCGGATAGGCGGATGCGGCCGGGTCTGCCAGCCGAGGCAGCGGGACCAGCGCCAGGGCGAACACCGTCGCTCCGGCAACCTGCGTCATCGTCTTGCCGCCCAGCGTCAGGAAATAGACGGCCCCGATGAGATTGCCGAGCAGCATCATCGGATAGAGCCGCGCGAGGCGCACGACGACGAAGGTGCCAAGGCTCATCCGCCGCTCGGCCAGCCGCGCCCAATAGGCGTGGGCGATCACGAAGCCGCTGAGAAGGAAGAAGAAGTCCACCGCGAGACCGGCTTCGGGCCGGTAGCCCAGCACGAATTTCACCTTGAGGTGCAGGGCCATGACGGCGATGGCGGCGATGCCGCGCAGGCCATCCAACACCACGAAATGGCGGGTGGGCGCGGTGCCGGGCTTGCCGAACGGGGCAAACATCACCGTCACCGGGCGACCATCGCCGCGCGCTGTTCCATCGCTTCGCGGGTATCGCATTCCAGGACCAGCGCCAGCGGCGTGCCGGCGAAGCTATCGGGGATGGCTTCGCGAAAGGAGAACTTGTGCAGCGGGATCAACCCACGCTCCAGCGCCTGCGCGAAGGCAGGTGCGAGATCCTTGGTAAGATATTCGTAGCGCAGGATGTTTTCCTGCGTGCGTTCGAGATGCGAGGAATAGCGCCACATCCGCCCGGCCTGTGGGAAGCGGGCGAGGGCCAGCGAGAAGAAATCGTAGAACATGAGATAGGTGGTGGGCGAACTGGCGCAGGACCAGAACGAGAAGGCGACATCGCGCCACGCCCGCATGATCGGGTTGTCCTGCGCCGAGGCGAGGAACCAGGTGGCGACGGTGCGCTGTTCGGTGACGGTGAAGGCGAAGAAGCCGAACGGCATCGCCGGGGCGAGCCACTGGTCCAGCGGAACCTGGCAGAACGTGGTGGCATCGACCCATACCCCGCCGAACCGCGTCAGCAGTTCGAGGCGGATAAGGTCGGCCAGTTGCGAGGGCTTCATCCGCTTGGCGGATACCTCGGCGGGGATACCGGTCAGCGCCAGCGCGGTTTCCTGATCGAGCAGCCGCACTTCCCAGCCGGGATTGCGCCGTCGCCAGGAATCGTAGGACAGCCGGGCCAGCGGCGGCATCGCGTCCCAGCCGCTATCCCAATAGATCCACACCGTGCGCCTGGTCATCGGCGGGGCCAGCAGCATGGCGCGCCCAAGGCTGCGCGGGCGCTGGGTGCGATCGGTCAGCTTGCGGCGGACGGCGCACCAGACGTAGTGAACCTGAAAGAACGCCCGAAGCGCGAGGCGGCTGAGCGGATTGCGGCGCTTGATGGTGCCGCCGGGCGCAGGTGCCGGAGGGGTGGCCGGATCGATCATGCCGCCACCTTGCCGCGTCGTTCGAACAGCGCCAGAATATCGAGGGCCATTCCCAGCCGGCGGCGGACCAGCACCGCAAGGATGCTGTTCCACACGAACTGCCCCAGCACCGACCCGATCGCCGCGCCCATGTGGCCGATCAGCGGCACGAGCAGCGCGCAGGCGGCGATGTTGATGACGATGCCTCCCACGATCCCCTTCACCGCGTCCCGTTCGAACCCCGTCATCGTCAGCGCCAGCGGCACCGGCCCTGTCATCGTATTGATGACATAGCCCAGGCACATGACCAGCATCGCCCAATAGGCGGCACCGAACTGCGGATCAATCAGATGCAGCGCCCAGCGACCGCAAACGAGATAGGCGAGGGTGATGGTGACGGATATGCCGACCCCGGCATAGGTGGTCTGCAACGAGACCCGGCGAAACGCCTCCATATCGCCCTTGCGGTACATCTCTGCCAGAATCGGGCCGAGCGGCAGGGCGATGACGTTGAGCGCGATCGAGGCAAACAAGGCGAAGCGGCGCGCCATGTCGAGCAGGCCGACTTCGGTGGAGGACGACAGCAGCCCGGTGACCACCACCGGAACCTGTTCGTTCGCCACGAACATGATCTGGGTCACCCCCAGCACCATAGCCGAACGCGCCCAGACCTTGCGGGCTTCGGCGGACGGCGTGACGTCAAGCCTGCTGGCGGCCCGGGTCACCGCGCGCAGGGCCAGCGGGCAGGCGAGCGCGAGGCCGGCGACGAAGGTGATGATCGCGAGATCGGCGCTGGGCCGCAGCACGATCAGCCCGGCCACGAACAGCACAAGGTTGAGCAACGGAGGCAGGATCAGTTGATAAAGCTGGCCCTGCGATACCCGGCCGAGGCCGCGCAGCGATCCCTGCGCCAGCCGCAACTGGGCGGTGAGCACGATGCCGAGCGCTTCGAGCAGAACGATCGTCCCCCAAGGCTGCCCGCGCCAGGCGTTGTATGCGGCGGTTGCGGGGATGAACACCAGCATGACCAGCGCAGCGTTCTTCCATACCGCCGCGGGCAAAGTGCGGGCGAGGGCGGCTTCGCCAGCCTGGTCATCGCCGGCGCGAGCAGCGGCGTATTCGCGGGCGGCGAGCATGTCGTAGCCTAGGCTGCACAGCGGTGCGAACAGGGTTACGCTGGCGACAAGGTAGGCATAGCGGCCGTATTCGGTGGGGCCGAGCAGATGGCCGAGCAGGAACGACATGCCCAGCGTCATCGCCAGGCGCAGCACCCACACCCCGCCCGAGCCGATGATGCCGCGCATCAGCCGGGCCATAACCCCGTTGCCTGCGGCGAGCGTTCGCAAGCGTGCTGTCAGTACCCCGGCCTGCATCGCGCGCCTATTCCGCGCCCGGCGTGACGCGGGGCGGATAAGTCGGCAAGGTAAGCCCTGCGCTGCGCTTTATGCCGGCGGCCGGTCTGTCCAGCTTGGTGACGGCGTCCAGCGTCGTGTCCATTGTCAGGCCGGGGACGGTGTTGTTGGAGACCTGCAGCGCGGCGCGGGGAAGGCCGCGCCATGGCTTGACCACGATCGGGACCGAAGCGGCACCGGTGCCCTTCACCGTATTGTCGGCAATGCGGACGGTGCCGGGGATGCTGGCCACTTCGTAGCCGATCCCGGCCGACCCCGCAGGCATCGGCACCTGCACCTGCACCTGGTTGCCGCTGACCGTGCCCGATCCGGCCGCGCCGCCGATCAGCGTGACAGGCGAGGAGGGCGCGCGATCGAAGGTGAGTCGGTTGTTGCGGATCACGACGCTGCGGGTGAGCAGATAGCGCCAGTCGCACGCGACGTTGTGCAGGACGTTATCGGTGAATTCGAGGCTGTCGTAATAGCTGGGCAGGCACACGCCGATGCCGTCCGGCCCGGAATAGGTCAGGTGGTTGCCGATGAAGCGCACCGAAATATCGGGCGATTTGGCGAATCCCGCGCTGCGCAGGGCGACAAGCGCGATGCCACGGCCGCCGCCGATCTGGCGGGTGGCGAAGCGGCGCGCCATGTCCATCGCCGAGCCGTCCTGTTCGACGACATTGCGTTCGAAGACCACGTTGCGGGCGAGATAGAAAGTGGAAAGCCCGAAGTTCCCGGCGTTTTTGACCGTGTTGTCATAGGCATGGCAATCGAAGCAGCCTTCGAAATCGATCGCGGTGTCGATCGCGTCGGCCACCGCATTGCGGGCGACGATGACGTTCTGGCCGTTGTTGCCATAGATGTTGCCGTTGGAGCCGGTCAGCGTGTTGTCGGCGATGTAGATATCGCGGGCGCGGCGCAGGAACCGGGCTTCGCCGCCTTGCGTGGCCTTGGCCCCGCCGCCCCACCAGCTCACATTGGCAAAGCGGCCGCGATTGCCGGCGACGACGACCCGCCGTGCCATTTCGAAGCGCAGCAGCGGTGCCTGATAGACGCCGTTATCGACATCGTTATCGATGACGCAGAGGTCTTCGTTGAGGTCATCGAAGCCGGTGGCGGAGAAACCCGCGAGCACTGCCGGATCGACGGCCGGTGGCTCGCGGCCCTTGGCCTGGCGGGCAGCCGCGAGCCGGAGGTAATCGCCGCTCAGCATGCGGCGGTGCTTGACCACGGCGAGGCCCATGTTGCGGGTGGTGCAGCCCCGGATGGTCAGACCGCGCAGGTTGATCGCCTGGAGCAGGACCATGAGCCCGGTGCCGGCCCGTTCGCGCACCGCATGGAGACCATCGATCCACATATCGCGGACGAAGGCGGCGGGATCGGCGGCTTGCGGCGCTTCGACGCCCAGAATCGCGCTGACACCGGAGCCGGGATGCGCGGCGGTCCACACCAGATGCGGGCCTTGTCCTTCGCCGAACAGCGCGAACGGTCGGTTGATCCGGAGCGGTTGCGAGAGCCGCAAGGGCCCGTCGATGACAACGGCGGGCGCGCCGCTTTCATAGGCGCGGCGCAGCGCTTCGCCATCATCGCTGCTGCCATCGAGCCGCGCCCCGAACTGGCGGACGCTGACCGCACCTTGGCGCAGGCTGGCTGAACGCGCGAGGATTTGCGCGCGCGATGCCGACCATGACGGCCAGTCCGCCGGGCCGGACCCGGCAACTGCTTTTCCGTGGCAGGCACCGATCAGCCCGCTGCCGCCGACAGCGCATGCCGCAATCTGCAATGCCCGCCGGCGAGAGGTCGGAAACATGGGCAGATTCCGGGAGATAGCCATGGCCGCGACTTGTGCATTGATATCTGTTGCAGCGCAACATCTAAGTCATTGTGCGGATTCGCATCCGTGGCGATTCGGGTAATGCCGATGGTCTCATTTTGCGCCTGCGGAGGAACTGGAGTGATGTGGCACCTTGCGCTGGCGGATCAGTGGGAAGCCCTGAAATCGGCGGTCCTGCCGCACAATCAGGACGTTCGCGGGCTGGTCCATATCCATGCCGCGATCGGTATCTACCTGGCGCTCGCCCTGTTCGCCCGGCGCGGGCTGGCGGCGTGGTGGCCGGTGGCGGTGGTCGGCCTGCTGACGCTGGCGAACGAAGCGATGGATGTGATCGCGCTGCCCGATCCCGGCCAGTTCTGGGTTCTTCGCGATACCGGATGGGACATCGTCAATTCGCTGCTGTGGCCGTGCGCCATCATGGTCGCGGCGCGACTGCTGGACCGGAAGGGTGAGGACATCACGCCCGACGAATAGCGAAAATGCATTTTTGTTCTCTAAATGTTTTCCTACTTCCCCATTCATGCGTATCTCGCTTCGGGTCTTTCGTTTTTCCAGAAAGGACCCGCCCTTGCCGCTCAACCCCATCTCCGCCCCGGCCGGTTATGCACCGGCTGTTGCCATTGGCTTTGCCGATACCTCCGGCGCGTTCGCATTGGTGAATGCCGGTGCGCCGCTGCCGGTCACCACGACCGGAGGCGCGCCGCTGCTGGTATCATCCGGCGTGATCGGGCCCGAGCCCTGGGCCAGCCCGGATACCGCGTGGGACGCCTCGGGCTACGGCGATGTCGAGGTGCAGTTCGTCGGCACTCCGGCGATAGCTTACCAGCCGCAGCGCAGCCTGGATGGCACGAACTTCGTTGCCTGCCTTGCCTATGATGCGCAAGGGGCCAGCTATGCCGCGATCACGGCGGCGGGGATCTATGGGTTCGACGGCAACGGCTTTCTGAAATTCGCGGCCGGCTCCGGCTCGACGCTGACCCGGAGGGCCGCAGCATGAACGACGCCAAAGCGCTGAGGCTGGCGCGGGCAGCCGCCCGCACGGCCGATCTGTTTGCCGCCGAACCGGGCAAGGGAGCCGATCTTTCCCGCTTCACGCTGGATGGCGATGCGCATGCCCGCACGGCGGGATCGCGGCTGCGCGAGACGATGTCGGCGCGCGATTTCGGCGCGGTGGGGCTGGGCGTGGGCAAGCCGGTGGGCGACTTCTTCGCCACGCTGGCAGACGCGCAGGTCTTCTATCCGCTGGCGACTGCGCTGACCGACAAGCTGGCGTACAATCCGCTGTGCGAGCGGTTTTCGGCCTATGAACAGGCCACCGCAGCCTATCCGTGGCTGGCCGATCTCTATGCTTCCACCAGCGATGGGTGGAAGTATCAGGAGCAGGACTGGGCCGCGTTCCAGCATGCGATCTACCAGACCCGCACATTTGATGCCGATACCGGGGTCTACCAGTGCCGACAGTTCGATGCGACCGACGGCGATTTCGCGATCAGCCGCACGCTGCTGCTGCCGCCGGGGATGAACATGGCCGGGCGCGGCCGATCGCAGACCAAGGGGGCGCGGGTCACGCGGTTTCTGCAGACATCGACCTGCATGGACGTGTTCCGGTTCGACGTGCTGGTCGATCCGGCCAACGGGCAGGGGTTCTGGTTTGGCACCCTGCGCGATTTTCATGTCTACGGGTACAGCGGCGTGGGCGCGACCGGCCGGGCAGACAGTACCGGCATCGCTCTCTATACCGCAGACGGAACCCCGGTCGCGCTGCAAAACAACAGTCACTTTGCCGATATCACGGTGCGCGGGATCAAGGGCCACGGCTATGACTTCGCACGCGGTGGTCTGCCCGGCGCGCTGGACCGGCTGGAGGCGGTGTTCTGCACCGGATACGGCCTGATCTGGCGCAGCCGGGCTGACGGAGTGGCGATCACCGGATTCTCGGCCGACGGCAACGGTGCCGGCGGGATGCTGATCGATGCGCTGGGGGCCGACAGTTCGCTGCTGATCGCCAACCCGAAATTCGAAGCGCACTACAGTTACGACTTCCCCGCCAGCGGCGGCTTCCAGCTCAACCCCATCCGCATCAAGGACAATGGCGACGGGGCACAGATCACCATCCTCGCGCCCAGTTCGATCCGGGCGATCACCGATCCCGGCTATGTCAGTGGCGATCTGCTGGGCAAGCCGGGCGACCTGATCGTGCACGAAGGCAGCAATACGCCGAGCCTGAGGGTCATTGCGCCGGCGATCCGCGTGCGGACCACGGACAACCCGGCCGATTCCGAGCCGCTGCTGTTTTCCAGCGCGAGCCTTGGCATCTACGTTCCGCGCGGGCTGGGCGAGTTCACCGTATCCAAGCGCAACGAGGTGTTCCGCAGCGGTAGCAACGATGTCCACCGCGTATTCGGCGCGGCGGACGGGCCGATGACGCAGGCGCTGGCGTTTCCTTCGGAGCAGCTTGCCGGGGCTTCGCCGGGGCGGTTCCTGCGCGAACTGGACGCACCGGCGAATGCGGCGGCGTGGCTGGAGATGGCGAACGCCGGGGCGCTGGACGAGCGCGTCTATAGCAGCGCAGGCGCGATCACCCGGCATCACCGCGTGCTGATGAACGCCAGCGACAAGCCCTGCCACGAATTCTACCGGGCGACATTGAACCTGGGGACCACGCTGACCGGCGGCGATTTCACGCTGGGCGGCGGCTGGGGTTCGGGAGCGTCGCTGACGATCATCAACGCCAGCAAGGACAACCGCTTCGAGGTGCAGATCACTGCCGGCTCCAGCGGGCTGGCCGCGAACCCGGCGGTGACGCTGACGTTCAAGGACGGGGTGTTCGCGTCGACCCCGTTCCCGATCGCGTCAGGGTACAACAGCACCGACAACACCGGGATCGACATCAAGGCTTCGGCCAGCGCTTCGCAGGTGTTCCTCAACATGCTGGGGACGCCGGTGGCGGGCAAGGTCTATCGGCTGCAGTGCCACGTGCTTTGATCGGCCAATGTACATGCGGGCGGCGCGCGGCTTGCGTTGCGGTGCGGCATGGTCAAAAAGCGGTCGGGCAAGGGGTTCGCGCAAGGTCGGCGTTTCGGCTGCGGTCGCGCTTCACCGCAGCCAGAAAGCAGGTTCTTGAGCATGATACCCGGTAATCGACGCAAGTGGGTGAAGACCGGGGCTGGCACGGTCGGGATCGCGTGCCTGCGGGTGGACCGGCCGTGATGGCCGATGCTCCCCTCGTTCCCGCGCGCGAGGCGGGCGGGAACGGGGCCGGTATCGTCGATGCACTTGACGGCCTGCGCGGGCTGGCGGCGATTGCGGTGGTGACTGTTCATTACCGGGCGATGCTGGGCGAATGGTATTTCCCCAGCGCCTTTCTGGCCGTGGACCTGTTCTTCATCATCAGCGGCATCGTCATTTGCCTGAACTACGAAGACCGGCTGCGCGGCGGCATGAGCACGCTGCGGTTCATGGCGCGGCGGCTGGCCCGGCTGGCACCGCTCTATCTCGTCGCGCTGGCGCTGGGCGCGTTGGTCGCTGTCGCCGGGATCGTCATGGGCACCGGAAACTGGACCGGGCAGACGCTGGCACCGGTGGTGCTCGCTGGATCGCTGATGCTGCCCAACCCGTTCCCCGCCCCGCGCCCCGATCTGTTTCCGCTCAACCCGCCGTGCTGGTCGCTGTTCTGGGAACTGGCGATGAACCTGGTCTATGCGCTGGCGCTGCCCTGGCTGGGCGTGCGGGCGCTGCCGGCGCTGATCGCGGGCGGCGCGCTGCTCCTCATCGTCGTGGCGACGCAGGCGGGCGGGTTGAACTTCGGTTACGACCGGATGTGGCTCCAGATCCCGGCGCTGCGGGTGCTGGTCGGGTTTTCCATCGGGGTGCTGATCGCGCGGCTGGCGCAGCAGGGCCGCTTGCCGGCATCACCGGTGCCGGTAGCGGTGCTGCTGGCCGTCCCGCTGGTCGTGCTGGCCGCTCCGTCCACGCTGGGCTGGATCAAGGACGTGACATTGGCACTCATCGTGTTCCCGCTGTTGTGCGCGGCGGCGATGACTGCCCGACCGGCGCATCGCAGGCTATGCCGGACGCTGGGGCTGATTTCCTACCCGCTCTACATCACCCACGCGGTGCTCCCGTTCGAAAAGCTGATCAACGTGGTCCTGCACCGCGAGGCCGGGGAGCTGGCCCCGGCGATCGGCGTGGGCGCGCTGGCTATCGCGATCGGGTTCGCCTGGCTGCTGGGCGTCGCGTTCGACAAGCCGGTGCGGGCGTTGCTGCGCAAGGTCTGACGGGGCTGGCGGCAGTGGTACCCGGGGACAGCATCCCATAGTGCTTCCTGTGGGGCAGGAAACCTTGTGCAAGGTGAAGCTGAGCATTTTTTCATCGTCCAGTTCGTGGTACAGGCGCGATCGATGCATCGGCTAACCGCCTTGATATTGATGTGCCTCGTCTCGCTATCGTTGATGGCGGGGACGGTCGCGCACGCGGCCGAGCCGATCGGATGCCTGGATTCCGATGTGGCCGCCGGCCTCGGTCATGCCGCTGGCGACCGGGATCAAGTGCCGTCCGACGACGGCAAGGCGACGCCGCATCATCACGGCGGTTGCCATGGCCATCAAATCGGCGAGCCTGTGAACGAAGCTATGGCCCCGCAACGGCATCTTCGCGATTCGCGGCCTATGCCGATCGACGTGGCGGCGCGCGTCTCCGCGCCGACCAATCCCGCGTATCGCCCTCCACGCGCCTGACAATTCCAGCCTAGCTCCACCCGTGGGGCGTCTTTGGAACTGTCAGGAGTCTTGTCATCATGCACCGATTGTTCGCGGCCTTGTTGGCCGCGACGCCTTGCGCGAGCATCGCGCAGGCCCAAACCGCGCCGCCGGCTGACGCCGGGGCCACACAGCCGCAAGTCGCCGCGCCTGCTATATCGGGACCGGCATTCACCGTTGATCGCGCCCTTGAACTGGCCGGCGTCGTCTCCCCGGCGCTGGAAGCGGCATCTGCGGACGTGCGCGCCGCCGAAGCTGGCCGCCGCGTTGCCGGGTTGCGACCCAATCCGACTATCACCGTAGAAGCTGAAAACGTCGCGGGCTCCGGCCAGTATCGCGGCACGCAGAGCCTTGAAGCGACGACCTCCCTCGCACTGCCGCTCGAACTCGGCGGCAAGCGGTCGGCCAGGATCGCCGTCGCAGATGCTCGAACCGATCGCGCAACCATTCAGGCCGCCATCGCGAAAGCCGATCTCCGGCTCAGCGTCATCCGCGCCTATGCTGAAGCGGCGTCCGCCGAACGGCGTCTCGTCATAGCCCGCGATCAGGCGCACATCGCCGGTGAGGGGCGACGCGCCGCGCGGGTCCGCGTTCAAGCGGGCCGCGCTTCGCCGCTCGAGGCAGAGCGCGCGAATGTTGCGCTGGTCAATGCGGAAGCTGCGCTTGTGAGGGAGGAACGTGCCGTCGAGGTTTCTCGCTTCACTCTTTCTCGCATCATCGGCCAGCCTTTCGCCGGACCGCTGGACGCGAACTGGTTCGACCATGTCCCTGCTACGCATGGCCCGCTGCGGCCGATCGACAGCACCGGCACGCTGATGATGGCGGCGGCCAATGCTGACTTCGCCAGCGCCGACGCAAGTGTCCGGCTCGCGCGTTCGCAACGGATTCCCGATCTGACACTCGGGGCAGGCGCGCGTCGGTTCGAACAGACCAATGACACGGCGGCGATTTTCAGCCTGTCAATCCCGATCCCGCTGTTCAACAACGGTCGCGCCGCGGTGAGCCAAGCAACCGCCGAACGTCAGAGCGCGGACGCACGGCGGCGTCTCGCCGCGATCGATGTGGATCAGGCCGTTGCATGGGCCCAAGCGGAAGCCGCCAACGCCGCGACAAACGCGGCGGCGGCCAGCGGTCCCGCGCTCGCGGCGGCCGAAGAAGCGGCTCGCATTGCTCGCATCGGCTATCGGGAGGGCAAGTTCGGCCAGCTCGATTTGCTCGATGCTGAACGCACGCTCGCACAGACGCGGGCGGCGGCGGTCGACGCGCTGCTCTCGTATCACGTCGCCCAGGCGCAGCTTGAGCGGCTCACCGCCCGCGCGCCGATCATTCAGGGGGAATGACAATGAAGATCCGACACTCGGCGGCCCTGCCGCTCGCGCTGGCCGCTGTGCTGCTGGCTGGATGTTCCGGCAGCGAGAAAGCAGGCGACGAAGCGCAGAACGAGGCAGCGGCGGAAAGCGCCGCAAGCCCCGAGAACGGCGCGCACGCCGACGAGGAGGGCGAGATCGACCTCAGCGCCGATCAGATACGCAAAGCCGGCATCGAGCTGGTGCGCGTGATCCGCAACGGCGGCGGCGCGCTGACGCTGCCGGCGACAATCGAAGGCGACCCGCAAGGGATGCAGGTCGTGTCCGCCGCGATCGGGGGGCGGGTGGTGTCGCTCACCCGCAACCTCGGTCAATCGGTCGGGCGCGGGCAGACACTTGCGATCATCGAAAGCCGCGAAGCGGCCACGCTAAACGCAGAAATAGAGGCGGCGCGGGCCAGGCTAGCGCTCGCGGAAAGCAATCTGCGCCGTGAGCAGCGCCTGTTCAAAGAACGCGTCTCGCCGGAACAGGACTTGATAGCGGCGCGCACGGTAGCGACAGAGGCCCGAATCGCGCTGCGGCTCGCACAGCAACAGTTGTCGGCCGCTGGTGGAGGCGGTGGTGCGCTCAATCGCATTGCGATCCGTGCGCCGCTCTCGGGCCAGGTCGTCGCGCGTAGCGTGACGTTAGGCCAGACGGTAGCGGCCGATGCCGAGCTATTCCGCGTGGCCGATCTGGGCCGCGTCGCGGTCACGCTGGCGCTCTCGCCCGCTGACGCCGGCAAGGTGCGCCCCGGCTCTCGAATCGAGGTTGTTGCGGGCGATCGGCGATCGGTTGCGCAGGTCGATTTCGTGTCGCCCATTCTCGATGAAACCACGCGCCTCGCCACGGTCATCGCACTCATCGACAACCGCGCCGGCCAATGGCGCGTCGGTGAGCCGGTTACGACCTCGATCCAGCTCGCCGGTGGCGGTGCGTCCGCGCTGCTCGTGCCGCAAAGCGCGGTTCAGACGGTCGAGGGCCGCTCCACCGTGTTCGTCCGCACCGAACACGGCTTCAAGGCCACGCCTGTCACACTCGGGAGCCCCAACCGGGACAACGTGGTCGTGACCTCGGGGCTCAAGGGCGACGAACTGCTCGCCGGGCCGAACAGCTTCACCCTCAAGGCCGAGCTTGGAAAAGGCGAAGCGGAGCACGGGCACTGATATGATCGGCCGCATCGTCACATTTTCCGTCGAGCGCCGCTGGTTCATCCTGCTCATGACGCTCATCGCCGCGGTCATCGGAGGCTGGGCGATCTCGCGCCTGCCGATCGACGCCGTTCCCGACATCACCAACAACCAGGTGCAGGTGAACATCACCGCGCCGGCTCTGTCGCCTGAGCTGGTCGAGAAGCAAATCGCCTTCCCGATCGAAACCGCTCTCGCGGGCGTTCCTGGCCTTGAATATACGCGGTCGCTCAGCCGCAACGGGTTCGCCCAGGTCACGGCTGTCTTTACCGACTCAACCGACATTTATTTTGCGCGCCAACAGGTCGCGGAGCGGCTGCGCGTCGCCGAGGAAAGCCTGCCTGATGGTGCCGTCCCTACGATGGGACCGATCGCGACGGGCCTTGGCGAAGTCTATATGTGGACCGTCCATTTCCAGCACCGCAAGGAAGATACCCATAAACCGGGCGAGCCCGGCATGCAGCCCGACGGCAGCTACATCACGCCGGAGGGCGACCGTCTTGTCAGCGAAGCCGATCAGGCGACCTACCTTCGCACAGCGCAGGACTGGATCGTCGCGCCGCTGCTGAAAAACACGCCGGGCCTTGCCGGCGTCGATTCGATCGGCGGCTATGTGAAGCAGTTTCAGGTGATCCCGGACGTACAGCGGCTCGCCGCCCTTGGGCTGAACCTGAGCGATCTGGCGCGGGCGCTCCAAGAGAACAACGTCGGCGTCGGTGCCGGCGTCGTCGATCGCGGCGGCGAGGGCCTGGCTGTCCGGTCCGACGCTCGTATCCGCAATGTGGGCGAACTGGCAGGAACGGTCATCGCCACCCGCGAAGGCACCCCGATCCGGCTCGATCAGGTGGCGCAAGTCCGCCTCGGTCAAGCCATCCGCTACGGCTCCGCGTCCGAGAACGGCAAGGAGGTCGTGGTTGGAACCGCCATCATGCGGATCGGCGAGAACAGCCGCACTGTCGCATCGGCCGTCGCGGAGCGGATCGAGGCAATCAACGCCTCATTGCCAACCGATGTAGTGATTCAGCCGGTGCTGGACCGCACCGCGCTGGTCAACTCCACAATCAAGACGGTAGCGAAAAACCTGACCGAAGGCGCGCTGCTCGTCATCGTCGTGCTGTTCGTGCTGCTCGGCAATTTTCGGGCCGCTCTGATCGCGGCGCTGGTGATCCCGATCACCATGGCCATGACCAGCTTCGGGATGCTGCGAGGCGGCGTCTCGGCCAATCTGATGAGTCTCGGCGCGCTCGACTTCGGCCTGATCGTGGATGGCGCGGTGATTATCGTCGAGAACGCGCTGAGGCGCATCGCCGAACGGCAACATCACTATGGCCGAACGCTGACGCTGGAAGAGCGCCTGTCCGTGGTGACGCAGGCCGCGCGCGAGATGATCCGGCCTTCCGTCTTCGGGCAGGCGATCATCATCCTCGTCTATGTGCCGCTGCTGACCCTCACGGGCGTCGAGGGCAAGACGTTCACACCGATGGCGCTGACCGTCATCATCGCGCTCGTAAGCGCCTTCGTGCTTTCGTTGACTTTCGTGCCCGCCATGCTCGCAATCTGGCTCTCCAAGCCGGTCGAGGAAAAGGAGGGCCGGATCATGTCCTGGCTCAAGCGCAAGTATGAGCCGGGGCTCGATCAGGCGATGAAGCGGCAGACGCTGACCATGGGCGTTGGGGTCGGCGCGTTCCTCGCCGCCATCCTGACCTTCTCGTTCCTGGGGCAGGAGTTCCTTCCCCAGCTCGATGAAGGCGACCTGACCGCGCAAGTGCTGCGCGTACCGGGAACGTCGGTCGATCAAAGCCAGGCGATGCAATCGCGCATCGAGCGGGAGATCGGCAAGCTGCCCGAAGTCCGGTTCGTGTTCTCTAAGACGGGTACGGCTGAGCTGGCGTCGGACCCGATGCCCCCGAACATCTCGGACACCTTCATCATCATGAAGCCGCGCGAAGAATGGCCGGATGCCGGTCTCAGCAAGGGCGAGCTGGGGGCGAAGGTCGAAAAGGCGCTTGAGGGCCTGCCCGGCAACGCCTTCGAAATCAGCCAGCCTATCCAGATGCGGTTCAACGAACTGATCGCGGGGGTGCGCGGAGACGTCGCGGTCAAGGTGTTCGGCGACGACAGCGACGCGATGAACAGGACGGCCAACGCCGTTGCGGCGGTCCTTCGCAAGACGCAGGGCGCGGCCGACGTTCGGGTGGAACAGACCGAGGGCCTGCCGATGCTCGATATACGTCCCCGGCGGGACATCATGTCGAGGCTCGGGATCACTGCTCAGACCGTGCAGGATACTATCTCGGCCGCGATCGGCGGTCGCGATGCCGGCATGATCTTCGAGGGGGATCGGCGCTTTGCCGTCACTATTCGTTTGTCGGACGTGGCGCGCGCCAATCTGCAAACGCTCGGCCACGTGCCGGTGCCTCTGCCAGGCGGCGGGTTCGTGCCCCTACAAAGTGTCGCCGACATCGGCGTCACCGATGGCCCCAACCAAATCAGCCGCGAGAACGGCAAACGACGCGTCGTCGTGCAGGCGAACGTGCGCGGCCGGGACGTTGCAGGCGTGGTGGCGGACGCACAGGCGGCGATAGCGGCAGAAGTGCGTCTGCCTGCCGGCCAGTATCTCGATTGGGGCGGCCAGTTCGAGAATCTGCAATCGGCGACCGAACGCCTGATGCTGGTGGTGCCGGCGTGCTTCGCGCTCATCATCCTGTTGCTTTACGGGGCGCTGGGAAGCGTGCGCGATGCGGCGATCGTGTTCACTGGCGTCCCGCTCGCGCTGGTCGGCGGCGTCCTGGCATTGTTTCTGCGCGGTATGCCCTTCTCGATCTCGGCAGCGGTGGGCTTCATCGCCCTGTCCGGGATCGCGGTCCTCAATGGCCTCGTCATGGTGACGTCGATCCAAGGGCTCATGGCGCGGGGGCGGGATCGCGCAAAAGCGGCTCGTGAGGGGGCGATGCTGCGGCTGCGTCCTGTCGTCATGACGGCGCTGGTCGCCAGCCTCGGCTTCGTGCCGATGGCGATCGCCAGCGGTGCCGGTGCGGAAGTGCAGAAGCCGCTGGCAACCGTCGTCATCGGCGGCCTGATCTCGGCGACGTTGCTCACGCTGTTCGTCCTGCCGACGCTCTATGCCCGATACGGCCGTCCGGAAACGGATATTCCTCCGCCAACCAAGCACCTTGACGCGTCGCCTGCCGATCTCCCGCGCGCCGAAGGACAAACATCATGATCGAAAAGCTCCGTCTCGAAATTCCCGTCCTTTTGCCCGAGGTCACGGACGCGGCCGACGCGTTTACCCTGAAGGACACCACGGCGATCAATCAGGCCCCGGTCGCGGGCGAGAGTATGCCGGTCGATAAGCGGCCGGTACAGGACGATGCCGCGTCCCGCGCCAACCCCAATGCGGCAAGCCGCGTGTTCGCCGGCATCATCAACGGTCGCGGGTTGATCGAGATCGAAGTGACCCGCCTGTCCACCGAAAGTGTGCTCGCCAGGGTGGTGACGCTGGTCAGCGAAGCGGAAACGCAGAACTCGCCGACGCAACGCTTCACGGACAGCTTTAAGAAGTTCTTCGTGCCGGCAGTGCCAGCGCGTAGACCCATTATTCCGCGCAATGCAGCCCTATGCGAGGCGCGCAGTGGTGCCCGGGGACGGAATCGAACCGCCGACACCATGATTTTCAGTCATGTGCTCTACCAACTGAGCTACCCGGGCTTGCGACTGCGGCGGTCCCTTTACCGAGGTTTCGGGGACCGGCGAGCGGTTGGTTGCGGGCCTATGGCGAAGCGCGCCGCGCTTGGCAACCCCCCACTTGGGTTTTTTGAAGCAGCCTCCGCTCAGCCCGGTTCGCTCTCGTCCGGGATCTGCGCGGGGCCGGGGATGGCGTAGCCCTCATCCAGCCAGTTCAGCAGATCGCGGTCACGACAGTGCTTGGAACAGAACGGGGTGAACTGCGGGTCACGCGGCTTGGCGCAGATCGGGCATTTGCGTTCGAAGCGGGTCATGCAGCTATCGCCTGCGCGAAACCGCCGGTGAGGGCAAGGGTGGAATCCTTTTGCCAGATCACCGTGCGGCCGGATCGACGCATGAGTTCCGCTTCGTGCTGCGCAGCAATGGCGCACACGCGCGGATGAGCGGTGAGCAGCAGACGGCCCGGCGCGGCGACGAACGTGGCCTGCCGCAACAGCAGCAGGGCGCCGGCCAGCGCCGGGTCCTGGCGCAGGGTCTGGATCAGCGAAGGGCGTTCGAGCCGCGCCACCAACTGGACGAAGCCGAAGCCGTTCATCGCCGTGCGCTGGTGCGGCCAGTGCGCCAGCGCGGTGGCCAGCGCCTCGTCCACCGCGCGGCGATCCTCGCGGCGTTCGAGACTGGGAAAGTCGATGCCGATCGATCCGCCAAGGTCGAGCAGGCCGACGGCGGCGACGATCGGCGGAATCGCCGCCAGCGCCAGCGCGCGCGGCGGCAGGGTGCCGTCGATATCGATCAGCGTCATCGCCGGGGTCGGCGTGACCAGCAGCGCACCGCCGGCGAACGGGAAAGTGCCGTCGAGCGCCTGGGCGATGAGTTCGGGCCAGGGGTCTTCGGCGAACCGGGTCACCACTTTCACCGGCGCGCCTGCGCGGCGCAGGCGCTGGGCGAGCGAGGGGGCAGGGACTACCGCCTTGGTCGTAGGGCGACCCTGCGCGCGTTTGAGGCGGCCGGTTTCGGCGATGGCGGCGCGCGTCACTTCGATACGCAGTGGCGCGCCTTCGCTGGCGGCAGGGTCCAACCCATCTACCAGGGCTTCTTCACCCCCGGCAAAGCGCACGGTCCCGCGCGTTGCGCCTTTGGCACGGGCGATGAGCGTGGCCTCTTCGATTTGCCCGGAAACGAGCCTGCCGGGCCGTTCGAGCCGGGCGGCGATGACCTGGTCGTTTTCGACCAGTATCGTCCGGGTCTCGCCGATCCCTTCCTCGACCAGCCAGGTACGGGCGGCGGCTTCAGCCAATCGCGAAGCCGGCAGCGCGCAGCAGCGCGCGCGTTTCGAACAGCGGCAGGCCGACGACGCCCGAATGGCTGCCGCCGATCCACGCGATCAGGCCCTCGGCGCTGCCCTGGATGGCATAGCCGCCGGCCTTGCCGTGCCATTCGCCCCCGGCCACATAGGCATCGATCTCCGCCGTCGAGAGTGGCTTGAAGCGGACCACGGTTTCGGACAGCTTTTCGCGCAAGGTCCCACAAGGATAACGCAGCGCCACGGCGGAAAGCACGCGGTGGCGGCGGCCGGACAGGAGCGCGAGGCAGGCGCGCGCGGTCGCCTCGTCTTCGGCCTTGGGCAGAATGCGGCGGCCGCAGGCGACGACGGTATCGCCGGCAAGGACGTGAGCATCGTCCGCAGCCACTGCCAGCGCCTTTTCGCGGGCCATGCGGGTGGCGTAACCGCGCACCGGCTCTGCGGCGTGCGGGGTTTCATCGACGTCGGCGGCGCGGATATCCATCGCCGCAATGCCGAGCCGGGCCAGCAGTTCGCGGCGGCGCGGGCTGGCGGAGGCGAGGATCAGGCGCAAGGCGGCGGAGCCAGGCGGATCGGCGCGCTCCGCCTGCGTGGCGTCAGTACTGTCCGGGGCCACCGCGACCGGGCATGAAGCGATAGGTGATACGGCCTTTGGTGAGATCATAAGGGGTCAGTTCAACCAGCACTTCGTCGCCCACCAGCACGCGGATGCGGTTCTTGCGCATCTTGCCGGCGGTGTGGCCGAGGATCTCGTGGCCGTTTTCCAGTTCGACGCGGAACATGGCGTTGGGCAGAAGCTCAACCACCTTTCCGCGCATTTCGAGAAGTTCTTCTTTCGCCATGGGCGATCAGGTTCCAATGTTCTGTTCAGTCGTTGCGGCGCGCCATAGCCACACCCCGCCGAAAAGTGAAGCCTTGGCAAGGCCTGCGACAGCCACCCCACGACAAATTGTTACTGACCGCGACTTGTCTTGCGGAACCCGTGCCGCCATCGCTGGTCATAGGAGGCAGCGGGGCGTCAATTTCTGGAGTATGCTGCTTGCGGTCCTCACTTGTTCCGATTCTGCTTCTTTCGACCGCCGGTGGCGCGCTTGGCCTGGCTCCGAGCTTCGCGATGGCCGCTGCGGCGGCCGGCGCGCCGGCAAGCGATGATGACGATGACCCGGCCGGCAACGAAGGGCAGGAGCCGGCATCGGTGCCGGAGAACGAGATTCTGGTGATCGGCACCAGCCTCAAGGGCGAAGTGGACGTGCCGCAGAAGGCGGTGCAGACTTTCGACGAGGAGGACATCGCCGCATACGGGGTTTCCTCGATCGGCGAACTGATCGATGCGATCGCGCCGCAGACCGGCAGCGGTCGCGGGCGGGGCAATGGCCGGCCGGTGATCCTGCTGAGCGGCCAGCGGATTTCGAGTTTTCGCGAGATGCGCCAGATCCCGCCCGAGGCGATCCGGCGGATGCAAATCCTGCCCGAGGAAGTGGCCCTGCGCTTCGGCTATCCGCCGAACCAGCGGGTGGTGAACATCATTCTCAAGGACAAGTTTTCCGCCGTCACCGCCGATGGCGAATACAACCTCCCGACGCGCGGCGGCTATTCCAATTACGAAGCCCAGGCCGGGCTGTTCCGCATCGACGGGCCAAGCCGCTCGAACCTGTCCGCCAAGATCACCGAAAGTTCGCTGCTGACCGAGGCGGAGCGGGATATCACGCCTAACCCTGCCGAGGCGCGCACCGTGGCAAGCGATCCCGATCCGGCCCGGTATCGCAGCCTGTCCGACGCGAGCCGCGAGATCGTCATCAACGGCACCTCGACGCGGGCGCTGGGCGAGGGCGGGCTGGACGGGTCGATCACCGTCAACGGATCGTATACCCGCACCGACACGCGCGGTCTTCAGGGGCTGGATGCGGTGACTCTGAGCGACGGGACGGACACCGCCTATCGCACCTTGGCCGATCCGCGCACCACGCGCACCGGGACGGACCTCGCCGAAGCAGGGGCAGGCTATGCCCGGCAGTTCGGCGCGTGGCAGTTCAACGTCACCGCCGATGGCAGCTACAGCGACAGCACGACCCGGACCGATCGCCGCCGCAACCTGTCGGCGCTGCAGGATGCGGCCGCAGCCGGCGAACTGGCCGTGGCTGGCCCTCTGCCCGAGCTGGCCGGTGCCGGGACGGACAGCGCGCGCATCCGCAACCTCTCGCTCGACAGTCTGGCGACGCTGACCGGCAAGCCGTTCCGCATGCCCGCCGGCGATGCCCAACTGACCGCCAAGGCGGGGTACAGCTTCAGCCGTTCGCTCAGCAACGATACCCGCACCGATCTCGACCCGTTGCGGCTGACGCGCGGGGATGTGCAGGGCGGGCTGAACCTGGCGCTGCCGCTGACCAGCAAGCGCTATGGCGTGCTGGGCGGGGTAGGGGACCTGTCGCTCAACCTCAGTGGCGGACTTGATCGGCTTTCGGACTTCGGCACGCTGTTTGACTGGAGCGCGGGGTTCACCTGGTCGCCGACCAGTACGCTGACTTTCCAGGCTAGCTATATCGTCGATCAGGCGGCCCCGACGCTGGCCCAGCTTGGCGCGCCGCAGGTCGTCTCCAACGGGGTGACGGTCTACGACTTCGTGCAGGGGCGAAGCGCGCTGGTTTCGGTCATTACCGGCGGCAACCCCGATCTGGTCAAGGAAAAGCGCCGCGACATCAAGCTTTCGGCAACCTGGGACCTGCCGTTGTTCGACCGCTCCAATCTTCTCGTCGAATACTTCCGTAACCGCTCCAGCGACGTGTCGGAAAGCTTCCCCCTGCTGACCCCGGCGGTCGAAGCGGCATTTCCCGACCGCGTTACACGCGCGGCTGACGGTACGCTTATCGCGATAGACCGGCGCGCGGTGACGTTCGATGCCATCGCCAGTTCCAGCATCCGCTGGGGGTTCAACATCGGCGGCAAGCTGGGCAACAGCGGTGGCGACGAGGGACGGGGTGGACGCGGCGGGCGGATGGAAGGCGGCGGCGGCTTCGGTGGTGGCCCCGGCGGTGGGCCGGGGCGCGGCGGGCGCGGCAGCCGCTGGAACCTGTCGGTCTATCACACCTGGACCATCAGCGATCGCGTCCGCATCGCACCGGGAACGCCCTGGCTCGACCAGCTTGTCGGCGAGGCGCTGACCGCCGGCGGCGTCCCGCGCCACGAGATCGAGATGGAGGGCGGGCTTTTCGCCAACGGGCTTGGCGCGCGGCTCAAGGGCACTTGGAGCGCGCCGTCGCGGGTGGACGGCAGCGGTGCGCCGGGCAGTTCCGACCTGCGCTTCGGCAGCACGTTCGACCTCGGCTTGCGGCTGTTCGTGGACTTTGACCGCAGGGCGTCGTTGATCGAGAAGATGCCGTTCCTAAAAGGGGCGCGGCTGTCGTTCACCGTCGATAATCTGCTCGACAGCCGCCAGCGGGTAACGGACGAGACCGGGGCGACGCCTTATGCCTATCAGCGCGCGTTCCGCGAACCCCAAGGCCGGGTGATCGGCATCGACTTGCGCAAGATGTTCTGACCGCCTGCCAGAACCCTGCCCTATGTCCGGCATAGGGCGGCGGTATTGGTTCGCGGGCCATCGAGGGGTTACCCCCTTGCCGATCAGTGAATCGGCGCGGGGAAAACCTGCCTAACAATGGAGAGGTGCATGACCCAGGTGGACCGTACCGGACTTTCAGCGGACGAGATTTTCGTGCTCGATTTCCTCGACATGTGGGACGCCGAAGATGTCGATGGCATGGTGGCGAGATTCACGCCCGACGGCAGCTACATCGACATGCCGCTGCCGCCGCGCAACGGACAGGCGGAAATCGACACCTACATTCGCGCCGTGCTGAGCGCCTTCGCGGTACGGATCGAGACGTTTGCGATCGCTTCCAAGGGCTCGACGATCTTCACCGAACGGGTCGATCACCTGACGCTCAAGGACGGCAGCGGCAAGACGGTGCCGCTCCCGGTGACCGGGGTGATGGAACTGCGCGACGGCAAGATCCACAAGTGGCGCGAGTACCTTGATCTGGCGACGGCAGAACGCGGGCTGGGGCTCAAGATATCGTCCACCGAAGTGGTTGGATGATAACCGATGAGCCATGTTGATTGTGATCCGCAACGCTTTGCGGTTCATCGCACCACGGTGCGCGACAACGTGGAAATCGCATATGTCCGCGAGGGTATCGGCGGCGTTCCGCTGTTGCTGCTGCATGGCTGGCCGGGTTCGAAGCGATTGTTCTGGCGCAATATCGCCCCGCTGGCGGCGATGGGGTTCGAGGTCATCGTGCCCGACCAGCGCGGCATCGGCGATTCGCCGATCGTCGCCGATCATCCGCTGACGATCGCCGAAAGCGCGCAGGACATGCATGCCCTGATGCAGGCGCTGGGCCATGAAACCTGCGTGGGGGCGGCAGGGGATTTCGGCTCTATCGTCATGCTCGATATCGGCAAGCGCTTTCCGGGCTTCCTGCAGCGGCAGGTGCTGTACAACGGCGGCACCCCCGATGTGGCGGACGCCTATCTGGCGGCCGGACTTCCGGCCTCGATCCTTGACGACGTGACGCTACGTTCGGACCACTTCACGCTGCACGGCGCGCAGGCCGACGAACTGGTGGCACGGCTTGCCGGCGACGCGGATCGCCTCGCTTACGTCGAAAGCTTCTTCCTCGGCACGCACGAATGGCGCGAGGGCGATGGTCCGGTCGACCTGGCGGGGCCCGGCAACTTCACGCCTGAAGCCGCGCGGTTCCAGGCCGAGACGATGCGATCGGCGGACCGCCTGCGCGCCTCGCTCGATTTCTATGCCTGCCTGTTCGGGGAATTGTCGAAGACCGCAGCGCCGCCGATGCTGGCAGGCCCGGCGACGATCGAGACGATGGTGCTGTGGGGCATGGCCGACGGCATCGTCGCCTCCGCCTACCCGGCGATGATGACGATCGGCTGCACCGATCTGGTCGGCCCGCTGGTGCTGCCGGGCGTGGGCCACTTCGTGCCGTGGGAAGCGGCGACGATCTTCAACAACGTGCTGCGGGTGTTCTGCCGGGATCTGCTCGGGGCGCGGTGATCGGGGCGGTGTGTTGAAGTCCACACCAAAACAGAGAACTTCGTCACCCTGAACCTGGTTCAGGGTCCATTTCGCGGTCTACGCCGCCGCGTGCGCGCAGGCGCTTCCGGCGACGGTGTGCTTCGAGCCGTGCGGCGGGGCAGGAGGCCTGATGGATGCTGAAACGAGTTCAGCATGACCGCGATCGAGAGGGCAGGTTTGGGTCTGGCGACGGCGGCAGCCCACAAAAGAAAGGGCCCCGCGTTTGTGCGCGGGGCACTTTTGTGTCGCGGCGATCGGCGTCAATTGCCGAAGGTGCGCTGCCACCAGCCGCGGCGCGGGGAGTCGCCATCTTCGCCGGCACCTTCACCGTCGCTGACGGGCTCCGGTGCGGCTTCGGCGGTTGCTACCGGTTCGGCCGGAGCGGCGGATGCTATGGCCGGTTCGGCGGCGTCAGCCTTCTTGCGGCGCGGGCGCTTGGCCTTGGCCGGGGCTTCGGCATCCTCCGCCGGAGCATCGGCGACGACGGCTTCGGCGGCGGGTTCATCCGCCTTCTTGCGACGCGCGCGCTTGGGCTTGGCCGGGGCTTCTTCGGCCACGGCTTCAACCTCTGCCTCGGCCTCCTCAGCAGCCGGTTCGTCGGCCTTCTTGCGGCGCGTGCGCTTGGGCTTGACCGGGGGTTCCTCAGCGACCGGGGCCGCAGCGTCTTCGGCTGCGACTTCGGCGTCAGGCTCGACAGCATCGACGGTTTCGGCCTTCTTGCGACGGCCACGGCGGGGCTTGGCGACAACCGGTTCTTCGGCTGCCTCGGCCGGGGCCGGCTCGACGATCTCGTCCAGCCCGGCTTCGGCCAAGGCCGCTTCCTCACCGGTCAGTTCGCCTTCGCTTTCACCGGTCTCGGCACCATCCTCGCGGCGGCCGCGACGACGGCGACCACCACGGCGGCGGCGCTTGCGCGGGGCATCGCCTTCGAGCGTCTCTGCGGTGTCGAAGCCTTCGCCGACCTCGCTATCGGCAGCGTCTTCCGGCTCATCGCCTTCTTCGCCCTCATCAGCAGCATCGGCGCTGTCGACTTCGCCGTCAGCGCGATCGCGGTTACGGCCGCGCCGGCGCTTGCGCCGCTTGCGACGGGCACCGCCTTCGCCTTCGCCGTCCCCTTCGGCGCGCGGGGCACGCTCACGCGCGCCTTCGCGGACCGGGGTTTCTTCTTCCTCGTCCTCGTATTCGTCCTCAATGAAGTCGTCCTCGACCTCATCGGCGATGGGATCGAAGCGGGGCACGAAATCGTTGCGCGGGCCCGAGGAGATGACGCGCATCTTCGCGCCTTCGTTTTCGCCTTCGGGGATCACTTCGACCGAGACGCCATAGCGGGCCTCGATGTCACCCAGGTCCGAACGCTTGGCGTTCAGCAGGTAGACCGCAGCTTCGGTGCTGGCGAACAGCGAGATCACGATGCCCTTGCCCTTGGCAGCTTCGTCCTCGATCAGGCGCAGCGCCGACAGGCCGGCAGAGCTGGCGGTGCGGACGAGGCCGGTGCCGTCGCAGTGCGGGCAGGAGCGGGTGGTCGCTTCGAGCACGCCGGTGCGCAGGCGCTGGCGGCTCATTTCCATGAGGCCGAAGCTGGAAATGCGGCCGACCTGGATGCGCGCGCGATCGTTCTTGAGCGCCTCCTTCATCGCCTTCTCGACCTTGCGGACGTTGGAGCCGTACTCCATGTCGATGAAGTCGATGACGACGAGCCCGGCCATGTCGCGCAGGCGAAGCTGGCGGGCGATTTCCTGCGCGGCTTCGAGGTTGGTGGCGACCGCCGTCTGCTCGATCCCGTGCTCCTTGGTGGCGCGGCCCGAGTTGATATCGATCGAGACCAGCGCCTCGGTCGGGTTAATGACGATGTAGCCGCCCGAACGGAGCTGGACCACCGGATCGTACATCGCGGTCAACTGGTCTTCCGCACCGAAGCGCTGGAACAGCGGCACCGGATCGGAGTATGGCTTCACTTTCTTGCCGTGGCTCGGCATCAGGAGCTTCATGAAGTCCTTGGCCGCGCGATAGCCGTCCTCACCCTCGACGATCACTTCCTCGATGTCGCGGTTGTAGATGTCGCGGATGGCGCGCTTGATGAGATCGCTGTCCGAATGGATCAGCGCCGGGGCGGTGGAGCCCAGTGTCTTCTCGCGCAGTTCGTCCCACAGGCGGGCGAGGTAATCGAAATCGCGCTTGATCTCGGTCTTGGTGCGCTGAAGGCCGGCGGTCCGCACGATGCAACCCATCGACCGGGGCAAATGCATCTCGGCGATGATCGATTTCAGGCGCTTGCGGTCAGCGGCGGAGCTGATCTTGCGGCTGATGCCGCCGCCGTGGCTGGAGTTGGGCATGAGCACGCAGTAGCGGCCGGCCAGCGACAGGTACGAGGTGAGGGCCGCGCCCTTGTTGCCGCGTTCTTCCTTGACGACCTGGACCAGCAGCACCTGGCGGCGATGGATCACGTCCTGGATCTTGTAGCGGCGACGGATTGCCATGCGCTTGGCGCGCAGTTCGTCGGCCTGCTTGGAGCGACCCGCATTGCGTCCGCCCTGACGGCGACGACCGCGACGGCCGCGCGGTTCCTCGGCTTCGCCATCGGCGTGTTCGCCGTCTTCGTCCGCGAACGGGTTATCGACGTTCCCGTCTTCGATGGTCGCGACATCGTCCTTCTCGGACGTATCGACTTCCATGACGCCGCCATCGTCGTCACCGAAGCCGGCACCATCGTCGCCGTAATCGTCGTCCTCGTCTTCACCCTCGCTGGCGCGCAGGGCGGCTTCTTCCTCGGCCGCTTCGGCCTCGGCGGCGAGCAGCGCTTCGCGGTCTTCCTTGGGGATCTGATAATAGTCGGGATGGATTTCGCTGAACGCCAGGAACCCGTGGCGATTGCCGCCGAATTCGACAAAGGCTGCCTGCAGCGAAGGCTCCACGCGGGTGACCTTCGCCAGGTAGATGTTACCCTTTATCTGCTTGCGTTCATGACTTTCGAAATCGAACTCTTCAATGCGATTTCCCTTGAGTACCGCCACCCGCGTTTCTTCCGGGTGGCGCGCATCGATGAGCATGCGCGTTGCCATTATGATATCTCCATGAGCGCCGCGGCCTGGCCGGTGAAGGCAGGGCGGCGCTCTCATATTTGTGTGGTGTGCTGGTCGCCGCAGGCACGCTGGCCGGGCGAAATGGAATGCGCGACGCGGCGCCGGGGACGATTGCGTTCCCGGCCGGTGCGTTGTGCGCGCGATGTGCGTCTGCGAAGCGGAAAATGTGCGGCGATCGTGGTCGCACAGAGCCAGGCAACCGAACAGGCAACGCCCCTTCGGGCGCTTGCAGGTTCGACGGCATCTGGCTTTTCATGTTTCGCATCAACCTGTGGGTTGCCGGTGAAACCACCGGCCATATGACCAGTCCGATCGCCCGGCGATCCGCCGGCGCCGCGGCTGCGGCGTGTCCGGGACGGAAGATGCGAGGGCCTTGTCGACCTGGAATTGCGCGGACTAGCATTCATGGTCCGCTGCGGCAAGTTTATTGCCGGATTTCGTTCTAGTGCCACATGGTTAGCGTTTCGTTGCGCTTCAATGGGGGAAACTGCGCCGGTGCGGATTGTCGGGACCGGAATGGGTCAATAGGGATGGGGCCGCCTATGTCGCGCCGCCTGTCCCTGTTCGCCGTACTCGCCACGCCGCTGGCGGTGTTGGCGCTGGTGTTCGCCGTCAACCGGGATTTCTGGATGGCGAAGGATGGCGATGGCTACGTAATCCGGTTCGACATGCCTTCCGCGGACGCCCCGGTGGACTTGCCCGATGTGGAGGGGCCGGCGGATTCCAGCCGGCCGCTGGTCGTCATTGACGCCGGCCACGGCGGCTTCGATCCCGGTGCCGGCAATGCGGGCTTGCGCGAAAAGGACGTGGCCTTGGGCGTGGCGCTCGCGGTGCGCGACCGGCTGGTCGAGGAAGGCGGCATCCGCGTGGCTCTGACCCGCGACAACGATCGCTTCATCGCGCTGGCCGATCGCCCGGATATTGCCCGCCGGCTCAACGCCGACCTGTTCGTGTCAATCCATGCCGACAGCGCCGAGAACGATACCGCGCGCGGGGCCAGCGTCTATGTCCTGTCGGAAAAGGGATCGAGCGAGGCGGCGCAGCGCATCGCCGCGCGGGAAAACGGCGCGGGGCAGGTGAACGGCGTGCCGCTGGCGAACAACGACGCAGCCGTAGGCGCGATCCTCCTCGATCTGTCGCAGCGCAACGCGCAGGCCGGGTCGGCGCAGATGGGGAGACTGTTGCTGCGCGAACTGCAGGGCAACGTGGGTCTGCACCGCGACACCGTGCAGACCGCCGCGCTGGCGGTGCTGAAAGCCCCCGATATCCCGTCGATCCTGTTTGAGACCGGCTATATCAACAACGCCGATGACGCGCGCATCCTGACATCGCGGGCCGGGCGGGCACAGATCGCCGATGATCTGGCGCGCGCGATCCGGGTGTTTTTCGCCAGGAAAGCGGGTGCGTGACCCATGCCGTCTGGTCTTGCCCGAATACCCCGTGCTAGAGGCGTGCCCCGATGACTGACGCACCCCATAACGGCGGCCGGAACGGCAGCGACGACGCCGGCGAGTTCGAGGGCAGGGACGGCTCGTTCCGCATTCGCCGCGATGCCGGAATGCTGGGCGCGGTGCTGGCTGCCTGGCGTTCGCGCCGCTGGCTGCGGCGGCTGGGCTATCTGGCGCTGGCGGGGCTCGTGGCGTTCACCGGCTTCTGGATCGTCCTGACCAAGGATCTGCCCGATGCGTCCTCGCTGCTGAAATACCAGCCGCCGCTGCCGACCATCGTGCGCGACGGTGATGGCGCGATCGTCTACAGCTATGCGCGGGAACGGCGCGTGCAGTTGCGCTTCGTCGATTTCCCGCGCCCGCTGATCAACGCTTACCTTGCGGCCGAGGACAAGACCTTCTGGACCCATGGCGGTGTCGATTACACCGGCCTTGCCGGGGCCGTGGTCGATTACGTATCGAAGCTGGGCGGCGGCGGACGCGCCAAGGGCGGGTCTACGATCACGCAGCAGGTCGCCAAGAACATCCTCATCGGGGATGAGTATTCGGTCACCCGCAAGCTCAAGGAAATGGTTCTGGCGCGCCGGATCGAGGGCGTGCTGACGAAGCAGCAGATCCTCGAGCTCTATCTCAACGAGATTCCGCTGGGCCGGCAAAGTTTCGGCGTCCAGGCTGCCAGCCGCGCCTACTTCGGCAAGGACGTCGGCGATCTGGCGCTCTATCAGGCCGCTTTCCTGGCAATCCTGCCCAAGGCCCCCGAAAAGTACAGCCGCGCCAAGTACGAGCCCGAGGCCATTGCCCGGCGCAATTACGTGCTGGACCAGATGGTGAAGAACGGCTGGGCGACCCCGGCCGAGGCGGCGGACGCCAAGGCGCAGCCGCTCGGGCTGATTCCGCGCCAGTCGGAAAGCTGGAACCCGGCTGTCAGCTATTACGTCGAGGAAGTGCGCCGGCAGTTGATCGACCGCTACGGCGAGACCGCCGAGAACGGCCCGAACAGTGTTTACGCAGGCGGCCTGTGGGTACGCACGTCGCTGGATATGCCAATGCAGGACGCCGTTCGCGATGCGTTGCGCGCTGGGCTGTTGCGCTATGCTTCGGGCAAGGGGTGGTCCGGGGCGATCGCCCATATCGACGATATGACGAACTGGCAGACCCAGTTGATCGTCGCCAGCAAGACGATCGATTACAAGGACTGGCGCGTCGGCGTGATCCTGTCCGCCGGGGGCAGCACCGGCCAGCTCGGCTTTGCCGATGGCAAGACGGTGGCGCTGACCGGTATTCCCGACCGCGCGCGGGTGGGTGACCTGATCGTCGCCGCGCCGGTGTCGTCCGACACCTGGAGCGTGCGCACGATCCCCGAAGTGGCCGGCGGCATGGTGATGGAACAGCCCGCGACGGGCCGGGTGCTGGCGATGCAGGGCGGGTTCGATGCCGGGCTAGGCTCGTTCAACCGCGCCACGCAAGCGATGCGTCAGCCGGGATCGACGATCAAGCCGTTCGTCTACGCGACCGGGCTGGATAACGGCATGACCCCGGCCAGCCAGGTGCTGGACGGCACCTTCTGCGTCTATCAGGGCGCTAACCTCGGTCAGAAGTGCTTCCGCAACTTCGGCGGGGGCGGCGGCGGGGTCCACACCATGCGCTGGGGCCTTGAACAGTCGCGCAACCTGATGACGGTGCGGATCGCCAACGAAGCCGGCATGCCCAAGGTGGTCAGGACGTTCCGCAACGTCGGCATCGGCGAGTATCAGGCATACCTGTCGTTCGCACTGGGCGCGGGCGAGACGACCGTGCAGCGGATGGTCAACGCTTATGCCTCGCTCGCCAACAACGGCGTGCAGTACTCGGCTTCGCTGATCGACTATGTTCAGGACCGCAACGGCAAGGTCATCTGGAAGTCGGACAACCGCAAGTGCGATGTGTGCAACATGGCCGAGTGGGACGGCAAGCCGATGCCGCGCATCCAGCGCGTCGGCAAGCAGGTGCTGAACCCGGAAACCGCCTATCAGGTGGTCCACATGCTGGAGGGCGTGGTGACGCGCGGTACGGCGGTGCGGCTGCGCGATCTGAACCTGCCGCTGTTCGGCAAGACCGGCACGACCAGCGGCCCGACCGACGTGTGGTTCATGGGCGGTAACCAGGACTACGTGGGCGGGGTGTACCTCGGCTATGATACCCCCCGGTCGCTGGGTGGATATGCGCAGGGCGGCACGTTCGCGGCCCCGATCTTCAAGGACGTGGTGCAGGCCACGCTGCCGCGCTGGAGCCACCAGCCGCTGATCGCGCCGCGCGGCATCCGCATGGTGCGGATCGACCGGGTAACGGGCAAGCAGGTCACCGGCGTGGAGCCGGGCAACGATCCCAAGGCGGCCGTGATCTGGGAAGCCTTCAAGGCCGATACCGAACCGCGCCAGTACACCGCCGTCGACGAATTCACCCGCCGCCGAGACGCGCTGGTCGCCGAAATCCGCGACGCGCAAGCCGCCCGTGATTCCGCCGCCAACGGCGGGTCTGACGTCGAGACGGAAAACTTCGCCGAGGAGCAGGGCGGGGTTTACTGAGCGGGTTGCTTGGACTGCTATCCGGTGGTCACCTCGGTTGCAGGAGCGACCAGCAGGGGGAAGCTGCCGTGCAGCGCGCCGTGGTCTTGCACTGAAAAGCCCAGCGTGGTGCCCTTTCCACCCATCGCCGCCGGCAGCGGGGGCAAGTGATCCAGCGCGTGGCGCAGGCCGAGGCGGCTGGGCTCTACGGCCATCGCCAGCGCCTGCGCGATGATCCGTCCCAGATCGTGGCCAAGCGCGCAGAGCGCGGGATCGGCATCGGGCGGCAACGCGGCATCGGCCATGAGCCGATTGCCGCCGCCGATCGTCTCGAAGCGATACCACGCACTGTCGCGGCGGGAAGCGAGGGGCAGCGCGGCCCACGCGCTGGCATTCATGATCGCGGGGCCGCGCCAGTCGGTGCGCTTCAATGCCGCCACCAGCGCAGGTGCCTGCCCGCCGGTGCCAAGATGAACCAGCGCATCGGGCTGAGCGCCGAGTGCAGTATCGATAGCAGCCGCCGCTTCGGCTGACGTCGCGCCACTGGCCGCGATCGTCGTCGCGGCGATGTCCGCTGCCTGTGCTGCCGTGTGGAGATGGCGCAGCATGCGGGTGCCGGATGGTGTGGGCTCGTACAGCACCGCCACGCTGCGGCCGCCGTGCGCGGCGAGGTGGTCGATCATCAGGCCGGGTTCAAGTTCGTGGCTGCCGGTAGGCAACTGGAACATCCATCGACCTCTGGCGCGTGCGGTGTCAGCCCAGTTGATCGTCGGCACGCGCAGGTCGTCCGCCAGCGCGGTGGCGACGATGGCGTTATCGGCCAGAGACGGGCCGATGATGAGCGATACGTCCTGATCGGCCAGTTCGCGAAAGGCGCGCTCCACCGCTTCCGCCGTGCCAGTGGGCAGCCCCAGCGCATAGGCATAGATCAGCTCGACCTCGGCCGCCGTTTCGTCGCGATCGGCGAGGGCGCGGGCGATCCATTCCGCCGGGTCGAAACTGCTCGGCCCCGGATCGGCAAGGTCGGCGGCATCGTGAAGAAGGCCGATCCTGACCCGACGGCGTGACGTCATTACCGGCTCCCGAGCATTGTCCTTGCGCTGGGAGGAATGATCGACGCGGCCAATGGCTGCATGGCGTAGTGGTTAGCGCATCGGCCCGGACAGCACGCAGCGCACCGCGCTGGGCTTTCCCGCAAGGTCAAGCAGTTGCAGCCGCGCGCGGGACACCCGACGGAACCGCGAACCGTTGAGCGGGCCGCCGGTAAGAGTAACGATATCGTCGGTCAGCAGATAGCTGCCGGCCTTGCCGTTCTGCTTGTAGTTGGAGCCGTTGACGATCGAAAACGCGAGGTCTTTCTGCACGATCCCGACCGCGCCGGTGACGTCGCCCGGCGTCTCGCAGGTGTAGCTGCCCTTTGCCAGCGTGCCGATCCGGCCACCTGCCACCGGCGGCGGCGTATCGGCCGCTGCGAGACCGGGAGCGGTGGTGGCCGCGAGCGCGAGGAGCGGCAGGATGGGCAGGGGGCAACGCATCGTCGCTTGCTAGCACCGCCGTACCGCCGTTTCCACCATATTGCGACATGCCCTTTGCCGCTGGCGGCCAGCCTGG
Source organism: Novosphingobium colocasiae (assembly GCF_014652555.1). GTDB lineage: Bacteria > Pseudomonadota > Alphaproteobacteria > Sphingomonadales > Sphingomonadaceae > Novosphingobium > Novosphingobium colocasiae. The sequence continues at coordinate 245,446 of NZ_BMZA01000002.1, forward strand.
CGATTGCAACGCGGTCGCTGCTCGGCTAAGGGCGCTGGCGTTTCGGGCCGTTCACCGGTCCGTCAGGCTCTTTCCCATAGCAAGGTTCAACCCATGAAGATCAGCGGCGTCGACATCCGTCCCGGCAACATCCTGGAATACGAAAAGGGCATCTGGAAGGTGGCCAAGACGCAGCACACCCAGCCCGGCAAGGGTGGTGCCTTCATGCAGGTCGAGATGAAGAACCTGATCGACGGCCGCAAGACCAACGTGCGTTTCCGCAGCGCCGACACGGTCGAGAAGGTTCGCCTCGACACCAAGGATTTCCAGTTCCTCTACACCGAAGGGGAACAGCTCGTGTTCATGGACATCGAGACTTACGACCAGATCCAGCTCCCCGCCGACCTGCTTGGCGATGCCGCCGCATTCCTTCAGGACGGCATGCAGGTGCTGCTCGAACTGTGGGACGAACGCCCGATCTCGGTGCAGTTGCCCGAACACGTAGAAGCCACCATCGTCGAGGCAGATGCGGTGGTGAAGGGGCAGACCGCCTCGTCCAGCTACAAGCCCGCCGTGCTCGATAACGGCGTGCGCGTGATGGTGCCGCCGCACATCGAAAGCGGCACGCGCATCGTCGTCGACGTCTACGAACGCAGCTACTTGCGAAAGGCCGATTGATGCAGCGTATCCCCGTCATTCTGTCCGGTGCCGTTGCGGCGGCGCTGGCGACTGCTCCGGCACTGGCCGCGCCCGCCAAGAAGCCCGCGCCTGCAGCCGCTGCTGCGCCAGGCAAGGCAGCGCTGGAACACGCCGTCGCCTACTTCAAGGTCTTCGTCAGCGCGATGGAGGCCAAGGATGTGCCCGAGCCGGTCAAGCAGACCCTGATGGGGTGCATCTACAGCAATCCTTTCGGCAAGATCGCCACCGGCATCGATACCATCATGAACCAGAACGCCGGAAAGCTGGATCGCAGCAAGCCGAACGATGTGTTCAACGTGCTGGTGCGCATCTGTGGATACAACGGGCCGACCAACGCGCCCGCTCCTGCCCCCGCACCAGGTGCTGCGGGCCGCTGAGCCGGATCCGGCTTCGGCCGCATAGAACAGAAAGCAGATTTTCATGGCCATTTCCGGTCTTATCCGCGTCATGGAGAAGGCGGCCCGCAAGGCGGGCGGCAAGCTCCGCCGCGATTTCGGCGAAATCGAACATCTTCAGGTCAGCCGCAAAGGCCCGTCCGATTTCGTGTCCAAGGCCGATCAGGCAGCCGAGCGCATCATCTGGGACGAATTGCGCGTTGCGCGGCCGGGCTGGGGCTTCCTGTTCGAGGAAGCCGGCGAGATCGAGGGCGAGCCCGACAAGCCGCGCTTCATCGTCGATCCGCTTGATGGCACCACCAACTTCCTGCACGGCATCCCGCACTTCGCGGTGTCGATCGCGGTGCAGGAGCCCCGCCTCGATGGACGCGGCTGGGGCGATATCATCGCCGGGATCGTCTATCAGCCGGTCACTGACGAGAGCTTCTGGGCCGAAAAGAGCAGGGGCGCCTGGCTGCAGGACAAACGCCTGCGGGTATCCTCGCGCCGCCACCTCGATGAAAGCGTGATCGCCACCGGCATCCCGTTCCAGGGCCACGGCAATGCCGGCCAGTGGACCAGGATATATCACGCCCTGGCACCCAGCGTGGCGGGCATCCGCCGGTTCGGCTCAGCCGCGCTCGATCTCGCCTGGGTTGCCGCCGGGCGCTACGAAGGGTTCTGGGAGGCTGATCTCAAGCCCTGGGATACCGCAGCCGGTGGCCTGCTCGTGCGTGAGGCGGGCGGCTTCGTGTCCGACTGGAAGGGCCGCTCGCAACCGGTTTGTGATACGGAAATCCTCGCCGGTAACGACGCGCTGCATTCGCGGCTGCACAAGCTGCTGGTCAACGCGCTCAAGGATTGACCTTTCGGCAGTGCCTGTTGGTGTCCGGCGCGAATGCCGTGTGCCCGGCCGGGTTCCGCTGATCGGACATGTCGGCTTCAATCGTCATTGCGAACCTGCGCAGGTCGCGCGGCGATCCAGGACAGTACAGACCGCCCTGGATCGCCGCGCGACCTGCGGTCGCTCGCGATGACGAAGAAGGGGGCGAGTAGACAGGATGCGCTGTGATCTTTGGCAATCGCGAAAGTGTTCCGGCGTGCACTTCACGGCTAGAAATCGGGCAAAGGCCTCTCTATAGGCGCAGGCAGCAGGCTTTGATGCGGTCGCTCGGCGGACCGCAACCGGCATGCGGGTGTGGCGGAATGGTAGACGCAGCGGACTCAAAATCCGCCTCTGAGTAATCAGAATGTCGGTTCGAGTCCGACCACCCGTACCAGCCTCAACTTCGCTCAGTTCAACTGTGAAAGCCACGCGCCGATCATGGCGCGCCCGGCTGCAACGGCTGCCGGACCCAGCGCATCGTGGGTTTCGCGCAGCGCCAACGGGCAGCCGCCGGCGTCGATCACGGCATCGGGCCACTGCTCCAGCCAGGCGTCGAATCGCGGGTCTTCGCCCATCTCGGCGTGGAACTGCAGCGCCAGCACATTGCGCCCGCGCCGGAACGCCTGGTGATCGTAAGCGCTGGTGGAGCCCAGCATCTCGACACCATCCGGCCGGGTGAAGGTATCGCCGTGCCAGTGCAGCACTGGCACCGCATCGATATGGCTCAGCGGATTGTCCGCCACCGAGGTATCGACACTGACGGGGTGGAAGCCCACTTCCTTGGTGGCACCGGGATATACCGTGGCACCCAGCGCGCCGGCGATCATCTGCGCGCCGAAGCATACGCCAAGCGTCGGCCGGTCTGCCATCAGCCGGAGCGACAGCCGGCGCATCTGGCAGGTAATCCAGGGGTGAGCATCCTGCTCGTAGACCCCCATCGGCCCGCCCATCATGATCAGCAGGTCAGGTTCGCGCAGGTCGAGCGAGGAAAATTCGGGGTCGGTGACATCGACCCGTGACACGCTGTAACCCGCAGCCTCAATCGGCTGGCGGTACCCGGCGACCCCTTCGTGGGGAACGTGACGGATGATGAGAGCGGTTTTCACTGCAGAGGAATATGCCATGAGATTTCGAGCCGGGCGACTGTCTCGCGCGCGGTTTTCCACGCGCGAGACGGGTTGCGGACTATAGGCCAAGCCTTTCCCAGAAATCGCGGGCGGAGCCACCGAGCCGGCCGGACATGGCGGCTGCATGGCCGGTTGCCGCGCGCCAGCTCGGGTGGGGGAGCCGGTCGTTCGGCTGTCGGGCCGCGCGCAGCACGCGCGATCGGACAGGCGGGATGGGGGCGTTCAGAGGCGAGACTGAGGGCATTTTCGTATCTCCTGTCAAAGGAGCACGAATCCAGCGTGGTACCTGGGTATCGTGCGCTTTAGCGGTTGGTTTCGCGGAGCAAGCTGACGAGCATCAAAAGCCGCGGCCGGTGGGCGAACCCCACCGACAGGTTTATATCTACTGATTTGATCGAGATTTTCCAATCAGGGTTTCTTGTGCCGCTGTCAGAAAAACTTGAGCGGCGCTGTTTCGTCGGTTGCGGGCGGTTGCCGCCCGGCCAGCCGCGCCATAGACTGTCGCGATGCGCATCCTTCCACCGGCCCTTGGCCTTTTCGCCGTCCTGATTCCGCTGTCCGGCACCGCGGCCAATGCCCCGCCGCCGCTGGCCGAAGCGATCGCCGCCGACATGCCCGGCCTGATGACGACGTATCGCGATCTGCATGCCAATCCTGAACTGAGCGATCAGGAATTCCGCACCGCCGCCGTGCTCGCCGCTGCGGCGCGCAAGGCGGGGTTCACGGTGACCGAGAAAGTGGGCGGAACCGGAGTGGTCGCGGTGCTGCGCAACGGGCCGGGGCCGACCGTGCTGATCCGTACCGACATGGACGGCCTGCCGGTGGTGGAGCAGACCGGGTTGGCCTTTGCCTCCACCCGGCGCGCGGTGTCATCCGCCGGCGTGGAAAGCGGGGTGATGCACGCTTGTGGCCACGATACCCACATGACCGCGTGGATCGAGACCGCCCGGCAACTGGCGGCGCGCAAGGCGCAGTGGTCCGGGACGGTGGTGATGATCGGCCAGCCGGCCGAGGAAGTGGGCACCGGCGCACTCGGCATGCTGGGGGCAGGGCTCTACACCCGATTTCCCAAGCCGGACTTCGCGCTGGCCATCCACGATTCGGCCTCGCTGGCAGCGGGCACGGTCGCGGCGGCCAAGGGCTGGGCGCTTGCCAATGTCGATTCAGTGGACGTGCTCGTCCACGGCGTCGGGGGGCATGGAGCCTATCCGCAGACCACGAAAGACCCGATCGTATTGGGCAGTGCCATCGTCATGCGGCTGCAGACCCTGGTCAGCCGCGAGCGCGATCCCGGCGATCCGGTGGTGGTCACGGTCGGAGCGTTCCATGCCGGCACCAAGCACAACATCATCCCCGACGAAGCGCGGCTGCAACTGACCGTGCGCAGCTATTCCGACGAGACGCGCCAAGGCTTGCTGGACGGCATCGCCCGCATTGCCCGGGGCGAGGCGATAGCCGCCGGACTGCCCGATGCGCTGATGCCGCAAGTGACGGTCAAGGACCCGCACACCCGTGCCACCTGGAATTCGCCCGAGCTGGCGCAAAAGGCGCTGGACTGGCTGACTCCGGAGCTTGGGGCGGACCGCGTCTCGGTCTCTCCCGCAGTCATGGGCGGCGAGGATTTCGGGGAATACCGGCGGGCCGATACCGATCATATCCAGTCGGTGATCTTCTGGGTCGGCGGCGTGCCGGCGGAAAAGATGGCCGCCGCAGCCGCCGGCGGGGCACCGCTGCCGTCGCTCCATAGCCCGTTCTGGGCTCCCGAAGCGGAAAAGGTCATCGCCACCGGTGCCCAAGTGCTGACGTCTACGGCGATGCGGCTGATGCAGAAGGGCGGATAGGTGTGACGAAGTTGCGCGGGCGCTCTGGTGTCAGCGGCCTTCGCCGGAGCCCGATCGCGCGCGGGACTGGGCGAGCATCTGGGCGATCTCGTCGGCGCTGGGCGGGGCGGCGGTTTCGGCTTTCGCGCCGGGTCTGCGGCGCTTGGGATCAGCGTCGGCGGCGCTTGCCATGGCGATCTGGTGCGCCACCTCCTGGCTGACTGCCCCGGCGCGGCCGCTGGCACTGTCGATGTAGCTGTTGAACGATCCGCCGAGGTTCCCGCCACCCGATACGTTGGCGACCATGTTGTCGCCCTGGCCCATGCTGTCGACGTAGGTCCAGCTATGGTGTTCGGCGGTCTGGATGGAATTGCTGCCCTTGCCCGAAACGGCAAGGTCCACCTTGTCCGGGCCCGGTTTGGTTTCGGCGGCTTGCGAGGCCTGGACTTGCGCGTCATTGCCGCTGGCAAACATTGCCAGCACCCCGGTGAGCACCAGCGTGCCGACCGCGAAGTGGCGGAAGATGCCGAGGTTGCCCCCGGCCGGGCGTTTCGTCGCGCGTTTCATGGGATGTCGATTTACGCCGCCCAGGTTAACTCTCTGGCCGGGCAGGATGGTTAATACGGCCTTGCCTAGCGGTCACCGCACGCGACGGCCTCTGCAAGCGACCTGTAAGCCGGGCCGACATCTTGCCCCGAAATCCGTCTGGTACCGCGTAAAAGCGCGGAGGGGGCGCTGTCAGATTTACCGACATTTTACGCCTTTGCCCTAGGCAGGGAACGATCCGCCGGAAACGGCCAGGAAAGTTGGTAATTCTCGGCGATGATCCGTCTGTTCAAACACTATATCCCGCATTCGGTCGTCCTGCTGTGGCTGGTCGATGTCCTGCTGCTGGTCTGCGCCAACGAGATTTCGTGGCGGTTGCGGGCCGGCCAGATCGGGATGGAGGCGGGCGAGTTCACCTCGCGCATGGGGGCGCATGCTGCCTTTGCCGCCGTGATCGTGATGGCGATGGTGGCGGTCGGGGTCTACGGGACCGATGCCCTGCGCTCCATCCGCTTTGCCGCAGCGCGGCTCTTGGTGGCGATTTCGCTCGGCGTCATCGCCCTGTCATTCGTGGACTTTCTGGTGCGCGGGCAGACGTTCTGGCGTTCGACGCTCGCCTATTCGATGGCGATCGTCATCGTCCTTCTCATCCTCAACCGGGCGCTGCTCAGCGGTTTTCTCGGCACGTCTGCGTTTCGCCGGCGGGTGCTGGTGCTGGGGGCGGGGCGGCGCGCCCAGCGGCTGCGTGATCTAGGTAACCGGCCGGAAAGCGGCTTCGCCATCGTCGGCTATATCGGCATGAGCGAGGCGGCTCCGATGGTGGAAGAAGCCATTGCCCGTTCGGCGATCCACAACCTCACCCGCTATGTCGAGAACCTGGGCGTCAGCGAGGTGGTGCTGGCGCTGGAAGAGCGCCGCAACGCGCTGCCGCTCAAGGACCTGCTGCGGATCAAGACCGCCGGTGTCCACGTCAACGAATTCTCCAGCTTCCTGGAGCGCGAGACCGGCCGCGTCGATCTCGATACGGTCAATCCGAGCTGGCTGATCTTTTCGGACGGGTTCTCTTCCGGCCGGGCACTGTCGAGCGCGGCCAAGCGGATTTTCGATATCGTCGTGAGCGGGCTGCTGCTGCTGCTGACCGCCCCGGTGATCCTGCTGTTCGCGCTGCTGGTGAAGATCGACAGCAAGGGGCCGGCCTTTTATCGCCAGCAGCGCGTGGGCCTGTTTGGAGAGAACTTCAACGTCCTCAAGCTGCGCTCCATGCGCACTGACGCCGAGGTCAACGGGGCGCAGTTCGCGGCGGAGAACGATCCGCGCGTCACCCGCATCGGCCGGTTCATCCGCAAGGTCCGGATCGACGAGCTGCCGCAGGCGTGGTCCGTGCTGAAGGGCGAGATGAGCTTCGTCGGCCCGCGTCCCGAGCGGCCCGAATTCGTCGCCGATCTCGAAGAGCATCTGCCCTACTATGCCGAGCGCCACATGGTGAAGCCGGGCATCACCGGCTGGGCACAGATCAATTATCCCTATGGCGCGTCGCTGGAGGATTCCCGCAACAAGCTGGAATACGACCTCTATTACGCCAAGAACTACACCCCGTTCCTGGACCTGCTCATCATCCTCCAGACCCTGCGCGTGGTGCTGTGGAGCGAGGGCGCACGCTGATGATGCATGCACCGGGCCTGTTCTGGAGCAAGCTGGGCGTCGCGCTTGACCTGACCGGTGCCATTGCGCTGGCCAGTCTGGCGCTATGGCTGTGGCCGCGCCGCAACCGGTTCGGCGATGTCGGCCCCGGCATCCTGTGCGCGCTCGCCATTACGGCATTGTGGTGCCTGGCGATCGCGGCGTTGCCGATCGGCGCGCCGGGCCGCGATCTGGTGACGTTTGCGGAAAGCGCGCGCAACCTGTCGTGGCTGGTGGTGATATACCAGCTCTTCGCCGACGATGGCCGCAATTCCAGCCTCGCGCCGATCCGTCCGGTGATCTACGCGCTGGTCTTCGTCGAACTGCTCCACTTCGGGATCGAGCTCAGCCTGTCGCGCGTGGGCATGAACGAGCAGGTGCAGCGCATCGCCTTCGAATTCAACGTGATGTTCCGCCTGCTGGTGACGGTGGGCGGGCTGGTGCTGGTCCATAACCTCTACGCCGGCGCGTCGCGCGATTCGCGCCCGGCACTGCGCTGGCCGACCATCGGGCTGGCCGGGCTCTGGGCCTTCGACCTCAATCTTTACACCATCGCCTACTTGGCCGCGCACTGGCCGGCCGAGATCGCCGCGCTGCGCGGCCTTGCCGCGATAGCGCTGGCGGGGTTCTTCGCCATGGCGGCGGCGCGCAATGCCGAGGACTTGCGCATCCGCCCGTCACGCGCGGTCACGTTCCAGACGTTCTCGCTACTGGTCATCGGCTTCTATCTCGTGGCCATGGTCGCGGTGGCGCAGTGGCTGTCCTATGCCGGCGGCAACTTCGCGCGGCTGATCGAGCTGGCATTCCTGACCTTGGCGAGCGCCATCGCGCTGGTCGTGCTGCCGTCGCGCCGGGTGCGCGGCTGGCTCAAGGTCATGCTGGCCAAGCACTTCTTCCAGCACCGCTACGATTATCGCGAGGAATGGCTGCGCTTCACCCGGACCATCGGTAGCGGCGGGGCCGAGGCGATGCCGCTGGGCCAGCGCGTGGTGCAGGCCATGGCCGACGTCACCGACAGCCCCGCCGGGCTGCTGCTGTGCCCCGGTGAACACGGTGACCTGACGCTGGCGGCGCGGTGGAACTGGAACGACATCGACATTCCGGCCGGTGCCATCTCGGCTGCGGCGACGACTTTCTTCGAGCGTACCAACTTCATCACCGATCTCGACGACTGGCGCGCCCAAGGCCATGCGGCCGAGCGCGAGATGAGCGGCGGGCTGACCGTTCCCGCGTGGCTCCTGGCGGAGACGCGCGCGTGGGCGCTGGTGCCGCTGGTCCATTACGAGCGGCTTGTCGGCCTGGTCGTGCTGGCCCGGCCGCAAATGGTCCGCAAGTTCGACTGGGAAGATTTCGATCTGCTGCGGGTCATCGGCCAGCAGCTCGCCAGCTACCTCGCCGAGAATGCGAGTCAGGAAGCGCTGGCCGAAGCCAGCCGGTTCGACGATTTCCACCGCCGCATCGCCTTCGTGATGCACGATATCAAGAACCTGGCGAGCCAGTTCAGCCTGCTCGCGCGCAATGCCGAACTGCACGCCGAAAAGCCGGAATTCCGCGCCGACATGCTGGTGACGCTGCGGGCCTCATCCGAAAAGCTCAACGCTCTGATCGCGCGGCTTTCACGCTACGGCAACGGCGCGGTGGACAAGCTGGAGGAAGTGGCCGGCGAACAGGTTGTCCGCGCGGTGATGCAGCGGTTCCACGCGCGACCGCAGGTCGTGCTGACGCAGTGCGAACCGCTGGCGATCACCGCCAACGCGCATTCGCTGGAGCAGGTGCTCGTCCATCTCGTCCAGAACGCCATCGACGCCAGCCGGCCGGACAGCCCGGTGTTCGTCTCGCTGACCGCCGACGGCCTTGCCGCGCGGTTCGAGGTGATCGATGCCGGGTCCGGCATGTCGCCCGAATTCGTCCGCACGCGACTGTTCAAGCCGTTCGTGTCCACCAAGAGCGGCGGGTTCGGCATCGGCGCATTCGAGGCGCGCGAACTGGTGCGGGCGATGCGCGGGCGGCTCGATGTCGAATCGCGCGAAGGGCTGGGCTCGCGGTTCGTCGTGCGGGTGCCGCTCGCCGCTCCCGGCCGGCTCGTCGACCCGACCATTCCAGAAGACCAGAAAGTAGCGTGATGACCGAGACCCGCCCCAAGCTGCTCGTCGTCGAGGACGATGCCGGCCTGCAGGCCCAGCTCAAGTGGGCTTACGAGGACTTCGAAGTGATGATCGCGGGCGACCGCGCCAGCGCGCTGACCCTGCTGCGCGCGGAGATGCCCGATGTCGTCACCCTCGATCTCGGCCTGCCGCCGGACCCGGACGGCACCTCCGAAGGCTTCGCCGTACTGGACGAGATCATGGCGCTCAAGCCCGACACCAAGGTGATCGTGGCGAGCGGCCACAATGCGCGCGAGAGCGCATTGCAGGCGATCGCGCGCGGCGCTTACGATTTCTACCAGAAGCCCGTCGATATCGACGTGCTGGGGCTGATCGTGCGCCGGGCCTTGCAGGTCCATCGGCTCGAAGAGGAAAACCGCCGGCTCGCCGCCCGCATCGAGAAGGACGACAAGGTGCTGGGGCGGATGATCACCGCCGCGCCCGAGATGATCAAGGTGGCCCGCACTATCGAGCGGGTGGCCAACACCAAGGTTTCGGTGATGCTGCTGGGCGCGAGCGGGACCGGCAAGGAACTGCTGGCGCGCGGCGTCCACGAGGCGGGCGATCGGGCCAAAGGCGCGTTCGTGGCGATCAACTGCGCGGCGATCCCGGAAAACCTCCTTGAAAGCGAGCTGTTCGGGCACGAGAAGGGTGCGTTTACCGGCGCGGTCAAGACCACCCAGGGCAAGATCGAGCAGGCGGCAGGGGGCACCCTCTTCCTGGACGAGGTGGGCGACATCCCGCTGCAGTTGCAGGTCAAGCTGCTGCGCTTCCTGCAGGAACGGGTGATCGAGCGCATCGGCAGCCGCGAATCCATCCCGGTCGATACCCGCATCGTCTGCGCCACCCATCAGGATCTGGAAGCGATGATCCGGGACGGGCGGTTCCGCGAGGATCTGTTCTATCGCCTGGCCGAAATCGTCGTGAAGATACCCAGCCTGGCCGAGCGTCCGGGCGATGCCACCTTGCTCGCGAAGGCATTTCTCACCCGCTATGCGCGCGAGATGAACCCGCGCGTGCGCGGTTTCTCTTCCGAAGCGCTGACCGCGATCGATGCCTGGGGCTGGCCCGGTAACGTGCGCGAGCTGGAAAACCGGGTGAAACGCGCCGTCATCATGGCCGACGAAAAGCTGGTCAGCGCCGCCGATCTCGATCTGGGCGAGCCGGACCAGCAAGTGGTCAACGCGCTCAACCTTAAGACCGCGCGCGAGGCCGCCGATCGCAAGGTGATCCGCCACGCGCTGGCCCGCAGCGAAGGCAACATTTCCAGCACCGCCAAGATGCTCGGTATCAGCCGGCCCACGCTCTATGACCTGCTCAAACAGTACGACCTGCAATCCTGACCCCGCCGCGCGCAGGCGCAGCCGGATGAAGGCGGCGGGGGCTGCCCTGGGCCTGCTGGCGCTGGCGGGCAGCGCCGTGGCCGGACTGGCCGACCAGCCGGGACGGCAGAAGCTGGTCGACGAGGCACGCGCGGCAATTGCGCGCGGGGACGGCATTGATGCCGAAATGAAGCTGCGCGCCGCCATGCAGCAAGGCGCGAACCGGCAACAGGTCGCCGCCTACATGGGCGAGGCCTATCTGGCTCAGGAAAACCCCGACAAGGCCCGCGTCTGGCTCGGCAGCCACGATTTCACGCCCCAATCCGCCGCAGCGGGCTGGCGGGCGCTGGCGGCGCTGGAAAAGCTGGACGGCAATCTTCCCGCCTCCGGCCGGGCCTATGACAAGGTTCTGGCGCTGACGCCGAACGATCCGACGCTGTGGGTCGATATCGGCAGGCTGCGCTATGCCGGGGGCGAACACGCGCTGGCGATCGACGCCGCCCGGCGCGCCTTGCAGCTTGGCCCCGGCAACGTCCGCGCGCTGGAGTTCGGCGGGCAGTTGGTCCGCGATCGCTATGGCCTGGCGGCGGGCACGCCGTGGTTCGAGCGGGCGCTGATGCGCGACAAGGACGATGTCCCGGTGCTTCTGGAATACGCCGCGACGCTGGGCGATCTGGGGCGCAATGCCGAAATGCTGACGCTGACCCGGCGGGTCCTGCAGCTCAAGCCGAAGAACCCGCGCGCCTTCTATCTGCAGGCGGTGCTGGCCGCCCGTGCCGGCAACTACGCAATCGCGCGCAGTCTGCTGGGGCGCACGCGCGGCAGGCTGGACGGGCTTCCGGGCGTGATGCTGCTGCACGGCGTCGTCGAGCTGGCGGCGGGCAATTATTCGGCCTCGTCCGAAGCGCTGGAAAAGCTGTTGCAGGCGCGGCCGGACAACCAGCAGGCACGCGAATTGCTGGCGCGGGCGATCTATCTAGGTGGCCAGTACCGCTATGCGACGCTGCGCTTTGCGCCCGATCTGGCGCGCGAAGATGCCTCGCCCTATCTCCTTACCACCGTGGCCCGCGCTTACGAGGCGCTGGGTGATCGGGCCAAGGCCGGTGCGTTGCTCGATCGCGCCGCATTGCCGGTGCGGGCGGTGCTGCGGGTCGATTCGCTGGGTAGCGAGGCCGGTGCTCTCCTGAGTCAGGGCCGCGCGCACGGCGCGGCGGATGTTGCCGAAGCCGATCGTGCCCGCGATCCCGGCTTCTACGATACTTCCGCCATCGCCGGCGATGTCCAGCTTGCGCTCGGCAATGCCAGGGGTGCCGAGGCGCTCTATGCCACCGCTGCGCAGATACGGATGCCCGAGAGCCTGTTCCAGCGCCGGTTCGAAGCGATGGTGCTCTCGGGCGATCTGAAAGGCGCTGGCACGCTGGTCGACGCCTATCTGCGTGAGAATCCGACAAGCCGGGCCGGATTGCGCGCCGCCGCGTGGCTGGCGCTGGGTGCCGGAGATGCTGCCCGCGCCCGCGCAATCCTCGGCTGGCTGCGCGACAACGGTGGCCAGCGCGATGTGCAGCTTCTCTCCGACCTTGCCGTCCTCGCCGCCGGAAGCGGCGATGCGCAGGAGGGAGAGGTCGATGCCCTGACCGCCTACCGCCTACAGCGGGCCAGCCCGCTGGCGGCGCAGGCGCTGGCCTACACCCTCGCCCGGCAGGGCCAGCGCGGCAACGAAGCCGCCGACCTGCTCGCCAAGGCCCGTGCCATGACCGGAGGCACACCGATCACCGCTGCCGCCTATGCTGCGCTGAAGCCGGCGGGTTAGGCGCGGCTTTCTCGATGCGAACGGGAGGGCTCCCTCCTGGCTACTTGGGCTGGTAGGTCTGTTCCACGCCGGGGAAGGTGCGGGCGCGGACTTCTGCGGCATAACTCCCGGCAGCGCCCGAAATGAGCCCGGCGAGATCTGCGTAGCGCTTCACGAAGCGCGGGACCCGATCGAACATGCCGCACATGTCCTCGGTCACCAGCACTTGCCCGTCGCACAGGGCCGAGCCGCCGATGCCGATCGTCGGGCAGGCGACCGCCTGGGTGGCGGCGATAGCGATCGGTTCCACGACTCCTTCGATGACGATGGCGAACGCGCCCGCGTCGTCGAGCGCCTTGGCATCGGCAACGATCTTGTCGGCTTCGGCATCGCTGCGCCCGCGCGCGTTGTAGCCGCCGAGCAGGTTGACCGCCTGCGGCGTCAGGCCGACATGGCCCATCACCGGAATGCCCCGCGCGGTGAGGAAGGCGACCGTTTCCGCCATCGCCGCCCCGCCTTCGAGCTTGACCCCGGCGCACCCGGTTTCCTTGAGCAGCCGCGCCGCGCTCTCGAAGGCCTGCTGCGGGGATTGCTCATAGGCACCGAACGGCATGTCGACGATGACGACGGCATGATAGCTGCCGCGCACCACCGCTGCGCCGTGCGCGGCCATCATGTCGAGCGTCACCGGGACGCTGGACGGCAGGCCGTAGATCACCTGGCCAAGACTGTCGCCGACGAGCAGCAGATCGCAGTGCGCATCAAGCAACTGGGCCTGCCGCGCGGTGTAGGCGGTGAGCATGACGATCGGCTCGACCGTCACGCCGTCTTTCTTGCGGCGACGGATGGCGGGGACGGTCAGCCGCTTCATCGGTGCGGGGGTGGGATTGGCGCGACTGGTCGCGGTGTCGAGCTGGAAGGTAGTGGACATGGGAAGGGTTCTAGGCAAAGCCGGGGACACCGGCAAGCTAGGGTCTTGCCAAGCGGCTGCACTGCTATAGCCTCCCCGTCTTGTTGCGCAGTTACCCGGGGACCACTGCATGTTCGGACGCGTGAAGCCGCTCGACGCCATTCTGGCGACGGCAGAGAAGAAATCCCTCCACCGCTCGCTGGGACCTGTGCAACTGACTCTGCTGGGCGTTGGCGCGATCATCGGCACCGGCATCTTCGTGCTGACTGCCGAAGCGGCGCAGAAGGCCGGGCCCGGCATGATGTGGAGCTTCGTGATCGCCGGCTTCGTCTGCGCGGTCGCGGCCTTGTGCTATTCCGAACTCGCCTCGATGGTTCCGGTCTCGGGCTCGGCATATACCTACACTTATGCGGTGATGGGCGAAGTGCTGGCGTGGATGGTCGGCTGGGCGCTGATCCTCGAATATGCCGTCGCCGCATCGGCGGTGTGTGTCGGCTGGTCGGGGTATTTCGTCGGCCTGCTGCGCGATTATGTCGGCATCACCATCCCGGATGCTTTCGCCAACGGGCCGTTCGCGGGGGGGCTGCTGAACCTGCCGGCGCTGGTGATCGGCCTGCTGGTGACCTGGCTGCTGATGATCGGCACCTCGGAAAGCGCCAAGGTCAACGCCGCGCTCGTCGCCATCAAGGTGGCGGCGCTCAGCCTGTTCGTCTTCGCCACCGCCAAATATCTGAACAACGGGCCCAACTTCACGCCGTTTACGCCGAACGGCTGGGGCATCATCGGCGTCGGCGGTGCCGCCGCTTCGATCTTCTTCGCCTATGTCGGCTTCGATGCTGTATCGACCGCAGCGGAAGAGACCAAGAACCCGCAGCGCAACGTGCCGATCGGTCTGATCGGCAGCCTGGCGATCTGCACCGTGTTCTACCTGCTGGTGGCCGGCGGCGCGATCGGCGCGATCGGCGCGCAGCCGGTAACCGGTCCCGGCGGTGAAGTGCTCGCCCCCGGTTCGGTCGAACTGGCCAACCAGTGCGCCGCGCTGGCCAAGGCAGGCCATGAGCCGCTGTCCTGCTCCAAGGAAGCGCTGGCGCATGTCCTCAAGGAAATCGGCTGGACGAAGCTGGGCGGAGTGATCGGTTTGGCGGCCGGGATGGCGCTGCCTTCGGTGATCCTGATGATGCTGTTCGGCCAGACCCGCATCTTCTTCGTCATGGCGCGTGACGGCCTGCTTCCCGAAAAGCTGGCCACCATCCATCCCAAGTGGAAGACCCCCCATATCGTTACCGGCATCACCGGTGTGTTCGTCGCCGTGGCGGCGGCGTTCCTGCCGGTGGGCAAGCTGGCGGACATTTCCAATTCGGGTACGCTGTTCGCCTTCTTCATGGTGGCGATCGCGGTGCTGGTGCTGCGCAAGACAGAACCGAACCGCAAGCGGCCGTTCCGCACCCCGCTGATCTGGATCACCGCGCCGCTGGCGATCATCGGCACGGTCTCGCTTTATTTCCTGCTGCCGTTCGACGCCAAGATGGTGCTGCCGGTGTGGGGCGTGCTGGGTCTGGCGATCTACTACGGCTACAGTCGCAGCCGTTCGCATGTCGGTCGCGGCCTGGTCGAGGTGCACGAGGCGGACAGCGATGTGCCACATTCGTCGGTTCCGCCGCTGCCGGGCGTCGACGTCGACTGATTACACGGACGGGCCCGGCGGTATTTGTCCGCGCCCGTTCACCATTTTTCCACAGGTTATCCACAGGTCTGTCCGTTGCGCGCGTGATGGAATGCGACCATTGCGTTCCTGACTTGTTCCCGTTACCGAAAGCCGCATGGCCAAGCCCAAACGCCGATATGTCTGCGAATCCTGCGGTAGCGTAAGCACCCGCTGGCAGGGCCAGTGCGCCGATTGCGGCGAATGGAACACGTTGGTCGAGGACACGCCCAAGACGGTGTTTTCCGCCAAGCACGATCTTTCCACCGGCGGCCGCTCGATCCGCTTCGAACCGCTCGACGCGCCGGGCGAGATGCCGGTGCGCCGCACCAGCGGCCTTGCCGAATTTGACCGGGCGCTGGGCGGCGGGCTGGTGCCCGGCTCGGCGATCCTGATGGGGGGCGATCCCGGCATCGGCAAATCCACCCTGTTGTTGCAGGCCAGCGCCCACATCGCCCGCGCCGGGGGCGAAGTCGTCTACATCAGCGGCGAGGAAGCGGCCGGGCAAATTCGTCTGCGGGCGGACCGGCTGGGCCTGTCCGGCGCGCCGGTGCGCATGGCATCGACCACTTCGGTCCGCGATATCCTGACCACGCTGGGCGAAATGGACGCGCCCGCGCTGCTGGTAATCGATTCGATCCAGACCATGCATTCCGACCAGATCGAAGGGGCACCCGGCACCGTCAGCCAGGTGCGCGGCTGCGCCTTCGAACTGATCCGCTATGCCAAGGAGAACGGCGTCACCCTGATCCTCGTCGGTCATGTCACCAAGGACGGCTCGATCGCGGGGCCCCGCGTGCTGGAGCACATGGTGGACGTTGTGATGAGCTTCGAGGGGGAGCGCAGCCACCAGTATCGCATCTTGCGCAGCCTCAAGAACCGCTTCGGCCCAGTGGACGAGATCGGCGTGTTCGCGATGGAAGGGGCGGGGCTGGCTGAAGTCGGCAACCCGTCGCTGCTGTTCCTGTCCGGCCGCGACGAACCGCTGGCGGGCAGCGCGGTGTTCCCGGCGATGGAGGGTACGCGCCCGGTGCTGGTCGAAATCCAGGCGCTGATCGTGCGCCTGCAAAGCGGGGCAACGCCGCGCCGCGCCGTGGTTGGCTGGGATAGTGGCCGTCTGGCGATGCTGCTGGCGGTGCTGGAGGCGCGCTGCGGCCTCAACTTCTCCAACGCCGAAGTCTACCTCAACGTCGCCGGGGGGTATCGACTGGCCGATCCGGCCGCTGATCTTGCAGTGGCGGCAGCGCTGGTTTCGGCGCTGGGTGACAAGCCGCTGGCCAATGATGCGGTGTGGTTCGGCGAAGTGTCGCTGGCGGGCGAGATCCGGCCGGTCGCGCATTCACCGATCCGACAGCGCGAATCGGCCAAGCTTGGCTTTGCGCGGGGTTTTGGCCCCGTTTCTGGGGCGGGAGCGGAAGCGGGCATGACTTTTTCGGGACTTGCGATGCTGCCCAACCTCGTTGACCGGATTCTCGGGCATGAGTAGTCTTGCGGCATCCATGACCGGTTTCGACATCGCCGTCCTTCTCTTCGTGGGCCTGACCGCCATCACCGGCTTTCTGCGCGGCTTCGTGCAGGAAGTGCTGGCGCTTGCCGCCTGGCTGTTCGCGATCTTCGCCATCCGCATGCTGCATACGCCGCTGAGCGAATTCCTGACCGGCTATGTCGGCACGGAATCGGGTGCGGCCGTACTGGCTTTCGCGCTGCTGCTGCTGGTGCCCTATGCCACCGTCAAGCTGGTGGCGAGCTGGGCCGGCCAGCGCAGCCGCCAGTCGCTGCTCGGCCCGGTCGACCGGGTGCTGGGCTTCGGGTTCGGCGCGGTGAAGGGGATCATCATCGTCGCGCTGGGCTTTTCGGTGCTGGTACTGGGCTACGATACCGTCTGGGGCCCGGACGGGCGGCCGGAATGGATCACCAAGGCGCGCACTTATCCCTTCGTCAACGCCAGCAGCGAGGCGATCGTCAAGATGATCGCGGAGCGGCGGCGGCAGGGTCTGGTGGGCGAGGACGCCGCTGACGCCGATAGCGATCCGGACACATCGCCCAGCGGCGAGTAAAGGAGCCCATGGCCACCGCCACCCTTTATACCCCGCAAGTTCTGGAACTGGCGACCGCGCTGGCGGGGTTCCCGCTGGATGCCCGGTTCGCCACGACGGCGCGGGCCCGATCGCCCAGTTGCGGCAGCACGATCGAGATAGGGCTGCTGTTCGACGCTGACGGTACGGTGACGCAAGTGGGTCTGCGCAGCCAGGCCTGCGCCATCGGCCAGGCTTCTGCGGCGATCTTTGCGCGCCACGCCATCGGCCGCTCCGTCGCCGAAATCCGCGATACCGCCCAAGCGGTCAGCGTGTGGCTGAAGGGGGAGGGCGCGATTCCGGCGTTCCCGGGCATGGAGGCGATCGCGCCGGCTCCCGGTTACCCTGGCCGGCACGGCGCGGTGATGCTGCCGTGGAATGCGGCACTGCAACTACTTCCCTAGCCCCGAACGCGCGGTTAGAGGCGTAGCACGCAACCGATCCGCGCAAGACCTGACCTGAGGGGGAATCCATTGGCCGACGCACACCCGCATCCGCCCGCGTCCGAACCGAGCGAGTCCGACATTCGCCTGGTGATCGCGGCCAGCTCTGCCGGCACCGTGTTCGAATGGTACGATTTCTTCATCTACGGAACGCTGGCCAGCTTCGTGGGCAAGGCGTTTTTCCCCAACGTCGGGCCGACGCTTCAACTGCTGCTGGTCTGGGCCGGGTTCGCGGTGGGCTTCGGGTTCCGTCCGCTGGGCGCCATCCTGTTCGGTTACTGGGGTGACAAGCTCGGCCGAAAATACACTTTCCTCGTCACGGTGACGCTGATGGGCATTTCGACCGCCGGCGTCGGGTTCATTCCGTCTGCCGAGACGATCGGGCTGTGGGCCCCGTTCACCGTGCTGATCCTGCGTATCCTTCAGGGGCTGGCGCTGGGCGGCGAATACGGCGGCGCGGCGATTTACGTTTCCGAGCATAGCCCGCCCAGCCGGCGTGGCTATTACACCGGTTACATCCAGTCGAGCGTGGTCGGCGGGTTCGTGCTGTCGCTGATCGTGGTGCTGACCAATGCGGCGATTTTCCCGGCCGATACCCTGTCCGCCTGGGGCTGGCGCGCGCCGTTCGTGCTGAGCCTGGCCCTGCTGGCGATCTCGCTGTGGATGCGGCTCAAGCTATCGGAAAGCCCGGTGTTTCTGGCGATGCGCGAACAGGGCGAAATCGCCGGTAACCCCTTCGTCGAAAGCTTCACCTATCCGGGCAACAAGAAGCGCATCTTCATCGCCCTGTTCGGCATCACCGGTATCCTGACGACGATCTGGTACACCGCGTTCTTCTCGGCGCTGTCGTTCCTGAAGGGGCCGATGCGGGTCGCGCCGGAAACGGTGGAACTGGTGATCGGCATCGCCGCGATCATCACCATGGCATTCTACGTGATGGTCGGCGCATGGTCTGACCGGGTCGGGCGCAAGCTGCCTTTGGTGATCGGCGCAGGGCTGACGCTGGCGCTGCTGTTCCCGATATTCTGGGGCATGGGATCGCTGGCCAACCCCGGTCTCCAGGCCAGCGCCAAGGCGGCACCGGTGATCGTCGCCGGCCCGGCGTGCAGCACCGATCCCTTCGCCGACCTCAAGGGCGTCAAGCAGAGCGAGTGCGGCAAAGTGCTCGAAACCCTCACCGCCAGCGGCGTGCCGTACAGCGTGCAGGACGCTCCGGCGCTCGCCGTCACCGTGGGCGGCAAGCCGGTGGCGATCGACCCGGCCTGGCTGGTTGACGATGCGGCGCTGCGCAAGGAGGCGGACAAGGCGCGCAAGGCGGGGCTGGAAGCGGTGCTGACCGCCAACGGCTTCGATTTCAACGTGCAGCACCCCGGGCTCGGCGCGTTGATCGGCATCGGCGCGCTGCTGACGGTGCTGGGCGCGCTATCGGGTTTGACGTATGGTGCCACCGCCGCGCAGTTGACCGAAATGTTCCCGCCGCAGATCCGCTACAGCTCGATGTCGATCCCCTATCACATCGGGGCGGGCTATCTCGGCGGGTTCCTGCCGCTGATCGCCAGCTACATCAATGCCCGCACCGGTGATGCCTATGCCGGGTTGTGGTATACTTGGGCGGTGGTCGCGTTCGGGCTTGTGGTGGCGATGTGGGGGCTTAAGGGCGGTCCGCCGCACGATTTCCGAGACGATGCTGACTGATCTTCCCGTCCCCGCACTCAGGCTGGACCTCGATGGCGATGCTCTCGCCGCCAACTGGCGCATGCTGGACCGGTGGTCCGGCGCGGCGCGGGCCGGGGCGGCGGTAAAGGCGGACGCTTATGGCGTCGGCGCGCATCGGGTCGTGCCGCTGCTGCGCGAGGCCGGCTGCCGCGATTTCTTCGTGGCGCACTGGCTCGAAGCGGCCGCGCTGGTCGATCTGCTCGATCCGCGCGAACTGGCGGTGCTGCACGGCCCGCTGTCCGATGCGGACTGTCGCTTCGCGCGCGAAAGCGGGGTTCGCCCGGTGATCAATTCGCTGGAGCAGGCCCGGCGCTGGCTGGCGCAAGGCGGCGGGTGGTGCGATCTGATGGTCGATACCGGGATGAACCGGCTCGGCGTGGCGATGACCGATCTGGCCGACGAAACGCTGCGCGGGCTTCAGGTCGATGTCCTGCATTCGCACTTGGTCGCTTCCGAAGACGAGGCCGGGCCTAACGAGCAGCAACGCCGCCGCTGGCGCGAGGCCTGCGCGATCGTCCCCCATCAACGCGCCGCGCTGGCCAACAGCGGCGGCATCGCGCTCGGCCCCGATTTTCATGGCGACCTGACCCGGCCCGGGCTGGCGCTGTATGGCGGGCATCCGAACGCCGCTTTCGACGGAAAAATCAGGCAGGTGGTCGTGCCCCGGGCCGCCGTGCTCCAGGTCCGCCGCATCGCCGCCGGAGAGACCGTCGGCTACAACGCGACCTTCACCGCGCCGCGCGCCATGCGGGTGGGCACGATCGCCATCGGCTATGCCGACGGATACTTGCGCTGCTGGTCCTCCAGAGGTGTTTTTCGCAATAGCGAGAAGCCCTTGCCGGTATTGGGCAGGGTCAGCATGGACATGGTCGTGATCGATCTGGATGCCGCGCCGGACCTGGCCGAAGGTGACTGGGTGAGCGCGGATTACGCGCTTCCCGAAGCCGCGCAGACCAGCGGCCTTTCGCAATATGAGCTGCTCACAGGGCTGGGCCGACGCTTTCAGCGTTAAATCTGGTTCGTTCCGGGTTTTGCTGCGCAGCAAATTGTGTTGCGTCGCGTCAAGCGGCGGTGTTAACGTGCGTGTTCGACAGGACTGGGGATAGGTCATGGCTGAAACGGCGTCGCACGACGACAATACGGTAATCATCAAGAAGTACGCTAACCGGCGGCTCTACAATACCCGCTCGTCCAGCTACATCACGCTGGATCACCTCTCGAAAATGACCCGCGAAGGGGTGGACTACAAGGTACTCGACGCCAAGACCGGGGCCGATATCACCCACACCATCCTGACCCAGATCATCATGGAAGAAGAATCGAACGGCGAGCAGATGCTGCCGGTCAACTTCCTGCGCGAACTGATCAGCATGTATGGCAACCAGATGCAGTCGCTGATCCCGCATTACCTCGAAGCGTCGATGGAAAACTTCCGCGCCAATCAGGCCAAGCTGGCCAAGGCGTTCGAGGACAGCCTGGGCAACAACCCGCTGGCGAAGCTGGCCGAACAGAACATGGCGATGTTCCGCGCCGCGTCCGCCGCATTCATGCCCGGTGGCGAAAAGCCCGAGACCAAGCCGGCCGGCGAAGAAGGCGGCGGCGATCTTGCCGCGCTGCGCGACCAGATGGCCGAAATCCAGAAGAGGCTTGACGCGCTGGGCAAATAAGCGCCAGCGAGGCGCCGACGGCGGGCATACCCGCCGCCGCGACATTTCGCGCGCCGGACGGTCCGGCGCGGCGCATTCAAGCAGGAAGAACATCCGTGTCCGCCATACGTCACGCCCTCTCGGTCAAGCGCGAGGACGACTTCGCCCAGTGGTATCAGGAAGTGGTTTCGGAGGCCGAGATGGCCGAGGATTCCGGCGTTCGCGGGTGCATGGTGATCAAGCCCTGGGGCTATGGCATCTGGGAACGCATCCAGCGCCGGATGGATGACCGGATCAAGGCCGCAGGCGTCCAGAACTGCTATTTCCCGCTGTTCATTCCGCTGTCCTACTTCGCCAAGGAGGCCGATCATGTGGAAGGCTTCGCCAAGGAAATGGCGGTCGTCACCCACCATCGCCTGATCGCGGGGGAGAAGGGCGGGCTGGTGCCCGATCCCGAAGCGAAGCTGGAAGAGCCGCTGGTGGTCCGCCCGACGTCGGAAACCGTGATCGGCGCGGCGATGGCGCGCTGGGTCCAGTCGTGGCGCGACCTGCCGCTGATGGTCAACCAGTGGGCCAACGTGGTGCGCTGGGAAATGCGCACCCGCATGTTCCTGCGCACCGCCGAATTCCTCTGGCAAGAAGGCCACACCGCCCACGCCGATCGTGCCGATGCCATGATCGAGACGCTGCGCGCACTGGAGATGTATCGCGATTTTGCCGAGACCGAACTGGCGATGCCGGTGATGACCGGCGAAAAGCCCGAGAACGAGCGTTTTCCGGGAGCCGTCGCCACCTATTCGATCGAAGCGATGATGCAGGACGGCAAGGCGCTGCAGGCCGGTACCTCGCACTATCTGGGCACCGGCTTCGCCGAGGCGGCGGGTATACAGTATCAGGATCGCGAAGGCGGCCAGCAATATGCCCACACCACGAGCTGGGGCGTTTCGACGCGCATGATCGGCGGCCTGATCATGACCCATGGCGACGATGATGGCCTGCGCGTGCCGCCGATGGTGGCACCGCACCAGATCGTGATCCTGCCGATGCTGCGCGATACGCCCGAGGACGATGCGCTGCTGGCGTACTGCGAAGACCTGCGCCGTGCGCTGGCCGCGCAGCAGGCCTGCGGCGAACCGGTGCGCGTGCTGCTCGACAAGCGGCCCGGCAAGGCCACCCAAAAGCGCTGGGCGTGGGTGAAGAAGGGCGTGCCGCTGATCCTCGAAATCGGCGGGCGCGATGCTGCCGGTGGGATGGTATCGATGCTGCGCCGCGATCGTCTGTGGAATGAGGCTGCCAAGGCCAACTTCGTGGCGCTGGCCAAGGATGATTTCACCGCACGCGCCGCCGGCGAACTGGAAGATATCCAGACCTCGCTCTATGCCGAGGCGGCGGCCCGGCGCGATGCCAATATCGCCCCGATCGCCGACTTTGCTGCACTGGAAGCGTTCTTTGCCGAGGATCAGCGCTATCCGGGTTGGGCCGAGGTCATCTGGTCACGGCCCAGCGGGGACGACCTTGAGGCCGTGGTCCAGCGGCTGAAGGCGCTCAAGCTGACGATCCGCAACACGCCGCTCGATGGCGAAGCGGTGACGGGGTCGTGCGTCTTCACCGGGCAGCCGGGCGTGGAGCGGATATACGTGGCGCGTTCCTATTAGGCCCGGGGAAGTTCTTGACATGAGGCCGTCGCCAGCATGACGTGGGGTGTATAGCGAACTTTGGGGATAAAGGGGCAAGCGGCATGTTCGAAGCGATCCGTTACAATCTGGCCGGACTTGCCAATTTCTCGGGCCGGGATTCGCGGTCCACCTTCTGGTTCTACATGCTGTTCCTGTTCGTTGTGTACATGATCCTGTCGGTTGTCGGCGGGCTGGTGGTGGCCGGGGGCATGATCGGCGGGGCCTTCGAAGCGGCGAAGGCCGGGGCTGATCAGGTCGAGGTCAACCGGCAGATCATGAGCCGGTTCGAAACCACCATCCGCATGTCGGCGTGGCTGAATGTTGTCGTGACCTTGGTCATTGTGGCACTGGTCGCCGCGTCGTTCACCCGGCGGCTGCACGATTCGAACAAGCCGGGCTGGATCGGGCTGGTCATCGGAGTGATCTACCTGGGTGCCTGCGCCTATACCGTCGGCACGATCGACGAGACGATTGCGTTGATGCACAAGGCGCAGTCGGGCGATGCGGCCACGGCGCAGGCGATGCAGGCACGGATGGCGGCACGTGGGCTGGCCGGCTGGGCCGCGCCGGTGCTGTTCGTGATCTTCGGCCTCTTGTCCTCCAGCGACGGCGACAATCGTTACGGTCCCGAGCCTGACCATCTGTGATCCGGGGGTGGATTGCTGCCCGCCCTTGCATTGCCGGGGCGCCCGTCCCATTGCGGCATGATGGCACCCCGTAACCGGCCCGCACCCGGCTTGCCCACCCGCAAGCAGATCCTCGACTTCATCCAGAATTCGCCGACGCCTGCCGGCAAGCGCGAGATCTCGCGCGAATTCGGGCTGAAGGGCAACGAGAATATCCAGCTCAAGGCGCTGCTCAAGGACATGGCGGAAGAGGGCCTGATCGACGGCAAGCGCACCGCCTTCCATAAGATGGGTGGTCTGCCCAAGGTCACCGTGCTGCGGATCGTCGATATCGACGAGGGTGAAGCGATCGCCGTGCCCGATAGCTGGCAACCCGAGGACGCGACCCCGCCGCCGCGTATCAGGCTGATCGAGAAAGGAAGAGGCAGCGCGCTCAGGAAGGGCGATCGGGTACTGTCGCGCACGGAGGAGACGCCGGGTGGCGGCTGGCGCGCCTACCCGATGAAGAAGCTGGAACTGCGCAGCGAACAGGTGCTGGGCGTGGTCGAGATCGACGGCGTGGGCAAGCCGTGGCTGGCACCGGTGGACAAGCGCATCCGCAATTCCTCTCCGATCTCCGATCTGGGGGGAGCCGAAAAGGGCGAACTGGTGCTGGCCGAGCCGACCGGCCGTTCGCTTCGTGCGGCGATGAAGGTGACCCAGGTGCTGGGCGAACCGCTGGCTCCGCGCGCGTTCAGCCTGATCGCGATCCACAAGCACGGCATCCCGTTCGCCTTCCAGACCGAGACGCTGGAAGAGGCGCAGCGGGCGGCGAGGACGGCGCTGAGCCCCGATCATCGCGAGGACTTGCGCCACCTCCCGATCGTCGCCATCGATCCCAGCGACGCGCGCGACCACGACGATGCGATCTGGGCGCTGCCCGATGGCGAGGGCGGTTTCGACGCGCTTGTCGCCATCGCCGATGTGTCCTTCTACGTCCGTCCCGGCGGTGCCCTCGATCGCGAGGCGAGGAAGCGCGGCAACTCGGTCTATTTCCCCGATCGCGTGGTGCCGATGTTGCCCGAGGTGCTGTCGGCCGATGTCTGCTCGCTGCGCGGGGGCGAGGATCGGGCGGCGATGGCCTGCCACATGAAGATCGATGCCGGAGGCAAGGTTACCGGTTTCCGCTTTACCCGGGCGCTGGTCCGCATCGCCGAAGTGATCGCTTACGAGGAGGCGCAGGCGCGCATCGACGGCACCGCGACCGCACCGGGCGAGGTGGGTCCTGATGTGCTGCCCAACCTGTGGGCGTGCTGGAAGGCGCTGGCCGCCGCGCGCGCGGCGCGCGATCCCTTGGAACTGGAACTGCCCGAGCGCCGGGTGAAGCTGGACGAACACGGCCGCATCACCGAGATCGCGCTGCGTGAGCGGCTTGACGCGCATCGCGTGGTGGAAGATTTCATGATCGCCGCCAACGTGGCTGCGGCCAAGGCGCTGGAGGCCAAGGTCGCGCCGGTTGTCTATCGCCTGCACGAACCGCCCAGTCGGGAAAAGCTGGTGGCGCTGAAGGATTACCTCGCCACCTTCGGCAAGAGCCTGGCGCTGGGTCAGGTCATCACGCCCGGTCTGTTCAACCGCATGCTCAAGGACGTGGCGGACGAGGGCGAGAAGGCGCTGATCATGGAGGCCGTGCTGCGCAGCCAGACGCAAGCCTATTACGGCCCGCGCAACGAAGGGCATTTCGGCCTGGCGCTCGGCTCCTATGCCCATTTCACCTCGCCGATCCGCCGCTACGCCGATCTGCTGGTCCACCGCGCGCTGGTCGACGCCTACCAGCTTGAACAGCCCCGGCCGCACGGCGATATCCCGCCGACGACCGGACTGGCCGAGCGCGATCGCGACGACCTGTCCCGCATTTCGGACGCGATCAGCCAGGCCGAACGCCGCGCCATGGAAGCCGAGCGCGAGACGATCGACCGCTACGTTGCCGCCTGGCTATCCGCCCGCGTCGGCGAAGTCTTTCAGACGCGCATCACCGGCGTCCAGAAGTTCGGCTTTTTCGCCACCATCGTCAGCCTTGGGGGTGACGGGCTGGTCCCGGTCTCGACGCTGGGCGACGAGCGGTTCGCCTATGACGAAAAGGCGCAAGTGCTAGAGGGCGAAAACAGCGGCACCCGCTATGCCGTCGGCCAGTTCCTGCCCTTGCGGCTTGCCGAGGCCAACCCGCTGACCGGCGCGCTCAAGTTCGAACTGCCCGAAGGAAGCGGCCGCATCGAACCGCGCGGTGCCCCGGTGGCGCTGAAGAAAAAGGGCAAGCATCTGGTCGGCCAGCGCGGAAGGCCGAAGAATATTCGCCATCAGGGGCGAGGCAAGCGTTAGCGGCCTGGGCTTTGCGCGAGGGCCGTCACCCTACCGGCCCGCCCCTGTATCTGCGGCGGAGGAGAACGGCGTGATGGACCCTGAAACAAGTTCAGGGTGACGATGTGGTGATGTTGCTGGTGTTGGCGGGCTCGGCATAACCTCACCCAACCCTGTCGTGCTGAACTCGTTTCAGCATCCATCGGGCCGCACAATCGTGGGTTGATCGGCGCGCGCCATATCGGCGGCGGTAGTACGGAACTTGTGAGGGCGTACTCAGCTCAACCTTTCGATTGCCTCATCCGAAAGGCCGCCGGGGATCACGAAAACCGGGCAGGTAAGGTGCGTCATCCCCGCTCCGGTGAAGTGGGCGACTAACGGTCCCGGCCCGCCCTCACTGGCAGCACCCAGAACCAGCGCGGAAACCTCCGGATGTTCCTCAAGGTATTTGCGCACCACCTTCACGTCCTCGCCGATCTTGACCGAGATCAGCGGCATCTTGGCACCCTGCGAGAGCAGGTTGCCCGCCGCGGTGGTCACCAGCGTTTCGGCGCGGGCGCGGGCTTCTTCCTCGATCGTGGCCTGGATGCCGCCGAAGGCGTTGAACGGCTGCGGCGGCACCAGCGCCAGCAGGTGGACGACGCCATCGGTCTTGGCGGCGCGCCGGGCGGCGAAGCGCAGCGCCACGCGCGCTTCGTCGGTTTCGTCAACGATGACCAGATAAACGCGCATGCCCTGCCTCCCTCTTGCGGCTTATCGGAGCAATCGGGGCTGCGCGCAAGCAAGGACGAATGCTCAGGTCCGGCACATGGCAACACTTGCGGGCCGAAGGTAAATTGTCCAAACAGGCACCCATTCCCGACCTTCCCCAGGAACAAGGACACAAAGCGCTTCCATGCCCATCGAGATCAAAATGCCCGCCCTTTCTCCGACCATGGAGGAAGGCAAACTGGCGAAGTGGCTGGTGAAGGAGGGGGACGCCGTCTCCTCCGGCGATATTCTCGCGGAGATCGAGACCGACAAGGCCACCATGGAATTCGAGGCCGCCGATGAAGGGACTGTCGGCAAGATCCTGATTGCCGAGGGTACCGAAGGCGTGAAAGTCGGCACCGTGATCGCGACGCTTTCGGGCGAGGACGACGGCGAGGCACCGGTGGCCAAGGCTGCGCCGCAGGAAGTGGCGGCGAAGCCGGCCGTGGACGCTGCGCCTGCACCCGCTCCACAGGCCGCTCCCGCGGCCAAGCCGGCTCCTGCACCTGTCCCCAAGGCGGCAGCGGGCAATCGCGTGGTGGCCTCGCCGCTGGCACGTCGGATTGCTGCGGCCAAGAACGTCGATCTCGCCTCGGTCACCGGATCGGGCCCGCATGGCCGGATCGTCAAGGCCGATGTCGAGGGCGCGTCCTCCGGCGCACCCGCTCCGGCGAAGCAGGCCACCGCTCCGGCTGCTCCTGCTATCGCCGCCGCGCCCGCTGCCGATGCTGCGGCGCTGGTCGATGCGCGGGTTCCGCATACGATCGATGCGCTTTCGGGCATGCGCAAGACCATCGCCCGCCGGCTTACCCAGTCCAAGCAGGAAGCGCCGCACATCTATCTTACGGTGGACGTGGTGCTCGATCCGCTGCTGGCGCTTCGCGCGCAGGTCAACGCGGCACTCGAACGGCGCGGGATCAAGGTGTCGGTCAACGACATGCTGATCAAGGCGCTGGGCCTTGCGCTGATCGAAGTGCCGGAATGCAACGTGGCTTTCGCCGGCAATGACATCATCCGCTACCAGCGCGCCGATATCTCGGTCGCGGTGTCGATCCCGAACGGGCTGATCACTCCGATCGTCACCAATGCCGATGGCCGGCCGTTCTCGCAAATCGCGCTGGCGACGCGCGATCTGGCCACGCGCGCCAAGGAAGGCAAGCTCAAGCCCGAGGAATACCAGGGCGGCACCGCTTCCATCTCCAACATGGGGATGTTGGGCATCAAGCAGTTCGCCGCCGTGCTCAATCCGCCGCAGGCCACGATCATGGCGATCGGCGCGGGCGAGCGGCGGCCCTGGGTGATGCCGGACGATACGCTGGGCGTGGCGACGGTGATGAGCGCGACCGGCAGCTTCGACCACCGCGCCATCGACGGTGCCGATGCGGCCCGGCTGATGCAGGCTTTCAAGGCGCTGATCGAAAAGCCGCTCGGCATGGTGGCCTGACATGGCCGCACCGGGGGATGCAACCGGCGCGGGTGATCTTGTCATCCGCGTTACCGCCATGCCCACCGATCTCAATCCCTATGGCGGCGTGTTCGGCGGCTGGCTGATGTGCCAATTGGCGCTGGGTGCCAGTTCGCTGGTGACGCGGCGCACCGGGCTGAAGGCGGTGGTCGTCGGCGCGACGGATTTCGGCTTTCCCGGCGTGATGCAGGTGGGCGACGAGCTCAATGTCTACGCCGAGATCAGGCGCGTCGGCCGCACCTCGATCACGGTGGCCACGCGCGGTTTCGGCCGGGCCCGCGCCAGCGAGGCTTGCGTCGAAGTCGCTAACGGCAGCTTCACGTTCGTGGTGCTGGGGGCAAACGACAGGCCGGTCGAAGTGGGAACGCTCGCTCCGGCACCCGGCTGAAGGAGACATGTCCATGGAGGAACAAGCACCCGAGCTGGTGATCCGCATCACGGCGATGCCGGCCGATGCCAATGCTTATGGCGATATATTCGGCGGCTGGCTGATGAGCCTGATGGACATGGGGGCCGGCCTGATCGCCGCCCGCCGCGCCCATGGCCGCGCGGTGACCGTGGCGATGGATGGCATGCAGTTCCACAAACCGGTCAAGATCGGCGACGAGGTGACGGTCTATGGCGAGCTGCGCAAGGTCGGCCGCACGTCGCTGATCATCGCGGTCGAGGCGTGGCGGCGCAACCGCCATGCGGAAGAGAGAGTGAAAGTGACGGAGGCGGTCTTCACCTTCGTTGCCATCGACGAGGCCGGGCAACCCCGCGCCATCGAACAGGAGTTGTGATTCAGTGGCTGATACTTACGACGTCATCGTGCTCGGTTCGGGTCCCGGCGGCTATGTCGCGGCAATCCGCGCCGCGCAGTTGGGCCTGAAGACCGCCATCGTCGAGCGCGAACTGCTCGGCGGCATCTGCCTCAACTGGGGCTGCATTCCCACCAAGGCGCTGCTGCGTTCGGCCGAGGTGTACCACCAGATGAAACACGCCAAGGCCTATGGCCTGACGGCGGAGAACATCAGCGCCGATATCGCCGCCGTGGTCGCCCGCTCGCGCGGGGTGGCCAAGCAGCTCAATCAGGGCATCACGCACCTGATGAAGAAGAACAAGATCGCGGTACACATGGGGACCGGCAAGCTGATCGGCACCGGCAAGCTGGAAGTGAGCGGCGACAAAGGCAAGGAAATCCTGAGCGCGAAGCACATCATCGTCGCCACCGGTGCCCGCGCGCGTGAGCTGCCGTTCGCCAAGGCCGATGGCAAGCGTATCTGGACATATCGCCACGCGATGACCCCGGCGGAACTGCCCAGCAAGCTGCTGGTCATGGGTTCCGGCGCGATCGGCATCGAATTCGCCAGTTTCTACAACGACATGGGCGTTGAGGTGACGGTGGTCGAAATGATGGACCGCATCGTCCCGGTCGAGGACAAGGACGTTTCGGCGTTCCTCGAAAAGGCGCTGACCAAGCAGGGCATGAAAATCCTGACGGGCGCGGGCGTGGAAGCGATCACCGCCGATGCCAAGGGCGTCACCGCGAAGATCAAGGGCAAGGACGGCAAGGTTGCCGATCACCAGTTCAGCCATGTCATCTCCGCCGTGGGCATCGTTCCCAATACCGAGGAGATCGGACTGGAGGCGGTGGGCGCGAAGCTGGATCGGGGGTTCATCCAGATCGACGGTTACGGCCGTACCGGCGTGTCCGGCCTGTGGGCGATCGGCGACTGCACCCCGGGTCCGTGGCTGGCGCACAAGGCGAGTCACGAAGGCGTCACCGCCGCCGAGGCCATCGCCAAGGAACTGGGCAACAAGGATGTCCATCCCCACGCGCTGGACCGGGCGAACATCCCCGGCTGCACCTATTGCCACCCGCAGATCGCTTCGGTCGGCCTGACGGAGGCCAAGGCGAAGGAGGCCGGGCACGATGTGAAGGTGGGCACCTTCCCGTTCATCGGCAACGGCAAGGCGATCGCGCTGGGAGAACCCGAGGGCTTCGTCAAGACGGTGTTCGACGGCAAGACCGGCGAACTGCTGGGCGCGCACATGATCGGGGCCGAAGTGACCGAGATGATCCAGGGCTTCGTCGTCGGCCGCACGCTGGAGACCACCGAGGCCGAACTGATGCAGACGGTGTTCCCGCACCCGACGATCTCGGAATCGATGCACGAAGCGGTGCTCGCCGCTTACGGGCGCGCGCTGCATATCTGACGCGCGTCGTCATTCGACCAAACGGAAGGGGCCGGCATCGCGCCGGCCCTTTTTCGTATCCGCTCGGCGGGCAGCGTCAGCCGCCGGCGACGCGGACCAGGTGTTCGAACACGACCTGATGCAGCGGCGCATCGAACTCGCAACCCACCGCGCCTTCGCGTGCCCAGCAGATGCGGGCGCTCAGCAACTGGATGCCGGGGATGCGGATGCGCAGCGGCACTTCCACGCGGTGATCGGGGAAGCTGGCGATGCGGAAGCCGCCGGGGGACAAGTCCTCCAGCCGGGCGCTGCGCCACGGCCGGGTGCCCTGGCGCACTTCACACTGGATGACCACTTCGGCGCGCGGCTGCCGTTCGGCCTGCCGGCCCTTGGCTCCCGTGATCCGTTCGTGATGCAAATCAGGTCTCCATCCAGCAGCCCGCGCGCTGCGGGGCGGTGGACCGTTCCTTGCAGCCGCAGTGGTTACCAGACGATTAGCGCCAGCGCACTTTGCGCAGTATGTTGCGCTTTATTTCCCGTTCCAAAGCAACGGGATACGCGAAAGGTTCAGCGGAACGATCTGGACAGCATCACCAGCGTCGGATCGCCGTCCACCGGCTGCGGCTCGAACCCCTTTTCGCGCTCCAGTTCGATCGCGGCGTGGTTGTCGCGGTCCTCGATGGAGATCACCCGGCGGACGCCGCGCGCTTGTGCCTGATGGGCCAGGAAATCGAGCATTGCCCAGCCCACGCCCTTGCCGCGATGATCGGCGCAGACCGACATCGCGATTTCTGCGGTGTCCAGCGGGCCGTCGCAGGCGAGCAGCGCCGAGGCGACGATCTCGCCGGTCTGGCGGTTGACCGCCAGCCACGATTCGCTGCGGAAGTGATCGGCATGGACCAGCGGTTCGAGCTGCTGGTGGCTGACATGGTGCGCGGCGGAAAAGAAGCGGAACCGGCGGTCTTCATCGGTCACACGATCGAAGAACGCGGCCAGCGCGGGCTCATCGGCGGCCTCGGCAACGCGCACGTCCAGTTCGATGCCGGCGCGCGTGGTCAGGCACAGGGGTTCGGCGAGGGACATCGGCAATCTCCATTGGGGGGATGATGCCTGCAGTCCTGACAGCGTTTGTGCGATGCGGCATTGATCGAACGCAATCGCGGCGAAATTTCGCGCCTAAGCCTCGACCGCGATGGTGATGACGCCCAGGTCCGGGAGGCTGACGGTGCGCTTGCCGGAAAAATCGGTGCGCACAACGATCAGTCCGTCCTTTTCGAGGTAATCGAGCAGGCGCTGGACCCGGCGCGGGCTGCTGGTGCCGTAGATGCGCGCCAGCTCACCATCATCCGGGCAGGGCCGCCCTTCCATCGCCGCCACCGCGATCGCATAGAACGGGGCCAGCGCATCGTCGGGGACATGCTTGGCCAGGTTGACGAGGTCTTCCCACTCCGGCGCATCGGGATCGGCGATCCCGGCCACGGCAGCGGCATAGCCCCGCCGGAACGCGGTCGCATCAAGGGTGCGCACCGAAATGCCCTTCATCCGGCAGCGGATCGTGAAATCCTGGAACAGCGCGGTGGAAGACTGGAACGCACATTCGGGATCGGCCGCCATGGCGTTGAGGATGGCGAGCAGTTCCTCGCGATCGGGCGGAGTGTCCGCCTCGGGCTCGCGCCGCGAGGGCAGGGGCACGGCCGCATCGGTGCCGGCGGCGATGCGGGCCCCGATATCCTCGGGCTCCACGCGCGGCGCACGCACCGGGCGGCTGAAATCGGGGCGCTCGGGCTCGACGTGGAGATTGTCGTGCAAAAGCTCGCGCAGTTCCTCGGTCGAGGCGGTGGGCAAGGGCACCAGGCCGGGCGTGACCGATTTCGCCCCGGTCCGCACATCGCCGATCTGGACCGAGACCGGCCGCCGGGCGATGGCCGGGCCCAGCCCCAGGAACTGCCCCCGCGCCAGATCGCGGATCGCTTCGGCCTGGCGGCGCTCCATGCCGAGCAGATCCGCCGCGCGGATCATGTCGATATCGAGGAAGGTGCGCCCCATCAGGAAGTTCGAAGCCTCGGCCGCCACGTTCTTGGCGAGCTTGGCGAGCCGCTGCGTGGCGATCACCCCGGCAAGGCCGCGCTTGCGGCCCCGGCACATGAGGTTGGTCATTGCCGCCAGGCTGACCCGGCGCGCTTCCTCGGACACTTCCCCGGCAGCGGCGGGCGCGAAGAGCTGCGCTTCATCGACCACCACCAGCGCCGGATACCACTGCTCGCGCGGCGCATCGAACAGCGCCGAGAGGAACTGCGCCGCGCATTTCATCTGCTGGTCGATCTCCAGCTCGTCCAGCGCCAGCACGACCGAGGCGCGGTGCTGGCGGATACGGGCGGCAAGCCGGGCGATCTCCGCCTCGCCATAGGCAGACCCGTCGATCACCACATGGCCGAACGCTTCGGCGAGGCTGACGAAATCGCCTTCCGGATCGATCACTACCTGCTGGACGATGCCGGCGCTTTCCTCGAGCAGCCGGCGCAGCAGGTGCGACTTGCCGGACCCGGAATTGCCCTGCACCAGCAGGCGGGTCGCCAGAAGTTCCTTGATGTCTATTTCGACCGGCTGGCCTTGCGGCGTGCTGCCGATGACGATGGATGCGCTCACCCGATGGTCCCTGCCAAATCGGAAGGGGGCGGCACAAGGCGGCGACAAAGGTTATCCCAAGGCGCGCACGGGGCGGGGGGAACCTTCAGGTGCGATCGAGCAGACGGCCCACGCTTTCATGCGCGGTCCTGGCCTTGCCGCCGTCCTCACCCACTTCCTTTTCCAGCGCATCGCGCACCTTCTCGACCTCGGCCGCAGTCAGATGCTCGATACCGACGAACTCCTCGCGCGCTTTGTCCACCGCGCGGATCAGCTCGTCGAGCTTGGCCTGCATGGCGGCGGCGTCGCGGTTCTGGCTGTTCTGGATGAGGAACACCATCAGGAAGGTGACGATCGTGGTCCCGGTGTTGATGATGAGCTGCCAGGTATCCGAATACTGGAACACCGGCCCGCTGATCCCCCACACGATGATGACGGCCAGCGCCAGCACGAAGGTCATCGGCTGCCCGGCGGCATCGGCAATGCGGGTGGCGATTTTGGTGAACAAGCGGTCCATGTGCGGTTTTCCCGTCTGGCGGAGTGCGCGGGGATAAACCGGTGAGAGGGGGGAAGGTTTCGTATGGCCGGCGGCAAGGGCGCGGGCGCCTTGGCGCTGTTCACCGCGCTTGCGCCGATCAAACCATGCGGGCGGCAGCCCGAAGTTTACAAAGGTTACACCTTGTAACTTTCATTTTTGGAGATTAAATCTTATATTTCAATATATTATCCATCAAAAGCGAAAGTTACACTTGTCATGCCGGAACGATCATTTCCGCTGCGAATAGCGACGATGCGAAAAGAGCGGCGCATGCGCGCAGGGGAAACCGTATCAGGGGGCGAGGGAGTAGGAAAGTTGTGCCTCTTCGACTCAATCGATAAGCGCCTCATAAGCCGGGCTACTTAGCCTTGCCAGCGCGCGGTCACGTCGTACTCGAACAGTGCCTTATTGCTGTTTCGTTTACGGATAATCTTTGATTCGACATCCGCATATCCCAGCATCTTCATTGAAGCGGAAAGAATGGCTGGAGTATCGACCAAATTCCCAAAAAATGTGGAGTTACCGACAATATAATGTAGCTGCGCGCCATTCTCTAGCGCGTTGGGCAGCGTTGACAAGTGAAGGTGCATATCATGGAAGTACTTTAAGACATACATAGCCAGGAGTTGGGCATTCTTTCCATCGCTTTTGGCAATATTTTCGACCGTATTAGTCAGGATTTTTGGAAGAATCTCCCCAGTTGATTCCCACGTATTTAGGCGACTTGTCGCGACGCCCCAAGTGCCGCCAATGGCCTTCCAATCCATTTCCCCGGCTTCGCGAGCTTCCTCAAGAAACTTCATCCAATACATGTAAGGGCGAAGCTCTCGAATATAGCTGATTCTATTTGGATATGGTGGCGAAGTGACGACGAGGCCAAAGCGCCGGTCCATCTCTGGAATCTGGCGAGCATCTATTTCGACTATCTCACCATGCCCCAGTATTTGGGCGTCGCAGGAAGCCAGAACAGTGTCCAAAATAGCGAGATAGAGGTCTGTTACGTGCTCGACTTCGTGATGTACCGTTCCAGAGGAAAAAGACATCGAGACATGATTGAATGCAGCAGAGGACGTTTCAATAACAAGTCGGCAGAACGTTACCCAAGCCAAGCCGTCCGTGCAATCTCCCGCAGGCTCGCCAAATTCTTTAACCAACCCGGCGCGCAGCGCCGACAGAACCTGCAGAGTCGATGAGGACCACCATCGCTCAATGTTGAAAAGTGGGGGCGTCCAATTGGTCTGCTTCAATAGAGCTGTAACAGCCTCAATTGACCGTTCGACACCTCTTCGAACCAAGGCGACATGTTCAGATGAATACGAACGACATTTTATATTTCCTAGCCATATCAGGAAAGGATTGATATCGAAGGAAAGCGCAGGATTGCCGTGCTCCGCAGCCGTCAGTGTGGTTGTTGCGGTGCCCGAAAAAGGGTCTAGCACGGCCACGTTGGGTGGGCTGGATGCAATGATTTCCTTGACCAATTTCACAGAGTAGGCGGGCGTGAGGCGAAGCCAACCGTGACGTCCTAGCGACTTGTTGTGCTTGAACGTCAAATCAGAGCGTTGCTTCACTAACGGGCGAACGAGTTCAAGCATTCAACAAAGCTTCCAGTGTTTCGTGAACTTCAGCTTTAATGACGGGCGAGTTGCGGGTAAAGAAGTCGGCGAGGTCAAAGTTCAATACCTCTTTGCAGAATGTGAATAGCGAAGCAGTGGAAGAGCCAGTTGGACGCCCAAACAGAATTCCACCGCGGCTATTCCGATATCGAAGCACGAGATCGCCATCAATTTGACCAGAGAATATCGCGAAGACGGGCATATAGCCTTGAGCCCATGCAACTGCGATGTTGTCTATGTCGCCATTTTGACGCTTGCTGTCTTTGCTTTTATACCCTTGCCGAACTTCGAACACCGCACCTTGGGTCGGAACCTCCGCTCCGAGCATGTCGCAATATTCTGCCACCCAAGCGTTGACCCGGGCTTTTACTTCAGCATCCTGTATGTCATCAAATTGGAGGCGACCATCAAGGGAAAGAGTTTTTTCCTTCCCCGCGCTTGTTTTGGTCGTGTAGGACCAAAAGGCGCTGTTGCGGTCCGCGTAACCCGTTGCGTCGATAATCATCTCTCGAAAGAGGTGTTCACACCCTTTGCCGATCTGACGATACACCGAGGTCATTCCACCGGCCGCCTTATGAGCGGCATACATCAGTTCGGAGTCTAGCCCGCACCACGCATAGAATGGGTCGGCACCATAGAGGTTCAAGAACTGCGGGAGCGAGACGCCTTCTTCCCGATTGCCCTGTCCAAATTTTGGCTTGTAGCGTCTGCAGACCTTCAAGGGGTCCAAGAACTTCTTCAAGAGTTCCTTTTCAGTGGCCACGCTCGATCCCCTCGGTTCGTTTTTGGTGCCATCGAATGGCGGAAGCGGTGGGATTCGAACCCACGATACAGTTGCCCGTATGCCAGTTTTCAAGACTGGAGCCTTCAACCACTCGGCCACGCTTCCACAACATTCAGCGGCTTGCCGCTGATGACTGGCTTATAGGTAATTTGCCACCTAAGCCGACCCAACGCTAACCCTCTGCCAACATTCTCCATTCACTCAAGCGCCGCCACAAGCTCCGGTAGCTTTCAAGACCGCTGCCTTAAACCACTCGGCCACCTGTCCGCGCAACCGCCAGCGCATAGCGTAATGAGGCGGCAGTGCAA
The DNA here is from genome assembly GCF_014652555.1 of Novosphingobium colocasiae. Classification (GTDB taxonomy): domain Bacteria; phylum Pseudomonadota; class Alphaproteobacteria; order Sphingomonadales; family Sphingomonadaceae; genus Novosphingobium; species Novosphingobium colocasiae. Next base: position 281,207 of record NZ_BMZA01000002.1, read on the forward strand.
GGGGTGGCGGTGCAGGCCAGACTTGCGGGGTGTCCCCCGTATTTTTCGGTCAGGCGAACGGCGGGGCGGTTTTCAGGAGCGCGCCGATGTGCGAACCTGCGGGCAATGTTTCGTGAATTTTCTCTCGCAAGGGCGCTGCGCCTTGCCGGTGCCGCTTTCGTCTCGCTGAGTGCCGGGCAGGCGGCCGAAGCCCAGAACCCGCCGGAGCCGTTCTCCACCTATATGCAGGCGGTGGCGGCGCGGGCGCGGGGCGAAGGGGTGAGCGACGCGACGATCACGACAATGCTGGGCGATCTGACGCCGAACGAACGGGTCGTCGCGCTCGATAGCGCGCAGCCGGGGCGGCAGGGGACGCCCCCTTCGATGAGCAGTTACCTCGCCAAGCACCTCGGCGCGTCGCTGGTGGCGCGGGGGCAGGCGCGCTATGCGCAGCTTGCGCCGATCATGCCGGGGATCGAGGCGCGCTATGGCGTGCCCGCCAAGATGTTGTTCGCGATCTGGGGGCATGAGACCAATTTCGGCAGCTATACCGGCGATTTCGACCTGTCGCGTTCGCTGGCGATGCTGGCTTGGGAAGGGCGGCGGCGCGATCTGTTCGAAGGGGAACTGATCGCCCTCCTCAAGATGGCCGACCAGGGCATCCCGCGCTGGAAGCTGAAGGGCAGTTGGGCCGGGGCCTTCGGCAATCCGCAGTTCCTGCCCAGCGTGTACCTGCGGCTTGCGGTGGATGGCGACGGCAACGGCACCCGCGATATCTTCGCCAGCCCGGCCGATACGGTCGCATCGATCGCAAACTATTTCCGCGATGCCGGATGGCGGCCGGGGCAGCCCTGGGGCGTGCGGGCATCGCTCCCCGAAGGCTTTGCCGTAGACTCGCAAGCCACCCTGCTGGCCGCGCCCAGTTGCGACCGCGTCTATGCCCGCCATTCGCGCTGGAAAGCGGTGTCGGAATGGCGCGCGCTGGGGGTGACACCGCTGGCCCCGATCGCAAGCGACGTGCAGGCATTCCTGTTCCAGCCCGATGGCCCCGGCACGGCGGCTTATCTGTTAACCGGTAATTATCGGGTCATCCTCCAGTACAACTGCTCTAACTACTACGCCTTGTCCGTGGGGTTGCTTGCAGATGAAATTGCCCAATAATGTTCGCTTGCCCGTCGCGGCGCTGATCTGTCTGGCCGCCGGGACGGCCATAGCGCGGGACCGGATCGAGCCTGCCCCGCTGCAGCCGACCGGCCCGGCGGCGGATTATCCGGTGGTGGTGGGGGAGCCGTACACGATCGGCTCGGTCACCTGGACACCGGTGGACCAGCTCAATTACGATGCCGTCGGCAATGCCAGCGTGGGCGCGGCCGATGGTGCCGGCATCACCGCCGCGCACAAGACCCTGCCGCTGCCCTGCTATGTCGAGGTGACCGCGCTTGACACCGGGCGCACGATTCTGGTGCGGATCGAGCGGCGGGGGCCGATGGTCAACGATACGCTGATCGACCTGTCGCCCGCCGCCGCCGCGCAACTGGGGGTGACACCGGGCAGCCATCCGGCGGTGCGGGTGCGCCGGGTCAACCCGCCCGAGCCGGAACGCGCGGCCCTGCGGCAGGGCGGCACCGCGCCGCTGCGCATGGATACGCCCGAACCGCTGCTCAAGGTGCTGCGCCGCAAGCTTGCCAGCCAGTCGCCGCTGCAACCGCCGCCGTCCACCCCGCCATCGATGCCCAAGCTGCCGACTGACGCGCCGGCGGTTCCCGCAGCACCGGTTGCCAAAGCGCCGAAACCTGCACCCAAGCCGGTCGCCCCGCCGTCGCCGGTTGCGGCGAAGCCTGCGGCGGCTCCCGTTGCCGCGGCTGCGCCCGCCGCTCCTGCTGCGGCTACCGCGCCCAAGGCGGCCAAGGGCACGCTGGTGGTGCAGATCGGCGCGTTCGCGTCGGAGGCCAACGCCCGCGCCTTGGCCGGTAAGCTCAACGCCAATGTCAGCCGCTCCGGCAAGCTGTGGCGGGTATACGCCGGGCCGTTCGCAAGTCGTGGACAAGCGAGCGCGGCGCTGGAGAAAGTGAAATCCGCCGGATATAGCGGCCTGATCCAGAGCGCGGACTGACGGCAAGCCCCGGCTTCCCACGTCCCCGCGCTTCCCCCGGCGCGGAGTAAACCGACCTTGAAATTCCTGCCCAAGCGGGCCGGTATGCTGGCCCTGATGGTGGCCGGCCTGCTGGTCCAGCCCCCCGGAGGCGGCGCGGTGATGGCCGCCGGGCCCAGCATCGCGCCCGCGCCGCCTCCCGAGGTAGCCGCCATCCCGGTTTCCATGCTGGTCGATCTCAATTCGGGCCAGATCCTGACCGAGCGGCGGCCGGACGTGCCGTTCCTCCCCGCGTCGGTCACCAAGGTCATGACCGCCTATGTCGCGTTCGAGGAGATCGCGGCGGGGCGGCTGCACTTTGACCAGCGGTTTCCGGTGCCCGAAGATGCCTCGAAGGAATGGTGGGCCAAGGGCACTTCGATGTACCTGACACCGCAGGACAGGCCGACCCTGGCCGAACTGCTGCACGGGATCATGACCAATTCGGCCAACGATGCCTGCATCGTGCTGGCGCGCGGGGCGGCGGGCAGCGTCGATAACTGGACCGCAAAGATGAATGCAGCCGCCCGGCGGCTGGGCATGTCGCGCAGCCACTATCATACGCCGAACGGCTGGATGGACGATGGCCTGACCTATGTGACGGCGCGCGATCTGGTGCGGTTGTCCGACGCGATGACGATGAACTACCCGCGCTTCTACCGCGCGTTTTCGGGCCGCAAGCACTATTTCTGGCGCGATGTGGCGATGCGCAGCCACGATCCGACGGTGGGCGTGGTGCCCGGTGCCGACGGCATCAAGACCGGCTATACCCGCGAAGCCGGGTACAACTTCCTCGGCTCTGCCGAACGCAACGGGCGGCGGCTGGTGATGGTGCTGGCGGGAACGCCCACTTTCCGCGAACGCGATGCCGCCGCGCGCGCGCTGCTGGAATGGGGCTTTTCCGCCTGGTCGGCGCGCCCGCTGTTCGACAAGGGGGCGACCATCGCCACGGCGCGGGTGCAGGGCGGGGCCGCCTATGCCGTGCCGATGGTGGCCGATCGCGACGTGATCGCCACGCTTCCCGCCGGCACTTCGCCGCAGATAGGGCTGACGGTGCGCTACAAGGGGCCGGTCAAGGCGCCGATTGCCAAAGGCCAGCGGATCGGGACGCTCGAAATCCGCGTCGGCAACCTGCCGCCGGGCCACGTGCCGTTGCGGGCGGGGCGTGATGTCGCGGTGGCCGGGCCGGTGGACAGGCTGCGCAATGGGTTTATGAACCTGCTGCAATGACACCGGGGAAATTCATCGCGTTCGAAGGCGGGGAAGGGGGCGGCAAATCGACCCAGGCCCGCCTGCTCGTCGCCGCGCTTCGCGCGGGCGGGCATGACGTGGTGGCGACCCGCGAACCGGGCGGGACGCCGGGAGCCGAAACGATCCGCGCGCTGCTGCTGGGCGCTGCGGGCGATAGCGATCAGCCCTGGGGCCTGCGCGCCGAGGCGCTGCTGTTTGCCGCGGCCCGCGCCGATCACGTTGAAAAGCTGATCCGTCCGGCACTGGCGCGCGGGGCTTGGGTGGTGTGCGATCGCTATATCGATTCGAGCCGTGCCTATCAGGGCGGCGGCGGCGGGCTGGACGATGGCGACATCCTGACGCTTCACCGCATCGGCAGCGATGGCCTGCTACCCGATCTGACCGTTCTCATCGAAGTCTCGCCCGAAGTCGCCGCCGCCCGGCTGGCCGCGCGTGACACCGGGGGGACAGACCGCATCGGCGGCCGTGATACCGCTTACCACGCCCGTGTCGGCGCGGCGTTCGCAGCTATGGCCGAGGCCGAGCCGGAGCGGTTCGCGCGGATAAACGGCGACGGCTCGCCCGAGGCGACGCACCGGGCGGTGATGGCGGCCGTGGCCGGCCTGCTGGGCCCGGCGTGAAGGTGGGCCGCCCGTTCATCGGCCAGGAACAGGCCTGGCAGGAGTGGCTCGCCGCGCTCGGTTCCGATCGGATGCATCATGCCTGGCTGCTGGCGGGGGCCAAGGGGCTGGGCAAGCGCGCGTTCGCCTGCGCCGCCGCCGGCGAACTGGTGCGCGAACCGGGTGGCCGACTGCCCGATGCGGTGGCGCACCCCGATATCCACATCCTCGAGCATCTGCCCGCGAACGATGACGAGGCGAAGAAGAAGGCCGAGGGCAAGCCGTTCCAGACCAAGCGCAACATCACCATCGAACAGGTGCGCACGATGCAGCACCGGCTGGTGACCCGGCCGACGCTGGGCGATCGCCGGGCGATCATCATCGATCCGGCCGACGACATGGAGAAAAGCGCGGTCAACGCCCTGCTCAAGAGCCTGGAGGAGCCGCCGGTCGGCACCTATTTCCTGCTGATCGCCCATCAGCCCGGCCGGCTTTTGCCGACCATCCGCTCGCGCTGCCGGGTGCTGCGCTTCCAGTCGCTGGCTCCGGACGAACTCGATGCCGTCGTGCGCCGCGACATGCCGCAGGCCGACGCTGCCGAGCGTGCCGCCGCGATCACCGCGAGCCGGGGCTCGCCGGGCGTCGCGCTCAGCTTCATCGCGCAGGATCTGAGCGAAATTCACGAGCTGATGCTGGCAATCCTGCATCAGGGCGACGGCGATTTCCGGCTGCGCGGCAGGCTGGCGGCGGAAATGGGCGCGCGCCCGTCGCGCGAGCGGCAGCTCGCCGCGCTGGAACTCGCGCGCACGGTGCTCTCGGCCGAACTGGTTACTGCGGGCCGGGCCGGCCAGGTGAAGATCATCGCCGCGCACAGCACGCTGACCCGGCTTTCGGCGCAGGCTCCGGTCTACAATTTCGATGCCGGGCTTTTGATAATGGAAATTGGCGGCTTGCTGGCATCGGCCGCGATGCCTAGAGAGACGGCTCGCTAGACCACTCCCGAGCCAGGAAAGCCGCCAGACGCCATGGGCGAGCCTTATTACATCACCACCGCCATCAGCTATCCCAACGGCAAGCCGCACATCGGCCATGCTTACGAAGCGATCGCGGCAGACGTCATCGCCCGCCACCGCAAGGCCGAGGGGTTCGACGTGCGGTTCCAGACCGGAACCGACGAACATGGCCTGAAGATGGCGCAGAAGGCACGTGACATGGGCGTGACCCCAGCCGCACTCGCTGCCGAAATGTCGCAGCATTTCATCGATATGTGCGATGGTCTTGATGTCAATTACGACGTGTTCATGCGCACCACCGAACCGCGCCACCACGCCGCGACGCAGGAATTGTGGCGGCGGATGGAAGCGAACGGCGATCTCTATCTCGATCGCTACGAAGGTTGGTATTCGGTTCGCGACGAAGCCTATTACGACGAGACCGAGCTTGTCGAAGGGGAAGGGGGCGTCAAGCTTTCGCCGCAGGGCACCCCGGTCGAGTGGACGGTCGAGGAATCGTGGTTTTTCCGGCTGTCGCGCTATCAGGACAAGCTGCTCGAACTCTACGCCGCCGGTGAATTCATCCGCCCGGAAAGCCGCCGCAACGAAATCCAGCGGTTCGTTGAGGGCGGCCTGCGCGATCTTTCGGTGTCGCGCACCAGTTTCGACTGGGGCGTCAAAGTGCCGGGCAGCGAAAACCACGTCATGTACGTCTGGGTTGACGCACTCACGAATTATCTCACTGGCCTTGGTTTCCCTGACGGAACAGGAGATTACGCGCGATACTGGCCAGCCGATCTCCATCTGATCGGCAAGGATATCGTGCGCTTTCACACCGTCTATTGGCCGGCATTCCTGATGAGCGCTGGCCTGCCGGTACCCAGGCAGGTGTTCGGCCACGGTTTCCTGCTCAATCGCGGCCAGAAGGAGTCCAAATCGGTCGGCAATGTCACTGACCCGATCGCCTTGGCCGAAACTTTCGGCGTCGATACCGTGCGCTACTTCTTCCTGCGCGAAGTGGCATTTGGGCAGGACGGTTCGTGGTCGCCCGAAGCGATCGTCACGCGCGCGAATGCCGAGCTGGCGAACAGCTTCGGCAATCTGGCGCAGCGCACACTTTCCATGATTTTCAAAAACATGGGTGGCGAACTCAAGTCGGGACTGGAAGAGACAACGGCGGATGCGCTGCTCGCAGGGGCGGTAGCCGAAGGCATCGCTGGCCTGCGCGCGGCGTTCACCGATCTCGATTTCAGCAACGGTCTCGAAAGCTGGATGAAAGCAGTGTTCGCCTGCAACCAGTATGTCGACGAACAGGCCCCGTGGACCCTGCGCAAGACCGATCCGGCGCGGATGGAAGCGGTGCTGACCGTGCTGTTCCGGTCTGTGCGGCAACTGGCGCTGGCGGTGCGGCCGGTGGTGCCGACGGCGATCGACAAGCTGCTCGACCAGATGGGCCAACCCGCCGCCGCCCGCGATTATGCGGCGCTGGAAACGGCGAGCTGGTTTGACGATCTGATCACATCCGGGTTCCGCGTGGCGCAGCCGGTCGGCGTGTTTCCGCGTCTGGAACTGCCCGAGGCGGTCGACGGCTGATGCTGATCGACAGCCACTGCCACCTGCAATACAAGGGCCTGATAGAGGACCAGCAGGGCGTGCTCGATCGCGCGCGGGCGGCCGGAATCAGCGGTTTCCTCAACATCTCGACGCGGCAGAGCGAATGGCAGGCGGTGGTTGCCACTGCAGAACGCGAGCCGGACGTCTGGGCTTCGATCGGCATCCATCCGCACGAGGCGGACCAGCACGCCGATCTGGGCGAGGGGGCGCTGCTCGAAGCCGCAGCCCATCCCAAGGTCATCGGCATCGGTGAAACCGGGCTCGATTACTATTACGACAAGTCCGACCGCGAGGTGCAGCAGGCCCTGTTCCGCACCCACATCCGGGTGGCCCGGCAGACCGGCTTGCCGATCATCATCCATACCCGCGACGCCGAAGACGATACGCTGCGCATCCTGGACGAGGAAATGCAGCAGGGCGCGTTCCCGGCACTGATCCACTGCTTCACCGCCAGCGCAGAGTTCGGCCGGCGAGTGCTGGAACTGGGCCTCACCATCTCGCTTTCGGGCATTGTCACGTTCAAGAACGCCCGCGATCTGCAGGATTTCGCGCGCGAGGTACCGGGGGACCGGCTGCTGGTGGAAACGGATTCGCCATTCCTTGCCCCGGTGCCGCATCGCGGGCGTACCTGCGAGCCGGCCTACACGGCCGATACCGCGCGGTTCGTGGCAAACCTGCGGGGTGAAAGTGCGGACGATCTCGCAGCGCGCACCAGCGCCAATTTCTTTTCGCTGTTCGCCAAGGCCGTGCGGCCATGAAGCTGACGATCCTGGGTTCGGGCACCAGTACCGGGGTGCCGCGCCTGGGGGGCGAATTCGGCGCGGAATGGGGCCTGTGCGACCCGGACGAGCCGCGTAACCGGCGTACCCGCGTATCGATCCTGTTGCAGAACGAGGCGGGCGGCACGGTCCTCGTGGATACGCCGACTGACTTGCGCCAGCAGTTGCTGGCCTGCGACGTTCATCGCATCGACGCGGTGTTCTGGACTCACGACCACGCAGATCATTGCCACGGCATCGACGATCTGCGGCCGCTGCGCTACGGCCGCGCCGGACCGATCCAGGGCTATGCCGCGTCGGAAACTGTGCGCCGCCTGCGGCAGCGGTTCGGCTATGTCTTCGCTGGCCAGCACGGCTATCCGACGCTGGTGACGCTCGACAACCTCGAAACGGTGCGGATCTGCGAAGGGTTCGGCGTCGGCCATGTGCAGATGCCGCACGGCCCCGCGCAATCGACCGGGTTTACCTTCGATTATAATGGAAAAACCGTCGGTTACGCGACAGACTTCAGTGAAATCACAGGCGGCATGGTCAACCTGTTTTACGGCTGTGACGTCCTGGTCGTCGATTGCCTGCGCCGCGAGCCGCATCCGACCCATGCGCATCTGGCCATGGCGCTGGAACTGGTCTCAGTGACCCGGTGCAAGCGGGCGGTGCTGACCCATCTCGACAAGAGCATGGATTATGCCACGCTGTCCGCCGAAGTGCCGGAGCACGTCAGCGTGGCCTATGATGGCATGGTGGTGGACCTTGAGGAGTTGGCACGATGAGCCAGACGGCCATACTGGTTTCGATTGTCTCGATCCTGGGCTGCCTGTTGCTGGCGACACGCGGCCTCGCGGCCCGGAACATCAACTTTTCGCGCACCGCAACGATGGCGCTGATCTGGCTGGCGATCATCGTCGGGGGGACGTTGTTTGCTACTTGGGCGGGGCTTCACATCGGCTGAACCGCGCCCTTCGGTTGCTTCCTATTTTACATAATATATATTATCAATCCAACAGTCCGGTTGTCGCCGCCGATGCCGCCAGTTAAGCGTTCGCCCATGACTGACGCCCCTGTTCCTCAGATCGATCGCCTTATCGGCATCATGGCGCGGCTGCGCGATCCGCAGCGCGGTTGCGAATGGGACCGCGTGCAGACTTTCGCCACCATCGCTCCCTACACGATTGAGGAAGCCTACGAAGTGGCGGACGCCATTGCCCGTGCCGACCTGCCGGCGCTGCGTGACGAGCTGGGCGATCTGTTGCTCCAGGTGGTCTTCCATGCGCGCATCGCCGAGGAAGCCGGCGATTTCGCTTTCGCCGATGTTGCCCGGTCGATTGCCGACAAGCTGGAAGCCCGCCACCCGCATCTGTTTGGCGAAGACACGACCCCGCGAAGCCAGACGGAACGCTGGGAAACGCTCAAGGCCGAAGAACGCGCGACCAAGGGCGAACACAGCGCGGTCGATGGCATCGCTCTGGCCCTGCCGGCGCTGATGCGCGCGGAAAAGCTGCAGAAGCGCGCGGCGCGGGTCGGCTTCGACTGGCCGGACCCGAGCGGCGCAGCGGACAAGATCACCGAGGAAATGGCCGAACTCGACAGCGCCGCGCCACCGGATCGTCTGGAAGAAGCCGGTGACCTGCTGTTTGCGGCGGTCAATTTCGTGCGCCTGCACGGGATATCCGCCGAAGAAGCGCTGCGCGCCGCCAATGCCAAGTTCGAACGCCGGTTCCGCGCGATGGAACAACTCGCAGGCGATAATGGCAGGGACTTCGGCGCGCTGTCGCTGGATGAACAGGAAGGCTACTGGCAGGCAGTCAAACGCGGCGAGCGCTCATAAAGCCCCGTACCGGCCCAGTTCGCGGGGGGACAGCCTGACCGTCAGCCGCAGTTGGGGGCCATCGGCGCCCTCTCCCGCATCGTCTTCGGACAATACTTCGCCGCGCGCATGAAGGAACGCCAGACGCTGTCCGTCGGCCGCCGGCAGCACGAAGCTGTAGACGGCGCTGTCGCGGGTCAGCATTTCGCCCAGTGTGGCCAGCAGATCGTCGCACCCGTCACCGGTGATCGCCGAAACCGGAACGATCGTCTCGTCCGGCCGATGGGCGATCGCCTCGCGGAGGTGTTCGGCATGGGCCAGGCCCAGAAGATCCCACTTGTTCCACACCTCGACGATCGGGATCGCTTCCGAAGGATCTTCCGGCGCAACGTCTTCGGTGGCATCGGGCAGCACCCCGAGGTCGGCCAGCACGTCGAGCACCTGGCGCTTCTGGGCATCGGTATCGGGATTGGCGATATCGCGGACGTGGACGATGACGTCAGCCGCCGTCACTTCCTCGAGCGTCGCCCGGAAGGCGGCGACCAGTTGCGTCGGCAGGTCTGAAATGAAACCCACGGTGTCTGACAGGATCGCCTTTTCGACGCCGGGAAGCCGGATCGCGCGCATCGTCGGGTCCAGCGTGGCGAACAGCAGGTCCTGCGCGAACACCCCCGCCCCGGTCAGGCGGTTGAACAGCGTGGACTTGCCGGCGTTGGTATAGCCGACCAGCGCGACGATCGGCCAAGGTGCCTTTTCGCGACGGTCGCGATGGAGGCCGCGCGTGCGGCGGACCTGTTCGAGTTCGCGGCGGATGCGGGCCATGCGGTCGCGGATCATCCGGCGGTCCGCCTCGATCTGCGTTTCGCCCGGCCCGCCCAGAAAGCCGAAGCCGCCGCGTTGCCGTTCAAGGTGGGTCCAGCTTCGGACCAGTCGGCCCGCCTGATAATCGAGATGCGCCAGCTCGACCTGCAGCCGCCCTTCGGCCGTCGCCGCGCGTTCGCCGAAGATTTCAAGGATCAGCCCGGTGCGGTCGATCACCTTGCGCTTGAGCTTCTCCTCAAGATTGCGCTGCTGGATGGCCGTCAGCGAACCATCGACGACGACCAGTTCCGCCTCGCCCATGGTGCAGGCCACGGCGATATTCTCGATCTGGCCTTCGCCGAACAGGGTGCCCGCGCGCGGTTCGCGCACCGGCACGACCAGCGCATCGGCCACGACAAGGCCGATCGCCAGTGCAAGGCCGCGCGCTTCTTCGACCCGCGCTGCGGGATCGAGGCCATGACCGCGCGCGTCACGGCTGCGCATTTGCGGATAGACGACGAGGGCCCGCGCACCGCGCGCGACCTCGCCTTTTACATCATCGTTCAAAGCCTGTCGGCACTCCGCTCCGGCCGGCCGCTATGCTGCGGCCGGTTCAATCTTCCTCGACTTCGTGCGACTGCAGGTCAACCGGGGTCACCGGCTGGATCGTGGATACGGCGTGCTTGTACGCCAACTGGACGTATCCTTCGCGTTCCAGCAGCATGCAGAACAGGTCATAGGCGGCAACCCGGCCCTGGAGCATGACACCGTTTATGAGGAACATCGTCACCTGGACGGCGGCGTTGCGGATGCTGCTGAGGAACACGTCCTGAAGCATGCGGCCCTTTTTGGCCGAATCGGCGCTGCCGCCGAACTGGCGCGCATCGACGGGCATCGACGGCATGATCGTCGAGATCGCGTGCTTGTAGACGAGTTGCGACTGACCATCGCGGCGCAGGAGAATCGAGAAGTTGTCAAACCAGGTGACAATCCCCTGCAGCTTGACGCCCTTGACCAGGAACATGGTGACCGGGGTCTTGTTCTTGCGCAGGAGGTTCAGGAACTGATCCTGAAGGTTCTGCCCCTTCCCCGTCGGCGCAGGTGCGGCCACGGGCTCTGCTGCCGAAACTTCTTCCGGTGCCGGAGCGGGTTTGGGTCGCGCGGACAGCGTACGACCAGCCATATCGATATTCTCCTGTTTTTGGCGACCCTTGCGGGCCGCATTCTGGCTCGGCGTTCATCCGAACCGTTCTCGAATCGAAACCTAGCTATTTGCTGCAGTGCAGTAAACGCGAAAAATGTCTCGGGATTGTGACAGGTGGGCCGGGTGGACCATCAGTCCGCTTCGTCCACCTCGTCGTCCCGCCGTTCGACCATGCCCAGCAGCTTGAGTTTGCGGTGCAGGGCCGAGCGTTCCATGCCGATGAACGAGGCCGTCTTCGAGATGTTCCCCGAAAACCGCCTGATCTGGATACGCAGGTATTCGCGTTCGAAGCTCTCACGCGCTTCGCGCAAAGGGGCGCTCATCAGCACGCTGACGCCGGCATCGCCATCGCCCCGGCTGTTGAAGATCTCGGGCGGGAGCATTGCCGCCTCGATCAGGTGCAGCTTCTCGCGCGGGGCCATGATGACGGTGCGTTCGATCACGTTACGCAACTGGCGCACGTTGCCGGGCCATTCATAGGCCTGCAGCGCGGTCATCGCTTCGGCGCTCACTTGCGGCGGTGGCACCCCTTGCTCGTTGGCGTATCGGGCAAAGAAATGCTCGACCAGCGCCGGCACATCCTCCCGCCGCTCGCGCAGCGGCGGGATGGCGATAGGCACGACGTTGAGCCGATAGAACAGGTCTTCGCGAAAGCGCCGCTCGGCGATCTCCTTTTCCAGATCGCGCGAGGTGGAGGACACCACCCGCACATCGACGCGGATCTGGCGCGAGCCCCCTACCCGAACAAATGCCTGGTCGGTCAGCACCCGCAGGATGCGCGCCTGGGTCGACAGCGGCATGTCGGCCACTTCGTCGAAGTAGAGCGTGCCGCCATCGGCCATTTCCAGCAGCCCCGGCCGAACCAGCGCGCCGTTCTCCTCTTCCCCGAACAGTTCCTGTTCGAAGCGTTCGGGCGTGATCCGGGCCGAATTGACGCTGACGAAGGCGCTCTGCGCGCGCGGGCTCCAGGTGTGGAGCAGCCGGGCGGCCACTTCCTTGCCGGACCCGGCCGGGCCGGAAATCAGCAGCCGACTGCCGGTGTTGGCGATCCGCTTGAGCGTGGCGCGCACCTGGTTGATCGCGCCGCTGGAGCCGGTGAAAGCATCCATCGACGGGAAGTTCTGCTTGAGCTGTGCGTTCTCGCGCCGCAGCCGTTCGGTCTCGGTGGCGCGGGCGACGAGGTGGAGCAGCTTTTCGGTCTCGAACGGCTTCTCGATGAAATCCATCGCCCCCCGGCCGATCGCGGCGACGGCGGTATCGATATTGCCGTGGCCGGAAAAGATGATCACCGGAAGTTCCGGTTCGCGCGCCTTGATCGCGTCCAGCACTTCAAGCCCGTCCATCGGGCTGCCATGAAGCCATACATCGAGAAGGACCAGCGACGGCCGCCGCGCATCGACAGCCGCGATCGCGCTTTGGCTGTCGCCGGCGGTGCGGCATTCGTAGCCTTCGTCGCTGAGCACGCCGGCCACGAGTTCGCGAATGTCACGTTCATCATCGACGATGAGGATTTCGAGAGCCATCTGGTTGTCTTTCAACGAAAATTTTTAAATGCGACGGTCAGTCGCGCAAGGGGTGCGGCGGGCATCGGACTGGAGCAAGCACGGCAGATCATTCCGCCGCCTCGGCTTTGCGGCCACCGGCAAGCGGATCGGCCGCGAACCGCATCGTCACGCAGGTGCCGCCACCGACGGCGGGCGAGAAGGCCATTTCCCCGCCGTGTTCCTCGATGATCTTGTTGACGATCGCAAGGCCAAGGCCGGTGCCCTTCTCGCGCGTGGTCACGTAGGGCTCGATGATCCGCTCGCGATCCTGCTGGAGGCCGATGCCGTTGTCAGTCACGCGCACGAAGACGCAAGGGTTGCCCCGCTCCTCGCCGCCCTCGACCGAAACGGTGATCCGGCCGGTATAGCCCTCGTCCGCCTGCGCCGCCTTGGATTCGATGGCCTCCACCGCGTTCTTGAGGACGTTGGTCATCGCCTGTCCGAACTGGTGGCGATCGCAATCGATGCTGCCGAGGTCCGGATCGCCGGTGAAGGCGAAAGCGATGTCCGGGCGCGCCACCTCCTGCAGGAACAGCGCCTGCCGGGTCAGCGCCACCGGGTCTTCAGCGCGGAACACCGGCTTGGGCAGCCTCGCGAACGAGGAGAATTCGTCCACCATCTTGCGCAGATCGCCCACCTGCCGGATGATCGTGCGGGTCAGGTCCTCGAACAGCTCAGGATCCTGCGTGATCTGCTTGCGATAGCGCCGGCTCAGCCGCTCGGTAGCGAGCTGGATCGGGGTCAGCGGGTTCTTGATCTCGTGCGCGATGCGCCGCGCCACATCGGACCATGCGGCAGTGCGCTGGTCCACCAGTTGCCGGGTGATATCCTCGAACGTGATGACGTGCCCGGTAGCGTCACGGCTCGTCTTGACCGCCAGCGTCAGCAGTTCGCTGCCGCGATTGTACTGGACGATGCCGCCATCGCGGCCCTGCTGGACCAGATCGGCAATCTGGGGAGCAAGATCGGCAAAAGCCCGGTCCTCCACCGCATCCGCCTCGCTGTCGTTCAGCAGCTTGTGCGCGGTGCTGTTCATCAGCAGGATGCGCCCCTCGGCATCGAGCGAGACGATCCCGGCGGTAACTGATTCCAGCACCGCCTCGATGAACACGCGGCGTTCGTGCAACTGCCGGTTCGCCCCCAGCAGCGCCTGTGTCTGCTTTTCGATCTGCGCCGTCATCCGGTTGAAGGCGCGGTTGAGCTGGCCGATCTCGTCCGTCCCGGTGCGGCCACCGATGCGCAGCGAGAAATTGCCGCTGCCCACCTTGCGGGCGGCATCGACCAGTTCGTAAAGCGGCTGCACCTGTCGATCGGCAAAGCGCAGCGCGAACCACACCGCCAGCCCGACCAGCGCCAGCGAGGCCACGAACAGCGCGACGTTGAAGCGCAGTTGCAGCACCCGCGCCCGGCTCGTCAGCACCTCATAGGCTTCGACGATGTTGCGCACGCGCTGCCCCTGGCTCAGCGCCAGCAGATCGGAACTGCGTGAATTGTAGAGATAGACCCCGGCGGTGCGATCGATCGGGATAACGGCGTCGATGCGGTTGGCGTTAGCGGTCACCACCATCCGCTCACCGGTGTCGAGGCGGTGCAGGGTATCGGCGGTGATGTGGCCGACATCGCTGTCGCCCTCGGGATCGACGACCGCCAGCGTGGTCAGCTTGCCGTCAGGGGAGCGCTGGAACACGGCCGAATTGGTGAGTTTGCGACGCACCACCTGTTCGGCATAGAACGCGCGGACATCGAGGCTGGTGATCGGCTCCTGGCTGAGGACGGTGTTGAAATCCTGCGCCATCGATATCGATTCGTAACCGACATCGCGCTGGGCCTGCTCGTAGTAACCGCGCGCCAGCTTGTTGGCGTTTTCCAGCAAGCCGCGCGAACTGTCGGAAAACCAGAACTCGACGCCCGACTGGAACAGCCAGGACGCGAAGATCACCACCAGCAGCGTCGGCACCGCCGAAATGAGCGAGAAGATGAACACCATGCGGACGTGCAACTGGCCGCTGCCGCCCATGTGCTCGGCCGCCCGGCGCAGCGCCAGCCAGCGACCGAACAGCACCAGGATCGACATTGCCGGGACCAGCGTCCCCACCAGCAGCGTGGCGGTGAGGTTGGAGGACAGCAGTTCGTGCTGCTCGCCGCCGCGCGCCAGCGCCACCCAGGTGGTGACCGTCATCGTCACGAAGGCGATGACGGAAACGATCGCCAGGAGGCCGAAGAAGTTCGCCCGGCGAGCGCGGACCTGCAGCCGCCGCCACCAGCGCGGCCAGCTTTGCCGCCGGGGAAAACCGAGAGTCATAGTGGCGTGGTTACAACACCGGTGTGGCCAAACTGCAAGGGCTAATCGCGCATCAGGGACGCTGGATATCAGGGGCGCCGGATAAAGGCATCCGGATCAAGGGCCAGATCGCTCAGCCGCTTGCGCAGGGTATTGCGGTTAATGCCAAGGTTCTGCGCCGCGCGAAGCTGGTTGCCACCGGTTTCCCGCAGCACCATCGTGAACAGCGGCCGTTCCAGCGCGGCCAGCGCGGCGTCATAGATCGTGCCGTTGGCCGGGCGGGCCATGTCGAGCCAGCGCGCGACTGCGGCATCGATGCTCGTATCGACAGGCCCCTCGCCCGCCCCTTGCGGCTGCTCGTTGCGCAGCAGCGGTAGGATGTTGTCGGCATCGACCAGATCCTCGCGCGCCAGCAGCGCCAGGCGATAGACGAAGTTCTTCAGCTCGCGCACGTTGCCGCGCCACGGCTGGCGGCTGAGCAGATCGGCACCATCGGGGGTGAGCTGCCGGCGCGGCAGCCCCTCGTTCGCGGCCAGTTGCAGGAAATGGCGGGTCAGCACCTCGATGTCTTCCTTGCGATCGCGCAAGGGCGGCATCTCGATCGGCACGACGTTGAGCCGGTAATAGAGGTCTTCGCGGAACCGTCCGGCAGCGATTTCGGGTTCGAGCGCCTTGTTGGTGGCGGCGATGATCCGCACATCAAGCCGCACTTCCTCGCGCCCGCCGACCCGGCGCACGGTGCCCGATTGCAGCGCGCGCAGCAGGCGGGTCTGCGCCTGCGCCGGCATGTCGCCGATTTCATCAAGGAACAGCGTCCCGCCCGCCGCCTGTTCGAACTTGCCGATGTGGCGGGCGACCGCGCCCGTAAACGCGCCCTTTTCATGCCCGAACAGTTCGCTTTCGATCAGCTCGGCGGGGATCGCGGCGGTGTTGACGGCGATGAACGGGCCGTCCTTGCGCTGGCCCAGTCCGTGGATTGCCTCGGCAACGAGTTCCTTGCCGGTGCCCGATTCCCCGGTGATGAGGACGGTCAGATCGTTGCGCAGCACCCGCGTGATCATGCGGAAAACCTGCTGCATCGCCGCGCTGCCGCCGACCAGCGGCAGGCCGGGTGCCACCTGTTCGCCATCGACATCGGCGAGGCTGCCCGATCCACCCACTGCCTGGCGCACGGTACGGGCCAGCTCGTCGATATCGAACGGCTTGGGGAAGTATTCGAACGCCCCGGTGCTGGTCGCACGCACCGCCGTGTCCAGCGTGTTCTGGGCGCTGAGGATCACGATCGGCATGTCCGGGTCCTGCCCGCGGGCGGCTTCCAGCGTCTCGATGCCATCGCCGTCAGGCAGCATGACATCGGTTACCATTGCCTGGAACCGGCGCTCCGCCAGCAGCCTGTCGCGCTGGGCGATGGTGTCGCAGTGGACGACCGAGAACCCTTCCGCTTCAAGCGCGGCGGTGATGACGATGGCGATCGAGATGTCGTCTTCGACCAGCAGCACGCTCACGAGAAAATCCTCCGCTTGAGACTGCGCATCCGGGTTTCCTTGGCCAGCGGCAGGTGCGCGCGGAAATGGGTCAGGCCGGTCTCGTCGTCGCGCTCGTGGCTGATGCGTCCGTTCATGTCGCGCACCAGCTTGCGCACCAGCGGCAACCCCAGCCCCTGCCCCGATTTCTTCGAGGTCACAAACGGTTCGAAGATATGGTCGCGCAGCGACGGATCGACGCCGGGCCCGTTGTCGGTGACCCTCAGTTCGATCGGCAGGCGCACCGGCTGTCCGCTGTCCGCCGCGTGAAGCTGCAGGCCGCTGGCGAAGCGGGTGCGCAAGGTCACCCGCGCGCCTTCGACGCCGTGGCACGCCTCCAGCGCGTTGGACAGGAGGTTGATGATGACCTGGACCAGCCCGTCAGGACTGCCCAGCACCAGCGGCAGCGACGGGTCGAATTCCTCGACGATGCGCACCGCTGCGCCGCCCTCACCCCGCCCGGCGGTGATGACGTCGATGGCGCGGCGTGCCGCCTCGTGCAGATTGCACGGCTCGACCGGCGGCGCGGTGCGTCCGCTCAGCTTCTGCATCTGTTCGATCAGGGTGGCGATGCGATCCACCTCGGCGGTGATCAGATCGGCGAGAGCGCGGTCCTTGTCGTCCAGCTTGCGGGCGAGCAATTGCGCCGCGCCGCGTATCCCGGCCAGCGGGTTCTTGATCTCGTGGGCCATGATCTCGGGCCCGCGCAGCACGGTGGCGCTGTCCGCCGCCCCGGAATCGTCGCCCAGCGCCTCGGTGGCGCTATTGTCGTGGATCGTCAGCAACTGCCAGCCCGGCGCATCGCCCACCGGGGCCATGTTGACGTCAATCCGCCGCATCCCCCGGCCCTTGAGGTTGACGACGATCTGGCGCGCGGAAACCGGTGTCTCGTAATCGTTGAAGCGATCGATCACGCGCGGGTCGATGAAAGTGAGATGGTCGTCGAGCCGGCTGCCGGTCAGCCGCCGCAGCGACTGGCGGAAGAACTGTTCGGCGGCCGGGTTGACCGATGCGATCTGCCGCTGCTCGTTCAGCAGGACCACCGCGTGAGGCAGGCTGGCCAGCAGGCGCGACGGTTCGGGAAGGCCGTTTCGGGCCGACGTGCTCATACGGGCCGTATCATGCGGCGCGGCTGACCGGCCAACCGGAATCGTCGGCAGGCGCATCGGCATAAGGCGCGTAGAACGCATCGAGGGTGGCCAGCACCTCGGCTGGATCGCTCATGAAGTTCACCCGGTTGCGCAGTTCGGCCGAGCCATGGATGCCCTTGATATACCAGCCAAGGTGCTTGCGGGCCATCATGACACCGGTTTCGCGACCGTAATGGCTCAGCATCGCCTCGTAATGTTCGCGGATCACGCGGTACTGTTCGCCGATGGTCGGCGCGTCGATCAGTTCGCCGGTGCGCCACCAGTGCATGACCTGCGCCAGCGCCCAGGGCTTACCATAGGACCCGCGCCCGATCATCACCCCGTCCGCGCCGGACTGCACCAGCGCGGCGGCGGCATCGGCCGGGGTGCAGATATCGCCGTTGACCAGAACCGGGATCGTCACTGCCTGCTTCACCGCCTGGACGAACTCCCAGTCGGCATCGCCCTTGTACATCTGGTTGCGGGTGCGGCCGTGGACCGTCACCATCTTCGCGCCCAGATCCTCGGCGATGCGGGCGAGCTCGGGGGCGTTGAGGCTATCGTGGCACCAGCCCATCCGCATCTTGACCGTTACCGGCACGTTGACGGCCTTGACCGTCGCCTCGATCAGCCGCGTCGCCAGCGGCAGGTCGCGCATCAAGGCCGATCCGGCATCGCCGTTCACCACCTTGCGCACCGGGCAGCCCATGTTGATATCGATGATCGCCGCGCCGCGATCCTCCACCAGCTTCGCCGCTTCGCCCATCTGCTCCGGATCGCAGCCGACAAGCTGCATCGACACCGGATCTTCGGCCGGGTCCCACATCGCCTTCTGGATCGAGACCCGCGTCTCGCGGATCGCCGCCGGGCTGGCGATCATTTCGGTGACGTTGAGGCCGGAGCCGAAACGGCGCACCAGGCGGCGGAACGGCAGGTCGCTGACCCCGGTCATCGGTGCCAGAACCACCGGGCAATCGATCGTCACCGGACCGATCCGGATCGGCTTGAGCGGCGGCGGGGGGGCGGATGGCTGGGCGGGCTGGGTCATTCTGCAACTGCTGCCTAAAAAACAGGCAGCGCATAGTGGATTGCTCTCGATCGGGCAAGCGATTACCGGCAAAGCCGATGTCGGCGACCCACACCACTCCCGAACCGGACAGCCAGAGCGATACGCCATCGGGGGAAGTCCACCGCGTGGCGGCGATCGTCGTCGCCGCCGGGCAAGGACTGCGCGCGGGGCAGCCGCTGCCCAAGCAGTTTGCGCCGTGGCGGGGCAAGCCGGTGGTGCGCCATTCGGTGGAAGCGCTGCTGGCAGCAGGCGCACGCCCCGTTCTGGTCGTCATTCCCAAGGATGCCGGCCCGATCGCCCGCGAAGCCTTGCGCGGACTGCCCGATGTCATGCTGACAGCGGGCGGGACAACGCGGCAGGAATCGGTACGGCTGGGGCTTGAAGTGCTGGTGGCCCGCGCGCCTGATCTGGTGCTGATCCACGATGCCGCCCGCCCCGTCGTGCCCCCCGGTGTCATCGCCCGGCTGCTCGCCGCGCTGGAGCGGGGCAAGGCGGCTATCCCGGTGCTGCCGGTGGTGGACAGCCTGGCCCATTTCGAGCGCGGCTCGCACGGCGCGATGATGGGCGCTGCGGCGAAGCGTGAACAGTTGCGCCGGGTGCAGACACCGCAGGCGTTTCGCTTCGCCGATATCCTTGACGCCCATCGCGGATGGGAAACCAGTGCCAGCGCCGGCGACGATGCCCAGGTGGCGCAAGCCTGGGGTATGGAAATCGCGCTTGTCGAAGGAGACGAAGCCTTGCACAAGCTGACTTATGCCTCCGATTTTGGCTCTGAAGCGCCGCTGGTTCGGGTCGGCACAGGGTACGATGTCCACCGGTTGTCCGAGGGGGACGAGCTGTGGTTATGCGGTGTCAGGATCGACCACAGCCACGGGCTTGCAGGGCACAGCGACGCCGATGTGGCGATCCATGCGCTGGTCGATGCACTGCTCGGTGCGATCGGCGCAGGGGATATCGGCCAGCATTTTCCGCCGTCGGACCCGCAGTGGAAAGGGGCGGCCTCGCACCAGTTCCTTGCCCATGCCGCCGCGCTTGTGGCGCAGGCCGGCTATCGGCTCGGCAATGCCGATCTGACGATCATCTGCGAAGCGCCCAAGATCGGCCCGCATCGCGAGGCAATGCGCAGCCGCCTGGCGGCGATCCTGGGCGTTGACACCGCGCTGGTCAGCGTGAAGGCTACGACCACGGAAAAGCTCGGCTTCACCGGCCGCTCGGAAGGCATCGCCGCACAGGCTGCGGTCAGCCTGATGCGGGCCTGAAGCGAAAGGATACACGCATGACTTCCTCGTACCGTCTGCTCGCCCTGCGCGGCGCGGCGCTGCTCGCCATCGCGCCCGGAATGGCGCAGGCCGCGACGCCGGTATGCCTGACCCGCACCGAAGCAACCGGCCTCGTCGCCTATTCGCTGCCGCAAGTGATCCGGGGTTCCGGTAAGCGGTGTCAGACCACCCTGCCCGCCGGGTCATTCCTGCCCGCCAATGCCGGCAGCATGGCGCAGCGCTATGAAACGCAGAAGGCCGGCTATTGGCCGCAGGCCAAGCAGGCGTTCCTCAAGGTCGGCAGCGCGCGCGATCCGGGGATGGCGCAGGTGTTCCGCCAGATGCCCGACGATTCGCTGCAGAAGCTGCTCGACGTTGCAGTGGAAGGGATCGTGGTCCAGGCGATCCCGCTGACATCGTGCAGCACCATCGATACCGCCGCGAGCCTGCTGGCACCGCTGCCGCCCGAAAATCTCGCCGGGGTCATCGCGCTGGCCATGGAAGTCGGCAAGAAGGCCGAACCCGCCAAGGGCGCGGCCGGCATCACCATCTGCAAGGACTGACATGGCGCTGACAACCTGCTTCCCGCCCGAACTGATCGCCCTTGCCACGCGCGTGGTCGAGGAGAACCGCGCGATCGGACGCACCCTGGCGGTGGCGGAAAGCTGCACCGGAGGGCTCGTCTCCGCCGCGATCACCGAAGTTCCGGGATCATCGGCAGTGCTCGATCGCGGCTTCGTGACCTATTCGAACGAGGCGAAGCAGGAACTGCTGGGAGTGCAGGAAGACATCATCGATGCCTTCGGCGCAGTCTCCCCGGCCACTGCCTGGGCGATGGCGCAAGGAGCGATCCGGCACAGCCGGGCGGACGTGGCCGTGGCGGTCAGCGGCGTGGCCGGGCCCGACGGCGGCTCCGAACTGAAGCCGGTGGGCACCGTGGTATTCGGTTATGCCGCGCGAGGTGACGAGGAAGTGAACGCCGAGCAGCGCCACATCCCCGGCGCGAACCGCAGCGAAATCCGCCTGCACGCGGCGCTGGTGGCGCTGGAAATGCTGCTGCCACCGGCGACGGAGGCCTGACTGCAGTTTCCCAAGGTTACTGGTAAATGCTGTCAGAGCCAAGCACGTGAAGGCTGGATTGCTCGGAACCTGTGGTGCTGATCAAACGAACGAGCCTTTGCGTCACCTTTTGTTACCGCAGTAACTCAAGGTAACTCTTCGCGGGTTACCTCAGGTAACCGCCGCTCTCTTGCTCGGACCGTAAAGCTGCTCGGCGCGGGTTTCGAAGGCGGATACCATCTTGCGGAACGCCTTGTCGAAATACTGCCCGGCGAGCTTTTCGAACAGCGCATTGCGGAACGAGAAACGCACGTCGAATTCCACGTCGCAGCTCTGCGCATCGACCGGGTGGAAGCGCCATACGTTGTCCAGATCGCGCATCGGGCCATCGACATAGTGGACGCGGATTTCCTCGGCGCGGCGTTTCTCGACGCGCGAGGTGAACTTCTCGCGCAGCGCCTTGAAGCCGACCAGCATGTCGGCGATCATCTCGTGCCCGTCGTCCGATCGCACCCGGGTGGCGACGACCCAGGGCAGGAATTCCTGATAGCGGCCGACGTCCGCCACCAGATCGAACATCTGCTCGGCGCTGTAGGGTAACCGGTAAACCTCGTGAATTCCGGGCATGTCAGACGCGCGTCCTGCCCAGCTTCGCCTCGCGCGCGGCGCGCATCTGGGCGAAGTCCTCTCCGGCGTGATAGCTTGACCGGGTCAGCGGCGATGCGGCCACTTGCAGGAAGCCCTTGGCGCGGGCGATCGCGCCATAGGCGTTGAAGGCCTGCGGGGTGACGAATTCCTTCACTTCCGCGTGCTTGGGCGTTGGCCGCAGGTACTGGCCCATGGTCAGGAAATCGATATCGGCGCAGCGCATGTCGTCCATCACCTGATGGACCTCCAGCCGCTCCTCACCCAGCCCCAGCATCACGCCGGACTTGGTGAAGATGGTGGGATCGTGGCGCTTCACCTCCTCCAGCAACCGCAGCGAGGCATAGTAGCGCGCGCCGGGCCGGATGGTGGGGTAGAGCCGCGGCACGGTTTCGAGGTTGTGATTATAGACGTCCGGCCGCGCCGCCACGATCGCCTCGATCGCCGGGCGCATCTTGCCCCGGAAATCGGGGGTCAGGATTTCGATCGTCGTGCTCGGCGTGGTCCGGCGCAGTTCCTCGATCACCTTGACGAACTGGCTTGCGCCGCCATCGGGCAGATCATCACGATCGACCGAGGTGATGACGATGTGTTCAAGCCCCAGCTTGGCCGCCGCTTCCGCGGTATGCGCCGGTTCCAGCGGATCGACGCGGCCGGGCATCCCGGTCTTGACGTTGCAGAAAGCGCAGGCCCGGGTGCAGGTATCGCCCAGGATCATCACAGTGGCGTGCTTCTTGGTCCAGCATTCGCCGATATTGGGGCAGGCCGCTTCCTCGCAAACCGTGTTGAGGTTGAGATCGCGCATCAACTGCCGCGTCTGCCCATATCCCGCGCTGGTGGGTGCCTTGACGCGAATCCAGTCCGGCTTTCGCTGACGGGGCGGGGAACCTTCTGGTGCGGGCGGGGAGGAAAGATCGTTCATGGGTGCCAGATAATCGCATCACCGCTCGCTTGCCAGTGCGAATATCCCGGCTATGGGAAGTCCAAAGTTGCAAACGGCACAGTGAGGACCCCCTGACCATGACTGAGCAATCCAGTTCCACGCTCGCCCATCTGCTCGACGGTTACCGCCGCTTCCGTGACACCGGGTGGACGCCGCATCGCGAACGCTGGGCAACCTTGGGCGAGGGGCAGCAGCCCGAAGTGATGATCATCGCCTGCTCCGACAGCCGCGTGGACCCGACGCAGATCTTCGACGTCAGCCCGGGCGAGATCTTCGTGGTGCGCAACGTGGCCGCGCTGGTGCCGCCGTTCGAGACGACGCCGGGCCATCACGGCGTCTCGGCGGCGCTGGAATTTGCGGTTCAGGTGCTCAAGGTCAAGGAAATCGTGGTCATGGGCCACGGCATGTGCGGTGGCTGCAAGGCGGCGCTGACGCAGGAGCTGCGCGGCAACGAGCCCGGTGAAGGCGGCTTCATCGCCGACTGGATCGCCCTGCTTGACGAAGCGCGCGAGCCGGTAGCGGCGGAATTCGGCACCGAAGGTCGCTCGGCCGAACGCCAGATGGAACAGGCGGCGGTCCAAGTCAGCCTTGATAACCTGATGACGTTCCCCTGCATCCGCCGCAAGGTGGGCAAGGGCGAGCTCAAGCTGCGCGGGGCATTCTTCGCGATCTCGGACGGGGTTCTGCACCTGATGGATGAGGAAACCGGGCAGTTCGGTCCGATTTCCTGATCCGGCTTTTCCCGGCCGGGCACGAAAAAGGGGCGACGGCACCGAGCCGTCGCCCCCTTTTTCTTTACCTGAGCGCCCGATCAGGCCGGTGCGCTGCCCTTGGTGGCGGCATAGGCCGACCACAGCTTGGCGACGGCGGCAAGCGGGCCGCTGACCTTGGCGAGGTTCGCCTGTGCATCGGCGGTCTTGCCCTGCATCGCCTGCGCCATGCCAAGCCGCAGCGCGACCTTGTTGGCATCAACGCCGGGCATGCCGATCGCCTTGGCATAGAGCGTTTCGGCGCGGGCATACTCGTCATAGCTCAGCAGCACGTCGGCGGTGCTGGTGACTGAAGCCACCGAGGCACCCGGCTTGTTGGCGGCCGTTTCCGAACTCGCGATCGAAGCCTTGTCGGCCGCAATGCGCGACGTTGCGTTCGCCTTGTCGGGAACGTCGGCGGCGGACAGCTTGCCCTTGGCCAAGCCGTCATTCATGATTTTGACGGCTTCACCCGGATAGCCACGCGGATCGGCGTTTTCCAGATACTCGATATAGTCGCGGCGATCCTTCATCGATCCCGTGGCGAACATCAGCCGCATGATATCGACGTTCTGCTGCTTGGGCAGCGAGGCAAGCTGGCGGACAATCGAGATCGCCACGTTCCAGCTATCCGCCGAAGGATAGCTCTGCGCGAGCATCGCGCCATATTCAGCCGAATCCTGCAGGCTCTTGGCGTCATAGGCCGCCTGCAGCGCCGAACGGATCGAGGTTTCGGCCGGCTTCGTGCCGGTCGCCTTGGCGTTGGCGATTTCGGTCTTCACCATGTCGAGCGCGGCCGTGGTGTTGCCCGAGCGCTTGTAGCTGTCGGCAAGCAGCGCCGGGAGCAGGCCCTGCTGGTCCTTGTAGCCGGCATCGTTCGCAATCTTGAACCACTTCGCCGAATCGGCATAGTCGCCACTCTGGTACGAAGTCACGCCGGCGAGGAACACCACCTGGCCCGAGGTTTCGGGCTGAAGCGCGCCGCTCTCGTACATCATCACGAGCCCATCGTGCTGCATCTTGAGATCGTTCATCATGACGCCGACGCTGCGGGTCATCTCGCCCTGCTTGACCTTGTCCATGCCGGTGGTCGCGACCGCGCCCGATGCGCTGAGCTTGGCAAGGATGCCGCCGAGCGCCGCATCGACTTCCGCCTTGGCCGCAGCCTTGGCAGCATCGGTGGTGGCGGCATGCGCCTTGTCGGCCGCCGCCTTGACGGCAGGGTCTTCCTTCTTTTCGGTTAGCAGCTTGTCGATGGGTGCTGCAGCCGCTTGGAACGGCTTGGAGAATGAACCGCCCTTGGCTGCATAAGCCGTGGTCGGCGCGACAACTGCCGCTGCCATGCCGCCGCCCATGGCGATGGCGAGCGCGATACGGGAAATCAGGAACTTGCGAGCCATCAAGGCCAACTCCTCTCAAGACATGCGCCCGCATCCCCTGTTAGGGTGGCGCAAATTCAGCAACGGTGCCGGTAGTGGCGTCGATTGGGCCGCTTGGCAACCTTGCGAGCCAATTATCCCGCCACCACTGAACGCTGATTGAATGCATTTCGTCGCACTCGTTCAGGTTAGCCCTCCTGTGCGCGGCGGAGGACGGGATATTGTGTGGAAAAGGGTACGCTTGCGGCCGATCGCATGACGGTTCCGGTGGCTATTTCCGGCTCCCTGCCCTAGGGCGAACCATCCGCCAGACCATCGCAACTGAGAACGACCAAGCGCGTGAGCGAAGACACCGAAATTCTGGAACATTCCGGCCCCGAGGGTGAGTACACCCGCGTCGATATCGTCGATGAGATGAAGACCAGCTACCTCGACTACGCGATGAGCGTGATCGTGAGCCGGGCCTTGCCCGATGTGCGCGACGGTCTGAAGCCGGTCCATCGCCGCATCCTGTTCGCCAGCCAGGAGGGCGGCTTTGTCGCCGGGCGGCCCTATCGCAAGTCGGCCAAGATCGTCGGCGACGTCATGGGCAACTACCACCCGCATGGCGATGCCGCGATCTATGATGCGCTGGCCCGCCTGACCCAGCCGTGGTCCATGCGTCTGCCGCTGATCGATGGTCAGGGCAACTTCGGGTCGATGGATCCCGATCCGCCGGCATCGATGCGCTATACCGAAGCGCGCCTCGCCCGTGTCGCCAATTCGCTGCTGGACGATCTCGACAAGGATACCGTCGATTTCGCCGACAACTACGACGGTTCGCGCCGCGAGCCGACCGTGCTGCCGGCCCGGTTCCCCAACCTGCTGGTGAACGGCGCGGGCGGCATCGCCGTCGGCATGGCCACCAACATCCCGCCACACAACCTGGGCGAGGTGATCGACGGCTGCTTTGCGATGATGGACAATCCGGGGATCACCTCGGAAGAACTGTTCCAGATCATCCCCGGCCCCGATTTCCCCACCGCGCCGCTGATCCTGGGCCAGGGCGGCGCGCGCAACGCCTATCTTACCGGGCGCGGCTCGATCATCATGCGCTGCCGCCACAAGGTGGAGGAAGGCCGCGGCGATCGCCGCTCGATCGTGCTGACCAGCATCCCCTACCAGGTCGGCAAGACCAACCTGGTCGAGAAGATCGCCGAGGCCGCGAAGGACAAGCGGATCGAGGGTATCTCCGATATCCGCGACGAATCGAACCGCGAAGGCGTGCGCGTGGTCATCGACCTCAAGCGCGATGCGACCCCCGAAGTCGTGCTCAACCAGCTCTGGCGCAACACCCCGGCGCAATCGAACTTCCCCGCCAACATGCTGGCGATCCGCGCCGGCCGGCCCGAAGTGCTGGCGCTGCGCGATTTCATCCAGAGCTTCATCCAGTTCCGCGAACAGGTCATCACCCGGCGCACCAAGTTCGAACTGAACAAGGCGCGTGACCGGGCACATATCTTGCTCGGTCTCGTCGTCGCGGTGTCGAACCTCGACGAAGTGGTGGCGATGATCCGCCGCGCGCCCAATCCGGCCGCTGCCCGCGCCAGCCTGGTCGCCAAGGAATGGCCGATCGGCGATATCGCCGCCTATATCCGGCTGATCGAGTCGATCGAGCCGACCGCCGAGCAGGACGGTGGCACCTATCGCCTGTCGGAAACGCAGGTTAAGGCGATCCTGGACCTTCGTCTCCACCGCCTGACCGCGCTGGGCCGTGACGAGATCGGCGACGAGCTCAAGCAGTTGTCGCTGGCGATCGAGGAATACCTCTCGATCCTCGCCGATCGCGTGAAGCTTTATGGCGTCATGCGCGACGAATTGCAGACGGTGCGCGATCTCTACGCCACGCCGCGCGTCTCCGAGATCACCGGCGCAGCCGACGGGATCGAGGACGAGGACCTGATCGAGCGTGAGGACATGGTGGTGACCGTCACCATGGACGGCTATATCAAGCGCACCCCGCTCTCCACCTTCCGGGCCCAGGCACGCGGCGGCAAGGGCCGCGCCGGGATGGCGACCAAGGACGAGGACGCGGTGACGACAATGTTCGTCACCTCCACCCACAATCCGGTGCTATTCTTCTCCACCGCCGGCAAGGTCTATCGCCTCAAGGTCTGGCGTCTGCCCGAAGGCGGGCCCGCCACCCGCGGCCGGCCGATCGTCAACCTGCTGCCGGCGCTGGACAAGGATGAGACGATCCAGACCGTGCTGCCGCTGCCCGAAGACGAGGCCGAATGGGGCAACCTCTCGGTCGTGTTCGCCACGGCCAAGGGCAACGTGCGCCGCAATTCGATGGACAGTTTCGCCAACGTGCCCAGCAACGGCAAGTTCGCGATGCGCTTCGAGGAAGACAGCGAGGATCGTCTGATCGGCGTGGCGCTGCTGACCGCCTCCGACGACGTGCTGCTGGCCAGCCGCCAGGGTAAGGCGATCCGCTTTGCCGGCGACGATGTGCGCGAGTTCACCAGCCGCACGTCCACCGGTGTCAGGGGCATGTTGCTCAAGGGCGACGACGAGGTCATCTCGCTCTCGATCCTCCACCGCGTCGGCACCAGCGCCGATGAGCGCGAGGAGTACCTGCGCTTTGCCCCGTGGAAGGGCGAAAAGGACGGCGAGGCGGCGCTGGACGGCGCGCGCTACGCCGAACTGGCGGAGCGCGAGCAGTTCATCCTGACGGTCTGCGCCAACGGTTACGGCAAGATGTCGTCGGCCTATGAATACCGGCGCACCGGGCGCGGTGGCCAAGGCATCACCAATATCGACAATATCGCCCGCAACGGCCCGGTCGTCGCCAGCTTCCCGGCAACGCAGGCGCAGCAGCTCATGCTCGTTACCGATCAGGCCAAGCTGATCCGCCTGCCGCTGGAAACGCTGCGGGTCATCGGCCGGGGTTCGGCCGGTGTCCGCCTGTTCAACGTCGCCGCCGATGAGCACGTGGTCAGCGCGGTCCGGCTGGACGAAGAGCCCGAGCCCGAAAACCCGGCCGAGGAACTGGTCGATCAGGAACGCGCGGCGCTGAACGCCGTGAGCGAGACCGAAATCCCCAACCCGGCAACGCGCGACGACAATCTCGACGAGCCGGACGGCGAGGAACCGTGAGCGACAGTCCGGCCGCGCCGGGTGAAGCGATCGCCTACAAGATCCTGACGCTCACCCAATTGGCGAAGTGGCGGGCCGACGGCGAATTCGCGGGCGCGCCGGTCGATCTGGCGGACGGCTTCATCCACTTGTCCGCCGCCGATCAGGTGCAGGGCACGCTGGACAAGCATTTCGCCGGGCAGGACGATCTCCTGCTGGTCGCGGTGGATCTCGAAGCGCTGGGCGATGCGGTAAAGTGGGAAGTATCGCGCGGCGGTGCGCTCTTCCCGCACGTCTATGGTGCGCTACCCTTGTCTTGCATCGTGACGGTTGCGCCGATTGAGGCGGGCGCTGAAACCGCTGTCAATCAGGTGAGATGATCGCGAAACCAGGCCGCTACGTCCTGCTCGGTCAGAAGCCCTGCCGCCAGATCCAGCGTCATAACGACAAGTGCCGCTTCGCTGATATCAAAGGCGACGTTGTTCAAAACCAGAAACAGCAGAGCCGCTAGCGCTGCGGTTCGCTTGTTACCGTCGATGAACGGGTGGTTTTTGGCAATCCCGTATGCGTAGGCGGCCGCCAGATCACACGCATCGGGGTCTCCATATCCGCACGGATTGCGCGGCCGCGCCAGAGCGCTTTGCAGCAAACCCTGATCACGTATCCCCGGCGGCCCACCATGCTCCGTCAATTGCTCGGTATGCATGGCGAGCACAACGTCCTCGCGAAGCCAGACCCAATCGTCCATGACAAACTACTTCGCCAGTTCCCGCAGCGCATTGCGGTAAGCCGACATCAGCTTGCGCGCTTCGGCCATTTGATCGTCGAACTGCTCGTTGCGCGTTACAAGGGCAATACCGTCGGGCATATTAGTGACTGACAGCGTATCGCCTTGCGAAAGGCCCAGCCGGTCCAATACGTCCTTCGGCAGCACGACACCGGTCGAATTGCCGATTTTGATAAGCTTGAGCTGCTTCGTCGCTTGCGTAGGCTTGTTCATACTTGCGTTATAACATTTCCGCTTTGTGGCAGCAATGACTTGTCGCGCGAGCCCCCTCGGCGCTAACGGGCAGCCCATGACCCCTGACATCCACATTATCGGCGGCGGCCTCGCCGGGAGCGAGGCGGCCTGGCAACTGGCGCGGCGCGGGCTGCGTGTCCGCTTGTCCGAAATGCGCGGGACCGGGGAGCGCAGCCCGGCGCATCAGGGCGATGGCCTGGCCGAACTGGTGTGCTCCAATTCGTTCCGTTCCGATGACGACGAGAAGAACGCGGTCGGCCTGCTCCACCACGAGATGCGCGGATGCAATAGCCTGATCATGGCTGCAGCCGCGGTGGCGCAGGTTCCGGCCGGCTCCGCGCTGGCGGTGGATCGCGATGTGTTCTCGGCCGAGGTGGAAGCGCGGCTGTCGGCGCTCCCCAATCTGCAGATCGTGCGCGAGCGGATCGATACGCTCCCTGCCGCCGGGCTCACCGTGGTCGCCACTGGTCCGCTGACCGCAGAGGCGTTGGCGCACAGCATCGGTGCGGCGACCGGGTCCGATAGCCTGGCGTTCTTCGATGCCATCGCCCCGATCGTCTACCACGACAGCATCGATATGGACGTGTGCTGGATGGCCTCGCGCTGGGATAAGGGCGAGACCAAAGACTACATCAACTGCCCGATGAACCGGGACCAGTACCTCGCCTTCCACACCGGCCTGATCGAGGGTGAGAAGACCGCGTTCAAGGAATGGGAAGCCAATACCCCCTATTTCGACGGCTGCATGCCGATCGAGGTGATGGCCGAGCGCGGCGTCGATACCCTGCGGTTCGGGCCGATGAAGCCGGTCGGGCTGGACGATCCGCGCACCGGCCGCTGGCCGCACGCGGTGGTGCAGTTGCGGCAGGATAACAAGCTGGGCACCTTGTGGAACATGGTCGGCTTTCAGACCAAGCTCAAGCATGCCGAACAGGTGCGCCTGTTCCGGACCATACCCGGTCTGGAGAACGCCGAATTCGCGCGGCTGGGCGGGCTGCACCGCAATACCTTCCTGAATTCCCCGGTGTTGCTGGACCGCCAGTTGCGGCTCAAGACCGCGCCGCACGTCCGCTTCGCCGGGCAGATCACCGGCTGCGAAGGCTATGTCGAAAGCGCCGCCGTCGGCCTGCTGGCCGGGCTGATGACGGCTGCGGAGGCGACCGGACGCGAGTGGCAGGCTCCGCCGCGCACGTCGGCGCTCGGCGCTCTTCTCGCCCACATCACCGGCGATGCTGAGGCCGACAGCTACCAGCCGATGAACGTGAACTTCGGGCTGTTCCCGCCGCTTCACGATGTGAAGAAGAAGCAGCGCAAGGAAGCCTATACGGACCGTGCGAAAACCGACATCGCCCCCTGGCTGGCGGCGGTGCGAGCCTAGCTGCCGCCCTCATCGCTCTCCGGATCGTCGGCGTCCGGCTTGCCTGCTGCACCCTTGCGGCTGGCCGGGGCGCAACTGCATCGGGGTTTGGCTTTGGCGGGCTTGGGCGCGGTGCTGCGGAATTCCTGCGGGCTAAGCCAGCGGTCGTGATTGGCGTCGGCGGCGGCGAACTTGTCGACCGTGCGAACGGCCCACTCCTCGAACGTCAGCAGGTTGTTGCCATCCTTGTCGAGCTTGCGGAAGGCGGCAGCGCGGGCGGCGAGCATCTCGACCCGGCTGATCTTTCCGTCGCGATCGCGATCGAGCCGGCCGAAGCGGCGCTGTTCGCGGCTCTGCTCGGTCGCCCGGGGAAGGTCGGGCCCGATCATCTCTGCCGGGTCTGCGCTGGGCAGGTCTTCCGACACGACGGCGGCAAGTGCGGCCTGCGCCGGCGCGGCGCGTTCGACTGCGGCCCGGCTCTGCCACCAGAACATGCCGATCCCGGCCAGAAACAGCGCCGCCAGCGCGCCCAGAACAAAACGGTTCATCGCGTCAGCCTATGCTGCTGGTGGCGCTGCGCAAAATTACATCGCTGTCATCGGCCGATCAGGCCCACCCGCAGCGCGGTGAGCACGGCCGCCGGAGAAGTCGCGGCGGCTTCGGTGCCCTTCTCCAGCCGCCGCCTCGCCAGCGCCGAAAGGACTGCAACCGGGCGCAACGGTCGGGGTAGCCGGGGCGGCCGCGCCATTTCTGAACGGTACAGCGCCAGCGCCGCCTCACGCTCCTGCGGATGGCCGAGGCGCATGGCAAGATCGGCGCGCGCCCAGCGCCGCGCTACGGCCCGCGTATCCTCCGCTTGTGCTGCGAAGCCCAGCACGCCCGCCAGTCCGGAAAATGCAGCCGCCCGCCCCTCCGCCATGCCTGCCAGCGCATCGGCCGGGAGAGGCGCGGTTCCGGTCAGCATTTCCCAGCCATCGACCAACGCAACCAGCGGCGCATGGGCGTTCGACCAACTGCGCAGCGCCGCCAGCAACGGCTCGCCCTCGGGCCACGCGGCGGCATCCTGGCCCAGCGTCTCGCGCCACCAGGCCAGCCGCAACTGGGCCAGCATCGGCTCACGCGAATGGCGCAGCAATCCTGCCAGCCGCGCGTCGAGCGCGAGCAGCGCCAGCGTCGGCATTCTGGCGGGGTCGGGCGCATAGGCCAGCGCCAGCCGGGCTATCGGTGGCAAGGTTTCGGTCAGCCCCTGAGCGATAAAAGAAGAAGCGGAGGTCACCCCGTCTCCCTAGCCGTCCTGCCGCGCCGGGCAACCGAGAATAGCCGTGCCCGGCCATCCCGGTTGAAATACCGAGGCGACGCTACCGAATTATGTAACCAAATTAACCACGTGTGTTTGCCGAAGCGACACGGGTACGCGGCTAAGGCGATGGTCCGGAATGCAATTTTCTCGGGGCATGATGACTATCGACTTCCTCCAGACTGCCGTAGCCGCCCTTGCGCGTTTGCGCCGCAGGCTGGTTGTCGATACCGCCGGCAACACGTTCATCCTCGTCGCCGCGGCGATGCTGCCGATGCTGGCGCTGATCGGCGGCGGCATCGACATGGGCCGCAGCTACCTTTCCGAGACCCGCCTGCAACAGGCCTGCGATTCCGGCGTGCTCGCTGCACGCAAGGCGATCGGCACCACGGTGGTCAGCACCGGGATCATCCCGTCCAGCGCATCGACGATCGGCAACCGGTTCTTCAACACCAACTTTCCGTCAGGTGCCTATGGCTCGGCCAACCGCGCTTTCACCATGACGCTGGAAGAAGACTATTCCGTCTCCGGCGTCGCCAGCGCCGATGTCCCGACCACGATCATGCGCGTGTTCGGCAAGACCAACGTCCCCGTGCGGGTAAGCTGCACCGCCAAGCTCAACTTCTCGAACACCGATGTCATGATGGTGCTGGACGTCACCGGATCGATGGCGGAGACCAATCCCGGCGACAGCATGAGCCGCATCGAAAGCCTCAAAAGCACGGTCCAGGGTTTTTACAATCAGGTGATCGGCAGTGCCAGCCCCGGCGTGCGCATCCGCTTCGGCTTCGTTCCCTATTCCACCAACGTCAACGTGGGCGGCCTGCTGCACGACGATTGGGTGGTGACGAACTGGAAATACCAGTCCCGCGAATCCGTGGTGACCGGAACCAGCAACACCACCACCACCTACACGCGTAACTGGGCCTATGTCAGCGGCTCGAAGACCGGCGATCAGGTCGTCCGCACCTACGCCGGAACCTGGCATGCGACGTCGGCGACGCAGGGTTCCACCACGGTCGGCCCGAACGAACAGGTCACCACCACGCAAGGGCAAGCCGCCGGTGGCTACTATACCTGCGACACCGCGGCCCCCTCCAACACCTACACCAGCTCGGACGTGCTGCTGTCCACCGCGACCGAGCCTTTCCCCGGCCCGCCGACGGGAACCCGAACGATCGAATATCGCCGCAAGACCGAAAACGGCAGTTGGTACTGGGTCTCGCTGAGCGGATCGACCTGCACGATCTATCAATCCACCTACAACAACTACATCAACACCTATGAGAAAGTGACGGACCCGGCCACGCAGCAGATCACCCAGTGGCACTATTTCCAGATGCCCAAGGACGTCAGCAACTGGCGCAGCGAAAGCAACGGCTGCATCGAGGAACGCGATACCTACGAGATCACCGACTACAGCAACGTCAATCTCAACCAGGCGCTCGATCTCGATCTGGATACTGTGCCGAACGGGAGCTGGCGGACCCAGTGGCGTCCGGCCTATCCCGGCCTGATCTACCAGCGCGCCATCCGCTGGAACGGTTCGGGCAGCTTCAGCACTGCCGAAGTGACCACGAACGACGAATATATCGCCCCCGCCTGGGCCGGGCTTGCCGCCTGCCCCGCCGCCGCGCGCAAGCTGGCGGAGATGTCGTCGAGCGATCTGCAGTCCTATCTCAACACCCTGCAGCCCAACGGTTCGACCTATCATGACATCGGCATGATCTGGGGCGGCCGCCTGATTTCCCCCACCGGACTGTTCGCGGCCGAGAACGCCGACCTCAACGGCAACCCGACCTCGCGCAACCTCATTTTCCTCACCGATGGCGAGACCGCGCCGCTGGACGTGTCCTATTCGTCCTATGGGGCCGAGGGGATCGATCAGCGCCGGTGGTCGCCCAGCTCGCCGTTCACGCTGACCCAGACGGTGGAGAACCGCTTCACCTTTGCCTGCAACGAAGTGAAAAAGCGCAACGTCACCGTGTGGGTAATCGGGTTCGGCACCCAGATGACCGACATGCTCAAGAACTGCGCCGGCGATGGCCGCTGGTTCCAGGCCAACAACGCCGCCCAGTTAAGCGACGCCTTCAGCAGCATCGCCAAGTCGATGGGTGATCTGAGGATCAGCAAGTGAGCGCGTATCTTCCTGCACTGCGCGAGGACGAGCGCGGGGTTACGGCGGTCGAATTCGGTCTGATCGCGCCGGTATTGCTGATGTCGATGTTCGGGCTCTTCGACCTTGGTTATAATGTCTACACCGCCTCGCTGCTGGAGGGGGCGATCCAGAAGGTTGCCCGCGACTCGACCCTCGAAGGCGCTTCCGGCAAAACGACGACGCTCGACGCCAAGGTGACAACGATGGTGCGCACCATCGCCCCGCAGGCCACGGTCAGCTTCTCCCGATCGGCCTATGCGCAGTTCAGCAACGTGAAGCAGCCCGAGGATTTTACCGACGTCGACGGCAACGGCGTGTGCAACAACGGTGAATCCTTCGA
Organism: Novosphingobium colocasiae; assembly: GCF_014652555.1. GTDB lineage: Bacteria > Pseudomonadota > Alphaproteobacteria > Sphingomonadales > Sphingomonadaceae > Novosphingobium > Novosphingobium colocasiae. The sequence goes on from NZ_BMZA01000002.1 coordinate 315,232, forward strand.
GGACGCCAACGGCAACGGCACCTGGGACAGCGATCAGGCCGCTGCGGGATCGGGATCGGCCCGCGACGCGGTGCTCTATCAGGTGACCGTCACCTATCCGCGCCAGTTTCCGGTGATGAAGTTCCTCGGCATGGGCAACACCTTCTCGATGCAGGCGCGCACGATCCTGCGCAACCAGCCCTGGGACCTGACCATCAAGGCTCCCAAGGTGCTGGCATGCCCGTGACCCGCGCGACAGCCCGCCCGATCGCCCGCCTGCGCCGGCTCGGCCGCGACCGGCGCGGCGTCGCCATGGTCGAGGCGGCGCTGATCCTGCCGTTCTTCCTGGGCTTCGGGCTGTGGGGAATCGAGTTGGCGAACTATTCGCTGACCACCATGAAGGTCGGCCAGCTCGCGGTGCACCTTGCCGACAATGCCTCGCGGATCGGCGACGTATCGACGATCGACAACCGCAAGATCACCGAGGGCGATATCGACGACCTGCTGCTGGGCGCGGCACTGCAGGCCGGCCAGCGCATGAACATCTACGAAAAAGGCCGCGTCATCGTCAGCAGCCTGGAGGTCGATCCGAGCAACCGGCAGTACATCCACTGGCAGCGCTGCATGGGCAAGAAGACCGTCACGTCGAGCTATGGCGTGCAAGGTGCGGTGCTGCCGAACGGCATGGGCCCCACCGGCCGCGAGGTGATCGCCCTGCCCGGCGAAGCGGTGATCTTCGTGGAATTCCAGTATGACTATCAGCCACTGGTTTCGTCCAAGCTGATCGCTTCGACGGCGATCAAGTCGATCGCGTCGTTCACCGTGCGCAACAGCCGCGATCTTTCGCAGATATATCAGGCCGATCCCAGCGCCCCGGCCCCGGTCTATACTTGCGGCACTTATACGAACGCGTTCGCAAACCAGCTCTTTTAAGATACCGAGGTCGTTCAGGCACATGCGCCCGCGCAACCTGTTTGGGTAGCGACCCAAAAGTAGTCACCCTGAACTCGTTTCAGGGTCCATTTCTCGGTTTACCCGTCGCGGTCAGAAAGGCGCTTTCGGTACTGTTGCGCTTAGATCGTGTGGCAGCGCGGGTGGCACGATGGATGCTGAACCAAGTTCAGCATGACGTCGATTTTGCTGCCAAGCTGGGCTTAACCCGATCGCCACAGAAGAACCGGCGACCGCACACACGGCCGCCGGTACCCCGTCAGCGGTAGCAGACCTTCTTCACCGCTTCGATCACGCGCGGCACATCGATCAGCGCCGCCTTCTCCAGCTTTGCCGCATAAGGCAGCGGCACGTCTTCGTTGCACACCCGCAGGACCGGCGCGTCGAGATTGTCGAACCCTTCCTCCATGCAGATCGCGATGATCTCGGAAGCGATCGAGCAGACCGGGAAGCCTTCCTCGACGACGATCAGCCGGTTGGTCTTGGCCAGACTGTCGAGCACCGCCTGCTTGTCGAGCGGACGCAGCGTGCGCAGGTCGATCACTTCGGCCTCGATCCCCTCACCCGCCAGCGTTTCGGCTGCTTCCAGCGCCAGACCGATGCCGATCGAGTAGGAAACGATCGTCACGTCCTTGCCTTCGCGCACGGTCCGCGCCTTGCCGATCGGCAGGACGTGATCGTCCAGTTCGGGCAGTTCGAACGACCGGCCGTAGACCAACTCGTTCTCCAGGAACACCACCGGGTCCTCGCTGCGGATCGCGGCTTTGAGCAGCCCCTTGGCGTCCGATGCGTCATACGGAGCGATGACCACCAGGCCCGGCACGCTCGCATACCATGGCCCGAAGTTCTGCGAATGCTGCGCGCCCACCCTGCTTGCCGCGCCATTGGGACCGCGGAACACCACCGGGCAGCGCATCTGCCCGCCCGACATGTAGTTGGTCTTGGCGGCCGAATTGATGATGTGGTCAATCGCCTGCATCGCGAAGTTGAAGGTCATGAATTCAACGATCGGACGCAGGCCGCCCATCGCCGCGCCGGTGCCGATGCCGGCAAAGCCATATTCGGTGATCGGCGTATCGATCACCCGTTCCGGCCCGAACTCGTCGAGCAGGCCCTGGGTGACCTTGTAGGCCCCCTGATACTGCGCGACTTCTTCACCCATGACGAACACGCGGTCATCCCGGCGCATTTCCTCGGCCATGGCATCGCGCAGCGCTTCGCGCACGGTTGAGGTTTTCATGTTGGTGCCGTGAGGGATTTCCGGGTCACGCGCAGGCTCGGCCTTGGCGGCAAGCTGAGTGGTGCCGGTCTCGGGAGCGGCCTTATCAGCTTTCGGGGCCTCCGATTCTTCGGCCTTGTCCGCCTGCGCCGGAGCTTCAACAGCAGGTGCCGCCGCTTCGCCATCGCCGTTCAGCATCGCGATCACGGTGCCGACCTTCACGCCTTCGGTCCCTTCGGCGATCAGGATCTTGCCGACCGTACCTTCATCGACCGCCTCGAATTCCATCGTCGCCTTGTCGGTCTCGATCTCGGCGAGGATATCGCCGGAGGATACTTCGTCCCCTTCCTTGACCAGCCATTTGGCCAGCTTGCCTTCTTCCATCGTCGGGGAAAGCGCGGGCATCTTCAGTTCGATCGCCATCAGTAGCGCTCCACCAGCACGTCGGTATAGAGTTCGGGCAGCTCGGGCTCAGGCGAGCTTTCGGCAAAGTCCGCGGCTTCGGCGACCTGCGCGCGCACGCGCTTGTCGATCGCCTTGAGGTCAGCCTCTGCCACCCCCAGTTCGAGCAGTTCGGCCCGCGCATGGTCGATCGGATCGCGCTTTTCGCGCACTCCCTGCACTTCCTCGCGGCTGCGATACTTCGCCGGGTCGGACATCGAGTGGCCGCGATAGCGATAGGTGTTGAGTTCCATCAGCACCGGCCCGTTGCCGCCGCGCACGTGCGCCAGCGCGATCTGGGCGGCCTGGCGCACTTCGAGCACGTCCATGCCGTCCACCTGCATGCCGGGAATGCGGAAGGCGGTACCGCGCCGGTGGAAATGCGTTTCGGCAGAGGAACGGGTGACGGCGGTGCCCATCGCGTACTGGTTGTTCTCGATCACGAAGATGATCGGAAGCTGCCACAGCGCCGCCATGTTGAACGCTTCGTAGACCTGGCCCTGGTTAGCCGCACCGTCGCCGAAATAGGCCACCGCGACGCCGCCGTCCTTGCGATACTTGTGCGCGAACGCCAGCCCGGAGCCGAGCGGCACCTGCGCGCCGACGATGCCGTGCCCGCCGTAGAACTTGTGCTCCACGCTGAACATGTGCATCGATCCGCCCTTGCCCTTCGAGATGCCCGAATGGCGGCCGGTCAGTTCGGCCATGATGACCTTGGGATCGATGCCGTAAGCCAGCATGTGGCCGTGATCGCGGTATCCGGTGATGACCGAATCCTTCCCGCTTTCCAACGCCGACTGAAGGCCGACCGCGACCGCTTCCTGACCGATGTACAGGTGGCAGAACCCGCCGATCAGCCCCAGCCCGTAAAGCTGGCCGGCCTTTTCCTCGAACCGGCGGATTTGCAGCATCTGCTCGTAGAACGTCAGCAGTTCGTCCTTGGTCGCCGCATAGCGACGGTCTGCTTCGAGCTGTTCCTGAAGGCTGTGGAGGGCGAAATCCTCGTCCTCGGAATTCTGCGGTGGTGCCGCTTTCGCAGTGCCGCGCGGTGTCTTGGCCAAAATGTGCTCCCCTGGGGTAAGGATTATGCACCAGGACTATAGGAAACACATGAGCGAAACGAAAGGTGCGTAGCGGAAAATTGCCCGAAGCGAACGCAAACCGAATGGCACGCGTAATCAGTGCAGCAGCATCACCATTTCATCGGGATGCGCAAAGTTAAGTTCCTTGCGGATCAGTTCGCCCGCAAGATCGGGATCGACATGGCGCGGATCGAGCTGATTAACACGGTTGCGCAGCCGTTCGCGCTGGGCCTGAAGATTGTGCAGCGACGCCTGACGATGATCGAGCATCCGCTGGTTTTCGCCCCAGGCGATCAGCCCGCTGGGCCCGGCGATGGCTGTCACACCCATGGCGAGCAGGCAGATCAGCGCTATGGACTGAACCAGCCTTTCCTTGCCGAGTCGGGTAGAATTGCTCATCGGTGTCATCGATTTCATAGAATCACACGTGTCGATGTGACGCAAGATGTAAAAATCTCGGGACACCTCGGTTTATCTCAACCTGCCCACGCCAGTGCGCAAAAGTGGACATCCAGCTTCGTAGTTGCCCCCAACCGATTGATTTCCCGCACCTGTCGGCACATGAATGGGCGATGCGGCACAAAGAACTGCGGATCGCTCTTGTCTGCTATGGCGGCATCAGCCTTGCGGTCTACATGCACGGCGTCACCAAGGAGATCTGGAAGGTTCTGCGCGCCAGCCGGGTCTTCTGGAACGAGGCCGACGGGCAATCCGCCACCGAACCGCCCGGCCCGTCCGAAGCGGTCTATCTCTCGCTCCTGCAAAAGCTGGAAACCGACAAGCGGCTGAAGCTGCGGGTGCTGGTCGATATCCTCGCCGGGGCGAGCGCGGGCGGGATCAACGGCGTGTTCCTGGCGCAGGCGATCCATAGCGGCCAATCGCTCGAACCGCTGACCGGGATGTGGCTCGAATGCGCCGATGTCGATGTCCTGCTCGATCCCGATGCGCGGCCGTGGTCGAAAGCCGCCAAGTTCTGGGCCGCGCCGATCGTGTCCGCGCTGCTGCACCGGCCGGGCAATGCCGTGAACGCCAGCGTCGCCCCCGAAACGCGCGAGGAAGTGCGCGAAAAGCTATCCCGGCTGATCCGCTCGCGCTGGTTCGAACCGCCGTTCAGCGGCATCGGCTTTTCACGCCTCCTGTGCCGCGCCCTGACCGCGATGGCGGCAGCGCCCGCCGGTGCCCCATTGCTGCCCGACCGTCATCCGATCGACCTGTCGGTCACCGCCACCGATTTCAAAGGCCATGCCCAGACCCTGCGCCTGCATTCGCCGGGGATCGTCGTTGAAAGCGAGCACCGCCTGCCGATCCGCTTCACCGCCCGCCACCGCCGGGCCGACACTGCGGACCAACTCGGCACGATCCCCGAACTGGTGTTCGCGGCGCGGGCCACCGCCAGCTTTCCCGGCGCTTTCCCGCCGCTCGAAATCGCCGAGATCGATCGACTAACCGCAGAAGCCGCGATACCCTGGCCGCAACGCGACGGCTTCCTGCAGCGAATCATGCCCGAACACGCCCGCGCCGATGCCCTCGCCTCCGTCGCGCTGATCGACGGGTCGGTGCTGGTCAACGCGCCGTTCTCGGATGCGATGTCCGTGCTGCGCAACCGACCCGCGGCGCGCGAGGTCGATCGCCGCTTCGTCTACATCGATCCGACTCCCGAACGCGGGCGCAATGCCCAGCCCACGGCAGCTCGCGCACCGGGGTTCTTCCCGGTCATCTTCGGCTCGCTCTCGGGCATTCCGCGTGAACAGCCGATCCGCGACAATCTCGAAGTGCTGGAGCGCCGTTCGCGCGAAGTGGCACGCCTGCGCAGCATCCTCGAAGCGCTGCGCCCCGATGTCGATGCGGCGGTGGAACGCCTGTTCGGCGGGGCCTTTTTCCTCGACTGGCCGACGCCCCGCCGCATTGCCGCCTGGCGCGCGCGGGCGCAGCAGCAGGCGTGGGAACAGGCGGGCTTTGCCTATCAGGGCTATGCGCAGGTCAAGTTTTCGGGCGTGGTATCGGCGCTGGCCAGGCTGGCGTTCGAGGCTGCCCCGCCGCACGACGGACTGAACCCCGAAGGCATCGCCCAGCGTCTGCACGCCTGGCTGGCGGCATCGGGGCTTGATCGCCTGCGCGATCTGAAGGGGCCGTCCTCTGCTGGGATGGCGGCGTTTCTGCGGGCGCACGATCTCGATTTCCGCATCCGCCGCCTGCGCCTGCTGGCACGCCGGGTGACGCAGGACTGGGAGGACGAGCCCGGTGTGACCGACGCGGATCGCGACGAAGCGCGCGAGCGCATCTATGCGATGCTGGCCGTCTATCTGGCGCTGGAGCCGGCGGCAGGACTGGCCATCGATCTGACCGCGCCCGCCTCAAGCGTGATGGATGATCCCGGCGCATTTCTGGACCAGGTCGCCGCCGCTCGCGCGCTGGTAGAGCATGATGCCGAGATCGATGCGCGGCTGTGCGAGGCGCTGGCGATCATGCCGCCGCCGCTGCGCCGCCGCGTCCTGCTGACGTTCCTCGGCTTCCCGTTCTACGATACCGCCACCCTGCCCCTGTTCCGTGGCGAGGGTTTCAACGAGTTCGATCCGGTCAAGGTCGATCGCATCAGTCCGCAGGATTGCAACGCCATCCGCCCCGGCAAGGCCGCCGAAGCGCTGCGCGGGACTGAATTCTACAATTTCGGCGCATTCTTCAGCCGCGCCTATCGCGAAAACGATTACCTGTGGGGTCGGCTGCAAGGGGCGGAACGGATGATCGACCTCATCGCCTCGACGCTCGATCCCGTCCACGCGCTGAGCGCTGCGGAAACGATGGCGTTCAAGAAGGCCGCCTTCCTCGCCATTCTGGAAGAGGAAGAAGGCAACCTGCGCACTGACCCCGCGCTGGTCGCGGGGATCAGGGGCGAGGTGGAGGCGATGGGGTAATCTAGCAAGGGCAGGACCCGTTAGAATGCCGTGCGTTTAATCGACATCAGAAGTTCCGTTCGTATCGAGCGAAGTCGAGATACGTGAGCGCAGGGCAAGAGTGTCTCGACTTCGCTCGACACGAACGGAGGTTGATTCAGATTTCGCGGCTCACAAATACGATCGGGGCATCTGATTGAGCTTGACCGCCCTCGCCATTACTCCGTCAAGTCGTTCCACACATCCTTGATCCGGTCGAAGAAGCCCTTGGACTGCGGGCACTCGTCACCGGTTTCGGTATCCTGCAATTCGCGCAGCAATTCCTTCTGGCGGGCGGTGAGGCGAGTCGGCGTTTCGACCTGTATTTCGATCACCATGTCGCCGCGGCCCCGGCCCTGCAGCACCGGCATCCCGGCCCCGCGCTTGCGCAATTGCTTGCCCGACTGGATGCCGGCCGGAATATCAAGCTGGATTGCCTGCCCGTCGATGCCGGGCATCTCGATCGATCCGCCGAGCGCCGCCGTGGTGAACGTGATCGGCACCCGCGTCAGCAGGGTCGTCCCGTCACGCTCGAATACCTTGTGGCGGCGGACGTGAAGGAAAATGTAAAGGTCGCCCGAGGGCGCGCCGTGCGGGCCCGCCTCGCCCTTGCCCGAAAGCCGGATGCGGGTGCCCGAATCGACGCCGGGCGGGATCGTCACTTCCAGCGTCTGCGGCCGATCCACGCGGCCCTCGCCGCCGCAGGCGCGGCACGGCCGTTCGATCACCTCGCCCCGGCCGTGGCAGGTGGGGCAGGCACGCTCGACGACGAAGAAACCCTGCTGGGCTCGGACCTTGCCGTGGCCGTTACAGGTGCCACAGCGCGAACGGCCGGTGCCCGGTTCGGACCCCGACCCGGAACACGGCTCGCAGGTTTGCGAGACTTCGATGGTGATTTCGGTGTCCTTGCCATGGAACGCCTCGTCCAGGCTGACTTCCATGTCATAGCGCAAGTCCGCGCCGCGCCGCGCCTGCTGGCGGCCGCCGCCGCCAAAGGCGCTGCCGAAGATCGATTCGAAGATATCACCGATGTCGCCGAATTCGGCGCCCATCCCGCCTTGGCCACCACCGCCCATGCCCTGCTGGAACGCGGCATGGCCGAAGCGGTCATAAGCGGCGCGCTTCTGCGGGTCCTTGAGACAATCGTATGCCTCGTTGATCTGCTTGAAGCGGCTTTCGGAATCCTTGCAGCCCGGATTCTTGTCCGGGTGATAGCGCATGGCGAGCCGGCGGTAGGACGACTTGAGCGTCTTGTCGTCAGCAGTGCGCTCGACTTCGAGCAGTTCGTAATAGTCGATTTCAGTGCTCAAGTGCTCATCCCCAATAAACCCTCGTCACCCCCGCGAAGGCGGGGGCCCATCTCATACCGTTCCGTTCATCGCAGGTCGGAAGATGGGTTCCCGCCTTCGCGGGAATGACGATCATGGTTTATCTCCGTTGGCTGGATCAGCCCTTGTTATCGTCGACTTCCGAGAACTCGGCGTCGACCACGTCTTCGTCACCGGCCGGTGCGGCACCCGGCGAACCGGCGCTGGCCTGTTCCTTCTCGTAGATCGCCTGGCCCATCTTCATCGCCACCTGGGTCAGCGCCTGCGCCTTGTCGTTGATCGCGGTGGTATCGCCACCCTCGATCGCCGACTTGGCTTCGGCAATCGCGGCCTCGACTTCGGACTTGAGCGCGGCGTCGATCTTGTCGCCATGCTCGGCAAGCTGCTGTTCGGTCGCATGGACAAGACTGTCGGCGTTATTGCGCGCTTCCGCGCCCTCGCGCCGCTTCTTGTCTTCCTCGGCGAACTTCTCGGCATCGCGGACCATCTGGTCGATGTCGGAATCCGACAGACCGCCAGAGGCCTGGATGCGGATCTGCTGCTCCTTGCCGGTGCCCTTGTCCTTGGCCGAAACGTTGACGATGCCGTTCGCATCGATATCGAACGTCACCTCGATCTGCGGGACGCCGCGGCGTGCGGCCGGGATTCCGACGAGGTCGAACTGGCCCAGCAGCTTGTTGTCCTGCGCCATCTCGCGCTCGCCCTGGAACACGCGGATCGTCACCGCCTGCTGGTTGTCCTCGGCGGTCGAGTAGACTTGGCTCTTCTTGGTCGGGATCGTGGTGTTGCGATCGATCATGCGGGTCATGATGCCGCCTAGAGTCTCGATCCCCAGCGACAGCGGAGTCACGTCGAGCAGCAGCACGTCCTTGACATCGCCCTGGAGAACGCCGGCCTGGATCGCCGCGCCCATGGCGACGACTTCGTCCGGGTTCACGCCGGTGTGCGGTTCCTTGCCGAAGAACTGCTTCACGACTTCGCGCACCTTGGGCATGCGGGTCATGCCGCCGACCAGAACCACTTCATCGATGTCCGAAGCCGACACGCCGGCATCGGCCAGCGCCTTCTTGCACGGTTCGATAGTGCGCTTGATCAGGTCGTCGACCATCTTTTCGAGGTCGGCGCGGGTCACCGTCTCGACGAGGTGCAGCGGCGTGGTGGCGCCGCCTTCCATGCGCGCGGTGATGAACGGCAGGTTGATCTCGGTCGAAGCGGTGCTCGACAGTTCGATCTTCGCCTTTTCGGCCGCTTCCTTGAGCCGCTGCAGGGCCAGCTTGTCAGTGCGCAAGTCCATGTTTTCCTTGGACTTGAACTTGTCGGCCAGCCACTCGACAACCTTCGTGTCGAAATCTTCGCCGCCCAGGAAGGTATCGCCGTTGGTCGACTTCACCTCGAACACGCCGTCGCCGATCTCGAGGATCGAAACGTCGAAGGTGCCGCCGCCGAGGTCGTAGACCGCGATGGTCTTGCCGTCCTGCTTCTCCAGCCCGTAGGCGAGCGCGGCAGCGGTCGGTTCGTTGATGATGCGCAGCACTTCGAGCCCGGCGATCTGGCCGGCGTCCTTGGTCGCCTGGCGCTGGGCGTCGTTGAAGTAGGCGGGAACGGTGATGACCGCCTGGGTAACCGTTTCACCCAGATACGATTCGGCCGTTTCCTTCATCTTCTGCAGGGTGAAGGCGCTGATCTGCGACGGGCTGTAATCCTCACCGCCGGCTTCGACCCAGGCGTCACCGTTCTTGCCCTTGGTGATGGTGTAAGGGACAAGCTCGGTGTCCTTCTTGGTCACCGGGTCGTCAAAGCGGCGGCCGATCAGGCGCTTTACCGCGAAAATCGTGTTGTTGGGGTTGGTCACCGCCTGGCGCTTGGCCGGCTGGCCGATCAGCCGCTCACCATCCTTGGTGAAGGCGACGATCGACGGCGTGGTGCGCGCGCCTTCCGAATTCTCGATGACCTTGGGCTTGCCCCCGTCCATCACGGCCACACAGCTATTGGTGGTGCCGAGGTCGATACCGATTACTTTTGCCATTAATCCTGTTCCTTGCGTCCTGCTGTGACACCGCGCGGATCGCCTCCCCCATGCGAGGCAAGGCGGCTTGGCGGCTCGGTGACGTTCAAGTCGTCGAGGCGCATATAGGAGCGGTTTTGCTTGGAACAAGACCGTTCAGGTGGCATGACGCGGGCGAATTCGGGACAGATATTTGCCGAGGAAGGATAGCCTGTGAACAACCTGTGGAAACCGCGGCGGACCGCGCCTTTCGCCCTGTCGCTGGCGGCTGCGCTCACGCTGGCCGCCTGCAGCAAGACGCCCGAGGCGACCGATAGCGGTGCAGCCACTGCCGCGCCGGACACCACGCCGGTTGCCGGACCCGATGCCAAGCCGGGCATTGCCGTGAGCGACGGCAAGCTGGTGCTGCCGGCCGTTCCCGGGCGGCCGGGGGTGGTCTATTTCACCGTCCGCAACGGTGGCCCCGGCGCGGCGACGCTGGCCGGCGTCGATGTCAGCGGCGCAGGCCGGGCCGAAATCCACAAGACCGATGGCGGCACGATGAGCGCGGTCAAGGAACTGCAACTGGAACCGGGCGCGGATGTGACGTTCGCACCGGGCGGCCTGCATGTGATGGTGTTCGACCTCGATCCCAAGCTCAAGAGCGGCGGCGCGGCCGAACTGACCCTGACCTTCGCAGATGGCGACAAGGCTTCGTTGCCGCTGACAGTTTCGGCGATGGGCGAAGACAGCGGCGGCATGGCCGGCCATGACATGAGCGGCCACGACATGGGCAGCATGGAAGGCATGACCCACTGACCGATCGGAAGACAAGCTGCCCGGCGGGCAAGGAACGCGCCCTGACGGCGGGGGAGCGTTGGCTGGTCGGCGAGGTGTTCGGGGCGGCGGTGGATTGCGATCCGGTGCGGATTCGCCGTCGCCGCTGGTTTCCGCTGCAACCGGTGCGCACGGTGATGGCCCCGTGCGGCCACCTGCACTTCCACCCCGCCTCGCCGCTATACCACGATGATTTCGCGGACGCCGGTCTGGGCGCGCAGGGGCTGTTCATCCACGAAATGGTTCACGTCTGGCAGGCGCAGACGCGCGGGCGCTATTATCTGCCGCTCATGCGCCATCCGTGGAGCCGTTATGACTATGCGCTGCGGCCCGGCTGGGCGCTGCAGCGATACGGCATCGAACAGCAGGCTGAAATCGTCCGCCATGTCTTCCTGATGCAGCGCGGCGTGACGATCCCCGGCGCGCCGCCGCTGGCCAGCTATGCGGGCATCCTGCCGTTTCCCTGATCCGGACAACGAAACGGCCGGACATCGCGACGATGGCCGGCCGTAGCGTCGTTAGCAAGTGCCGTTGATCAGCAATCGCGGTCCCAGTAGCGGCGGCCGTCGCGGTCATAGCGGTAGCAGCCATCATGCTTCTTGGCGGTCGATCCGGCGACGGCACCGGCCGCCGCGCCGATCGCGGCACCCGTACCAACATCGCCGCCGGTCACTGCACCGATACCAGCGCCCAGCGCGCCGCCAGCGAGGGCGCCTTCACCGGCATAGTTGCTGGCGCAGCCGGCCACGCTGAAGGCGGCGGCTGCGGCGAGGGGAAGAATAAGCTTGCGCATGAGGTATCTCCGAAGGGCTTGTATGCCCGGATCAACGGCGCAACGGGCCCCATGTTCCCCTTTTCGCAACGATCCATCTCTTGACGACCACCGCTCGACCGCCACTCGGTCCGTAGCCGTTTAACCGGGCGGCAGGAAAATCGCGGTAGAGAACGGGCATGAACGCCCCGACTCCGATCAAGCCGTCAACCGGAACAGACGCCTTTCACCGTCAAAGGAGCCGCTGCATCGACGCCTTCGCGACGGCCGAGGCTGCCGTCGTCCGCTTGCTCTACCAGTTCGGAGAAATCGGCGGCACCAAGCCTATTGCGGCGAAGTGTGCTGCTCTGGGTTTGGTGAAGGCTTCGCCGACATACACCAAGCAGCGCAAGCTGGCGATCGAAAAGCTATTGACCGCGCTGGAAGAGTTTCTGCCCACCCGCGCAGATATGGCACATAGCCGAATGCAGATCATCGATTTGGACGGAGTCAAGCACGCGCGCTTCGTCAACAGCGCGGCGACCGTTTTGCCCTTCCCGCCGTGCCGATTGCTGAGCTTTGATCAGATGCGGGAGCTGACCCGGCGTGTCGAGGACATCGCCGGGCAACTCGAAACAGCGTAGCCTCAGTCCGGCTTCTTCGCCACTGCCACCATTGCCGGGCGCAGCAGGCGGTCCTTGATCATGTAGCCGGCCTGGAGTTCCTGGATGACCGTGCCCGGCTCGGCATCGGCCGAGGGCATTTCGATCATCGCCTGGTGCTGGTTGGGGTCAAGCGGCAGGCCCATCGCGGCGATGCGGGTGATGCCGTGGCTGGCGAAGACCTTCTCGATCTCGCGCCCGGTCGCCTCGATGCCGGCGACGAGGTTCTTCATCTTGTCATCCTCGCGCAGGTCCGCCGGGATCGACGACAGCGCGCGCGCCAGGTTGTCGGATACCGACAGGATATCGCGGGCAAAACTGGTCGCGGCATACGTGCGGGTATCGGCGATGTCCTTTTCCAGCCGGCGGCGCACGTTCTGGGTTTCGGCGCGGGCATAGAGCATGTCCTGCTTCGCGATCTCCAGTTCCTCGCGCAGCCGCGCGACTTCATCGCCCGGCTTTTCGATCAGGTCTTCCGGCACGCCCCTGAGTTCCTCGGCCACCGCCGCGTCCACGGCCTTGTCTTCTGATGGCTGCGTCTTGTCGTCAGTCATGTCTGTCTTGTTTTCCAGCTTATCGGATGAGTTTGCCCAGGCTGCGGGCTGTGAAATCCACCATGGGGACGACGCGCGCATAATTCAACCGCGTCGGCCCGATCACCCCCACCACGCCGACCACCCTGCCCTCGCGGTCGCGATAGGGCGAGGCGATGACCGACGAGCCAGACAGCGCGAACAGCCGGTTCTCCGAACCGATGAAAATGCGCGTCGATTCCGCCTCGCGCGCCATGTCGAGCAGGTCGGCGACGGATTGCTTGTTCTCCAGATCGTCCAGCAGGGAGCGCACCCGTTCAAGGTCGGAGATCGCCGTCTCGTCCAGCAGGTTGGCCTGGCCGCGCACGATCAGCACCGGCCGGTGCAGCGTGTCCTGCGTCCACACCGCCAGCCCGCGTTCCACCAGATCCCGGCTCGCCGCATCGAGCGCGGTCCGTCCTGAGGCGATCGCCGCCCGCATCGCCCGCCCGGCTTCGGACAGCGTGCGCCCGCCGAGGTGCGCGGAGATATAGTTCGATGCTTCCTCCAGCGCGCCGGGCGGCAGGTCCGGCGGCAGGTCCAGCACCCGGTTCTCCACCGCACCATCCTCGCCCACCAGCACCGCCAGTGCCCGGCCGGGGGCCAGCGGCACCAGTTGCAGATGAACCAGTCGCGGCTCGCGCCGGGGCACCATGACCACGCCCGCGCCGGACGAAAGACTGGAGAGCAGCGCACTCGTCGCCTCCAGCGCCGCCTCCACCGGCCCCGGCGCGGCGATCCGCTGCTCAATCACGGCGCGCTCTTCCGCTGTCGGCTCGGCCACCTGCATGATCCCGTCCACGAACAGGCGCAGGCCCGCCTCAGTTGGCAGCCGCCCGGCGCTGGTATGCGGCGCGGCCAGCAGCCCCAGCCCTTCCAGATCGGCCAGTACTGACCGGATCGACGCCGAAGACAGCCCCATCCCCGCCGTCAGCGCCTTGGACCCCATCGGCGTCCCGTTTTCGAGATAGCCTTCGACGACGAGCCGGAAAATCTCGCGCGCGCGACTGGTCAGTTCGGTGATGGGTGGTGTGGGCATATGCCCTGCAATTTAGGCAAAGCCCTTGCGGTCACAAGCCTGATCGGCGAAAGCGCCGCGCATAACCCACGTTCAAGGAAATCCCATGCGACCTTCCGGCCGCGCGCCCGACGAGATGCGCGTTATCGACATCCAGACCGGTTTCACCAAGCACGCGGAAGGTTCGGTGCTCGTTTCCTTCGGCGATACGCGGGTGCTGGTCACCGCTTCGGTCGAGGAAAAGGTCCCGCCGTTCCTGCGCGGCAAGGGCGAAGGCTGGGTTACAGCGGAGTATTCCATGCTGCCCCGCGCCACTCACACGCGCGGTTCGCGTGAAGCCGCCAAGGGCAAGCAATCGGGCCGCACGCAGGAAATCCAGCGTCTGATCGGCCGTTCGTTGCGCGCCGTGGTTGATATGAAGAAGCTGGGCGAACGCCAGATCGTCCTCGATTGCGACGTGATCCAGGCCGATGGCGGGACCCGCACCGCCTCGATCTCGGGCGCCTGGGTCGCGCTGCGTCTCGCGGTCGACAAGCTGATCGCCGAGGGCAAGATCAAGGACGATCCGATCCAGGCCCGCGTCGCCGCGATCTCCTGCGGCATCTGCGATGGCACCCCGGTGCTTGATCTCGATTATATCGAGGACAGCTCTGCCGATGCCGATGCCAACTTCGTGCTGATCGAAGGCGGCCAGATCGCCGAAGTGCAGGCCACCGCCGAAGGCGCGACTTATGACGAAGAAGGCCTCCTGCGTCTCCTCCGCCTCGCCCGCATCGGCTGCGAGCGCGTGTTCGCGGCGCAGGGTGCCGCGACCGGGCGGTGATCCGGAGGCCCACCCCCAGCCCCTCCCGCGAGCGGGAGGGGAGCGAGGCTTGTGAGCGCAGCGAACCAGCCGCAGCGGGGTGGGCTGGTGCGCCCTTCGCGGGAATGACGACGTGTTGACGGGTAAACTGGTCATCGCCACCCACAACGCGGGCAAGCTGAAGGAAATTTCGGCCCTGCTCGCGCCTTATGGCGTGGATTGCGTTTCCGCCGGGGAACTGGGCCTGCCGGAACCCGAAGAGACGGGCACCACCTTTGTCGAGAACGCGCTTCTCAAAGCCCATGCGGCGGCGCGGGCAGCGAACCTGCCGGCGCTGGCAGACGATTCCGGGCTTTCCGTTGCTGCACTGGGTGGCCGGCCGGGGGTCTATACCGCCGACTGGGCAGAGCGGCAGCCGTTCGAAGGCCCGCCGGGGCGCGACTGGTTCATGGCGATGGGCAAGGTCGAAGGGCTGCTGTGCGGCCTCGGCCGCCAAGTGGATCGGTCCTGCTGGTTTTCCTGCGTACTGGCGATCGCCTGGCCCGACGGAACCGAGGCAGTCTACGAAGGACGGGTGGACGGCACCTTCCACTGGCCCCCGCGCGGCGATCGCGGCTTCGGGTATGATCCGGTGTTCGTCCCCCACGGCCGAACCGAGACGTTCGCCGAAATCGATCCTGTCGAAAAGCAGGCCATCAGCCATCGCGCCGATGCCTTCGCCAAGCTTGTGGCCGGCCAGTTCGGCGATGCCCGCAACGATTGATCCGCGCCGCGCCGGGCAGGACGCCTTGCGCGCAGGGCGGCTGGGCGAGGCGGTGGGCTATCTGCGGCGCGTGCTTGCCGATAGGCCGGGCGATGCCTCCGCGCGCATCTGGCTGGGGCAGGCGCTCTGCGCCGGCGGGCACACGTTCGAAGGCTGCACTGCTTTGCGCGATGGCGGCATCCTGCTGTGCGAAACCGCGCCGGACAGCGCCTTACCGATTGCCGCACTGCTTCAGCAACAGGGCGATGCTGCAGGCTCGCTCGCCGTCGCCGATCGCGTGGCAGCCCTGCGGCCCGCCAGCCTGCAGGCACAGATGCTCATCGCCACCGCGGCCGCACAGACCGGCGCTCCCGAGCGCGCGCTGGTGGCTCTGGAAATAGCGCGGGGCCTCGCCCCCGCCACCGCCGCGCGCGATGTGCTGGCCGCCAGTGTCGAGAGCGACATGGGCCGCGCTGCGGACGCGCTGGCGCGGTTGGACGGGATCGATCCGGCGGTCATCACCCCGATCGACGCCTTCCGCATTGCCAAGGAACGCGCCCGCGCGCTCGACCGTCTGGGCCGGGCGGACGAAGCCTTCGCCGAGATCGCGCGTGGCGCGGCGCTCTGCGATGCCCTCCCCGAATACCGCGCGGCCGACCGCGCGCTGGTGCCCGCGATCCTCGCCGCCGACGCGGCGGCTTTCGACGCTGCCATGGTCCGGCGCTGGCGGGACGAACCCCCGGCGGATGACGGCTGGGCCCCGCTGTTCGTGATCGGATTCCTGCGCTCCGGCACGACCCTGATGCAGCAGATCCTCGCCACCGATCCGCAAGTCCGGGTGGCGGATGAGGAGCCGGTCCTGTCGGGCGTGATACAGGCGTTCCAGGCGGGCAGTCCCGGCAGTCCGCAGACCCGCATCGCCCGGCTGGACAATCTGGACCGCCCCGCCCGCGCCGCGCTGCGGGCCCGCTACCGGGCCATTGCGGAAATGCGCACCGGCCCGCTGGGCACCGAACGGCTGGTCGACAAGTTCACGCTCAACGCGATCGACCTGCCGCTGATTCTGCGGCTCTTCCCCGAAGCGCCGATCCGCTTCATGGTCCGCGATCCGCGCGACGCCTGCATTTCGGCGTGCCTGCAACTGATGCCGCCCGGCCCCTCCACCGTGCACATGCTGCGGCTTGCCGACGCTGCGCGCTTCCATGCGGCAATCAGCGCACAGTGGCACCGGCATCGCGATGCGCTGGGCCTGCACTACTGCGAAGTGCGCTACGAAGCGCTCGTGGCCGATCTGGAGGGCACGATGCGCCGCGCACTGGCCGGCACTGGAATAGGCTGGCGCGATGCCATGCACCATTTCCACCAGGCATCGCCCGGCCAGACCATCGCCTCACCCAGCCGGGCGCAGGTCCGCCAGCCGCTCACCACCGCCAAGGTCGCCCACTGGCAGCGTTATGGCCGCCATATCGCCCCGGTCGCCCATATTTTCGAACCCGCGCTGGACGACTGGGGCTATTGATCCCGTTGCCGCTTGCTGATCGAGGACAGCCGATGCTCCGCCGCCCCATTGGGTCTTACCGGCCCCTTATTGCCGCCCTGTTGATCCTGCCGCTCGGCGGATGCGAGCGGATCGACATGTTGGAAGTGACCGTGCGCACCGATCAGGACATCGCGATATCGCTGCCCTCGGGCCGCTGCATTGACAGTCTTGAGATCGGCGGCATGCAGATGCGCCGCACCGTGGCGTGGCGGATAGAGCGCGATCCGGCGCTCAAGGCACCCTGCACAACCCACGTCGTCTTCCCGCAAGTGCCGCCCGGTTTCAAGAACCCCTATTCGGCCGACAAGCTGCCCGAGGGCTCGTACCAGATCGCCGGGATGGCGGGGAACTATGCCCTGGCGGGGCATTTCGACCTGCCCGCGCGCTGACCGGGGCTTGACTTCGCCGCTGCAAGGCCCCCCATGCAGCATGGCCCGCGCGCTCTACATCCACTGGCCGTTCTGTCTCGCCAAATGTCCCTACTGCGACTTCAACAGCCATGTCCGCGACCGGGTGGACATGGCGGCGATGGAAGCGGCGATGCTGGCGGACATGCGCCACGAACGGGCGATGGTGGAGGCAGAGCCGCTGGCCTCGATCTTCTTCGGCGGCGGCACCCCGTCGCTGATGCCCCCGGCGCTGGTCGGGCGGCTGCTGGCCGAGGCGGAACGGCTGTGGGGCTTCGCGCCGGGCATAGAGATCACGCTGGAAGGCAATCCTTCTTCGGTTGAGGCGGCGAACTATGCCGCGCTCGCTGATGCCGGGGTCAACCGCGTCAGCCTTGGCCTGCAGGCGCTCGACGATGAAACGCTACGTTTCCTCGGCCGCCTCCACGATGCGCGCGAAGGGCTGGCGGCGCTGGAGGTTGCCCAAAGGAACTTCGCGCGGGTCTCGTTCGACCTGATCTACGCCCGTCCGGGGCAGAGCCTGCAGCAGTGGGAGGCGGAGCTGACCCGCGCGCTGGCGTTCGGCACCGGCCACCTCTCGCTCTACCAGCTCACCATCGAGCCGGGCACCCGCTTCGAAACCATGGTAAGAAAAGGTGACTTCGCCCCGCTGGACGACGACGCCTGCGCCGACATGTTCGCGCTCACTCGGGCGATGACGGCGGCAGCCGGGTTGCCCGCCTATGAGATCAGCAACCATGCCCGGCCGGGCGAGGAGAGCCGCCACAACCTGACTTACTGGCGATATCAGGATTACTGCGGCATCGGCCCCGGAGCCCACGGCCGGCGTATGGCGGTTGCCACCGTGCGCCACCGCAAGCCGGAGAACTGGCTGGAAGCGGTTGGCCGTTGCGACAACGGCATCAGCGAAACCCGCGCCCTCGGCACACGCGAACAGGCCTCGGAAGCCATGCTGATGGGACTGCGGCTGGCGGAGGGGGTGGATCTGGAGCACACCGCTGCCCGCTTCGGGCTCACCCCTGCGGACCTGTGCCATGCCGACAAGGCTGCCTTCTATGCCGAACAGGGGCTGGTGCGACAGCAAGGCGCGCGACTGACGGTGACCGAACGCGGAATGAACCTGCTCGACGGGTTGCTGGGCGAACTGGTTCCGGCAGAGCTGGTCAGCCCGTGACCAAGGCCGATGTCCTCGAAGCATGGGGGCAGCATCTGACCCATGCGCGGCGGCGCAGCCCGCATACGGTGCGCGCCTATCTTGCCACGGCGGCGCGGCTGCTCGATGCCACGGCGGCACATGACTGGACGGTTCTAGCACGGCTCGACACCGCGGCGCTGCGCGCGCATCTTGGCGATCGCCGCGCCGATGGCCTTGCCAACACGTCGGCAGCGCGCGAATTGTCCGCGCTCAAGGGGTTCCTGACATTCGCGCGGGCGCAGGCGGGGCTGGGCGAAGGGGTAAAGCCGCGCATGCGTGGGCCCCGGATCAAAAAGGGCCTGCCGCGCCCGGTCACCCCCGACGAAGCGATCAACCTCGCGCAAACGGTAGACGACGATGCGGCTGAGGGCTGGATCGGCGCGCGCGATCGGGCGGTTTTGCTGCTGCTCTACGGGGCCGGGCTGCGGATTGCCGAGGCGCTGGCCCTCAGCGCCGCCGCGCTCTCGGCCGGGGACACTCTGCGCGTCACCGGCAAGGGCGGCAAGCAGCGCGTGGTGCCGCTGCTGCCGATCGTGCGCGCGGGAATGGCGGACTACGCCGCGCAGTGCCCTTGGCCGCTGCCGCCGGATCAGCCGCTGTTTCGCGGGGCCAAGGGTGGGCCGCTGTCTCCCGGCATGGTGCAGAAGGCAGTGGCCCGGGCGCGCGTGGCGCTGGGCCTGCCGCCTACTGCCACGCCGCACGCATTGCGCCACAGCTTCGCCACGCACCTCTTGGGCGCGGGTGCCGACCTGCGCAGCTTGCAGGAACTGCTCGGCCACGCCAGTCTCGGCTCGACCCAGATCTATACCAAGGTGGATGCCGCGCTGCTGCTGGACGTCTATCGCAACGCCCATCCCCGTGAGAACATGACCGCCAGAGAGGACCCGACATGACCACCCGCATCATCCTGACCATTGTCGGCAGCGATCGCCCCGGCCTGACGCAGGCGCTGGCCGAAGCGGTCCACGGGGCCGGCGGCAACTGGCTGGAAAGCCATCTGTCGCGCCTCGGCGGGCAATATGTCGGATCGGTGCTGGTGGAGCTGGCGGACGATGCCGTCAGCGGGCTGGAAGCCGCGGCACAGCGGATCGATCCGGCCGGGTTGCGGGTGGCGCTGGTGGCGGCGGGCGAAGGCGCGGCGGCACCGGCACGCGGGCTCGAAGTGGAACTGGTCGGGCAGGACCGCCCCGGCATCGTGCGCGAGGTGACCGGCGTGCTGGCAAGGCTGGGCGCGAACATCGAGGAATTCGATTCCACCGCCGAGATCGGATCATGGTCGGCCGAAAGCCTGTTCCGCGCCCGCGCCCGCATCACCCTTCCTGCTGATACCGATGCCGATCAGGTGCGCGATGCGCTGGAGGCGATCTCGGGCGAGATCATGGTCGATTTCAGCTTCGGCTGACGCTCCATAAGCTTGATCACGCAAGTCTCGCCCCGCCTTCTTCGTCTTTGCGAGCGACCGAAGGTCGCGCGGCAATCCAAGGCAGTTTAAACCGCCCTGGATTGCTTCACCCGCTGCGCGGTTTCGCAATGACGAGGGAAAGCCATAGGCCGCACCTCACCCCGCGATCATCGCCGCGTGGCGCACTTCGATCGCGTCCCAGATCATCGCTCCGGTGTCCGTGCCGTTGAAGCGATCGATGGCGACGATGCCGGTCGGCGAGGTGACGTTAATTTCGGTCAGCCACTCGCCGCCGATCACGTCGATCCCCACGAACACGAGGCCCCGCGCCTTCAGGTCCGGGCCGAGCGCGGCGCAGATTTCCTCTTCGCGCGCTGTCAGCCCGCAAGCCTCTGCCGAGCCGCCGACGGCCAGGTTGGACCGGAATTCGCCCTCACCCGGACGGCGGTTGATCGCGCCCGCGAATACGCCGTCGACCAGCACGATGCGCTTGTCGCCCTCGGCCACGTTCGGGAGGAACGGCTGGACCATGAACGGCTCGACCCAGGCGTTCTGGAACATCTCGACCAGCGCGCCGAGGTTGCTGCCGTCTGCCGGCACCCGGAACACTGCCTTGCCGCCGTTACCGTGCAGCGGCTTGACGACAAGATCGCCGGGATGGTCGAGATGGAAGCGCTTCACGTCCTCTATCCGCCGGGCGATGAAAGTGGGCGGCATGAACCGCGCATAGTCCAGCACCATGACCTTTTCGGGCGCGTTGCGCACCGCTGCCGGATCGTTGACCACCAGCGTCCGCCCAGCCAGCCGTTCGAGGAGGTGTGTGGCGGTGATGTAGCCCAGGTCGAACGGCGGGTCCTGCCGCATCAGCACCACGTCAATATCCTCGCCAAGGTCGATCAGCCGGTATTCGCCGCGCAGGTAATGGTTGCCTTCCACCCGCTGCACGGTGACCGGGGCACCCCAGCAGGTCAGCCGCCCGGCCGCGCCATGGCTGGCATCGTAGGCGAGCGTCCGGACATCGTAATGATACAGCTCGTGCCCGCGCGCCTGCGCCGCCAGCATCAGCGCGAAGGACGAATCGCCGGCAATCTTGATGGTTTCGAGCGGGTCCATCTGGACCGCGACGCGCAAGGACATGAAAACTCCCGGGAGAAACGTGCAGATCAGGCCATCGAGGCGTTGACGATGTGGCGTGGCCAGCGCCCCGGCGCAAGAAGCAAGACATCGACGCGCACGGTATCGCCCTGCCGCAGGTAGCGCGGAGCCAGCGCTTCAGCCGCGCCGACCACCCGCCGCAGGCGAAAGGCATCGATCGCCTGACCCAGGTCGGCCATGTCCCTGCGCCACTTCACTTCGACGAAGGCCACCGTGCGCCAGCGCCGGACGATCAGGTCCACCTCGCCCCGCGCGCAGCGCACCCGGCGATCGAGCACGCGCCAGCCGTGGAGCCGCAGGTACCAGGCGGCGATCGCCTCGCTGCGCCGTCCCTTGCGTTCCGCGCCGCGCCGTCGCTCGCTCACTTCAGTTCCAACGCCCGGGCATAGAGCACCTTGCGGTCAAGCCCCGTCGCGCGAGCGACTGCCGCCGCCGCCTGCGAGGCCTTGGACGTTTGCAGTTCGGCCCGCAGCAGGGCATCGGCATCGATCTCTCCCGTCGGCGCAGCCACCGGCGGGCCGATGACCAGCACGATTTCCCCCTTGGGCGGATGGGCGCGATAATGGTCGATCAGGTCCGCCGGAGAACCGGGCCGGCATTCCTCGAACTTCTTCGTCAGTTCGCGCGCCACCGCCACCTGCCGGCCGGGCAGCACAGCGGCAACCGCCTCCAGCGCCGCTTCGAGACGCGGGGCGGTCTCGTAGAACACCAGCGTCGCCGGAACCGCCGCCAGTTCGCGCAAGGTGTCTTCGCGCGCCTTGGCCTTGTTAGGCAGGAACCCGGCGAACAGGAACCGGTCGCTCGGCAGGCCGGACAGCGTGATCGCCACGATCGCCGCGCTGGGCCCCGGCAGGCTGGTCACGGCGATGCCCCGCTCCTTCGCCTCGCGCACCAGGCGGTAACCGGGGTCGGAAATCAGCGGCGTGCCGGCATCGCTGACCAGGGCTACCGGCTCCACCGCCATCAGCCCCAGCAACCGTTCGCGCTCCGCCTCACCGGCGTGATCGTCATACCGCAGCATCCGCCCGGAGATGCCGAGGTGGTGCAGCAGCCGCCCCGTCACACGCGTATCTTCGCAGGCAATGGTGCTCACGCCGCGCAGCACATCGACCGCACGCAACGTGATATCGCCCAGGTTGCCAATGGGGGTGGCCACTATATAGAGGCCCGGCAATAGCTTTTGATCCATACCGGGATTCATGGCCAACCAATGCGGGAGCGGCAAGCATGTTCGGCGCAAGCACGTTCGGCGGGGTGATGAACACCCGGCTCAATCGACGCAATCTGGTAGCCACGCTGACGCTGTCGTTGCTGGGTGCCTGCTCTGTGGTTCCCAAGACCACCACCACGGCCCCGCCGCCGCCGCCCAAGCCCGTCGAAACCAACGTCATCGCCAGCGACACCACGCGGCACCGCATCGCGCTGCTGGTGCCGACCAGCGGCAAGGGCGGCGATGCCGGCCAGTCGATCGCCAATGCCGCCAACATGGCGCTGCTCGACACTTCGGCCGGAAATCTGCGAATCAGCATTTACGATACGTCGGCCGGGGCCGGTGCAGCGGCCAAGCGCGCGATTGCCGATGGCAACCGGCTGATCCTTGGCCCGCTCCTCGCCGATGACGTGCCCGCCGTTTCCGCAGAGGCACGGCCTGCCGGCGTCCCGGTGATCTCGTTCTCCAACGACGAGGAAGCCGCCGGCGGCAAGGGCGTCTTCGTGATGGGCAACCTGCCCGGCCAGTCGATCTCGCGCACTGTCAGCTACGCCCGCTCGCGCGGGGTCAGTTCGTTCGCCGCGCTCGTCCCCCGGGGCGAATACGGCGATCGGGTCAGCAGCGCCTTTCTCCAGGTCGCCCGCCGCGAAGGCGGCACCGTGGTGGCGATGGAGCCTTATGACCGCTCTACCGGCTCGATCGGTTCCGCCGTGGCCCGGGTAAAGGCCAAGGGCGGCTTCGATGCGCTGCTGATCGCCGATAGCGGCAGCCTCTCGGCCAAGGCCGCGGCGACTTACCGGGCCGGCGGCGGCACCGCCCGGCTGCTCGGCACCGAACTGTGGAGCGGCGAGCGCGAGCTGACCGCCACGCCGGCCCTTTCCGGCGCGTGGTTCGCCACCGTTTCCGACCAGCGCTTCGGCCGCTTCGCCACGAGCTATCGCACCCGCTTCGGCGCGCAGCCGTTCCGCATCGCCACACTCGGCTATGACGCGGTACTGCTCACCCTGCGCGTCGCCCGCGACTGGAAGCCGGGCACCCGCTTCCCGATTGACAGCCTGACCGACAGCAGCGCTTTCCCCGAAGGCTTCCTGGGCGTGGACGGTGCGTTCCGCTTCACCAAGGGCGGTCTGATCGAACGCGCGCTCGAAGTGCGCGAGGTGCGCAAGGGCACGGTCGCCACCGTCAGCCCGGCACCCGCCACCGTCGCGCCCTGAGGCGATACTGCGGATAAGCGCAAAGACCCAGCTTGATCGCGGATTCGCGCGCGGCCTATAGTCAGCCCCATGGCCGACGATCTGTTTGACAAGCTCCCGACAAGCGCCGGGGAAACCTATGATGGTTCCGCGATCGAGGTGCTGGAGGGCCTTGAGCCCGTCCGCCGCCGTCCGGGCATGTATATCGGCGGCACCGACGAACGCGCGCTGCACCACCTGGCCGCCGAAGTGCTCGACAATGCGATGGACGAAGCGGTGGCCGGCCACGCCAACCGCATCGAGGTGACGCTGGACGACGAGCCCGGCACCGCCGGACGGCTGACGATTACGGACAACGGGCGCGGCATCCCGGTGGACGAACATCCTAAGTATCCGGGCAAGTCGGCGCTGGAAGTGATCCTCTCCACGCTGCATTCGGGCGGCAAGTTTTCGGGCAAGGCCTATGCCACCTCGGGCGGCCTTCACGGCGTCGGCATCTCGGTGGTCAACGCGCTTTCGCTCAAGACGCGGGTCGAAGTGGCGCGCAACAAGGAACTGTTCGCACAGGAATTCTCGCGCGGGGTGACGCTGGGGCCGTTGCAACGGGTGGGCGCTGCCCCCAACCGGCGCGGCACGGCGGTGATCTTCACCCCCGATACCGAGATTTTCGGCGATCAGAAGTTCAGGCCCTCGCGACTGTTCAAGCTGGTGCGGTCGAAGGCCTATCTGTTCGCCGGGGTGGAAATCCGCTGGAAATGCTCGGCCTCGCTGGTGAGCGACGATGTGCCGGCCGAAGCGGTGTTCCAGTTCCCCGGCGGTCTGGCCGATCACCTCTCCGAACAGATCGGCGGGCGCGAATG
This sequence comes from Novosphingobium colocasiae, assembly GCF_014652555.1. Classification (GTDB taxonomy): domain Bacteria; phylum Pseudomonadota; class Alphaproteobacteria; order Sphingomonadales; family Sphingomonadaceae; genus Novosphingobium; species Novosphingobium colocasiae. The sequence continues at coordinate 339,492 of NZ_BMZA01000002.1, forward strand.
CGTGACCAGCCAGATGTTTGCCGGACGGCAGGATTTCCCGCGCGGCGATGACGGTTCCGAACAGGGCCGGGTGGAGTGGGCGATCGCCTGGCCGCTGTGGTCCGACGGGGCCTATTCCTATTACTGCAACACCATCCCGACGCCGGATGGCGGCACGCACGAACAGGGGCTGCGCGCCGCGTTGACGCGCGGGATGCGGGCGTTTGCGGAACTGGTGGGTCAGGGCAAGAAAGCCAAGGACCTGACTCCCGATGATGTGGTGACGGGCAGCGAGGTCATGCTCTCGGTGTTCATCCGCGATCCGCAATTCCAGAGCCAGACCAAGGACCGCCTGACCAGCGCCGAGGCGGCACGGCTGGTCGAGAACGCGGTGCGCGATCACTTCGACCATTTCCTCACCGACAATCTCGATCGCGGCAAGGCGCTGCTCGGGTCGATCCTCGAACGCATGGACGAACGCCTGCGCCGCAAGGCCGAGCGCGAGGTCAAGCGCAAGACCGCGACGAACGCCAAGAAGGTACGCCTGCCGGGCAAGCTGACCGATTGCTCCGGCGAAGGCAGCGGCGAGACCGAACTGTTCATCGTCGAAGGCGATAGCGCGGGCGGGAGCGCCAAGCAGGCGCGTGACCGCAAGACGCAGGCGATCCTGCCGATCCGCGGCAAGATCCTCAACGTCGCCAGCGCCACGGCGGACAAGATCCGCGCCAACCAGGAAATCGCCGATCTCGGCCTCGCGCTCGGCTGCGGCACCCGCAAGGACTGCAACCCCGATGCGCTGCGCTACGATCGAATCGTCATCATGACCGATGCCGACGTGGACGGCGCGCATATCGCCACGCTGCTGATGACGTTCTTCTTCCAGGAGATGCCCGAAGTGGTGCGGCGCGGGCACCTCTACCTCGCGCAGCCGCCGCTCTATCGCCTGACGCACGGAGCCAGATCCGCCTACGCCCGCGACGATGCTCACCGCGCCGAGTTGGAAGAGACCGCGTTCAAGGGCAAGAAGGTCGATGTCTCGCGCTTCAAGGGTCTGGGCGAGATGAACCCGCAGCAGTTGCGCGAAACCACCATGGCCCCGGCCTCACGATCGCTGATCCGGGTGACGCTGCCGCAGGAAAACGAGGAGCGCTTCGCCGTGAAGGAACTCGTCGACCGCCTGATGGGCCGCGACCCCGCCCCACGCTTCCAGTTCATCCAGAACCGCGCGGGCGAAGTGGATCGGGATTTGATCGATGCGTGAGGTGTCATTGATTTGGATTTTCACCGCCTCAACGATTTTCTCAGCGTCGGCCCGCGCTTCCGAATTATCGCAATCCGTTCATCCCGAGATTGAATCCTCAACCTCCTCAAGCGCTGAATTGGTCGTGTTCGGTGACGCAGGTGTTCCGGATGGAACGGCACTGAAAAGAAATTTGTATTTTACAAAGGTTCTCGCCTATGTAGACGGGTCAGGCAGAGCCACAGACTGTACAATATCTCATCCCAGTGGCTCTAGCGATGCGGATAGTTATGCTTGCGCCCGGATTATGAAAAGTTTGTTTATTCCATCCGCAAGTGTGATGCCCGCCAATTTTATCCATTGGTCCGGATGGATCGCTTCCCGAACGAACGTGTTGGGCTCAAATTCTTGGGGCTTGGAGCCATCGTCCCATACTTGGTCCCAACAAATTAAAGCAAAATATCCAAAGAATGCGAGACGCGTTAACGCTGAGGGTCGGACGGCGGTTAGCACAGTCGTTTCTCGTTATGGGAGACTTCTAACCTGTGAGGTAAAATCCTCGTCCGGTTCGGAAGAGCTAGATGACACGACCTGCATTCGGTTTTTGAAGTACGCGCAGTTCAATCCCGCTCGAGACGATGCGGGTATAGCTGTTGAAGGAAGTTACTCCGGTGCAGTCGTTTGGAAACTGCCGTTCTAACTTTTTTTCAGGCTCATAGGGAGTTAAGTCTACCACTAAGCCGCCGCGCCACCACCACAAACAGCCCCGCCAGCACCAGCGGCATGATCGGCAGCCCTACATTCAGTGCCAGTGGCCGGGCAAAGGCCGGAGCGATGAATGCGGTGGCCAGTGCCAGTTTCTCCCAGTCCCGCCAACCTGACCGCAGCCCCTCGCCCGCCAGCCACAGCAGCGGCGCGGCGAGCAGGACCATGTCGTAATCGAGCACGAACGGCGTCGCCAGCGGCGCGCCCGCCAGCACCAGTGCGGCAAGCCCCGGCGTCCAGCCCCGCCGCCGCGCGATAACCGCCACGGTGGCGGCAACCGCCAGCGTCACCAGCCCCTGCACCGCATAAGCCAGCGCGACCGGCGCGCCAATCAGGCGCAGCGCGGCGAACGGGCTGACCATCTTGCCATAATCGACCGCGCCTTGCGCCATCGCCGCTTGCGCCCGGCCGCTGGCGGCAATCCAGTCCGGCCAGAACTGCGGGCCGAATGCCAGCGCCGCTGCCAGTGCCAGCGCCAGCGCGGTGACGGCCGCCGCCGCGAGCGTGCGCCATTCGCGCGCACCGATCAGCGCGATCGGAACCAGCAGGCCGAACTGCGGCTTGATCGTGGCCAGCCCCAGCAAGGCTCCGGCCAGCGCCGGGCGACCGGGCACCAGCAGCAACCCCAGCCCCAGCAGCGCGGCGACGAGAAAGCTGGTCTGGCCATGCGTGATGACGATCGGGACGGCCGGGAATGCGAGCGCCAGCAGCAACCCGCCCGATACGCCGCAAGCCCGCGCCCAGGCCCGCGCCACCGCGAACCAGGCAGCGCCGGTCGCGCCGAGCCACGCCGCCAGCGCCGCGAAGTAGGGCAGCAACCCCAGCGGCCAGCAGAACGGCAGGAACGCAGGCGGATAAAAGAACGCGGTGAACCCGTCGGACGATGCGAAGAACTGGCGCTGGGCGGCGATGTGGGCGGCAGCGTCATACGGATTGCTGCCCGCCAGCAGCATGCGCCCGGTGGTCCAGAAACTCAGGAAATCGCTGCCCAGCAGGAAGCCGTTGGCATCGATCCCCTGATGCGATGTCGCCAGCAGCCAGCCCAGCATCGCCAGGTTCATCACCGCCAGCAGCCGCAGATAGCCCTGCGCGCGGCCTGCGCCCAGCCAGTTCATCTGTCGCAAGAACGCCGCCCCCATGACCTCGCGTTGTGCCCGCCCTGCCCCCGCTTGTCCATGCGCCGGCCGCGCGGGGCGGTGGAAATGCGCTTGCCTTGCTGCGCTGCAAAACCTACGTCCCTCGGCAAACCCAACGGGCAGTGGACCAAGGCGGACAAGAGCATGCAGCGTTTCGAAGGTACCAGCAACTACGTCGCCACCGAGGATCTGAAGGTCGCCGTCAACGCCGCCGTGCTGCTGCGCCGCCCGCTGCTGGTGAAGGGCGAGCCGGGCACCGGCAAGACGGTGCTGGCCGAACAGATCGCCGAGGCGCTGGGCGCGCCGCTTATCACGTGGAACGTCAAGTCCACCACCCGCGCCCATCAGGGGCTGTACGAGTATGACGCCGTGGCTCGCCTGCGCGACGGCCAGCTTGGCGACGAGCGGGTGCACGATATTTCCAACTACATCCGCAAGGGCAAGCTGTGGGAAGCGTTCACCAGCCCGGTGCTGCCGGTGCTGCTGATCGACGAGATCGACAAGGCCGATATCGAATTCCCGAACGACCTCCTCGCCGAACTCGATCGCATGGCCTTCGACGTCTATGAAACCGGCGAACATGTTGCCGCCGTCGAACGCCCGATCGTCGTCATCACCTCGAACAACGAGAAGGAACTGCCCGACGCATTCCTGCGCCGCTGCTTCTTCCACTACATCAAGTTCCCCGATCGCGAGACGATGGAAGAGATCATCGACGTCCACTTCCCCGGCATCCAGAAGACGCTGGTGAGGAAGGCGATGGAAGTGTTCTACGAACTGCGCGAAGTGCCCGGGCTCAAGAAAAAGCCCAGCACCAGCGAACTGCTCGACTGGCTCAAGCTGCTGCTGAACGAGGACATGCCGCTCGACGTCCTGCAGAACCAGGACCCGACGAAGGCGATCCCTCCCCTTCACGGCGCGCTGCTCAAGAACGAACAGGACGTGATGCTGTTCGAACGCCTGGCGTTCATGTCCCGTCGGGGGCAGTAGGTCCGCCATGACCGCTCCCTATCACGGCCGCTGCAACTGCGGCGCGGTCACGGCGACGTTTTCGGCGGAACCGGTATGGGTGCGCCAGTGCTGGTGCCGCCAGTGCCAGAAGAGCGCGGCGGGCAGTTGCACGACCAATGCGCTGTTCCTCACCGACAGCTTCACGCTATCGGGCGATCTGCGCTGGTTCAGCTATGAGGCGGACAGCGGCAACGGCGTCGAACAGGGCTTCTGCGCGAGCTGCGGCACCCCCGTGATCGGCCGCAACACGGCGCGCCGGCATGCCTGCGTCATCCGGCTGGGGTTCATTGAGCCCCCGCACGATCTGGCACCCACCAGCGCGATCTGGCTGGACGATGCCCCGGACTGGGCGGTGATCGACCCGGCGCTGCAACGGTTCGCCCGACAACCGCCGCCTCCGCCGGAAACGCCCGCCTGATTTCTAGCAAAGTTGGAGAAAAGCTCTCTCCCCACCCCCAGTGCGACGCAACCAGCGGTCGAACCGTGGGAAAACGAAATAACGGCTTTCAAAAACCGATAATTTCGTTATTTCGATTTTCGTTAGGAGATTCGGAATGACGAACGCAGCCCAGAATATCATCGCGAAATTTGGAGGCCAATCGGCTTTGGCCGATGCGTTGGGCACCAAACAGAGTACAGTCCAGCACTGGGCAAAAACTGGCACTATCCCCGCTAAATGGCATAGCGCAATTGCTTCCCGGGCCGTTGATCGCGGGGTTAGCGTCTCGCCCGGCGAGTTTTCACCGATGACAACAGCGCAAGCTACTGCTGTAGCGGTTGCTCCTGTTGCGCAGTGGCCCGGCAACCTCGTCGTCGGCGACGACGAGTTGCCCTGTTACGTTTTGGAGGACGGAAGAAGCGTCATCACACGGACCGGCGGTCTGAACTTCCTTACCGGTGGCAAAGGTGGCGGCAACTTGGAAAGCTATCTCCGGGTACAGGTGTTGCAGCCGTTCCTTCCTGCCGATTTGGATGGCCAGTTTTTTGACATCACGATCCCCCAAGTCGTGAACAAGAATGTGCAGGCCATGTCGGCATCAGCATTCATTGATATTTGTCGCGCTTATTCGCGCGCGCGTGACACTGGCGCACTTACTTCTGAGTCTCAGGTGAGTATCGCGATCCGCGCCGCAGCACTGATGGCTGCGTTCGCGAAGGCGGGCATCGAGTCGGCTATTCACGAAGCGACCGGATACCAATTCGAACGTGCGCCTGACGCACTGCGAACCAAGCTCAAGCTTTTTCTAGAAGAAGAAATGCGGCCGTGGGAAAAGACGTTTCCGGACGAGTTGTGGGTGCAATTTGGTCGCCTCACCAACTGGCGTGGCCCCATACATTCTCGTCCCAAATACTGGGGAAAGCTCGTGAACGAACTTGTCTACGGTTATTTGGACGGCGACGTGATGACTTGGTTGAAGGAGAATGCACCGGCACCCCGTGGTGGACAGAACTACCATCAGTGGCTCAGTGCTCAGTTCGGCCTTCGCAAATTGGTCGAACATATCTGGATGCTGATCGGAATGGCATCGGCCTGCCGCGACATGGCCGATCTCCGACAAAGGATGGCCGAAAAGTTCGGTCGAGAAAAGGTCCAGTTTATCATGTATCTGCCGCCGGTCGGCCCAGGTGGAAGAGGTAAATGATCCAGAAGCACGGGGAATTGCGATACCAGTTTATTAAACGCACAAATTGCCGGCCCGCGCTATCGGGCAATTTGGACCAAGCCTCAGCCCAGCAAACCCACATCACCCCACATTAAAGCAATCCTCCCCGGCCCGCCGCAGCGATGAGCAGAACGCGAAGGCATCCGGGGCGCTGGCGCGCAGGCGGTAGAAGCGGCGGGAGCCGACTATGGCGGGCACCACCTGCTTTTCGAAATCGCCCAGCGCGGGATGCTGGCTGATCAGCGAGGCCCAGTGCGCGTCGGCCTCTGCCGGGGAGACGGCGGCGGCGAGCTGGATGGTCTGGGTCGGGCCCACGGCACGCGGCGGCGGGGCATAGACCGGGGCTGGGACCGGGGCTGGGACCTGAGCTTGCGCGAGCTGGGGCCTCACCGGGGTCCGGAACGGCACCGCCGGTTGCGGAACCGGCGTGTTGAGCGCCAGCGTCCCCGCGTCCATATGCGAGAAGACCGGCTCGTTCGTGACGACCACGGTCGTCGTGCTGGCGCGGGTCAGGCCGTAGAGCGCGCGGGCGAAGGCCAGCGGCAGGCGGATGCAGCCGTGCGATGCGGGATAGCCCGGCAGGTGGCCGGCATGGATGGCGACGCCGCGCCACGTCAGCCGCTGCATATAGGGCATCGGCGCGTTGCTGTAGAGGTTGGAACGGTGCCGCACCGCCTTCTGGAGGATGGGGAACACGCCGGCCGGGGTCGAATGGCCGCGCCGCCCGGTCGAAACCGGAGAGGTCTGCCAGGGCTGGCCGTCCTTGAACACGAACATCCGCTGCGATGCCTTGCTGACGACGATCAGCACGCCCGACTGCATGACGTCAGCCACCGCCGGCGGCTGCGTGGCAACCAGCGGATAGCCGCCTTCGGCAATCGCCTGCTCTGGCGAAGCCAGGATGATCGCCATCAGCAGGAGCATCGAAGCGCCAAGGGCGCAGGCCAAGCGAATCATCGCGGGTCGCCTCGTTAACCAATCGTGTTAACGATTATCCGCCCCGCGCCCGCGCTCAACCGATTTCTTTGCAGCCGGCGGCCCGCCCGGCACCGAACAAAGCGGGCCAGTGCCCCTTGCGTGCCCGCTCCCTCCCCATCTATCAAGGCTTTGGACCTACAGGAGCCTGGCCGAGTGCTGTTGAATTTTGTCGATGAATTGCGCGCCGCCGGGATCAAGGCATCGCTCAAGGAGCATCTCGTCCTGCTCGAAGCGCTCGATCGCGAGGTGATCGAGCAGACCCCTGAAGCGTTCTACTACCTGTCGCGCGCCACGTTCGTGAAGGACGAAGGGCTGCTCGACCGGTTCGACCAAGTGTTCCAGAAGGTCTTCAAGGGGCTGTTCACCGATTACGGCCAGAACCCGGTCGATGTGCCCGAGGATTGGCTCAAGGCGATCGCCGAGAAGTTCCTTTCGCCCGAGGAGATGGAGCAGATCAAGTCGCTCGGCGATTGGGACACCATCATGGAGACGCTCAAACAGCGGCTCGAAGAGCAGCAGGGCCGGCACCAGGGCGGCAACAAGTGGATCGGCACCGGCGGGACCAGCCCCTTCGGCAATGGCGGCTATAACCCCGAAGGCGTGCGAATCGGCGGGGAAAGCCGGCACAAGCGGGCGATCAAGGTCTGGGAGAAGCGCGAATTCGCCAATCTCGACAACACCCGCGAACTGGGCACGCGCAACATCAAGATCGCGCTGCGCCGCCTGCGCCGGTTCGCACGCGAGGGCGCGGCCGACGAGCTAGACCTTGACGAGACGATCCGGGGCACCGCCAAGCAGGGGTGGCTCGATATCCGCATGCGGCCCGAGCGGCACAATGCCGTGAAGGTGCTGCTTTTCCTCGATGTCGGCGGATCGATGGACCCTTATATCAAGCTGGTCGAGGAACTGTTCAGCGCGGCGACGGCGGAGTTCAAGAACCTCGAATTCTTCTACTTCCACAATTGCCTGTACGAGGGCGTATGGAAGGAGAACAAGCGCCGCTGGTCCGATCGCACATCGACCTGGGACATCCTCCACAAGTACGGGCACGACTACAAGGTGCTGTTCGTTGGCGATGCCTCGATGAGCCCTTACGAGATCACTCACAAGGGCGGGTCGGTGGAGCACATGAACGAGGAAGCCGGGGGCATCTGGATGCGCCGGGTGGTGGAAACCTATCCGGCAACGGTCTGGCTCAACCCCACGCCGGAACGGACCTGGGACTATTCGCAATCGACCAAGATGATGCGCGAGCTGGTCAACGGGCAGATGTATGGCCTGACCCTCGAAGGACTGGACGCGGCGATGCGCGAGCTGACGCGCAAGAAAAACTGATCGTCGCCCGCGCAAAGCTATCGCGCCGGCCCGCTTGCGCACCGCGCGGTTGACCCCATTTATGCCGTTATGACCCAGACTATGCCCGCCCTGTTCATCGGCCACGGTTCGCCGATGACGGTGATTACCGACAATCCTGAACGCCGGTTCCTTGAAGGTCTGGGATCACGGCTGTCGCGGCCCGAGGCGATCCTGTGCGTCACGGCGCATTGGGAGACCCGCGACGCGGTCCATCTGACGGATGGCGACGCGCCGCGCACCATACACGACTTTCGCGGCTTTCCGCGTGAACTGTACGAGATCAGCTATCCGGCCGCGAACGCGACGAAGCTGCAGGACCGCATCGAGGCGCTGGCAGGCCCTGCCCGGATCACGCGCGACAGGACCTGGGGATTCGACCACGGGGTGTGGGGCGTGCTGCGGCCGATGTTTCCGGCGGCGGACATCCCGGTCCTGGCGATGAGCCTCGACCGCGCGTTGACGGCGCAGGATCACCTCGCCCTGGCCGCCCGCCTCGCGCCGTTGCGTCGCGAAGGCGTGATGATCGTCGGCAGCGGCAATGTGGTGCACAATCTGGCCTTGTGGCGGGAAAGCGCGGGCACCGTGCCCGGATGGGCGCGATCACTGCAGGACCGCATCACCGCCGCCATGCAGGCCGGCGATCTCGATGCCCTGTCGCGCTTCGAGGCGGACGACGAGGCATCGCAACGGGCGATCAACAGCGCCGAGCATTACCTGCCCCTGCTCTACATCGCCGGTGCGCGCCTGCCCGAAGATGACGTGGGCGTCTTCAACGACAGCATCGATGGTGCGCTGTCGATGACCTCGTACCTGCTGGGCGATCCTGCGGTTCTTGCACAGGGGCCCGCTCCAGCTCAGTAAAGCAGGATATCCGCCACCTCAGCCCGCCATGCCGCCTCGTCGTTGGCGGCGATGGCTTCCAGGTCGCCGGGCAGCGCGGCGCGATCGTCGACCCATTCGCGCAAGGCCGGACCGCCGTTGATGACATCGATGGCCAGGCGATCGAACTCGTACTCATAGGGAAAATCACGCCAGATCGGGTAATCCGCCGCGAGGTTGCGGATCGCCTTGAAGGCCAGCGCCTGCAATCGCCAGGGGCGAAAAGCCTCGTGATCGTAGAACGGCCCCTCGGCGTGGACCATCAGCCCCGAGCACAGCTTGCCCTGATGCTTGTGAAACGTCGGCTCGAACCAGCATTCGCGCAAGGCGCAGCCGGCGAGCCACTGCGGAGCCAGGCGTTCCATCTCTGCCCGCACCGCCCGCGCGTCCACATCCGGCGCGCCGAACAGCACTTCGAGCGGGCGGGTGGTGCCGCGCCCTTCGGACAGCGTGGTCCCTTCCAGCATCACCGTCCCGGCATAGACGCGGGCCATGTTGAGGTTGGCGGCATTCGGGCTGGGGTTGATCCAGATACGGTCCTGCGGCCACCCGAAGCCGGGGCCTGCGTCCGGCTGCCAGCCTTCCATGGCGATCACCCGGTAATCGATGTCGATGCCGTGATGGCGGACGAACCACTGGCCCATCTCGCCCAGGGTCAGGCCGTGGCGCATCGGCATCGGCCCCGCGCCGACGAAGCTTTCCTGCCCGACCAGCAGCGTCGTCCCTTCGACCGGCCGTCCGGCGGAGTTCGGCCGGTCCAGCACCCACACCGCCTTGCCCTGCGCCGCCGCCGCCTCGATCAGATAGAGCAGCGTGGTGACGAAGGTGTAGATGCGACAGCCGAGGTCCTGGAGATCGAACAGGAAGACATCGGCGGTATCGATCATCGCCGCGCTTGGCCGCCGGACTTCGCCGTAAAGGCTGAAGACCGGGATGCCGTATTGCGGATCGCGTTCGTCCGCCGTTTCGACCATGTTGTCCTGCTTGTCGCCCTTGAGGCCATGCTGGGGGCCGAACGCGCTCGTCACGTTGACGCCGGCGGCGATCAACGCGTCGAGCGAGTGGACCAGCCCTTCCGTCAGCGAAGCCGGATGAGCGACAAGCGCGACACGCCGACCTTCGAGCGGTTTGCGCAGGGCGGGGTCCGCCAGCAGGCGATCGATACCGAATTTCATGGCTTGCCGGGTGCCGCAAGCGCTTCGAGGAAGCAAGCCGGATCGTGGAAATCGGGCGCATCGCCGCCGTGGGCCAGCGCCCAGTAGCTTTTCACCCCGCCCTGCTCCTCGATCACCGCCGTCAGCGCGATCCGGGCGGGCAGCGGCGGCAACCCGGCGGCAGGGATGGCGACATCGAAGATCGCCAGATCGCTGCCGAGCCGCAGCGTGCATTGCGGCTCGTGCGGCATCGGCCATTCGCGCATGCCTTCGCGCCGCGAGTCGAAGGCGTAGGCATTCCAGCGCTCGGACGGCGAAAGGTTGAACTCGACGTAGCCGGGCCCGGCCTCTGGCTGGATGAACAGCTCGAAACAGGTGGTCTGCCACAGGCCGTCCGCCCGCCCCTTGCCGGCAAAGGCCGGAACCCCCAGCGCCCCCGCCCCCTCCACCCGCCAGCGAAGCCGCAACCACCGGGCATCGCGCCCGGTGATGCGCGATCCGATGCGGCGGACTTGCTTGGGCGGGTGGGCGGGGTGGGGGATGAGTTCGGTCATGCGGCGTACTGTGGCGACGGTTGGCGATGGCGGCAACAAGGTGGATCGTGGAAAAAGGAAGAGGGGTTCGCACAGAGGCGCAGAGGCGCAAAGGTCTCGCTCGGCGCCGCAGGCGATTCTCCCTGCTTCCACGTTGCGGCAAACGCAGCGTGGACAGAGAGTGGCGGCGTTGCCGCGAGCACAACATCTTTGCGCCTCTGCGCCTCTGCGTGAACCATTCCTTTCCTGACCCGCGATGGCATCCCACGCCCTCGCCCACCCCTTTGTTTCGCAAGGCCCGCGTGCTAGGCGCGCCGCTCGTTCAGTTCCTTAGCGAAGCCATAGCCATGACTTACACCTCCGATCTGCTCCGCCTGCTCGAACAGCGCGGCTACATCCACCAGATGACCGATGCGCAGGGGCTCGATGCCCTCGCCGCGCGGCAGATCGTTCCCGGCTATATTGGTTTCGACGCGACCGCGCCCTCGCTCCACATCGGCAGTCTGGTGCAGATCATGATGCTGCGCCGGCTCCAGCAGGCGGGGCACAAGCCGATCGTGCTGATGGGCGGTGGCACCACCCGCATCGGCGATCCGACCGGGCGCGACGAGAGCCGCAAGATGCTGTCCGACCAAACGATTGAAGACAACATTGCCTCGATCCGCACGATCTTCTCGCGCCTGCTGACCTTCGGCGATGGCCCGACCGATGCGGTGATGGTCAACAACCAGGACTGGCTGGGCCAGCTTGGCTACATCCAGCTTCTGCAGGAAGTGGGCACCCACTTCACCGTCAACCGCATGCTCAGCTTCGATTCGGTGCGCCTGCGCCTGGAACGCGAACAGCCGATGACGTTCCTCGAATTCAACTACATGATCCTGCAGGGCTATGACTTCCGCCACTTGGCGAAGGACATGGGCGTGGCGCTGCAGATGGGCGGTTCGGACCAGTGGGGCAACATCGTCAACGGGGTCGAGCTGACCCGGCGCATGGACCAGAAGGAGGTCTTCGGCCTCACCACCCCGCTGCTGACCACCGCCAGCGGGGCGAAGATGGGCAAGACCGCTGCCGGGGCGGTCTGGCTCAACGAGGACCAGCTTCCCGCCTATGATTTCTGGCAGTACTGGCGCAATTGCGACGATGCCGACGTCGGCAGGTTCCTGCGCCTGTTCACCGACCTGCCGCTGGACGAGATCGCCCGCCTCGAAGCGCTGCCGGGGGCCGAGATCAATGCCGCCAAGGTGGTGCTGGCCAACGAAGTGACCGCGCTGTGCCGGGGTGCCGATGCCGCCCGCACCGCCGAGGCGACGGCGTCCGCCACCTTCGCCGCCGGTGGCCTTGGCGAGGATCTGCCGGTGCTGGATGTGCCCTCCGAAGGCGTTCGGCTGGGGGCGGCCTGCACCGCGCTCGGCTTCACCGCTTCAAACGGGGAAGCCAAGCGCAAGGTCGTGGAAGGCGCGGTTCGGCTGGACGATGCGGTGATGGACGATGCCGGCCTGCTGATAAATCTTGCCCCCGGAGAAACCCGCAAGCTGGCGGTCGGCAAGAAAAAGATCGGCGTTCTCAAAGGCATCTGACGGCAAAGGTTTGCTGATCCGGGCGGCAAAACGCTGCCGGGTTTACCGTTTCTTGGGGATTGTGGTGCAGTTTGTGCCTTCGTGATCACCAAGGAAAGGGCATCGGACATGGGGGGCGGAGCGCAACTCACTGTAACTGACAAGCGTCGGGCCGCGCGCCATCCGGTCGATCATCACGTGATCGCCGAGCATCGCAATCTGGGCGATCTGCCGCTGCACATCATCAATGTGTCGGCGCAGGGGTTCATGGCGCAAGGCGGCCTCGCCCTTGAACGCGGCGAACGCATCGTCATGCGCCTGCCCGTGGTCGGCCGGATCGAGGCGCACCTGATCTGGCTGCACGAGGAGCGCGCCGGATTCCAGTTCGAACGGATCATCCGCATCGACGATTTCCTGAAGCTGGTCGATCAGCTCCAGCCCAATCCCCGGCTGCGCCCGCGCCGCTGATCGGTGCCTAGAGCACGATAGCGTTTGTCTGCATCGCCTGCTCCTCCACCCTTTAGGGGGGAGGTCGGGAGGGGGGTGTGCGCGGCTAGCGTTGACGCGCTGCCTGCGGCATCGCTCCCCCTCCCCCAACCCCGCCCCGCCGGGGAGGGCGATTCAAGGTAAGGCCGTCAGAAGCTGACACCGGTTCGTCGCCGTTTGCGACCTCCTCGCCGCGATGCAGCAGGCGCATCTCGCAGTCGCGCACTCGCCACTTGATACAATATATCATCACAAGTAATACCGGAGCATGACGATTCGCTCCCCCCGCATTGCGCTGCTGGCCTGCGCCGCCGCCCTCCCCCTCCCGGCATTCGCTCAGGAGGCGGCGCCGCCGGCCCCGCACCCGCAGGAAAGCGGCCCTGAAATCATCGTGACTGGCCGCCTGATCTCGGGCAGCGCCGATCCCATCGCCGCGCCGGTGGTGCTTCAGGGTGAAGCGCTGACCCGCGCGCTCAAGCCCCAGATCGGCGAAATGCTCGCCAGCCTGCCCGGCGTTTCCAGCAGCGGCTTCGCCCCCGGCGTCTCGCGTCCGGTGCTGCGCGGCTTCGACGGGCCCCGTGTCCAGGTCCTGCTCGACGGGATCGGCTCGCTCGATGCCTCATCGGTTTCGGCGGATCACGCGGTGTCGCTCGATACTCTCAACATCGACCGGATCGAGGTGCTGCATGGCCCACAGGTCCTGCTCTATGCCAGCGATCCCTCCGGCGGCGCGGTGAACGCGCGGGACAAGCGCATCCCGCGCCGGGTGCCTGACAAGGCGATCACGCTCGATGCGCTCGGTTCCTACGGCACCGCCGCCAATATGGTGAACGGCGGCGTGGCGGCAGATGTGAAGCTGGCGGATCGTTGGGTGGCCCACGCCGATGCCAGCTATTTCGACAGCGATAACTTGCGCGTGGGTGGCCATGTGCTGTCACCGCAGCTTCGTGCGCAGACTTTGGCCGCCGCTTCGGACCTGGCCAATGCGGGCGATATCGACGGGGCCGCTGCGCTGACCGAGCAGGCGGGGCGCAAGGGCTCGATCGCCAATAGCTGGACCAAGGGCTGGTCGGCGGGCGGCGGCATCGCCTTTATCGACGCGGGTGGCGACATGGGCGTCTCGGTCCAGCGGCTTTCCACCGATTACGGCATCCCGCCGCGCCCCTCGGCCGATCCCGAAGCCACCAGCATCGCCTTGCGCCAGACCCGCGTGGACTGGCGCGCCGGGATCAACCCCGACGGCTTCTTCAAACGCATCGAACTGCGCGGTGCTTTCGGCGATTACGAGCATGCCGAGATCGAGGACGGCGCGACCGGGACCCGGTTTCACAATCGCGCCATCGAAGCCCGGCTGCAGGCGGATCAGGCGCGGCGCGGGATCTGGAGCGGATCGAGCGGAGTCCAGTACTCGACCGCCAAGCTGGCGATCACCGGTTCGGAATCGCTGTTGCCGGATAACCAGACGGACAGGTTCGCCCTGTTCACGCTGCAGCGCTTCGAAGTGGGGCAGTTCGATATCGAAGGTGCGGCGCGCTATGAAAACACGCGCATCAACGCCGCCGCGATCGGTGAGGCACGCGATTTTTCCCAGTATTCGGCGGTGGCAGGCATTGCCTGGCATCCGGCTGAACCGCTGACCCTTTCGATCAACTACTCGCACGGCGAGCGCGCGCCCTCGGCCGAGGAACTCTTCGTCGATGGCATGCATGACGCCACCCAGTCTTACGAGCGCGGTAATCCCGCCTTCACGGTCGAGAAGAGCGACGGCATCGAGGCGGGAATCCGCTACAACGGCGGCGATCTGGTCGGCTCGGTCACCGGCTACGCGGTCAACTTCAACAATTTCATCACCGCCGTGCCGACCGGCGAAGTGATCGAGGATTTCCCGGTCTACCAGTATCTTCAGGCCCCTGCCCGCTTCCGCGGTGTCGAGGCGGAGGCCGGGTGGACGTTTGCGCGCCTCGCCTCAGGTGCTTCACTGAAGGGCGATGCCGGTCTCGACTATACCCGCGCCCGCCTCGTGAACATCGGCCCGGTTCCGCGCATTCCGCCGATGCGCGCGCGCGGCGGGCTCGAATTCAATTCGCCCGCCTTCGACTTGCGCGGCGAGGTGGAATGGAACGCACGGCAGCGGCGGGTGGCGGAGAACGAGAACCCCACCAGCGCCTTCACACTGGTCAACCTGAGCGCGACATGGCGCCCCCTGGGGCAGGATGGTCCGCTGTCGCTGGTCCTGGCTGCTGACAACCTGTTCGATGTGTCGGGCCGCCTCGCCGCCTCCGATACCCGCGATTTCGTGCCGATCGCCGGGCGCGATGTGCGGCTGACCGCGAAGATTTCCTACTGACCGGTCAACTCCGGCGAGGCTTGGCAAGGCCCTGGGCCACTGCCAAACCAGCGCCGTGAACGTCCCTGATTCCCCGCTTCGCATACCCGACTATCGCAGATTCTGGCTGGCCCGGTTCAGCGCGACGCTGGCGACCACCGGCATGGTCGTGATCCTGGGTTACCAGTTCTACGACATCGCCCGGATGGATTACGGGCTGTCAATCTCGGAAGCGGCGCTACGGCTTGGCGCACTGGGCCTCGTGCAGTTCATCCCTCTGCTGCTGCTGACACCGTTCTCCGGGGTGATGGCCGATCGCTTCGACCGGCGGCGGGTGGCGGCGCTGGGCATGCTGCTCGATGTGTTCATCGCCGCCTCGCTCGGGCTGGTGACCGTGCTGAAAGTGCACAGTCTCGAACTGCTTTATGTGCTGGCGGCGCTGCACGGTGTCGGCAGGGTCATCATCAGCCCCTCGCTCAGCGCGATCGCGCCGAACGTGGTGCCGCCCAACCTCATCCCCCGCGCCATCGCCCTCAATTCGATCGCGTGGCAATCGGGATCGATCATCGGCCCGGCGCTGTTCGGCTTCCTCTATGCCAGTAGTCAGGCGCTACCCTACTGGATCTCGGTCGTCCTGATCCTCGCCGCCAGCTTCAGCGTCAACGCCATCCGCACGCTGCCCCCGGTCCCGCCAGAGGCGCGGCGCACGCATCCCGTGCGGCAGATGATCGACGGCTTCCGCTATGTCTGGAACGAACGGTTCCTGCTCGGCTGCATCACCCTCGATCTGTTCGCGGTGCTGCTGGGCGGAGCGACCGCGCTGCTGCCGGTGTTCGCGCGCGACATCCTCCACGTCGGGCCAGAGGGGCTTGGCCAGTTGCGCGCCGCGCCTGCGGTCGGCGCGGCGCTGGTTGCGCTGATGCTGTCATTCCGCCCGCTGGAACGCAACGTCGGGGTCAAGATGCTGGTCGCGGTAGTGGTCTACGGCGCGGCGACGATCGGCTTCGGCCTCTCACGCTGGTTCCCGCTATCGCTGCTGTTCCTGTTCGTGCTGGGCGCGGCCGACATGGTTTCGGTGTTCGTGCGCGGTTCGCTGGTCCAGCTCAACACGCCGGATGACAGGCGCGGCCGGGTCTCGGCGATCAGCGGAGTGGCGATCTCGGCATCGAACGAGCTGGGGGAAATGCAGTCCGGCCTTGCCGCCGCGTTGCTGGGTGCCACCGGCGCGGTTGTTTTCGGCGGCGCTGCCGCCATATTCATCACGCTTCTGTGGGCAGTGGTTTTTCCGGAACTGCCACGCGCCCGGACATTTGCACCGCAGTTTCGACAAAGGGAGACCCCGACATGAAGGCCGACAGCATTCTTGCCACGATCGGGAACACACCGCACGTGCGGCTGTCTCGTTTATTCCCGGACCATGAGGTCTGGATCAAATGCGAGCGCGCCAATCCCGGCGGCTCGATCAAGGACCGCATCGGCCTGGCGATGATCGAGGCCGCCGAAGCCGACGGCAGCCTCAAGCCGGGCGGGACGATCGTCGAGCCGACATCGGGCAATACCGGCATCGGCCTGGCCATGGCGGCGGCGGTCAAGGGCTACAAGCTGGTCCTGGTCATGCCCGAATCGATGTCGATCGAGCGGCGGCGGCTGATGCTGGCCTATGGGGCCACGTTCGACCTGACGCCCCGTGAAAAGGGCATGAAGGGGGCGATCGAGCGCGCGCGCGAACTGATCGAGAGCACGCCGGGTTCGTGGATGCCGCAACAGTTCGACAATCCCGCCAATGTTGCCGTCCACATCAAGACCACCGCACAGGAAGTGCTGAGCGATTTCGCCGACGCCCCGATCGACGTACTGATTTCCGGCGTCGGCACCGGTGGCCACCTGACCGGCTGCGCCGAGGCCCTGAAACAGAGCTGGAGCGGGCTGAAGGCGTTCGCGGTCGAACCGACGCTGTCGCCCGTGATCTCCGGCGGCCAGCCCGGGCCGCACCCGATCCAGGGCATCGGTGCCGGCTTCATCCCCGGCAACCTGCATACCCAGGCGATCGATGGGGTGATCCAGGTCGATCCCGCCGATGCCAAGGAATGGGCTCGCCGCAGCGCGACCGTCGAAGGGATGCTGGTCGGCATCAGTTCGGGCGCGACGCTGGCGGCGATCGCCCAGAAGCTGAAGGAACTGCCCGCCGGATCGCGGGTGCTCGGCTTCAATTACGATACCGGCGAACGCTACCTTTCGGTCCCGGACTTTCTGCCGGAATGACCGAGGTGGAACAGATAAGCTATCGCGATGGCCAGACCGCACTGACCGGTTTGCTGGTCCGCCCCGCCCATCCGGCCCGCGCCGCCCTGGTGCTCTATCCGACTATTGCCAACCACAATGAGGCGATGAAGCGGCGGGCGGCGATGTTTGCACAGGCTGGCTTCCTGGTGATGGTTGCCGATTTCTACGGATCAAACCCCGTAGACTTCCCGCAGGCTCACCAATGGGGCGCGGCCTTGCGCGACGATACCCCCGCCTATCGCGCCCGCTGCACCGCCGCACTCGAAGCGCTGCGAAGCCGCCCCGAAACCGAAGGCCTGCCGATGGTTGCGGTGGGGTATTGCATGGGCGGGCAAGCCGCGCTGGAAATGGCGCGCGAAGGGCATGATCTTGCGGGGGTCGTTACATATCACGGCCTCCTCGCCACCGGCCGCCCGGCCCAGCCGGACACGATCAGCGCGCGCATCCTGGTCTGCCACGGCGATGCCGATCCGATGGTGCCGCGCGAACAGGTGATGGCATTCTGGGAAGAAATGGACCACGCCGGAGCGGACTGGCACTTCCACAGCTACAGCGGCGTGCGCCATGGCTTCACCGATCCCGCGTCAGACGCGCGTGGTCTGCCCGCGATCGGTTATGACGCCGCCGCCGATGCTTCAAGCTGGGCCGCGACGCACCAGTTCCTCGACACCTTGCTGGGCTGAGCAAGCTGGGTTGGGCTGACCGCGCGGGTCAGCCCAACCCAGCGAAATCATACGCCATCGTGCTAGCCGCACCGGTCGCGATCTTGCGCCGCAACGCGCCTGCTTCGGCCACGAAACGGTCGGCATAATAGCGCGCAACTGCCAGCTTGCCGGAAAGGAAGCGCACGTCAGGATCTCCCGCGTCGAGATCCGCCGCAGCCACACGGCCCATCCGCAACCACATCAGCCCCAGCGCCACGATGCCGCCCAGGCGGGCATAGTCGGTGGCCGCCGCCCCGGCATTGTCGGGATTGGCCATCGCGTTCTGCGCCAGCCACAGCGTGGCCGCCTGCATCTCGCCACTGGCCTTGCGCACCGCTTCGGCAACGCCGGACAGTCGCTCGTCAGCGCTCACCGCAACGCATTCGGTTTCCACCAGCGCAAAGAACGCGCGGATGGCCCGGCCGCCATCGCGGCCCAGCTTGCGGCCGACAAGGTCCATCGCCTGGACGCCGTTCGCCCCTTCGTAGATCAGCGCGATCCGCGCATCGCGGACGAACTGCTCCATGCCGTTCTCGACGATGTAGCCGTGTCCGCCCCAGATCTGCTGCATGTCGGTCGCCACGCGATAGCCGGCCTCGGTTCCGCCCGCCTTGATGATCGGCGTCAGCAGGCCCAGCAGATCCTCGGCATCGCGCCGGGCCGCTTCGTCTTCTGCATGTGCGGCCTGCTGCACCAGCACCCCGCTCCACAGCGCCAGCGCGCGATAGCCTTCTGTCAGCACCCGCGCATCCATCAGCATCCGCCGCACATCGGGATGGACGATCAGCGGGTCGGCCGGGGCGGAAGGATCGGCCGGGCCCGTCAGCGCGCGGCCCTGCCGCCGCTCAAGCGCATAGGCGAGGCCGTTCTGATAGGCCACCTCGGCCTGACCGATACCCTGCACGCCCACGCCGAGCCGCGCCATGTTCATCATGATGAACATCGCCGCCAGACCCTTGTTCTCCTCGCCCACCAGCCAGCCTGTGGCACCGTCGTAGTTCATCTGGCAGGTGGCGCTGGCGCGAATGCCCATCTTGTGCTCGATCGCCCCGCATGACAGCGCATTGCGCGCGCCGATCGAGCCATCGTCTGCGATCAGGAACTTGGGCACCACGAACATCGAAATGCCCTTGGTCCCCGCTGGCGCATCCGGCAGCCGCGCCAGCACCAGATGGATGATGTTTTCCGACAGATCGTGATCGCCGGCGGAGATGAATATCTTCGCCCCGGTGATCGCGTAACTGCCATCGCCATTGGGCACCGCACGGGTACGCAGCAGGCCAAGGTCGGTCCCCGCGTGGGGCTCGGTCAGGTTCATCGTGCCGGTCCAGCGGCCGGAGACCATGTTGGGCACGAACCGCTCGATCACTTCGGGCGAAGCGACCGCCAGCAGCGCATCGACCGCGCCGTTCGTCAGGAACGGATAGAGGCTGAACGCCATGTTCGCCCCGGTCATGAATTCATGCACCGCCATGCCCAGCGTTTCGGGCAGCGCCTGACCGCCGAAGCGCTCGGGCTGTGACAGCGCGCTCCACCCCGCCTCGCAGAAGGCGGAATAGGCGGCGATGCAGCCTTCGGGGGTGATAACCGAGCCGTCAGCCTCGCGCCGGCAGCCCTGAGCATCGCCGATCGCGTTGATGGGCGCCATCACTTCGCCGGCAAATCGCCCCGCCTCTTCCAGCACCGCATCGATGATGTCCACCGATGCCTCGCTAGCGCCCGGCAATTCGGACAGCCGCAGAACGCGGTTGATGATGAAGCGCGCATCGCGCACCGGAGCCTTGTATTGCGCCACGCGGCGTCTCCCTCCCTGATTATCGAGAGGGATATAGGGCTATTCGCCGATCCTGTTAAGAACATCGCCCTCAAGCCGGCGATAGAAACAGCTCCGTGCCCCGGTATGGCATGCGGGGCCCGCCGGCTCGACCACCAGTTGCAGGGCATCCTGATCGCAATCGACCAGAATTTCCTTGATCCGCAACACGTTGTTGGATGTCTCGCCCTTGAGCCAGAGCGCCTGGCGCGAGCGGGACCAGAAATGGGCAAGCCCCGTCTCGCGGGTCTTCTCCAGCGCTTCGGCATTCATGTAAGCGACCATCAGGATTTCGCGCGTCGCATGATCGACGGCGATGGCGATGATCAGACCCTGGGCATCGAAGCGCGGCAGAAATGTTGTTCCCAGCTCGCGTTCTTCAGTGTCGACACCCGACATGGCGGTATTTCCTTCGATTCGCGCCCGCAACGGGCATGTTGCACGAACATCACAGCCACTGGGCAAAATCGCCACGATTCGCGCATCGCTCTTTCAAAATCGAGCCGGATCGTGGATGGAGTGCTGGCAGCGGGGCGCTGCTTCTGGCCCAAAGGTCGCTATCAGACAAGCGCCATGGTTCAGGGAAAAAGTTGGGGCGGGCAAGGCAGCGCAAACAGCGCGCCGGCCCGAAAGATGAGGGATCGGACCAGGCGGTACAGGGGCCGCCTAACTGTTCGACAGGGTCCTTTGAGTTTCGTCACGAGGACGCCCGGAGCACCAGCTTCGGGCGTTTTCGTTTGTGGTGGCGGGGCGGGCGGATAGTTCCGCAAGTTAACAAGAAAATGGTTCACGCAGAGGCGCAAAGATGTTGTGCTTGCGGCTATGCCGCCTTCTTTTTGACGACTGCGTTTGCCGCAGCGTTGAAAGATGAAGGAAGCCTGCGGCGCAAAGCGACACCTCTGCGCCTTCGCGCCTCCGCGTGAACCATTCTTTCTCTGACCTTCTCCACAGATCGACAAAGCGGGCCCCCCATCACAACGCCTCATCCAGCACTCGCGCGAAGCAGCTTATGACAACCTTGCCCGCACCAGCCCGCTTGATGGCGGAGACGCAGGCGTTTGAGGTCGCGCCGCTGGTCAGGACGTCGTCTACCAGCACCACCTGCGCACCCTTCAGCATCGCCGCCCTGCCCGGATGCGCGGCGATCGCGCCGGACAGGGCGCGGCGGCGTGCTTTGGCTCCCAGGCCGCCCAGCGTCGGCGTCGGCTTGCGCCGGACCAGCGCATCGACCGCGAGGCGTGCGCCGGTGAGCCGTGCCAGTTCGCGCGCCAGTTCCGCCGACTGATTATAGCCCCGCCGCCAGAGCCGCCAGCGATGCAGCGGCACCGGCACGATCAGCCAGGTTTCGTCAAGCGGTGGCAGGCGGGCAGCCATCAGCCGCGCCAGCAGCGGAGCCAGCGCGATGCGGCGGCCGTGCTTGAGCTGGAGGACCAGCTTGCGTGACGTTTCGTTGTAGAGCGTGGCGGCGGCGATGCCGTCATGCCGGGGCGGATCGGCCATGCACGGGGCGCAGATCGCCTCTGCCACGATCCCTTCGCCGAACGGCCGGCCGCACGTGGCGCAGGCGGGGGTGCCGGGGATGACAAGGCCGTTCCAGCACCCCTGGCACAACCCGCCATGACGCGCCACGCCCGCGCCGCACAGCGGACAGCGCGGGGGAAACACCAGATCGATGACCGGTTCAAATGCGCTCATCAGTGCCATGCCCCGATTGCTACCCGCTGTCGCCGCCGGCGCAACGATCCTCGACAGGGCTTGCAAGGTTTTCATGCAAGCGCCACGGAAGCGCCATGCCCAGCCCGCCCCGCATCTTCTCCCCGCATCGCCGCCGCATGACCCGCCAGCGCATGCTGCGGCTCCAGACCGGCGTGGATGCCCCGCGCTACCTTGTCGACGATATGGTCGACGATGTGATCGAGCGGCTGGGCTTCCTGCGCCACGCCCCGGCACGCGCGCTGGTGGTGGGCGATCACACCGGCGCGCTGGCAGCGCATCTGCGCGGGCACGGCGCGCGGGTGGAGGAACGCGAACCGGCTGACGGGTTCGACGAGGAAGTGCCCTATCCCCTCGGCAGCTTCGATCTGATCGCCAGCCTGGGCACGCTCGATACGGTCAACGATCTGCCCGGCGCGCTGATCCACATCCGCCAGTCGCTTGCCGCCGGCGGGCTGGCGATAGTCAGCTTCATATCGAGCGGCAGCCTGCCGGCCCTGCGCGCGGCGATGCTGGTGGCCGATGGTGATCGCCCTGCCCCGCGCCTGCACCCCGCCGTGGACGTGCGTGCCGGGGGCGAGCTTTTGCAGCGCACCGGCTTTGCCGATCCGGTCATCGATCAGCGGCCGTTGCGGGTGGGCTTCCGGGGGATGGATCGCCTGATTGCGGACCTGCGCGCGCTGGGGCTGGCCAATGTGCTGGCAGACCCCGGCCCGCCGCTGGGCAAAGGTGCCCGCGAGCGCGCGCGGCAGGCCTTCGCCGCCGCCGGGGAGGAGGGCCGAACGGTCGAGACGTTCGAGATACTCACCCTCTCCGGCTGGCGGCGCTGACGCCGGTCAGGTCAGCGCGGCCTGCGCTGCCGCGAGCCGCGCGATCGGCACGCGATAGGGCGATGCGCTGACGTAATCGAGCCCGGTCTTCTCGCAGAAGGCGATAGATGCCGGATCGCCGCCGTGTTCGCCGCAGATGCCCAGCTTCAGATCAGGCCGGGTCGCCCGCCCGCGCTCGCTGCCGAGCTGGACCAGTTGGCCGACGCCTTCGACATCAAGGCTGACGAACGGATCGCGCGGGTAGATGCCCTTTTCGACGTAAGGCGAGAGGAACTTGGCCGCATCGTCGCGGCTGACGCCAAGCGTGGTCTGCGTCAGGTCATTCGTGCCGAACGAGAAGAAGACCGCTTCCTCGGCAATCTCGCCCGCCATCAGCGCGGCGCGCGGCAGTTCGATCATGGTGCCGACCATGTATTCGACGGTGCGGCCCTTCTCGGCGAAGACGGTGGCGGCGGTATCGTCCACCAGCTTCTTGAGGATCGCCAGTTCCTTCTTCGTCGCCACCAGCGGGATCATCACTTCGGGCAGCGGCGCTTCGCCCGATGCCGCCGCGACATCGCACGCGGCCTCGAAGATCGCCCGCGCCTGCATCTGGTAGATTTCGGGGAAGGTGATGCCGAGGCGGCAACCGCGATGGCCCAGCATCGGGTTCATCTCGTGCAGTTCATCGGCCCGGCGCTTGAGGGTATCGACGCCGATGCCGATGGTGTCCGAAAGTTCCGCGAACTCCGCATCGCCGTGCGGCAGGAATTCGTGAAGCGGCGGATCGAGGAGGCGGATCGTCACCGGAAGCCCCGCCATGACCGTGAAAATTTCGTGGAAGTCCGCGCGCTGTTCCGGCAGCAGCTTTTCCAGCGCCGCGCGGCGTCCGCCTTCGTCTTCGGCCAGGATCATCTGGCGCACCGCCGAAATCCGGCCGGCATCGAAGAACATGTGCTCTGTCCGGCACAGGCCGATGCCTTCCGCACCGAACTGGCGCGCCATTCGGCAATCGGCCGGAGTTTCGGCGTTCGTGCGCACCTTCATGCGGCGATGCGCATCGGCCCAGACCATCAGCGTGGCGAAATCGCCGGCCAGTTCGGGTTCGATCGTCGGCACTTCGCCGGCCATGATATCGCCCGAAGCGCCATCGATGGTGATGATGTCGCCTTCCTTGAACTCGCGCTTGCCCATCTTGAGCGTGCGGGTCTTGATGTCGATCGACAGACCGGACGCGCCCGAAACGCAGGGGCGGCCCATGCCGCGCGCCACCACCGCCGCGTGGCTGGTCATGCCGCCGCGCGCGGTCAGGATGCCCTTGGCGGCGTGCATGCCGTGGATATCCTCAGGGCTGGTCTCGACGCGGACCAGGATCACCGCCTCGCCGAGTTCAGCACGCTTTTCGGCGGTATCGGCATCGAGCACGATCGCGCCGGAAGCTGCGCCGGGGCTGGCCGGCAGCCCCTTGCCGAGAATATCGCGCGGGGCCTTGGGATCGAGCGTGGGGTGGAGCAACTGATCGAGCGCCATCGGATCGACGCGGCGGATCGCCGTCTTCTCGTCGATCAGGCCTTCCTCGACCATATCAACCGCCATCTTGAGCGCGGCCTTGGCGGTGCGCTTGCCCGAACGGGTCTGCAGCATCCACAGCTTGTTGCGCTCCACCGTGAACTCGATGTCCTGCATGTCGCGATAGTGCTTTTCGAGCAGGTCGAACACGGCCGCCAGTTCGGCGAACGCCTCGGGCATCGCCTCTTCCATCGACAGCGGCTTGGCCCCGGCGCGCTCGCGGGCGAACTTCGTGAGGTACTGCGGGGTGCGGATGCCGGCGACGACATCCTCGCCCTGCGCGTTGACCAGCCATTCGCCGTAATAGGCCTTTTCACCGGTTGCGGGATCGCGGGTGAAGGCGACGCCGGTGGCCGAGGTATCGCCCATGTTGCCGAACACCATCGCCTGGACGTTGACCGCCGTGCCCCAGTCACCGGGGATGTCGTTCAGCCGGCGATAGACCTTGGCGCGATCCGAATCCCAGCTATCGAACACGGCGCGGATCGCGCCCCACATCTGTTCGGCGGGGTCCTGCGGGAACGGACGGCCCAGTTCCTTGGCGACGATTTCGGCGTACTGGCCGACGATCTTGCGCCAGTCATCCGCGGTCAGTTCAACGTCGTTGAGGTAGCCGTTGTCTTCCTTGGCGATTTCCAGCGCTTCCTCGAACACGTCATGATCGAGGCCGAGCACCACGTCGGAATACATCTGGATGAAGCGGCGATAGCTGTCCCAGGCGAAGCGTTCATCACCCGAGGTGGCGGCAAGGCCCTGCACCGTCTCGTCGTTGAGGCCGAGGTTCAGCACAGTGTCCATCATGCCGGGCATCGACACGCGCGCACCCGAACGGACCGACACCAGCAGCGGATCGGCGGGATCGCCGAACTTCTTGCCGACGGCGGCCTCGATATGGGTCAGCGCCTGCGCCACTTCGGCGCGCAGGGCATCGGAAAAGTCCCCGCCGTCAGCCAGATAGGCGACGCACTGTTCGGTGGTGATGGTAAAGCCCGGTGGCACTGGCAGGCCGATTTCGGCCATTTCGGCAAGGTTCGCGCCCTTGCCGCCGGTGATCACTTTATCCTTCGCGCGCGGATCGTCATGCTTCACGCCACCGCCGAAGGTATAGACCTGCCTGCTCATCGTTTTCCCCGGTCTGCCGGCTGCGCAGAGCCGGTACTATGAATGGCTCGCGGATCGAAAGGCGATTCTACCCTTCGATCCGCGAGAAGTCCGCGACGTTGTGCACCGCAGCACGGAAACGATCAAGCAGCGCGAGACGAGAATTTCTCACATCGCGATTGTCATCGTTTACAATGACTTCTTCAAAGAAGGCGTCGATGGGCGCGCGCAGCGTGGCAAGGGCCGACATCGCCCCGGCGAAATCCTCGGCCGCCACCGCTGCCTCGGCCTGCGGAGCGGCAGCCCCCAGCGCATCGATCAGCGCCTGCTCGGCGGGCGCGGACGTGTGGGCCGGGCCGGCGCGGCGCTCGGCCATCTTGGCGGCGATCACGTCCTTGAGATCGGGATCATCGACCAGGACCAGCGGGTCTTCCTCCCCGGTCTGCGCGATCTCGCCCTCGATCCCGCGCCAGTCTTCCTTGCGCAGGATATTGGCGGCGCGCTTGTACCCGGCGAGGAGGTTTTTGCCATCCTCGGTACCGATGAAGGCCTGCAGGGCGTGGACGCGGGCGAGCAGGCGGACGAGATCATCCTCGCCGCCCAGCGCAAACACGGCGTCAATCAGATCGTGGCGGACGCCGGCTTCGCGTTGCTGGACCTTGAGGCGGTCGGCGAAGAAGTCGAGAAGCAATTGTTTCGACGTCGAAAAACGGACGCCCCGGTTGGCAAGGTCCACCGCTACCGATTGAAGTGCCCGGATCTCTGAAGCGAATGCTTCGCGCCCCCACGAAGACTCGTTCTCGTGATCGAACTGATTAATGCGGGCGATGCGATCATTAAGTTCGGCGTGATTGACACCTTCGAAAGACATGCTCCACAGCGCGAACGTAATGGCGTGTCGAAGGGGAAGTGAGACGTTGTTCACTTGCATAAGCGCAATAATACTGAGGGCTGCACGCCTCAGTGCAAAAGGGTCGCGAGAACCGGTTGGCGGCATCTCCTCAAAGAAAAACCATGCCAAAGTATCCAGCTTGTCCGCCAAACTCACCGCCACCGTTACCGGCGCGGTCGGCACATCATCGCCCTGCCCGACCGGCTTGTAGTGATCGCGGATGGCGTCGGCCACGGCGTCCGGCAAGCCTTCGGCGCGGGCGTAGTAGCCGCCCATGAGGCCCTGAAGCTCGGGGAATTCGCCGACCATCTCGGTGACGAGATCGGCCTTGCACAGCCGCGCGGCGAGCTCGGCCTGATCGGCGAGACTCTCCCTCTCCCCTTGAGGGGAGAGGGCCGGGGAGAGGGGGATGGCACCGGAAGTGGCGGCCGCAGCCCCCTCTCCCAACCCTCTCCCCTGAAGGGGAGAGGGCTTGATTATGCCCTCTTCCACCAGCCACCGCGCCAGCTTCGCCACACGCTCCACCTTGTCGGCGACGGTGCCGAGCTTTTCGTGGAAAGTGATGCGCTGCAGCTTTTTGGCCTGTTCGTCCAGCGGGACCTTGCGGTCCTGCTCCCAGAAGAAGCGCGCGTCGGAGAGGCGCGCGGCGAGGACCTTGCGGTTGCCGGCGACGATCGCCTCACCGCCATCGGTGGCGATGATGTTGGCGGTGCATACGAATGCATTGGCCAGCATGCCGGCGGCATCGGTGCAGACGAAGTATTTTTGGTTAACCCGCGCGGTTAGCTGGATAACCTCTGGCGGGACTTCAAGATAAGCCTCATCGAAGCGGCCCAGCAGCGGCACCGGCCACTCGGTCAGCCCGGCGTTCTCGATCACCAGACCCTCGTCCTCGACCAAGGTCAGCCCGGCGGCAGCGGCGGCTTCGCGGGCCTTTTCGCGCACAATGTCCTGCCGCTCGGCATGATCGACAAGGACGTGGCACATGCGCAGCTTGTCGGCATAGTCGTGCGCGCCGCCGATGGTGATGTCGTCCGGGTGGTGGAAGCGGTGGCCGCGGGTCACGAAGCCCGAGGTGATGCCGCCGACTTCGCATTCAACCAGGTCCTCGCCGAGGATCGCGACGATGCCCGACAAAGGCCGCACCCAGCGCAAGCTTTCGGTGCTGATCGAGGCCTTGCCCCAGCGCTGGCTCTTGGGCCAGGGGAACGCCCGGACGATCGCCGGGATCGCTTCGGCCAGCACATCGCGCACCGCCCTGCCGGGCTTTTCGACGATGGCGAAATAGGTTTCCTTGCCCTTGAGATCGCGGACTTCAAGCTGATCCTTGGTCAGCCCCACCTTGCCGAGGAAGCCGGCCAGCGCCTGCTCGGGCGCTGACGTCGCCGGGCCCTTGGTCTCCTCGCGCACGGCGGCGGTCTGGTCCGGCAGGTCGCGGGCGATCAGCGCCAGGCGGCGCGGCGTGGACCACACAGTGAGCGCGCCGAAGGTGACCCCGGCGGCGTCCATTTCCTTGCGGAACAGCTTTTCCAGATCGGCGCGCGCACCGGCCTGCATGCGCGCCGGGATCTCTTCAGAGCGCAGTTCGAGAAGAAAGTCGGTCATCTCAGGCTTCCCCTTGGGGGGCGTTATCCGGGTTCACGCGGAGGCGCGGAGACGCGGAGAAGAAGGAGGGATTGGGTTCGCGCAAAGGCGCAAAGGCGCAAAGGAACTGCATTGCGCCGCAGGCGTTCTGCACGCCGCTACGCGGCGCCAAACGCGCCCTATTGCCGGAATGCGGCTTCGCCGCGAACGCAACACCTTTGCGCCTTTGCGCCTTTGCGCGAACCAAAAACAGCTCCGCGCCTCCGCGCCTCCGCGTGAACCCTTGGGACATCATACCGTCCATCCGGGATACCGCTCTTCCCAGCCTGCCCGGTTCTTGTCGATCCAGGCCTGGCACGAACCCTTGGCGAGATCGCGGACGCGGCCGATGTAGCTGGCGCGTTCCTGGACCGAGATCACGCCGCGCGCCTGCAGGAGGTTGAACAGGTGGCTCGCCTCGATCGCCTGATCGTAAGCGGCCAGCGGGATCTCGGCATCGATGCAGCGCATGCATTCGGCCTCTGCCGCCTTGAAGCCGGCGAACAGGGCGTCAGTGTCGGCGATCTCGAAGTTGTATTTGGAAAGCTGCTGCTCGTTCGCCAGGAACACGTCGCCGTAGCTGACGCCTTCGTTGTTGAAGCGCAGATCATAGACCCGATCGACGCCCTGAATATACATCGCCAGACGTTCGAGGCCATAGGTCAGCTCGCCCGCCACCGGCTTGCAATCGAACCCGCCGACCTGCTGGAAATAGGTGAACTGGGTCACCTCCATGCCATCGCACCAGACTTCCCAGCCCAGCCCCCAGGCCCCCAGCGTCGGGCTTTCCCAGTCATCCTCCACGAAGCGGATATCGTGGGCCAGCGGATCGACGCCGATCCGTGCCAGGCTTTCAAGATAGAGCTCCTGGAGGTTTTCCGGGTTCGGCTTCAGGATCACCTGGTACTGGTAATAGTGCTGCAGCCGGTTCGGGTTCTCGCCATAGCGCCCGTCGGTCGGCCGGCGCGAGGGCTGGACGTAGGCGGCTTTCCACGGCTCGGGCCCCAGCGCGCGCAGTGTGGTTGCGGGGTGGAACGTGCCCGCCCCCATGCGCATGTCATAAGGCTGGAGGATCAGGCATCCCTGCTTGCTCCAGAAATCGTGAAGCGTCAGGATCATGTCCTGGAAACTGAGCGGCTGGCTTGCCATCGTCACCAAATATTTCCGTTGCGTCGCGTCGTGCGCGGCCTTTGGCCCATGCACCCCGGCAAATCAACCGCGCATGCGGGGACCGGCGCGCGCAAGCGCAGCCAATCGCCTTGCATTAAGCCCCTGTTTGCCGTTTGTGCCGCATCAGACATGACCATGATATCTTCGACCCGGCGCCTGTGCGCCATGGCGCTGGGCGCTTTCGCGCTGCTGACCTCATCGTGCGCGGAACGCCCCGCCGCCGTTCCGACCGCTGCCGCGCCCGCTCCGGCCGTCGCCCCGGCGCTGTGGCGGGTGCGCGATGCCGATACCACGATCTATCTGTTCGGCACCGTCCACGTCCTGCCCGCCCCGGTGGACTGGAACCGCGGACGGATCGCCGCCGCGCTGGCCGCGTCGAGCGTGCTGGTGACCGAAGCCGACATCGACGATCAGGCCGCGCTGCAACGCGCGTTCATGGCCAAGGGCACGCGGACCGACGGCAAGCTGCTGCGCGATACGATGACGCCCGAGGCGCGGGCACGCTATGAAGCGGCAATGCGCGGGCTAGGCCTGCCCGAAGCGGCATTCGATCCGCTCAAGGCGTGGCTGCCTGCCGTGTTCCTCCCGGTCGAGACGCTGCGCCGCGCCGGCTATTCGCCCGAAAGCGGCGTCGAAACGCAGCTTGTCGCCATCGCCAAGGCGCGCGGCATGGCGCGCGATGCGCTGGAGACGCCGGAATCGCAGCTCGATGCCTTCGATTCCATCCCCCCCGAGGTCCAGATCGCCTATCTCGACGAAGTGGTATCCCAGCTTCCCGAGGCAACCTCGGTGGTGGGCCGGATGGTGGATGCCTGGAAGGCGGGCAAGGTTGACGAGCTGGCCCGGGTCATCAACGATGACGAGGACAACCCGGATGTCCGCGCCGCTTTGCTGACCCGGCGCAACGCCAACTGGGCGCAATGGATCAAAACGCGCATGGCGCAGCCGGGGACGGTGTTCGTAGCTGTCGGCGCGGGCCACCTCGGCGG
The DNA here is from genome assembly GCF_014652555.1 of Novosphingobium colocasiae. GTDB lineage: Bacteria > Pseudomonadota > Alphaproteobacteria > Sphingomonadales > Sphingomonadaceae > Novosphingobium > Novosphingobium colocasiae. The sequence continues at coordinate 369,221 of NZ_BMZA01000002.1, forward strand.
GCCGGACAGCGTGCAGACGCAGCTTGCCAGGCTGCACATCCGCGTTAGCCGGGTACAGTAGTGGCCTTTCGCAAGACCCTTGTCGCGATCGCGCTGGCACTGCTCGCTTCCTGCAGTGAGCCCCCTCAGCCCGCCTCGCCGGCGCTGTGGCGGATCGAAGGGGCCGGAGGGCAGACCGGGTGGCTGTTCGGCACCATCCACAGCGCCGACGCGCCGCTGGAATGGCGCACGGACACAGTCGGCGCGGCGCTGGACGCCTCGGCGCAGATCCTCGTCGAAGTCGCCGATCTGGCCGACGGCGGCCAGGTCGCCGCCACGTTCACCCGCCTCGCGCGCAGCCAGACCCCGCTGCCTCCGCTGTCGCAGCGGATCGCCGCAGAGGATCGCCCGGCGCTGACGGCAGAACTCAAGCGCGCAGGCTACAAGGACAGCGATTTCGCGGCGATGGAAACCTGGGCCGCAGCCCTCACGCTGGCGCAGGCGGGCCAGGGGCAGGACGATGCCCGCAACGGCGTCGATCGCGCGGTGATCGCCGCCGCCGGGGGCAGGCCGGTGGTGGAACTGGAAGGCGCGACCTATCAGCTCGGACTGTTCGATGCCCTGCCCGAAAAGGAACAGCGCGATCTGCTGACGGCGTTGCTGCACGAAAGCGTCGTCGAAGGCGAGGCCGAGGATCGCAAGCTGCTCGACCAGTGGCGCAAGGGCGATATGGCAGCGATCGAGGCGGAAACCCGCCGGGGGCTGCTGGCCGATCCAGAACTGCGCGCGGTGCTGTTCACCGGGCGCAACAAGGCCTGGACCGAGCGCATCATCGCCGCCCTCAAGTCCGGCCGCAAGCCGTTCGTGGCGGTAGGCGCGGCGCATATGGCGGGGCCCGAAGGCCTGCCCGCGATGCTGGCTGCGCGCGGTTACAAAGTGACGCGGATCGAATAGGCGCAACGGCCGCGCGCCCTTGCATTTTGCCCGCCGTGCCGTTAAGGGCGCGCGCTTCCGTCATGGTCATCCCTGGAGGCGTGGCGGAACGGCGCGGGGCCGATGCACGGCCCGGCGTTGCTTCATTATCCAGTTTTGAAAGGCAAGTCCCATGAGCGATACGCTTAACCTGCCGGCCGAGACGCGCGAACGGGCTGGCAAGGGAGCCTCCCGTGCCCTGCGTCGCGATGGCCGCGTCCCCGCCGTTGTCTATGGTGGCAACGAAGAACCCCTCGCCATCCACGTCGAGGAAAAGGAGCTGACCCGTCAGCTCATGACCGGTCACTTCTTCAACTCGATCATCGAAGTCGAAGTGGGCGGCAAGACGATCAGGACGCAGCCCAAGGACGTTGCCTTCCACCCGGTCTCCGACCGTCCGCTCCACGCCGATTTCCTGCGTCTGGGCGCGCACTCGACCGTGCACGTCAACGTGCCGGTGGTGTTCCAGAACGAGGAAGCCTCGCCGGGCCTCAAGCGCGGCGGCGTGCTCAACGTCGTGCGCCATGACCTGGAACTGGTCTGCGATGCCGATGCCATCCCGCACGAGATCGCGATCGACGTGACCGGCTTCGACGTGGGCGAATCGATCCACATCAGCCACGTGAAGCTGCCGAAGGGCGTCGCCTCGGCGATCACCGACCGTGACTTCACGATCGCCACGATCGCTGCGCCCTCCGCTCTCAAGAGCGCAGAAGGCGACACGACCAAGACCGACGCCGAGTAATCGCGAAGGTCTGAACGGCCCCTTCCCGCCCCGGCCCGTCCGGCGCGCGGGAGGGGGCCTTTTCATGTCCGCGCCAGCGGCGGAGACGATCGCATGCAGCTTTGGGTAGGTCTGGGCAATCCCGGCCCGCAATACGCCATGCAGCGCCACAACGTGGGGTTCATGGCGCTCGACGCGATTGCCGAAATCCACCGCTTCGGGCCGGTGCAGAAGAAGTTCCAGGGCTGGCTGCAGGAAGGCCGCATCGGCCGCGACAAGGTGCTGCTGCTCAAGCCCGCGACGTTCATGAACGAAAGCGGCCGCTCGGTGGCGGAGGCCATGCGCTTCTACAAGCTTGAGCCCGCCGCGCTGACCGTGTTTCACGATGAACTCGATCTCGCCCCGTTCAGGGTCAAGGTGAAGCAGGGCGGCGGCCATGCCGGGCACAACGGCCTGCGCTCGATCGCCCAGCACCTCGGCCCCGATTTTCGGCGCGTGCGGCTTGGCATCGGCCATCCCGGCCACAAGGACCGGGTTACCGGCTATGTGCTGGGCAATTATGCCAAGGCCGAGATCGATCCGCTGGCCGACATGCTGGGTGCCATTGCCGCCGAGGCAGACCGCCTGGCCGATGGCGACGACACCCGCTTCATGAACGACGTCGCGCTACGCCAGCAGGACTGAAGGTCATCGGCCGACAAGGCCCACGTTAACTGCCGATCGGTCTGATTTGCGCGAGAGAGCACGCCGTATCTCTCCATTTTTCGTTGAAAAATTAACCATTTTTCAGGTCGAATTGTGTCGAGTTAGCTTACAAATCAGTTGCACCCTTTTCCGCGTTAACCAGAAAAACCCGCACGAATCGGTAGTTGGCACGGCATTTGCTTTTCATGGCATCAACCATTTCGGGAACAGGGGAATGTTGATGATCCGTAAGTCCATGATCGCCGCCTCGCTCATCGCCGGCAGCTCGCTCGTTTCGGCCACGCCCGCTCTTGCATGGGGCAAGTGGACCCACACCCACTACTGCAACTGCGGTGACAAGACCGGCTCATCGATGTGCGGGACGACCACCACCTCGGGTGGCACCACCACCACGTCCGGCGGCACGACCACGACCTCGGGCGGCACCACCACCACTTCGGGTGGCACGACGACCACTTCGGGCGGCACCACCACCACGAGCTCGGGCGGCACCGCCGTTCCCGAACCGGGCATGCTGGGCATGATGGGCATGGGCCTCCTTGGCCTGGCATACGCCCGCCGCCGCAAGACCCGCGCCTGACATATTCGCCGCCGGACGGCCGCGCCCATCGCGGTCTCCGGCTCGCGAGGACATGATGGCCCGCCGCTCCCGAAATTGACGGGTGCAGCGTCCTCCGGCGATAACGGCCGCTACCGGTTCAGCCGGTGGCGGCCTTTGCCTTTCTGAGATCGCTGGCGATCACCGGATTGCCTGGATCGCCCGCCGCCGCGCTTTCCAGCAGCCTGCGCGCGGTGGCGAGGTCCTGCCCGCCTTGCAACCGCACATGGCCGGCGAGGAACTGGAAGTCCGGGCTGTCAGGGGCCAGTGCCAGCGCCCGATCGGCATAACCGATTGCCTGCGCGGTGCGCCCCAGCCCGCTCGATCCCAGCGCCATGCGCTTGAGCACTTCGGGGTCGCTGCCATCGCCCAGCATCCGGCCATAGACATCGAGCACCGCCGCCCAGTCCTGCCGCATCACCGCAGTATCGCCCCGCGCCAGCAGTGCGCCGAGCGCCTTGAGCCGTGCCGGGTCGAGCCGCTCGCGCAGCCCATCGGCTTCCGGCGCGCCTGAAGCGCGGGCGGCCTTCTCGGCGGCGACCAGCATTTCTGGCCGGGCCAGCGGGCTCATCGCCAGCGGACGCAGCGTGGCCCAGGCATCGTCGGGATCGCCGCAGGCCAGTTGCGCCTCGCCCAGCATCATGCGCGAATAGGGATTGCCTGGCAGCAGCAGCGTCGCCCGCTTGAACAGCATCCGGGCCTGCTCCGAAAAGCCCAGCCGCAAAAGCGCCTCGCCATAGCGCATGCCAAGGCCTGACGATGGGTCAAGGTCGGCCTCGCGCCCCTGCAAGCCCACCCTGATCTTTTCCCATTCCCCCTTTTCGGCGAGGAGCTGGTACTTCAGGTCTTCCGCCTCGGCATTGTCGGGATCGAGTTTGGCCGCCGCATCGACCTGCTTCGCCGCTTCATCGACCTGCCCTTTGGCATCGAGCTGGTTGGCCAGCGCGAGCAGCGGCTCCACCCGATCCGGGAACGCCGCCACTACCGCGCGGTAGGCTGCGATAGCCTTGTCCACCTGCCCGCGCGCCGCAGCGATATCGCCGGCAAGGACCTGCGTTTCGAACGAGTTGGGGGCCATCCGCTGCAAGCGCTGGCGGATGCGATCGGCGAGAACCAGATCGTTCTGCGCCAAGGCAAAGCGAGCGTAGGCACCGGCCAGATCGGGATCATCCCCCTTGGCCATCCCGCGCTCGAACGCGGCCTTGGCCTTGCCGTCGTCGCCCAGCGCCAGATAGGCATCGGCGCGGATGCGCAGCGCTTCCAGCGTATCGTCGTTGCCCATCAGGGCCAGCGCCTTGTCCGGTGCCTTGCGCATCAGCGCCACCCGCGCCCGGATGCGCTGCACCTCAGGGCCCTTGGCACCGGCCCGGTCCAGCCGGCCTAGCACGTTTTCGGCCCCGTCCGGGTCGCCGAGCTGAAGCTGGGTCCGCGCCAGCAGGATCAGCATCCGGTGGTTGCCCGGTTGCTCGTCGAGCGCGGCGATAAGCTGCGAGCGCGCCGCCTTGTAATCTTCGGCGCTGAAATCCTCCTGCGCCTTGGCGAACAGCGTCTCCGGGCTGTCGCCGCAGCCGCTCAGCGCGCAGAGCGCCAGTAACGGGGGGATGAATGGGAAAGGAATACGCATGCGCCGCGAATCTACCGCCGCTTGCGTGAAGTTTCCGTCAACCGCCGGCAATTTTCGCGCGAACTGGTCAAGCCGCGCCAAGGCGGCTATGGGCGCGCCTCGTTACCAATATACCAATCACCAGTACCGGAGTGCATGATGGGTTTCCGTTGCGGAATCGTGGGCCTGCCCAATGTCGGCAAGTCGACCTTGTTCAATGCCCTGACCGAAACCCAGGCGGCGCAGGCGGCGAACTATCCGTTCTGCACGATCGAGCCCAACGTCGGCCAGGTCGGCGTGCCCGATCCCCGGCTGGACAAGCTGGCGGCCATCGCCGGATCGGCCAAGATCATCCCCACCCAGCTATCGTTCGTCGATATCGCCGGCCTCGTGCGCGGCGCATCGAAGGGCGAAGGGCTCGGCAACCAGTTCCTCGGTAACATCCGCGAGGTGGACGCGATCGTTCATGTCCTGCGCTGCTTCGAGAACGATGACATCCAGCACGTCGAGAACCGGGTCGATCCCATCGCCGATGCCGAGACGGTGGAAACGGAACTGCTGCTCGCCGACCTCGAAAGCCTCGAAAAGCGCGTGCCCGCGGCCCAGAAGAAGGCCACCGGCGGCGACAAGGAAGCCAAGCTGACCGCCAGCGTGCTGGGCCAGGCGCTGGAACTCCTGCGCGAAGGCAAGCCCGCCCGGCTCACCGTCCCCAGGGACGAAGAAGAGGCCCGCGTGTTTCAGCAGGCGCAATTGCTGACCGCCAAGCCGGTGCTTTACGTCTGCAATGTCGAGGAAGAGGCGGCGGCCGAAGGCAATGCCTTTTCCGCCCGCGTGTTCGAAAAGGCAGCGGCGGAAAACGCCACTGCGGTGATCGTCTCCGCCGCGATCGAGGCCGAACTGGTTGGGATGGAGCCGGACGAACGCATGGTGTTTCTGGAGGAGATGGGCCTGCACGAAACCGGCCTCGCCCGCATCATCCGCGCCGGCTACGAGCTGCTCGGCCTGCTGACGTTCTTCACCGTCGGCCCCAAGGAAGCGCGCGCCTGGACGGTTCACAAGGGTGCCAAGGCTCCCGAGGCCGCGGGCGAAATCCACTCTGACATGCAACGCGGCTTCATCCGCGCCGAAACCATCGCCTTTGACGATTACACCGCGCTAGGCGGCGAAACCGCCTGCAAGGACGCCGGCAAGCTGCGCCAGGAGGGCAAGGAATACCTCGTCCACGACGGCGATGTGATGCATTTCAAGTTCAACGTCTAAGGATTATCCGGGAGCGCGGGCGCGCCGCGTGACCCGTGGCAAGTCTCAATCCGGCTCGCCCCTCAGGTTGCCGCGCTCCCCGACGCCTTCCGGCTCCACCGGAACGCTGTGTTCCCACTCCGCAGGTTCGGATTCCTTGCGGCCGAACAGCGCCATGACCCGCTTGCGCAAGAATGCGAAACCGGCGACAACGGCGAGCAGGATCGGCTTGAGGAACTTGAGCAGGATCGCCAGAAAGCCAAGCTTCTTGGCGGCGGCAACGCCGACTCCGGCGGCGATCAGGCCGGCGACCCCGTAATCAGCCTTCTTGTCGGTCGAGGCATCGTAATCGGCATAGCGCGCGCCCGGATCGAACGCGGCATGGGCGGTGAAAGCATGCGCCGCCTGGCGGATCGAGGGCAACTGCGCCATCGACGAGACAAAGTTGATGCTCAGCACGCCTTTGCGGCCCAGCGTGCGCACATCGTAGTTGAGGGTGTGTGCCTGCGTATCATCGAAGGTCAGGTCCTGTGCCCAGATGACCGAGTGCGTGGCCGGGTCATATTTGGGCTGTTCTGCCCAACCGGCCAGATGGATGCCCGTATAGCCCTGTCTTTTCCGTTCGGCATTACGATCCGCCTCACCCTCGCGCATCTGGCCGAGCAGTTCGTTGTAGTCGACATCGGCGGCGTCATCATCGGACACGAACCCGCTGTCTTCGTAAGTGACAACCGCCCCCCAGCCATCCGATATCGGCGAAGCGCTGGCCGGCATCACGATGCCCAGAACATTCGTGGCCGCTTCCGGCGGATTGCCCCAGATATCGACGAGGATCTTGCGGGCATCGTCCCTGCCGTAGAAATCGTATGCGGTGCCGAGATCGAGCGTGGCCGATGCCTGGTCGATCGCGATCCGACCCTGTTGCGGATGAAGTGACTTGACTGCTGCCACCATTTGCGGCGGCAATTGGCCTTGCGGTGCCGCTGCGTTTGCCGGGGTGAGCGCGGTCATCGCCAAGAGTACCGCAAGAAAACGCATGCTCTTCATCACTGCCCCCACACCCAATTTCACATATCGAGGGTGACGGCATTTGCTCCTGTGTCAACTCGTTACAGAATTGTCACAGACTATTTCCGCCCGAACAGCTTCTCGATATCGCCGTGGGCCAGCTTCACCCAGGTGGGTCGGCCATGGTTGCACTGCCCCGAACGCGGCGTGCGCTCCATCTCGCGCAAGAGGGCGTTCATTTCGGCGACCGACAGCACCCGCCCGGCGCGCACGGAGCCGTGGCAGGCCATTGTCGCCAGCACCAGTTCCAGACGCTCGCCCAGCAGCAGCGCGTCGCCGTTCTTCGCCAGATCGTCGGCCACATCGCGCACCAGCGCGGCCGCATCGCTCTTGCCCAGTACCGAAGGCACGGCGCGAACCAGCACGGCGGCGGGGCCGAACCGTTCCAGCACCAAGCCGAATTCCGCCAGCGCGCCGGCCTTGTCCTCCAGCGCGTCGCAGGCGGCTTCTTCCAGTTCGACCACTTCGGGCAGCAGCAGGGCCTGGCTGCGCACCATGGCATCCTGCGCACCGGCAGCCTTCAGCCGTTCCAGGACCAGCCTTTCGTGCGCGGCGTGCTGATCGACCAACACCAGACCGTCCTGAGCCTCCGCCACGATATAGGTGCCCGCCACTTGCCCGCGCGCGACGCCCAGCGGATAAGAGAGCGCCGGCTCATCCGCTTCGGCGACAGGCTCGGCCCGCGCGGCCGGTTCGGCCATCACCCCGGCGTCGTATCCCCGCCAGGTGCTTCCCGCTTCGCTCAGCCGTGATGGCGCGGGCGCGTATTCGCGGGCGAACAGCGAGGACAGCGCGGGCGCGGGGGGCGGCGTCGGCGAAGCGAGCGGCTCTGCCTGCCAGCGCCCCATGGCCTCCTGGCTGGGGGCCTGCGCGCTCTTCTGCCCCGCTCCTTCGAGCGCATGGCGCAGCGCGCCGACGAGGAATCCGCGCACGAAGGCGGGATCGCGAAAGCGCACCTCGGTCTTGGCTGGGTGCACGTTGACGTCCACCTCGTCGGGCGGAATGTCGAGGAACAGCGCCAACACCGCATGGCGATCGCGCGCCAGCATGTCGGAATAGGCCCCGCGCACCGCCCCCACCAGCAGCCGGTCCTTCACCGGCCGGCCGTTGACGAACAGGTACTGGTGATCGGCAACGCCCCGGTTGTAGGTCGGCAGGCCCGCCACCCCGGTCAGTCGCGAAGTCCCGCGTTCGGCCTCGATCAGCACGCCGTCCTCGGCCAGTTCGCGGGCGATCAGCCGGGCCACCCGCGATGCCAGCGCCTCGTCAGGCTGCACCGCCAGCGCGCGGCGGCCATCATGTTCCAGGACAAAGCCGATGTCCGGCCGGGCCATCGCCAGCCGGCGCACCACGTCCTGGCAGGCGGCATATTCGGAGCGCGCGCTGCGCAGGAACTTGCGCCTGGCAGGCACTTTGGCGAACAGCGCCTCGCAGCGGATGCGAGTACCGGGCGGCAGCGCGGCGGGTTCATCGGCGGTGACCTGCCCGTGATCGACGACCCGCTTCCACCCTTCGGCGCTTTCGCGCGGGCGGCTTTCCACGGTCAGCCGGGCCACCGAGGCGATCGACGGCAGCGCTTCCCCGCGAAATCCCATCGTGGTAACCCGCTCGATATGCTCGTCGGGCAGCTTCGAGGTGGCGTGGCGTTCCAGTGCCAGCGCGATCTCGTCAGGGCGCATGCCGCAGCCGTCGTCGGTCACCTCGATCATGTCGAGCCCGCCGTTGGACAGGCGAACGGTGATCTGCCGCGCCCCGGCATCGATCGCGTTCTCCACCAGTTCCTTGAGCGCGGACGCCGGGCGTTCGACGACTTCGCCGGCGGCGATGCGGTTGACGAGGTGTTCGGGCAGGCGACGGATCGTGGGCATTGGGGTTTTGAACTCCGGCACCGGCCTATAACGATCAAACGCCCGCTTTTCGAGACGGGGCCCGGAGAAATCCCCCCTGCAATCGTCACAAAATTTTGGCGTTTGACGATCCCTTGCGTTAAGGGGTCCGATCTGACGCCCACCGCCCGCAGCCATGGCCGCACCCCCGGCCCCAACCGCTGGCAAGCAAACGGAAAACTTGATGCCCTCGCTGATGTCGCGATTCTTCAAACTCGGCTCCCAGAACATGGCGATTGACCTGGGAACCGCCAACACGCTCGTCTACGTGCAGGATCGGGGCATCGTCCTCAACGAACCGTCGGTCGTGGCGATCGAGACGCTGAACGGCGTGAAGAAGGTCAAGGCCGTCGGCGACGACGCGAAGATGATGATGGGCAAGACGCCCGATAACATCGAGGCGATCCGTCCGCTGCGCGACGGCGTGATCGCCGACATCGAAATCGCCGAGGAAATGATCAAGCATTTCATCCGCAAGGTGCACGGCAAGAAGAACCTCTTCCGCTATCCCGAAATCGTCATCTGCGTGCCTTCGGGCTCCACCTCGGTCGAACGCCGCGCCATCCGCGATGCTGCCAGCAATGCCGGTGCCAGCCAGGTCTACCTGATCCTTGAACCGATGGCGGCGGCGATCGGCGCGGATATGCCCGTTACCGAACCGGTCGGCTCGATGGTGGTCGATATCGGCGGCGGCACCACCGAAGTTGCCGTGCTGTCGCTGCGCGGGCTTGCCTACACCACCTCGGTGCGCGTCGGCGGGGACAAGATGGACGAAGCCATCGTCTCGTATGTACGCCGCCACCACAACATGCTGATCGGCGATGCCACGGCGGAACGGATCAAGAAGGATTACGGCATCGCCGTCATGCCGGCCGACGGCGTGGGCGAGACGATCCACATCAAGGGCCGCGATCTCGTCAACGGGGTGCCCAAGGAAATCACCATCAGCCAGGCGAACATCGCCGAAGCGCTGTCCGAGCCGATCGGCGCGATCATCGAAGGCGTGCGCATCGCGCTGGAGAACACCGCGCCCGAACTGGCGGCCGATATCGTCGATCAGGGCATCGTCCTGACCGGCGGCGGTGCGCTGATCCAGGGCCTGGACGAACTCCTGCGCGAGGAAACCGGCCTGCCTGTCAGCGTCGCGGAAGATCCGCTGTCCTGCGTCGCGCTCGGCACCGGCCGCGCGATGGAGGATCCGATCTATCGCGGCGTCCTGATGTCGGCCTGAGGATTCGCAATCCCGGCCATGCGCAGGGGTGCCGTGGCCGCATGACCAAGAGAGGGCACAGCGCATGGCCGCGCCTGTGAACCGGCGCTTCGGGTCTTCCCGAAAGGCGCAGTATTCGACGTTTTTCGGCTATGCCGCTGGCGTGCTCGGGGCGATCCTGGGCGCGGTGCTGGTGATCGTCTCGCTGGTCAACCCGGATGCGTTCTCGGGCCTGCGGTCGTGGGCGGCTGACGCCGCCAGTCCCGCTGCCGGGGTGACCGCTGAAGCCCGCAGCGCCGGCGGCAATGCCGTGTCGATCGTCAGCGGCTTCCTGCAAACCGGCAGCCGCAACGCAAAGATGCAACGCGAACTGGCCGAAGCAAAAGTGCGGCTGGTCGAAGCGGACGCGGTTCGCGAAGAGAACCGCCGGCTCAAGCGCCTGCTCGGCCTGTCGGAAGAAAACGCCGGGACGGTGACCGCTGCCCGGATGACCGGATCGACGAGCGCCGGCACCCGCCGCATCGCGACGCTGGACAGCGGACGTGACAAAGGCATCGCCCCCGGCATGCCGGTGCGCGCGCCGCTCGGCCTCGTCGGCCGCATCCTCGATGTCGGTGCCACCAGCGCGCACGTGCTGCTCATCACCGATGGCGAAAGCCTGGTCCCGGTGCGGCGCGCGCGCGATGGCGTGCCGGCGTTCGCGCAGGGCAACGGCGATGGCACCTTGCGCATCCGCCTTATCAACCTGGGCATCAACCCGCTGAAAAAGGGCGACATGCTGGTCACGTCAGGCTCCGGCGGACTGTATCGCCCCGACACCCCGATCGCGATGGTCGACAGGGTTCTGCGCGATGGCGCGATCGCCCGCGTACTGAGCAATCCCGGCGATGCGGACTATGTGCTGGTCGAACGCGCCTGGGCCCAGGTCGCACCTGCACCGACCGCAGCGCCATCCACCGCGCCGCCGACCGAAGCCGCAGCGCGATAATGTTCGACGGCCTGTTCGCGCGCGGCGAAAGCGAAAAGCCACGGATCAACCGGGCCCCCTCCCCCGTCCTGGCACGCGGCGTGCCGTGGCTCACGGTCATGCTGTGCTCGATGGTGCCGGGCTGGCTCCTGATCGCGTCGGCACCGGTGCTGCCCCCGTTCGGGTTCCTCGCCTTCGTCGCCTGGGTGCAGTTGCGCCCCGGTCTGTTGCCGATCTGGGCCGGGCTGCCGCTCGGCCTGTTCGACGATCTGTTCAACGGCCAGCCGTTCGGCAGTTCGGTGCTGCTGTGGTCGCTCAGTTCCAACCTCCTCGATTATGTCGAGCGCAAGCTGCCCTGGCGCAATTTCCTGACCGAATGGCTGGTCGCGACGGCGCTGATCGCTGCTTATCTGCTGGCCGGCGCGCTGCTCGCCCATCTTGACGGCGGGGCAGCCACCGCCAGCGTACTGGCCCCGCAGATCGTCATCGCCACGCTGGCTTACCCGATCGTCGCCCGCGCGGTCGGCACGGCGGACCGGTTCCGGCTGCGCCCGATCATGGTCGTGCGATGAAGTTCCGCTTCAACTTCCAGCGCCATGTCACGCAAGGCATGCTGCGCAACAGCTATGACCGGCGCACAATGGTGGTCGGCGCGATCCAGGGCGGGATCGGCGTGCTGCTGGCGACGCGGCTGGGGTACCTCTCGATCCTCCAGAACGAGAAGTACAAGCTGGAATCCGAAAGCAACCGGGTCAACCTGTCGCTGATCCCGCCGCGCCGCGGCTGGATACTCGATCGCCATGGCACGCCGCTGGCATCCAACCGTGCCGATTTTCGCGTCGATGTGATCCCGGAACGGATGGCGACGCCACACGAAACCATCGCCCAACTGGGCGAACTGCTGTCGCTGTCGCCGGTGGATCTGCAGGACCTGCGCGACAAGATCGACAGTGCGCACGGGTTCACCCCGGTCGAAGTCGCCTCGGGCCTCCCTTGGGAACAGTTCGCCGCCGTCAGCGTCCGCCTGCCCGAGCTTCCCGGCGTGGTCACGCAGCACGGCTATTCGCGATCCTACCCGAATGGGCCCTCGGTCGCGCACCTCATCGGCTATGTCGGCGCGGCGTCTGCCGAAGACTATGAGAAGGATCGCAATCCGCTGCTCATCACGCCGGGGTTCAAGGTCGGCAAGGATGGGCTGGAAAAGGCGTTCGAAGCGAAACTGCGCGGTGTTCCGGGCGCGCGGCGATCCGAAGTTACCGCCGGCGGCAAAGTGGTGCGCGATCTGGAAACGCGCGAGGACGTGCCCGGCAGTCCGGTCAAGCTGACGATCGACGGGCCGCTGCAGGATTTTGCCGCGCGCCGCATCGGACTCGAATCAGGCTCGGTGGTGGTGATGGATTGCCTGACCGGCGGTATTCTGGCGCTGTGCTCGATGCCCGCGTTCGATCCCAACAGCTTCGTCAACGGCATCGGCCGGCTCGAATGGAAGATGCTGAACGAGGACGATCACATCCCGCTGCTCAACAAGGCGGTGCGCGGCCTCTATCCGCCGGGCTCGACGATGAAACCGATGGGAACGCTGGCGCTGCAACTGAACGGCGTCTCGCCCGATGAGCGGGTCAGTTGCCCCGGCGGCTATCGCCTCGGCAACCGCTTCTTCCGCTGCGATGCGGTGCACGGCTCGGTCGATATGCGCGCCGCCATCGAACACAGTTGCAACACCTATTTCTGGAGCATGTCGCACCGCATCGGTTACGAGGCGTTCGCCCCGGTCGCGCGGATGTTCGGCCTCGGGCAGGAGTTCGATCTGCCCGGCACCTCGCAGCGTTACGGCACGATCCCCGATGCGGCGTGGAAGATGAAGCGCTTCAACCAGGCGTGGACCGACGCGGATTCGCTGAACGCCTCGATCGGCCAGGGCTACGTATCGGTATCGCCGCTGCAACTGGCGGTGATGGTATCGCGGATCGCCTCGGGCCGTCCGCTCATGCCTTCGCTGTTGCTCGGCCAGCCGATGCCGGACGGCCCCGCCCTGCCCCTCACGCCCGAACAGTTCGCGGTGACGCGCGAAGGGATGTTCCGGGTGGTCAACGGATCGGGCACGGCGGGCCGCAGCCGGCTGGATCTTGACGGTATCCAGATGGCCGGCAAGACCGGCACCGCGCAAGTCGCCAAGCTGGTCAGCCGCGGCTCGGTCGGCACGTGGAAGACGCGCGACCATGCGCTGTTCATCTGTTACGCGCCGACTGACCGGCCGCGCTATGCCATGGCGGTGGTCATCGAACACGGCACCTTCGGCGCGCGCGCCGCCGCGCCGATCGCCAAGGATGTGATGACCTTCCTGTTCGATCCCGCCAAGGCCTGGGATTCGCTGCTGAAGCTCGAACAGTCCTGGGGCGGCACGGCGCAGGAGCGCCTGGATGCCCGCTACAATTCCTTCGTGTCGCAATATGGTGTCAGCGCCCCCAAGGTCTCGCAGGACGCGGCCAAGGACGGCGATGTCGCTGCCGATGTGCCTGCCGATGAACCGCAGGCGGTGCAGACGGTGGTGCAGAACGTCGATGCGCCCGAACCGCTGCCCACCGTCAGCCCGCCGCCACCGCCACCGGCTACCCCCGGCCCCGTCCCGTCGGCATCCCCCTCGCTGACACCGGCCACACCGCGATGAGCCGCGCGATCATCCCCGATCCGATCGCGCGCCAGCCCTGGGGCATGCTGGTGCCGCTGTTCGCCTTGGTGATGCTGGGCGGCGCGGTGCTCTATTCCGCCGCCGGCGGGCACCTTCAGCCCTATGCCCTCAGCCATGTCCTGCGCTTTTGCGTATTTCTGGTCATGGCGGTGCTGATATCCCACATTCCCAAGCGCATATTCCGGGCCGCAGCCTATCCGGCCTATGCTGCAACGGTCGCGCTGCTGGTGCTGGTCGAACTGATCGGCGCGGTCGGCGGCGGCAGCCAGCGCTGGCTCAACCTTGGCTTCATGACCCTTCAGCCATCCGAACTGATGAAGCCGGCGATCGTGCTGGTGCTGGCGCGGTTCTATGAATCGCTTCCGTCGTCGATGACGGCGAGCTGGCGCGGGCTGGTTCCTGCGGGGATGCTGATCGGCATCCCTGCGCTGCTGGTGATGCTGCAACCGGATCTGGGAACCGCGCTCGCCATCTGCTTTGGCGGGGTGGTGATCATGTTTCTGGCCGGTCTGCCGCTGTGGTGGTTCGTCGGGGCCGGCGCGGCGGGCGCGGTGATCGCGCCGATCGCCTTCTTCACCCTGCTCCATGACTATCAGCGCAATCGCGTTCTCACCTTTCTCGACCCCGAACAGGACCCGCTGGGTACCGGTTACCACATCACCCAGTCGAAGATCGCGATCGGATCGGGCGGCTTTTTTGGCAAGGGCTTCGGCAACGGCTCGCAGAGCCACCTGCAGTACCTGCCCGAATCGCACACCGATTTCGTCTTCGCGACCATGGCCGAGGAATGGGGCATGGTCGGCGGCCTGTTCGTGCTGGGCGTGTTCGCCGTCGTGCTGACCTGGGGCATGCGCGTGGCGCGCAGCAGCCCGGACCGCTTCTCCAGCCTGCTCGGTGCCGGCCTCTCGGCAACGATCTTCTTCTACGTCGCGATCAATCTGATGATGGTGATGGGCCTTGCGCCGGTCGTCGGCATCCCGCTGCCGTTCATGAGCCACGGCGGCACGTCAATGATGACCAACATGCTGTGCCTGGGCTCGCTGATGGCGATCAACCGGTGGAACGCGGGGTCACGCCTGCTGCGGTAAATTGCCGCGCAAAAAGAGGCTCAATTTGCCCTTCCAAAGCCCGGAGCATTCTGTATAGGAGCCGCTCCGCCGCCGAATCGGGACGGGGCAAACGCTCCGGATCGAAGGCCGCAGGATCGCAAGATCCGAAGGTCGGTAGCGTGGACGCATAGCTCAGTTGGTAGAGCAGCTGACTCTTAATCAGCGGGTCCTAGGTTCGAGCCCTAGTGCGTCCACCACACCGCCGCCCCGGAAGGCCACCTACCTTCCAGCCATGGGGACGCATAGCTCAGTTGGTAGAGCAGCTGACTCTTAATCAGCGGGTCCTAGGTTCGAGCCCTAGTGCGTCCACCATTATCCGGCCTCATATCATCTGGAACTTCGGCCAGAGGCTCAGTCCGTGAATGGGTCTCGGATCGTGAGCCGGTCTTCAACCCGCAAGCCGTTCTGCATATCTTCCGACCAGAGAATGTTGCAACCGGCTCCGATCGCCGCCGCGACGATCATGCCGTCGTAAATGGAAAAACGGTAACGCTCACATAGATGCAAACCCAAGTCATGGGTCGCAACATCCAGTGGGGTAACCTCGAGCAGTGCCCGTAGTGTCCCGATCAGCGATCGGACCTCGGGCCATTCGAACCCCATCTTCCGGCGCGCGACGTTGGCGAGTTCGTTCAGGACCTGAACACTGATGGTGCCGCCGCTACGCAACAGCGCTTCTGCGCGCGAAGCTTTGACCGCATCAGCAGAAACTACGTAAAGCAGAACATTGGTATCGAAAAATTCAACGGCCATTGACCTCATCCCGGTCAAACTTGAAGTCCGCGGGAAGCCGGCCTCGGAACGCCGCAAGGCGGGCCAAAAGGGCCTCGCGATCGGGCTTGCGGACTACTTGCATGCTCCGCTCACTATCCACGTGTAGCTCGATATCGTCGCCTTCGCGCAAGTTCAAAGCCTCGACGATCGCGGCGGGAAGCCTCACAGCCAGGCTATTGCCCCATTTTGCTACCAGCATGATCGATCCTTGTGATACCCAAGATATACTCGTGCGAAACGTATATCTTCGATGCCCCATTGTAAACGCGGTCGAGACCGCTCGACAGGGCCTCTGCCCCCCTCACCGCCGCGCCCGCATCGTTTCGCCCTCGTGGTGGACGTGGCGGACTTTCAGCAGGTCATGACGGGTCAGGATGCCGATCACCCGCCCGGTGGCGGGATCGACGATCGGGATGCGGCCGGTGCCGGTCTCCACCATCAGGTCGGCAATCCGGCCGAGGGGGTCGTGAGGCGTTCCGCAATGTTGCGAGGCATCGGACAGAGTGTCGCCCAGGGTAGTGTCCGGCGGAATGCCGTCCACCTGCCAGCGCAGCGCGTCGCCGCGCGAGACGATACCCTTCAGGGTGCCGTCGGCCGTCGTCACCGGATAGCTGCGGTGGCGTGCCGTCCCGAAGAAGGCGGCCGCCTCGGCCAGCGGCATGGTGTCGAACAGAACCTCCGGCTGCGGGGTCATGATCTGGGCGGCCTGGAGGAAATCGAACGGGTCGATGGTGTATTCCTGCAAGACATGCCGACCGCGCCGGGCGATCTTTTCGGTGAGGATCGAACGGCGCATCACCAGCACGCTGACGGCATATGCCCCCGCCGATGCCGCCAGGGTCAGCGGCAGCATCGCGAAATCACCGGTCAATTCCACCGCGAACAGCGACCCCATCAGGGGCGCGCGCATCGCACCGCTGAGGATGCCCGCCATGCCCGCCAGCGCCCACAGCGCCGCGCCGCCGGGCAGGAACTGTCCCAGCACGAAACCGAGCGCCCCGCCCAGCAGCAGCAACGGTGCCAGCACTCCGCCCGAAGTGCCGGACCCGAGCGCAACGAGCCAGATCACCGCCTTCACGATCAGCAGCGCCACCACCACCTGCATCGCCAGCGACCCATCCAGCAGGCCGCGAATGCTGGCGTAACCCGCCCCCAGGGTATGGGCATCGATCAGCCCGCCCAGCCCTACGACGATACCGCCCAAGGCCGGCCACCACATCCAGTGGATCGGCAGGCGGGCGAAGGCATCCTCGATGCGATAGAGCACGGTGGACAGCAGCGAGGCCTGCGCTCCGGCGAGAGCCCCTACCGCCAGCGCCAACGCAATATGCGGGCTGCCCAGATCGATGGCATGGTGGACGGGAAACAGCGGCCCCTGATCTATGAGCAGCGGGCGCCAGAGCCACGCCGCCAGCACGGCGATCACCAGCGGCACGAAGCTGCGCGGTTTCCATTCGAACAGCAGGACCTCAATCGCCAGCATGATCGCTGCCATCGGCGTCCCGAAGATTGCCGTCATGCCGGCGGCGGCACCTGCTACCAGCAGCGCCTTGCGCTCCGCGGCGCTGAGGTGAAAGGCCTGCGCGAACAGCGATCCGATTGCGCCGCCAGTCATGATGATCGGTCCTTCCGCCCCGAACGGCCCGCCGCTGCCGATCGATATCGCCGACGACAGCGGCTTGAGGAGCGCCACCCGTGGGGACAACCGGCTCTCGCCGTAAAGGATAGCCTCGATCGCCTCGGGAATGCCGTGACCGCGGATCTTGTCCGAACCATACCGGGCCATGACGCCGACGATGACGCTGCCGATCACCGGCCCGGCGACCAGCCACAACCCCAGCGTGTTATCGACGATTGCACTCGGTGCGGCGGACAGGCGGCCGAACCAGAACAGGTTCGTGGCAATGGCGATCGCCTTGAGCAGCACCCCTGCACCCGCCGCCCCGCCGCTGCCGACCGCCAGCGCCGCCGCGGCCAGCAGCAGCATGCGGCGGTCGGCGCTGTGATCGGCCAAGGGACGGCGGGGGTGGGTCGCGGCGGAGTGGATCATGGGAAGTGCGCTCGACTATGGGGACTGCGCTCGCATATCTATCGTAATACGATATAAATCAAGGATTGACAGAATCCCTCCTGACCCCGGACTGGACCGATGCGCAGCGAACTGACCGATGCCGATTACGCCGCCCTCGCGGACTTCCGCTTTTCGCTGCGCTCGTTCCAGGCGTTCAGCGAAGGCAAGGCGGCGGCATGTGGCCTGACCCCGCAGCAACACCAGGCGCTGCTGGTCATCCGCGCTGCCCCGCCGGGAGCCGCTACCGTTGGCCGCGTTGCCGAGCGCCTCATTCTGAAGCCGCACAGCGCCACGGGCCTGATCGATCGCATGGAAGCACTGGGGCTTGTCCAGCGACAGCCTTCAACGCTGGACAAGCGGCGTTCCGTGCTGAGCCTGACGCCCGAAGCGCACCGCACTCTGGAAACCCTGAGCGCCACCCACCGCGAGGAAATCCGCCGCCTGCGGCCGATGCTGGTCGACCTGATGCAGCGTCTTGAAACGCCATAAGGCGAAGCGCACGAAATCTGAATCATTCTCCGTTCGTGTCGAGCGAAGTCGAGACACGCTGGCGCTGTGCTATCCGTATCTCGACTTCGCTCGATACGAACGGAACTTGTGGTGCTGAGTAAACGAACGATGCTCTAGAAACGGACCGCCGCCGTCAGGCTGGCCGACAGCGGGCTTTGGGTGACGTACTGGCGCATGGAACGATAGCGCAGCGAGTTGCCGTAAGCGAAGGCATTGGCTGACCTGCCCAACAGATTGCTGCCGTTCAGGGCAACCGTCCAGGCATCGTCGGACAGCGTCAGGCCCAGGGTGCTTTCCACCACCCTGCCCATCTGCCGGTCCAGATCGGGATCGAAACTCATGCGGGCGGGGCCGATATAGCGCATGCCCAGGCGCGCGGAGGCCTGCCATCCACCAACCGCGAACGTGCGGGTAAGCGCGGCGCGCGCGGTGTAGTCCGGGACCACCGGAAGCCGTGCATCGTGCAGTTCGAAACCCAGCGCATTGCGGCTCAGCCGGGCGTCGGTCAGGTTGGCTCCCGCTTCGACGGTCCATGCCGCGCCGAGCGGGGCGGTGATCGCAAGCTCGGCACCGATGATCCGCGCGTCCCCCGCTTCCACCGTCTCGATCAGACCCAGCGGCGTCAGGGAATCGGACTGGACGTGGTTCCAGCGCGAGTACCACGCCGAACCTTCGATCCTGCCGCCCTCGCCGATCTCCTGCCGCCAGCCCGCCTCGATCGAGGAGAGATCGTCCCCGTGCAGCGCCGACGCCCGGCTCGACCCCGCCGCGCCCTGCCGGAAAGCCGCGCCATAGCGCAGGTAAAGCAGCTTGGAACCATCGGGCTTCCAGGTGAGCGCCAGCGAAGGCGTGAACCCGGACCGGTCCCGCTCGCTCGAAACCGTGGTGGCCGATGCGGTCGCGGTATCGGCGATTGATGCGCGGTAGAACCGTCCACCCCCTTCGACCGCGATGGTGTTCGATAGCGGCACAGTCAGATCGAAGTAGGCGGCGCTATCATGACTGTCGCGGCGCTTGCGCGCCAGTTCGGTTTCCTGCCCGCTGACACCATCGATCGCCATGGTGAGCGACTGGTTCGCGTCCAGGTGCGACAGGCCGAGCAGCCAGGACAGCGCCCCCCACCGCCCCCGTAGCCGCAGTTCGGTATCCCAGACGCGGTACCGTCGCCGGTCCTGCAACAGGCGGGGGTCGGCGATGCCGAACCCTTCTGCCCCCACAGTCGCGTCGTAAGTGTCGCCGACGTCGTGCCAGGTCATGCCGGTGGAGGCGGTGACATCGATCCCTGCGGCTTCGCCGTGGAGCGTGGCCGCCGCGTGGAGCAGGTCGTTGTCGTGCGGCTCGGCCAGTTGGGCCGGCCGATCGACGCTGCCGGCTCGGTAAGTGTAGCGGCTGTCGCGCGAGTTCAGCCACTGCGCCATGCCGGCGATGTCGAGCCGCCAGGCGGGTGCCAGTTCCGCGGCAAGGAGCAGGCGCGCGCCGGTTGTCCGGGTCGCATTGCCGTCACGCCGCCGGGCCGCGCCGGTACCGCTGTCGATCCATCCCGGCTCCAGCGCGCTATAGCCGACCAGGCGCAGGGCCACGCGATCACTTAGCACCGGGAGGTTGCCGACCACAGAGCCGGAGTACCCGGTCCCGCCATGCGCGCTCAGGTTGCCGCCGCCACCCACCACCAGCGAGGTATCGTCGAGGTCCGGCTTGCGCGACACCATGCGGTAGATGCCGCCCAGCGCGCCGGTACCGTAAAGCGAACCCTGCGGGCCCTTCAGCACTTCCACCCGGTCCATATCGACGAGGCGGATATCGGGGTCCGGGGCGGAATAGGTCAGGCGGGCGTCGTCCAGCACCACCGCCACGGTCGACTGGCTTTCGCCGCCGAACGCGCTGTCGGCAACGCCGCGCAGGAACATGCGGTTACGGCCCGGCCCCAAGGCGGTGAGCGCGAGCCCTTCCACTTTGCCGGCGATCTCCGGCGTGCTGACGAGCGCATCCGACCCGGCCGGCAAGCGCAGGGTATCGACGAGCGAGACCGACGCGGGAAGCGACCGCAAGTCGAGCGGCTGCTTGGTGGCGGTCACCAGAATGATCGTGGGCGGCGGCGGAGCGGGCGGCGCTGGTGAGACGGGCTCCTTCGCGATGGGCGCTGGCGCAGGCGCGCGTTCGATCCGCCACGCCGTGCCGCCGACCAGCCGGGCGCGGTAACCGGTGCCTGCCAGCAGCGCCTGCAGCGCCTCGGCGACCGTCATGACGCCCCGCACCCGCCCAACCCGGATATGCGGCAGCGGACCATCGGTGCCGATCGAAACCCGCACCTTGCGAGCAAGGTCATTCAGGGCGTCGGAAAGGTCGCCGCCCGCGACTTCGATGGCGGCTCGATCCGGCTCGCGGGCTTCAGCGCTGTTCCAGACGCCAGGCACCAGCATGGCCGCCCAGACGCAGATCCATGAGCTGGACCAGATCGCGCAACGCCTTTTCGCCATCGTCGACAATCAAAGTTCCCGAAAACCGCCGCGACCGCAGGGGGGCCGGCACATTCACCCGCACCCCGGCATACCGGCGCAAATCGGTCGCGACCAGAGCGAGCGGCGCGTTATCATACGACAATCGACCGTCCTGCCACGCGCCGACATCTGCCGCCTTCACCGGGGCGACGATGGCGGTGCCGGCGTTCGCGTCAAACGTCAGCCCGCTTCCGGCCGCCAGCGCGATCGGTTGCGCCAGCGCCTGACCGCTCACCCGCACCCGGCCCTCGGCGATGCTGACGCGCACGGCTTCATCCTGCTGCTGCACGTCGAAGCGGGTGCCGATGTCGCTGATGCTGACGCCGCCGGCCGAAATCGTCAGCGTGCGCGAGGGATCATGGCGTATATCGAAAATCGCCCCGCCGGTGATATCCATGTGATCCTGCGCACGCCCGGCCACCGTCAGCCGGCTGTGCGGGGCGAGCAGGACCGAAGAACCATCAGCCAAGGCGATGCGGCTGCTGCCGGCTTGCGTTGCATAGACGGCAGGTGCCGGCACCAGGAATTGCGGCGCGGCGACGATCGCGGCCAGTGATGCGGCGATCGCCAGACCGCCCCAGCGCCACAAGGCACCCCGTCCGCGCTGCGGCGAAACATCGTCGTCCTCGTCCGCATCAGCGACACCAAGCTCGGTCTTGTGCCGGTCGATCGCGTCTGCCGTCAACGCCATCTGGTCGAAGGCGTGACGGTGGCGCGGGTCGGCCTCCAGCCAGTCCGTAAAGGCATCCCAGTCCATGGCGTCCGGCCGCTCGTCTTCGCTGCGGACATGCCACGATGCGGCTTCCGCCAGCATCGCTTCGGGCAGTTCGGCTTCGTTGTCGCGGTTCATCGTCCCTGTTCCATTCGCGGCGTTGCGCCACCATCAGCCCCATGGTCATGAGACGGCACCGCTGCAAATGATCCGCAGTTCGCCAGCACCGCCCGCAAGTGCTTCATCGCCACGGCAAGATGCTTTTCCACGCCGCTGCGCGAAATGCCCAGGATTTGTGCGATCTCGCCCTGCGCCATCCCTTCGAAGCGGTACATCCGCAAGGCCTTCGCGGCGCCTTCCGGCAGTCTGGCAATGGCTTGCTGGAGAATTTCCGCTTCCTGCCTACGCGACAGCGCCTCGTCAGCCGGCTCGGCGGGATCGATCCGCAGTTCGGGGGCCAGCGCCACGCCGTCCCCGTCCGCCTCGATCCACACCCGCTCGCGCCGCATCGCCCGGCGGCTTGCGCGCAGGCGGTCGAGCACGATGTTGTTGGCCATGCGGAACAGATAGGCGCGCGGATTGCCGATCGGCCCGGTCGATGCGCCGCTGACCTTGATCCACAAGTCCTGCATGACGTCCTGCGCCTCGTCCATCGAACCGCAGCGGCCACACAGGAAGCGCAACAATTCAGCCCGATGGACTTCCAGCATCCCGCCAAGGCCGGATGCCGGTGTTCTGTCCTCGCCTGGCTCCATCCGTTTCCCCGCAGCGATCACCCGGCACGCCTCGCAAGGCCGAACAGGCCCCGGATCGATCGGGTCACCGCCACGTCATGCACCTCCACATCGGTTTCGGCAAATCCCCCCGCCACCAGCGCATCGCGCAACGCCGGCGCGTCATACAGGCGGTGCAGCCCGGCGCGGGCGAAGGCCCAGCCGTCCATCGCCTGCCGGTGCGTGACATAGGCGACCATCCGCCCGCCGGGCCGCAGCACCCGGTGCAATTCGCGGACAAAGCCGTGATCGGCGTCATCGAAATAGAGGACGTTGAGCGCCAGCGCCGCATCCATACAGCAATCGTCGAACGGCAGCGCGGCCAGATCGCCCGGAATGAGCGTCGCGGCGGTACCGAGCGAGCGCCGGGCCATGGCCACCATGATTTCGGACCGATCGACGCCGGTCAGCGAACCCGGCCTGCTGCGCCGCATTTGCGCGAGCGCCGCGCCGGTGCCGCAGCCGGCATCGAGCACGTCCTCTCCCGGTTCGATCGCCAGCCGTTCAAGGGCGAGCCGCAGCGGCCGCCGGTTGACCAGATCCATGGCGCTGCCGAGCAGGCGACCGGATTGCCCCCGAGGATGAGAGAGTTGTCGGGCGAGGCTGCCGGCGAAGCGCATCCGCGTCATCCCGGCGCGGTCAGCCGGCCTTGCCCAGCAGATCGCGCGCCTCGCGGCGGCGGCCGGCGTCCCACACCGGGCGGCTGGCATCGTGCGGCGCGCGCAGCGCCTTCTGCAGATAGGCGCGCGCACCGGCCTTGTCGCCCTGGGCCAGAAGATAATCGCCGAAGAAATAGTTCGTATCGAGCCCGTTGGGATCGGTCGCCAGCGCCTGCTTGAGGAGCTTCACGGCCCGCTCGTCGTCCCCCCAGGCGAGCGGCGAGCCGGGTACCTTGTAATAGAGCACGCCAAGGCTGAGCGCAGCCCCGCCATCGGCCGCGCGTGGGTCTATGGCATACGCCTTGGCGATCAGGTCGCGCGCCTTGGTGGCCAGCCCCAGCTTGTGAAAGAAATTGGCGCGGTTGGCCTGCTCGCTGGTGACGATGCCCGCCCACAGCAGCGGTTCCGCCTTGCCGGGATAGCGCGCCACCAGCGTATTGGCCTGCTTCGCCAGTTGGTCGAGCGCCTTGGTCTGCGTGCTCGATCCCTTCACTTCATACGTGATGTGCGCCCAGCCGTCGTTCACGGCCTTCACGTCGCCGGCCATGTCGGCCAGCGCGGCCGTCGGCAGCAGCGCGGCCAGCAAGGGAGCCGCAGCCACAAGGATGATGCGGCGCAGGTTTGTGTGATGTGTCATGCATGCTCTCCGTGATGCGCGCCGGGCCCGGGCCCGCGCCATTCAGTTGAATTCGGCCCGCACCTTGCGGATCTGGCCGGCAAGGCCATTGTCGACAAGGCGCGGGGCGATGGCGTTCAGCGCGGCGAAGACCTGCTCCATCGCGCCGATGTTGACGGTTTCGCGACGCTCGATGATGGCGATGGCGATGCGCCGCGCCACCCATTCCGGCTCGTCCGCCTTCATCCCCGTCAGCGCAAGAAAGCGGTTCACCTCGCCGTTGTTGAACGGGGTGCGCGCCGCCCGGGGATTGATGTGCGTTACCGTCACGCCGCTGCCCTGCAGTTCGCGGCGCAGCCCCTGGCTGAGCGCGGCAAGTCCCGCCTTGCTGCTGGAATAGGCGGCGAACCACGGGTACGGGATGGAGCCCAGCACCGACCCGACGTTGACGATCTGCCCGGAACCCCGCTGGCGCATTGGTGCGGCCACCGACCGGGCCAGCACGGCCGGGACCAGCAGGTTGACGCGATAGCACAGCGCCAAGGCGTCGATCGGCTGGCTTTCGTGCAGCCCGAAGCGCATGACCCCGGCGACGTTGACGAGAATGTCGGGGCAATCGTCTTGCAGCCGCTGCGCCAGTTTGGCCAGTGCCGCATCATCGGACAGGTCCGTCACGATGCTGGCATGGCAGGCCGGGCAGTCGCTGCGGTCGATACCGGTAACGTGCGCGCCGGCTTGCGCCAGCATCCGCGCCAGCGGGGTGCCGATGCCGCCGCCCGCCCCGGTTATCATCACCCGCAGGCCGTTCATACGCGCCGGGTTACGCTGCGGCATGGGCGGTATCCTCCAGTTCGATGCTGCCGAAGACGCCGCCGAACAGCCCGAACATTTCGCGGGCCATGTCCAGCACGGCCTGCCGGTCGTCGTCAGACGCGAAGCCGTTCACCAGATCGGCGAAGAACGCCATGTGATGCTGGTCGAGCGCACCGTGCGATGTCAGATAGGTGAACGCCTCGGGCGGCAGGCCCAAACGGTCGGCCACCGCGCTCGCCCCGCGCTGCGCCAGCGCCACGCTCACGCTTTCCAGCACATAGACCATGCCGAAGAACGCCGCCGCATTGCCGGTGGCGGTCCGGGCATAAGCGTGATCGACCATGGCTCGCGTGGCCGGGTGCGGGTCACCGCCGCGCACGGCGTCGGCATCGCCGCCGGCCGCCGCGATATCGGACAGAATCCACTCCTCGTGGCCGGTCTCCTCCTCGATATATTCGTCGAGCGCGGCGACCAGTTCGGGCCGGTGCAGCAATCGCGCGCGCGCGGCCTGCATCAGCGGCACGGTGTGCTTTACATGGTGATAGGCCTCGCCCAGATAATCGACATAGGCCCGGCGCGAGATCGTGCCCGCCAGCCCGGCGCGCACTTGCGGGATGGTGAGGAACCGCAAGCGCTCACGCCAGGTGGCCGCTTCCAGCTCCTCGAAGAACGGCGGAGTCCCGTCAAGCCAGGTGGCGGCGATGGCGTTGCGGCGCAAGCGGCCGTTGCCGGTCAGCATCGCGTTATCGGCGGTAAAGGGCGATACCTCCTTCCACCGCGCGATCCGCGCATAATCGGGCAGCGCTGCGTTCACCGCCGCGACCGCCGCCGCCAAATCCGCATCGGGCGATGCCGGCACCAGCAGCGCTTCGGGCGCAGGCAGTCCGTCGCCATGGACCATCGCCTGAAGCACCGCCGGTTGCGCGGTGAGCAGGGTTTCGATCCATTCGGGCGATATGTTGCGGCCGAAACTGGTGACGATCAACGCCGACTTGCGCCCCTCTATCCATAGCCGCCCCGCATCGTCGATCCGGCCGATATCGCCGGTCGCCAGCACTCCGGGCTCGCGCGGGCGGCCGATCGTGCCAAGGAACATCCGCCCTTCCAGCATGATCTCGCCATCCGGCGCGATCGAAACGCGGACACCGGGCATTGGCCGTCCGACCGATCCGCTGACCGCCTCGTCGGCAGCCTCCAGCGCGACCACCGACCCGCACTCGGTCAGCCCGTAGCCTTGGCGTACCGGCAGTCCGCACCGCCGTGCGCGCGCCAGCAGCTCGGGCGCGACCCGCGCCCCGCCCACCGCCACCAGCGTCAGATCGGGCAGGGACAGCCCGCCCTGCTCCAGCACCCCGACGATGCCGGCGAGATACTCCGGCACCACGATCAGCGAGGTAATCCGGGCTTCTCCGATCACCTCCACCAGGCGGGCAAAGTCCGGCCGGAACGGGTTCGCCAGCCCCAGCCTCTCCTGCGGCGGGCAGACATATGTTCCCCCGGCCAGCATGGTGGCGAAGAAACCGGCGACCGTCTCCAGCAGAATGCCCGGCGGCAATACCGCACAATGGCGGCCGGCCTGATCGGCCCCCACCGTCTCGACGACGGCCCCGGCCACTTCCAGCAAGTGCGCCGCCGACAGGCACACGCCCTGCGGCGTACCGGTGGAGCCGGAGGTGAAAGTGACCCGCGCCGTCTCATGGGGCAAACGAGACGACGCGGGCCGCGATGCGTCGGCGCCAGCGCCTGATGCACCGCAAGCGCGGCGGGCATGCTCTGCCTGTTCCGCCGTAAAGAACCGGGGCAGCGACAGCACCGGTACGCCGGCTTCCAGACAGGCCAGTTCGCGAACGGCAGCCTCCACCCCATGATCCTGGCACAGCACGGCGAGGTCTGCACCCTGCCCCGCCCGGATCGCAGAAACCTCGGCGGCGACGCGCTCTGCAAGGTCGGCCCAGGTCACGGGTGCGGCAATCACCGGATCGAGTGCGATGCCCTCGGGCTTGGCGGCCGCGTGGCGGCGAATTTGGGTGAGCAGCCCGGTCATGCTGCGGCCCTGCGGCGGGCGGCGAGGTGCCCCGCGATGGCTCGCTGCCCTTCGGCGATGAGCCCGGCGCAGACCATCGGATCGGCATCGTAATACCGCCCCCACGCCGCCGGATCGCTGACCCGCGCAGCAGTCGCCGGTGCCAGCACATGCAGCGGCACCCCCATCCGCGTGAACATCCGCCGCAGCGGGGCCGTCAGCGTGGCCACGGCAATCTCGCACTGCGCCCCCAGATCATTCGCCGCCGTCGCCCACAGCGACACCATGGCGAAAGCATCGTCCGCCGCCAGGCTGCCGATCTCGATGACACTGCCGCGCGCTACCGGACGGCCCAGCACAGCCGCCAGACAGTCCTCGACCGGGCTGTCGAGATAGCTTTCCAGAAACAGCGGCGCATTGCCGGCCCGCTGATACCCCAGCACCGCGCGCGGTGCTCCGGCACGTTGAACATCCAGCAGGTTGGCAAACCCCGGCCGCACCGGCGCGCCATGCACCTGCAGAAACCTGCTGCGCACCAATACGCTGGAAGGTGACTCCATCATCCGCAATTCCTCGCCATTTGGAGACAAGACGCCGGGAGCGAGGCGCGTCCTCAGTGGGGGCGGGAAAAATTCTGAAATGGTTTGCAGAGCGTCCGGACGGGCGGGCCGGTAACAATGGGCTTCCCGTCAATGTGCAGCGCTTGCGCGCCCGGCCCAAGCCTGGAGCTGCCCTTTCATGAACCGCTCACTTAACACGATATCGTTTGACGAAATGTCCGGATGATCCTACATTTAGCGGAAAATGGCATCACAGGCCAGGCGATCCCAGGGAGCGGACAAAACTCATGCCTTCAGCCAGTGACATCGCGACGTATACGGAACAGGTGGTCAGCGATTGCCGGTTGACCTCAACGTCGATCTTTTTCGTCGATCAGACCGTTGAGCACCGGCGCGTCTCCTATCTCTATCACACCGGGGTGAGCGACGAGGCGAAGCATATCTACTCCTCGCGCATGGTTTACCTGTCCGATCCTTTCGCCAAGTGCGGCAAGGCGACGAACGAGTTCATCCGCTGGGAAGCCCCGCACCTCGGGCCGATGATGCAGGAAGCTGCCGACTATCGGGGGTTCCTCACCCATCACAACATCAACGTGGTGGGTGCATGGTGCCGGGGCCTGACCGATGACCTGTCGCTGATCATCGGCACGCACCGCGCCAACCGGAGCGGACGGGCGGACGATGTGCCCATCGGCCTGCTGCAGGACCGGCTGAACAGTCTTTCCAACATGGTGGTCGAGCATCTGTTCGCGGAAGTTCTGGATAATTCCGCCGGGCAGATCGCGCTGCGCTTCGCCCTGCCGGGTGCCACCGCGACGACTTCGGAGAGCGTGCGCATGTCCGACCGCGAATGCGAGATCGCGGCGCTTATCTGCGAAGGCAAGCAAAACAAGCAGGTCGCGTGGACGCTGGGCATTTCCGAGTTCACCGTGGAAAATCACCTGCGGCGAATTTATCGCAAGCTGGGCATTCACAGCCGCGCCGCGCTCGTCGCCCACTTCTCGCGGCGCGTTCACTGACCGTACTCCCTGACGCTCCCTGATGACGGATAAGCGTCACTCCTGCCGTCGCCCCCACTCCCGTACCCTCCGGCCATAATCACACATAACATGAGGAGGGATAGGATGCAGAAGAGAGATAGCGGCAGGCGCATGGTGGCGCTGCTGGTGGCGACGACGTGCCTGGCGGCACCCGCTGCGGTATGCGCGCAGGAGCGCACGGCGGCGGACGCCGGCGCGAGCGGGAACGGCGAGATTGTCGTGACGGCACAGCGCCGCGCGGAATCGATCCTCAAGGTTCCGGTTGCCGTCACCGCGATGTCGCAGGACGATCTGCTCAAGCAGGGCGTAACCAATACCGCGCAGATGACCGGCATGGTCCCTTCGCTGCAGGTCAACAGCCCCTATGGCGACAGCCAGCCCAACTTCACGATCCGCGGCGTGGGCGTGGCCAACGAGCACAACCCCAACCAGGCCTCGCCGGTCGGCGTGTATTTCGACGATGCCTACATCGCCGCCCGCGCCGTGCACGGTTGCAGTTGTTCGATCTGGAGCGCGTGGAAGTGCTGCGCGGGCCGCAAGGGACGCTGTACGGCCGCAACACCACCGGCGGCGCGATCAATTTCATCTCCAAGAAGCCTTTGCTGTCGGGAATGAGCGGCAACCTGCAGGTCGGCTACGGCAACTACAACACCGCGACCGCTTCGGGTGCCCTAGACACCACGCTGGTCGAGGACAAGGTGGGTCTGCGCGTTGCCTTCAATTATGCCAATGGCGACGGTTACATCCACAATATCGCGCCGAATCAGCCTGACGCGAACTCGACCGATTCGATCGCCGGCCGCGCCATCCTGCTGGTGAAGCCGAGCGATCGGCTGACGATCACGCTGAAGGGCACCTATGGCCGTTCGAACCCGACGCAGGCGGCGGTGTACAACCTGGGTACCGGCGTCGACGGGTTCAATCCCGTCCTCGGCACCGGTCGCAAGGAAAAGGGTCTGGGCTTCTTCGAGGTCGATAGCGAACGCCTTGGCCACAGCTACGTCCGCACCATGGGCAGCGAACTGACGGTGCGATACGAACTGTCCGACAGCCTCGCGTTCACGTCGCTGACGTCTTACGATCATGCCCGGCAGAAATTCACGCAGGAAGGCACCGGGCTGACTTCGCCGGTGTTCGAGCAGCCACTCGACACGCTGTATGGCAACCGCTTCAAGATGTTCAATCAGGAACTGCGGCTGACGTATACCGGGGACTCGACCAATCTTCAGGTCGGTGCCTACTACGGTTACGACAAGGACTCGTCCAATTCGTACTACTGGCTGCTCGACGGCGCGGCCATGATCCACCAGCTCTACGACCAGATCCGCAAGTCAAGCGCGATCTTCGCCCAGGCGGATCAGAAGTTCGGCGATCACCTCGGCATGACCGTCGGCTTGCGCTACACCTGGGACCGTTCGTCGTACAAGAATTACGCCAGCTATGTCACGCCGGCCAGCAACTACACCGGCGACCGGGACACGAACAGTTTCCCCTATGATACCGGCAGCTACATCCATGGCAGCTATGACCCCGCGACCGGCGGGTTCACGTCGGGGCCGACGATCCCGCTGCGGTCCAGCGCGCTGACCGGGCGGGCGGCGGTGAACTACACCTTCGATGACGGGCAACTGCTCTACGCCAGCTACAGCCGGGGTTATCGCAGCGCGGCCTATTGCGGGCAGTGCTTCTTCGCCCCGATCGACACGACCAAGCCCGAAAAGGTCGATGCGTTCGAACTGGGTGCCAAGGGCCGCTTCCTCGACAATGCGCTGACCCTGTCGCTGTCGGCGTTCCTGATGAAGTACCGCAACAGCCAGATCAACGAGACCAACGGCCCGCAGACGCTGCTCGTCAACGTCGACAAGTCCAAGGTCAAGGGGGTCGAACTGGAAACCACGCTGACGCCGATCAGCACGGTGCGGATCACGCTGAACGGTTCGATCATCGACGCGACCTACCAGAAGGCGAACCTGCTGTTCGGCAGCGTTGCCGGCAACGTGGTTCCTTATGCGCCCAAGTTCCAGGCATCAGGCCGGATCGATTGGGAAGTGGTCAAGCTGGCGAACGGCGCGATCAACTTCACGCCCTCGTTCGTCCATTCGGGCAAAGCCTATTTCACGCCCTACAATACCGACAACGGCAACGGCAATCTGCGGCAGGACGCCTATACCAAGGTCAATGCCCAGTTGAGCTACGACACCGACGCTTATTCGCTGCGCTTCTGGGTCAACAACCTGTTCAACAAGAAGACCTTTGCCGATGGTCTCGATCTGCGGGCGTCGTTCGGCTACGATTACCTGGTCGCCGCACCACCGCGTCAGTACGGTGTATCGTTCAAGGTCAACTTCTGACTCCCGGGTTGCCGGGGCATGATTGCCCTGGTGACCATCTTCGAAAAGGTGCTGACGCCCTCTCCCGTCAGCACCTTTTTGCTTTCTTGGCCGATCCATCTGCGGGGCGCGTAGCGCACACGCCGACTGGGCCGCGTGGACAGTTCGGCGGCGAGCGGAGCGACCTAGTTGAGGTGGGAAGTCGACGTTGCACCTTGCCCTTTATCACTGCTAATCTTCTTGCATGTCCGTCCACACCATCACGCCACTGGAAAGCATCGGTTTCGGCGGAGATGGCGACCAAGTCGATGCTTTCTTAGCGTTAGAACGTCATTTTGATGTGTCGATAGACGATACCGAGTGCGGTCAGTGGCGCACGGCCGGCGACGTATTCACTGCCTTTTTGCAAGCTCTCCCAGAAAAGCAGAGAGAGCGCGACGACCTCTGGCCAACATTCGCCAACATCATGTGCGAGGAAACTGGAGCCGATGCTTCACGCCTCGGGTATGATACCCTTCTCCTTGCTCTTCCGATCAGCACAGTCTTGCTCCGATGGATTCGAAAGGCCTTCAGGCATTTTCGTTAAATGTCCGCAAGGGGGCGGAAGGCGTCGTTTGAATTTGCCCATGCGCCCTGGGCACGCAAAAAGACCGGCCCTGCGGAAGCAGAGCCGGTCCTTGCCTCTCATACCGAGGCTCGTTGAGCCGAACTCATAGCCCTCTCCCCTTCAGGGGAGAGGGTTGGGAGAGGGGGATGGTGCCGCTTCGCCCCCTCTCTACTCCGGCTAGGCGGACGAGCCGCCAAGCCTGCGTATCTCTCCCCTGAAGGGGAGAGAGCGACACGATTCAAAGTTATCGAGACTCTGTATCAATCCAGGATCAGAAGTTGGCCGACCTGATCTGGCGCTCCTTCACCGTCCGCGCCAGTTCCTGCCAGATCGCATCGAGCAGTTCCACCGCCGGGGCGGACACATCATCTTCCAGGCGCTCCATCAGCGTAGTAATGAGGCCGCGCAGCCGATCATTCTCGGCGGTCAGCGCCGATATGCGCAGGTCCTCGTCGCTGCCACCGGCCGGAGCGCTGCCGTACAGTGCGCCGCCACGATCCAGCAGCGCACGGAAGGCGCGGTTTTCGCGCACCAGTCGCGCGGCTGCGCCGTCCCATTCGTCGGCCACCATGTCGAGCATGGCCGCACCCATCGCCGCCACGCTGGCACGAAAGCCGGTCAGTTCGGCGAGCAGGTCGGTACGCAGGCGGTTGGCCAGTTCGGCCACCGCGATCGAGACGTCCGGTTTCATAGTTTCCCCATCAGTTCGAGCATCGCCTTGTCCTGCGCGTTGCGCAGCCACCAGGCGGCATAGGCGTGGATCACCTCACGCCCCTGCCCGCTGGCCCAGACATGAGCGGCAGCATTCCAGATTGCCTGCGCCTTCACGCAGATGAACAGTTCCCACCACGCCAGCGCGGCCGGATCGGCGGTAAGGCCGCTCGCCTCCTCCCAGATGCGGATGGCATCCTCGCGCAGCGCCAGGCCCGAGCGCAGGTCATTCTTGCCGAAGCAGAACGTCCGGGTCATCGACCAGGCGAGATCTTCGAGCGGATCGCCGCAATGCGCCATTTCCCAGTCGAGCACGGCGATCAGATTGCCGTCATCGTCGTAAAGGAAATTCCCGGCCCGGAAATCGCCGTGGACCAGCGCCAGCTTCTGCGCCACCGGCTGCCACCGCCGCAGTTGACGGATCGCCGCGCGGGTAATCGGCTCCGGCCCGACGTCATGCTTGTCAAGCGATGCGACCCAGTAGTCCAGCTCCTGCAGCGCGGTGTTTTCGCGCGTGGCCGGACGGGTGAACGACAGGTCGAGATCCTCAACCGGCACCGCTGCCAGCTTGCCCATCGCGGTCCACATTTCGCGCGCGACGTGCGGCAGCTTGTCCGCCCAGGCCGGGTCCTGAAACTGGTATTCGCTGTTGTGGAACCCGCGCAGGTCTTCTGCCAGCGATACCGCGCCGTCAAACCAGCCGGCATCCTCTTCCAGCAGGATCATCTTCGGCACGGGCACGCCGTGGCCGTAAATGGCCTGATAGGCGGCAAATTCATGCGCCCGGTCGCTATCGACGTTGGACGCCGGCGGATCGCGGCGCAGGATCACCTTCATCGCCTGCGCGCCTTGCTGGGCGTCGGCATAGGACAAGTCGAAGCGGAAGGTTTCGCGCGATGCGCCCATCGGCAGGCGGTGGAGGTTGTCCACCGCGATCTCCGTCCACTGCGGCTTGCGCGCGGTCAGCCACGCGACGACATCCTCACTGATGAGCTCCTTCATGAAGCCTGTTCTCCCTGTATTGTCATGTTGGATAGACCAGCGCTTTCACCGCCCCGCCGCCGCCGGTGAGCGCGGAAAAAGCGTCATTGATGCCGGCAAGGCTCACCCGGGTGGTAATCATCGGCGCAAGCCGGCCGGGATCGGCGCAGATCATCCGGAACGCCTCGCGAAATTCCGCGTCGGCATAAGCGAAGACGAACCGAAGGGTCAGGCTCTTCTGCAGCAGGAACGCCGGTTCGATCCCGTCCGTCTCCATGCAGTTGCCGACCACGACGATGGTCGCGCCGACCGGAGCCGCCTGCGCCAGCGCCATCAGCATCCCCGGCTTGCCGACGCAATCGAACAGCACAGCTCGCGACCGTTTGCGGGTGGCGGGATCGATCGCCATGGCATCGGACAGCCCTTGCGGCAGCCCCTGATCCAGCCACCATTCCGGCAGCGAAGGATCGCCCGGCACCATCACCGCATCGGCACCCATACGTTCGGCCATCGCCGCCCGCGCCGCATCGGGTTCGATCGCCACCACCGGGCCCAGGCCCAGCGCTTTCAGCCGCGCGATCACGAACAGCCCCACCGGCCCGCAACCGAACACGCAGAACGCACTGTCGGCATCGGCCCCCGCCTCGGCCACGGCATGGACAGCCACGGCCAGCGGTTCGGTCAGCGCGGCCATGTCGGTGGAAACCTCGTCCGGCACGGTCATGCAGGCGGCGGCGGACAGCAGCATGCGTTCGGCGAATGCGCCGGGATAGGAATTGGAATAGCCCAGCAGCACGATCCCGTCCGGGCCATAGAGAAACGGCGGGCTGACCACCCGCGCGCCGGCCCGCAGCCCCTGCCCGGTCTCCAGCACTTCAGCACAGAATTCGTGTCCCATGATTACCGGCCGGTCCGGGTTCATGAACCCGCGAAACCCGGCGCGGTCCAGCAGGTCGCACAAGTGCGGGGCATGGTCCTTGGCGTGCAGGTCGCTGCCGCAAATCCCGCAAGCGAGCGGTTTGACCACCACTTCGCCGGGGCGCGGGCTCGGCTCGGCCACGTCTTGCACCGTGACGCGCCCCGCGCTGAGAACTGCTGCCTTCATGCCTCACCCTTCCGTGCCCAATTTGGCAAGCCCAAGCTATCTTTAGCGATCGTTGCGGTCATGGACGGGTTTCCGTCCGCTCGGGCAAAGGCTTGCGCGCAGTTCAGGCCAGGCGGCGCGACCCGTCAATGACAAACTGGCCGCAACGGGATTCCGTCCCTTGGCCAAGGTGAGCGCATGGTTCAGACTGTGGCCGACAAGATAGGGAGAGCCGGGCTATGAAAGTGCTCGTGATGGGCGGAAACCGGTACATCGGTCTGCAGCTCGTGAACGAACTGGTGGAGCAGGGGCACGATGTGACCGTGCTCAACAGCCACGAAGCGCCGCTACCGTCCGGGGTCCGCCGCCTGCACGGGCAGCGGCATGAACCCGGCACCCTCGAACGGCTGCTGACGCCGCTGCGCGACGATTTCGACGCGGTGTTCGACAATACCGCCTATGTGCCCGAGCACCTCGATCCCATGCTCGACCTGTTTCGCGGGCGGGTGCAGCATTTCGTGTTCACCAGTTCCATCGCCGTTTACGAGATGGCGGCCGCCCAGCCGATCGACGAAAGCGGCGAGGTCGGCCGCGACGCCGCAACCGCGCTGTATGGCGCCTATGCCGCCGGCAAGGTACGCTGCGAGGAACGGCTGGCGCGTGAGCGGCAGGACAACGGCCTGCCCTATACCGTGATGCGCGTCGCCCATTCGTGCGGGCCGATGAGCCCGGCGGTTACCCGTGAGCCCGGGACGTTCCGGCGGCTAGAACTGGGCCGGCCGCTGCTGGTGGCGGGCAAGGTCGAGGCGATGGTCCACTTCGTCCACACCCGCGATGTGGCTCGGGCGCTGGTAGCCGTGCTCGGCAAGCCGCAGGCGGCGGGGCAGATCTACAATGTGGCCGGCAAGCAGTTCTGCAGCATCGAGAACTACATGCGCCTCATGGCGGATGCCGTCGGGGTGGCGGCAGAGATCATTGCCATGCCCGATGACCTGCCGGCAGAGATGCGCTCGCCCATCGTCCACTGGCTGGAGGCGAGCCGGGGCAGCATGGTGTTTTCGATCGACAAGGCCCGCCGCGAGCTGGGCTGGGAGCCGTCGTTCTCGCTGGCGGAAGGGCTGGCGGATTCCTGGCGGTGGTTCAGCGCCGGCGGACGCGACCGCTATGAGTATGACTTCGCGCAGGACGATGCCATCCTCGCCGAGATCGCCCGGCGCGGCGGAGTGCGGGCTGACAGCGGGCCCGCCCGCACGGTGTTCCGCGCGCAACTGAACACGCTTCAGAACATGTAGGCGAACGGCCGGCCATACCCTGACCGGCCCGCCCTCGCCCTTGCTCCGTGGTCACAGCGGATCGAGGAAACCCTTCATGCCATAGCGCGTGTGCGGCCCGACGATGTACTGTTCCAGGACGCCGACGCCGACCGCGTCCTCGCAAGTGGCGCGCACCACCTGCTGCACATGCATGAACTGGGGCGCGTTGACGTCGATTTCGTTGATGTTCCAGCTTTCCAGCGTCCAGGCTTCCTTGCCCTTGTAGAAGCCATGGCCCCATTCCGGGTGGTTATAGCCGGTGCCGTACATGTGGTAACGCAGCAACGGTTCGAGCACGAACGTCTCGGTGCGCCCATCGGAATAAGTCGTGTCGATTTCGGCGCGGCTTATCAGGCGGCTGCCCTTGGCGAACTGCAACCGGTGATCGCCGCAGATCGCTTCCGATACCTGGGCTTCGTCCAGCGTATCGAAATCGCGGTCCTTGTCGAAAGTCTGGAAAACCTGCGCGAACTGTTTCCAGCGCTTGCTGTCCTCGTATTCGTGCTGGCCCCAATGGGTGCAGCGGTTGTCCCAGTGGATCGGGGCCCAGAGCCAGAAGAACTGGCTGGGAATATCGCGCGAAACACCCTTTTCCGTCTCGCCGGTCCAGCGCCAGCCCCACGAGCGGTCCTTGGTGCCATACGTCGTTGCCGGCCTGATCTCGGTGCGCTCGCCGTTCACCTCGATCCAGCCTTCCCAGCGGCCGAACTGGCTGAACCGCTTCATCTGCGCGACGGTGCGCACGCCCTGTTTCATATGGTCGGCCGGCTCCTCGTGCGCCACGGTCGTTGCGTGGAACCACAGGTCGCAGGCAAAGCCGGTGTCATTCGGCTCCACCACGATGCGCATGGTCTTCATCGGCTCGACGATATCGTGCCGCATCGGCCCGGCGAACAACTGCGTGCGATCGCCGGTCAGATGGCGCGAGGCGCGAAAGCTGTGCTGCGAGCCGTCCTTGCGCACCAGCGAGACCGCCCCGTCCATCACCTCGCGGTTGGGATAGGCGGCAAAGGCGACGCCGATGTAGAAATCGCCATCGAAGTCATAGCCGTTGTACCAGTAGCGGGCATACATGTTGCGCTCGCTCGATGCCATGTAGCTCAACGGCTCTGCCGTCTGATGGACCGGATAGTCGTCGAACTTGATCAGCATCACATTCTCCCGTTGGACCCGATGCGGGACTCGCACCGATCGTACCGTCCTTTCGTCCAGGAAGGAATTGCGCGCCTACCGACGGATACCCGTCATTCGGGGGCGGCCGCCGCCACCGCACCAAAGGTAACCCTCGGCATCCGTTTCAAAATATTTCCGGCATCCGAAAAGGTTTGACCCCGGCGGTGGGCAACCGGATCGATGACGAAGCAGCGGGGAGCTCTCGCCATGCTTTTAGGGATGTGCCGCTTGCCTTCGCTGAGCCACTCGAAATTCGCTGCCTGCATCGCCGCTCTGGTCGTGGGGCTCGGTGTGGTGCAGCTCACCGCCAGCCTCCTGTTCTACCAATACATCGATCGGCAAACCCTGCGGGACGATCACGCACGGCGCATTGCCGAGCTTCTCGTTGTCGGCGAGCGCGTTGACCTGCTTGCGCCAAGCCGGGTTTCACCGGTGATGAGCACCAGATTCCTTGCCGCTTCAGTCGCAAAGGAACCAAGGGCGCCCCACGCCGGCCACGATGCCGATCTGCCTGCGATCACGCGGGAGATAGAGCGATGGGAACCGGCACTGGCCGGCAAGGCACTTCGGCTTGACCGGGTGCGGGGCGGAACGGGCGAGGACGACCTTGTAGGGTCGATCCGCCTTTCAGACGGCCGCTGGCTGAATTTTCGCTCGTCGGACATCAGTTCGATGTGGCCGGTTGCATGGCGGGCCATCATTCTCACAATCGTCAGTACGACCGGGCTGATGCTTTTGGGTCTGTTGCTGCTTCATCGGCTTGCGCTGCCGCTGCGCAACCTTGCCAATGCGGCGAACGCGATCGGCCAGGGCCAGCGGATCGACATTGCCGAGCATGGCCCGAAGGACTTGCGCGGCCTCGCCAAGGCGATGAACATGATGCAAGGCCGCATCGCCGCACTGTTGCAAGAGCAGGCCCAGTCATTCGAGGCAATCAGTCACGACCTTCGCACTCCGCTGGCCCGGCAAAAGGTGCTCGCCGATCTGCTGGACGATCAGGAACTGGCGTCGATGCTGGCAGCCAACGTCGATGAGATGGAAGCGCTGCTGGCCTCGCTCCAGCAGTTCTTGCGCGCCCAACACCTGGCAGCGCAACCGGAAACGGTCGACCTGACGGAACTGGCTGAAGCGATAGCCGGGCCGTTCGGGAGCGCCGTCACCGTTCACCGCCAACCCGGATTTACGACGACGACGTTCGTCGAGCCGGTCGCCATCAGCCTCGCGGTGCTGATCGAAAATGCCCTGCAATACGGGCACCGCGCGGACATCCGTTTCGCACGGACGCAGGACGGTCGCGCCACGATTTCGGTGGAAGACGACGGGCCTGGGCTGTCTGAAGACCATTTTCAGGCGGTGCTTGATCCGTTCTTCAGGTTGGATCAGGCGCGCGCTCGGAACACCAAGGGTTTCGGCCTGGGCATCCCGACGGCGCACCGGCTGATGACCCGCTTTCAAGGCGATCTGTCTTTTGCGCGATCGAGCGCCGGAGGACTGCGAGCGACCATAACCGCGCCGTTGCCAACCTCGACGGCTGAGGGTGCTTGATAGACAATATGCGTCGGCGAATATCCGGACACCTAACCACCGCAAAATTTCGCGTTTTTCTGCGGTGGTGAGCCCTGCTGGGTTCGAACCAGCGACCTACTGATTAAAAGTCAGTTGCTCTACCGACTGAGCTAAGGGCCCCCGGGTGCGCCGTTCGCGTTTGAGCGGCAGCACCGGAGCCGGTCACCTAGGGGCGGGGCGCGGCTTGGTCAAGCGGGCAGCGAGGTGGCATAGCGAAAGTCCTGTGATCGGATCGCGCCAGTGGCCGGCGATGCGGGCGGCGGGGGTCAGCACGAAGGCGCGCTCGCGAAATCGGGGGTGGGGGACGATCAGGTCGTCGCCGGCCCAGGCCCCGCCGTCCCACAGCACCACATCGAGATCGAGCACCCGCGCCTGCCACGGCTGGCCTTGGCGGCGGCGACCGAACTTGCGTTCGATGTGCTGGAGCCGGTCGAGCATTTCGACAGGATCGCGCCGGGTGCGCACCAGCGCGACGGCATTGGCATAGCGCCGCCGCGACGGGCCGAGCGGCACGCTTTCGATGATCGGCGAGGCGGCCTTGAGCGTCATGTGGCCGCGATCGAGCGCGGCCAGCGCCGCCTTGAGCACCTGGCGCGGGGACCCGTGGCGCGGGTGGCGCTGGTTGGAGCCGAGGGCGACCAGATAGCGGTGCTTGGCCACGTGGCCTAGATATCCTGCGCGATGCGGCCGTAGAGTTGCGGGCGGCGGTCACGGAAGAAGCCCATGCCGGCGCGGTGCGTGGCGGCGCGGGCCAGGTCGAGTTCGGCGAGCAGCCCCCCGGTTTCTTCGCTACCATATTCGGCGACGAAATCGCCCCATTCGTCCGTGATGAACGAGTGCCCGTAGAAGCTTTGTTCGCTGCCGCATTCGGGTTCGGCCCCGATGCGGTTGGCGGCGATCACCGGCATGCAGTTGGACACCGCATGGCCGACCATCGCCCGACGCCACATGCGGCTGGTATCGAGCGTGGCGTCATAAGGTTCGGAGCCGATGGCGGTGGGATAGAACAGCAGTTCGGCCCCCATCAACGCCATCACCCGCGCGCATTCGGGGTACCACTGATCCCAGCACACGCCGACGCCGATGCACACGGTGCCATCGCGCACCGGCACGTCCCACACCTTGAAACCGTCATTCCCGGGGCGGAAATAGTACTTTTCCTCGTACCCCGGGCCATCGGGAATGTGGCTCTTGCGATAGGTTCCGCTGATCGTGCCGTCGGGCCCAATCATCGCCAGCGTGTTGTAATAGTGGTGGCCGTCGCGCTCGAAAAAGCTGGTCGGGATGGTGACTTTCAGCCGCGCGGCCAGTTCCTGCATGGCGATCACCGAGGGGTGCTGCGCGGCGGGCCGGGCCAGCGCGAACAGCGCCTCGTCCTCCACCTTGCAGAAATAGGGGCCGGAGAACAGCTCGGGCGGCAGCACGATCTCGGCCCCCTGCCCGGCCGCCTGCTCCACCAGCGCGGAGACCGCGGCGATGTTCTCGTCCTCGTCGGCGGAGCCGAGGGCGAGTTGCAGGGCGGCGACGGTAACCTTGGTCATGGGGCGGTGGTTTATTTCTCCCGCAGGGCGAAGTCCACCTGAATGGCGCGGCGAATGCTGGCGGGGCGATGACAAGCAGCCGATGGCTTCCTACCTTGGCGCTGACGGGGCCTTGGGCCATCGAAAAGGACGGAACTTTCATGACCCAGCAGACCGCGATCGTCGCCGGTGGGTGCTTCTGGTGCACCGAGGCGGTGTTTCGCGACGTCATCGGCGTGACGGCGGTGGAGAGCGGCTATATCGGCGGCACCGTGCCCGATCCCACGTACCGGCAGGTCTGTTCGGGCAGCACCGGCCATGCCGAGGCGATCATGGTAACCTTCGATACAGCGGTCATCACCCTGCCCGAGGTGTTCGACGTGTTCATGGGCACGCACGATCCGAGCCAGCTCAACCGGCAGGGCAATGATATCGGCACCCAGTACCGCTCGGCGATTTTCCCGCTCGATGACGATCAGCGGGCCGAGGCCGAGGCAGCGATCGCCCGGTGGAACGCCGATCACCCCGGCGAGCACGCGGTAACGACGATCGAAGGGCCTGACACCTGGTATCCGGCCGAAGACTACCATCAGGAATACTGGGACGGCGAAGGCCAGCGCAATCCCTATTGCCTGGCGGTTATCCCGCCCAAGCTATTGAAACTGCGCAAGAGCTTTCAGGATAAGGTGAAGGGCTAGGAGAAGGCATTTTTTGGCAGCGGCCCGGAGCAGGCAACTAACTGGATCAGCTCATGAATGATGGACTACCTGAGGGATGGCGGGAAAGCGCAGCAAATTGGGCCAGTGGAAAAAACCGGATTTGCGAGCTCTTTCTCTTCGGCTCACGCGCAAAGGGAGTTTTCACCGATAAGAGCGATATCGACATAGCCTACACGCTGACGGGATGCGATGCAGGCGAAACGCTCGCCTATGATATAATTGAAGCCACAACTTGGGAAAGCGAGTTGCAGCTCATCGTGAGCCCTATGGTACAACTCCACATGGCGGATCCGCTCACAGATGCGATTGTCTGGCCTGCGGTTAGGGCGCATGGCCAACTCATCTATAGTAAGCTCGGGCAGTTGCCACTGGGATGACCGCCGGTACGTTTGCGGCGAAGGAAGACATGCGATGAAAGATGATGAAGAACTGCCGCCTGGCTCCCATACGCCCCATCCGGCGCAGTCTACCGCCGCAAGGCCGACCAGTTGGCGGAGAGGCGTGCGCCCTATATCGGTCGATGGATTGGGTCACCTTGGCGTGGGGGAGGACGGAGCACTCTTTTGGGATGGCCGACCTGTCGAAGTTGCCAAGCGGTTTACGCTTTCATTTTGGCAACGACTGGGAGCATTCCTGACGGTTGTAGCCGCGGTTGCGGGAGGTGGTGGCGCGCTAGAGTCTTTCTGACTTATATTGAGGCATATCCGGCACCCCGGATGTAGTTTGCGCACTCGCTTGGCGGGAAGTGGTCGAGCAGGTTTCCGATGCGTCGCCAGGTTGCCTCGACGGTGCGCTCGTTGGCCTTTCGCAAGAGCCGCTTGAGTTTGGAGAACATCTCCTCGATGGGATTGAGGTCGGGAGAGTAGGGCGGCAGGAAGAGCAGCTTGATGCCTGCCGCTTTCAGGAGTCTTCGGACCTTGGCACCCTTGTGGCTGCCGAGATTGTCGATGACCACGATGCTGCCGGGGGCCAGCTCGGGGATCAGGAACTGCTCGACCCAGGCGGTGAAGGTCTCGCCATTGATCGGGCCATCGAGCACACAGGGGGCGACGATGCCGTCGTGCCTGAGCCCTGCGATGAAGGTCAGCGTCTTCCAGTGTCCGTGCGGCACCTTGTCGATCAGAGGCTTGCCCCGGTCATGCCAGCCGTGGGTCCGGGTCATGTTGGTCTTGGCCCAGGTCTCGTCGACGAAGACCATGCGCCTGGGATCTATCCAGCGCTGGAGCCAGAACCAGCGGGCACGACGCCGGGCGACATCGGGCCGATCCTGCTCCTTGGCGAAGAGCGTCTTTTTTTAAACGTCTTGCCGCAGCGCTTCAGGAACCGCCACAGCGTATCGCAGCACACCACCACGCCCCGCTCGTCGCGAAGCTCGGCCAGCAGTTCGTGCAGGGTCAGGTCCTTTTTCTGCGCGATCCGCGCCATGAGCCATTCGCGCTCGCTCTCCAGACGCGGACGAAGATGGCCACCGACCTTGCCCGGCTCGATCGTCCCGCGCGTCCGCCACGCTTGCGCCCAGCGAACTCCCGTCGCGGCGCTTACATCAAGCGTCCGCGCAGCCGATCGAGCCGACATGCCACGGTCAAGCGCCCGGCAAAAACGCTCCCGCAAATCCGACGATAAGGGCCTCATCCATGCTGGCCTCCTGTCCAGTACCCAGCTTGAATCACAAATTGCCCCTCAGGGGAATCCCTCCCGATTCTTTCAAACACGGAACGACTCTAGCATCCGCATGGATAGACTGGCATCCAGAGCAAGTATGTCAGAAACCTAATCCGTAAGGGGGCATTAATCGCGCGCCCCTTACCATTATTCGTTCGGTTGGCTCAGGTCTCAGCATTCCCCGATTATCAGCGATCGAACCCTTGCAAGCTTATCGACACCAGCGGGCCACGAAGAACCCGTCCAGCCCGCCCGCCTCCGACAGCATGCCGGGATCGGTGAGCAGCCATCCGTCGCCGGTCGGGGCCAGGCCGGCCGGCAGTTCGGTGGCAAGGATAGGATCGGGAGACAGCCTGACCCGCGCCGCTTGCCCCACGCCCTCGTCGGGTTCGAGCGAACATACCGCGTAGACCAGCGTGCCGCCGGGGTTGAGCCATCGGGCGGCGCGATCGAGCAGGCGCTGCTGCAGCGGCACCATATCCGCGATCTGGCGCGCGCCGATGCGATGGAGGACATCGGGGTGGCGGCGGCAGGTGCCGGTGGCGGTACACGGCGCGTCGAGCAGGATCGCATCGAACGGCGCGGGCGGCTCCCAGGCCAGCGCGTCGGCCTGCACCACCTCGGCATGAAGGCTAGTGCGGGCGAGGTTGTCACGCAGGCGCTGGATGCGTCGGCCGGCGATGTCGAGCGCAGTGACGTCCCACCCGGCAGCGGCAAGCTGCAATGTCTTGCCGCCCGGTGCGGCGCACAGGTCCAGCACGCGGCGGCCACGGCCCTCACCCAGCAACCGCACCGGCAGCCCGGCGGCCAGATCCTGCACCCACCATGCGCCTTCGCCGAAACCGGCCAGCCCCTCCACCGCTGCCCCGCGCGGCAGGCGCAGATGCCCCGGCAGCAGTGAAACGCCACCGAGCCGCTCAGCCCACAGGTCCGTCTCGGCCGGATCGCGCAAGGTCAGGTCGAGCGGCGGCGGCTCGGCAAGGCCGGCAGCGATCGCCCCTGCCCGTTCGCCCCACCGCGCCGCTGCTGCATCCGGCAGGCCGGGTGCCTGCGGCAAGCTTACACCGCGCTTCATCAGGGTCGAGAATACGCCGTGGGCCAGCCGGCGCGGCCCGCCCGCCAACAACGGCAGTCCGGTGGCGATCACCGCATGCGGCGGCGTATCGAGGCGCAGAACCTGGGCCAGCATGATCTCCAGCACCGCGCGCGGCTTGGCGTCGGCGGGCAACACTTGCGCGGTGGCGCTGTCGATCAGGGCATCAAGGTCCCGGCGCCAGCGCAGCACTTCGCTGGCAATGGCGCGGGCCAGAGCCCGGTCGGCGTCCCCCTTCACACGGCCAAGCGCGGAGCTTGCCGCCTGATCCAGGGTTTCGCCACGTCGCAACACGGCATCGATCAGGGTGAGCGCGGCGCGGCGCGCGGGAAAGCCGGGAATGTCCATCGGCGCGCGTCTATATCGGATTGCGTTTTACCGCCAGCCGCACCACATGGGGGCCATGACCGAACGCGCGACAAAACGTCCCGAAGGCTTCACCAAGCCGGCCCACTGGACCAACGATCCGGTGCCGGCCCCGGTGCCGCAAGATCGGAAGGCAGAGGACGCCGAGGAACTGTCCCCCACCCGCTACGGCGATTGGGTGCACAAGGGAATCGCCGTCGATTTCTGAGGGTCAGCCCGCCGAGATCAGGCTGCCCGCGCCAGCTCGCAACGATTGCGGCCGGCGCGCTTGGCCGCATAAAGCGGGGCATCGGCGGCGGCGATCCAGTCTTCTGCCGAAGCGATGCCGGTGCGAACCGGGGCGATGCCGATGCTGGCGGTGATCTGCAATTCGCCGAAACCCGGAATGGGGACGTAATCGCCGGCGATTGTCCGGCGCAGGCGTTCGGCGACGGCACCCGCGTTCGTCACATCGGTCTCGGGCAGCAGCAGCGCGAACTCCTCACCCCCCAGGCGCCCCAGCACGTCGACCGGCCGCTTGGCAGAGGAGATCGAGGCAGCCAGATGCCGCAACACCTTGTCGCCCATCGGATGGCCGTGGGTATCATTCACCGACTTGAAGTGATCGACATCGATCAGCATCAGGCTTGCAGGCCGGCCGTAGCGAAGGAAACGCACGATTTCCTGCTCGGCCGCTTCTATGAAGCCGCGCCGGGTCAGCGCGCCGGTCAACTGATCGCGGCCGGCGATCCGCCGCAGTTCCAGCTCGTTCATGACGATCCGCGC
The DNA here is from genome assembly GCF_014652555.1 of Novosphingobium colocasiae. Lineage (GTDB taxonomy): Bacteria > Pseudomonadota > Alphaproteobacteria > Sphingomonadales > Sphingomonadaceae > Novosphingobium > Novosphingobium colocasiae. The sequence continues at coordinate 412,909 of NZ_BMZA01000002.1, forward strand.
CAGGTTGCCCAGGATCGCCAGATCGTTTTCCGTGTAGCGCCGCACGCGGGTATCCACGGCGCACAGAGAACCGATATTGTACCCATCCGGGGTGCATAGCGGGATGCCGGCGTAGCTGCGCACGAACGGGGCTTCCAGCACGCTGGGGCTGTTGGCAAAGCGGACATCCAGTCGCGCGTCCTCTATGACGAGCGGCTCGTGCTTGAGGATGGTGTGCGAGCAGAACGAGGCGCTGCGTGGCGTTTCGGTGGCTTCGAAGCCCGACCGCGCCTTGAACCACTGCCGGTCCTGCTCGATCAGGGAAACGGCGGCGATCGGAACATCGAGGATATTGCGCACCAGCGATACGACATTGTCGAACGGCTCTTCAGGCGGGGTATCGACCACGGCGAGCCTGGCCAGCGCCGCAAGCCTGCCGGGTTCGTCCACCAGTACGCCATCGTTCGTCATCGGCCGCGCTGCCCTTTCCGGCGGGAGACGATCGATTTGCGCCGATCACAACCGCCTGCCCCACGCAGAAATTGCTCGCGGGATGCCCGAGGAAAATAAGGATAGCGAGGTTAACAATTTGTCATCCGCCATAGGCAAACGCGACGAATAGTGGCTCAATCCGGCGCGAAATGGCGCGTCAAACCCGATTGTTTCACCGGGGAGCCCAGCGGGGCACCTAAGCTTGCGCAAAGGGTGCGGCCGGCCCTTCCGGACCGGCCGCCGGGATCAGAAGCGGTAACCGATGAACAGGTGGCCGCTCTTGTAGTTGTTGGCCAGCTTGCCGATCAGGCCGAAGCGGAACAGCTCCTCGCTGGAGCGCGTATCGGTCTCGCGGGTGCGCACGCCCATCGACAGCGTCGCCTCGTGGATGTTCTCGGTATAAAGCTCGTCACCCACGTACTTGGTGAAGGCATAGCTGGCCCGCACGGATGACTGGCGCTTGCCCACCCGCACGCCGCTGAGCGGGAGATCGTAAGCGAAGCCATTGCGGAAGACCACGTTGTTGGTGCGGTTGCCCACGTCGTAGCCGTAAAGCTCGGCCTTGATGACCTTGGTGTAGCCGACCATGTTGCCGATCGTCAGCGAACCGCGACCGATGTTGTCGAGCATGTAGAGGCTGCTGAGGCTGCCGGTCATGACCTGGCCTTCCAGCCCCTGATCATAGGCATTGACATAGCCGAAGCCGACCCGGGGTTCGAGGCTCCAGCGCCGGCTGACCGGATAGCGCAGCGCCATCGCGCCCGATACCCGCAAAGTGCGCACACCCTTCACGTCGGAGTAGGATACCGGAACATCGAGGATCAGCAGCGCACGACTGCCTTCGGACAGGCGGAACGCCCGGTTGATGCGGGCATCGTACTGGGTGCCGACGGCCCCCTGCTTGTTGACCCGGCCGATTCTGAGCCCCAGGCCCCACGGCGCTTCATCGACGCCGAAGGTGGGCAACGTGAAGTCCAGCGCCTGTTCGACCATCTGCTGCTGCAGACTGTCGGCATTGCCGACCAGCGGGTTCACGCCGGCCTTGCTGACCGAGCAGCCATAAATGCCCTTGAGCATCTGGCTGCTGCTGAACTGCTGCGAGCCGCGATAACCCCAGGCCACGCCCGTCTGGGGGTCGTTGGGTGCCTGCGAGGAATTGGCATCCAGGAATTGCTCGTACTTGGCGAAGGCCAGCTCCGCCGCATTGTTCGGGTCCAAGCCAATGAAGACGACGGAGTACGGATCCTGATAGTCGCTCTCGATATTGTCGAACGCTGCCTGCGAGACGCCAGCGGGTGCCGCCGTGTAGACCCCATCTTGATCAACCGCGCGCCAGCCATCGAAGTTGACGACCTGCTGGCCGGCGGCATTGGTGGTGCGCACCGGAACACGGTCACCGCTGAGGCACGGCACGGTAATGCTCAACCGCCCGACACCCTCGAAATCGACGAATTCGCCTTGAGCATCGGTAATGACATCGCCGCTGATCGCGTTGGGCTGACCGTTCTGGCCGACTGCCAGCACGCCTTCGATATAGCGCGCCTGGACCTGCGTTCCGAGGATGTTGGTGGTGGCGGTGACAAGGCTGAACGTGCCGACATCGTTGGTGCCGTCGAACCCGTAGATATCGGGAATGTCCAGCAGATGCAGCAGGTCCAGCCCGGCATCCTTGGCCACGAAGCTGCTGTCGAACGGCACGTCAAGGCTACCGCTATCGTTGGCATTGTCGAACTGCATGCGGACGTAGACCCGTCCGGGGCTGTTCGGCGCGGTGACGCTGTCCACCTGCTGCGCCAGCGCAATCGAACTGTTTGCGGAGATGGCCATCATCCCCACGGCAAAGCGCGTGATCGAATTTTTCATACTTCCCCCTGTCCGATCATACTGCCCTATGATCGGTGCAATAAAATTACTGCGATCGGGAGTAGACTGCCATACCCCAAACACGGTAAACATGGCGTCAATTCCCGGTTCGTTTGCTATTTTTTAACTGCGAAGGACCGGTATTGGGGGACGTCACATCTTTTCAGCCGACTTGATCGACCGTATCTACGAAGCCGCCGTCCTGCCGGATGGCTGGTCGGGTGTTCTGGAGGATATTGGGCGCGGTGTCGGCGCGAAAGGCGGTCTGTTGATTGCCCGGTCCGAAGACGGTGCACGGTTCGCGGGATCGCCTGAAGCGCTGGCCGTGGCGCAGGACTTCGTAGCTGCCGGCCACATGGAGCACAACGACCGGGTCCCCCGCCTGATCGCGCGCCAGCATCCCGGGTTCGAGACCGACCTCGATTTCCACACGCTTGACGAAATGGCGCGCCTGCCGATGTACGCCGATTTCCTCGTCCCGCGCGGCTGGCCGCTGGCGGCTGCCACCAGCTTGCGCAGCAGCGGCGAAAATCACCTTGTCCTCACGATCGAAGGCTTCACCAAGGTGCCGGAGTTGCTGGGGTCGGTCGAACATCTCGACGCCCTGCGCCCGCATCTGGCGCGTTCGGCGATCATGGCGGCGCAATTGCGGCTGGAACAGGCGCGCGGGATGATCGCCGCGCTGGACATCGTCGGCCTGCCCGCTGCCGCGCTGAACGGGCGGCGGATGATGGCGGCGAATGCGCTGCTCCAGACCCGGCTGGAGGCCGGGGCGCTGGCGATGGCGGGTGGATTGCGGCTGAGCGATCCGCAGCTCGACCAGATGCTGCAAGCCGCGCTCGACGCGGCCGGCGGGCACGACGGTCAGGGCACTTCGATCGCGCTGCCCGGCGATGGCGGGCACTGCCGCGACGTCGTTCACGTCCTGCCGCTGCGCGGAGACGCGCGCGATATCTTTTCGGGGATCACCGCGCTGGTCATCTTCGCCTCGGTCGACAAGCGCCCGGCGATCCCGGCAGACATGCTGCAAAGCCTGTTCGGGCTGACCGCCGCCGAAGCGTCGATCGTCCAGGGACTGGCAGCGGGCCAGTCAGTCGCCAGCCTGTCCGAACAGGCCGGCAAATCCGCGCACACCGTCAAGACGCAGGTTAAGTCTGTCCTCGCAAAAGTGGGGGTCAACCGCCAGGCAGACCTGATCCGCACCATCGCCGACCTGTGCATCCGCCGCCCGCCGGGTGCCGATGATCGGGCAGCCTGAGACGCGGGTGCACTGACGCCGGCTGGGCGATCAGTCCGCGAAAGGATCGCGGACCAGGATCGTGTCTTCGCGCTCGGGGCTGGTGGATACCAGCGCGACCGGGGTCTCGATCAGTTCCTGCACGCGCTGGATGTACTTGATCGCCTGCGCCGGCAGGTCTGCCCAGGACCGCGCACCGGCGGTGGTGCCCTGCCAGCCGTCCATTTCCTCATAGATCGGCTCGACCGCAGCCTGATCGGCGGCGTGGCTGGGGAAATAGTCCAGCACCTTGCCGTTGAGGCGATAGCCGGTGCAGATCCTGACCTTGTCGAACCCGTCCAGCACATCCAGCTTGGTCAGGGCGATGCCGGTTACGCCCGAGATCGCGCAGGACTGGCGCACCAGCACCGCGTCGAACCAGCCGCAGCGGCGCTTGCGGCCGGTCACGGTGCCGAATTCATGGCCGCGCTCGCCCAGCCGCTGGCCGGTCTCGTCTTCCAGCTCGGTCGGGAACGGACCCGATCCGACGCGGGTGGTATAGGCCTTGACGATGCCCAGGACGAAGCCCGTCGCCGAAGGGCCAAGGCCTGAACCGCTGGCTGCCGTGCCCGAAACCGTGTTGGAGCTGGTGACGAAGGGATAAGTCCCGTGATCGACATCGAGCAGCACGCCCTGCGCGCCTTCGAACAGGATGCGGGCACCGGCCTTCTTGACCTTGTTGAGCCGCCGCCAGGTGGGCGCGGCGAACTGGAGCACGAACGGGGCGATGGCGCGCAGCTCTTCCAGCAGCGCGGCGCGATCCACCGGCGGCTGGCCGAAGCCGGCGCGCAGGGCATCGTGGTGGGCACACAGGCGATCGAGTTGCGGCTCCAGCGCGTCAAGGTGGGCAAGATCGCACACCCGGATCGCACGACGGCCGACCTTGTCTTCATAGGCGGGGCCGATGCCGCGCCCGGTGGTGCCGATCTTGCCCGCACCCGCCGCAGCTTCGCGCAGGCCGTCGAGATCGCGGTGGACCGGCAGGATCAGCGGGCAATTGTCGGCGATGGCGAAATTCTCGGTGGTGATCGAGACGCCCTGCCCGGACAGCTTTTCCATCTCCGCCTTGAGCGCCCAGGGATCGAGCACGACCCCGTTGCCGATGATCGACAGGGTGCCGGTAACGATGCCCGAGGGCAACAGCGAGAGCTTGTAAACCTGCTCGCCCACCACCAGCGTGTGCCCGGCGTTGTGGCCGCCCTGAAAGCGCACCACGGCATCGGCCCGGCTGGCGAGCCAGTCCACGATCTTGCCTTTGCCTTCATCGCCCCACTGGGCGCCAATCACGGTTACGTTTGCCAAGGGGAAATGCTTTCGCTGCTATCGAAAAGTCCGCCGCGCGCCCTAGGGTATGCAGCGGCAGAGAGCAAGGCCGGTTGGCCTGCCTTGCAGTGCAGTCAGAGCGGAACCGCCTCGCCGGCTTCAAGCCGGTGTGAGCAGCCCAGTGCGACAGCATCGTCTGTTTCGTCGAGCGCCGCGACTGTCGCCCAGCCGATCGCGCGCTGGCGTGCCGCCACTTGCGGATCGTGACCCAGCGGAAGGAACAGCCGCTGCGGGGTGGTGCTGGTAACTGCCAGCGAATCGAGCAGCGGATCGGGGTACAATGAAAAGCCGGTCGCCGGCTCCGGATCCGCCCCGGCACGGCCGAGGATGCGATAGGTGCCGCCGCGTCCCATCGTGCCGGTCACGCCATCGGCATAGATCGTGAAGCCGAACCAAGACTGGTATTCGAAACCGTGGCGTTCGGAGGGGTCAAGCGTCAGGCGCGCCTTGCCTTCCACCCGCGCGGCGATCCGGCGCAGGCCGTCGATCCGGTCCGCGAGCACGCCGCCGGCGTCAAACTGCGCGAGCTTCTCGATCGCGCCGGCGAACGGCCCGACGGCATAGAGCAGCGGCAGGTACGCCGCACCGCCGGCATCAACGAGCCCGCCGGCATCCTTGGCATCCAGCATCTGGCGCACCGCCTCGATCTGGCCGGATGGCAGCGGCAGCGCCTCGGCGCTCAGCGCATCGACGAGATCGGGCAACGTGAAGTCGACAGAGACGCCGGTCGCACCCGCAGCGCGCAGCGCCTCGATCGCGACCTCGACAATCTCTGCGGCGGCGGCAACGGAATCGGAGCCGATCAGTTCGGCACCGATCTGCAACCGCTCGCGCGAAGGATCGAGTCCATCGCCCTTGATCGCCAGCACCGGCCCCGAATAGGACAGCCGCAGCGGCCGCGCCGCGTTCGACAGGCTGGTGGCGGCGATACGGGCAACTTGCGCGGTCATGTCCGATCGAACCGCCAGCATGCGCAGGCTGATCGGATCGACGAAGCGGAACATCCGCCGCGCCTGAACCCCCGCCATGCGGCTGGCCAGCGCCTTCTCGAATTCGAGCATCGGGGTATCAACGCGCTCATAGCCGTGGCCGGCCAGCACATCGTGCGCCATCCGCCGCACGTGCTGCGCGGCCCATGCCGCTTGCGGTAAACGGTCGCCAAGCCCCTCGGGCAGAAGATCGCGGTCTGTGTCCTGCATGATGGCTGGGCCCTTAGCCGGATGCACGGCGCTTGTCGAATGGCAGAAGCATTGCAAGCGGCCGGCCGGAAAATCGTCGCAGTCGCGCGACAATTTTGCGTTCGGCGGTATCATCGCCCGCTGCTATCCGCTGCACGGTCCACTCCATCGACGGTGTCAGACCATGCGCAAGATCGCACCAGCCATCCTCTCCATCCTGCTGCTCTCCGCCGTTCCGGTGCATGCCCAGGACATGCCCGGCGGCGGCATGGATCCGGGAGGAGACGACGGCGGCGGTGATGGCCCGGTTGCCGCTCACGCCCCGGCACCGCCGCGCCCCATCAAGCGTGAACGGTTCGACAAGATGGTCACCGCGATGTTCGAGAGCGGCGATACCAACCACGATGGCAGCGTGACCCTGCCCGAATTCAACGCGCTGATCGATGCCCGCCGTTTTGCCGCGATCGACGCCCGCTTCGCCAAGGCCGACACGAACCGCGACGGCATGCTCTCGCGCGATGAATTTGTCGCCTGGCAACGCCAGATGGGCTCCGCCGCCAGCGACGAGACGACCGCGCGCAGCGCGGGCGGCGCAGTCATAGCCGAAACGATTGCGCCGCCGCTCGGCAAGGACATGGATGACCTGTTGCTGTCGCGTCTGATCGACCCGCTCAGCGCGACGGTGATCGCGCAGGCCAACACCAATTACGACGCCGGTCTCTCGCTGCAGGAACTGCTGGCCTACGAGGGCGCGCGCTTCGATGCCGCTGACAGGAACCATGACGGATACCTGGATTTTCAGGAGCTGCGCCCGTCACGCAGCGGCGGCCAGGGCCCCATGGGTGATCGCCTCCCCGGCGGGCCGCCGCCGGACGGCATGCCGCCCTGCCCGCCCGGCAGTGGCTGCTGACCGCATGACGAAAAAGGGCCGGTGCCTTGCGGCATCGGCCCTTTCCCGTTGGAACCTGGTGGCAATCAGGCGAACTTGAGCGCCTTGACCGTCTTCACGCCCGGCAACTGGCAGGCTGCCTGCAGTACGTTTTCGGGCACCGGGCTATCGACCGAGAGCAGCAGCACCGCTTCACCGCCGGCCGCGTGACGGCCGAGATTAAAGGTGCCGATGTTGATGCCGTTTTCGCCCAGCAGGGTGCCGATGCGGCCGATGAAGCCGGGGGCATCCTGGTTGACGATGTACATCATGTCGCCCGACAGGTCGGCCTCGACCTTGATCGCGAACAGTTCGACGAGGCGCGGCTCGACATTGTTGAACAGCGTTCCGGCGACCGAGCGTTCGCCCGCATCGGTCTTGACCGAAACGCGCACCAGCGTGTGGTAATCTCCCTCACGCTCGGTCTTCACCTCGCGCACTTCCAGGCCGCGCTCCTTGGCGAGGAACGGGGCGTTGACCATGTTCACCGTGTCAGAAGACACGCGCAGGAACCCGGCCAGCACCGCCGCCGTGATCGGCTTCTGGTTCAGTTCCGCCGCCGCGCCCTCGACGTGGATCGAAATCCGGGGCACCGCATCGCGGGTCAACTGGCCGACCAGGCTGCCGAGCCGTTCTGCCAGCGCCATGTAGGGCTTGAGCTTGGGCGCTTCCTCGGCCGAGAGGCTGGGCATGTTGAGGGCGTTGGTGACGCCGCCGTTAACGAGGAAATCGGCCATCTGCTCGGCCACCTGAAGCGCGACGTTGACCTGCGCTTCGGTGGTGCTGGCGCCCAGGTGCGGGGTGCAGATGAAGTTGGGCGTGCCGAACAGCGGCGATTCCTTGGCCGGCTCGGTCTGGAACACGTCGAGCGCGGCCCCGGCAACCTGACCTGAATCCATCGCTTCCTTGAGCGCCGCCTCGTCGATCAGGCCACCGCGCGCGCAGTTGACGATGCGCAAGCCCTTCTTGGTCTTGGCCAGGTTTTCGCGGCTGAGGATGTTGCGGGTCTGGTCGGTCAGCGGGGTATGCAGGGTGATGAAGTCCGCCTTGGCCAGCAGCGTGTCCAGATCGGCCTTTTCCACGCCCAGTTCGATCGCGCGCTCGGGCGAGAGGAACGGGTCGAAGGCGACGACCTTCATGCGCAGGCCGAGCGCGCGGCTGGCGACGATCGAACCGATGTTGCCCGCGCCGATCAGGCCCAGCGTCTTGCCGGTGACTTCGACGCCCATGAAGCCGTTCTTCGGCCACAGGCCCGCCTGCGTCTGCGCGTTGGCTTCGGGGATCTGGCGCGCCAGCGCGAACATCATGGCGATGGCGTGTTCGGCGGTGGTGATGGAGTTGCCGAACGGGGTGTTCATCACCACCACGCCCTGCGCCGAAGCCGCCGGGATATCGACGTTATCGACACCGATGCCGGCGCGGCCGATCACCTTGAGGTTCTTGGCAGCAGCCAGGATTTCCTTGGTCACCTTGGTCGACGAGCGGATGGCGAGACCATCGTATTCGCCGATGCGGGCGATCAGTTGCTCGGGCGTCTCGCCGGTGATGACGTCGACGTCACAACCCATCTCGGCGAAGATCCGGGCGGCATTGGGGTCCATCTTGTCGGAGATGAGGACTTTGGGCTTGGTCATGATCTTGTTCCTTGCTCTGGCGCTATTCGGCCATGGCGGAGGCTTGAAACCTGCTTTCGTCATCCCCGCGAAAGCGGGGACCCATTTGCGCTATCCAGCAAGGAAGCGAAGAAACTGGGTTCCCGCTTTCGCGGGAATGACGACGGTGTTCAGGATTTGGCGGTGGCGTAGGCCCAGTCGAGCCAGGGGCCGAGATCGACGATATCCTGCGTTTCCACAGTCGCACCGCACCAGATGCGCAGGCCAGCCGGGGCATCGCGATAGCCGGCGACATCATAGGCCGCATCCTGCTTTTCGAGCAGGCCCGCGAACACCTTGATGAAATCGGCATCCGCACCCTCGACCGAGAGGCAGACCGAGGTCTTCGAACGGGTGGCCTCGTCCGTGGCGAGGTGGCTCAGCCAGTCGCGGTCGGCGACGATCGTGTCGAGCGCGGCGGCGTTGGCGTCCGAGCGGGCCTGAAGCCCCTTGAGACCGCCCAGCCCCTTGGCCCATTCGAGCGCGAAGATCGCATCCTCGACGGCGAGCATCGAAGGCGTGTTGATCGTTTCGCCCTTGAACACGCCTTCGGCCAGCTTGCCCTTGGACACCAGGCGGAACACCTTGGGCAGCGGCCAGGCGGGGGTGTAGGTTTCCAGCCGTTCGACCGCGCGGGGGCCGAGGATCAGGACGCCGTGACCGCCTTCTCCGCCCAGCACTTTCTGCCAGGAGAAGGTGGCGACATCGATCTTCGACCAGTCGATATCATAGGCGAACACCGCGCTGGTCGCATCGGCAAAGGTCAGCCCTTCGCGATCGGCTGGGATCCAGTCCGCGTTGGGGACGCGCACGCCAGAGGTGGTGCCGTTCCAGGTGAACAGCACGTCGTCGGCGAAATCGACCTGCGCAAGATCGGGCAACTGGCCATAATCGGCACGGATCACGGTGGGATCGAGCCTGAGCTGCTTGGCAGCGTCAGTCACCCAGCCTTCGCCGAAGCTTTCCCAAGCCAGCGTGGTCACGCCGCGCGCGCCCAGCATGGTCCACATCGCCATTTCGAAAGCGCCGGTGTCCGAACCCGGAACGATGCCGATGCGGTGGGTATCGGGCAGTTGCAGCACTTCGCGCATCAGATCGATGCAATACTGAAGGCGCGTCTTGCCGATCTTGGCGCGATGCGAACGGCCGAGCGATTGGATGGCGAGGCTGGCGGGGGAATATCCGGGCGGCTTGGCGCAGGGACCGGAAGAAAAGAACGGGCGTGCAGGCTTGCGCGCCGGAATCACGATATCAGTCATTTAAGACTCTCCTTGCAGAGAGCTCGCGCGGCGTTGGGACCGCGTGGCCCGCCGCCGCGTCTAGACGGTTGCCGGGCAAAGTCAATCGACCAAAGGGACGGTGCCGCATTCGTCCACACCTCAACTCACCGCGTGATAAAGCGCAAATTAACCAGTTGGGGCGAATCTCCTTCATCATGCGAAAGGCGATCCCCCTCCTGCCGCTGGTGGCCCTGCTGTCCGGGTGTCTCGACATCCCGCAGGCCGATGCGCCCCGCCGTCAGACCGTGCGCCAGTCCACCACCGCGTTTTCACCACGCCCGCAATTGCGCCAGTGCCTGGCCCAGCTTGGCGCGCAGCAGGCGAACTTCATGCCGCTGGCCGATCAGTATTTCGGATCGGGGTGCTCGAATATCGGCACCGTCCGGCTGGCGTCATTGCAAAGCGACGTGGCGACGCTCGGTCTCTCCAACCTCGGCCCGGTGACCTGCACGATGGCTAACGGCTTCGCCGCCTGGGCGCGGTTCGGGGTCGACCGCGCGGCGCAGCAGATCATGGGCAGCCGCCTGTCGCGGATAGAGACCTTCGGCAGCTACAACTGCCGCAACGTGGCCGGGACCAACAAGCGATCGGGCCACGCCACCGCCAACGCCATCGATATCGCCGCCTTCGTGCTGGAAGACGGCCGCCGGATCAGCGTGCTGGACGACTGGAGCGGCGGCACGGCGGCCGAACGCCGGTTCCTGCGCGTGGTCCACGCCAGCGCCTGCAAACGCTTCGGAACGACGCTGGGGCCCGATTACAACGAGGCCCACCGCAACCACTTCCACCTGGAAGCGGACGGGAAGGATTTCTGCGGCTGATCCGGTTCGGGAGACATTTCGAGGTGTTCGGGCAACGAACGGGAAACAGCGCGTAGCTACCCGGCGGCTCCCTTCCTGAACGGATGCCCGCGCCATGCCTCGCCTTCGCTTCACGCCCTTGTCCTTGCCGATGGCAGCCATCGCCCTTGCGATGGGCGGCACGGCACCCGCGTTGGCGGCGACGCGCGAGGACGAGCAGGCCTGGATCAACCTGACCGCGATGGGACCGCTGACCGGCGAGGTGATCTATTTCGCCGAACTGCAGCCGCGCTTCGGCGATGGCCTGTCCCGGCTCGACCAGTTGCTCCTGCGCGGCGCGGTCGGCGTGAAGCTGTCGCCGGCGGTGTCGTTCTATCAGGGCTATGCGCATGTCGTGGTGCCGCTAGAGGGCGGAAGCGACGTCAACGAGGAACGCAGCTTCCAGCAACTCTCCGCCAATCTCGGCAAACCGCTGGGTATCGAACTGTCATCGCGGACACGGCTGGAACAGCGCTGGCGTTCGGACGGTAACGGCACCGGATGGCGCCTGCGCCAGATGGCACGGCTCGAAACGCCGCTGAAGGCGGACAGCGATGCGGTCAACGCGCTGGTGTGGTCCGAGGCCTTCATCGCGCTCAATTCGACGGAATGGGGGGCGCGGGCAGGCTTCGATCAGGTACGCATGTTTGCCGGCCTGGAGCTGGGGCTGGCGGGCGCATCGACGATCGAGGCGGGATACCTCAATCAGATCATCGACCGGCCGGCCGGGCAGACCCAGGTCAACCACGTCGCATCGCTGACGCTGTTTTTCCGGCACTAGAGCTATGCCGCCGCGTCCTCCCACATCGGCAGGAAGCTGTAATCGGGCAAAGCATCGAGCGCGTGCTTGAGCGCTTCGCTCCACCCGCTGGAGACAGCGCGGAAATAGGGGTCTTCAGCGGTGATACGCCGTTCGTGCAGCGGCACGAAATTGTCCCGCTCCATCACCAGAAGATCCAGCGGCAGACCAACCGACAGGTTGGCCTTAAGCGTCGAATCGAACGACACCGTCATCAGCTTCACCGCATTTTCGAAGCTCATGGTGCGGTCATAACCCCGGATCAGGATCGGGCGGCCGTACTTGGTCTCGCCGATCTGGAAGAACGGGGTATCGAAGCTGGCCTCGATGAAATTGCCTTCGGGGTAGATCAGGAACAGCCGCGGTTCCATGCCCTTGATCTGGCCGGCGACGATCATCGTCGCGCTGAACGTGCCGGCTGCGGCGGTCTCGCCGTTATCGGCGCTGCGCATCGAGATCGTGTCCTGCAGCAGATCGCCGACGATCGAGGCTACCTTGAACATCGTCGGCGCTTCGAGCAGCGAATTATGCCGGTCCTGCGGGGCCTTGTTGCGTTCCTCAAGCTGGCTGATGACCGCCTGCGTGGTCGCCAGATTGCCCGCCGTCATAACTGTGATCAGCCGTTCACCGGCAATTTCCCAGTGGTACATCTTGCGGAAAGTGGAGATGTTATCGACGCCCGAATTGGTGCGGGTGTCGCTCATCAACACCAGCCCGCGATCCAGCATCATGCCCACGCAATACGTCATTCGCTCATGCCCCTGCAGAGCCCGGCTTTCCGCGATGGCGGAGTTGCCGGCCGATCTAGCCGCCTTGTGCCTGGCTTTGCGAGCCTTCGGACTGTTGCTGCTGCTGCCCGCCTAGCACCTTATCGCTTACCGACAAATCGACGGTGAGCGAAGTTTCCCCGGCTCCCATCGCCATACCGGTAATCGGTGCAGCCTCGCCATAGTCGCAACCGGTGGCTACGCGGATATACCGCTCGTCCGGGCAGACCTTGTTCGAAATATCGAAACCGACCCAGCCCAGCCCCGGAATATGCGCCTCGGCCCAGCCATGACCGGCTTCCTGCTCCACGCGATCTTCCATCCACAGATACCCGCCGACATAGCGCATCGGGATGTCCAGCAGGCGACCGGCGCTGATGAAGACATGGGCATGGTCCTGGCAGACCCCCTTGCCGGCGGCCAGCGCCTGTTCGGCGGTGGTGGTGACATCGGTGACGCCCGGCTCGTAGACCACCTGCTCGGCGATCAGGCCGGACAGGGCGTGGAGGAAGCCGAGGGTATCGGCACGGTCATGCTCGACCGCAGCCACCAGCGCGCGCACGCGGTTGCCGGCGCGGGTCAGCGGGGTCGGCCGCAGGAAGCACCACAGCGGCATGTGCCCGGAGTGCTGGCCGGTCACCCCGGCCCGATCCACTGTGCTGACCGAACCCCGGCAGGTGACGACCACTTCGGACACCCCCGGCTCGATCGTGACCAGCGTGGTGTGGTTGTTGTGCTGGTCCTCGTAAGCCGCCTGCGGCTCCGCGCCGGTGAAATCCATGTGCCACTCCAGCACCTGCTGTCCGTGCGTGGACTTGGGCTTGAGCCGCAGGCGCTGCAGCCCGTGCACGACAGGCTCGGCAAAGGTGTAGCGGGTAGTATGGCTGACGTTGAGATTCACGGCTGACGACGCCCCCCGAAGTCGCGGCCCGGTTCCGGCCTTCAATCAATAAAGCGGTAATCGGCGGCGATTGCACTGCCGAGGCGGATGGTGGCGCTGATGAATTCCTGCAGGAACTCGTGCAGCCCGGTCTCGAAGATCTCCTCGACCGACAGCGCGTGAAGCCGCGCGCCCATATCGCGTACCAGTTCGTGTGCCTGGGTTTCATGGCCGTACTGCTTGGCAAGGCCGGCCATGTTGCTGCGGATCTTGTCGTAGCTGAACACCAGGCTGCGCGGGAACCGGCCGTCGAGGATCAGGAAGCTGGCGATCCCGCGCGGGTCCATCGACCCGGCGTTGAGCCACGAATAGGCACGATCGCCCGCTACAGATCGCAGCAGCATGTCCCACTGCACGTTATCGAGGTTCGAACCGACCCACGCGACCGAGGGCAGCAGCACGTAGTATTTGACGTCAAGAATGCGGGCGGTGTTGTCCGCCCGTTCAACGAAGGTGCCGATGCGGGCGAAGTTGAACACTTCGTTGCGCAGCATCGATCCGTCCACCGCGCCGCGCACCAGCATCGCCTGCTTGCGGATTTCCGACAACACCGCGCCCAGGCTGCTTTCCTTGACCGGGCGGGCCAGCAGATCGCGCAGGATCATCCACGCCTCGTTCGTGGCTTCCCAGACCTCGTTGGTGATGCTGGTACGCACGACGCGCGCGTTGGTCCGCGCGTTCTCGATCATCTGCATGACCGAACCGGGATTGTCCTTGTCGCGCAGGATATAGTTGAACACCTGCGAGGCTTCGAACCCGCTGTACTTTTCGAGGTAGCCTTCGTCCTGCCCGGTGGTGACCAGAACCGAGCGCCATTCCTCTTCCTGCGAATCCTTGTTCCCACGGGTCAGTGCCATGTGGAAACCGACATCGATCAGGCGCGCGGTATTCTCCGCGCGTTCCAGATAGCGGGCCATCCAGTAAACGCCGTTGGCGGCACGTCCCAGCATCAGCCGCGCCCCCCCCGGCGCGTGAACCTTGTGCGCATCATCATTCGTCCAGAACCCAGCTATCCTTGGTGCCGCCGCCTTGCGACGAGTTGACCACCAGCGACCCCTTCTTGAGCGCCACGCGGGTCAGCCCGCCGGGCGTGATGTCGATCTTGTCAGGCGAAACCAGCACGAACGGCCGCAAGTCCACGTGGCGCGGGGCCAGGCCCGCCTTGGTGAAGATCGGCACGGTCGATAGCGACAGCGTCGGCTGCGCGATATAGTTGCGCGGGTTGGCCTTCAGCTTTTCGCGGAAGGCGGCGATTTCCTTGCGGCTCGCGGTCGGCCCGATCAGCATGCCGTAGCCGCCCGAACCGTGCACTTCCTTGACGACGATATCCTCAAGATTGTCGAGCACGTAAGCTAGCGAGTCCGGTTCGGAACAGCGCCAGGTCGGCACGTTCTGGAGGATCGGCTTTTCCCCGGTGTAGAATTCGACGATCTCTGGCATGTAGCTGTAGATCGCCTTGTCATCGGCGATGCCGGTGCCCGGCGCGTTGGCGATGGTGATGCCGCCCGACCGGTAGACATCCATGATCCCGGCAACGCCCAGCGCCGAAGCGGGGTTGAAGGTCAGCGGATCGAGATAATCGTCATCGACCCGGCGATAGAGGACATCGATCGCCTTGTACCCGGTGGTGGTGCGCATCGCGACGCGGCCGTCGATCACGCGCAAGTCCGACCCTTCGACCAGTTCCGCGCCCATCTGATCGGCCAGATAGGCATGTTCGAAATAGGCCGAATTGTAGATGCCGGGCGTCAGCACCGCCACCACCGGCCGTTCGCCGTTGTCGCCCGAATAGGCGGGCGGGGCGCAGGCGCGCAGCGAGCGGGCGAGCCGGCGCGGATAGTCGGAAACCGGGCGCACCGGCACCTTGGTGAACAGTTCGGGGAACATCGCCATCATCGTCTGGCGGTTTTCCAGCATGTAGGAGACGCCGGACGGGGTGCGGGCATTGTCTTCCAGCACCATGAAATCGTCCGGTCCGGTGCGGACCAGATCGATCCCGACGATGTGGGTATAGACCCCGCCGGGCGGCGTGAAACCGATCATCTGCGACAGGAAGGCATCGTTGTCCTTCAGTGCGTGGATCGGGACGCGGCCGGACTTGATGATTTCCTGCCGATGATAGAGGTCCTGGAGAAAGGCGTTCAGCGCCCTGACGCGCTGCTCGATCCCCTTGGTCAGCTTGCGCCATTCCGGTGCGGTGATGATGCGCGGGATCATGTCGAACGGGATCAGCCGTTCTTCCGCATCCGAATTGCCGTAGACATTGAAGGTGATGCCGACCCGGCGGAAGAAGCGTTCGGCTTCTGCATCCTGGCGCTTGAGCCAGAGCCGATCCTGCGCCTCGTACCAGTTGCAGAAATCGCTGTAAGCCGGGCGCACAGTGCCATCGGCATTCATCATTTCGTCGAAATTGGGAATGTTGGCTGCGCTCACATCGTGCTCCCGTTCACACGATTGATGCAACAGGATTCGGCGCTTGCCAAGGGACTACGCTGCAAGTGCGAAATAAATTGCGTAAGCCGCAATACGCAACCGCGCGAAGGATCAGCCCAAGAGGCCCCGTGCAGCAAGGTCCAACCGCAGTTTTTCGGCGTTTTCAAAGTGGTGAACCTGCCATCCCAAGGCCTTTGCGGCAGCGACGTTGGCGGCGTTGTCATCGATGAACAGCATCGCCTGCGGTCGGTATCCGAACCGTGCAGCGGCCAGATCGAAGATGGCCGGATCGGGCTTCACGATCTTCTCGTCGCCCGAAACCACGATATCGCCGAACAGATCGAACAACGGTTCGGCGCTGCGGTATTCCTTCCAGAAGGGGCTGGCGAAATTGGTGATCGCGAACAGCGGCACCCCGCGCGATGCCAGCGTGTGCACGATGTCATTGCTGCCGGGGACATTGCCGGGGATCGTTTCGAGGAAGCGGGTGGCGTAAGCGTCGATCAGCGCGTCGTGGCCGGGGAACTCGGCCTTGCGCGCGGCCACCATCTCGGCCAGATCGCGCCCCGCGTCGTGCTGGAAATGCCATTCCTCGCTGACCACGTGGCGGGTGAACCACTCCAGCCGCGCCGGATCGGTGATCAGCTTGCCGTATAGCGCCTTGAGGTCCCACTGGACCAGCACCCGGCCGACATCGAACACCACGGCGAGGACAGGCTCGTATTCGGCAACGAATTCATCGGGTTCAGACACGACAAGACCCCCGCAAATGGCGGGGGCCTTCAACACGTCAAACCATGCGCCCGTCCGCCTGAAGACCCCGCCCGAAAGCGGGGCTGGCGAACCGGATCAGCCCTGGCGGGCCTTGAAGCGGCGGTTAGTCTTGTTGATGACGTAAGTGCGGCCGCGACGACGGATCACGCGGTTGTCCCGGTGACGGTCCTTGAGCGACTTCAGGCTGTTGCGAATCTTCATCGGTTCTCTCGTCTGTCAGTGTCCGGCAACGCCCTGCCCGCAGCAGGCCCGCCACCCGAAATTCGAAGTGCGCCGTTACGGGCCACGCAGCCCCGAGTCAAGGCGCAACGTGCGCTGCAGCGCGCCTTTCACGCACCCGTGAACCTTTCTGTTCGCCGTGCAAGACGTTCATCGCGGCGCAATGTGTTCATCCGCGCGCAAGCGAAGGGGGGCTAGACCGAGCTTGGGGAATGACGTCGCGTAATATTGCGAAAGGTTCGTAAATTCATGGCCAGACCCCTGCGGCACGTTCTCCTGCGCCGGGCAGTCCTGCCCGGTTTCCTCGCGCTGACCGGTGCGGCTGTCCTGACCGGCCCGGCGCTGGCCCGGCCGGGCGGTTGGAACGATCCTTATGGGGCCGGTCCGGGGTGGCGCGGGTCGCCAATGGGCGATGGCCCCGCAAGCACCGCGCGCAGCGCCGATCCGCGCGAAGGCCGGGTCGAAGTCAGCCGCTTCGTCAGCGCCGGCCCCGGTGCCGCATCGCTCGGCAAAGGCCAGATCGCGGTCGGATCGACATCGGCGGACAAGGATTTCATGGCGTTCTCGCGCCGCGCCACGTTCGAGGCCGCCGTCATCGATGCGCTGATCCGGCAAGGCTACGACACCCGCCATGCCGACGCGCCCGGCCACCAGAGCGCATCCTTGCGCATTTCGCGCAGCGTCCTCACCCCGGCCGAGGAAAAGCGCAGCCCGGTCAGCGGCACGGCGGCGATGGAAGTGGGCTCGCGCGGGTCGGCCTATGGCCTGGCGGTCAACGTCGATCTGACCAAGCCGCGCGCCGCGCTGGTGCAGACGCGGATGGACGTGAGCATCTCTGATCCGGCCAGCGGTGCCGTGTTGTGGGAAGGCTATGCCACCATCGCCACTCGCGAGGGTGATGACAAGTGGGACGACGGCCGCATCGCCGGCAAGCTCGCCGAAGCGCTGTTCGATGCCTTCCCGCAGGGCCAGAAGGTCGATGCCCCCCACCTCGTCCAGCCTGTGTCACCTGCCGCACCGGGTGACGGTTGAGCCGACCGCTTGCATCCCGCGCAGGGGCACTGCACATCAGTCTCAGGCGCGCAAGCAACGAGAAGAAAGAAGAAAACCATGACCTCCGGCTGCCCTGATACCGATCGCTCCCCCGCCAGCCGCTGTGGCCGCGCTGCCCTTACCCGGTGGCGCGGGACTCTTGCCGCTGCGGGCGTGCTGGCATTGGCAGGGTGTGTTGCCCCGGTGGGACCGGTGGAGGTGACCCGGTTCAGCGCCCCGGCGGCGGACTTCGCCGCGCGCGGCACCGTCTCGGTGGAACCGGGACCCGGGCAGGATGCCAACAGCCTCGAATTCCGCGCCTACGCGGGCGCAGTGGCGCAGGAACTGGCGGGCCTCGGCTATCGCGCGCCGCTGCCTGGTGCAGCCCCTGCCGCGCGCGTGGCGATGCTCGATATAGAACGGCGGACCTGGCAACCCGAACGCGGCCGCAGCCCCGTATCGGTAGGCGTGGGCGGCAGCACCGGTAGCTATGGCTCAGGCCTGGGCGTCGGCCTCGGCTTCGATCTGTCCGGCCCGCCACCGGCACAGGTGGAAACGCGCCTGCATGTCATCCTGCGCGATCGGGCCGCAGCCACGCCGCTGTGGGAAGGCCGCGCCGCTTTTGTGGTGCGGGCGGATTCGCCGCTGGCACAGACCCCGCTGGGCGCGGCCAAAATGGCCGGGGCGCTGTTCAAGGGGTTTCCCGGCAACTCGGGCGAAACTATCTACGTCAAATGACGCCATTGCAGATCCACGCCGCGTTCGACGCCGGCAACATCGAAGTGCTCGACATCTCCGGGAACGAGGCACGGCTGGCCATCCGCAAGGATCACCAGTCCGACTTCTTCCAGTGGTTCCACTTCCGCGCTTCGGCTGCGGCGGGGAGCGAGCTGGTGCTACAAATCACCGGGCTGAAGGACAGCGCCTATCCGGGGGGCTGGCCCGGGTACCGCGCCCGCGTGAGCGAGGACCGCGAGGAGTGGACACAGGCCGAAACCACTTACGACGCCGAGGCGGGTATCCTCACCATCCGTTACCGGCTGGACGGCTGTATCGCGTGGTTCGCCTATTTCGCCCCCTATTCGATGGAGCGCCACCATGATCTCGTCGCCGCCGTGGCGCAAGGCGAAGGCGTCGACCATCGCACGCTGGGCACCACGCTGGATGGCCAGCCGCTCGATTGCCTGACGATGGGCGACGGGCCAACGCAGGTCTGGCTCATCGCCCGTCAGCATCCGGGCGAAACCATGGCAGAGTGGTGGATGGAAGGCGCGCTCGGCCTGTTGACCGACCCCACCAGCGCGGTCGCCCGCGAATTGCGCCGGCGCTGCCGCATCCATGTTGTCCCCAACATGAACCCCGACGGTTCGCGGCGCGGCCACTTGCGCACGAACGCCGTGGGCGTGAACCTGAACCGTGAATGGGCCGGCCCAACCGCCGAACGCTCGCCCGAAGTCCT
This sequence comes from Novosphingobium colocasiae, assembly GCF_014652555.1. Taxonomy (GTDB): domain Bacteria; phylum Pseudomonadota; class Alphaproteobacteria; order Sphingomonadales; family Sphingomonadaceae; genus Novosphingobium; species Novosphingobium colocasiae. Next base: position 432,142 of record NZ_BMZA01000002.1, read on the forward strand.
CGCGACGCTGGCGGCCATGGATGAAACCGGCGTCGATTTCGCGATGGACGTCCATGGCGACGAGGCGATCCCAGCGGTGTTCCTCGCCGGGTTCGAAGGCATCCCGTCGCTGCGCCCCGGCCAGCGCGAAGGCTACGATCGCTATGCCTCGTTGCTGGAAAAGCGCACCCCCGATTTCCAGACCCGCATCGGCTATCCGGTGGCCCCGCCGGGGCGCAGCAACCTGACCATGGCAACCAACCAGATCGCCGAACGCTTCGCCGCGCGCGGCTGCGTCGCCATGACCCTCGAAATGCCGTTCAAGGACCACGACCCCAGCGCCGACCCGCGTCAGGGCTGGAGCCCGGAACGATCAATGCAACTGGGCCGCGATTGCCTGGGAGCACTGCTGGAATGGCTGGTGGAGCGGGAATAGGGCCGGCGCTTGGGCGCGATGTCCCGACGTTGCTCTGCACTGACGGGTTGATGTTCGTCACACAAAACTTGGTCATGCTGAATTTATTTCAGCATCCATTCCGCCACTCGCACCCAGGCGTCTTTCGGGCACAGCGGCACCGGCAGCTCCCTTTCCATGGCTTCGGCCGGAGCCGAGAAATGGGCCCTGAAACAAGTTCAGGGCGACGAGTTTGTGGACTTACCCCGTGTGCTTCGATCCGACGATCAGACGAGAGCCCCCGGCCCAAAGGCGTGCGGCAGCAGCGCGGAAAGCCGCAGTTCCAGCACCTCGTCCGGCCCGTCGCACCACACCAGCGGGTCGCTGCCGTCGAGGCCCGCCAGTTCCATCAGCACTTGCCGGCACCGGCCGCAGGGCGTGACCTGGACCGTGCTGCCCGGCGCGTCGGCGGGACCGCCGCTGACGGCAAGGGCCAGAACACCGCCCCGCCACGGCTCGCTCAGCACCTTGGCGACGGCCACGGTCTCGGCACACAGCGACAGGCCGTAGCTGGCGTTCTCCACATTCGCACCGGTTACCACCGAGCCATCGGCCAGGAGCAGCGCCGCGCCGACATTAAAACCCGAATAGGGGGCATGCGCGTGAGCGGCAACAGCGCGGGCATGGGCGATCAGGGTATCGCGGTCCAGCGGTGTCACGCTATCCGGCGAACCGCCCTGCCCGTTCATGGCTGCATCACCACCCAGCGCAGATCGCCGGCCACGACCTCGCTGGAAAGCGAGGAATTGGCGGTCCACAAGGTCCACGGCCGGCCGGCATAATCCGGCTGCCAGCGATCGCGCACCAGCCAGATGTTGCGATCGAGCTTGGCCGCGATCGCGTACCGCGCTTCGAAGGCGGGAGAAATCTTGAGGATCAGGGCTTTCCCGGTATGGGTTTCAACCTGGTTGATGAAGGTCATCAGCTCGCTCTCGACCTTCGCCTCGTTCACCGTCACCGGGCACTTGTCGGCCAGCATGTCCAGCTCGATGGCAGCCGGCAGCAGCGTCTGATCGCCGGGGACGGTGACCACGAAATTGGCCGCCTGCCGGTCTGCGGGCTGGCAGGGATCGTAGCGGTGCAGCGCGCCCACCTGCAGCCCCGCCTCGCGCGCGCCCTGCAGGTTGCCAACGAAGGCAGGATCGCGGGCAAAGGCGCTGGCGCTGGCATCTAAATAGGCAAAGTCGGCACCGATCGCCTTGATCGAGCCCCAGTTGACCGGCCCGTCCGCCTCGCCGATCTCCACGCCCTGAACGGGAAAGGCATCGCGCGGCGGTATCCAGTGATGCTGCTGCCACCACCATACTGCCGCCGCGATCAGCCCCGCCAGCAGCAGGGCGCCCAGCACCTGATAGGTGATCCCGGTGCGCCCACCACGCCCACCGCGCGGGCGACTGCGCGCCCCGCCCGCTTTCCTGGCCACCTTCGCGTTCTCCCTCAGCCCCTGATGTGCAGGACGCAGATCAGGGTGAACAATCGCCGCGCGGTCGGAAAATCGGTCTCGACCTTGCCTTCGAGACGCTCCTGCAGCAGTACCGCCGCTTCGTTGTGAACGCCGCGGCGGGCCATGTCGATCGTTTCGATCTCCTGCGGGGTGGCCTTGCGGATCGCCTGGTAATAGCTTTCGCAGATCGCGAAGTATTCGCGGATCGGCCGCCGGAACCGGCCCAGCCCCAGCACCAGCGTTTCCAGATGCTGGCCGGACCTGTCCGACACTTCCATCGAAAGCCGCCCGTCCTGCACCGACAGCCGCAGCATGTAGGGGCCTTCGAACCCGGCCTCGAACGCGCGTACCGGCTTGAACAGGTTCTCCTCGATCAGATCGAAGATGGCGATCCGCCGTTCCTGTTCGATATCCGCGTTGCGCCACAGGATGGTCGCATCGTCGAGTTCGATGTGGGAGATGCGCGTGTCCGCCATAGTGCGGATGGCCTTTACGCGCTGGCAGCGGGAAACGGCAAGCCTTGCGTGGTGCCTGCGCCCGCGAATTTCGCGCGGCCCGGTCATCCACAAGCTGTGGACAAAAATGCCGCGCACTCCCGGCTTGCGCCGCGGCCATGCCCGGAGCAATGTCCGCCGCCTCATGTCGAACACCATTGCCCTTGCCCGCGCCCCGGAAGCGGAAGCCCGCACCCTGCCCGCCAACGTCGAGGCGGAGGCAGCATTTCTGGGCGCGGTCCTGATCGACAACCGGGTTATCGAAGACCTGCCGACCCACCTCACCCCGGCGCATTTCTTCGAGCCTGTCCACGCCCGCATCTACGAACGGGTGATCCAGTTGCTCGATCGCAAGGCGGTCGTCACGCCGGTGACCCTGCGTCCCTATTTCGAGGCGGACGAAGCGCTGAAAGCGCTGGGTGGCGTAGCCTATCTGGCGCGACTGACGGCCGATAGTCAGGGCTTGCTCGCCCCGCGCGAGCTGGCCGAGCAGATCTACGATCTGGCGCTGCTGCGCGAACTGATCTCGGTCGGACGCAACCTTGTCGAAAGCGCCATGGACACTTCGGAGTCGGTGGAGCCGCTCGAACAAGTGGAGCGCGCCGAAGCGGCACTCTACAAGGTTGCCGAAGGTGCCGGCACCTCCAACGAAGCCAAGAGCTTCGGCACGGCAACCCGCGTCGCCATCCAGGCGATCGAGAAGGCGTTCAATTCTGGCGGCCACGTTTCGGGCAAGACCACCGGGCTCGATTCCGTGAACCAGAAGATCGGCGGCCTGCACGACAGCGACCTTATCATCCTGGCCGGACGTCCGGGCATGGGCAAGACCTCGCTCGCCACCAATATCGCCTACAACTGCGCGGCCCGCCTCCAGCGCGACCTGACCGACGGGATCGCGCCGGAGAAATCGGTGGGTGCCGCCACCGCGTTCTTCAGCCTCGAAATGAGCGCCGACCAGCTCGCCACCCGTATCCTTGCCGAACAGTCGGGCATCAGTTCCGAATCGCTGCGCATGGGCAAGATCAGCCGCGAGGATTTCCAGTCGCTGTCCTTCGCCAGCCAGCGACTGGCCGAGCTGCCGCTTTACATCGACGATACGCCGGCCCTGACCATCGCCGGCCTGCGGACCCGCGCGCGGCGGCTCAAGCGTCGGCACGATATCGGGCTGATCGTGGTCGATTACCTGCAACTGCTTCAGGGCTCGGGCCGCGCCAACGACAACCGCGTGAACGAGATTTCCGAAATCAGTCGTGGCCTCAAGACGCTCGCCAAGGAACTGTCCTGTCCGGTGATCGCGCTGTCCCAGCTCTCCCGCGCGGTCGAAAGCCGCGAGGACAAGAAGCCGATGCTGTCCGACCTCAGGGAATCCGGCTCGATCGAGCAGGATGCCGATATGGTCTGGTTCGTGTTTCGCGAGGACTACTACGTCAACGCCACCGAACCCAAGTATCCGACCGAGACCGATCCACCGGATGTCCACGAAAAGCACCGCTTGTGGAGCGAGAAGATGGAACAGGTGACGGGCCTGGCAGAACTGATCGTCGCCAAGCAGCGCCACGGTTCCACCGGCCGGGTGCGCCTGCGCTTCGAATCGCGGATCACCAAGTTCTCCGACCTTGCGCCCGAGGATATGCGCGCGTCTGCTTACGACGACGACTGAACGACGGCGCCGGCCGTCCGGGAACTATCGCCGTGCCGATGCGTACCAATCGGTAGCACGGCCCGGGGGCGTCCCGCGATCTGCTGCGGAGCATGCTGTGACCAGTCAATCCGACCCCGAACAACGCGCGTTCCGGGCGACCTTCATCGAGAGACTGCCGCTGGCCGGGAACCGCCCATACCTCGGCTATGGCGGAGCGATCGCACTGTCGGTGGTCGCGTTGTGGCTGCGGTGGGAGATGGATTGGGCGTTTCCGCCGGGCTATCCGTTCCTGACATTTTTTCCGGCAGTTATCCTGTCATCTTTCCTGTTCGGGCCGCGGCCGGGCATTCTGGCCGGTCTGCTGTGCGGCGCGTTCGCGTGGTACTTCTTCGTTGCGCCCCGGGTGGGGCCGATCATCACCGCCAGGACGATCACCAGCATGTTGTTCTACGCCGGCGTGGTGACGATCGATATCGTGCTGGTCCACCTCATGCAGCGCGCCAACCGGCGGCTGGCCGACGCGCGCGAGAATGTGCGGTTGCTGGCAGAAGAGCGCGGACAACTGGCAGAACGCGCACAAGTGCTGTTCCAGGAATTGCAGCACCGGGTGGGTAACAACCTGCAGATGGTCGGCGCGGTGCTGGCGCTGCAATTGCGCACGCTCAAGGAGCCGACAGCGCGCCAGGCCATCTCGGATGCGGCGGCCAGGCTCACCGTCATCGGCCGGATCCAGCGCCAGCTCTACAGCCCGGACGGCCGGATGGTCGCGCTCGATACGTTCATCCGCCAGGTGGCCGAGGCGGTCATGGCCAGCAGCGGCCGCCCAGGTACCGAATGCCGGATCGAGGCCGAGGAAGGGATCGACGTCGGCTCGGAAAGCGCGGTGCCGATCGCGCTGATCCTGACCGAGGCGATCGCCAACGCGCTGGAGCACGCCCTTCCCGACGGCGCGAACGGGGTCATCGAGATCGACGTGCGCCGCGAGGGCGAGCTGGTGGCGCTGACCGTGCGCGATCATGGCGCGGGCTTGCCCGACGGCTTTTCGATCGATGCGGTGGACAGCATCGGCCTGCGCATTTCGCGGGTGCTGAGCGAGCAATTGCTGGCGGAATACCGGCTGGACAACAGCCACCCCGGCACCCGCATGGCGTTGCGCATACCCGCCGCCCAGCTCGTCCGCAGCCCGCCCTGAACGGTCCGGGCCCGGCCGTTTCTCCGGCAAATCGCCTTTCGCGTTCGTGCCTGCCATGCTGTTAGCTTGAGATTCAGTCCGGCTCGCCTACATTGGCAGGGCAAAGGACGGACCTGCTTCGATGAACGATAATCAGCCTAACGGAAATCCCTGGATCAAGAGCCTGCTGGTCTGGGTGGGCATCTTTCTGGCGCTGCTGATGGTGGTGTCCATATTCAGCCAGCGCACGCAGAGCGGGCCTTCGATCGCCTATTCGGAATTCCGCAACCGGGTTTCGGCGGGCACTGTCGCGCAGGTCCAGATCGGGACTGACCGGATCGACGGCAAGTTCACGAACGGTGACAGCTTCTCCACCGTGCCGATCGCGGCTGACACCACGCTGCCGCAACTGCTGCAGGACAAGGGCGTCAAGTACGAAGGCAAGGCCCAGGAAGAGGGCGGGATCATGGCCTATATCCTGGTCCAGACCCTGCCCTTCCTGCTGATCCTGGGCATCGCCTTCTTCGCGCTGCGCCAGGTCCAGAAGGGCGGCGGTTCCGGGGCGATGGGCTTTGGCAAGTCCAAAGCCAAGCTGCTGACCGAACGCTCGGGCCGGGTCACGTTCGACGACGTCGCCGGTATCGACGAAGCGCGCGAGGAGCTGCAGGAAATCGTCGAGTTCCTGCGCGATCCCAACCGCTTTTCCAAGCTCGGCGGCCAGATCCCGAAGGGCGCGCTCCTGGTCGGCTCGCCCGGTACCGGCAAGACCCTGCTCGCCCGCGCCATCGCCGGGGAGGCCGGCGTGCCGTTCTTCACCATCTCCGGCTCGGACTTCGTCGAAATGTTCGTCGGCGTCGGCGCAAGCCGCGTGCGCGACATGTTCGAGCAGGCCAAGAAGAACGCGCCGTGCATCGTCTTCATCGACGAAATCGACGCGGTCGGCCGCCATCGCGGCCATGGCCTCGGCAATTCGAACGACGAGCGCGAGCAGACGCTGAACCAGTTGCTGGTCGAGATGGACGGGTTCGAGGCGAACGAAGGCATCATCATCATCGCCGCCACCAACCGCCCCGACGTGCTGGACCCGGCGCTGCTGCGCCCCGGCCGGTTCGACCGGCAGGTGGTTGTGCCGGTGCCGGACATCGAAGGGCGCGAAAAGATCCTGTCGGTGCACATGAAGAAAGTGCCGCTCGCCCCCGACGTCAACCCGCGCGTCATCGCGCGCGGCACGCCCGGCTTCTCGGGCGCGGACCTTGCCAACCTCGTCAACGAGGCGGCGCTGCTGGCGGCGCGACGCAACAAGCGTCTGGTCGCCATGCAGGAGTTCGAGGACGCCAAGGACAAGGTCATGATGGGGGCGGAACGCCGCTCCATGGTGATGACCGACGACGAGAAGAAGATGACCGCCTATCACGAGGCGGGCCACGCGATCGTCAGCCTCAACGAAGCCGCGTCCGATCCGATCCACAAGGCAACGATCATCCCGCGCGGCCGCGCGCTGGGCATGGTCATGCGACTGCCGGAGCGGGACAGCTATTCGTACCATCGCGACAAGATGCTGGCGAACCTCTCGGTCGCGATGGGCGGCCGCGTCGCCGAGGAGATCATCTTCGGCTATGATAAGGTTTCGTCCGGCGCATCGTCCGATATCCAGTATGCCACCGGCCTCGCCCGCAACATGGTCACCAAGTGGGGCATGTCCGACAAGCTGGGCCCGCTGCAATACGAAGAGCAGCAGGAAGGCTATCTCGGCATGGGCGGTTCGCACCGGACGATGGCCTCTGACGAGACCAACAAGGTGATCGACAGCGAAATCCGCGCGCTGGTGGACAATGCCCACAAGCGCGCCACCCAGATCCTCACTGATCAGGGCGAGGCGCTCCACACGCTGGCGCAGGCGATGCTCGAATACGAGACGCTTTCGGGCGACGAGATCAAACAGTTGCTGGATACCGGGACGATCGACCGGCCAAACGAACCGCGCGGCAATGCGACGCCGCGCCCGGCCAGCGGGTCGTCCATCCCCCGCGCCGGCAAGCGCTTTTCCGGGGGCCCTGCTCCGGCCTGATCGAAATAAGGTTTCTCCCGTCTCGGGAGAATGCAGGAGGGGGCGTTGACCTGACGGGGTCGACGCCCTTTTTTTGCTGTCGGGAAAAGTCGGTCTTGCGGCCCCACGCCCTCCCCGCCGGCACCGATTCCGCCGTATCCGACACAAATTGACCATCTGGAATTGATTATTGCGCCGCCATGGGCCACGATGGCGCAGCAAGACAGGGCGGCAACCGGCATGAACAATCTGCCAGCCCCCTGATCGGCGCGATTCGCACATCCCCGGTTTCGCGCGTGAGAGAGGAAACCACGATGGACATTCGCCATCTGCGCTATTTCGTCGGTATTGCCGAGTGCGGCAGTCTGATGCGGGCGAGCGAGCGGCTGCACGTCGCCCAGCCCGCGCTCAGCGTCCACATCAGCAATCTGGAGGTGGAACTGCGCGTCAAGCTGATGGAGCGCAGCAATCGTGGCATCAAGCTGACCACCGAAGGGCAACTGCTCTACGATCGCGCCAAGACGCTGCTGGGGTATTTCAACGATACCATCAAGGTGGTGCGCAACCAGCGCGAAACGCCGGGCGGCGAGGTATCGATCGGCCTGCCTTCCACCACGGCGGCGGCGCTGTCTCCCTCGCTCTATCGTCGGGTGAGCGAGGAACTGCCCGACGTGACGCTGTACATCACCGATGCCAGCACCGCGATGGTCTATGAACTGATGCAGGAGCAGCGGCTGGATCTGGCGATCCTGTTCAACACCCCCGACAGCGTCGAACTGGAACTGACCCCGGCCGGGTTCAATGACTACTTCGTCTATGGCGTGCCCGACCTGCTGCCCGCCGGTGGCGACATGGAGTTCGACGACCTGTTCGATTGCCCGCTGGTGCTGCCTTCGCACGCCAGCACCTGGCGCAAGATCCTCGACGATATCGCCGAGCGGCGCGGCAAGCGGCTGGTGACGACTGTGGAGAGCGAATCGTACAACGTCCTGCGCGCCATCACCCTCGACGGACTGGCATGCTGCGTCCTGGGCGGCTGTGCGCTGCGCGATGATGTTGCGGCAGGAAGACTTGTCGCCCGGCGGCTGATCAATCCGAGTGCGCGCGGTGTCCTTACGGTCGCCCGCCTGCAAAGCGCGGTGCCCAGCCCCGCAGTCGATGCGGTGAAGACGATCCTGATCGAGGAATCCCGCAAGGCTTACAACTGGCACGAACCGGCCGGCGATGAACCGAACGTCCTGCCGATGCTGCGCGCCTTGCCGACCAAGGTTCTGCCGCAGGAACGGGCGACTTCGGCCACCCGCTGATCGGGTGCCAGCCGCAGCCTAACGGATGAACTTGCGCACGTAATCGCGGCCCAGCCCGACCGCTGCGAAATGTGCCGCCGCCTGTTCGATCCGCGAGAACACATCGGCATAACCGATCGTTTGCCCCTGCTCGTCCAGCTCGATCAGCGCCCCGGCGATATTGAACAGCGTGTCCGACCCGCCGGGAAGGCCGAGCAGCGTGTGGATATCACCTGCCGGCTCGAACAGGTAATCCCCCGCCCGGGCGATCCAGTCACGCTCGGCATAGCGCCATTCACCGGCCAGAACATAGGCGTGAACCGGGCACGGGTGGGCATGGCGACTGATGAACCCTTCGCAGCGAATGCGGGTGATGTTGACCCAGCCGCCGCTGACCGTATCGAACAGGATCGGCCGCAGCCACACGCCCTCGCGCGCGGTGGCGATCCAGTCGGCGGGATCGTCGCTCAGGCCCCTTGCGAGAAGTTCGGCCGGATGAAATTCCGAACGCGCATCCATCATTGTTCTCTCCCGCGCCGATCCTGTCGCGCGCCGGTCCTGCGGATCGGGATGACCCGGATGGACCTACCACCGCCGGTTCTGCAATTGCCAGTCGGACCATAAAATGCTGCGCGGCATCTGCAACCATTTTTCCGAATGTCCGTCGGCTTATAGATGTCGACAGCAAAGCATCACCCACCCCCTCGCCGACAACGATAGCTTGGCGATAGGCCAGCTATCGCAATTTCGTACATCCCACGAAGTCACGCGGCTGTTATGCAGCATCGGCGCGATGGCACGGCAGGCCGCGCGGCATTTAAAGACATCGATCGGAATTCAATATCATGGGTGAGGTTTCGCAAATGCCTCTGGCGGGGATCCGGGTTATCGATCTCAGCCAGATCTACAACGGACCTTACGCCACCTACCTGCTCGCCCTGGCGGGAGCCGAAGTCATCAAGATCGAACCGCCGGCCGGCGAACCGCTGCGCAAGCGTGCGGTGGTCGGCGGCGCGGGCCTGCCGTTCGCGATGCTGAACGGTGCCAAGCGCTCGATCACCCTCGACCTCAAGAGCGAAGACGGCAAGGCCGCGCTGAAGGCGCTGGCGGTCGATGCCGACATTCTCGTCGAAAACTTCTCGCCGGGGGTGATGGACCGCCTGGGCCTGGGTGCCGATGTGCTGGCGCAGATCAACCCGCGGCTGATCTACGCCGCCAGTTCGGGATACGGGCGCGACGGGCCCTATGCCGCTTATCCGGCTATGGACCTGACCATGCAGGCGATGTCGGGCGCGCTCTATGTTACCGGCTTTCCCGAACGCGAGCCGGTCAAGTGCGGGCCAGCAGTGGCCGATTTCTTTGCCGGCATCCACCTTCATGCCGCGATCATGACCGCGCTGTTCGAACGCGAACGCACCGGCATCGCGCGGCGGGTCGAAGTGACCATGCAGGATGCGATCTACGCCTCGCTCAGCTCCAATCTCGGCCTGGCGTGGGCGAGCAACGGTGACGACGCGGCCCCGGCGCGCACCGCCAACCGCCACGGCGGCCTGGCCGAGTGCCCGTACAATGTCTATCCCACCGCTAACGGCCACATCGCCATGATCTGCGCCCGCGATGAGCACTGGCAGCGGCTGGCGGCGCTGATGGGCAAGGCCGAACTCGGCTTCGATCCCCGCTATGCCACGCTGCGGGAGCGGGTTTCGCGCATGGAAGAAGTCGATGCGATGATCGGCGAATGGTCTTCGCAGATGGAAACGCAGGCCTGCTTCGACCTCTTGATGGGCGCGCGCATCGCCTGCGCCCCGGTGCGCACGCTGCCCGAGGTGATGGAAGACGAGAACATGATCGCCCGCGGCTCGCTGATCGATGTCGATCATCCGCGCTATGGCCAGATCAAGGTGCAGCAGACCCCGCTCCGGCTCGAAGGCTCGCCGCTGCGCGCGCCTTCGCCGAGCGAAGACCTCGGCGCATCGACCCGTGAGATCCTGAGCGCGCTGGCGGGCTTTGACGAGGCACGCATCACGGCCGCTTCCGGCGCGCCATGAGCAGCCTCCCATACAAGTTGACCCATGCAATGGCAGGGGCCAGACATGCCAATAATCCGAATATGATTCGGATAAATCCAGCGGAGAGAACTTCGAGATGAGCAACCGTATGCGCTTTGGCGCTTTCATCGCGCCCCACACCCCGGTCGAGGAGCACCCGTCGGTATCGATCGAGCACGACATGGACCGGGTCGTGCTGATGGAAAAGATGGGTTTCGCCGAAGCCTGGATCGGCGAACACCATTCGAGCGGCTGGGAAATCAACGGCTGTCCCGAGCTGTTCATCGCCGCGGTTTCGCAGCGCACTTCGACGATCAAGCTGGGCACCGGCGTGTCTTCGCTGCCTTATCACAACCCCTATACTCTGGCCGATCGCATCCGTCAGCTTGACCACATCACCAAGGGCCGGACCATCTTCGGCATGGGCCCCGGCTCGCTGCCGTCCGACGCCTACATGATGGGCATCCCCACTCCCAAGGTCCGCGATCGCATGGACGAGGCGATCGATCCGCTGGTCCGCCTGCTGAACGGCGAAGTGGTGACCGCCCAGTCCGAATGGTTCAACCTGCAGGAAGCCTCGCTCCAGCTCGATTCCTACGACGACCATGGCGTCGAAATCGCGGTGGCCAGCCAGGTTTCGCCGGCCGGTGCCACGGCTGCCGGCAAGTACGGCCTGTCGATGCTGTCGATCGGTGCGACGTCTGCCGGCGGCTTCAACGCCCTTGCCCGCAACTGGGACATCGCGGTCGAGACCGCCGTCGAACACGGCAACACCATGGATCGCAACGCCTGGCGTCTGGTCGGCCCGGTCCACATCGCCGAAACCCGCGAAAAGGCGCGTGAGAACGTGCGCTACGGGCTGGAACGCTGGATCGAATACATGTCCAAGGTAGCCGCAATCCCGCTCGCACCGCCGGTCGGTGTCGATCCGATCGACTACATGATCGAGACTGGCTTCGGCGTGATCGGCACCCCGGACGATTTCGTGGCGCAGATGGACCGCCTCAACGAACAGTCCGGCGGCTTCGGCTGCTTCCTCAACCTCGACAACCACTGGGCCGACTGGGACCAGACCAAGCGTTCATATGAACTGATCGGCCGCTTCGCGATCCCCAAGGTCAACAAGCTGAACCAGTATCGCGTGCGTTCGGAACAGTGGCTGCGCGAAAATCATGAGACTTTCCGTGGCGAACTGACCGCCGCCGTGAAAGCCAAGCTGGACGAGCATGCTGCCAAGAAGGGCACCGACAAGCTCAATCCCGCGATCCGCGAGATGTTCGGCAGCAAGGACTGAAGATGAAGGAACAGGGGCGGGACCGTTGCATGCCAACCGGCGCGGTCCCGCCCCGGTCCTTCAGGTGTGATCGCCGAACCCGCTGCGGCCAGGTTTGCGCCCATGAGATGAACAGGCCGGTGCGGCCGGAACTGCGTGAGAGAGGAACAGCCCCGTGACCTTCCAGGACACCTATCGTCATCCGTTTCTTGAAAGCGGCCACAAGCAGCTCTTCATCGGCGGCGAATGGGTCGATGCGATTTCCGGCGAAACCTTTGCCTGCATCGATCCATCGCGAGGGACCGCTTCGATCCAGGTGAGCCGGGGCGGCGCTGCCGATATCGACGCGGCGGTGGCTGCGGCCCGTACCGCATTCAAGGGTGAATGGTCGAAGTTCAAGGCATTCGACCGGCAGGCGCTGATGCTCAAACTGGCCGATGCGATCGACGCGCGGTTCGAGGATCTGGCCCGGCTCGAAACCATCGACATGGGCGCGCCGATCGCGCGCACTTCCATGTTCCGCCGCTGGATCCAGCAGACCTTCCGCTATTACGCGGCACAGGCAGTGGCGGACACCGGCGACGTGTTCAACAATTCGGTTCCCGGCAACTTCATGAGCTATTCGCACCGCGAACCGCTCGGCGTCGTCGGCGCGATCATTCCGTGGAACGGGCCGCTCATCACCCAGTTGTGGAGCATCTGTCCGGTCCTTGCCTCGGGCTGCACGCTGGTGCTCAAGCCGGCCGAGGAAGCGCCGCTGTCAACGCTGATGCTCGCCGGGATCATGCACGATGCGGGGCTGCCCGCGGGCGTGATCAACGTCGTCCCCGGCCCCGGTGCCACTGCCGGTGCCGCGCTCGCCGCGCATACCGGGGTGGACAAGGTAAACTTCACCGGCTCCACCGCCACCGGCCGCCGCATCATCGAGGCTTCGGCCACCAACATGAAGCGCGTGGCGCTGGAACTGGGCGGCAAGTCGCCCGACATCGTGTTCGCCGATGCGGACCTCGATGTCGCCGCCACCGGCGCGGCGATGGCCTGCTTCAACAACACCGGGCAGGTGTGCTTCGCCGGCACCCGGCTGTTCGTCGAACGCTCAATCTACAACGATTTCGTCGAGCGGGTGGCCGCAGTCGGCAGCAAGCTGAAGGTCGGCCTGCCGCTTGACGGCGAAAGCCAGCTCGGCCCCCTCGCCTCGCAAGCGCAGCTCGATCGCGTGCAGCACTATTTCGAAGTCGCCCGCAACGAAGGCGCGCGTCTAGTGACCGGCGGCGAGCGGCTTGGTGGCAATCTTGCCGATGGGTTCTTCGTGGCCCCCACCGTCTATGCCGATGTCGACATGGGCATGGCGATCGCCCGCGAGGAAATCTTCGGCCCGGTCCTGTCGGCCATCCCGTTCGATACCGAGGAAGAGGCGATCGAGCTGGCAAATGCCACTGAATACGGCCTTGGCGGCGGGGTGTGGAGCCGTGACGTCGGCCGGGTCCATCGCGTCGCCCACGGCATCCGCACCGGGATGGTATGGACCAACTGTTACGGGGTCACCGATCCGGGCGTCACCTTCGCCGGCACCAAGCACAGCGGCTATGGCGTCAAAGGCGGCCCCCATCACCTCAACGAATTCATGATCTCCAAGACCGTGTGGCTCAACCTGGCGTGAGACAACTGATGACTGAAACGCAAAATCCGCTTGATGTCCTGATCGTCGGTGCCGGTTTCGCCGGTGTCTATGGCGTCCACAAGTTCCGTTCGATGGGCTTCAATGTCCTCGCTGTCGAAGCCGGCGAAAACGTCGGTGGGACCTGGTACTGGAACCGCTATCCCGGCCTGCGCTGCGACGTGGACAGCCTGGAATACTGCTTCGGTTTCTCCGAGGAACTGCAGCGCGACTGGACCTGGACCGAACGCTACGCCCGCCAGGAAGAGATCGAGCGCTACATCAACTACGCCGCCGATCGCCTCGATGTGCGCAAGGACATCCGCTTCAACGCGCGCGTCGCCAGCACCGCATTCGACGAAGCGAGCGCGTTGTGGACAGTCACGCTCGAAAACGGCGATAGCTACCAGAGCCGGTTCATCGTCATGGCGACCGGCTGCCTGACCGTGCCCAAGACGCCCGACATCGCCGGGATCGGCGACTTCAAGGGCGAGCTGTTCCACTCCGTGCGCTGGCCGCGCCAGTCGCCCGATCTTTCGGGCAAGAACGTGGCGGTGATCGGCACCGGGTCCACCGGGGTCCAGATGATCCCGCTGCTGGCCCAGCAGGCCAAGAACCTTGTCGTCGTGCAGCGCACGCCCGCCTATTGCGTCCCCGCCCGCAACGGGCCGTGGCCGCAAGAGCGTGTCGAATACTGGCGCGAGAACTTCACGCAATTGCGCGATATGGCGAAGAACAGCCGCGCCGGCGTGCTGCACGAATACGGCATCCTCCCGCTCCATGCGATCCGTGCCGAGGACCGTGAGGCGGATCTGGAGCGGCGCTGGCTCAAGGGCGGCCCCAACGTGACCTATGCGTTCAACGACGTGGTCACGAACAAGGCCGCGAACGAAGTGGTCGCCGAATTCTTCCACCGCAAGATCCGCTCGGCCGTCACCGATCCGGCGACCGCAGAAAAGCTCATCCCCTCGGGCTTCCCGATCGCGACCAAGCGCATGTGCGTGGGCACCGACTATTACGAGACCTACAACCGCGACAACGTCCAGTTGATCGACCTGCGCACCGAAAAGCTGGAGCAGATCGAGGCGCATGGCATCCGCACCACGGACGGTTTCTATCCGGTCGATGTCATCATCCTGGCCACCGGCTACGACGCGATGACCGGGGCGTTGCTGGCGATCGACATCCAGGGTCGCGATGGCCATCGCCTGCGCGAAGACTGGTCGCACGGCCCCGAAAGCTACATCGGCATGGGAATTTCCGGTTACCCGAACATGTTCGTGGTCACCGGCCCGGGCAGCCCCTCGGTGTTCAGCAATGTCGTCGTTTCGATCGAGCACGACATCGAGTGGATCGCCGATTGCCTCGCCTACATGCGCGAGCATGGCAAGCAGACGATCGAGGCCGATCCGGCCGCCCAGGATCGCTGGATGGACCATGTCGACGAAGTGGCCGGCCGCACCCTGCTGAACGAGGCGGCAAGCTGGTATCGCGGGGCCAACGTGGCGGGCAAACCGCAGCGGTTCATGCCCTACGTCGGCGGCGTCAACACCTATCGCGACACCTGCCGGCAGATCGCCGCCAACGGCTACGAAGGCTTCAACATCGACGGCGGCAGCGATGCGCGCGGAGAACCGGCGATCGCGCAAACCGCCGACACCTGAACACCTTTGCCGGCAAGGCTGGTGCCCCGCCATGCCGCAGCATGCCCATGATTACTGGAGAGATACGATGAAAGCCTGGATGGTAACCGCAGCCAAGGCACCGCTGGAACAGCGCGAGCTGGAGACCCCGGTGCCGCAGGGTACCGAAGTACTGGTCGAAACCGCCTATTGCGGCGTGTGCCATTCGGACCTTCACTTCTGGAAGGGCGAATACAACATGGGCGGCGGCAAGATCATGAAGCTTGCCGATCGCGGCGTAAAACTGCCGCAGGCACCCGGTCACGAGATCGCCGGCCGGGTAGTCGCCAAGGGGCCGGACGCGACCGGCGTCGAAGTGGGCGACATGCGGGTGGTCTATCCCTGGCTCGGCTGCGGCGACTGCTACTATTGCAACAACGGGCTCGATAACTGGTGCCGCACGCCCAAGGGCATCGGCGTGGTGCGCTCGGGCGGGTTCGGCAGCCATGTGATGGTGCCGCATGCCCGCTACTTGGCCGATCCCGGCAAGGTCGATCCGGCGCTGGCGGCGACGTATGCATGCTCTGGTCTGACCATCTATTCGTCGCTCAAGAAGATCATGCCGCTCGATCCCGACCGGCCGATCCTGTTGATCGGTGCCGGCGGCCTCGGGCTGATGGCGATCGAGATGCTGAAGGCGCTCGATCATCACCAGATCATCTCGGTCGATATCGACGCCGACAAGCGCCGTGTGGCCGAAGAACGCGGTGCCACCGTCACGTTCGACGGCCGGGCCGACGATCTCGTCGACCAGATCGCTGCCTATTGCGGCAAGGTCCCCGCGGTGCTCGATTTCGTCAACAACGACAAGACCGCGGCGGCCGGGCTGGCCTGCCTCGACAAGGGCGGCACGCTGGTACTGGTCGGCGTCGCCGGGGGCGAGCTGGCGATATCGCTGGCAACGATGATCTTCATGGGCTGGCGGATCGAGGGCAACCTCACCGGCACGCCGGGCGATCTGCACGAAGTGCTCGCACTCGCCAATTCCGGCAAACTGGCTCCGACCCCGATCGAATGCCGCCATATCGACGAAGCCAACGCGGCGATGACCGACCTCAAGGAAGGCAAGGTCACCGGCCGCGCGGTTCTCGAATGGTCATGACCGGGCACTGAAAACGGGCCCGCCATCGGACAGCCCCATAGGGCGCGGCGGGCTCCGTTCACTTTACGGGCGAGAGGAAATCCGATGAGCAGGGTAAAGATGTTCGGCGCGATCCCGCGCCCGCCGCACGTTCCGGTGCAGTTTTTCCACGATCACTGGCGTCACCCGCACGGCACGCTGGGTCGGCACATCTCCACGATGCGCGGCTACGTGCAGAGCCATCAGGTCCACACCGATCTGCTGGGACCCGACCAGACGCGGTTCGAAGGCGTCGCCGAAGTCAACATCGACAGCGCCGCCGATGCCGCTTGGTTCGGCGAGGAGCCCGTATATCTGCGCGATGTGAAGGACGACGAGCCCAACTTCGTCGATCTGCCGGCGCTGCGCTGGATCTTCGCCGAAGAGGAAATCCTGGTCTCCTCGCCCGATCTGCGATCGGATGCATCGGCTGGCGACAAGGCCTGGCGGATCGACAACCGGCCGACCACGTTCAAGGTGATCCAGTTCATCGAGCAGGATGGCGCGATACCTTGGGCGGATGACACCGATGTCGCTCTCGGCCATCGGCTGGGCGCGCTGCGTCATGTCCGTTCGCGCCCCTCGCCCGCCGTCCATCCCGACGGTGCCTTTGCCATCGGCGTGCGCGAACTGTGGTGGGGATCGAAGACCCACATGGAAACCTGCGTAGCCGCCGACATGGACGCCTGGCGGGAACTGATCGGGCGCCCGGCGGTAGCGACGACGCTGTGCGCGAATGCGGAACGCTTTTTCTGAGGATTGGCGCAAGTCAAAGCCGCATCGGTAAACCAGGCCTGCGGGGACCCCGGCGTTTTCCCGGAGCCCCGTCCACGCCGCCTAACTGTTGAATGCGCGCTGCAGTTCTTCCATGAACGGCGCGAGATCGGGGAAGCCGGTCTTGCAGGTGATGCCGCCATCTACCGGGATCACCGCCCCGGTCAGGTAGCTGGCCTTGTCGGACAGCAGGAACGCGGCCACTTCGCCTATCTCGTCGGGTGCGCCGATCCGCCCCATCGGGACATTGCTGACGAACGTGTCGAACACGCTGGGCGCTTTCTTGAGGCCGGAGAACAGCGGCGTATCGACCGTGCCGGGGCACAGCGTGTTGACCCGGATCCCCCGGCGCGCAACGTCGAGCGCGATCGAGCGGGACAGATTGATCACGCCGCCCTTGGCCGCCGCATAGGAGCTCATCCCGTATTCGCCGAACATGCCCGAGATCGACGCATTGTTGAGGATGGCACCCTTCCCGGCCGGGATCATGTGCTTCAGCACCGCCTTGCAGCCGAAAAACACCGAGAACAGATCGACCCGGATGACCCTTTCGAAGCCGGCTTCATCAAGATCGATCACCGAGCCCATGCCGCCAATGCCGGCATTGTTGAACATCGCGTCCACCTGTCCGAAGTGATCGACCGAACCATCGACGAAGGCGGTCATTTCTTCGAGACTGGAGACGTCGGTCTTGTGGAACACGGCATTATCCTTGCCGAGTTCATCGACCATCCGCGCGCCGAGTTCCTCGTTAAGGTCGCACAGCCCGACCTTGCCGCCTTCGCGCACGACGATGCGCGCCACGGATGCGCCCATGCCGGATGCCCCGCCGGTAATCAGCGCGACTTTGCCATTCCAGTCTGCCATTGTCTTTCCATCCTCTCCGGAAACGAACCGATTGCAGGCTGCACCGCTCTATCGAACCCGACTGCGCCTGAAGCGCCGAGGGAGGCTAAGGGCGCGCAGCAGTGCTGGCAAAGCATTTTCCAAAGTTTAGTCGAAATTTTTCCTCACATGATGAGATGCATGACGGAGCATCTGAAATTCTCGAATTTCGATGCTGGAACGCTCGACGAAATGGAGCTATTTCGCCGATTAACAGGATTCGTGCTGCCCGCTGAAACATCCGGGCCGCAGCGCAGCTATCTGGATTTCCTATGGCGGCCATAGCTTGAAGCGATATAATTTATAGCGATTAAATTTCGGATTATCGCGCAAACTTGGGCGGTGACGACCGCCCCGCCAGAATTTCAAAAAAACAATGAGAGGAGAAGCGTATGGGTTCCGGCAAGATGGATGAAGTCCGCGCCACCGATTTCGCCAAGGATGAGTTCAAGGCCCTGCCCGATCTGGTCAAGGAAGAACTGGAAAAGCATCGCCGGCTCTATCTGAGCGATCCTGCGGCCGCTCACATGTGGGACCCGATCGCCATCGGCACCCCCGGCGGCCCCGTCACCTGCCTGCTGCTGCACCACAAGGGCCGCAAGAGCGGCGAATGGCGCAACACCGCGCTGCAGTATTACCGCTTCAACGGCGATATCCTGATCGTCGCCTCGCGCGGCGGCACTGAAGAGCCGCCGGTGTGGTCGCTCAACCTCGAAGCCAATCCCGAATGCCGCATCCAGGTCGGTGCCAATGGCTCGGAAGCCACCGCCCGCGTGATTACCGGTGAAGAGCGCAAGCCCTACTGGGATTTCATCTCGACCGAGCAGCCCGCTCAGGCGGAATATCAGGCCCGCTGCCAGCGCGAAATCCCGATCATCGCGCTCGACCTGCCCGAAGGCGTCACGCTGTAAATGGCACCAGCATGAACCGGAACCGGCGGGACAGAGCATGACAAACAGACAATGGTTGCTGGAAAAGCATCCGGACGACGCGGTGACCCGCGCCTGCTTCCGGCGGCAGGATGGGCCGGACAAACACGGCGCGGGCACCGATGGGCAGGTGCTGGTGCAATGGGAACTGCTGCTGTGCGCACCGACGATCCGCAACTGGATCAGCGGCAAGACGGACAGCTATCACCCGGTCACCGCGCTCGGCGATCCTGTGCTGGCCCCCGGGCTCGGGCGGGTGATCGAAACGCGCAATCCGCAGTTTCCGGAAGGTACCCGGCTGTTCGGACCGGCCACCTGGCAGGACCAGCAATGGCTCGATCCGACGGTCGGCTATCGCATCATTCCCGACGGCATTTCATCGGTCGATGCGATGGGCCCGCTCGGGATCAATGCGATCACGGCCTGGTGCGGCCTCGTCAAGATCGGCGAGCCGAAGCCGGGCGATGTGCTGCTCGTATCGGGCGCGGCGGGATCGGTCGGATCGGTGGTCGCGCAGATCGGGCGGATCAAGGGTTGCAAGGTCATCGGCATCGCCGGCGGGGCTGAAAAGCTGGCCTGGCTGCGCGAGGAGTGCGGCGTCGAACACCTGATCGACTACAAGCACGAAAACCTGGCCGAACGGCTCGACACGCTGTGCCCCGATGGCATCGACATCTATTTCGACAATGTCGGCGGCGATATGCTGGCGCAGGCGGCGGCGCGGATGCGTCCGCTGGGCCGGATCGTCCTGTGCGGGCAGATTTCAGCCTATGACGGCGGCGGGCCGATCGTCGCCCCGCCGATCGACATGATGCGCCTGATCTATGGCTGCATCCGCATTGAAGGCTTCGTCGGCCGCCATCACCCGGAGGCTATCCCGATGGCGCTGGCCGATCTGGCGGACTGGACCGCGAAAGGGCTGATCGCCCATCGCGAAGATGTCCGCCCCGGCTTCGACAATCTGCCGGAAACGCTGTCGCTGCTGTTCAGCGGGTCCAACCAGGGCACCCTGATTGCGCGGATCTGTGACGAGGCCGGTGCGCCGGTCTGACGCCGGTACGCGCCGCCCGGTTCGAAACGGGGCGGCGCGTGCGGCGATCTTACGGAATCGGCGGGGCGCTGACGAGGCCGGTGAAGCGGATGCCCGCGCCGTCCGCGCCATAAGTCTTGTTCATGTAGATGAGGATCGAGGTCAGCGCTTCGGCCGCCGCGGAATTGGCCAGAGCGCCGCCGCTCAAGCCGCGCAGGCCCATATCGCCGCACAGGCCCACCACCAGATTGCGGCCTTCGACATCGTCGGAAAAACACAGCACATCGCATTCGATCACGTCATCGGCATGATCGAGGCGGTGCGCGGCGACGTTGTGGAACGCGGTGACGAGCCGGGTATCGGGGTTGAGCGCGGCGCGCGCCTGCATCGCCGCCGATCCTTCGGCCGGAAGCTGCACCCGCATGACCTTGGGCGGAACCAGCGGCACGGTGGTATCAACCACCACGGCGCTGCCCACGCGATCGCGGATTTCCGCCAGCGTCGCCGCTTGCGAGGCATGCGGAACAGCCACGATCACCACCTCCTGCCCGGCAGCGACCGCAGCGTTTTCACCGCCGCCCGCCGCGCCGATCTCTTGCGCGCAGGCCGCTGCCCGCGCCGCGTCGCGCGAGCCGATGTTGACGTCATGGCCGCCTTTGACCAGCCTGCGAGCAATCGCCTTGCCCAAGTTTCCTGTGCCTCCGATAACTGCGATCCGGGTCATATCTGCTATCCTTATCTTGTCCTTGCGCCAGACCATGGCGGCAGCGACAGTTGCATTAGGCGAGTTTGAGGCTCAGTAAAAACAAATTATCCGACAAATCGACGAAAAATTGCATCCTTGCAGAACATTTATCAGCAATGACGGCGAAAATGATAATGGAGACAGAGGTTGAAGGCCCTGGGCAGTAAAACTTCCACCACGTGGTTGCTCGAATCCCCGCTCGAAGACGTGATGGCTGCTGCATGTGCCGTACGTTCGCAGCGCGGGTTCGAGCGTATGACTTATTCCCCCAAGGTCTTTATTCCGCTCACCCGCCTGTGTGCCGATGTTTGCCATTACTGCACTTTCGCCACCACCCCGTCCGCCCTGCCTGCGCCCTACCTTGATGAGGAAGAGGTGCTGAGCATCGCCCGCGAAGGCGTCGCCGCCGGCTGCACCGAAGCGCTGTTCACCCTGGGTGACGCGCCCGAGCGGCGGTACAACGTCGCGCGCCGGTGGCTGGCCGATCGTGGATATTCGCGCACCATCGATTATGTCCGCCACTGCGCCGAGCGGGTGCTGCGTGAGACCGGGCTGCTGCCGCACATCAACGCCGGGGTGCTGGACGAAGACGATTACCGCATGCTGCGCCCCATCGCCGCCTCGTGCGGGCTGATGCTGGAAACCACCGCCGAACGCCTTTGCGCGGCAGGGCACGCCCACCACGGTTCGCCGGACAAGGTGCCGCAAGTGCGCATAGACTCGATCGCGGCGGCTGGCCGGGCGCGGATGGCAATGACGTCCGGCATGCTGATCGGTATCGGCGAAACGCCGCAGGAACGCATCGAAACGATCGAAGCGCTGCGCGACCTGCATCTGCAGCATAGCCACCTGCAGGAAGTGATCGTCCAGAACTTCAGCCCCAAGCCGGGCACCCGCATGGCCGATGCACCGACGGTGAGCGAGGATGACATGCTGCGCACCATTGCCGCAGCACGGATCATCCTCCCACCGGAGGTTTCGGTGCAGGTGCCGCCCAACCTCAACGATGCGCGGCTGAGCGTCCTGATCGATGCCGGGATGGACGATTGGGGCGGCATCTCCCCCGTCACGCCCGATCACGTCAATCCCGAAGCCCGCTGGCCCGAGATCGAACGTCTGGGCGCGATCTGCGCCGCCAAGGGCCTGCCGCTGGCCGCGCGGCTGACCGCACACCCCGCCTATGTGAACGCGGCCGATGACGGCTGGATCGATCTCGCGCTGCGCCCGGCCGTGCTGAAACTGGCCGATGCGCAAGGTCTGGCGCGCGACAGCCGCTGGTGCCCGGGATCGAGCCTGCCCGTCCCCGCCAGCCCCGAGGCACCTTTGGGCGCTGTCCACTCCGGCCCGGTGGCAGCCAGCCTGCACCGCCTGCTCGACCGTGCGGCCAGCGGGAGCGAACTGACCGAGACCGAAATCGCCGCGCTGTTCGACACCCGCGATGCCGCCGCGATGGCGGTGGTCGAAGCGGCGGACGTGCTGCGCCGCGAAGTTTCGGGCGACGAGGTGACGTACGTCATCAACCGTAACATCAACTACACCAACATCTGCACCCACGCCTGCGGCTTCTGCGCCTTCTCGAAGTCATCGAGCAAGGCCGGATTCCGCGACCGCCCCTATCGCCTCAATCTGGACGAGATCGCGGCCCGGGCGCAGGAGGCGTGGGATCGCGGGGCGACGGAAGTGTGCCTGCAAGGCGGCATCCACCCCGAGTTCACCGGCGACACCTATGTGTCGATCCTGCGGGCGATCAAGCGGGTCTGCCCGGACCTGCATATCCACGCCTTCTCGCCTCTGGAAGTTACGCAAGGGGCGCATACCCTCGGCCTCGACATCGCCGACTATCTGGCGATGCTGAAAGACGAAGGACTGGGTTCGCTGCCCGGCACCGCCGCTGAAATCCTTGACGACGACGTGCGCCGGGTCATCTGCCCCGACAAGCTGACGACCGACCAGTGGCTGAACGTCGTCGGCACCGCGCACCGTATCGGCCTGCCCACCACTTCGACGATCATGTTCGGCCATGTCGAAAGTCCGGTGCACTGGGCACGGCATCTGCTGCGGCTGCGGCGGCAGCAGCAGGAAACCGGCGGGTTCACCGAATTCGTCCCCCTGCCCTATGTCCACATGGAAGCGCCGATGTTCCGGCGCGGCCAATCGCGCGGCGGGCCGAGCTGGCGTGAAAGCGTGCTGATGCATGCGGTGGCCCGGCTGGTACTGCACGGCGCGATCGGATCGATCCAGTGTTCGTGGGTCAAGCTGGGGTGGACCGGCGCGGCGGCGATGCTGCGGGCCGGGGTGAACGATCTGGGCGGCGTGCTGATGAACGAGAGCATCAGCCGTGCGGCCGGGGCGGCGCACGGGCAGGAAATAACGCCCGAAGATCTGCGCGCCATCGCCGCCACCGGCGGCCGGCCGCTGGTCCGGCGCGATACGCTCTATCGCCGGGTTTCCAACTCGGATGATGCCCTGCTACTGTCGCTGGCCTGAATCGCCGCCAGAGGACCTGCGTTGACCCGTATTGCCCAACATTTTCGGCTTGCCGCCGATGCTTGATATTGTACCGATCACGGGTATCGGCGAAATCGCGCCTGGCTGCGATCTGGCCGCAGTGCTGGCCGATGCGCTGATCGCCATCGGCTGCGCGCCGGGGCCGGGCGATGTTCTCGTCGTGACATCGAAGATCGTTTCGAAAGCCGAGGGCCGCGTGGCGGTGCTCGATGAAGTCGTCGTCGACGATGCCGCAGCGGACCTTGCCGCGCGGACACGCAAGGACCCCCGCTTGGTGGCGCTGGTGCAGGACGAGGCGACGCGGATCGTCCGCGCGGTTCCCCATGTGCTGATCGCCTGCCACCGCACCGGCCACGTCATGGCCAACGCCGGCATCGATCAATCGAACCTGGGCGATCAGGCCGATGCCGACACGGTGCTGCTGCTCCCGCAAGACCCCGACGCTTCGGCCCATGCCCTGCGCGAACGGCTGGCAGCACGCCTGTCCCATGCCCCGGCAGTGGTCCTTTCAGACAGTTTCGGCCGCCCCTGGCGCATGGGCGTGGTCAATGTCGCGATCGGCGCGGCAGGGCTGCCGTCGCTGATCGACCATCGCGGCGCGCCGGATCGCAACGGCCGGCCGATGGCGGTCACCCAGGTCGCCTTTGCCGATCTTGTCGCCAGCGCGGCCGGGCTGGTGATGGGCGAAGGCGCACAAGGCATTCCCGCCGTGCTGATCCGGGGGCTGGAGTGGGATGCCCCCGATCGCCCCGCTGCGGCGCTTGTCCGCCCGATTGAAGAGGATCTGTTCCAATGACCGGCCGCATCGTCATACTCACCGGCGGCGTCGGCGGGGCCAAGCTGGTAAAGGGCTGCTGCGAGGCTTTCCCACCCGACACGGTAACTGCGATCGTCAACACCGCTGACGATTTCGTCCATCTCGGCCTCCCGGTTTCCCCCGATATCGACACGCTGGTCTATACCCTTTCCGGCAAGGCCAACCCCGAGCTTGGCTGGGGCCGCGCCGGCGAAAGCTGGAATTTCATGGAGGCGTTGCGCTCGCTCGGCGGGCCGGGCTGGTTCCAGTTGGGCGACGGCGATCTGGCGATGCACGTCCTGCGCGCGCTGGCGCTGGCGGCGGGTGCGCCGCTGTCCGCGTTCACTGCCGGGGTCTGCGAAAGCTGGGAGATCGGCGCAACGGTGCTGCCGATGAGCGATAGCCCCGTGCGCACGATGCTCGATACTGACGCCGGCGAACTGGAGTTTCAGGACTATTTCGTCGGCCGCCGCGCTGCACCCGTGGTCAGCGCCATCCGCTTTGCCGGTGCTGCCGATGCCCGGCCCGGCCCCGGCGTGATCGAAGCCATCACCGCCGCCGATACGCGCGCGGTGCTGATTGCCCCGTCCAATCCGTTCCTCAGCGTCGATCCGGTGCTGTCCGTGCCCGGCATCCGCGAGGCGCTGTGCGCCACGAAAGCCCCGGTCGTCGCGGTATCGCCGCTGGTCGGCGGGGACGCGGTGAAGGGGCCGACGGCCAAGTTGATGCGCGAACTGGGCATGACCGTGGATGCCGTCGCCGTGGCCGGGCATTACGCCGGGCTGATCGACGCCATGCTGATCGACGCAGGCGATCCCCAGGCCGATTTCGCCGTAACAGTGGCGCGTGCTGATACACTGATGCATACCCAAGCAGACCGCGTCCGCGTCGCCCAGGCGGCGGTGGCGCTGGCGGACAGCCTGCGGTGACCTGGCGGGTCGTCGTCCCGATCAAGCAACCCGGATCGCGCAAGTCGCGGCTGGCCGGGGCGCTGGACGCGGCGGCGCGCGAGGACCTGGCTGAACGCATGTTTCGCCACGTGATGGCAGTGCTGGCCGAAATCCCGGGCGTGTCGCCGCTGGTACTGTGCCCGGTGCGGCCCGCCGGATGGTCCGGCGAATGGGTTGCAGACTGGGACGAGGTCAACGTAATGCTCGCCGCGCTTCGCGGTGCGGTGTCTGAACAGGGATTCTGCACCATCAACGCCGACTTGCCGCTGCTGTGCGGTCATGACGTCAGCGCGCTTCTCGCAGCCGCTGGCGAAGCGGGTATCGCCCTCGCCCCTGATCGCGGCGGCACCGGGACGAACGCGGTGGCACTGGCCCCGGGCCACACCGTCGATTTTCATTTCGGACCGGGCAGCTTTGCCGCATTCGCCCGCGAAACCGGGGCGCTGGCGCGAACCGTCACCACGCCGGGACTGGCGACCGATATAGACTGCGCCGAGGATCTGGCGATCATCGCCACCGCCTGCAGCGCATGAGCCGCCGGGCCCGGCGGCCGGGCCCCCGCCCCGCCGCCGGCCGGTGCGCTCAATCCACCACAGCGGGCTGGCGCATGATGAAGCCTTCGTATCCCCTGGCCCGCACTTCTTCGACCTTGGCGCGATAGGCCGGGTTGCCGCCGTTGTAGACCAGCAGGCGATGGCCGCGCTCCAGTCCCTTGCCGAATTCCGCCCAGAACCAACTGTTGGTCGCCGTGGTCAGCAGCGTGGCATCCGCCACTTCGAACACATGGCGCGTCCATTCCTCGGCCGCCTGCTCGTCCGCCTCGATTCGGTCGATACCGTTCTCCACGGCATGGGCGAACAGGTCCGCCACCCATCTGATCTGCGCTTCGGCACAGCGCGGTATGTTGCAGAAGGTCGCCCCGTTGTGCGCGCCGACCAGCGTGAACAGGTTGGGAAATTCGGGCACCTGCAGGCCAAGATAGGTGAACGGCCCGTCCTGCCACGCTTCCTTCAGCGTCTTGCCGCCCAGGCCCCGGATGTCCATTTCCTTGAGCCCGCCGATGATCGCATCGAACCCGGTGGCGTAGATGATCATGTCCACATCGAAGTCGCGGGTGCCGGTGCGGATGCCGTCCGGCGTCATCTCGATGATCGGGTCTTCGCGGATGTCGATCAGTTCGACGTTGTCCTGATTGTACGCCTCGTAATAGTTGGTTTCCATCGGCACCCGCTTCAGCCCGAAGCCGTGGTCCTTGGGGATCAGCTTTTCGGCAATTGCCGGGTCCTTCACCCGCTGGCGGATTTTGCGGGCGATGAAATCGGTGATGTAGCCGTTGGAAACCGGATCGGTGAACATGTCACCATAGTGGCCGACCCAGATGGCATAGCCGGACTGGTTATAAAGTTCCTCGAACAGCGCCTCCCGCTCTTCGGCCGTCGTGCCGTGCGCGGTTTCGAACATGAAATCGTGCTGGAAGCCGGAATTGGTGGATTCGCACTTTTCGAAGATGATGGGGTAGCGGGCCTTGATCTCGGCCATGCGTTCCGGTTCGATCGGCTTGTTGCACAGCGGCGCGCACCAGTTCGGGCTGCGCTGGAAAACGAACATCCGGTCTGCCGTCTTGGCCACTTCCTGGATGATCTGCACCCCGGTCGAGCCGGTGCCGATGACGGCCACGCGCTTGCCGGCGAAGCTGACCTCCTTGCCGCCGTAACCGCCGCGTTCGTGCGGCCAGTAGTAGGAATGGAACACCTCGCCCCGGAACAGGTCCATACCCGGATAGCTCGGCATGCGCGGAGTCGACAGCGCGCCAACCGCCGTCAGGACAAAGCGGGCGCGCAGGATTTCCGCGTTGTCCAGTTCGACCGTCCAGAAATTGCCCTGTTCGTCATAGACCATCCGGGTGGCCTTGACGTTGAAGGTGATGTCCTTGCGCACGTCCATCCGGTCGGCGGCCTTGCTGAAGAATTCCATCAGCTCGGGCTGCGACGCGAACTCGTTCGACCAGTTCCATTCCTGCAGCAGGTCCGGGAGGAACGAATAGGCATAGGTGTACGATTCCGAATCCAGCTTGCAGCCGGGATAGCGGTTCATGTTCCACGTCCCGCCGACATCGCCGTTCTTCTCGATCACCCGGACCGACATCCCCAGCTCGCGCAATTTGTAGAGCATGTACATGCCGGTGATCCCGGCACCGACTACTATGACATCGAAATCCACTTCCTGCTTGTCAGGCACGGACTCTCTCCCATTATGATTCCTGGAACCATAAACCTAGGCCCGAAAAAAGCGAAATCTTTTCGGTTATTGCGAGGGATTTTCACGCATTTCCGCCGATCGCGCAAGATAATCACCTCTGGGATCGTACTTTGTCACCCTGGCGTCAAGCGGCCATGCCGCGCAGCAAAAGCCTCAGCCCGGCGGCAACGCGCCGACGATCTCGCCCTGCTGGTCCGGGGTCGTGCCGTGCAGCAAAATGTAGTCGACACCGGCATCGACATATTCGCCCAGCCTCTCGATGCAGCGCGCCACGCTGCCGACCGCCGCACCCTCTGTGAGCCATTCCGAGGGCAGGAGACCCGCCACCTCGGCCATCCGCCGGCGCTTGTCGCGCGCGTCACCGGTGCCGTATTCCAGCGCGGCGAGGCCGGTCGAAGCCATGACGTCGAGCGGCTCCTCGCTCCACCCGTTCGTCGCCACGATCGGCATGCCGAGTTCACGGTGCATGAAATAGGACACCGCCCGCGCTTCTAGGATATCGATGCGCTGATCTTCCGACAGAGTATCCGGAGCGGTGACGATGGTGGCGTAGATCTTGACCGCCAGCGGATCACGCCCCGCCGCTTCGGCCGCATCGCGCACGATGCGGATCGATCGCGCCACGCCGTCCACGGTCAGGAACGGGTGCAGCACCACACCGTCGAAATGCGCGCCGGCCATCGCCAGGGTCTTGGGGCCGATCGTGCCCATGATCAGCGGCGGCGGGTTGTCATAGCCCTGCGGCAGTTGCAGCGCCGGATAGTCCCCCGCCGGGCCGTTGTAACTGATCGATTCGCCAGCCCACAGCCGGCGCAGGATCGATACATAATCCACCATGCCCTGCATGTTGGGGGTCGGGATGCCGAGTTTCTTGAAGTGCGAGACGACCCCGCGCCCGTAACCCAGCACGAAGCGCCCGCCGCTCAGCATCTGCATCGTCTGCGCCATGCCGGCCTGGACGACCGGGTGGCGGGTGCCGAAATGGGTGAGCCCGGCCACGAGTTGCAGCGACGTGGTGGCATGCGCCAGCGCCCCCATCACCGCGCCCAGTTCCTTGCTCTCCCACCGCTCGGACAGGAATATCCCGCCGATCCCCAGCGCCTCGGCCGCCGCCGCCTGGGCGAACACCGGATTGGGATCGGACACTTGCCCGGGCAGGACATAGGAATAGATCTGTTTGCGGGTCAGCGTCATGAAGGTTCCAGCCTTGGTGTGGGGTGGCCGAACCGGTCACCCGGTCCGCCAGCGGGTGGGGTTCAGAGCGCCCAGTCGCGCTCTACGAAAGCATATTCCTTGCCGGAGAACAGCACCGAACCGGCCAGGCCGATAAAGCGGCGCTCATCCTCCACCGCTTTCGTCTTGGCCTCCTCCAGATCGGCCCCGCCGCGCATAGCCGAACGGTCGAACCACGCTTCGGCATGGCCCATGAAGTCACCCTCGGCCAGACCCAGCGCTGCCGCCAGCTTGGGCAAGCGTTCCCGATCATCGCGGCGATGAACCTGGTAATAGGCGTGCATGCCCCGCGCCGGCGCATAGGAGCGGATCAGCGGGCCGTGCCCGGTCAGCCAGTAGTCGCGCGCCTCCGCGTCGGTCATCCCGGTGGCCCGCCGCAGCATGAAGGCCAGCTTGAGCAGCGGCGTGCGCGGCCGGGCGACGACCCGCGCATGCTGCGTCTGGACTTGCGGAAACTCGCTCGCCAGCCAGCAGCAGGAGGCTTGCGGGTCGACCACTTCCGCCACCGCAGCGCCGATCCGGTCCAGCAGCGCTCCGGCGCATGCGGCATCGACCGCCGCAGCAGACGCCCACCAGAAATCCATCATCGCCGCATGCGGTGACGGTGGCATATCGCGCATCGCCCGGGCCGCAGCATCGCCCTCTGCCGCATCGGCATCGGCCAGCAACTGGACGTAGCGGATCAGGTCAAGCCCGGTCTGCATCCCCGCCACCAGCGGCCCCACGCGATCGCGCAACACCGCATGGAAAGCGGCAACGGACACACCCGCGCGCGGGGCCAGCAGGCACACCAGGCGGATCACGGCCGCTCAGCCCAGCGACGCGACGGGCGGCAGTTCGGACCGGTCGGGATCGATCCCCACGCCCTGGAACCAGGTGCGCTGGCGCTGCGCATCCTTTTCGCCATAGGCCAGCACCGCCGCCCAGGCTTCGGGGCCCAGCGGGCGGGTGCCCTCCTCGCCCAGGATCACCTTGTCCACCGCCGCGCCGACCGCGCAGATCGAAGCGTTCAGTGCGTCGATATCCTGCCAGTCGATCCGCGCCGTGGCTTCGGCGGCGGCGCTCAGTTCGCGCGCCTGATCGTCCGCAACCTGCGGGATCAGCGCCCACGCCAGGTCCACCAGCGCCGCCAGCGATCCCGCTTCGAAGCGCACAGCATGCCGCCACTGGTCCTTGATGATGGCCAGATGGCCGGCGATCAGCCGCGCCTGTTCGCGCGCCAGGCTCTGGTCGCCGGGGATCGCCGGCAGGACGATATCCTCGATCGACTTGATCATGTTGCGCAGGCGCAGATCGATACCCGGAAGCATCAGATTTCCTCCCGTATCATCTTGACGATCTGGTTGAGGAAGACGCCCCCCGCCGCCCCCAGCCAGGTGAGCACGTTTTCCTGATGGTTGTTGTGCTCGTGCGCGGCGCGCAGCGCCTGGCCGAGGTCCATCGAGGCGCACTTGTAGGCGTTGAGGATCTCGTAATAGCGCAGCGTCTTCGGATCCACGACATTGCCGGACTGCGCCTCGTACCGGGCGATGAATTCGTCACGCGGGAGAAGGCCTGAGACGAGGAAATTGCCGGCACTGTCCCAGTTGCCGAACAGGCGCTGGATCGCCCAGGCAATATCCTCGTGATAGTCGCCCAGATGCCCCAGTTCCCAGTCGAGAATGGCGGTGAAGCGGCCGCTGGGCTCTTCGAACATGAAGTTGCCGATCCTGAGATCGCCATGAACCACCACCGGGTTTTCGCAAACCGGCAGGTTTTCGCGCAGCCAGCGTTCGCACAGGGTGATGACCGGGATCGGTTCGACCACCGCGTTCCACCACAGTTCCGACCAGTAGTTGACCTGCCACAACGCCGCATCGGTGGTCCCGGGGCGCGGAGCCGCGAACAGGCTGAGATCGGCACCGGCCCAGTCGAAGCCATGCGTCTTGACGAAGGCATCGACGAACTGGGGGGCCAGCCTGGGGGCCCAGTCGCCCATCTGCGATCCCATGCCGGAGACGCCCTTGGCGGAACTGTCGCTCGGCTCGGTCACGCCGTGGACGAATTCCAGGATCGATCCGGGCTGGTCCATCACCTCGGCGTCCATATCGACCAGGCGCACCGGAGCAACCGGCAGCACCGCGCCCATCGCGGTCTGAAGCTGGGCTTCACGGCCACGGCAGGTCTGGGCGATGCATTCCAGCGGGTCCATCCGCAGGATCAGGCGTTCGCCCTCAGGCAGATCGGCATGAGCGATATCGAAGAAGAACTGCTCCTTCGAAGCCCCGCCCGACATTCGCCGCACGCCCGAGACGACCACGTCACGCTGGCCATGATGGCTGAAGAAGCGGGTCAGCATCGCCGCGATCTCGGCATCGGACTTGGCGCGATAGGGCCCGCGTGGACGCCATTCGACCGTGCGATCAAGAATGACTTTCAGCCGTGGTTCGACGGCGGTGCGATCCCAGGGATCGCTGTTTCGGGTTGCCGTTGCCGGTGCATCTTGGATCGCGTTCACGTCAGTTGCCATTTCCCGTCCAGAGGGAGGACATACCTCCCTTCTCCCATACCGCCGCAGACTTCTCGTGAGCTTGCGGGCATCTTTTGACCATGTGGAACGTATCGAAAGGATATCGCCAGTGGAACAGTGACGTTACCCGTAAGGGGCACAGGAAGCGGATGGCCTCTCAAATAGCGAGAAATAGGGTCGAGAGTTGGATCCCGACGCACAGCGCCGGAGCCCGAAGCAGGAAAAGCCGCGCCGATCCGGCCCATTGGGCCGGATCGGCGCAGCACTCTCCGGTCGCCTGGCCTCTCAGAACTAATCCCCGGGAAGACTTACGCTTTCCCGGGGATCACCCTCATTCCTGTTACTGCACCTTCATCGCGATCGTGAGGCCATAGGTGGCCGGCATGCCCGCAAAGCGAGCGGCCGAGTCCGCCGAGGAGATCACGTTGGTCCAGTAGTACTTGTTGAACATGTTCTTGGCCCAGAACATCAGCTTCCAGGCCCCGTCCTTGCCTTCGACGCCCACGCGGCCATCGACCGTCGCGTAGCCGTTGAGCATGAACGGATTCTTCACGCCCGGAGCGAGGAAGCATACGTCGGTCCCATCCGTTGCCGTCTGGCAAGGACTTTCGCCCTTTAGACCGAGATAATCCATCCGCTCCGAGCCTAGCTGCGAATCTGCCTTAGTTCGTGCGCTGACCGACACACCGATGAACGGGGTCAGACCGCCCGACGTCTCATAGCGGTAGTCCAGATTGACCGAACCCGACCATTCCGGCGTAAACGGCAGCGGATCGCCGACAAAATTGTCGGCCGTACCCAACACGTTATAGTTCTTGGGAGGCTCCGGGCTCTTGAGGATTTTCGAACTCAAATAGGTCACTGCGCCGCTCAGAGTGAGCCCTGAAGTCGGACGTACCGTCACATCAGCCTCGAATCCGGCAATCCGTGACTTCGGAATGTTGACCAGCGTTTCAAGACCGCCGAAGATCGGATCAAGCAGTCGGCCACGAACCTGCTTGTCGCGGTAGTCCATGTAGAACCCCGCAGCATTTAGCTGAACGACGCGATCGAACATGCTCGCCTTGAAACCCGCCTCGAACGCCGTCACATATTCCTGATTGACCGGCCTTAGAGCAACAGCATTCGCAGCCGCGAGGCTGGGGAACGAGCCTGCCTTGTAGCCACGCGAGACGTTCGCGTAGAGCAGAACATCAGGATTGACCTTGTAGTCAACGCCCACGCGCCAGGATACGTTGTCTTCCTTGAGGTTCCCACGGAAGACTTCGCCCGGCATGAAGGAGCTGTTGAGCGTGTAGTTCTGGTCAGGCGTGATCGGCGTGAACGGCAAGGGCAACGGATTGCCTGCCGCGTCGGTCGGCACACCGTTTTCGTTGTAGTAGTCGCTGGTAACGCCGTTCAGCAACGCGCCGAGGTAGTTGAAGAACTTGTTCACGTTGCCGTTTTCGGTGGTGTACGAAATCAGCGCGTTGCGGTTCTTCGAGCTGGTGTAACGCGCTGCTGCCTTGAGGGTCAGACTCGGCGAGACATCGAATTCCAGGTTGGTGAACGCGGCGATGTTTTCGATCTTCTGCTTGTTCGTCACACCCGAATAGTTGATGAAGAACAGCGACGAGTCATGGCTGGTATTATCGAAATAACGCAGGCCCTGATCTTCGAACGTGGTGCTCTTTTCATAGTTGCCGCCAACCATCCAGCGGAACGCGCCGGTCTGGTCGTTGGACAGGCGCAGTTCCTGGCTGAAGCTGTGGATATAGCCGTCGCTCTTCTCAAGATCGTAAGTGACCTGCTTCATGCCGTCGCCATCAATGCCCTGACGCTGCTTGAAATCAGCATATGACGTGATCGAGGTCAGCGTCATTCCGCTCAGGTCAAGGTCGGCACGCAGCGAACCCTGCCACATGCGACGATTGCCAAAGGGATCGAGGTTGTTTTCGCCCCAGGTGCTTTCCGGGCCGAAGCCGTAGGGAAGCGTGGACGAAGCCGGCGACAGGCCCGGGTCACGCACCAGCGTGCTCCAGTCAGCGATGCGCGGATTGCCGCCGCTCCAGGTCGGGTTCAGGTAGAACGGGTGACGCGCTTCACGCTCTGCGCTCCAGTTCTGCACGCGGATGCCGACAAGCTGCTGGGCCTGCGGCTGCGACTTGTCGCGCCAGCCTGACAGCATGCCTTCCAGCTTCAGGTTGCCAAGGTCGGCATCCAGGATGAAGCGGCCCGCGATATACGACTGATGGCCGTTGCCGTCGTCGCGCGTGGCGCTGTACTGCCAGTCATCCATGTGACGACCGTTCATCGCCAGACGGGCGCGGACATTCTCGGTCAGCGGGCCGGACAGGAAGGCGTTGGCTTCGATCGCGTTGAAGCGGCCGTAGCTGATGTCGCCGCCGGCCTGGAACGTGTCGGTCGGCTTGTTGGCGATGTAGTTGATCGCACCACCGGTCGAGTTCTGGCCGAACAGGGTACCCTGCGGACCCTTCAGCACTTCGATGCGCTGCACGTCGAACGCCGAGTGCGCAGCGAGCGCCGGGAAAGGCTGCGGGACCTGGTCGACGTAAACCGAAACGGCCGGATAGACGCCCAGCGAGCTTTCGTTGAAGCCGACGCCGCGCAGCGTCAGGATCGGGGTGCCGGTGTTGGACGGCGCGAAGGCAAGGCCGGGGATGGCGGAGGCCACATCGGCCAGCGAGGTAATGCCGCGCTCTTGCAGAGCGGCACCGCCG
Source organism: Novosphingobium colocasiae (assembly GCF_014652555.1). Lineage (GTDB taxonomy): Bacteria > Pseudomonadota > Alphaproteobacteria > Sphingomonadales > Sphingomonadaceae > Novosphingobium > Novosphingobium colocasiae. Next base: position 465,777 of record NZ_BMZA01000002.1, read on the forward strand.
ATTGCGGTGATGGTCAGACCGACGTCGTTGAGGTTCTGTTCGCGCTTGTTCGCGGTGACGACGATTTCGCCGCCTTCATCCTGGGCCTGCGCTGCAGCCGGCGCGACCAGCGCAGCCACAAACGTGCCAAGCATCAATCTGGTACGAAGATTCATCTTCCGTCCCCCTAGAGTATTTTTGTTTACCCGACGTTCAATCGGTTTTTCGGCTATATTTTTACGGTCGCCCGCTGTCAATAATTCCCACGAATTCCTGACAGATTGGTCATATTTTTTGGGTATGGTGGACATATTGTCACACCTTCCCCTCCAAAACGAAGTCGGCTTTCGATCGCCTGTTTGCGCACGTGCAGCATAACCGATGCCCCGTCATAAATGCGGGGTATCCGGATTTTCTGATCAGCGGGCCAGATATCCCCCATCGACCGGATAATAGGCACCGGTGGCAAAACTGGCGCGGGGCGATGCCAGAAACGCAACGATTGCGGCGATTTCTTCAGGTCGGCCAAGCCGCCCAAGGGGGTGCAGCGCAGCGATCTCGTCGATGTTGGTCAGCGTCGCCTGCTGCAGCAACGGGGTGTCGATATAACCCGGCCCGATAGCGTTAATCCGAATATTTTGCGCCGCAACATCAAGCGCAGCGGCTTTGGTCAGGCCAACCACCCCATGCTTGCTCGCCACGTAAGGTGCGGCACCGACGGTGGAGACAGCCCCCATGATCGAGGAGATGTTGATGATCGACCCGCCGGATTCGCTCATCGCCCGCACCTCCGCCCGCATCGACAGGAACAGGCCGGTCAGATTGACGCCGATGACCTGATCCCACAGCCGCGTTTCGATGTCGCCGAACAGCGTCTTCGGGCTGGTGATACCGGCGCAATTGACCGCCACGTCCAGCCTGCCGAATCGCTCGACCGCCAGCGCCACCATCGCTGCGCACTGGTCCTCGGACGTCACGTCCACGCCGATCGCCACGGCACCGGCTCCCAACTCGGCCGCCAGCGCCGCGGCCTGCTCCTCGTTGCGATCGGCGACGACGATGCTGGCACCCTCGCCCGCCAGTACGCGGCAGCACATCGCGCCGATGCCGGATGCGCCGCCGGTGACCAGCGCCACCTTTCCTTCAAGCCCAAGATCCATGCTAACGTCCTCCTGTTGCGCCGCTATCGACAGCGATTTCCTGCAAGAATTCCTCGATGGCGCGGTTCACCTGCGCCGGATGGGTCAGATTGACGGCATGTGGCCCACCCTCGATCAGGGTCACGCCGCGCGGATCCGGCACAGCAGCCGGCGTCCGCAGCCCCAGTTCATGCGACGTCGCGATATCCGCCAGCCCGTGGATGGTCGCGACCGGCAGGGTCACTTCGCCGAGCCGGTGCCACAAGGGATCGATCGTCATCAGCGCCCCGGTCGCATCGCGCACCTGCGCCTGCGTCATATTGCGCCAGTGCTGATGCCAGGTGGCGTGATCCACCCCCGGCCCGAGGATGAACGAGGCGAGAAACTCCAGCTTATCCGCATCCGGTCCGTGATCGATCCAGTCCCCGATCATCCGCGCGAAGCTGTCATCCAGGCCTTCGGGCATCGCCCCGGCCTGAGTCGCGAGCTGAACCAGGCCGGCCAGACGGCCGGGCCGCAACAGCGCCGCCCGCATGCCCACCAGCCCGCCCTGGCTCATCCCCACGTGGACCACGCGCGCGAGATCCAGCGCATCGCAGATCGCCAGCAGATCACGGGCGGAATCCCAGTAATCGAACGGCCCGTCCCAGCGCGTGTCGCCATGCCCCCGCGCATCCCAGGCGACACAGCGATAACGGGCGCGAAAATGATCCACCTGCGGCGCGAACATCTGGCGGTTCATCATGAAACCATGACTGAACACCAGCACCGGGCCATCCGCATTGCCATCGGCAGGACCAGTATCGTCCACGGCAAGCTGCGCGCCGCCGGGCGAGGCGATCAGGCGAACTGGCATCTTCTACTCCCTTTTTTTCAAAGCCGAGAAGGTATGATCAATCCTTCCTCCACAATGGCCCATTGTATGGGTTTCGTTGCTTTCACTGCTTCGGCGTTCACGGATAAGCTGATATTTTCCAGTTGGTGATAAAAGATCCAGAATGGATGGACCCTGCAATATCCGACTTGTAATCGGATTTAAATCACATGCCCCAAAGTCCAACCATTTCCGAGCAGCGACGAGAGCGCGCCACCGCCGCGCCGGCCTCAGATCGCGCTGATGCCGCCGTCGATCGGATAGAGCGCCCCGTTGATGAAGCCGCTGGCGGGTGAGAGCAGGAAGGCCGTCAGCCCCGCAACCTCGTCAGCCCGTCCGAAGCGGCGGCTCGGCATCTGCGCCATCCGCGCCCGCGCCTGCTCCGAAGGCTGACCCGGGCTGCTGCCATAGATCGCATCGATCATCCGCCCCTCGATCGGGCCAGGACACACCGCGTTCACGCGGATGCCGCGCGGCCCGCATTCCACCGCCGCAGAGCGCGTCAGCCCGATCACCGCGTGCTTGCTCGCCACATAGGCGCTGACCAGCGCCGCGCCCTTGATTCCGCCGGTGCTGCCGAGGTTGACGATCGATCCGCCCGCCCCCGCCATACGCGGGACGCCGTATTTGAGGCCGAGGAAAAGGCCGGTGACGTTCACGTCCATCACCTTGCGGAACATCGCCAGGTCGAAATCCTCGATCGGCATCGGCGGATTTTCGATTCCCGCAGCGTTGACCAGCCCGTCGATCCGGTCCCCCGCCGCCGCGAACGCCGCACGCATCGACGTTTCATCGGTCACATCGACCACGCGCACCTCGATCTGCGCCGGCGCGCCGAGCGTTTCGCGCAGGCGATCAAGCGCCGCAGCATCGCGGTCGAATACACGAAGCTGCGCACCCAGTTCAACGAACTGCCGCGCCATCGCCGTCCCGATATCCCCGCCACCGCCGACCAGCACGATGTGCATCCCGCCAAGATCAACCAGCGGCACCGTCACGCTGCCAATCCTTCGCTAATCAGCCCATCGCGGGCCGCCGCCCGATCGCGCCGTTGTGCCATCCTTCGGCTCCCATGTTGTGCCGAGCGCGATTCCCGCTCCTGTCCTGCCTATCGACCGGTCGATCGCTATTGTCGAGAAAGTTTCGGTATTGTACGCAACTCCATCGGCGCAAAGCCGGGTGTGGAGAGGAGAAGGCCGGATGACCGATAACCCCAAGCCGCTTGCCGCCGACAGAGTATGGGGACGGATTTTTTCCGTAATTCTCGCCGTTTGCGGCGCAGCATTGCTGCTCGGCGGGGCGCAACTGCTGCTCCTGCACGGCTCTGCCTATTATGCGCTCAGCGGCTTGGCCCTGTTGGCAACCGCATTCTGGCTATGGCGTGGAAACCCGAATTCGATTTGGGTTTATCTGGCGCTGTTGGCGATCACCTGGATCTGGGCGCTGTGGGAAACCGGCGGCAACGGCTGGGCACTGGTGCCGCGCACCGCGTTCCTGACCGGGTTGGCTCTGGTCTTCCTGTGCCCGCCGATCCTGCGCCATACCGGACATGTCCGCGCGGCCCGCAACGGCGGCAGGGCACTGATCGGGGTGCTGGCCCTGGCCGTCGTCGCCATCGCGGCGTTGCTGATCGCCAATCCCTCCGGCCCGGTCACGGGGGCGAGGGACCAGCTCGCGCGGTTCGATGCCCGGCCGACGGAATGGCAGGTGTGGGGCAACGATGCCGGCGGTGGCCGCTTCGCCCCGTCGGCCCAGATCACCCCCGCCAACGTCGGCAACCTCGCCGTCGCGTGGACATACGAGACGGGTGCCGCCCCGCGTCCCGGCGGTGCCCCGGCGCTGGCCTTCGAGGTGACCCCGCTCAAGATCGGCGATGTGCTGTATGGTTGCACGCCGCACAACGTGCTCTACGCGCTTGATGCCGCCACCGGAAAGCAGATCTGGCGGCACGATCCGCAAACCGACGATCAGGGGCTGGCCTTCGCCAACTGCCGCGGCGTCGCTTACGCCAACCTTGCCGCCCGGGGCATGGCCCCTGCCGGTGACCCCGCCGCCGCCTGCGCAGAGCGCATCTACACCGGCACCATTGATGCGCGGCTGCTCGCCATAGACGCCCGCACCGGCGCGCCCTGCCCCGGTTTCGGCACGAACGGCGCGGTCGATCTGCGCCGCAACATCGGCCCGCACGAACGCGCCTATTTCTACTACACCTCGGCCCCCACCGTGTCGGGCAACGTCATCGTGCTGGGTTCCTACGGGTTCGACGGCCAGAAGCTGCTCCAGCCTTCCGGCGTGATCCGCGCCTATGACCTCGCTACCGGCCGCCAGGCCTGGGACTTCGATCCCGCCGATCCGGAGCGGACGGCGCCCTTGGGCGATACCGAAATCTATCAGCCGGGCACGCCCAACAGTTGGTCGATCTCCAGCACCGACGAGGCGCTGGGGCTGGTCTATGTCCCGCTCGGCGTCGCCACGCCCGACTATTACGGCGGCGAGCGCACGCCGGCGGCGGAGAAGTTCTCGAACGCGATCATGGCGCTCGACAACAAGACCGGCGCGGTGCGCTGGATGTTCCAGACCGTCCATCATGACGTCTGGGACTACGACATCGCCTCGCAACCGGTGCTGACCGATTTCCCGGTCGGCAACCACACCGTCCCGGCGCTCATCAGCATCAGCAAGACCGGCGATACGTTCGTGCTGGACCGGCGCACCGGCAAACCGATCATGCCGGTCGTCGAAAAGACGGTGGCGCGCGGCGATGCGCCGGGCGAACAGCGCTATTCGCGCACCCAGCCCTTCTCGCCCGACATGCCCACTTTCGCGGGCGAGCGGTTGCAGGAAAAGGAGATGTGGGGGCTGACCCCGTTCGACCAGCTCTGGTGCCGGGTGGCATTCAAGTCGCTGCGCTATGAAGGGCGCTACACCCCGCCCAGCCTGCAAGGGTCGCTGCAGTACCCCGGCTTTGCCGGCGGGGTGAACTGGGGCGGCTTCTCGATCGATCCGGTCAACCACCTGCTGCTCGTCAATTCCAACCGCTTGCCGACCAAGGCGCGGCTGATCGACCGGGCCGAGGCCGACCGGCGCGGCATGAAGCCGCTTGGCAAGGGCGTTAAGTCCTCGCCCGAAGCGGTGCGCGCCGGGGTGCCGCAGAGCGGCGCACGCTATGCCGTGCTTAACGGCACGCTGATGTCACCGCTCAACGTGCCCTGCCTGCAACCGCCGGTGGGCGAACTGACCGCGGTCGATCTGGTCAGCCACAAGGTCGCATGGAAGCGCCCGATCGGCGGGGCCGAGCGGATGGGCCCGATGGGGATGGCCTCGCACATCCCGGTGCCGTTCGGCCTGCCTGCCGTGGGTGGCCCGATGACGACCGCCGGCGGCCTCACCTTCATCGCCTCCACCCCGGACAAGCGCATCCGTGCCTTTGAAACCAGAACCGGCAAGCTGCTGTGGCAGGCCGACATACCGGCCAACGGCAATGCCAACCCGATGTCCTACGTGGCGCGAGACGGCCGCCAGTACGTCATCATCGCGGCCGGTGGCAGCGGCGCACTGGCGACGAACGAGAAGAACATCCTCGTCGCCTTCGCCTTGCCGAAGACGTAGCGGCGGTTCTGCCTGAGGGGGCGATCAGATCGTCTGGCCGGTCTTCGCCCAGTCGGCCAGGAAGCCCTCGATGCCCTTGTCCGTCAGCACGTGCTTGAACAGGCCCTTGATGACGGCGGGCGGCGCCGTCATCACGTCGGCTCCGATGCGGGCGCATTCCAGCACATGGACGCCGTGGCGGATCGAGGCGGCGAGGATTTCGGTCTGGAAATTGTAGTTGTCGTAGATCAGCCGGATATCGCGGATCAGGTCCATCCCGTCGAAGCCGTTGTCATCGTGGCGGCCGATGAACGGCGAGATGAAGGAAGCGCCGGCCTTGGCCGCCAGCAGCGCCTGGTTGGCCGAGAAGCACAAGGTGACGTTGACCATCGTGCCATCGCCGGTCAGCGCCTTGCAGGTCTTGAGCCCGTCGATCGTCAGCGGGACCTTGATGCACACGTTGTCGGCCAGCTTGCGCAGCACTTCGGCCTCACGCATCATCCCTTCGTGATCGAGCGCGACCACCTCGGCCGAGACGGGACCATCGACGATGGCGCAGATTTCGCGGGTCACTTCCATGAAATCGCGCCCCGACTTGGCGATGAGCGAGGGGTTCGTGGTCACGCCATCCAGCAGGCCGGTCGCGGCCAGTTCCTTGATGTCGGCGATTTCGGCGGTGTCGGCGAAGAATTTCATGGTCCGTATCCTGCTGCGCGAGGGGGCCGGACGCACGGATGCGACCCGACACGAATCTTGCGCGCCGCTATAGGGAACCGGGCGGGGCGGGGCTAGGCGGCTTGGAGAAGTTGGCCGGTGGATGTTTTTGGACTTACGTCGTACCCCGCCTCAGCAAAGGCACAGCAGCACGCCAAACTCACTGTTTACCCCGCGACAGGCACCGGCCGCGCTACCCTCCAAAAACCGGGCAAGCCGCATGATGGACCCTGAAACAAGTTCAGGGCGACGAGGATGCGGGGTTGGGGATACTCCCGGCGTCCAGGAAACCATGGGTCTTCGCCCACTCTTGGTCATGCTGAACTCGTTTCAGCATCCATCGGGCAACAACGCACGAAGGCTGAAGGAGCACGCCAAACTCGCCGTTTGCTCCGCAACAGGTACCGGCATCGCCCATCCTACAACACCTTGAGCGCTGCGATCAGCAGCGGGTCGTTCGTGCTTTGCGGGTCGCGGCGGATATCGGCTTCGGCCTCGCCGATCTGGTACCAGATGGCGTTATCGATGTTGAGCGCCAAAGCATGCGCCGCATCTCCCAGGTTCACGCCCGACAGCAGCGCGATCGCCTGGTTCAGCACCGGGTCATTGGCAACCTGCATCGCATCGCCCAGCGCCGGGATCATCGCGTTCACCAGTCCCGGCCCCATCGCCTGCCGGAAATAGGTGGTCGCGCCGGTCCCGCCGCCCTTGAGCAGCGCCAGCGCATCGGTGAAGGTCAGCGAACGCAGCGCATCCGCAGCGACCGGCGCGGCGCGGCGGGCACCGTCTTCGGCAAAGCGGTTCAGACTGTGCTGGAGCTTTTCGCGAAATGCCGGGCTTTTCAACACGACTGAGGCGATCTTGCCGGGTTTGCCGAACAGCACGGGCAATTCCACCCGCGCGACAGTGCTGTCCCAGAAGCCGTCCGGGCGGGTGAGTTGCGCAAAGGCGCGCTGGGTGGCCAGCGTCAGCAGCCGCCGCACCGCTTCAGTATAGCTGGTCTGGCCGATCGTGGCGCAGCCGCCCAGCGCCAGCGCCCCGGTGGCGGCAAAGCCCGCCAGCAGCGTGCGCCGGTTGATCGCCGCGGATCCTGCGCCTTGCGTAATTGCCCACATGCTCATCGCCTCCTCCTTCACGTTCACGCCCCGGGCCGCCTATAAGCCGGGGCTGTGATGACTCGCGTCCGCCTTCTGGTCTTCAACGCCGCGCTCGGCGTGCTCGATTATCGCGTCCCGGAGGGAATGCGGATCGAGCCGGGCAACGTCGTTATCGCACCGCTGGGCCCCCGGCAAATCCTCGGCATCGCCTGGGAACCCGAACGCCTGAACGCGAAGGAAGTGCCATCCGAAAAACTGCGTAGTGTGCTGGAAGTCCTGCCGGTCCCGCCCCTGCCCGCGCCGCTGCGCCGGCTGATCGAGTGGACGGCAGACTATTACTGCGCCCCGCTGTGGGCGGTGGCGCGCATGGCGCTGGGTAGCATGGCGGCGCTGCGCGGCGGCGGCACGGTGACCGAATATCGCCTCACCGGGCAGGAACCGGCGCGCCTGACGCCGCAGCGCGCCGCCGCGCTCGATGCGTTGCAGGGGGAACAGGGCACCATCCGCGAACTGGCCGAACTGGCCGGCGTCTCGGAAGCGGTGCTGCGCGGCATGGTCGGTGCCGGGCTGGTCGAGGCGGTGACCGTCGATCTGGACCGGCCCTATCCGCGCGCCGATCCTGCCCATGCCGCGCCGCACCTGTCCGCGCTTCAGCAGGAGGCGGCCGACCTGTTTGTCCGCGCCGTCGATGATGGCGGTTTTGCGCCGTTCCTGCTCGATGGCGTGACCGGATCGGGCAAGACCGAAGTCTATTTCGAAGCCGTTGCCGAGGCGCTGAAACGGGGCCGGCAAGTGCTGGTGCTGTTGCCCGAGATCGCGCTGACCGAGAATTTCCTGCGCCGCTTCGAGGCGCGCTTCGGGGTGCCGCCGATCCTGTGGCACTCCTCGCTCAAATCGAGCGAGCGGCGGCGGGCGTGGCGCGCGATCGTCCAGGGCAGCGCGCAAGTGGTGGTCGGCGCGCGTTCGGCGCTGTTCCTGCCTTACGCCCGGCTGGGGCTGGTGGTGGTGGACGAGGCACACGAAGTGTCGTTCAAGCAGGACGACGGGGTGCGCTACAACGCCCGCGACGTGGCGGTCATGCGGGCCAAGGTGGAAGGGCTACCGGTGATCCTCGCCAGCGCCACGCCCGCGCTCGAATCGATGCAACTGGCCGATGCCGGGATCTACCGGCGGGTCGAACTGACCGACCGCTTCGGCGGCGCGCGCCTGCCGGCGATCAGCGTGGTCGATCTGCGCAGCGAGGTGCCGCCGCCAGGCAAATGGCTGGCCCCCCGGCTGGTCGACGAGATGCGCGCCCGGCTGGAGCGCGGCGAACAGTCGCTGCTGTTCCTCAACCGGCGCGGCTATGCCCCGCTCACCTTGTGCCGGACCTGCGGCTACCGTTTCCAGTGCCCCAACTGCACCGCCTGGCTGGTCGAGCACCGGTTCAGCGGCCGGCTCGCCTGCCACCACTGCGGCCACGAAACGCCGGTGCCGGAAGCCTGCCCCGAATGCGGGGCCGCTGACTGCCTCGTCGCCTGCGGCCCGGGGGTGGAACGCATCGCCGACGAAGTGGCGGAGCTGTTCCCCGAAGCGCGTGTCGCGACCGTCACCTCGGACACCATGAACAACCCCGAACGCATCGGCACCTTCGTGGCGGCGGCGGAAGCCGGCGCGATCGACGTCATCGTCGGCACCCAACTGGTGACCAAGGGCTATCATTTTCCCGAACTCACCCTCGTCGGCGTGGTCGATGCCGACCTCGGGCTCGACGGTGGTGACCTGAGGGCGGCGGAGCGGACCTTCCAGCAGATCGCGCAGGTTTCCGGCCGCGCCGGTCGCGGCGAAAAGCCGGGGGAAGTCCTGATCCAGACCCGCCACCCCGAAGCCGCCGTCATTGCCGCACTGGCCAGCGCCGATCGCGACGCCTTTTACGCCGCCGAAATCGAGGCGCGGCGCGAGGCGGGCGCACCGCCGTTCGGACGCTGGGCGGCGATCATCGTATCAAGCGAGGATCAGGCCGAAGCGCTCGCCGCCGCCCGCGCGATCGGCGGCTGCGCCCCCGACCTGCCCGATGTCCTGATCCTCGGCCCGGCCCCGGCCCCGCTGGCGCTATTGCGCGGCCGCTACCGCTTCCGCCTGCTGGTCGCTGCGCGCCGCTCGGCAGAAGTGCAGAAGGTCCTGCGCGGCTGGCTCGACCCACTCGAATTCCCGCGCGGGGTGCGGGTGGCGATAGACGTGGACCCGTACAGTTTCGTCTGACGGTGAACAATTTGTCATTGGCCGTCACGGCAAAACTAATTAGTCTCCCAGCCCGGCGTTATATGGGGTGAAACGTGCTGGGGACTTTGTGGAAGTCGGCTGCGATCTTGTTGGCGGCGCTCGTCTCCGCCCCCGCCTGCGCCGCTACCTGGATGCGGGCGGATACGCACAACTTCATCCTCTACAGCAGCGGCAGCGAAAGCCAGCTTCGCGAATACGCGACGAAGCTGGAAAAGTTCGACGCGGCGTTACGCTTCCTCCTGAACCTGCCTAAAGACGCCAACCCCAATCGCCTTGAGATTTATCTCGTGGCCGATGCCGATGATGTCGGCAGACTGCACGGCGACCAGCACACTGCGGGGTTCTACAGCCCTTCGCTTGACGGCAGCTTTGCTATCGCCAACCGGGATCGCAAGGCTAACAAGTTCGCGTTGGACGGGTTGACCGTGCTGTTCCACGAATATGCCCATCACATGATGTATCGCAATTTCAACTATTCCTACCCGACCTGGTTCAGCGAGGGGTTTGCGGAATACGTCTCGACTATGCAGTTCAACAACGATGGCAGTTGGACATACGGCTTCCCGGCATTTCACCGGAATTACGACCTGGTGGCCGACACTCGCAGCTATCCGGTCGATGCCATGGTCTATAACGAACTCAAAGGCAGAGCGAGCAACCGTTACGGCCTCTACGCATTCGGATGGCTCACGGTTCACATGCTCTTTTCCACTCCGGAATACCGTAAGAAGCTTGATACATACCTCAGGGCCTTCGGCCAGGGCACGCCTCCCCGGGTCGCAGCGACGGAGGCTTTTGGCGACATGAAAGCCTTCAAGGCAACGGTGAACAAATACCGCGGCGGGAAGCTGATCTACAAGAAATCGACGATGCCGCTCGATTACGAGACAGCCATGGCGATCAGCACCTTGAACGCCGATGACAGCAAGCTGGTCGAGCTGACCATGGCCCGCAAATCCTCGACCAACCCTGTTCGGACCCGTAACGGACTGGCGGCACTGTCAGCGAAATTTCCCAACAATGCCAATATAGCGCTCGAACTGGCTTACGCCGAGCACGAAGTCGTGCTGGAGGAATATCGGGCTGCGCGGAAGGCTGCCTTGGCCGCGAAGGGCGAAGCCAAGCCGCCGGTTGCGGAAGGCGAAGAGGAAGACGAGGAGGAAGACGATTTCGACGTTGACCCGAAGCGCTACGCTGCAGCCTTCGCCGCGCTTGATCGCGCCATTGCGCTGAACCCGGCGCAACGGCGCGCGCTCGATTTCAAGGGTCGCCTGATGATCGAGACGCTGCCGGGCGATGACAAGGATGGCTGGAAAAAGGCTCGCGGGTACATCTCCGCCGCGAACCGCCTTTCCCCTGACGACCCTGCCCCTCTGTTTGACTACTACATGAGCTTCAGGCGTCAGGGGGTAACGGTGCCGAAAGCGGCCAAGGACGCCCTCGCGCAGGCTTTCGGGACGATCCCCGAAGTGAACGAGGTGACGTTCGAATACGCCTTCGCCCTCGCCGAGGAGGGCCAGTACCGTGCTGCCGAAAACCTCCTGAAGACCATCGCCTTCAACCCGCACGCCGGCGGTTCGCTGGCCCCCCTCCATGCCCTCGCCGAAATGGAACGGGCCAAACTCGGCTCAACGCCCATCGATGCCGAACTCAAGGCTCTAGAAACTGCGACGGCCGAAGCGGAGCCGGCGAAGAAATAAATTGCGGGCCCGTCCCTGCCTCTCGCGGAACCTTATCTTCCGCGTTCACGCCTCAGCAGTTCGGCCTTGATCGCCTCGCCATAGGCATAGCCGCCGAGCGAGCCGTCCGAGCGCACCACCCGGTGGCACGGGATCAGCACCGCCACGTTGTTGGCACCATTGGCCGATCCGGCCGCGCGCACTGCGCCGGGGCGGCCGATCGCGGCGGCGATCTGGGCGTAGCTGCGGGTTTCGCCGGCGGGGATGCGCTGCAGTTCGCGCCACACCGCTTCCTGAAACGCCGTCCCCTGCACGTCGAGCGGGATCGCGGCGGAACTGCCGGGGCGCTCAACGGCGGCCAACACCTGTTCTAGCAACGCCGCGAACGGCGCATCGCCTGCCACCAGTTTGGCCTTGGGGAACCGCGCCGCCAGCTCGGCGTGCCCCTCTTCAAAGGCTACGCGGCACACGCCCTTGTCGGTAGCGGCGACCAGCATCGCCCCCAAAGTCGTGGGCACCACCGCCCAGCGGATCGTCGTTCCGCGCCCGCCTTCGCGCCATGCCGATGGCGTCATGCCCAGCTTCTCCTCGCTTGCCTCATAAAATCTCGACGGCGCGCCGAACCCCGCTTCGTAAACCGCATCGGTAACGCGGGCCCCGTCGCTCAGCGCATCGACCGCGCGCTCGAACCGCAAGGCACGGGCATAGGCTGCCGGGCTCAGGCCGATGGCGCGTTTGAACAGGCGCTGGAAATGGGCGGGGGAATAACCGGTCTCGGTCGCCAGCCAATCGAGCGCCGGGGGGCCTTCGCAGGTCCGGATCAGTTCGATCGCCCGGCCCACCGCGATCTCGTCGCGCGAGAGGTCCTGCGGACGGCAGCGCAGGCACGCCCGCAGCCCCGCCGCCTCCGCGTCTTGCGGCGCAGCGAAGAACGCCACGTTCTCACGGCGCGGGTGGCGTGCCGGGCACGAGGGGCGACAGTAGATGCCGGTGGTCAGTACCCCCGTGACGAAACGCCCGTCCCAGCTCCGGTCGCGCGCCAACACCGCCTGCCAGCGGCGCACCTCCAGATCATCCTCCGCACAGTCCATCATCGCCAGCATAGCGCATTCCTTTCCGCATGCCGAACCTCTCTCTTCGTGGCCGGCGCTGAACTTCGCGCAAGGTTTAGACAGAAGCCTGCGGCGAGGCTTCCCGCCGCTTGCTACCAAAGGACAATGTGGCCGGTCCCCGCCGTTTTCCCGGCGCGCGCCGGTGGCACGAGTGCCGGTTCCGCGCGGTTTCTGCGCCGCACCATGGCAGCCGCGCCAGCGCCGATCCGGTTCACTGTCCACCGCATCGGTAATTCGCCGAGGCCCCGCCTTGCATCGCAGCACAATCGTCGCTATGCGCGCCCCGACTGCGGGCCGGATGCACTTTTTCCGGAGTGTCTTTTTGTGCCCCAGCCCACCCGAAGTGCGAGGATAGATCAGGCGTGGAGAATTCAGGGGGAATCAAGGCCAGCTTGCAGGGACGCTATGCCTCTGCGCTGTTCGATCTCGCCAGTGAACAGGGTTTTGTCTCGGCCGTCGAAGCCGATCTGGAAGCCATCGGCAGCAGCCTGGCGCAGAGCGCCGAATTCGCGACGCTGATTCGCAATCCCAAGGTCAGCCGTGATGTGGCGAACAAGGCCGTCTCCGCGATCGCGGATGTCCTCGGCCTCTCGCCCCTGACCCGCAATTTCCTGGGCGTGCTCGCCGGCAACCGCCGCCTGTCCGCGCTGCCCGAAATCATTCGCGCCTTCGCCGCGATCGCCGCCGCCCAGCGCGGCGAGGCCACTGCCGTGGTCGCCTCGGCCCACCCGCTCGACGACACCCAGATCGAGCAACTGCGCCAGAAGCTGGAGGCCCGCGAGGGTCGCTCCGTCAAGATCAGCACCAGCGTCGAACCGGACCTGTTGGGTGGCCTCGTCGTCACCATCGGCTCCAAGCGAATCGACAGCTCGATCCGCACCCGTCTCAATTCGCTCGCCCAGGCCATGAAGGGCTAAGAAAGGCAGAACAATGGATATCCGCGCAGCAGAAATCTCGAAGGTCATCAAGGACCAGATCGCCAGCTTCGGCACCGAAGCCCAGGTTTCCGAAGTCGGCTCGGTTCTGTCGGTCGGTGACGGCATCGCCCGCATCCACGGCCTCGATCAGGTCCAGGCCGGCGAGATGGTCGAATTCTCGAACGGCGTACAGGGCATGGCGCTCAACCTCGAAGCCGATAACGTCGGCGTCGTGATCTTCGGCTCGGACGCCGAGATCAAGGAAGGCGACGACGTCAAGCGCACCGGCACCATCGTCGACGTGCCGATCGGCAAGGGCCTGCTCGGCCGCGTCGTCGATGCGCTCGGCAACCCGATCGACGGCAAGGGCCCGATCGCCTACACCGAACGCCGCCGCGTCGAAGCCAAGGCTCCCGGCATCATCCCGCGCAAGTCGGTGCACGAACCCGTGCAGACCGGCCTCAAGGCGATCGACGCCCTGGTGCCCGTGGGCCGCGGCCAGCGCGAACTGATCATCGGTGACCGCCAGACCGGCAAGACCGCCGTCGCGATCGACACCTTCATCAACCAGAAGGAAGCCAACCAGGGCGACGACGAGAGCAAGAAGCTTTACTGCATCTACGTCGCGGTCGGCCAGAAGCGCTCCACCGTCGCGCAGATCGTGCGCCAGCTCGAAGAAAACGGCGCGATGGAATACTCCATCGTCATCGCCGCCACCGCTTCGGAACCGGCCCCGCTGCAGTACCTCGCGCCCTACACCGGTGCGGCGATGGGCGAATTCTTCCGCGACAACGGCATGCACGCCGTGATCGTCTATGACGACCTTTCCAAGCAGGCCGTCGCCTATCGCCAGATGTCGCTGCTGCTGCGCCGCCCGCCGGGCCGCGAAGCCTATCCGGGCGACGTGTTCTATCTCCACAGCCGCCTGCTCGAGCGCGCCGCGAAGATGAACGACGAGAACGGCAATGGCTCGCTCACCGCGCTGCCGATCATCGAAACCCAGGCGGGCGACGTTTCGGCCTACATCCCGACCAACGTGATCTCGATCACCGACGGCCAGATCTTCCTTGAAACGGGCCTGTTCTACCAGGGCATCCGTCCGGCCATCAACGTCGGCCTCTCGGTCAGCCGCGTCGGCGGTTCGGCCCAGACCAAGGCGATGAAGAAGGTTGCCGGCTCGATCAAGCTGGAGCTGGCGCAGTACCGCGAAATGGCGGCCTTCGCGCAGTTCGGCTCGGACCTCGACGCTTCGACCCAGAAGCTGCTCAACCGTGGCGCGCGCCTGACCGAACTGCTCAAGCAGAAGCAGTTCTCGCCGCTTTCGTTCGAAGAGCAGACGCTGTCGATCTTCGCCGGCACCAATGGCTACCTCGATAACCTGCCGGTTTCGAAGGTGACCGAGTACGAAGCCGAAATGCTCAGCTTCATGCACGAAAAGCATGCCGACGTTCTCGCGCTGATCCGCTCGACCAAGGACTTCGGTGACGAAGCCAAGAGCAAGACCAAGGTCGCGCTCGACGCCTTCGCCAAGCAGTTCGCGTAAGTCTTACGCGCGTATTGAAAACCACTGTCGTCATCCCCGCTCAGGCGGGGACCCATCCCGGGACGTATCAGTTGGGTTCCCGCTTTCGCGGGAATGACGAAAGAGGAGAAGTTTGAGTGGCTTCGCTCAAGGAACTCAAAGGCCGCATCAACTCGGTCAAATCGACCCAGAAGATCACCAAGGCCAAGCAGATGGTCGCCGCGGCCAAGCTGCGCAAGGCGCAGGCCGCGGCGGAAGCCGCGCGTCCCTATGCCCAGCGTCTGGCCGAGGTGATGGGCTCGCTGTCGTCCAAGATCACGGTCAGCGAGAACAGCCCCAAGCTGCTCGCCGGAACCGGCAGCGATCAGGTACACCTGCTCGTCGTCGCCAATTCGGACAAGGGCCTGTGCGGAGCGTTCAACTCGAACATCGTGCGTGCCGCGCGCGCCAAGGCGATCGAGCTGGAAGCGGCCGGCAAGACCGTGCTGTTCTACCTGATCGGCCGCAAGGGCCGTGCCGTGATCCGGCGCGAATATCCCAAGCAGATCGCTCACATGTTCGACACCACCGACGTGCGCGAACCCGGCTTCAACGAAGCCGAGCGCGTCGCCGATGAACTCGTCGCCATGTACGAAGCTGGCAAGTTCGACGTCGCGCACCTGTTCTATTCCAAGTTCCGCTCGGCGCTGGTGCAGGAGCCGACCAGCCAGCAGATCATCCCGGTCCCCGCCCCCAAGGCGGCGGCGGTCCAGGCCGATGCGGTCACCGAATACGAACCCGACGAGGAGGAAATCCTCGCCGCGCTGCTGCCGCGCTATCTGAAGACCCAGCTCTTCGGCGCGCTGCTCGAAAACGCCGCGTCCGAACAGGGCGCATCGATGACAGCCATGGACAACGCCACGCGCAACGCCGGCGATCTCATCAAGAAGCTGACCATCGTCTACAACCGCACCCGTCAGGCTGCGATCACCACCGAACTCGTCGAAATCATCGCGGGCGCGGAAGCGCTCTAAACCGCAGGCAAGGAACCAATAATGGCCACCGCACCCGTGCTCAACCTTACCACCACCGGCAAGATCAGCCAGGTCATCGGCGCCGTCGTCGACGTGACCTTCGAAGGCGAGCTGCCCGCCATCCTCTCCGCGCTGGAGACCGAGAACAACGGCCAGAAGCTGGTTCTCGAAGTCGCCCAGCACCTCGGTGAGAACACCGTGCGCACCATCGCCATGGACGGCACTGACGGCCTGACCCGCGGCCAGCCGGTCAGCAACACCGGCAAGCAGATCTCGGTGCCGGTCGGCCCGAAGACGCTCGGCCGCATCATGAACGTCGTCGGCGACCCGATCGACGAACGTGGCCCGGTCGGCTCGGACATGTTCGCGCCGATCCACGCCAAGGCTCCCGAATTCGTCGACCAGTCGACCGAAGCGGCGATCCTCGTCACCGGCATCAAGGTCATTGACCTGCTGGCCCCTTACGCCAAGGGCGGCAAGATCGGCCTGTTCGGCGGTGCCGGCGTCGGCAAGACCGTGCTGATCCAGGAACTGATCAACAACATCGCCAAGGGCCACGGCGGCGTCTCGGTATTCGCGGGCGTCGGTGAACGGACCCGTGAAGGCAACGACCTTTATCACGAATTCCTCGACGCCGGCGTTATCGCCAAGGACGCCGAAGGCAACGCCACTTCGGAAGGCTCCAAGGTCGCCCTCGTGTTCGGTCAGATGAACGAGCCCCCGGGTGCCCGCGCCCGCGTCGCCCTGTCGGGTCTGACCATGGCCGAATACTTCCGCGACCAGGAAGGCCAGGACGTGCTGTTCTTCGTGGACAACATCTTCCGCTTCACCCAGGCCGGTGCCGAAGTGTCGGCGCTGCTCGGCCGTATTCCTTCGGCCGTGGGCTATCAGCCGACCCTGTCGACCGACATGGGCGCGCTGCAGGAGCGCATCACCTCGACCACCAAGGGCTCGATCACTTCGGTCCAGGCGATCTACGTCCCCGCCGACGACCTTACCGACCCTGCACCGGCCACCTCGTTCGCGCACCTTGACGCCACGACCACGCTGAACCGCGCCATCTCGGAGCTGGGCATCTACCCGGCGGTCGATCCGCTCGACTCCACCAGCCGCGTTCTCGAGCCGCGCGTCGTCGGTGCCGAGCACTACGAAACCGCGCGCCGCGTCCAGGAAACCCTGCAGAAGTACAAGTCGCTGCAGGACATCATCGCCATCCTGGGCATGGACGAGCTGTCGGAAGAGGACAAGATCACGGTCGCCCGCGCCCGCAAGATCCAGCGCTTCCTCTCGCAGCCGTTCCACGTGGCCGAAGTGTTCACCGGCATCTCGGGCAAGTTCGTGCAGATCGAGGATACCGTGAAGTCGTTCAAGGCGGTCGTCGATGGCGAGTATGACCACCTGCCCGAAGCCGCGTTCTACATGGTCGGCGGCATCGACGAAGCGGTCGCCAAGGCCAAAAAGCTGGCTGAAGAGGCCTGATCCAACGCGCGCCGCGCGTAGCGCAGGCGCTCGCCAATTTCCCCTCCCGCTTGCGGGAGGGGTGAGGGGAGGGCATGTGGGCACCCTTCCTACCGATCGACAGGCCCTCCCCCAGCCCCTCCCGCCAGCGGGAGGGGAGATTTCAGACCCTCCGGTCAACGGAGGGGGAGATTGCAGATGCCGCTTCACTTCGAACTCGTCACGCCGGCCAAGCTCGTTCGTTCGGAAGACGTCCACATGGTGGTCGTTCCCGGCACCGAGGGTGAGTTCGGCGTGCTGGAAGGCCATGCGCCCTTCATGTCGACCATCGCGGACGGCGCGCTCAAGGTCTATCGCACCGAAAACGGCGCGCCCGAGGAAATCCGCATCACCGGCGGGTTTGCCGAAGTGGGCGATGCCGGCCTGACTGTCCTCGCCGAGCACGTTTCCGAATAACCCGACGGCCCATGCGGTCCCCGGCATGATGGCTTGCGGCAACGGGTGCGCCCTTCTTGCCGCCACGACGCTGATCGCGATGCCCGTTAGGACATCTTTAACACCTTGCGGCTAGAACGGCCTCAAGAGCTTCACACCCCATGTGAGCATCAAAGGGCGCTTCCGGGAAACCGGGAGCGCCTTTTTTGTCACCTCCCCCCTCGTTATCCCCGCGCACGCGGGGACCCATCTCCTGGCGTTCCAGTTGGGTTCCCGCGTTCGCGGGAAAGACGAAGAGGGAGGATCGCTTGCTTCCCGTCACACCTCCGCGCCGTCGCGCCTCCGCGTGACCCCAGACGACCAGCCCGCCCCGCCTATCTCGCTTTCCGCGAACGCCGCCGCTATGCCCGTCGCAATAGCCGGAGAATGGTGGGGCGATGGCGCGTGACGAAGTGATAGCAGCGGAAATGCCCGCCGCGCGGCTGGCCGGCGCGGTGGACACCCGTCCGGCGGCACGCTTTGCCCTCTTCATCCTCGTCGCGCTGGTACTGCGCTGGCCGGTGCTGGGCGACTGGAACTGGTACAGCGACGACCAGTTCTATGCCCTGGTCGGCCAGAGGATGGCCGCCGGCGACCTGCTTTACGTCGATATCTGGGATCGCAAGGGCCCGGCCCTGTTCGCGCTCTATGCCCTGATCGCGATGGTTTCACACGCCCCGCTGGCGTGGCAACTGGCGGCGGCGCTGGCGGCAGCGGCCGGGGCTTGCTGGGTCTATGCCTTGTCACGTCTGATCGGCGGCCGGCGCGGCGCATTCATGGCGGCGACCGCCTATCTGGCGCTGATGATCCGGTTCGACGGTTCGACCGGGGAAGCGGCGGTATTCTACAACCCGCTGATGATGCTGGCGGCGTGGTCCGTGGCCACCCGGCTGGATGCCCTGCGCACCGGAACCCTGCCCCTGCGCGTCGTCGCCGGAATGGCGGCGGCGGGGCTGGCGATCGCCTTCAAGCCCACGGCGCTGTTCGAAAGCCTGTGGTTCGGGGCGACGATCGCCGTGCTGCTGTGGCGCAGCGGCATGGCACCGGGGCGGCTGGTTGCGGCTCTCGCGATGGCGGCGCTGGCGGGGAGCCTGCCGTGGCTGCTGACCGGGCTGTGGTATCTCCACCTCGGGCATTTCGCCGATCTGTGGCAGGCGACGGTGGCGAGCAATTTCCACCGCCAGAACCTCCACCCGCATGAACGAACGATGCGCGCGCTGGCGCTGCTCGGCCAGCTTGGCCTGCCGATCCTGTGCGCCGTGCTGGGCGAGGCGGACCGGCGGCGCACGCAAGCGCAACCTTCCCCGGCGCTGCGGTTCCTGTTCGGCTGGTGCCTGGTCTCGTTCGGGGCGGTGCTGGGCTATCCCAACATCTTCACCAACTATGCGCTGCCGATGCTCGCCCCGCTCTGCGTGCTGGGCGTTGGGTTTTACCAGCAGCGCTCGATCGCGCCCTTGCTGCTGGCCGCGATCGTCATCAGTTCGCTGGCCTTCGCGCATATCTACGAACTGCCCACCCGCTGGCGCGCGCGCACCCAGCTCGCCGCGTTCGAGCGCCATGTCCGTGCCGAAACGCCACACCGGCGGCTGCTGGTCATCGGCCATACCAGCCTCCTCTATGCCCGCATCGGCGCGCGTCCCCCTTCGATCCTCGCCTTCCCGCGCCACCTCTACGATGGTGCCGAAGCCGGATCGAGCGGGATCGATGAAGTGGCCGAAATGCGCCGCATCCTCGCCGCCCGGCCCGAAACCGTGGTGATCCAGGATCCGCTGCGCGCCAACCCGGTGAACGAGGCCAACCTGGCGGCGGTCAACGCCTATGTTCGCCGCTGCCGCACGGTGCGCGCCTTTGCCCTGTCCGACAAGGACGGGCCGGTCACCCAGACCGTCTACAGCCGCTGCGCCCCCTGACCGCTCAGCGCCGCCTGGCGGTGGCGGCGTGGAAGTCCGGCGGCTTCGATGCGATCCAGCACAGGAACCGCACCATCGCCGGCTCATCGGCCAACGCCGCCGGCTCGGGCGGCAGCTTGGCCAGTTGGGAATTGGTAAACAGCGCATGGATCGTGCGGTGGCAGATGGGGTGCAGGGGCACCGTGGCGCGTCCGCCCCGACTCCTGGGAATCGGGTGGTGCCACTCCACCCGCTGCCCCAGCGGCCGGGCGCACAGCCAGCAGCACCCTTCCCCGCCGTTTCCGCCGGTTTGGGCCGCTGTCATGGGCTGTTCGACCATCGCGTTTCGCGCGTCACGTTTACGAATTGCTCCATAGTTGCGGGCATTAGGAAGTTATCAAAGTTTCAACCTTAATGTTCGACGTCATTCGCAACGGTTTGTTCCGGGTTGGCCCCGGAGCGATAGAAGGTTTCGCAGCAGATGACGGCATTCGGGCGACGCAACGGAGTGAGCGGAATGGGCCAGGGCGCACGCCCGGCCTTCGGCGTGGCGAAACCGCTCAAGGGCGGCGCGGCAGACAAGGCGCAAGGCGCACCGGTTCCCGGCGGGGTACCGATGCCCGGCGACCAGTTCCCGCCGATCCCCGGCGGGGACATGGGCAATTCGCAGACCATGCGCGACGATGCCATGACCCGGCTGGCCGATCGGGCCAACGCGGTTCACGATACCGCTAACGACCAGGGCGGCTTCGAAGCCTCGATCCACAAGATCAAGGAACAGGTCCTGCCCCGTCTGCTGGAACGGGTCGATCCAGAAGCGGCGGCGACGCTGACCAAGGACGAGCTTTCCGAAGAATTCCGCCCGATCATCGTCGAAGTGCTGGCCGAACTGAAGATCACCTTCAACCGGCGCGAACAGTTCGCGCTCGAAAAGGTGCTGATCGACGAACTGCTCGGCTTCGGCCCGCTGGAAGAGCTGCTGAACGATCCCGATATCTCGGACATCATGGTCAACGGCCCGAACCAGACCTACATCGAAAAGAAGGGCCGGCTCCAGCTCGCCAGCACCAAGTTCCGCGACGAACAGCACCTGTTCCAGATCGCCCAGCGCATAGTCAACCAGGTCGGCCGCCGCGTCGACCAAACCACACCGCTGGCCGACGCCCGCCTCAAGGACGGCAGCCGCGTCAACGTCATCGTGCCGCCGCTGTCGCTGCGCGGCACCGCGATCTCGATTCGTAAGTTCTCCGAGAAGCCGATCACCATCGATATGCTGAAGGAATTCGGCTCGATGAGCGAAAAGATGGCCACCACGCTCAAGATTGCGGGCGCGTGCCGGATGAACGTCGTGATTTCGGGCGGTACCGGTTCCGGTAAGACGACCATGCTCAACGCCCTGTCGAAGATGATCGATCCGGGCGAGCGCGTGCTGACCATCGAAGACGCGGCCGAACTTCGCCTGCAGCAGCCGCACTGGCTGCCGCTCGAAACCCGGCCGCCGAACCTGGAAGGCCAAGGCGCGATCACCATCGGCGATCTCGTCAAGAACGCCCTGCGTATGCGTCCTGACCGCATCATCCTGGGCGAAATTCGCGGCGCGGAATGTTTCGACCTGTTGGCCGCGATGAACACCGGCCACGATGGCTCGATGTGTACGCTCCACGCCAACAGTCCGCGCGAATGCCTGGGCCGTATGGAAAACATGATCCTTATGGGCGACATCAAGATCCCCAAGGAAGCCATCAGCCGCCAGATCGCCGAATCGGTCGATCTGATCGTCCAGGTCAAGCGCCTGCGCGACGGTTCGCGCCGCACCACCAACATCACCGAAGTGATCGGCATGGAAGGCGAGGTCATCGTCACCCAGGAACTGTTCAAGTTCGAGTATCTGGACGAGACTGACGACGGCAAGATCCTGGGCGAATTCCGCAGTTCGGGCCTGCGCCCCTATACGCTGGAAAAGGCCCGCCAGTTCGGCTTCGATCAGGCCTATCTGGAAGCCTGCCTCTGATCGCCTGACGCCGGGAGAGCGGCCTTGGCCGCCTCCCGGCCCACGCCACGGCCCGCTGATCGGAACTCCTGCCAGTCATCGCACGCCGCAAGGCGAAGCGATCCGGGGCGGTCACCACCGCTCGCGACCCTCGCGCGCCTCACATGTTTCCTACACCCGAAACCTGCGGCATAATCCGCAACGGCGCCCCTGCGCCTTGCTCTTTCCCATCGTTGGAACGTGACATTTTTTCGCAGGTCCGAAAGTGTAAACTTCGCAATTTTCTGCGCGTAAGAAACTGATTTAAATATGAAATATTTCAATTCCGAAAGTTACACCCTGTAACCTTTGTCACCTTAGCCAGCGAAGAAAAAAGGTTCACGCGGAGGCGCGAAGGCGCAGAGATGTCCAGCTTGCCGCAGCGCGGCTTTCCCTTTCCACGATGCGTTTGTCTCGACGTCGAATCGGGGAGGAAGGCTGCGCCATCACGCAACACCTCTGCGCCTCCGCGCCTCCGCGCGATCACCGGCGAAGCGGCACGACTGAGTTTCAGCCGTTCAGCCAGAGCTTGCCGGACACGCCGAGCAGGATAACCGCCGCCAGCAGCGCGAAGAAGAACAACCCGGTCCACGGCATGCAGCCGACGCGATCGGGATCGCGCCGGTTGCGCCGCCGCCGGTCACCCCACCAGGCGATCACCGCCAGCGCTGCCGCCACGCCGCCGCCGATCGCCATCCATCGCACCGATTCGTCCATCAGCCGCCCTTGCCTTGGCAGTCGCGCGCTATAAAGCACAATCGGTGCCTGCCCCCACCGCCTCTCATCAGCAAGACCGGCCGCTGCTCGCGCTGGCGATCCGCGTTATGGCGATGGTGCTGCTGTCGACCATGTTCATGCTGATGAAGCTGGCATGGCAGAACGGGGTGTCGATCCCCGAACTGGTGTTCTGGCGGCAGGCGATGGCGGCCCCGCTGATCCTGATCTGGCTGGCCGGCGCACGAAAGCTGCCGACGCTCAAGACCCGCCGCATCGGCAGCCATGCGCTGCGCGCGGCGGTCGGCACGTTCGGGCTGTGCTGCAATGTCGCCGCCAACACCCTGCTGCCGCTGCCGGAGGCGACCACGCTGAGCTTCACGACGCCGCTGTTCGCGGTGCTCATCACCGCGCTGGTGCTGCGCGATACGGTGGGGGTCTGGCGCTGGGCGGCAGTCGTGCTGGGGTTTATGGGCGTGCTGGTAATGGCGCAGCCGGGTAACGGGCCACCGGTACCCGCGCTCGGCCTGATTGCCGGGACCGGCGCGGGGCTCGTCATCTCGATCGTCAGCTTCCAGATCCGGGATCTCGCGCGCACCGAAGCGCCGATCGCCTGCGTCTTTTACTTCGCGCTGTTCGGTGGGCTGTTCACGGCCGTGCTGCTGCCCTTCTTCGGCCGGCCGCACGGGCCGGTGGAATGGGCACTGCTTGCGGCGGTCGGGCTGACCGGCACGCTGGCGCAGATGCTGATCACCACGGCGCTGCGCTATGGCCAGGTAGCGACGGTGGTGGTGATGGATTACACCGCGCTGATCTGGGCCACGCTTTATGGCTGGCTGGTGTTCAAAGACCTGCCCGAGGTGACGACCTGGCTCGGCGCGCCGCTCATCATCGGGGCCGGGCTCGTCGTGGTGTGGCGCGAACACCGCCTTGCCCGCACCATCTCGCCCACCAGCGCCCTGGACGAGGCCGCCATGGAAGAAAGTGCCGAGGCGAGGACGCCACGAGCCTGAACCGACGGCGGCTCTCGCCGACTGCGGAACAACGGGGCGCATCAGGTGTTGGATGAGCCGAACCGGATCGACGATCCGGGGACTGTTTCACCAAGGAGCCCAGATCATGGCCAAGAAAATCATCCTCGCGCTCGTCGCCTCCAGCATCGTGCTCGGCGCATCGGCCTGCAACACCGTCCGCGGTGCCGGCAAGGACGTCGAATCCGCTGCGAACGCGGTCGACAAGGAAATGTGAACCGATCCGCCCGGACCGGTCGCGCTCAATCCTGAGGCGTGTCGGTCCGGGCCGGAACCCTGCGCCACAGCGCTGCAAGCAGGCTGCCGATCAAAACGTGCATGACCGCCGAGATGGCGGCCGGCACCGGGGCAAGAGCGGCTTGGGCAGGGTCCATGAACTGCCCGGCGAAGTTCTTGCTCGAAGCTAGGCTCGCCCCCAGTCCGCTGTTCTGCATGCCGACCTCCACGCTGATCGTTCTCGCGGTGATTTCGCTGAGCCGCAGCGCCTTGCCGCTGAGATAACCGAACAGGAACCCGGTAAAGTGCAGCGTGAACACCGCCAGCAGCAGCATACCGGCATGGCTTTCGATCATCGGCTTTGACTTGGCGATGATGCCCGCCACGATGATTACCACGAAAATCACCGAAACCAGCGGCGCAACCTGATCCAGCGCCCGGCTGAGCCGCGCCGCATACCGATTGAGCAGGGTCCCGGCGATCACCGGCACCAGCACCACCGCGATCAGTTCGCGAAACAGGGACCAGCGATCGATCTCGATATAGACGCCGGCCAGCCACCCCGTCAGCAGCGGCGTCAGGACCACCGCCACCAGCGTGGAGAGCATGGTCATAGCGACCGAAAGGGCCACGTTGGTTCGGGCCAGATAGTTGATGACGTTGGATGCCGTCCCCGCCGGGCAGCAGGCGACGAGGATGAGGCCCACGGCCAGGCCCGGCTCCAGCCCGTACAGGATGGCAGAGCCGAACCCGGCGATCGGCATGATCGTGAAGTGCAGCACCGTCCCGGCGAAAACCTGACGCGGCATGGCGATGACGCGACGGAAATCGTCAACGCTGATGTGCAGGCCCATCCCCAGCATGACCACGCCCAGCATCACGCTGATCAGCGGCTGACCGAGCGGCCGGATCGTCCCGTCGGTCACCCAGGCGAAATGTTCGGGCACGAACCAAGCCCAGGTCACGCCCAGCACCGTCCACAAGGCGAACAGCCTTGTCAGCCGCTCCATCATTTCGCTCTTCCCCCGCTGGCCGCCGAAGCGGCCGGTCACGACGCCGGTGCGTCGCCCTTCCACACCAGCACGGGCTTACGCGCGGCCAGCGTTTCGTCAAGCCGGCGGCGCGGCGCGAAGTGAGGCGCGCTGTGCAGGGTGTCGTCGCCGGCCTGCGCCCGCTGGGCGAGGCTGCGCAGCGAGGCGATGAAGCGATCGAGCCCGGCCTTGCTCTCGGTCTCGGTCGGCTCGATCAGCATCGCGCCGCGCACGACCAGCGGGAAATAGACCGTCATCGGGTGGAACCCCTCGTCGATCAGGCCCTTGGCGACATCGAGGGTCGAGAATCCCTCGGCCATCCCGGCGTCGCTGAACAGCGCCTCGTGCATGCACGGGCCGCTGGCGGCGAACGGCGCGGTCAGGACATCCTCGCAGGCGCGCAGGACATAGTTCGCGTTCAGCACCGCATCCTCGGCCACCTGGCGAAGGCCATCGGCCCCGTGGCTGAGGATATAGGTCAACGCGCGGGTGAACATTCCCATCTGGCCGTGGAAGGCGACCATCCGGCCGAACGCCTGGTCGTGCCCATCACCCCGATTTTCCTCTTCGACCAGATGCACCGTGCCATCCACATCGCGGGTGACAAACGGCAGCGGCGCAAACGGTGCCAGCGCCTCCGACAGCACCACCGGCCCCGCACCGGGACCACCGCCGCCGTGCGGGGTGGAAAACGTCTTGTGCAGGTTGATGTGCATCGCATCGACGCCCAGATCGCCGGGGCGAACCTTGCCGACAATGGCGTTGAAGTTCGCCCCGTCGCAATAGACATACCCCCCGGCGGCATGGACCGCGTCGGCGATCGCCTTCATGTCCGGCTCGAACAGGCCGCAGGTGTTGGGGTTGGTAATCATGACCCCCGCCACATCCGGCGTCAGCGCGGCCTTGAGGGCATCAAGATCGACCCGCCCCGTCGCCGTGGCGGGGATCGAACGCACCTTGAAGCCGGCAAAGGCGGCGGTGGCAGGGTTTGTACCGTGTGCGCTTTCCGGCACCAGTACCACGTCGCGCGCCTCGCCCCGCGCATCGAGCGCGGCGCGGATGCACAGCAGGCCGCACAGTTCGCCGTGTGCGCCGGCCTTGGGGCTCATCGCCACCGATGCCATGCCGGTCAGGCGGATCAGCCAGTCGGCCAGTTGCTCGATCACCTCAAGCGCACCGGTCACGGTCGATTGCGGCTGGAGCGGATGGACATCGGCAAAGCCCGGAAGCCGGGCCATCTTCTCGTTCAGGCGCGGGTTGTGCTTCATCGTGCACGAGCCAAGCGGGAACGGACCCAGATCGATCGCATAGTTCTGCCGCGACAGCCGGGTGTAGTGGCGCACCGTTTCCGGCTCGGTCAGTCCGGCCAGTGCCGGTGCCTCCTTGCGCAGGAACCGCGAAAGGCCCTGCACCGGGGCGCGATCGGCCGCGTCCAGATCGACGCCGCACTTGGCCGGAGTGCCCAGTTCGAAGATCAGCGGCTCTTCGAGCATCAGCCCCCGGTCGCCACTGGCAGTGGCCGGTCCGGCCGCGGCCTCGCCGCCATCGTTCATCGCCGGGCGCCAGCCCGCTGCGTTCAGGCCGCTCATGCCGCCACTCCTTCCAGCACTTGCGCAAGTTCGCGGGCGAACACCTCGATATCCTCGTCCGTGACGGTCTCGGTCGCGGTGACCAGCAGGCCGCTGGCCAACTCCGGATGGCCGGGGAACAACCGCCCGAGCGAAACCCCGCCCAACACGCCACGCTCAGCCAGCTTGCGCACGACCTCGCGCGCATCGGCGGGCAGCAGCAGCGTGGCCTCGTTGAAATAGGCATCGTTCAACAGGGTCACGCCGGGTATCGCGGTTAGCCGATCGACCATCGCCTGCGCCCGGGCGTGATTGACGGCCGCGAGCTGCGCCATCCCTTCTCCGCCCAGAAGGGTCAAGTGAATACTGAAAGCCAGAGCACAAAGCCCCGAATTTGTGCAGATATTGCTCGTCGCCTTTTCGCGGCGGATGTGCTGTTCCCGGGTAGACAGCGTCAACACGAAGCCGCGCTTGCCATCGGCGTCCACGGTCTGCCCGCACAGCCGGCCCGGCATCTGCCGCACAAACTTCTCGCGGCAGCCCAGCAGCCCGAGGTACGGCCCGCCGAATTGCAGGCCGACGCCAAGCGACTGGCCCTCACCCACCACGATATCGGCACCCAGATGCCCCGGTGCCTCGATCATGCCCAGCGCCACCGGTTCGGTCACCACGCAGATCAACAGAGCCCCGGCGGCCTGCGCCGCGGCGGAGATCCGGGCAAGATCGGGAATGCGGCCCAGCACGTCGGGGTACTGCACCACCACGCAGGCAGTTTCCGCGTCGATCGCGGCGATCACAGCGGCATCATCCGGTGCGGCCGTAAGTTGCGCATCGAGGCTGGTGATCGCATCGCCGGTGAAGCGCGCCAGAGTGCGGACGACTTCGGCATAATGCGGGTGCAGCCCGCCGGACAGCACCGCGCGGCTGCGCCGGGTAACGCGCCCGGCCATCAGGATCGCTTCCCAGCACGCGGTAGACCCGTCGTACATCGAGGCATTCGCAACGTCAGTGCCGAACAGCCGCGCGACCTGGGTCTGGAACTCGAACAGCACCTGCAAGGTGCCTTGCGCGATCTCCGGCTGATAGGGGGTGTAGGCGGTCAGGAACTCGCCACGCTGGATCAGGTGATCGACGGTGGCCGGCACATGGTGGCGATAGGCCCCCGCACCGATGAAGAACGGCGCGGTCCCGGCGCTGAGGTTGCGGGCTGCCAGCGCGCTCATATGCCGCTCCACCGCCATCTCGCTGGCATGCGAAGGCAATCCGGCAACAGGGCCGGCAAGACGCGCGGCTTCGGGAACGTCGACGAACAGGTCGTCAACGCTGGCGGCACCAATGACGCCGAGCATGTCGGCGCGTTCTTGAGGCGTCAGCGGCAGATAGCGCAAGACCGGATACTCCCGGATATATCGTTCAGGATTAGAGGGTTTCGACGTAGGCCTTATAAGCCGCATCATCCATCAGCGCCGCGAGTTCCGACGTGTCGGACAGCGTGATGCGAAACAGCCACCCGCCCACTTCGGCGTCGGTGTTGACCAGTTCGGGTTCATCGACGAGCGCGGCGTTCACTTCGGCGATGGTGCCGGACACCGGAGTGTAGACGTCGCTGGCGGCCTTGACCGAATCCACCACGGAGACCGCATCACCCTTGGCGACGCTGGCCCCCACTTCGGCCGGATCGACGAAGGTGATGTCGCCCAGTTGTCCTTGCGCATAGTCGGTGATGCCGACCGTGCCGAGATCGCCCTCGATCTCGATCCATTCGTGGTCCTGCGTGAAATAGCGCGTCATGTTGCTGCTCCTCAGCGGTGATAACGGTGGGGTACGAACGGCATCGGCGTGACTTTGGCGGGCAGGCGCTTGCCGCGCATGCCGATTTCCAGCGCGGTGCCATCGCCGGCGTGCCCGGCATCGACATAGGCCATGGCGATCGGCTGCTGCAGACTGGGCGAGAAACCGCCCGAGGTGACAATGCCAACCTGTTGATCCCCGGCGTAAACCTCAGCCCCTTCGCGCGCTGCCATGCGCCCGTCCAGCACCAGGCCGATACGCTTGCGCGCGGGGCCTTCGGCCAGATCGCGCTGGACCCGCGCCGCGCCGGGAAAACCGCCTTCGGTGCGGCGGCGCTTGTTGATGCCGAACGCCAGCCCGGCTTCGACCGCACCGTGGTCCGGGGTCATGTCATGGCCGTAGAGCGGCAGGCCGGCTTCGAGACGCAGCGAATCGCGCGCGCCGAGGCCCACCGGCTTCACTTCCGGCTCGCCGCACAGCAGATCGGCGATCTGCGCCGCCGCCTCGCCGGGGATCGAAATCTCGAACCCGTCCTCGCCGGTATAACCCGAGCGGCTGATCCAGGCATCGATCCCGCCCAGCTTGAACGCGGCCCCCTTCATGAAGGTCAGCGCCGACACGCCGGGCGCATGCCGCTCCAGCGCCTCGGCCGCCTTGGGCCCCTGCAGCGCCAGCAGCGCGGTTTCATCGAGATGGTTGAGCAGGACCTCGTCAGGCAGCGCCTCGCGCAAGGTGCCGATGTCATCCCACTTGGTCGCGCCGTTGACCACCAGATAGAACCCGGTGCCCCAGCGGGTGACCATCAGGTCATCGAGCACGCCGCCATCGTCATCCAGCAGCAGCGAATAGCGCACCGATCCGGTCTTGAGCGTGGATAGGTCGATCGGCAGCACCGCTTCGAGCGCCGCATCGACATCGAACTCGGCCTCGCCATCGGACGAGACGTAAAGCTGGCCCATGTGGCTGACATCGAACAGCCCGGCGCTCTCGCGCGTCCACAGGTGTTCGGCCATGATGCCCTCATACTGAACGGGCATCCAGTACCCGGCGAATTCGACCATCCGGCCGCCCTTCGCGCGATGCCAGGCATCCAGCGGCAGGGTCAGCGTCTCGATCGGCGTTTCGTCGTCGTTATCGTTCGAAATGGTCAACAGCTATCATCCCGCGCATCTGGGCACCCATGGCACTATGGCCGCTCGGCACCCCCTCTGTCACGGAAACCTGAGAGCTTCCCCCGCGTCCCTTGTGGAGAACGGGGTTACACCGTCGGCGGCCCGGCCGACGTGCGGCGCGGACGCTTTCCAGAGTATCGCTATCGACGCCTGCCGTTACGGCAGACTTGCCTTGCGGCAAGGGCGCGGTCCTTTTGCCTGAGAGATTCCGGGGCGGTTGCTCCTTCGGCGCCATGCCATCAGCCCCGTTTCCGAAGCGAGCGACACGGACTCTCCCGCGCTGTCAGCGATCCGCCGCCCATGCTGGAGCGCGCTGCCGGAGTCAACGCCCCCGTCCTCGCCAGCGCGATTAATCCCCGCTGCGCTGCGCCAGGGCGCGGATCGCGCCATATTCGTGAACGCGCCGACCGCGCGCCGTTTCACGGCACAGCGTGAGCATCGCCCTCGCCACCGTGGCCGCGCGAATCGATCGGTAGCCCTGCCAGCGCCCGTGCAACAGCAGCGGATCGAGCGCGGGCTGGATGATCCGGGCGATCCGTTCCAGCGGCCGCGCCTCTGCCCGTGAACCCAGCAGCAACCCCGGCCGGACAAGATCGAGCCGGTGAAACCCCAGCTTGCCAAGCGCTTCCTCCGCCTCGCCTTTGGTGCGCAGATAGAACGCGCGGGCGGCAGGATCGGCACCGGTCGAGGACACCGCGATCATGCGCGTAATCCCGCAGTCGCGCGCCGCCTGCGCGGTCGCCAGCACCAGATCGTGATCGACCGCGCGGAACGCCGGCTGGCTTCCCGCCGACCGGATCGTGGTGCCCAGCGCGCTGACCAGCACATCGGCGCGGGCGGCGGCGATCAGCGCCGGCCAGTCCTGCGGCGGCCCGACCAGCAGTTCCATCCGCGCGCCGGGCGGCAGCGCCACCTCGCGTCGGGCAATAGCGATGATCCGCACATCTTCGCGCCCTACCGCCTCCCGCAGGATCGCGCTGCCCACCAGCCCGGTCGCGCCTGCCAGGCAGACGCGCACCGGCGCTTCAGACATTGCGCAACCCCTCGGGCGTGCGGCCGTAAATGCGGGCATGCGCGGTGATGGCGAAGCGATCGGTCATCCCGGCGATATAATCGGCAATATGGCGGCTGCGCGCCGGTTCCTGGCGCGGCAGGGTGTCGATCCATTCCTCATCCATCAGGAACGGCTGCTGCGAATAGGCGGAATAGAGCTCCGCCAGCACCTCGCGCGCACGGCGGGCGGTGGCGATCTGGTCGGGATGGTAATAGAGCTTCTCGTACATGAACCGCTTGAACGCCCGCTCGCTCTCGCCCAGTTCCGCGCTGAACGCGACCAGCGGCCGGCCTGCACCGCGCACTTCATCGATGCTGCCCACGCCCTTCAGCCGCTCGCGGGTTTCGGCCAACAGGTCGTTGACCATGAAGCCGATCTGGCTGCGGATCAGTTCGGCAAGCTGCCGGTTGCGCGGCACGCCGGGAAACCGGCGCTCCACCTCGGCCCAATGCTCGGCCACGAACGGATGGGCCAGCACTTCATCGAGATCGAGGAACCCACCGCGCAGGCCATCGTCGATGTCGTGATTGTCATAGGCGATATCATCGGACAGCGAGGCAACCTGCGCCTCCAGCGAGGCGTGCGTCCCCAGATCCAGTGCATAGGCAGCGTCCAGTTCCGCGAGAGCCCAGTTGGGCGCGGTCACCGGCCCGTTGTGCTTGGCCAGCCCTTCGAGCGTCTCCCACGTCAGGTTCAGCCCGTCATGCTCGCAATAAGGGCTTTCGATCCGCATCAGCGTGCGCAGCGTGTTGGCGTTGTGATCGAAACCGCCCGCCTTGTGCAGCGCCGCGTCAAGCGCCTCTTCGCCGGCATGGCCGAACGGGGCGTGGCCGATATCGTGCGCCAGCGCCAGCGCTTCGGTCAGGTCCTCGTCCAGTCCCAGCGTGCGGGCGATGGTCCGGGCGATCTGCGCCACTTCCAGGCTGTGTGTCAGCCGGACCCGATAGTGATCGCCATCGGGCGCGATGAACACCTGCGTCTTGTAGCGCAGCCGCCGGAACGCGATCGAGTGGATGATGCGATCGCGATCGCGCTGATAGGCACTGCGCGGCCCGCGTGCGAGTGCGTTCTCCAGCGCAAATTCGCGACCGCGCGAACGGGCCGGATCGGAAGCGTAAGGTGCCCGGTCCAAGGGCGGGCTAGCCCATGATCCAGTCGACTGCGGCATCGGCATGGATGCGGGTGCAATCGTAGATCGGCAGGACATTGGCATCGACGTCGACGATCATTTCCAGCTCGGTACAGCCCAGCACCACCGCCTCGGCCCCTTCCTGGCCCAGGTTGGTGAGGATCGTCTTCAGCTCGCGCTCCGACTGGCGGCTGGCCTTGCCGAGCATCAGTTCCTCGTAAATGATGCGATCGAGCGTCTCTACCCGCTCCATCTTCGCGGCCAGCAGCTCGATATCGCGGGCGATCAGTTTCTGGCGATAGAAGCTTTCGAGCATCACGTTGCGCGATCCCAGCAGGGCTGCCTTCTTCACCCGATCGGCCACCATGCGCTCGGCCACGCATTCGGCGATGTGCAGCACCGGCACGGATACCGCCCCGGCCACCGCGTCATAGACCTTGTGCATCGAATTGGCCCCGATCAGCAGCGCTGTCGTCCCGGCCTGTTCAAGCCGGCGGGCACTGTCCGACAGGACGCCGGCGGCGCGGGCCCAGTCGTCGGCACCGGACAGACGCATCAGCGCGCTGGCATCGAGGTTTTCGATCACCATCGGCGCGCTCGCCTGCTTGCCGGCGCGCGCCTGAACGCCGCGATTGATATGTTCGTAATAGGTGCGGGTCGAGTACCAGCTCAACCCGCCGATAAGGCCGATCTTTCGCAAGAGGGGGTATCCTTCGTGGGCTTTGGTCCGCCCTGCCTAGCCCGTTGCCGGGCCGGGCGTCCACCCCGTCAGGCCCGGCCGATCATCGGGCAAGCCCGGTTGTACACAGAGCTGCCGAAGAGGTGGTGACCAGCACCACCTTGGCATCGTCGATCCGCCGCGCCGCGCGCACCAGCCCGCCGATCGTTGGTTTTTCCTCCTGGAACGCCTCCAGCTTGTGCATCTGCCACAGCGTCAGCCGCTTCGACAGACGCCGTGACATGCAGGCAGCCGCCTTCTCGTTCATCCCGCCTTCGATCAGCGCGGTGCGGATGCGCCACGCGGCGTATATATGTGCGCCGAACCACAGCACGGCGAGCATGACAAGCACCAGGATTGTGCGTTTCAACAGTCCCATATGCGCTTTCTGGCTGCCTAGAAGGGGAAAGGCCGAGGGCATGGTTCGGGGCCACTCCAGTCCCGTTCGTGTCGAGCGAAGTCGAGACACCCGAGCCCCGCTCCAGGTGTCTCGACTTCGCTCGACACGAACGGAAGGGTGGGTGGGAAAAACGCCCCTCCCCAAACCGGAGAGGGGCGCAGGGAAATCAGTCGGCAAGCGCCTTGTTGATTTCCTCGACCATCTTCTTGGCGTCGGCGAGGAGCATCATGGTCTGGTCCATGTAGAACACGTCGTTGTCGACGCCTGCATAGCCCACGCCGCCCATCGAACGCTTGATGAAGAACACGGTCTTGGCCTTGTCCACGTCGAACACCGGCATGCCGTAGATCGGGCTGGACTTGTCGGTCCGCGCGGCGGGGTTGACGACGTCGTTGGCACCGATGATGAACGCCACGTCGGCTTGCGCGAACTCGCCGTTGATGTCTTCCAGTTCGAAGACTTCATCATACGGCACGTTGGCTTCGGCCAGCAGCACGTTCATGTGCCCTGGCATGCGGCCCGCGACCGGGTGGATAGCGTACTTCACGTTGACGCCGTGCTTCTTGAGCTGGTCGCCCATCTCGCGCAGCACGTGCTGGGCCTGCGCCACCGCCATGCCGTAACCCGGGATGATGATGACGTTTTCGGCTTCCTTCATGATGAAGGCCGCGTCCTCGGCAGAGCCGCGCTTCCACGGGCGCTGTTCCTTGGGCGCACCGCCGGCACCGCCGCCGGCACCCGCATCGGCCCCGAAGCCGCCGGCAATGACCGAAAGGAACCCGCGGTTCATGGCCTTGCACATGATGTACGACAGGATCGCACCCGAAGAACCCACCAGCGCGCCGGTGATAATCATCGCCGTGTTGTGCAGGGTGAAGCCCATCGCCGCAGCCGCCCAGCCCGAATACGAGTTGAGCATCGAGACGACCACCGGCATGTCCGCGCCGCCGATGGGCACGATCAGCAGGAAGCCGATCAGGAAGCTCAGCACGGTGATGGTGACGATCACCCACTGGCTCTGGTCCTGCGTGAAATAGCCGACGAGGCCCAGGATCGCGATCAGCGTGCCCAGGTTGATGACGTGGCGGCCCGGAAGCAGGATCGGCGATCCGCTCATCTTGCCGGCCAGCTTGAGGAAGGCGATGATAGAGCCGGAGAAGGTGATCGCACCGATGGCGATGCCCAGGCCCATTTCCACGCGGCTCTGCGGCTCGATAACCCCGTCCGCGCCGGCGATGCCGAACGCGATCGGATTGAGATAGGCAGCCAGGCCGACCAGCACGGCGGCGAGACCGACGAGGCTGTGGAACGCCGCGACAAGCTGCGGCATGTCGGTCATCTTGATCTTGCGTGCGGTGATGAAACCGATCACGCCGCCGACCGCGATGGCACCGATGATTTCGGGCAGGCTGGCGATCTCGTGCGTGACAAGCGTCGTCACCACCGCGATCGTCATGCCGAACATGCCGTAACGGTTGCCCGCGCGGCTGGTGGCGGGGCTGGAAAGCCCGCGCAGCGCGAGGATGAAGCAGACGCCCGCGACAAGGTAGGCGAACGGAACCCAGGGGGTCACGGCGAGGTGTGCCATCAGTGCTTACCTCCCTTAGCCGGACCCTTGTCCTTCTTCTTGTACATCGCGAGCATGCGTTCGGTGACCGCGAAACCGCCGAAGATGTTCACGCTCGCCAGCGCCACGGCGACGAGACCCAGCCACTTGGCGGCGGGCGAACCGGCCGCCGCTGCGGCAACAAGCGCGCCGACCACGATGACCGAGGAAATAGCGTTAGTCACCGCCATGAGCGGCGTATGCAAGGCCGGCGTCACCGACCAGACAACGTAATAGCCGACGAAACAGGCCATCACGAAGATCGAAAGAATGCTGATGAAGTCCATGTTCCTGGGCGCCCCCTCAATAAATCCTATAGGTCATGCTGTTAAGAGTCGACCAAACAACATCGAGGCGAGCATCCGACAAATCAAAACCTTTTTCGACGACTACCGCGTACTTGCCACCAGATTCAACCACTCGATACTCTCCACCAAGGAGGTTAAATCTCAATCCGGCCGGCACACATGAAGCTTTGTTAAAAAAATCAGCAGATCTTGCCCCACTCACTTGGGCAGCGAGACGAAAACAAACTCTAGCCTTCTTCGGGTCGGATTTTACACGATACACGCCGAATTTAATGTCTTTGAAATAGTCTTTAGAGCTCTCAACCGAGAATTTTGCCTCATTGACATCGTCGTATAACTTTATAGACTGCCCCAAAATCTTTGATTTGTTCAAAAGAAGAACATTTTTCGAAGCATGTCTCGTCAGATTGCGAATTTTACTATCGCCGTGATCTTCGAAACAATTAACAAAACCAATGTTAAAAACTCCGATGTTCTTCAGATTTTTATCGCGATAATCAAAATTTGGCCAAGACACTGCGCAAAATGTTGGGTTAAATCCGCTGTTCTGAACTAGCGCAAAGTGCATACCCTTTGGAGCTATTACTTGGCCAGTTTCTTTTTGGACTATATCTTCATCCAATTGAACGGAAGCCGGTGGCCTGAGCCAGCCAAAGTCTACAAAGCCTTCATCAGCGGAGACTTCCGATGTGGGCGCTTCAGAGGTTGCACTCCAGATTCCCCGCAAATCGTCGGCCGGCAAAGCGTAGGCAGTTATAGGCATCACGAATACTAGTGATGCGGCTGCCCGACGAACACTCCTCACTGTGCGAGCCTCGCGTTCACCATTTGCCCGCCCTTGGTCAGGCGGATGGCGTCACCGATTTCCTCGTCGAGCACCGGCTTGCCCGCTTCCTTGTCCCAGAAGGCCGAAAGGAAGTTGAACAGGTTGCGGCTGAACAGCGCCGAGGCGTCTGCCGGCAGCAGCGCGGGCGTGTTCGAATAGCCGACGATCTTGACCCCGTGGCGCACCACGATCTGGTCCGCCACGCAGCCTTCGACATTGCCGCCCTGCGGCGCGGCCAGATCGAAGATCACGCTGCCCGGCTTCATCGTCGCGATCTGCGCGTCCGTGATGAGGCGCGGCGCGGCGCGGCCTGGGATGAGCGCGGTGGTGATGACGATGTCCTGCTTGGCGATGTGGCTGGACACCAGTTCGGCCTGGGCCTTCTGGTATTCCTCGCTCATTTCGGTGGCATAGCCCCCCGAACCTTCGCCTTCGATGCCGGCCACGTTCTCCACGAAGATCGGCTTGGCGCCGAGCGACTGGATCTGTTCCTTGGTGGCGGAACGCACGTCAGTGGCCGAAACCTGCGCACCGAGGCGGCGCGCGGTGGCAATGGCCTGCAAACCGGCAACGCCGACGCCCATGATGAAGGCCTTGGCAGCGCTGACGGTGCCGGCGGCGGTCATCATCATCGGGAAAGCGCGGCCATAGTGGCCCGCCGCTTCGATGACGGCCTTGTAGCCCGCCAGGTTCGACTGGCTGGAGAGGATGTCCATCGACTGCGCGCGGGTGATGCGCGGCATGAATTCCATCGCCAGCGCTTCCAGCCCGGCGGCGGCATACGCATCGATCCGCGCCCGCTGGCCGAACGGATCAAGCCCGGCGACGATCCACGCCCCCGGCTTCACCCCGCCCAACAGCGCCGGATCGGGGCCCTGCACGCCGAACACGATATCGGCACCGGCCAGCACGCTATCCAGCGGGCCGACCTCGGCCCCGGCGGCGGCATAGTCCGCATCCGAAACCGACGCGTTAAGGCCAGCGCCCGTTTCGACAGCGACGGTTGCCCCCAGGGCGGTCAGCTTCTTGACGGTTTCCGGCGATGCCGAAACCCGCGTCTCTCCCGTCGCGCGTTCCTTGAGAACCGCGATCTTTTGCCGTTCGGCCATCTTTTTGATTAGCCGGAGATCAGAACGACGACGAACGCCGTCACCAGGATCACGAACCCGGTGCCCCAGGTAGCGGCCTTAATGAACGACGCATAAGTTGCGGCATGCGCCTTCATGTCGTTTCCTGCTGCCATGTCGTCAAATTCCCCTCATGTTGAAACCGGCTCACGGCCTCTAGCCTCATGGTAGCCACGGCTCAAGCGCTGATGGCACGAAACCGGTAAGCTCAATTACGGCTCTACGCAATTTGCACCCGTTTTTGTCAGACGGCCTTGTTCAAATTGCCGTCCCCATGCGGCGTGCTGTTTTCCGGATCAGCCTTAAGTCGGTCTTTACCGGTCTTGTCCTAAAACGGGATTTCGATCCGAGGAGCCTGGGACAACCGCACGCATATGACGGAAAGCGATACCCGCCTGCTGATGCTCATCGACGATGAGCCGGCCCAGAGCCGCCTCATCTCTGCGCTTGCCGCGCGCGAAGGCTGGCGCACGCTGATCGTGCGCGATGCCGAAACGGCAATCGCCACGCTGGGCACCCGCCAGGGCATGCAGCTTTCCGCCATCGTGCTGGACCAGTGGGTTCCGGGAGACGACGCCTGCTCGCTGATCGCCGAGCTGAAATCACGGCGACCTGCGTTGCCGATCCTGATGCTGACCGCCAGCACGTCGCCGCTGCTGGCGGTCGAGGCGATGCGTGCCGGTGCGACCGATTATCTCGTCAAACCCATCGCACCGGATCGGCTGATGCACGCGCTGCGCGCCGCCACCACGCGCGAGACCCCGCGCGACGAGCTGGCCCCGCTGACCGAGAAGATGCTGCTCAACCCCGATTTCGAATCGATGATCGGGGCCGCCACGAATTTCCGCAAGGCTCTGGCCGTGGCCGCCAAGGTGGCGCGCGGACATGGCGCGGTGCTGATCGAGGGCGAGACCGGAACCGGCAAGGAAATGCTGATCCGGGCCGTCCACGCCTCCAGCCCGCGCAGCAAGCTGCCGCTGCGGATTGTCAATATCGGCGGGCTGTCGGCCAACTCGATCGAATCGGTGCTGTTCGGGCATGAAAAAGGCGCGTTCCCCGGCGCATTCGACCGGCAGATCGGGGCCCTGCAGCACTGCGATGGGGCAACTCTGGCGCTGGACGAGATCGACCGGATGCCGCTGCCGGTGCAGGAACGCCTGCTCGAATCGATGCGCCGCGCCGATGTGCGCCCGATCGGCGCACGGCACAGCTTCCGCGTCGATGTACGCATCCTCTCGGCCAGCAACATCCCGCTCGCCCAGCTCGTCGAGAACGGCGATTTCCTGCCCGAGCTTTACGAGTTGCTCAGCGCGACCCGCATTGCCCTGCCGCCCTTGCGCGAACGGACGGGCGACATCCCCGCCCTCACCCGCTTCTTCCTTGCCCGTATCGGCGAACAGCCGGGCCTGCGCGAACTGGGCATCACCGACGGCGCGCTGTCGCTGCTGGCGGCCTATGACTGGCCGGGCAACGTGCGCCAGCTTCAGGCTGTGCTGTTCCGCGCCGCCGTGTTCTGTGATGGCGACGCGCTGACTTCGGAAGATTTCCCGCAATTGCTCAACATCCTGGGCAGCGGCCCGTCGAATGTTGCGGGGAACCCGGTGCAGGAAAGCGCCGGGGTGGTCCTCTATACCGCCGATGGCAACTTGCGCCCGCTGGAAGATATCGAGGCCGACGTGATCCGCCTCGCCATCGGCCTCTACCGGGGCCGCATGACCGAAGTCGCGCGCCGGCTCGGCATCGGCCGCTCCACGCTGTACCGCAAGCTGACCGAACTGGGCATCGACAACGCGGCCTGAGGGCCAGCGCTTCAGGGCAGTTGCGAAAAGTCCGTCAGTGCTGCGTCAACGAGCCCGCGCCACACGCGCAGGGCCTGCACGGTTTCGGGCACGTCATGCACCCGCAGCAGGTGGGCCCCCGCTTCCATCGCCTTCACCGCCAGCGTGATCGACCCCGCCAGCCGCTGGTGCGCGGGCGCTTCGGCCGATAGCGCGCCGATCATCCGCTTGCGGCTCACGCCGAC
The DNA here is from genome assembly GCF_014652555.1 of Novosphingobium colocasiae. Classification (GTDB taxonomy): domain Bacteria; phylum Pseudomonadota; class Alphaproteobacteria; order Sphingomonadales; family Sphingomonadaceae; genus Novosphingobium; species Novosphingobium colocasiae. The sequence continues at coordinate 504,237 of NZ_BMZA01000002.1, forward strand.
CAGCAATGGCTGGCCCAGGGCGTGGAACAGCGGCAGCGCATTGATGAGGGCCAGGTTTTCCGCCACCGTCTTGCCGAACCCGATGCCCGGATCGAGGATCACGTTGTGCGCCGCCACGCCCGCCGCCAGCGCGGCATCGCGGCGATCGGCCAGCCAGTCGAACACATCCAGCACGACATCCCCGTAAGTGCCGTTGGAGTGAAGATCATCGCCCTTGCCAGGCGCGTGCATCAGCACCACCGGCGCGCCCGACGCGGCGGCAAGTTCCAGGCTGCGCGGATCATAACGCAGGGCCGAGACGTCATTGATGATATGCGCGCCGGCACCGAGCGCGGCCTCGATCACCGCCGGGCGGCGGGTATCGACGCTGATCGCCGCGCCCATCGCCGCCAGCCGCTCGATCATCGGCACCACGCGCTTGAGTTCATCACCTTCCCACACCGCCGCCGCGCCGGGCCGCGTCGATTCGCCGCCCACATCGAGGATCGCCGCCCCGGCCTCCAGCATCGCGGAGGCGTGATCGGCCGCCACTTGCGCGTCATCGAGGAACTGGCCGCCGTCGGAAAAACTGTCAGGCGTCATGTTGAGGATGCCCATGATCTGCGGCTGATCGAGCCGGATCGTGCGATCGCCGCAAGTCAGCGGGGCGTGGACCTTGCGCAAGTTCGCCCACTGGCTTTCGCCCATGGCCCCAAGATCGGCAGGCAGCGCCGCGAGCGCCGCAGCCATCTCTCCGGCACTAACCCGGTCTCGCGACACGATCCGGCCACCCTCGCGCATGATCACCGCGAACCGGCTGGCCCACACCATCGCCCCGCCCAGCCGCACCGCCTCGCACTCCTCGCTCTGCGGGCTGAGGGCAAGGGCGATCGGGTGGATGTAGAGCTTGCGGGTCATGCGGATGGCCTTTTCACCCGGTGTTTGGACGGATCAAAAAATGGGATCACGCGGAGACGCGGAGGCGCAGAGATTTCGCGCTTCAGGCACAGCCGGCATGACCTTCAGGATCGCGTGTTACTCTCGTTCGAAATGAAATGCTCGCCTGCGGCGCAGCCCGACATCTCTGCGCCTCCGCGTCTCCGCGTGCTTCCGATAATCCCTTCTGAAAATCACGGTTCCGTGGCCAGCAGGTAAAGCTGGCGGATCGCGTCGAGCGGCTTGCGTTCGCCTTCGTGCACCAGATGCCAGAACGTCCAGCCGTTGCACGAAGGCGCGCCTTGCAGATCCTTACCGACGCCGTGGATCGATCCGGTCAGCGTGCCCGCAGCCAGCGAGCCATCGGCGCGCACGGTGGCGGCGTGGCGGCCCTTGCGATCGGTCAGTTCGGTGCCCGGCGCGATCCAGCCGGTTTCGACGAGCGTCCCGAACGCTACCTTGGGCGCGGCCCGTTTGCTCTGCATCGTCGAAAGCGCGCTTTCATCGAGCGGCAGCGCCATTTCGATGCGCTCCATCGCCGCTTCGCGATAGACGCTCTCGCGCTCGCACCCGATCCAGTCACGGCCCAGCCGCTTGGCCACCGCCCCGGTTGTGCCGGTACCGAAGAACGGATCGAGCACCACATCGCCCTTGTTTGTGGTCGCCAGCATCACCCGATAGAGCAGCGCTTCAGGCTTCTGGGTCGGGTGGACCTTGTGCCCATCCTTGCGCAGTCGTTCGGGCCCGCCGCAGATCGGCAGCACCCAGTCGGACCGCATCTGCAATTCGTCGTTCAGCGTTTTCATGGCGCGATAGTTGAAGGTGTACTTCGCCTTTTCCCCCATGCTGGCCCAGATCAGCGTCTCGTGCGCGTTGGTAAAGCGGGTGCCCTTGAAGTTGGGCATCGGGTTGGCCTTGCGCCACACGATATCGTTGAGCAGCCAGAACCCCATGTCTTGCATGATCGCGCCGACGCGGAAGATGTTGTGGTACGATCCGATCACCCAGATCGAGCCTTCCGGCTTCAGCACCCGGCGCGCTTCTGCCAGCCAGTCGCGGGTAAAAGCATCGTATGTGGCGAAGCTGGCGAACTTGTCCCACTCGTCCGTCACGGCATCGACATGGCTGCCGTCGGGACGTGCCAGATCACCGCCAAGCTGAAGGTTATAAGGCGGATCGGCGAAGACCATATCGACCGAGGCATCGGGAATGGTGCGCATCGCTTCGATGCAATCGCCGGGGATGATCCGCCCCAGCGGCAGCAGTTCGCGGGGCGTCGGCGCAGGCGCGCGGGCACGCATCCGTTCCTTGGTGAGTATCTGCCCCATTGACCGTTCCCTTGCGCGACAAACCTGTGGAAAGCGCGCAAGATGAGTCATCCCGGACTCCGCGTCAACCCGCGACTCGCCGGAAATGCTTGCGATTCAGACCTGTGATGGCGCGGAACAAAACGAATCCGACGCTATATCTTGAGCCGCCCGGCCGCGCCGGACTCAATATATGGTGGGGTGCGATCGCCTGGCAGCCCCCGCAAAAAACGATCAAAGCGCCAGAGCGAGCTGCGCCACGGGCGCGAAACTGCGGCGGTGGTGGGCGGTGGGGCCATGCCGACGCAGCGCCGCCAGATGCTCGGCCGTGCCGTATCCGGCGTTGCGCTCCCAGCCGTAATGCGGATGGGCCAGCGCCAGTTCGCGCATCATCCGGTCCCGGTGTTCCTTGGCGACGACCGAGGCGGCCGATATGCTCGGCTCCAGCGCGTCGCCGCCGACGATCGCCCGTGCCGGCCAGCGCCATTCCGCGCAGCGGCCGTGCGGCGTCATGTTGCCGTCGATCAGCACACCGCCCGGCTCCTCGCCCAGTTCGGCACAGAGCGCGGCGACGGCGCGGGTCATCGCCAGCATGGTCGCCCCGAAGATGTTGAGCCGGTCGATCTCATCGACATCGACCACGCCCACCGCCCAGCGGCACCGCCGGTGGATGACCGCTTCAAGTTCGGCGCGGCGGCGCGCGCTCAGCTTCTTGGAATCGTCGAGCCCGGACGGGCGGGGCTTGCACAGCACCACCGCGCCCGCCACAACCGGCCCGGCCAGCGGGCCACGCCCGGCTTCGTCCACGCCGATGACGACGCCGTGCGCGAACTCAAACCGGGTTGCGGGCGTTAGACGGGTCATGACCTTGAACAAGCTCCTTGCAGTGCTATCGCCGCTCGCTGTCCTGACCGCAAGCTGCGGCCCCGCCGCGAGCGGGGAAAACGCCGGGGACCGGCCGTTCACGGTGCGGGCCATCGGCCGGTTCGACCACCCCTGGGCCATCGCCATCGATGCCCCCACCGGCATCGCCCTGGTGACCGAGCAGCCGGGAAAACTGGTCCTGCGCCTGCCCGATGGCCGCACCGCCCCGGTCCCCGGCACGCCGAGAGTCGATTACGGCGGACAGGGCGGGCTGGGCGATGTGATCTTCGCGCCGCAGGGCGGCACTGCCGGGCCGACACTGGACGGGCGGGTCATCTACCTGAGCTGGGCCGAAGCCGGTGCCGGCGACAAGCGCGGTGCCGCAGTCGGGCGCGGCAAGCTGGCCTGCACCGGGCCGCTTTCCTGCCGGATCGACACTCTGAGCGTTATCTGGCGGCAAGTGCCGAAGGTATCGGGGCGGGGGCACTATTCGCACCGGCTGGCGTTCTCGCCCGATGGCCGGTTCCTGTTCGTCTCTTCGGGCGAACGGCAGAAGTTCACGCCGGCGCAAGCGCTGGACACCAATCTCGGCAAGATCGTGCGCCTGCTGCCCGATGGCACCGCCGCGCCGGGCAATCCTTTCGCGGACCGTCCGGCCCCGGCCAACCAGATCTGGTCCTACGGCCACCGCAACGTGCTGGGGCTGGCGTTCGATGCGGCGGGGCAGTTGTGGGGGCTGGAACACGGCCCGGCCGGCGGCGATGAACTGAACCGGATAGAGCCGGGGAAGAACTACGGCTGGCCGCTGGTTTCCGGCGGCGACAACTATGACGGCCCCCCCATCCCGCGCCACCCGACCCGCCCGGACCTCGCCGCCCCGGCGCTGGAGTGGAACCCGGTCATCGCGCCAGGCGACATGATGATCTATTCCGGCACCCGCTTCCTGGCCTGGCGCGGGCAGATGCTGATCGCCGGGCTCAAGACCCAGGCAATGATCCGCGTCAGCCTGCACGGCACCACCGCGCGAGAAGAAGCCCGCTATCCCTTCCCCAATCGCCTGCGCGATATCATTGAAGCACCCGATGGCGCGATCTGGCTGCTCGAAGACGGGCCCGATGCCCGGCTGCTGCGGCTGACCCCGGCGGCGAATTGAATCGACAAATCCGCCGCCCGCCCCTATCGGGCGCGCGCCATGTCGCCCGCACAACACCAGACCGCCCAAGCCGCCATCATCCCGCTCGATAACGTCGATCCGGCCATGGTCGAGAATTTGCTGGACCGCGCTTTCGAGCCGGAACGGCACCGCCGCACCGCCTACAAGGTGCGCGAAGGGATGGACTGGTTGCCCGCGCTGTCATTCGCCGCGCTCGACAGCGCCGATCTGCTGGTCGGCACGATTCAGTGCTGGCCGGTCGCGCTGACCGACGAGGAAGGGCGTGCCCATCCGATGATCATGGTTGGTCCGGTGGCGGTGCTGCCGGAGCGGCAGAACGAGGGTTTCGGCCAGGCGCTGATGTCGGCCAGCCTCTCCTGCATCGACGATCGCGCGCCGCTGCCGCAAGTGCTGATCGGCGATCCCGAATACTACGGGCGGTTCTGGGGTTTCTCCAACGAAGGCACCGGCGGCTGGTCTCTGCCCGGCCCGTTCGAACAGCACCGCCTGCTGGTCCGCTGCGCCAATCGCGCGGTGCTGCCGGCGGCGGGCGTGCTGGGCCCCTGGCTGCGCTGAACGCGGCAGGTTGAACGCTACCAGGCGTCGCCGGAGCTTGGCGAAGCCTGCGCGATCTGGCATCGCGAACCCGATGCCCTACGAACCGCCTCCCGAGCTTGCCGCGCTGTCGCTGGCGGACGTTGCGGCGCTTGTCGCAACCCGCAAGCTGCCGCCCGTCGATCAATGGTCGCCTCAGGAAACCGGCGACAGCCACATGCGCATCGCCGCAGACGGGCGCTGGTATCATGAAGGCGGCGAGATCACCCGCCCGGCGATGGTGCGGGCGTTTTCCTCGCTGCTGATGCGCGACGAGGCCGGCCAGCACTGGCTGGTCACCCCCACCCAGCGGCTGTCGATCGTGGTGGACGATGCCGCGTTCATCGCGGTCGATTGCACGCGGCAGGACGGCGCGCTGCTGTTTCGCCTCAGCACCGACGATCTGCTCATCGCCGGCCCCGATCATCCGCTGCATGCTGAGGGCGATCGCGATACCCCCGCGCTCTATATCGCCGTGCGCCACGGCACCCGGGCCCGGCTCAACCGCAGCACGTATGCCCAGCTCGCCGAAATCGCACTGGAGGATGGCGAGTTGACCGTTTCCAGCCAGGGCACGACCTTTTCCCTGATCCCCGAATGAGCGCGCTGTTCGACCGCATATCCGCCAGACTGACGCAGGGCCATGCACGCACCGATGTGCCGCTGCACCGCGATCCCCGCGCGCTCATATCCGAGGATTTCAAGCCCGCTGCGGTGCTGGTAGCGCTGACCGAGCGCGAGGAGCCGGGGGTGCTGCTGCTCCACCGCCCGTCGACGATGCGCGCTCATCCGGGACAAGTGGCGCTTCCCGGCGGGCGCATCGATGCCGATGAAACCCCGATCGACGCCGCTCTGCGCGAGGCGCACGAGGAACTCGGCATCGCCCCCGCGCTGGTGCGGGTGATCGGCCAGACCGACCGCTATGCCACCGGCAGCGGCTATGACATCACCCCGGTGATCGGCGTGATCCCGCCCGATCTTGCCATCAGCCCGAATCCGACCGAGGTGGCGCAGTGGTTCGAAGCGCCACTCGCGTTCGTGCTCGATCCCGCGAACCACCATCTCAAGACGTCTGAATGGGAAGGCCGCAAGGTCGATTACTTCGAGATCCAGTGGCGCGAACATCGTATCTGGGGTGTGACCGCAGGGGTACTGCGCAATCTGTCGCTGCGGCTGGGCTGCCATGGCTGACCGGCTCGACAGCGACTGGCTGCAGCGCGAGGACCTCCTTGCGCTGGTGGATGCGCTGGGCGCTGATGCGGTGCGCTATGTCGGCGGGGCGGTACGCGACAGCCTGCTGGACCTGCCCGTCAAGGACATCGACATGGCGACCCGGCTTTCACCGCAGGTCGTGACTGACCGCCTGGCGGCGGCCGGTCTGCGCGCGGTCCCTACCGGGATCGAGCATGGCACGGTCACCGCCGTCCTGCCCGGCGGCCCGGTCGAGATCACCACCTTGCGTCATGACGTCAGCACCGACGGCCGCCGCGCCACGGTGGCCTTCACTGATGACTGGCGCGAAGATGCAGCGCGGCGCGATTTCACAATCAACGCGCTCTATGCCGATCCGCTGACCGGCGAACTGTTCGACTGGTTCGACGGCCTCGCCGATCTGGCGGCGCGGCGCGTGCGCTTCATCGGCGATGCCCGCCAGCGCATCCGCGAGGATCACTTGCGCATCCTGCGCTATTTCCGCTTCCAGGCCCGGTTCGGCTCGCTCCCGGCCGATGCCGAGGCCGAATCCGCCTGCGCCGACTTGGCCGCCACGCTCAAGGGTCTGTCGCGCGAACGGGTGGGGATGGAGACGATCAATCTCCTCGCCCTGCCCGATCCCGCGCCCACGACGGCGCGCATGGCGGAATTGGGGGTTCTGGCGGTCGTCCTGCCCGAAGCGGATGTGACCGGCCTTGCCGCGCTGGTTGCCGCCGAGCAGCGCCAAGGGATCGCGCCTGACCCGATCCGTCGGCTGGCGGCGCTGCTGCCCGCCGATCCCGCGCTCGCCGAACAGGTCGCCAGCCGCTTTCGCCTGTCGTCCGCCCAGAAGAAGCGCCTGTCGCAGGCCGCCGCGCGCGATGCGGATGCAGGCGATCCACGCGCGCTGGCCTATCGCCTCGGCCGCGAGGGGGCGCTGGACCGGCTGCTGCTGGCCGGGGCCGATACGCGAGCCCTCGATGGCTGGGACATCCCCGTCCTGCCGATCAAGGGCGGGGACATCGTCGCGCGCGGCGTCGGTGCCGGTCCCGAAGTCGCCCGCGTCCTGCGCGCGGTGGAGCGTCGCTGGATCGACGAGGGGTTCCCCGATGCCGCGCGGGTCACGCACCTGCTCGACAGCGAACTGGCGGATCGTCCGGCGTGAATGCCGGCGAACTGGGCCGGTTCCTGTTCGACCAGCCGCTGCTGGCGCTGACTATCGGCGCGATCCTGCTGGCAGTGATGGGACTGCGGATCGACAGCGCCGCGCCCCGGCTTGGCGGCATCGTGCGCGGCACCGGCTATATCGGCATGGTCGCGGCGCTGCTGCTGACGGTCGCCGGGCTTGCCGGCCACAACCGCCGTTCCGAAGCCGCTCTCTGGCTCGACAGCGCCAAGCCGGCGGGGGTCGAGGGGAACCGCACCGTCATCCCCATGCGGGTGGACGGCCACTTCTGGGTCCTGGCGACGATCAACGGCGAACAGGTCGATTTCCTGATCGATACCGGAGCAACCTATACCGGCGTTTCGTCCGCCGTCGCCCGCAAGGCCGGGCTGGTCCCCGACGACGACAATCGCGGCGTCGTCCTCGAAACCGCCAACGGCCCGATCGCCGCGCGCATGGCAACCGCGGCCTCGATCAAGCTGGGCGGTATCGACGCGCGCGGGCTGGAGGTCGCCATTGCCCCCGAACAGGCGGGCGAGGTCAACGTCATCGGCATGAACTTCCTCTCCCGCCTTGCCGGATGGCGCGTGGAAGGCGAGAAGCTGATCCTGGAGCCGAAGGCTGCGGATCGTGAGGACGGGGGCAGAAAATAGTCAGGTGTTGGTACCCAAAATCGCAATAAGCCCACCACGACGAAATGTGTTTTCGTCACCCCGGACTTGATCCGGGTGTGGATTCACATCCGAAGTGCAACGGGTTGAAAGTTTCGGCTGG